>JANQPX010000075.1 GCA_028285265.1 Geminicoccaceae bacterium
TTCCGTCGCCATTGGCGATCCTCTCTTCGACGTCGAAACCGACAAGACCACCATGGAGGTCGAAGCAACCCACGCCGGCACGCTTACCGAAATCTGGGCTGGCGCCGGCACAGACATCCCGGTCGGTGAAACCATCGCCATTATCGTAGCGCCCGGCGATGCTCAGTCCAACGCCGCCCCTGAAACGGCCACAAATACCGAGCCTAAACCACCAACGCCCCCGTTTACGCCAACGGCACCAAAGCCAAGAGCAATCCAACACAAGCCGGTCACCCCGTTAGCACCGTCCTTCGGATCGATGATATTGGCGTCACCTAAAGCCAAGTTCGAGGCAAAACAGCGTGGCATTGATCTTAGGCGATTGGTCGATCAGGGAATCCCTCAGCCATTTCATGTCGCCGATCTGGATCGGCTGATATTGGGCCCTTCGACGACCGTATCTCATGCTATGAGTGAACTCTCATGTAAGTTCGACAACAGTGCATTTGGTAGTTTTGTCGCCTGGGTAAAAGAAAAGACAGGCAGACGAGATGTGCGTGAACTTACACTTGCCAGTTTTGCCTGCGCTGCTTTTCGCGCCGAACGCGGACCCGTCGGTGATTCGGGCCTGGTCCTATCTGTCTCGTCCATGAAAGCGGACGCAACAGAAAGACTCCTCCGCGACCCTGACCTTCAAGGTCTTGGCAGCCTCGAGCCATGCACTGCTGACGGGATCGATGCACATGTTGATCTGGAGCTCATCGATCTTTGCGGGACCAGGCTGCTTGAATACAAACCGGCGAAACGCGCTAGTGGTTCGCCGGTCGTGATCATCGCTTGTACAGAAGACATTGCTGTCGTGACGCTTCACTTTTGCGAAAAGGATCTGTCACTTCTAGCCGCAGCCCGCTTTCTCGATGGTTTAGCCGCACGCATGGCCGAACCCGCACTGCATCTCTTGTAAAGGTGGCGGACCATAGCGTCTGGATTGCGTAGCTCCGCGTCAGACCTATGCAATCAACCGATGGATTTCCAGTATGTGTCCTTTTTGGTGACGAGGCCGTCCCGGAACTCCCAAAGATCGCAACCGAGATACTCGAATGGCTCGCCTTCTATTGGCGTGCCGCGGACGACCCATTCCGAAATAGCCTTGCTCTGATCAACGATCCAGTGGCGCATTTCTTCCCAGCGCATGTCGGGGATCTGCTGATAGCGGGCGCTCAGCACTTCACCGATCTCAACCTTGCCGACGCAACGCCTTCCTTCGGGTGCGTTTGGACCCCGCGCCATCAACCACTCGCAATCGTCGGTGAAATGCGTGAGAATCGCCTCGACGTTCTGGCTGTTAAAGCCACTTTGAATCTCGTCCAATAGCTCGATAGTTACCGTTCGTCCCATGATCCCGATCCCTCCCGCGTTTTGATCGTCATCCTCCAATTGATACTGGCAGATTCCTTCTACAGCGAGCAGGAATGTGTAATCACGATCGTCGAAAAAGTAGCAACCCGCCACCGCAATTGATGCGGTCCTAGCGCCTGGCAGTCGCCGACTTGGCGATGTTAGGCCGCGTGTTGACAAATCCGGATGGCTCTCGAAATCGTTCGAGATCGGTACCCCGAACGTCCTGCTTTGGCCAAGCTCCAGCGTTCCAATAATCGACGGATTAATAGAACATTCTCGAAGTTCTTGACCGGGCCTTCTTTGCCATGTGAATGTTAAATTCGACAATAAAACATAAAGAGTAGGGAGTGCCTTGAGCGTTTGGCGGGTCGGGGTCGACTCCGGCGGCACCTTTACAGACGTTTGTGTCCTCGATGAGGTCGAGAGGAAGCTTTACGTTTGGAAGGTCGCCAGCACACCCAACGACCCATCTGAGGCCATCGCGAACGGCGTCCAAGAGCTTCTCGCCAAGTTCGGCTCGATCGATAGTGAAATCGCATTTTTTGGTCACGGCACGACTGTTGCAACGAATGCTCTAATCCAGCGGCGTTGTGCACGTGTTGGCCTTATCACGACAGCGGGATTTCGCGATCTCTTAGAAATCGGTCGGCAAAAACGCCCGTCACTCTATGATCTTCAGTGCGACAAAACTGAGCCGTTGGTCGCGAGACGTCATCGAATCGAAGTGGCCGAGCGCCTTCGCCATGACGGTAGGATCGAGACGGCGCTTGACGAGGGCGCTGTACGCACGGCGACTAGAAAGCTGCGAGAAGAGGGCGTCGAGGCGGTCGCGATCACCTTTCTCTATGCCTTTGTCGATCCTACCCATGAACGGCGCGCCCGCGAGATTGTACTCGAGGAGATGCCGGATCGATTCGTGACGGCGAGCCACGAAGTAGCGCCAGAGTTTCGGGAGTATGAGCGACTTTCGACGGTGGTGGTGAATGCTGCTCTTGGGCCGGTCATGAGTAGTTATATCAAGCGTCTCAAGCCCAGGGTCATGACCTTAGGTTTGAAAGGCCCACCTCATATCACCCAGAGCAATGGTGGCATCATCTCCTTTGAGGACGCTGCCGATCATCCGGTGCGTACGGTTCTATCCGGACCAAGCACAGGCGTCATTGGTGCGATTAGGATCGGTGAGCTCGCAGGCTTTTCTGAGCTCATAACTTTTGACATGGGTGGCACCTCGACCGACGTTTCCTTGATCGAAAGTGGACGCCCCAAGCTCGCCAGCGATATGAGTGTGCATGGGCATCCCTTGAAGGTACCGATGTTGGACATCAACACGGTGGGTGCCGGCGGAGGATCGATCGCGTACATCGACAGCGGCGGGCTGCTGAAGGTTGGTCCGAGAAGTGCAGGCGCCGATCCTGGACCGGTCTGCTACGGTCTCGGCAATCAAGAACCTACGGTGACAGATGCCAACGTTGCGCTAGGCGTGCTGAACCCTGCGCAGCTTTTGGGCGGTCGCATGGCGATCGATCGTGGTCTTGCCACTGAGGCGATCGGAAAGCTTGGTGATCGTCTTAACCTTTCTGTACTCGATACCGCCCAGGGCATGATCGCGATCGTCACCGCGAATATGGCGAAAGCGATCCGCGTTATCTCGGTGCAACGGGGATATGATCCGCGCGACTTCACTCTGGTTGCCTTCGGTGGGGCAGGGCCAATCCATGCAGCGCGTCTAGCTAGGGAGCTTGAGCTTCCCAGGATCGTCGTGCCGCACCATCCAGGTATCCTTTGCGCTATGGGCCTGCTGCTAACGGATTTGCAGACCAATTACGCCCGAACCCGCATGAGGCCACTCGGCGAGGAAGCGCTTGACGTCATGGAGGCCACGTATGCTGAGCTTGAAGCGGAAGCAGAAGCTTGGTTCGAGCGAGAGGGCATAGAGCGTACTGCACGTCAGCTGCGCCGTAGCGTCGACATGCGTTATGCTGGCCAGAACTACGAGCTGGATGTCGCCCATCCTCCAGGCAATCTCGATTCTTCCACGCTCAAGACCCTCACTCGGCGGTTCGAGGATGCCCATCAGCGGCTTTATGGATACATCGCTTCCGAAGAGCCAATCCAACTGGTCACATTCAGACTGGAAGCGACCGGAATCGTCAAAAAGGCCGACGTTCCATCCCATGGGCCACATAGCGGCGATGTGAGTAAGGCGATTTTCGGAATGCGCGACGTTTTCTTGCCGGAAGCCGGCGGATTTGTCTCCTGCCCGCTCTATGATCGCGAGCGCCTGGGCCACAAGCATGTCATCGACGGGCCTGCCATTATCAATCAAATGGATTCGACAACGCTTCTTCTACCGAGGCAAAGGGCTCGGATCGATCGCTTCCTCAATCTGATCATCGAGGAGGCAGAAAGATGAACGCGAGCATGGACCCGATCACGGTCGAGGTCATCGGCAACGCCGTCTCATCGATTGTCGAGGAAATGGGTGAGACCTTAATTCGAGCTTCCTATTCAACCAATATCAAAGAGCGGAGAGATTGCTCGACAGCGTTATTCGATGCAAAAGGCCAAACCCTTGCGCAGGCGGAGCACATACCAATCCATCTCGGTTCTTTCATCGGATTGATCGAGGCGATCATGGAGCGCGTACCACTCGATCAAATTGACGATGGCGACACGTTCATTGGCAACGACGCCTATAATGGCGGCGGTACCCATCTACCAGACCTGGTGCTGGCGACACCGATCTTCTTTGACGAGGAGATCGTCGCTTGGGCCGTGAACCTCGCCCATCATGCCGATTTCGTCGATCGAGGCCACGCGCACATCTTCCAGGAGGGCCTGCGCATTCCGCCTATCCGTCTCTATCGGCGGGGCGAAGTACAGGAGGACATCATGTCGATGATCCTTCTGAACTGTCAGGTGCCGCGTGAGCGCCTGAACGATCTGCGTGCGCAGATGGCGGCCAATCGTTTGGGTGCCGAGCGTTTTCGCGCCTTGTGCACGAGATACAGTAAGGCCCTAGTGCTTGCTGCGGCGGACGAACTTTTAAACTATGCCGAACGTCGCATGCGTGCTGGCATCAGGACCATTCCAGATGGCGTTTACAGCTTTGAAGATCGTTTCGATGGGCATGACTTTGATGGTGAGCTGACCTTCAAGATCATGATCGAGGTCAGGGGTGACGACATCCATCTCGACTTTACCGATAATCCGCCTCAACTTCGTTCCGGTGTCAATCTTGTGAAAACCGCCCTTTTGGCCACGGTCTATTATGCGGTTAAGACTGTGGTCGATCACGATATCTTGCCAAATGCCGGGCTCTATCGCCCGATCCAGGTGGTGGCGAAACCAGGGACGATCCTTTGTGCGTCCGAACCTGCAGCGGTCGACGGCCGCATCCAAACTTGTCAACGCGTCGTCGATTTGGTGCATGGTGCGCTTGCCCAAGTCGTGCCGGAACGATTGACGGCCGCCCATAACGGCGCTTGCATTGCCGCCGTCTTCAGCGGTGTTAATCCGACAACCGGCGACTACTACGTCTATCTTGAAACCATCGGCGGCGGATTCGGCGCACGTTCGACCAAGGACGGCCTAGACGGCGTCCATGTACACACCACCAATACCAGTAATCTCCCCGTCGAAGGATTAGAGTCGGAGTACCCGCTGATGGTGGAGCGCTACGAGCTTGTGAACGACTCGGCTGGTGCCGGACGTTTTCGCGGTGGCATGGGACTTCGTCGTCGGATTCGCATCGAGCATGATGATTGCGCCGTCTCGATTCACAGTTCGCGCGAACTTTCGTCACCCTGGGGCTTGATGGGCGGTCTCGAAGGAGGACGATATCGCGTGATCACCGAAGGGTTGGGCGGTCCGCTCGTCCAAGGGGACGGCATGTTTGAATCGGGCGATTGTGTCGAAGTGATAACACCGGGCGCAGGTGGTTATGGGCTGCCGGGCGAGCGAGCGCTCGAGCGAGTAGAACAGGACCTCGCTGATGAGAGAATATCGAGGAAGACCGCGGAGACCATCTACGGTCAATCATAGGAGGAAGCATCATGACCGATCATCCGTCCAAGCTTTTGGTACCGCGTCGAAGCGTTCTGAAGACGGCCGGCGTTGCTGGTGTTACGACGTTAGCTGGGCCCCTATTGATTGGCCATGTGGGTGCCGGAGAACCCGGCCATCTTCGGTTCGGCCTATCCACCTATCCACCCTCGCTCGATCCATGGACCAATGCAGGCACTGGGGCTGCAACCGTGAAGCTGCAGATGTTTCGGGGCCTGCTCGGCTATGACGGCGACGGCAATATCAGACATGAGCTCGCCGATGACTGGTCGGTCGAGGGCGACAAAACCTATGTCTTCAAGATCAGGGACAATGCGGTGTTTCAGGATGGCTCATCGGTGACGTCTGCTGACGTCAAGGCGAGCTATGAGGCGATGACGGCTGATGAGTCGACCGCCTATTTGAAGGTCGCGCTAGGTGTCATCGAGAGTATCGAGACGCCGGATGAGAAGACCGTACGCATGACGCTAAGCGAGCCGTCTGCATCCTTCATCTATCTGGTCGCAAGTTTCTTCTCCTTCATCGTATCCAAGGCGTCCCTGGAGAGCGACCCGGAGAATCCGATCGGCGCCGGTCCCTACAAGATCACCAATCTGGAGCGCGGCACACGCATCGACATGGAAGCCTTCGACGGTTTCTACAAGGAAGGCCTGCCCAAATCACAAAAGCTTAGCTTTATCGCTTACAAAGACGAGAACTTGCGCGTTGCCGCGCTCGAGGCAGGCGATGTCGACATTATCGAATATGTTCCGTGGCAAAGCATGGACTTCATCGCCAGCAACGAGGAGCTCGTGCTCGATACTACCGACGGCCCATTCATGTACCTGCTCTTCAATACAGAGAAGGAGGGACCGCTTCAGGATCCGAAGGTGCGGAACGCCATCGGCTACGCAGTCAAGCGCGAGGACGTCATGGCAGCTGCATTCTTCGGCCGCGGCAATCCGTTAAACGGCATGCCCGTCCCCGAAAGCTCACCCTATTACAATGCCGAACTTGCTAATCATTGGAGCTATGATCCAGAAAGAGCGAAGGCACTGCTTGCCGAAGCCGGCTATTCCGACGGCTTTGACGTAACGCTTTTATCAACGGCGCAATACGGCATGCACAAGGACACAGCCGAAGTCTGTCAACAGCATCTGCAGGCGGTCGGCATCAACGTCACCCTGAATCTGCCCGACTGGGCGACACGCGTTGATCTCGGCAATCAGGGCCAATACGACATCGCGGTCATGGGAACAGCCGGCCAATACAATGACCCAGATGCGCTCGCCAATTTCGTCGATGGCCGGCGCGGTGCATCCTTCGTGCGCAGCTACGGCTTCTCCGATGACAAGATGAATGAGCTTCTCGATGCCGGTCGTGCGGAATTGGACGAGGCCAAGCGGAAAGCGATCTACGATGAGTGGCAGGCGCGCGCGCTGGAGCTTGCTCCAATTGTCGGCATCAATTGGCGATCGCAGGGCTACGCAACCCAGAAGAACGTCCAAGGCTTCCAGAACATTCCGGGCTTCCTGACGTTCTACTCGGGATCGGTGATCGAGACAGCCGAAAACGTCTGAGCCCAATGTGGGGCTATGTCTTTCGACGATGCGTCGTCGCCATCCTGCTCGTCTGGGTGGTGGCGACCATCGTTTTCTCAATCCTCCATCTGATCCCCGGCGATCCGGCTGTGCTTTTGTCGTCGAGCGGCGGTGTGATGCCGCCACCCGAGGCGATCGAGGCGCTTCGCGAGAAGATGGGGCTGAACCGACCAATCCTGGAGCAGTATTTCTCCTATCTCGCGGGCCTGCTGAAGGGTGATCTTGGACGTTCCTTTCAGGACGGCTATCCCATCGCCGAGGAAATCTGGACACGCTTGCCACGCACCGTCGAGCTGATCCTGGCAGCCACATTTCTCGCGATCATCATCGGATTGCCGCTTGGTGCGGCCGCTGCGACCCGCCGTGGCACCATGCTCGATCGTCTTCTTTCCTGGCTAGCCGGACTGCAGCTTTCCGTGCCGGTTTTCGTCATCGGCACGTTGATGATCCTCCTGTTTGCTCAGACCCTTCGTTGGGTGCCGGCGGGTGGTCATGTGCCGTTCGCCGACGATCCGATGCGCCATCTCGTCCATCTTGCCATGCCCGCTGTGACGATCGCGATCGGCCTTTCTGCAGTGATCTTCCGCATGGCGCGCTCGACCGTGATAGAGACCCAGGAGCGTGACTGGGTCAGGACAGCACGTGCCAAAGGTCTCCCTTGGAAAGCGGTCCGCCGCCGTCACGTCGTGCGCAATGCGCTTGGTCCTGTCCTTACGGTGGTCGGGCTGAACGTTGGCACGCTTCTCGGTGGTACGGTGCTGGTCGAGTATGTCTTCAACTGGCCAGGGCTTTCAGGCTTTCTCGTCAACGCTGTGGAACAGCGAGATTACCCGGCGGTGCAGAGCATCATCCTGGTGATCTCCTTCCTGTTTATCATGATTAACCTTGCGGTCGACCTGCTCTATTCGGTTCTCGACCCGCGTATTCGCCACAGCTGATGGCGATGATCGATCGTCGCTACCGCACTCTTATGCCCGCCGGGTTCGGTCTGCTTGTGCTGTTGGTGCTCGCTTACGGCGCACCGCTGATTGCACCCTATGATCCGACAGAGATGAATATCACCGGCCGCCTGAAGCCACCGTCTGCCGACTACTGGCTTGGCCAAGACGAATATGGCCGGGACATTCTGAGTCGCCTTCTTCATGGTGCGCGTGTGTCGCTTAGTGTCGCGATCATCGCGAGCACGCTCGCGATGGTGCTCGGCGTAACCATCGGGCTGATCGGCGGTTATTTTCGCGGCATCGCCGAACTCATGACCCTTCGCGTTATCGATATCGTGCTGTCCTTTCCGCCGATCCTATTGGCCCTTCTTGTGGTCACCTTGTTTGGACCGGGCGCGGTGACATTGACGGCCTGTCTAGCAATCCTGTTTGCGCCAGGTTTTGCTCGTGTCACTTACGGTGAGACTCTGTCGACCAGGCAGCTCGACTATGTCGAGGCGGCGCGAGCGCTTGGAGCCGGTCCCCTTCGCATTATCGCCGGCACAGTCCTCCCGAATATCGCAGGTCCGATCGTCGTTCAGTTCTCGCTAACCATCGCATCAGCAATCCTGATCGAGTCGGGTCTGTCCTTTCTTGGCCTTGGCGTCGTGCCGCCCGATCCATCTTGGGGGCTTATGATTCGCGGCGCGCGTGGCTATATGAACTACTCGGCCATGGGACTCATCTGGCCCTGCCTCGCCCTGGTGGTCACGGTCCTTCTCTTCAATGCTCTTTGCGATGCACTTCGCGACGCCTTCGACCCTAAGGCGCTACCTCTTAGCCGGATACCGGCGTTTGCCGGAGGCGACGATTTCGACCATGCAAAGGTCGACTTGGTGCGCGTTGACAATTTGAAAACCCACTTCCAGACCGAGCGTGGCACTGTCAAAGCGGTCGACGGTGTCAGCCTTGCGGTGGCGCCGGGCGAGACACTAGCGATCGTTGGTGAGAGCGGCTCCGGCAAGTCGATCACCGGTCTATCGATCATGCGCTTGATCCCTGAGCCACCCGGCCGCATCGTCAGTGGGCGCATTCAGCTCAGGACGAACCGACACGGCATTGTCGACATGACCAAGGCCGATGAGGTGACGCTCGAATCCGTTCGTGGCGACGACGTTGCCATGATCTTTCAGGAGCCAATGACCGCTCTCAACCCGGTCTATCGCATCGGAGATCAGATCACAGAGGCCATCCGTCGCCATCGGGACATTAACGAGGCTCAGGCCTTTGCGCTTGCTGTCGATATGCTGGCGCGCGTTGGCATCCCTGATCCGATCGAGCGTGCGAAAAGCTATCCGCATGAATTGTCCGGCGGCATGCGTCAGCGGGCGATGATTGCGATGGCGCTGGTTCTAGAACCCGGCCTGGTGATCGCCGATGAACCGACCACGGCGCTTGACGTGACGATCCAGGCGCAGATTCTCGACCTCCTAAAATCGCTTCAAGCGAACAGCGACCCGCCGCTCGGCATGATCTTTATCACCCACAATCTCGGCATCGTCGCCGAAATCGCGGATCGCGTCATCGTGGTCTATGCTGGACAAACGGTAGAGGAGGGCAAAGTGGCGGATGTCTTCTCTGAGCCGCACCATCCCTATACCCGTGGTCTGTTAGACAGCGTCCCTAAGCCTGGCTCCAAAGAGCGCTTAAAGGCCATCGCCGGCATGGTACCAAGCCCTCATGATCGTCCCACTGGCTGCGCCTTTGCTACGCGCTGCATGCTCGCTCAGCCGGTCTGCCACGACCAAGCGCCCGAACTTGTCGAGACAGCGCCCTCGCATCGTTCACGATGTCATTTTTGGCGCGAGGTCACATGAGCGAACTCTTGCTCGAAGTTCGGGATCTGAAGAAACACTTTGCCGAACGAACCGGTTGGCTTGGTCTCGGCAAACGCCAGATTAAGGCAGTCGAAGGGGTGAGCTTCGACCTCGCGAAGGGCGAAGTCCTCGGCATCGTTGGCGAGAGCGGTTCCGGCAAGACGACATTAGGGCGGGGCATCCTTCGTCTGATCGAGCCGACGTCAGGGAGCGTGCGCTTTGCTGGTCAGGATGTGATGAGCCTTTCCGGCGAGCGACTTCGACGCCTGCGTCGCCACATGCAGATCGTCTTTCAGGACCCCTACAGCTCGCTCGATCCACGAAAGCGGGTCGGGCGCATCGTCGGCGAGGCGCGCGCCATCCATGGCCTACCCAATGGCCGTGATCGCATTCTCGCCATTCTTGATCAGGTCGGTCTTGGTGAAGATCACATCAATCGTTTTCCCCATGAATTTTCCGGTGGCCAGCGCCAGCGTATCGGTATCGCTCGCGCCCTCGCTGTCGAGCCCGAGCTCATTGTTGCCGACGAGCCAGTATCAGCCCTTGATGTCTCGATCCAGGCGCAAATCATTAACCTCCTGTCCGATCTGCAAGGCGAGCTTGGTCTGGCGATGCTGTTCATCGGCCACGACCTCTCGGTGATTGAGCATATCTCGGACCGGGTACTGGTGCTCTACCTCGGCCGCGTTATGGAACTGGCCCCGGCAAGCAAGCTCTACGCAGCTCCACGCCACCCCTACACCGAAGCGCTGTTGTCGGCAGCGCCGGTTATTGATCCGAATAGTCGGAGAAAACGCATCATCCTTGAAGGAGATCAACCCAGCCCCGCCAACCCGCCCACGGGCTGCGTTTTCCGGACACGCTGCCCCTATGCTTTGCCCGATTGTGCTGATCAAGTTCCGACGCTCAAAGAGGTGGCGCCTGATCATCTCAAAGCGTGTATCCGCGACGATGTCCCTTAAGAGCCCCTGCAAGGATAGACCCATGAAGCTCGCGACCTGGATGACAACGCCCCATTTTCAACACGCTGAGATCGCTAAGGATTGTGGCTTCAAGCATATCATCCTCGACATCGAGCACGGCACGTTCGATCTCGGCTCGCTTGACCACTTCATTGGCTTCTTGAAGGCCGGTGGCATTGGTGTCCATGCCAAAGTGCTGGGGCCCACGATCGAAGCCGTGCAACAGGCGCTCGATTTCGGCGCTGATTCGGTGATTATTCCGCATATCGAGGACGCAGCCCACGCTTCAGCCGTCTGTTCGGCTGCCAAGTATCCGCCACTCGGCAAACGCAGTTTCGCAGGCGGTCGTTGCATGGGTTTCAAGCGCCAGACCGATGACTACTTCCCGACCGAGAACAATCGGGTCCAATGCTGGCCGATGTGTGAGACGGCGGCGTCCCTTGCCGACATCGAGGCAATTCTGGCCTTGCCGGTGGTCGATGGCATTTTCATGGGCCCGTCGGATCTGTCGTTGTCGCGAGGTCGGCCGAACTATCATTTTACCGATGACGATCGCATCGATATTGCGACCGTTGCGGCTGCATGTGGCAAAGCCGGGAAAGACTGGGTGATGCCGGGTTGGCGGGCCGATGAGAGGGCGTTTGCGTTGGAGCAGAAGCGTCCTCCCGTGATGATGGTGGTAGGTCCGCAATACGGCGTCATACGGGCAGGTTTCGATCAACTCAACCAGACGCTCGTGAAAGAAGGGTTGCGTAAGGGAACGGATAACTGACCGACTGCGTGATTGACCGGCTTTGTCTACAGCGTTCTAATTGAAACTAAGGATGAAGAATAAACGAAGGAGGCGAGTATGTTGGGTTTTAGGAGTCGCATTATCACCAGTGCCGTTGGGATAGGAGCCCTTTGCCTCTCATTGGCTGGTGCCGCCAGCGCCGAGACCTGGCGCATGGCTTCGAAGATGCCGCCCGACAGCCCGGAAGGTCTGGTCTTCCAATATTTCGCGGACAAAGTTGCCGAGTATTCGAATGGCGAGCTCGACGTGAAAGTCTTTCCGAACGAGCAACTCGGCAAGACCGATGCTGTAATGGAGCAACTCAAGCTCGGTACCGTCCACCTCTACGGCGAGGGCTCGACCTTTATGGACAAATGGGTTGAGGATATCTCCTGGGTAAGCGCTGCCTTCCTGTTCGATGATCGCGAACATTGGGTTCGCTTCATGAATAGCGACATGGCCAAGGGCTGGTTCGCAGAAGCGTCGGAACAGGCAGGCGTCTCGCTCCTTGGAGATCCAACGGCGATTCTGCGCGGCCCCTATCGTGTTATGGTCGCCAACAAGGATATCCAGAGTTTCGATGACGTTTCCGGTCTGAAACTGCGCATGCATCCGGACAAGCTCGCACACGCCATTTGGACCCATCTCGGCGCCGAGGTAAAGACGCTTGCCTGGACCGACGTTTATCAGTCTATCGATAAGGGCATTGTCGAGGCGGTCAACAGCCCTATCGCCCTCGTGGAGAGCATGCGCTTTTACGAAGTTGCGCCACATGTCATCCGCCATGATGAATATTATCAATCGATCGGCTTCATGATGAACAAGGAGGCCTATGACGCACTTTCGGATACGCATCGGGACGCGTTGCACAAAGCTTATGACGAAGCCGGCGCCTATAGCGTCGAGGTGATGAACGCCGCTGCCGACGAATCGATCGCACGGATGAAAGAAAGCGGCGTGACCTTCATCGACGTCGATCGCGGCCCGTTCATCGAGAGCATCACGGCGCTCTATCAGGATATGGAGAGTAAGGGCGAGCTGCCGGAGGGCTTCCTGGCAGCCGTTGAAGAGACTCGATAGAGCTGAGGCCGGACATGATTGATCCGGGCGCGGACCGTCAGCTCGAGCGGCTGGTGGTTCGCGCTGATCGCCTCTTAGAAGGCCTGGCGGCGGTTTTTCTCTATGCCGCCAATACCTGTCTTTTTTTGATGCTGCTCGGTACGGCAGCGACCATCATTCTTCGCCCGTTGAATATCTCGTTCTACTGGCTCTGGCCCTGGACTATGCAGGTCTTTGTCTGGATGTCCTTCATCGGCTTTTTTGTCGTCTATCGAAGGGGCAAGGACATCGCAGTCGACTTTGTCATGCGAAGGCTCGGACCCAGCGCGATGCGGGTAAGCCGCTGGTTCGTGATTGTCACTGTTCTCATCGTCATCGGCATCATCCTTAAAGAAATGCCGCTGATCTTGGAGAGCCAAGTCGGTGTGATCGACGGCGTGATGACTCCTTGGGGAGAAGAGTTGCAGCGCTACACGCTCTCCATCCCGCTCGCCGCGTCCTGTCTCCTCATTTTTTTGAACGCGCTTCTCGATGCCGCCAAGGCATGGCTTGGCTGGCCGGAGCCAGCAGGTCATGTGATCGCCGATGAATAGGAATTTGACGTCAACAAAAACATCCCGATCAGGCCTTCCTAGACTTGGCCTCATACCGTCCACCATGACGGTTGCAGCCGATGTGAGATGTCGTGAACATCCCTCCAGGGGCGATCCCTCATGATGGCGACCGTGCTGTTTCTCGGCTTCATCGTCCTTATTTTGATGCGTGTGCCCGTATCGATCGCGATCGGTGCCGCCGTTGTTGCTGCTTTTGCGACCTCCGACTTTTCTGGTGACCTCTATATCATCCCGCAACAGATCCTTGATGGGGTGAACAAACCATCGCTCGCTGCTGTGCCTTTTTTCATCATGGCAGGCAATCTCATGAACGTGGTCGGCATGACCGACCGCATCTTCGCCTTCGCGTCGTCGCTCGTCGGCCATTTCAAGGCAGGCTTAGCCCAAGTGAATGTCTTGTCCTCAATGATCTTCGCAGGTGTCTCAGGAGCGGCGGTTGCCGATGCTGCCGGTCTCGGCACCATTGAGATCAAAGCGATGAAGGAGCGAGGCTATCGCCCGGAATTCGCTGCGGCTGTCACCGTCTGTTCCGCTGTGGTCGGCCCGCTCATTCCGCCCTCAATCGGTCTTGTCATCTATGCTTTTCTCGCCCAGCAGTCGGTGGAGCGCATGTTCCTGGCTGGCCTCGTTCCGGGTGTGCTGGTCGGCCTCTCGCTTATGGCCTTCAACCGTTTTCTCGCGATCCGTGAGAACTTCCCAACGCAGCCTAAAGCGTCACGCCAAGAGGTGGTCGGCCACGCACTTGATGGGCTCCTCGCCCTGGTCGCGCCAGCGATCATCTTGGGTTCGATCCTGTTCGGTTTCGTCACGGCGACCGAAGCCGGAGTGCTCGCCTGCCTCTATTCGATCATCCTCGGCTTGGTCTATCGCACACTGACTTTCGAACGCTTCTGGTCAGCACTCACCGACACCATGCTGATGACCACCGTCATTATGATCATCATCGGCTTCTCGATTGCCATGGGCTGGCTGCTCGCGATAGAACAGGTGCCGCAGATGCTGGGCGATGCACTCTTCTCGATCACCGAGGATAAGAACGTCTTTTTAGCCCTCATGATGGTCTTCGTGCTTTTGATCGGCTGTGTGGTCGAGGGTGTGCCGGCGAAGCTGATGCTCGTGCCGATGCTGCTGCCGGTCATCGACGCCTATGGCGTGGATCGCGTCCATTTTGGCATCATGCTGCAGCTCGGTCTTTTGATCGGCATCGTCACGCCACCGATGGGTATCGGCCTTTACATCATGGTCGAAGTCGGCAAGGTGCCGTTTGAAAAGGTAACCGTTGCCTGTCTTCCTTTCATGGTACCGCTAATGTTGGTCTGGATCGCACTCACCTTCATTCCCGAACTCAGCCTTTGGCTGCCAAACCTCATTCTCGGACCGGACTAAGCCCATGGCTCTCGTCATACGCGTTGGACCTGCGCGGGAGAAATGGTGGCAGGAGCACATGCAATCGCTCTTGCCGGAGATCGACTGCCGCCTCTGGGATGATCCGGGTAATCCGGACGACATCGAAATTGCGGTTGTGTGGAAGCCGCCAGCTGGCGGATTGAAGTGCTTCCCGAACCTCCGAGCGATCGTCTCGATCGGAGCGGGCATTGACCATGTGCTCGCGGACCCGGAGCTGCCGAAGCACGTGCCGATCATCCGCACCACCGGCGAAGACCTAAAGATCCGAATGCGCGAGTATGTTGTCCTGCACGTCCTTCGCCTGCATCGTCGTCTCCCTGAAATCGAATCTGCCCAAGAACGACGGGAGTGGCTGCAACTCGTCAATCCACCGGCCTATGAACGCCGAGTAGGCCTGATGGGTCTCGGGGATCTTGGCGCTGATTGTGCCAAGGCGCTCGCAGCACTTGGCTTTGACGTCGCTGGCTGGTCGCGTCGTCCGAAGATGATCGACGGCGTGAAAAGTTTCGCTGGTCAAGAGGCGCAAAATGGCCTTTCAGCCTTTTTGAATCGTACCGAGATCCTCGTTTGCTTGCTGCCGCTTACGCCTGCGACTGCAGGCATTCTGAACGCCGAACTCTTCAGTAGACTGCCGAAAGGGGCATCGATCATCAATGCTGCGCGTGGTGGGCACCTCGTGGACGACGATCTGCTCGAGGCGCTTGGAACAGGTCAGATCGGCAGCGCCACGCTCGATGTTTTTCACAACGAACCCCTATCCGCTGATCACTCCTTTTGGGATCATCCTAAGGTTCTGGTCACTCCCCACGTCGCCTCGCTGATCGATCCGGTCGCCGGCGGCAAGGCCATCGCCGCCAATATTCGAAGGTTCCTCGAAGGTGAGCCCGTTCCCGATTTGGTTGATCTGGAACAAGGATACTGATGAAGAGTCATGGCCTAGACGTGGTTGCCGAATTTGCTTCGCTATCCAGCTTGAATGGCGCTGCTGCTTGAGCGCCGCCGACGGGCTGGGAAGGATCGTTCAGGCCATGGCATAGCCCTGTTGACGGATCGCGGCTAACACCCGAGGGGCAGGAGTAGAGCTTGGGAAAGACTAAGAGCTGGTCGATCTCCAGCTTGAAGTGCTTGGCAAGGGCATTTAGGACGTCTTCGCCTAGCCTAGGATCAACACGAATCGATCCACGATCAGAAGCATCGATCCTTGGATGGTTCATGGCCTCCTCTAAAGTGAGCCCGAAATCCAGCATGAGCGCGGCGATCTGGGTCGTGCAGGGCATGATGTAGTTGGCCCCGGAGGCACCAACCGCGAATATCGCCTCGCCGTCGCGTGTTGCCACCGTCGGGCACATATTGCTGGCGTTGATCCGCTTTCGGCCTTGCATGGTGGTTGGAAAGCCTGGCCTCGGGTCGAAATAGCTGACCGCATTGTTCATCAGGATGCCGGTCGACGGAAGGACCACACAGCTGCCGAAGCGATTAAGGAGCGTATAGGTGAGGGCGACCATATTACCGTCTGCATCGACGGTGGAAAGATGACTGGTGCAGCCACCGACTTCTGTCGTACGGCCGACACGTTGTCTGTGGCTTTGCCAAGCTTTGTTTAAGCCGTCGGCATAGACCTTCCAGCTTTCCGCACCGATGCCGGCTCGCGGATTGAGATGAGAGGCAATGTGCTCAAGCGTCTCGATCAGCCGCGGGCCACCGCTGGTGGGTCCCGCAGTGTGCAGCAGAGCGCCACGATGTTTGCCGATGAGCGGCTCATGTTCCAGAACCTGATAGGCAGCGAGATCATCGCCATCAATTCGACTGCCGCCAGCCTCAAGATCGGCAACGAGATGCTCGGCTAGTTGCCCTCGATAGAAGTCGTCGGGGCCGTTCTCGGCAAGTCTTCTTAGAGTCGTCGGCAGCTGGCCGAGTGACAAGAATTGTTCGGGCTGCGGTGGCGCGTCGCCAGGCAAATAGACAGCGCTTGCCGTCGGGTCGCGACGTAGATCTGCCACGGCGAGCGCAACCTGCAGCGTGGTGAACCAGTCGACGGGGAGACCACGCTCGGCAAGCTTTATCGCTGGATCAAGGACCGTATCGAGGCCAAATCTCCCGAAACGCTCCTGGGCAAGAGACAGGCCGCAGACAGCACCGGGCACCGTGATCGAACGATAGCCCACCTCATTTTGCCGATTGGCCACCCCCGGAAAGCCCATGATGGTTGTCGGCACGCTGGAATCGAGGGGATAGTCGTCGGGAGTAATCTCCGCTGGTAGCATACCTTGGAAGTCGAGTACGTGGGCCTTCTTCTCTGCGGCAAGCCAGACGACCATGTAGCCCGAACCGCCAAGCCCACACATCCAAGGCTCGACCGCAGCGAGCGCCAGGCCAGCTGCGACGGCGGCATCGACGGCATTGCCACCCATCGCCAGCATGCCGGCTCCTGCTCGCGCAGCGAGCTGATGCTGTGCAGCAACAACCCCCGCCTCCGATACCACAGCCTTCTTCGAAATCTCCCAGTGCTCGATATTGCGATTCATGATTTGCCCTCTTTGCTGCTACTTTCAAACTAGAGGCCAATCTGGGAGGACGAAAGTTTGGGCTATCATCTTCGAGACATGCCGGCACAAATCACGCCCACACTATTGGAAAAGGCGGATCGTGTCGAAACGGCGACCATCGGCCATAAACGGCAAATGGGCTTTTGTGATTCTGGAATTCAGGCAATTCTGCCTGGCCGTCATGCCGCAGGTACGGCGGTAACGCTTGCCATACCTGCACAGGACTCGACGCTGCTGCACCACATCATCCAGTTCCTCCGGCCGGGTGACATTCTGGTGATCGATCGACTCGGCGACACGAAACATGCGTGCCTTGGCGGCGGCGTTGCCTGTGCGATCAAGGCAACCGGCTGTTCTGGCGTCGTCATCGATGGGACCTGCACCGATATTCCCGAGATCGAGCAGTATGATCTACCTGTCTGGTGTCGTGGCCCGGCACCGATCACGACGCGTCTTCTCGATATAGGCGGCTCTTTCAATGTCGACATCGCCTGTGGCGGTGCCGTTGTTCATCCAGGTGATGTCGTCGTCTGCGATACCAGCGGTGTTTTGGTCATGCCGCCTATTGAAGCTGAGCGAGACATCGATTGGGCACTGGGTAAGCAGGCGAGCGAGCCTGCCAGCCACGAAGAGCTGAAGCGTGGTGAGAGCCTGGGCGCCCGTACGGGAGCGTCAGCGATGGTCGAAGCCAAGCTCGGCAACTGACCATTTTTGACAAGGCCGCCTATTCGGTCAGACCATGTCCTTGAGCCGTTATAACATCAGCAGCTCAGCGATGGCGGCGTTTTATTGTAAACGAGCGACTAAGCTTCCAAGACGGGCACAGTGAAATCCGAATGAAATCAAAGTCGCATCGATGGATTGCCGCGATTTCGTCACTTAAGGCGCGGCTTGCCCTGGGTTCGGTGTTGCTTGGCGCAGGCACGCTTCTGACAGCCGCCAGTCTCTATTATGCGATGACGTTGGTGGCGGAGCGGCTGGATGCCGTTCTCGCGTCAGAAGCACGCATCGCACATTACGCAATCCTCTCTAGGCAAACAGCGGCCTTTCTCGTTGTTGCGACCGAGACAGTGCAGACCGAGCAGCCTGTGGGTGTGCGTATGGACAGGCTTTCGCCCGTAAGCGATCGAATTCACGCGACGCTCGACCTTTTGCAAGCTGACATAAAAAACGCCGTCGAAAGAGCGAAATCTCTCGGTATCGATGAGCAGGCGCGTTACGCAACACAGTCGCTTGGCATCGCACGTATGGGGGCGATGCTCAACAACGCGCTGACGGGACTTGCCGTTGAAACGACGGACAGGGCGCAGCTGCGCGCCTATCTCGACGGGTTTGCCGCTAGTTTCGATCCGCTTTTGAACGAGGCGGTCAATACCGAGGCGCTGTTTCGGAGTGGTACCTTGTCGGGCATCGAGCGCTTGCGCAGAAATCTGACAAGGATGGCGATTGGTGTCGCCGTTCTAACGCTTCTTCTATTGGTGGGATTCTACGTTGGTCTCATTCATCCCCAGTTCCGAAGACTGGACCGGCTTCGAACGGCAGCATCCAGGATCAGACGTGAGGATTTCGACATCGCACTGCCCGATAGCAGCTCCGATGAAATTGGTCAGCTCTATGCAGAGACCAACCGCATGGCAGCAGCGTTGCAAAAGCGGCGCGATGAGGTGCAGGCAGAGTGGAGCCGGCTGAACGAGGTTATCGCGCGACGAACGGAGGACCTTCGCGCTGCCAACGCCAAGCTTGAGGCGATCGATGACAATCGGCGTCGACTGTTCACCGACATCAGCCATGAACTTAGGACGCCGCTCACTGTTATATCGATGGAAGCCCAGCTCGGTCTGAAAGGGGCGCCTGATTCCGAAAGCGCGTTCCGTACCATCGCATCACGGGCGGCCCGGCTCAATCGCCGAATTGATGATCTCTTGCGCGTTGCGCAATCTGATAGTGGACAGGTAGCGCTCGATATCGAGACAATCGAACTTTCTCGGATCGCCCAGGAGGCGGTCGAGGAGATCAGGGCAGAGGTTGACAATGCCGGAATGCGGCTGGAGGTTGAGCTCATGCCGGACGTGGCGATCCGGTGCGACGTGAACTGGCTGCGGCAGACAATTGTGAGTCTCTTTCGGAACGCTATCCGGCATGCACGCGGGGGAGAACGGATACGTCTTGCTGCCGAGATTGGCGACGAGACGGCCGGCTTCCGCGTCTTAGACAATGGGCCCGGTATTGCAGCGGCGGATCGGGAGAACATCTTTGATCGGTTTGCCCAGGGAGGAGACGGCAATCGTCAAGGATTCGGTGTTGGCCTCGCGCTGGCGCGCTGGATTACGGAAGCGCAGAAAGGCGAGATTGAGCTCGTCAGTCCCGTTCCGCGCCCAACCGCTTTGGGCGAGGCGCCTGGGACCATGTTGACGGTTCGCCTGCCCCGGGCGGATCGATCGTTCGAGCTATGAACCCGCGGCTTCTCATTGTTGACGACGATCCCGAAATTACCTCCGCGCTGGTGCGCGGGCTGGTGCTGCACGGCTATGATGCAGAACCTGAAAACCGCGCCAATCGCGCCCTAGAACGTCTAAGGTCCGGGGGTTTTTCCGGCGCGATCATCGATGTGATGCTGGGAGCGGACAGCGGTATCGACCTGGTGCGGCAGGCGCGTGAAAGTGGCCTGACATTGCCAATCCTGATGCTGTCTGCGCTTTCTGCCGTCGATCAGCGAGCGGCGGGGCTGGAGGCAGGCGCGGATGACTATATCGTGAAGCCCTTCGACTTCGACGAATTGCTGGCCCGCTTTCGCGTTCAGGAACAGCGAGCCAGTGTTGCATGGCCAGAGCCCGCCAGGCTTCATACCGAGCAACGGATTCTTGAAGGAAGTGCGGGCTCGATCGCCTTAACGGAGCGCGAATACGCCTTGTTGGAATTTCTGATTCAGCATGCTGGAACGCCTCTCACGCGAGGTGAGATCTTTGACATGTTGTGGTCGGGAGATGGATCGAACAATGAGAATGTGGTCAACGTCTATGTGGGCTACCTTCGAAAGAAACTCGGCGATTTGGATTTTGGTTTTGAAATCAAGACGTTGCGCCATCAAGGTTTTTGCCTGACCGGACGTGTTCCGACGAGGTCTGATGACTAATGCCGACTTAAGTCGGTGTATTTCTTAATAGATAAGAGTGGTTATTTGGTTTCTGAAGAGAGATGTCTAACGGTGATCTGTACCTTAAAGGAGAAGCGATATGGCTTGGTCAAAGCCTGAGATCCAAGAGGTCGAGTGTGGTATGGAAGTCAATATGTACAGCCCTGAGCAAGATGATCAGGAGCGGGAAACCTTCGTCTGATGCGGCAGCGCGGAGTCTCAACGGGATTCCGCGCGCTCATCCTTGGCGCGGCGGCCGGCGGTGGATTACCGCAGTGGAATTGTGGCTGCCGCAACTGCAACCTTGCTCGTCAGGGGGAAATTGCTCCCCAGACCCAGTCATCGCTAGCCGTCACTGGCGACGGTCGTCACTGGACGGTGTTAAACGCATCGCCTGATATCAGAGACCAATTTACGCGGACGCCAGCGCTGCACCCGACAGGCCAACGCGAATTGCCCCTGTCGTCTGTCCTTGTGACCAATGGTGACATAGACCATGTCGCAGGTCTTTTGACGCTGCGCGAGATGCAGCCCTTCACGCTCCTCGCTACGGCCGGTATCCACGACATTCTATCGAACAATCCGATCTTTGATGCGCTAAATCCTGAGGTGGTGACCCGGTCCACGGTAACGCTCGAGGTACCATTCTCGATAGCTCCAGGCCTTCAGGCGACGCTTTTCCCGGTTCCGGGTAAGACGCCGCTCTACATGGAGCGGATTGGCGAGGAGGTGAGGACCGATGTCATCGGGGACCAGACAGTCGGCGTGAAGCTCGAGGCTGATGGGGATGTTGCCTATTACATTCCTGGCTGTGCCTACCTGTCGCCTGACCTGGCGGACCGGATTGACGGAGCGGATCTCGTTTTGTTCGATGGAACACTCTGGCGGGACGATGAAATGCGCCTTGCTGGTGTTGGTGTGAAGACAGGTAAGCGCATGGGGCACATGTCGATGAGTGGGCCCGAAGGGTCGATAGCGGCCTTTGCGCCTCTCGACATCGGTCGAAAGGTCTATGTGCACATGAACAATACGAACCCAGTCTTTCGGCCCGACGCGCCTGAGAGGGCTGAGGCTGAGGCGGCGGGCTGGATGATTGGGCAGGACGGTATGGAGATCCAACTTTGACGGCGTCGCGCGAAGACTTTGAGGCACGCCTGCGCCAGATCGGGGCGGAGCGGTATCACGACCTTCATCCGTTTCATGACCGGCTGCACAATGGAAAATGTTCGCCCGAGCAGGTCAGGGCCTGGGTGATCAACCGGTACTATTACCAGCAAGCGATACCGATGAAGGATGCTGCCTTCATGAGCCGTGTCGACGACCCTGCGCTGCGCCGTGCCTGGCGCTCACGCATCGAGGATCACGACGGGGCTGGCGATAACGAAGGCGGTATTAAACGGTGGCTGCGGCTCGCCGAAGCCGTCGGACTCGATCCGGATTATGTGGCGTCTCGAGAGGGCGTCTTACCGGCGACGCGGTTTGCGGTTGACGCCTATGTCCGGTTCGTGCGCGAGAAAACCCTTCTAGAAGCCGTCGCATCCTCTTTGACCGAGCTTTTCGCCCCGAAGATCCATGCGAACAGGATCGAAGGCTTACTCAAGAATTACGAATTCGCGAACGACAACTCGCTTGCCTACTTTCGAAACCGGTTGAAGGAAGCACCGAAAGACGTCGCGTTCGGGCTGGCCTGGGTGCTCGATCATGCGGATACGGCGGAGAAGCAGGAGGCAGCAGCACGCGCGCTCGTCTTCAAGACAGACGTGCTTTGGTCTCAGCTCGATGCGCTTTGGAGCGCCTATATCGAGCCGGGGCGTATTCCGCCGGGCGCCTGGGTGCCGGGCGAGGGGATGTTGCTGCGGCGGGCAGGCTGATGGAGACCGGGGACGTACCTTGCCTGCCTCGGGGTGTCCGGCTGCACTATGACAAAGTTCGGAATACGTGGGTGCTGCTAGCCCCTGAACGTGCCGTCAAGCTGGATGCGATCGGCCATGCCATCCTCACCGAGGTGGATGGGAAGCGCAGCTTTGGTGATATCACGCAATCGTTGGCCGAAAAGTACGGCGCACCGCTTGAGCAGATTGTCGAGGACAGCAGCGACTTTCTTGGAACTCTTCGTGATCGACGCTTCCTGGACGTTCTGACATGACGGCTGTACCGCCTCCCATTGCCATGCTGGCCGAGCTCACGCACAGATGTCCGCTAGCTTGTCCTTACTGCTCCAATCCTATCGAGCTTGCACGGCAGGCAATGGAGCTATCGACGGAGGATTGGTCGGATGCGTTTCGCCAGGCAGCGGCGCTTGGCGTTCTGCAGGTGCATCTTTCAGGCGGCGAGCCGGCCTCACGGCGTGATTTGGTGGACCTTGTCGCTGCGGCGCGGGAGGCTGGGCTTTACACCAACCTGATTACATCTGGCGTTGGCTTGAACGAGGGGCGGCTGAAGGCGCTGGATGAAGCAGGGCTCGATCACGTCCAGCTGTCGCTGCAGGGAACAGACGCCGCAATGGCCGATGAAATCGGCGGATATCGCGGTGGCTTCGATCGAAAGATGCAGGTGTCACGTTGGATCGGCAACATCGGCTTTCCGCTGACGTTGAATGTTGTCCTGCATCGGCGAAACCTACATCAGCTTCCGAGAGCGATTGAACTTGCGGTCGAAATGGGAGCTCGGCGGATCGAAGTCGCGACGGTTCAGTTCCACGGCTGGGCATTGAAGAATAGGGACGCCCTGATGCCGACGAGGGAACAGGCAAAAGAGGCGACGCGCATTGTTGGAGAGGCACGGACGCGTTTGAAGGGCGTGTTGGTTGTCGACTACGTGCCTGCGGACTACCACGAAGACTATCCGAAGCGATGCATGGGAGGTTGGGGAACAACCGGACTCAACATTGCACCGGACGGGCTTGTGCTGCCTTGTCACGCGGCTCAGACGATCCCGCATCTAGCGTTCGAAAACGTGACCGAGACCCCGCTTGTAGCGATCTGGAACGACAGCATGGCCTTTAACATGTACCGCGGCGACAGCTGGATGCAGGAGCCCTGCAAGAGCTGTGATCGGCGGACGGTGGATTTCGGTGGCTGTCGCTGTCAGGCGATGGCCCTTGTGGGGGATGCCGCGGCAACAGACCCGGTTTGTATGAAATCG
This sequence comes from Geminicoccaceae bacterium, assembly GCA_028285265.1. Classification (GTDB taxonomy): domain Bacteria; phylum Pseudomonadota; class Alphaproteobacteria; order Geminicoccales; family Geminicoccaceae; genus JANQPX01. Next base: position 23,460 of record JANQPX010000075.1, read on the forward strand.
CCTCACCACGGAGCCCTTCGGGAACGGGCCGAAGCCCATGCCGGCAACGGCGATTCGGCTTTGACGTACCGGGTGGGGCCTGGAAAGACGTCTATCGACACGGTCGTCGAGCCGGCAGGTTGATAAGCTTCCTAAGAACCCGTGTTGATACATTTGTGGACGCTGGTGCAGCGCCGATCTAGAGTTGTTGACATGGACCGGCGTGGACAAGTCCACCCGTCGGCGCTACCGCATCGAGGAATGATCACCACGATCCGCAAAAGCTTGGGCGCCTACTGCCCGTCTTGGCTAACGACGTGGGAATCCAAGGGGTTGGTCAAATCGCCGAGGCTTGTTCTCAGCCTCGCCTTTTTCGTCGTTCTTGTCTCCCTGATTCAGTTGATCGGTCCGTTGCAGGCAGCCGACGATGTGTTGACGGCCGATAAGACAGCTTATCTGAACCTGGCTCGGCAGGGATGGTCCTACAGGCTGCGCACCACAATGCTGGGCCGCGATCTTTCGATCCCTATTCACATTGACGGCAAGCGACTTGCTGGCGCGTATCTCTGCATCGTTGGAGACCAGCCACATCCGATCACGGTGCAAACGATCGACGCATTTCGTCGTTTGATCGAGCGAGTTTTCGGTCGGCCACTCCTGACTCGATATGCTGGATCAAGCGCTGCGGGCTGTGGGACGGGGCGGGTTGTCATGCTGAGGCTCTATTCTGGTGCTCCCCCGAACCAATCGCTTTCGGCAGACCTGGATTGGATGAACGAGGTCTATGCGCTCGGTCTTCAGGCTCAGAGGGCTTACGTTGCGACGTCGCCGGCTATGGCGCAGACATTCTTCGGACGTCGAGGTCAGGGGACGCATATCATGGTTCAGCAGCCTCGGCGTCGTCGGATCGGAACCCTTGAGGAGCGTTTCTATCGGTCGATCTTGATTGAGGAGCTTTACCAGTCCTTCACGTTCGGCATGGATGTGCTGCTGTTCGATCGGACCTCGCCGTTCGTCTCGAAACTGCAGGAGAAACCAATTAACCTGCACCGTCTTCCATGGAATTCAAAGGCGTTTATGCAGGCGCTTTTAAAGGCGAGTCCTGCCGGACTTTGTGCGTTCGATGTCTTCATGCTTCATGCCATCGCTCGGTCGCCAGCAGAACAGACCAATGAACCGGCCTTCATCGACTTTATCGAGGCGGAATACGACACCTTAATCGCCATCGCTGGAGAAACACTCAAGATCCCTTTTCTGACGCGTCTCCTGGATCCTGCATGTGCCGGCAGATAGCCGATCCGGCAGCGTTGGGGCAGACCATTGGCGGTGTTTGCGGCGGTTGGGTCCGAGTGTAAGCTCTAGTTAAGTCGCAGGGAGTAAGCGACGACCAACGGCAAGCGATCAGGAGGCAAGATGGATCAGCGGACCGAAGGCCCGCATGAGAGCATCAAAGCAATTGCGGATCAGCTGCGCTTGGGCCTGGTCGGTCATGAGAATTTCATCGAGCGGCTCCTGATCGCGGTCTTGTCGGGTGGGCATATGCTCGTTGAGGGACCGCCGGGACTTGCGAAGACGAGGGCGGTAAAATGGCTCTCGGAGGCCATCGAGGGAAGTTTCGCCAGGATCCAGTGCACGCCTGATCTGATGCCATCAGACCTCACGGGAACGTCCGTTTTTCGGCCGCAGGATGGGCACTTCGAGTTTGCGCCAGGGCCGGTCTTTCATAATCTCGTCTTGGTGGACGAAATCAACAGGGCGCCGCCCAAGGTTCAATCCGCTTTGCTGGAGGCCATGGCGGAGAACCAAGTGACGGAAGGGAACCACACCCATACGCTGCCTGATCCATTTCTCGTCGTCGCCACGCAGAATCCGATCGAGCATGATGGAACCTTTCCGTTGCCGGAAGCGCAGCTTGACCGATTTCTTCTGCATGTCGTCCTGTCTTTGCCGGATGCCGAGACCGAACGACAGATCCTGGATCTGGTGGAAGCGGAGACACAGGCGGGTGCGCAGCCTCATCGTTCAGTAACGCTGGAAGAGCTTGCAATGATGCGGGCAGCGGTGCGGACCGTACATCTTTCACCTGAGCTCAGAGATTACATCGTGCGGCTCGTGATGGCGACGCGAACGGGCGTACATGCGGATGAGATTGAGCATGCGGTGTCGCCGCGCGGCTCGCTTGCGCTTGCCGCCGCGGCGAAGGCGCGGGCCTATCTTCATGGGCGTGACTACGCAGCACCGGAGGATGTTCTGTCGCTCGCACCCGACGCGCTTCCCCATCGCTTAGTGCTGACCTGGCGAAGTGTCGCCGAGGGACGGACAGCGCGGGCGGTCATCGCCGATGTGCTGAAGGAGGTAGAGCCGCTTTGAGTGGCGCGGCGCTGGAGGCGCCCGGCGTCTCGCTCAGTGCGAACCATCTCATCGCGCTTCGACATGTGGCGCTGGCGACCAAAGCATCAGAGGTGCTCGCTGCGTTGCCTGGTGGTTTTGCTACACGGCGAAAGGGGCGTGGGCTCGATGTTGCGGATGTGCGGGAGTATGTCCGTGGCGATGACCTTAGGCATTTGGACCGCGGTGCAACAGCGCGAACGGGGCGACTGCATGTTCGACAGTTCCTAGAGGATCGGGATCGCATCGTGCTACTGATCGCGGATTTTCGTCCGTCGATGTTCTGGGGGATTAGCCGCGTATTCCGTTCGGTGGCGGCGGCGGAGGCCTTGGCGCTAATCGGCTGGACGGTGGTGGAGCGTGGCGGTCGCGTTGGTTTATTGGCGCTGACACCCGGCGATCCAGTCGTCCAACCGCCAGCGGGTCGGTTTCGAGGGATGTTGAATGCGATTGGCGGCTTGGTCGAAGCGCATCGATATGGGCTGGACCTGATGGCAGGGCGGGCCCATCGAGAAGAGCAGGCTCTCGATGTCGCGATGGCGCAGGCCGAACGGCTGACGCCACCCGGAGCGGAAGTCGTTCTTGCCTCGGGTTTCGACAAACCGGGCCGTGCATTGGGCGACCGGCTTGGCCAATTGGCGCGACGACGTACGCCGCGACTTGTTCTGATCACGGATGCTGAGAGCGAACGCCTGCCCGATGGCCATTATCCGATCAGCCTGCCTGACGGCCGGCGAGCGCGGGTCTATCTCGGTCATCAACATGCACGAAAGACCAACAGAGACACCCGAGTGGCAGGCAGGCTTGCCTTGAAGCTTGACGCGGGCGATCCGGTCAAAGAAACGGCGGGGCGAATTGCGGAGGCGTTTAGAACGGAGGCTGTGCCGTGACGGGCCGCGCGCTGAGCGAAGACCGTATGTTGCAAGCGCTTCACGATATTCGTTTGCCTGCGGAAGCAGCAGGGGGGGCACTCGGCGATATGGCCGCGACCTTGGCGATGGCCGGGATCCTAGCGCTGCTCGTCGGCAGTGCGATCCGGTTGATGACCCGAAAGCGAATAGCACGACAAGATCGGAGCCTTGCTGATGTTCTTGACGAGCTTCAGGCCATGCCTGAGGCTGACCGTCGGGTGGCACTTTTACACCTTCTGAAGGCACGCGCGCCGAGCAGGTTCGAGGCATTGCGGCCAAGCTTGTATCGACGCGGCTCCGGAAGTGACGTCAATCAACTTGAGGCGGAGGTGCGTGCGCTTGATTGACCTGGCGAACCCCTGGGCACTCTTGCTCTTACCGCTGCCTTGGCTTGCCGGATACTTGCTTCGGCCATTGTCGGCGGATGGCGGAACGCTGACGGTGCCTGAGCGTATTGGCGAAGCTATGATGCAGTCCGGTCTGAGCAGTTCTGCTAAGCGGCAGGCTCGGCTCCGGCAGGCCATGCTCTGGGTGACGTGGGGCCTCCTTGTGCTCGCCATTGCGGGGCCTCGCACCGTAGCACCAGTGTCTGCCTTAAAGATCAGCGGGCGAGACCTTGCGATTATCCTCGATCTTTCGGGGTCCATGGTGCGCGATGACTTCCATCTTGACGGTGTGAAAACGACACGGCTCGAAGCCGTCACGACAGTAGGGGCCGAATTCGCCCGGCGCCGGGCCGGCGATCGCGTAGCGTTGATCGTTTTCGGTTCGGAAGCCTATTACGCAGCGCCATTTTCCTTTGACGTCGAAGCCGTGGCCAGGCGTATCGAAGGGCTGACGATCGGTATATCCGGTCGAGCCACGAACATCTCTGATGGACTTGGACTAGCGCTTAAGCGCATGCAAACATCGGAGGCGGCATCGAAGGTAGCAATCCTGCTGTCCGATGGAGCCAACAATGCTGGCGCGACTGATCCGCTTGGCGTTGCTGACCTGGCGTCGCGCATGGGGGTTC
>JANQPX010000079.1 GCA_028285265.1 Geminicoccaceae bacterium
GAAACCATCCTCCTCGAAACCATGTTCGATCTGCCCGGCCTCCATGGCGTCGAAGAAGTCGTCATCAACAAAGACGTCGTCGGCAATACAGGAAAGCCGTTGATGATCTATGCCGACCGTCCTGATGACGTCGAATCGGCTTCCTAATCATCCGAGGCGCTGCCTATCCAATCAGCGTTTTTCCGCATCGGTGAGACGCGGCGAAGCTTGGCGTTATGGATCGCATCAGCGGTCTGTCAAGAGGTTGAAACTCGGCTTGTTGGAGGCCATTTGCAGCTTGAGATGATGGGGCGACGTTGCCGCCCATTCAGATTGGTTTCGACAGTTTCATCGAAGCCTGTGATGACCAAGCGGTTCATGCTGAAGCGCGTTTTTGGTGAGACATGATGATTGATCAGCCCAAGACATCGTTGTTCCCGGTTCTTCCGCTTCGTGACATCGTGGTATTCCCGCATATGATCGTGCCGCTCTTCGTCGGCCGCGAAAAATCAATCCGCGCCCTCGAAGAAGTGATGCGCGACGATAAACAGATCCTCTTGGTCGCTCAGAAGAACGCCGGTCAGGATGATCCTGGCATCGATGACATTTACCGAATTGGTACGGTTTCCAGCGTTCTTCAGCTGTTGAAGCTGCCCGACGGTACCGTGAAGGTCCTCGTGGAGGGAAATGCGCGCGCCAATATCAGCGGATTTGTCGATAATCCCAAGTTCTTCCAAGCCAATGCTGAGCTTTTGCCTGAGGTGGACAGCGATCCGCGTGAGCTTGAAGCGCTCGGCCGTACGGTGGTGACGCAGTTCGAGCAATATGTGAAGCTGAATAAAAAGGTGCCGCCCGAAGTTCTTGTGTCCCTTAGCCAGATCGATGATCCGAGCAAGCTTGCGGACACCGTGGCGGCCCATCTCTCGCTCAAGATTTCGGACAAGCAAGACCTTCTCGAGACATCGTCGCTCGCCGATCGGTTGGAGCGTCTTTATGGCTTCATGGAAAGTGAGATTTCCGTGTTGCAGGTCGAGAAGCGTATTCGCTCGCGTGTTAAGCGTCAGATGGAGAAGACTCAGCGCGAATACTACCTCAACGAGCAAATGAAGGCGATCCAGAAGGAGCTTGGTGAGCTCGAAGATGGTAAAGATGAGGTATCGGAACTCGAAGAGCGCATCAAGAAAACAAAGCTGTCAAAGGAAGCCCGCGAGAAGTCGCTGACCGAGGTTAAGAAGCTTCGCAGCATGAGCCCGATGTCGGCGGAGGCGACCGTCGTTCGCAACTATCTTGACTGGATGCTCTCGATCCCCTGGAAGAAACGGTCGAAGATCTCGAAAGACATCATTCGCGCCGAGGAGATCCTCGACGAGGATCATTACGGTCTCGAGAAGGTGAAGGAGCGCATCGTCGAGTATCTGGCGGTGCAACAGAGGGTCGACAAAATGCGGGGCCCGATCCTCTGCTTGGTCGGTCCGCCGGGTGTCGGCAAGACATCACTTGGCAAGTCGCTAGCGCGCGCAACCGGTCGCAACTTTGTTCGCTTCAGCCTTGGCGGTGTGCGTGATGAAGCGGAGATTCGCGGCCACAGGAGGACCTATATCGGCTCGATGCCTGGGAAGGTGATCCAGTCGATGAAGAAAGCCAAAACGTCGAATCCTCTCTTCATGCTTGATGAGTTGGACAAGATGGGGTCGGACTTCCGCGGCGATCCGTCATCTGCCTTGCTTGAGGTCCTCGACCCCGAGCAAAACGGTAGCTTCAACGACCATTATCTCGAAGTTGACTATGACCTCTCCGACGTGATGTTTGTCTGCACGGCAAACACCTTGAGGATGCCACAACCGCTCCTGGACCGGCTCGAAGTGATCCGTATCCCCGGTTACACCGAGGACGAGAAGCTTGAGATCGCCAAGCGCCACTTGATCCGCAAGCAACTCGAAGCCCATGGCGTCAAGCCTGAGGAATGGTCGATTACCGACGAGGCGCTGATCACGTTGGTCCGTCTCTACACGCGTGAGGCCGGTGTGCGTAACTTCGAGCGCGAGGTTGCTGGTCTCATCCGAAAGGCCGCACGAGAGCTCTTGGTTGACAAGAAGGAGCAGATCCGCGTCACCAAACGCAATCTCGAGAAGTATGCCGGCGTTCCTAAATATCGCTTTGGCGCAGCCGAAGAAGAGGACCAAATCGGTGTGACCACCGGTCTCGCTTGGACCGAGGTTGGCGGCGAACTCCTGTCGATTGAGGCGGTCACGATGCCCGGTAAGGGGCGCATGACCACGACGGGCAAACTGGGCGACGTGATGACCGAGTCGGTTCAGGCGGCGAAGAGCTTTGTTCGCTCGCGGTCCGTCGACCTCGGCATCTTGCCCCCTCGGTTCGACAAGATCGACATTCACGTCCACGTGCCAGAAGGCGCGACGCCGAAAGACGGACCGTCGGCTGGCGTCGCCATGATCACGTCGATTGTCTCGGTTCTCACGAAGATCCCGGTCAAGGCAGACCTCGCGATGACCGGCGAGATCACGCTACGTGGTCGCGTGCTGCCGATTGGCGGGCTGAAGGAAAAGCTGCTCGCGGCGCTTCGTGGCGGCATTAAGACCGTGCTGATCCCGAAGGAGAATGAGAAGGATCTGGCTGATATTCCCGACAATGTGAAAAAGGGACTTAAGATCATGCCGGTCAGCGAAGCCGATGAGGTGCTGAGGTTGGCGTTGACCCGCCAGCCGGATCCGGTCGAGTGGTCTGAGGTCGAGGCTGAAGCGGTTGCAACAGCAGCCACGGATGATTCCACTTCAACTTCCGGTCAGCTGCCCAACTAGCGGGTTACGCGAAAAAATCCACAGGAATCTTCGGGAAAAGGCGGAAAATGCTGTTTTCTGGGCTTTCAGGGCGTTGACGGCCCGGTTGCAGCGGACTTAGGTTACGCCCGACTTGCTGGAGATTGCTCCAGAACCCTACTCCAATGTTAAGGGGGTGACACAGTGAACAAGAACGATCTGGTTGCTGCAATTGCCGACAAGTGCGGCATGTCTAAGACCGATGTTGGCAAGGTTGTCGACGCCACGCTGGAAGGCATCACCGATGCTCTCAAGCGTAATGACGAGGTTCGCCTGGTCGGTTTCGGCACCTACAGCGTCGCTCAGCGTAGCGCTTCGCAGGGCCGCAATCCGCGCACTGGCGAGCCGATCAAGATTCCGGCATCGAAGCTGCCGAAGTTCAAGGCAGGCAAGCAATTGCGCGACGCGCTCAACTAAGTTCAGCCGACCGGCTGCCGGCCTGACGACCGGCAGCCGTATTTTTTTCTCGCCCCCAAAAAGACTGCCGGGTTGGCCGATCGATCAACCTCTCAGCAGTGGTCGTAGCGGGAAGTCGTCACAAGCCAAGACGGTGATCCCAGCGAGGCGATGATCTTATCGCCTCACTGGGGCCGTCATCTCGAAGATCCTCATCCAACCATCCTGCCGAACGGCAACGCTCTTGGCGTCGATCAGGTATCAGGCCTGTCGTGCTCTCGCCTGCCTCGCCTACGGCCGATGGCCGTCACATCGCCCTTGGTGTCGGCTTTCACGACGACGTTCATGTCTGACAAGGCCCTCGTTCTTGGCGGATCGTGTATCCCATGCCATCTTGACCTCTCTCTGCTCGCCATAGGGAGTGCTGATGCGTATCGACCTTAGTTACGGTAAAGAAGGCCTCGACCTTGAGCTCGCGGACGATCTGGATGTCCATGTGATCCGCAAGCCAGCGATGCCGATGCTGGCCGATCCCGAAGGGGCGACCCGAGACGCTTTGGCTCATCCCGTCGGCACGGCACCGCTTGCCGAGCTGGCCAAGGGAAAGTCGACAGCCTGCATCTTGATTTGTGACATTACCCGGCCCGTACCGAACCATCTTTTTCTGCGGCCGATGATCGAAACATTGCTGGGTGCAGGGATGGCCGCAAGCGGGATTACGGTGCTCGTGGCAACCGGCCTACATCGACCGAATGAAGGTGACGAGCTTGCGGAGTTGGTCGGTGACCCCTGGGTGTTAGCCACGGTGACTGTTGCCAACCACTTTGCCCGCGATGATGACGCTCATGTCGACTTAGGCAACACGCCGACCCGCCATACGCCGGTTAAACTGGATCGACGTCTGGTCGAGGCCGATTTGAAGATCGCTACGGGCTTAGTCGAACCTCATTTCATGGCTGGCTATTCAGGTGGCCGGAAGGTCATTGCACCAGGCGTTGCCCACAAAGACACGATCACCACCTTCCACAGCGCTCGCTTCATGTCGGATCCAGCTGCGGACAATGGCGTGCTCAAAGGTAATCCTCTGCATGAGGAACAACTCGAAATCGTGAAAATGCTGGGTGGCGCGCTTGCCTTGAACACGATTATTGACGAGCAGCGGCACCTGTCATTCGTGAATTTCGGTGAAATTGTCGAAAGCCATCTGCAGGCGGTCGACGAGGTTCGTGGCTTTGCCGAAGTTCCGGTGCCCACACGCTTCAAGACGGTGGTTACCACAGCTGCCGGGTATCCTTTGGATAAGACCTATTATCAGACCGTCAAAGGCATGGTCGGCCCGATTGATATTCTTGAACCAGGGGGGGATTTGATCATCGCCTCGGCTTGCTCGGAGGGCATGGGCTCCGAAGAATTCGTCGAGGCCCAGCGGCGGCTGGTGGCGACAGGTCCCGATGGGTTTCTTGCGGCGATCTCAAAAAAGCACTTTGCCGATATTGATGAATGGCAAACGCAGATGCAGTTGAAGCCGATGCGACGCGGACGTGTGCATCTGTACACTGATGGCCTGTCTGATGCCGATCGAGATCTAACGGGCGTTGAGTCGGCGCCCAATCTACGTCATGTGATTGAAGCCTGTCTTGCTGCGTCTGGGGAAAGGCGTTTGGCCGTCATTCCTGAAGGACCTTATGTCATTCCGGTCTACAGGCCATCGGGATGATGCTCCGCTGCCGGCGTCATCAACCCCTCGATTGACCTTATTCAGTTTTGGATCTCTGGGTACCCATTACGATTGCCGCCGCGTTCTTGCAGAATCTGCGTTCCGCGCTGCAAAAGCATCTGAAGGCAAGTCTCAGCGTTTCAGGCGCGACGTTTTCGCGTTTCGCTTTCGCCGCGCCGCTGGCCCTGCTCTATGTCCTTCTCCTCTGGGCGATGGGCGATTTCGCCCTGCCGAGACCTTCTTTGCCATTCTTCGGTTATATCGTCATCGGTGGCGTGAGTCAGATTTTGGCGACAGCTCTGCTGGTGCATGTCTTCTCCTTTCGGAATTTCGTGGTCGGCACCACTTTTTCAAAGACCGAGACGATGCAAACGGCCTTGTTCGGTTTTCTGCTTCTCGGGGATCGCATGTCGATCTTGGCCGCCATGGCTGTCGTGATCAGTCTGGTTGGAGTCTTCTTGATCTCGGCCGCCCGTGCGCCCAAGGGGATAGCCGGCATTGTGGGCAGCCTGACGGAGCGAACAGCGCTGATCGGCATGGCATCAGGTGCCATGTTTGGTATATCCGCTGTTTCCTATCGTGCCGCATCGTTGTCGCTAGGCGGCGAAGGCTTCCTCATGCAGGCGGCGTTTACCCTTGCGGCCGTGACGGTGCTGCAGACTGCCATCATGATTCTGTATTTGTATGCTTCCGAGCCTGGTCAACTGACGGCCGTGCTTCGATCCTGGCGCGTGTCGACTTTGGTTGGGCTTACCGGCATGCTGGCGTCCGCTGGCTGGTTCACCGCGATGACCGTGCAGAACGCCGCCTATGTCAGAGCGCTTGGTCAAGTCGAGCTGGTGTTCACGTTCGCAGCAAGCTACCTGGTGTTCGGCGAGCGGAGCAGCCGTCTGGAATTGCTCGGCATCGCTCTTGTCACATTCGGCATCCTTGTGCTCTTGCTGGCGCCGGAGGCGGGGTGAGTGGCTCTAAAGACGAGAAACAACCGCAAAGGCCATGATCAGCATGGCGAGCGCAACACCGCCGATACAGACAAAGGCAAAGGTGGCGAGTGCCTTGTTCATGAACTCGTTAAAGGCGCTAAATCCCCATCCCGTGTGATGATGCTCGATCACCTTTTCCTTGAGAACATAGACTGTGCGCACGCCATTGGCATGCATGGCTGGCAATTCGCGAGGCTCGAGATATTCAATCTTGGGCCCGACGTCGCGATATAGCGGTTGTGGATAGCCGGGCTTAATGTCACGCACCATCGAACTTGATCCCCCCCAAAGTCGTGCCGGCTCATTGTTTATGCCGACATCTCCAAGCTTAGAAAAAAGCAGTTCGTCCCGACGAATCGATGATTTGTCGGCCAGAAACGAGGCAATCTTTCCGTGTTCGGAAGAAATCACTCTCAATAGACTTGATACTCTTCAACAAGTCATTGAAGGTCAAGTGGTGGTTTGATTTTTATATTTTCAGTTTTTTTGGTGTTGTTGTAATTGTGTGAAATACATATCTGCTCAGAACGTGTATTTTCTATCCATTCGGTTAGCGTTACTTCTAGCTGAGGCTCTTGCTCGCAACTTCATAACTGTTCCGGGACAGCTTAGGCGTAGCGAGAACGCGCTCCAACTCTGACGTCATCAAGGCCTGCCGTTCGGAGTCATAGCGACGCCATCGGCCGAAAATGCCGAGCAGCCTTGCCGCAATCTGCGGGTTCAAACGATCCAGTTCGATGACCTGTTCCGCCAAGAACCGGTAGCCGTCGCCATCTCTGCTGTGAAAGCCAGTTGGATTCCCCATAGCAAAGGCACCGATGAGGGAGCGGACGCGATTCGGATTGGTCATTTTGAAAGCAGGGTGGGTCTTGAGACGTTTGACGTCGTTGAGCGATGTCGCTCGTTGAGGCATCGCCTGAAGCGTAAACCATTTGTCGATCACGAGTGGCTCGCTCTGCCAACGATCATAGAACTGTTCGAGGGCGCTATGGCGTGCGGGGTGATCGCTGTCTGCCAGAAGGGCCAGGGCGGCCAGCACGTCCGTCATATTATCGGCCTGCTCAAATTGTGTAAGACAAAGAGCGTTGCCGTCCTCATGGCTGCCGGCCATGAGATAACCAAGGGCGAGGTTGCGCAGTGCGCGCCGTCCCATCGACGCACCGTCAAAGCGATAGGGCTCATTGGTGCCGAGGCGATGATAGAGCTGTAACCATCGCTCTGACAGTTCATCGCCAAGCCCAGCGCGAAGGGCACGACGGGCGGCATGAATGCCATCGACGTCGATGACTTCCATCTGCTGAGCCACATAGCTTTCGGCCGGCAATGTCAGCGCCAATGCTTGGTAGGCATGGTCAAGGCTGTCATCATCGAGCACGGCGAGGAAGGCCGATCGGATGTCCTGATCCGGCAGGCTTGCGGTTGATCCAGTCTCAGTCTTCCGGCCCGACAAGATGAGTTGGGTCGCGTAGGTCTGGCCGGCATCCCAGCGAACGAAGCTGTCGTTATCATGGGCCATTAAGAAGCGAAGCTCATCCGAGCTTGGCTCGCTCTCCAACATCACCGGCGCTGAAAAGCCTCGAAGCAGCGACGGCACCGGTTTGGCGGACAGGCCGGTGAAGGTGAAGGTTGTTTCGACCTCTTTGAGTTCGAGAACGCGGTTGGTCGCGCCAGCTTCAGATTCACCATCTAACGTCACAGGAAGGTCTTGGCCGTCTTGGTCCAATAGGCCGAGTGCCAAGGGGATGTGCTGCGGCCCCTTATCCGGCTGCATCGGCGTCGGTGGCGTGTCTTGCCGAATCGTCAAAGAATATCGGCCGTTCTCCTGATCAAAGCTGTCGTCGACTCGGAGTCTCGGGGTCCCAGCCTGACTATACCAGCGACGGAATGCAGCCAGGTCTCGGCCAGACGCGCTTTCCATGCACTTGATGAAATCCTCGCAGGTCACGGCCTGGCCGTCGTGACGCTCGACATAGAGCCGCATGCCCCGCTGAAACGCATCTTCGCCGATCAGCGTGTGGATCATGCGGACCACCTCCGCCCCCTTCTCATAGATGGTGGTGGTGTAGAAGTTGTTGATTTCGACATAGCTCTCGGGGCGCACAGCATGAGCAAGTGGGCCGCTGTCCTCGACGAATTGATGGGCGCGGAGGCCACGAACATCTTCGATGCGCTTCACAGCGCGGCTATGGGTGTCCGCGGTGAATTCTTGATCCCGAAAGACCGTCAGACCCTCCTTGAGCGAAAGCTGGAACCAGTCTCGGCAGGTGATCCGATTGCCTGTCCAGTTGTGAAAATATTCGTGTGCGATGACACGCTCGATGCCGTGATAATCGGCATCCGTCGCCGTCTCGGGTTTGGCAAGCACATATTTCGTGTTGAAGACATTGAGCCCTTTGTTCTCCATGGCTCCCATGTTGAAGTCAGAGATCGCTGCGATCATGAATTGATCGAGGTCATATTCGAGGTCAAAACGCTCCTCGTCCCAGCGCATCGAAGCTTTGAGGGCTTCCATGGCGTGGTCGCATTTGTCGATTTGGTCGGGCTCGGCGTAGATCTGTAGCAACACATCTCTGCCGGACTTGGTGACGAAGTGGTCTTCGAGGACGGCCAGATCACCTGCCACAAGAGCGAAGAGATAGGCCGGCTTGGGAAATGGGTCCTCCCAGACGGCATAATGCCGACCGCCAGGCCGGTCACCGCTATCCACCTTGTTGCCATTGGCGAGGAGGACAGGATAGGCCGCCTTTTGTGCCTCGATACGCGTCCTGTACCGGGACATGACATCGGGGCGATCTAGGAAATAGGTTATTTTGCGAAATCCCTCTGCCTCACACTGTGTGCAAAAGATTCTATTGGAGACATAGAGACCTTCGAGAGCCGTGTTTTTTTCGGGTTGGATCCGCGTGATGATTTCAAGAGTGAAGCGTTCCGGGACATCGGGAATGGTGAGACATTCTGCATCGACGCTATAGCGCGGCTCAGGCAGTCTCTGTCCATTCATGCAGATTGCCAGGAGTGTTAGATCCTCGCCATGGAGGACAAGCGGTGGCGATTGTCCGTCAACATCAGGATTCCGGCGGACTGATAAGCGCGCTTCAACTTCGGTGTTGGCCTCCCCGAGTTGGAAGTCGAGGAAAACCGTGTCGATGAGATAGTCGGGCGGCCGATAGTCACTGAGATACTTTGGCGTCGGCTGCTCGACCGTAGCGCTGACAGCGGTATCGCCCATAGGTATTCCTCTCGAACCGTTACAAATGAAGAGCCGCTAAGGCAATACAACTGCAATTTGGCGAAGAGGTCCGCTCGCGACAAGTCTGGAGCCTGATTTTAGATGCCTCAATGGTGACGATGTGCGTTCTCGATGGCGGCGAGAGGCGATCGTCTTCAAGGAAGGCTCCGTGCGATCATCGGGCCGATACGGTTGGCGATGGGGGTGGGAAGCGCCTTCCAGGCGCGCATGGCCAAGGGAAAACGGGCGCTTGTTGAGCTGAGGTCCGGTATGTTCTCTTTGCTTCCAAGATAGTACCAGGGGAGTGACAAGGGTGTTGCGCCCCACTGCGTGACAAAGCGATAGGTCGGCCCATCGATGGCTGACCGGCCGAAGTCAAAGACCTGATAACGTTGATCAATCGCTGTTCGGATGGCTTCCCAATAGAGCAGCATATTGACGGAAAGCCGATCGAAGCAGCGGAGCGATGAGGCCCAGGCCATCTCGATCGCTGCGCCAAAGCCGATCATCAAGCCGAAAGCGGCGGGATGACCGTCTAGCCACACGATAACAAGCCAGGCCTCATCGCCAAAAGACCTCAACGTTTCGCGAAAGAGCGATTTGGGAAAGACCGGGATACCAAGGTCACGCATGCTTTCGGCATAGACTCGATAAAGGCTTTCGATGTCGCGCTCGACGATATTGCTGCCATTGATGATCTGTGCACGTGCGCCGGCTTTTACCGGACGCCTGATCTGGCTTCTGAGCTTCGCCTTCAGGCTTTCGAAAAGCACCTCGGGATTTTCAGGGAGAGCGAGTCTCATGGCGACTCGTTGTCGTTGGCTCACCAGATTGGCCATTAACGGTTCGTCACGGCGGTGGCGTAGCTCGACATAGCGATAGCCATGATGATGCATCATGCCTTGCGCGTGACGAAGAAGCGCCGCGGCACTCGCATCGTCCTTGGCCAGGATACCGCCGCCATTGAGGAACGGAACCGAAATCAAGGAGCGACCGAAAAGACGGCTTTTGACGTCGAAGAGCGGCAAGATGCCGGTTATCGAACGGTTTCGACGGGCAATCAGATAGTGCGGGCGATGTTTGAGGGCGCGCCAGAAGATGTTCCGCCAGGCATAGGCGTGGATGTGACCATCGGCGCCAGCGGCCAGGGCGAAGGTATTCCAGGCGCTGGCGTCCCAATCGCCAGCGATCGTGATGTCGGTAGACGAAGAGGAATCAACAACGGTCGTCATCCGCAGATACCTTCTTGAAGCCCGAGCACATTACCCATATCGACATGTCATCCGCTTGGAATCAGGGTCGAAAACAGCCGGTGATAGCGTTCCAAGATAGCCTGACGATCAAAGCGCTCGCGGGCATGGCGTTGATTGAGATCGGCGATCGTTGATCGTAGGTCGGGACGCTCGATCAGGCGTTGCAGTTGGGTCTTGAGCAGGTCTTCAGCTTCAGGCGGCGCGAGGAATGGCTGATTGGCTTTTGACAAGGTCGACGCGACGTCACCGACGTCGGTGGCCAGAACCGGGAGACCGGCAGCCATGGCTTCGATCAGTCCATTGGGCGCTTGATCGGTATCAGCGGTCAGCGCGAAGATATCGAGCTGCTTGAACATGGAGTCTGGATGGGTTTGTGTTCCGAGAAAGCAAACCGAGGCCTCAATTCCAAGATCCTTGGCCAGGTCTTCAAGCGCGGCGCGTTCCGGCCCGTCGCCAATGATGACCAAGCGACGTGGAGCGGTCGTTGTGAGCCCTGCAAAGAGGCGAAGAAGGCGGGCGACATTTCGTTCAGCGGAGAGGTCTCCGACCGCGCCAATCAGAACTTCATCGTCCGTCTTTCGAAGGGATAACCCGCGATCGATCGCCACATCCTCGAAGCGTGCGCAATCGACTCCATGGGGGATATAGTGGAGCCTGGTTTCGCGAAATCGCCAAATTGATCGCGCGACGTCGAAGAGCGCCTTTGACGGCACGATGATGGCACTGCGTCCGGAAAGAGCGATTCGCCTGGTCCAAACCCGTTTAGGGCGCTGGCGGCCGTCGACCTCGTCTTGATTGCTGCCATCTTCGAAATGTAAATGGGCACAAAGGGGCGCAATTCGATTGGCCAGTGCGGCTTCAATCGCGCCCCAATTGTAGGTCAGGAGGGCGGTCGGTTGGCGTTCCGCGACGAGACGCCGGAACATCTTGAGATTGTTGAGATCCAATCGACCACGGCGACGACGACCCACCGAAAGCAGTGCGTGGTGCACATGGCTCTGCAGGCCCTCGGCAGCACCAAAATCGCGATCGAGAGAGACAAAGATATGGCGCTTGTCCGAAAGGATGCTGTTGGCGAGATCGACCGTTTGTGCTTGAGCGTTGCCTTTGGCGAAGCTTGGGAAGATATGCAGGAGGGTATCCGTCACGTCATGGCCTCCCTAGGCCCGCCTGAGCCAAGCCTCGTTCGGTTATGATCCACAGCCAACGATGGCGCACTTAGCGTCTCCCACGGTCAACCATTCAAACAGCGCCCATCCTTGGTTGCCCGCCGAGAGATTGGCTTGCTCTGGTGCATCGTCAGGCATCCGAGATGGGCGTTCCAAAGGGCGGGGATACCAAGGTTCGGGCGTGTTGGGATGATCATCGGTCCCCGTCTTTGCTGGGTTAAAACGGTGAGATCGCAGCCGGGTCTGAGCAAAGCATAGAGATCAGGCATCGGGTGATCCCGGCCGTTGCAGATCCTCGTGACGGCGAAGAAGGGCGTAGAGCGTCGGACGGCTGATGCCGAGAAGCTTGGCGGCTGTCGATAAGTTGCCTCGTGACTTCTTGACCGCAGCGTCGACGGCTTGGCGTTCCGCCCGATCTCGCGCGTCGCGAAGTGAGATAAGCTGCGTTGGGTGCTGACGCCGCGATCGCCCCAATCGATCGATGACAGAGCAGGGTTTGCTGTCGAGACTGAGGTCATTCGCTTGAATGGTCGTACCGTCGGTCAGGATGACCGCTCGTTGGATGGTGGTCACGAGCTCTTGGACATTGCCGGGCCAGTGATGGGTCATCAGAACGCGCTTGGCATCGTCCGCAAGCTGCTTTGCTGGGCGTCCTAGGTCCCGGGCAAAGACATCAATAAAATGCTGGCCTAGAAGCAGTGGGTCGCCCCCGCGGGCGCGTAGCGGCGGGATCTCAATGGTATGACCAGCGAGATGATCGAAAAGGCCCTGTTGGAGTGGCGTCTCGTTTTCGTCGTCTTTGGCGGGGAGATGGGTTGCCGAGACGATACGAATATCGACCTCGACATCTGTTTGTCCTCCCCGTCGTATGAGTCGGCGCTTCTCCAGGACATCGCACAATTTTGCCTGAAGTTTGGGCGGCATATTGCCGACTTCGTCCAAAAACAACGTCCCGCGATGGGCTGTCTCGATCTTTCCGATAGTCCGCTGGGTTGCGCCTGCCCGAGCCCCTTGCGCACAACCGAAGAGTTCACGCTCCAACAGCCGTGCCGGAATTCCGGCGCAGTTCATCCAAACAAAGGGGTGCTTGGATCGGGCGCTCCGTTGATGAAGGGCTCGCGCTAGGAGTCCTTTGCCGGTACCACGCTCGCCTCGGATCAGCACATGAAGCGACGTCGGGGCGAGCTGTTCAAGCTTTTGGCAAAGGGCCAGCATGGTTGGGTCGGCCGTGATCACACCCGGTAGGGCCTGGCCGTTCATGGACTTCAAGCGCCAGTTCTCTGCTTCTAGACGGGCGACGTGCAGCGCGCGTTTGATAATCAAACAGAGTGAGTCGTTGTCGATAGGCTTTTGAAAGGAGTCCCAAGCACCAAGATCGATGGCTCGAACCAGAGCGTCACGGTTCTCGCGATTTGCGGTAACAATCACCTTGGTCCGCGGCGCGGCCTGCAGGATCTGGCTCAGCATACGAAAAGCAGAAGCAGGGTCGCTGAGATCGTGGAGAGGGCCAAGATCAAGGAAAGCGACCTTAGGGCCGTGCTCGTTGATATGCTCGAGTGCCGATGTCTCATCGGCCGCCGTTAAGACGCCATAGTTTGGGCATGATTGAGCGAATTGATGATGCATGCCGGGGCCGGCATTCACGAGAAGCAGCTTTTCTTGTTCGTTAGGATGGGGTTCGCCTGAAGGGCATGCGACGGGGATCATGCCGCGTGTTCCGTCGCGTGTTCATCGGCGCTTATGGTGCAAGAGCTATCGATATCTTGCCGCTCCGCAAGCGGTAGGATGACTTTGACCGTTGTACCCTTTCTCGGTTTGCTCTCGACCTGAAGCTGCCCTTTCCAATGTTCGACGATGTCCCGACACTGATCCATACGGATCCGACCGGACCTGGTTGACCGACGTGGTTTGAAGAGGTGTTCTTTGACAAAGCCATCGGTCATCCCGATGCCCCGGTCGACGATCTCGAGGATGGCAGTGTGGTCGGTTGTGCGAAGGGTCAATGATACCCGTGGAGCGTTGGTCTCAAGCCTATCGACAATGAGATACGCCTTAGAACAGTGCGTTATGTCTGCGGTCTCTTGGGCGGTTTCTGCCTCAACGGCCGCGCAGGCATTGTCGATAACTTGATTGAGAAGGGCTTGGAGCAAGACGGGCTCTGCAGCGACAACAACATCTGCTCGGGGTAAGGCAACTTGATCCAAGCGGTCGTCCGCCAAGTCATGCTCGATCAATGCGCGGAGATCGACGGGGCGTGCCGCTGTCAGTCCGAAATCGCTATCCATCCTCTGCTTCAGCCCCTTTAGGCGCTCAACGGTATCGCCGATCGTCAGGAAGGTATCGCTGAAGAAGGCCGGACTTTGCCCATGATCCTTCGCTCGCTTGAGGGCTGTTGAGAGGGGGGCGATGGCGTCTTCCAAACCGTCGCTGATGCATGCTCGATGCCGAGACAAGTGTTTCAGATACTGGTCTTCAGCTGCCTGGCGTGTTGAGGCTTCCACGACGAGATAGCTGCCGAGCTGGTGCGCAAACATCGTCAGGACATCCATCTCTGATGTCGTGAGCTCACGGCGTCTGCGCGGCTGGGTCAGGAGGACAACCCCGACAATCTCATCACGGCCGATCAGGGCCAGGATGATCCAGGGGGATTGGATCGCGCTCAGCCATTCCATCATGTCTGCGGGGTTGACAGATCCTGTTGGTAGGGATGCTGGGTCGTTGAAGACCAAGGCTGGCTTTGACGGCGAGAGGGCGGTCAGCAGGTCCGGAGGCGGACCGCCTGGCGCCCGGTTGGCAAGCGCGATGTTCCAACTCGTCTTGAAGGAAAAGTCGCCATCATCATTGTGCAAGAACAGCGCGCCACCATCGCAGTCCATCGAGGCGGCAACGGCCTGGAGGGCTCGCTGTCCAAGGCTCGACTCCGCTTGGCCGTCGGTTCCCGGCGTTTCTGTGACACGCTCGATGAGCCGGAGCCATTCGTGGCGATCGTCTTCGATCGGAGCAGCATCGTTATCTGCGGATGGGGGCTCGCTGTCGGGGCGCTGCCCTGTTGAAGCAATCAGGGTGACCAACATCATGGCACCGCCGCAAAGGGCGGTGAGTTGGATGATGGATTCCGGCAACCAATCCAGCCCGCGGACGAGATCGCCAAGGGCGGCAATCAAGAGGAGGTAAATTCCCGATGCCATCACAGCCGTCATGCCGAATCTTGGGCTCTGAAAGGCCGGTCGGTCATCCATCACGTCGGGAAGACGTCGCAAGCTGACGAGGAGAAGGGGAACCGCCAAGCTGACGATAATTGGTTGAATTGAGTGAAGTATCTTTTGATCTAAAAGTGAAAAAGATAAGCTCGTGTAAACGAGCAAATCGATGACGTGAACCGAGCCAGCACCGATCAAGAGATGCTGCGTCACCCCTCGTCTTTTTCGGCTTGCTCGAAGAAGGCTTCCGACAAGGAGCAAGCCGATGATCGAGATTCCGGTCAGGCCGATCAAACGCCAGGTGTCTGCATCGGGGTGATGGGTCCAGGATAGGACGCCGTAACCGAGGGCCACAACGCTAGAAAAGAGCACAATCGCAAGCTTGATGTGATCGGTCTCTTGACCTACGGCACTGCCATGGACTCGCCGCAAGGTGAAGTTGATGAGGAATAGGAGGGCCGTGCCACGCAGAAGATCCGACATGATATACGCAGGCAGGACGTCATCGACCCCCAAGGCTACACAGAGGCCGAGTGTTGCCCAGATGCTAAGGGCTGCGGCGAATTCGATGATCGGCCCGTGTCGCGCGATCCAACCGATTGACAGCATGGAGACCAGGCTGAGACCAGCAATAGATGCTATGCCGTAACTTCCGACGCCAACCGTCAACACGCGGCTGCTTCCACCTCTATTGATCAGAACATCACGTCCAGGAAACAATCTGGAGTCGATAAAGTACGCTATTTTTACAACTAAAAATCGTTAATGTCAAGAGTTCAGAGCTCGCACTTCGACCAACAGTTTGGTTCGGCTCATTTAGAAAAATATAAGTTTTTCAATGTGTTGAAAGAGAAGTTGATTCGTCACCTCGCGGTCAAGCTGAGAAGAATTTTATCAAAAATAGAATGTCGAAGAATAGGATCAATTTTTAATACATTTTGATGATTGGCCCTTGGCAGTGACGATAGTCATCAAGAGGACGGAGCGATGCTTGGCGCCAGATGATCCCAATCGCCGTGTTCTCCTTGGACACCTTGGCTGGCCTCAACAAGATGGTCGTTCTCAAGCGACGGGATAACTTCGTCTGAGTTGTGGCCGTCGTCTGAACCTCGATCGCAATCCAAGCAGTTGGCGCGTCGCGATCGCATGTGTCGGCGTGAAGGTGGTGACGCTGGCGGCATAGCATCTGTTGGCGAGGCGTCCCTTGACCTCATCCCGCGAAGCCGTCGTAATCAATCCTTGAAGGGAAGCGACTTGGGGGGGGCGGGCCATGGCGATGGTGGGCGAATACCGGTTCATCGCACAGGATCGGGTGATCTTTGGTCGTCCGGCGGCCGAAGCTGTCTTGACTGAAGCTGAACGTCGAGAGGCTGAGCGCGTGTTCATCGTCGCCAGTAAGACGCTCAGCCAGACGACTGATGCTGTCGATCGGATCAGGGAGGCGCTTGGTCGCCGCGCGGTTGGTCTTTTTGACGAGACGGTCGCGCATGTGCCAAGGGAGAGTGTCTTGAGGCTCGCCGACGACGTGCGAGCTGCTTCACCCGATCTCATTGTCACCATCGGCGGTGGGACGCCCATCGACACTGTCAAAGTCATGCTCGTGGCGCTTGCCGAGAACATTCATAGCGTTGATGCTTTCAACGATTTTCATATTAGGGTCGGTGAAGGCGGTCGGGTCATTGCGCCTAGGATCGCGGCGCCGCCGATGCGTCAGATCATTGTTCCGACCACGTTATCCGGAGCGGAGTTCAGCAATCTTGGTGCTGCGATCGATCAAGCCAGTCGGGTGAAGCATCTTTACACCGGTCGCGACGTCGGCGGCGACGCTGTGATCTTGGACCCTGCGATGACCATGCACACGCCAGAGTGGCTCTGGCTATCGACCGGCATGCGGTCGGTCGATCATGCCGTCGAGAGCCTTTGCTCAACGGCACCGCAGCCTTTTACTGACGCTACATGTGCGCGGGGTCTAGCGATGCTCGCAGCCTCTCTGCGCCGCAGTCGGGAAGCGCCAGACGATCTTGAGGCAAGGCTTGAATGCCAGATGGGCGTTTGGCTCTCGACCACGGGTCTTGGCCGCATTCCTTGGGGGGCTAGCCATGGCATCGGCCATCAGCTCGGTGCCGTGGCCGGCGTGCCCCATGGCCACTGCAGCTGCGTGATGTTGCCAAGCGTCCTTCGCTACAATTTTGAGGTCAATGCTGCTCAGCAAAAAACCGTGTCCGCTGCCATGGACCGGCGGGATCTTGAGGCGGGGGATGCCGTCGCTGAGCTAGTTGACGATCTTGGTCAGCCCGCAAAGCTACGCGACGTGGGGGTGACGCGTGACCACTTCCAAGCGATCATCGAGGGCTCGCTCACCAATCTCTTCGTCAGCCAGAATCCGCGGAAGCTCACTGAACCTGAACAGATCCGCGACATCTTGGATATGGCGTGGTAGCGGTTGTCGGTTGATGGAGATGACACCGCCGACGAATTTCAACCTCAATGCTCGGTGAAACGATGTCTTTAGAACAGAAAACGGTCGTCATTACCGGCGGTGCCGGCGGGATCGCGCGGGCGACTGTCCCCATCCTTCTGGCGGAGGGGATGGATGTGCACTTGATCGATCCAGATGGCGGCGGGCTCAGCCGACTGGCGGCGGAGTTGGATGCCGGGCACCGGATCACGACGACGGTCTCATCGATCGATTCACCCGATGCTTGTGAAGCCGCGTTAGCACCGGTGCAACGTCCGATCTACGGACTCGTGCATCTCGCTGGTATCTTCTTGGTGGACGATCTCGACGCCGCATCGCGGCCCGTCTGGAATGATGTTGTCGCCGCCAATCTGACCAATGCATTCGACATGGCAGCGGCCTGCCGTCCAAGACTTGAACCTGAGGGGCCCAGTCGCATGATCTTCGTAAGCTCGGTCGCCTTTCGGCGCGGCTCGTTCGATCATATCGCCTATACGGCCGCCAAGGGCGGGATCGTCGGTCTTGTCCGTGCTTTGGCCAAAAAACTTGGCCCCAAGACCCTGGTCAATGGCCTTGCCCCCGGCATTATCGAAACGGACATGCCCAAGCATCTTCTCCAAGAGGAGCGTCGACGCAAGGTCTTGATCGCCGAGACAGCGCTCAAGCGTTTCGGTCATCCCAGCGAGGTCGGGACCGTCATTCAATTTTTGCTCGGCCCAGGCGCAAGTTTCATCACGGGCCAGGTCATCAATGTCGACGGTGGCGTGGCGTTTGGGTGACGGCTGGACAGGATCTGCGTTGTCCGTGGCCGTGCAGCTGCCTCGCCGGTGAGGTAGGTTTTGAGGCAACAGCGCCCAAAATTTGGTGGTTCATCACGCAACTGTGTCCATAATGTGCGCTCAAGGTGACCAACGTCACACATTTTTCCCAAAATTTTACCTATGTTAGAAGATGCCAAGGCCGAGAATCGACTGATGGCAGGGAAGAAGGCCCGATTCTCATGAAAAGAAGCAACGATACGTTGTGCTATCTGTGTCGGCGGGTTGTGCGTCGAGCCATGAGCGTCACATTTGAAAGGCTGGTCCCCGGTACGTCCTCATCGAAGCCGGCACCAGCCAGTCCTTCTTGATCGGACCAACAAGACCATCCATTTCGTGCCATGCTCGTGCCGCCAATCGGGCGGCATTGACCCTGTTGGCGGGGGTGACTGTTGCGCACTGAGCGCACCGGTTAACTTTATGCTAACCGATCGTTTTTACTCTCCCGGCGATGCTCTTGATCCCTTGACGAACCGGAACCCGAGGCGTAACTCGGCACGCTTTCCGAAGGCGGCAACAGATTGTTCGGATGTCGCTCGTTGAGGCCGCTTGTGACCACATGATGGGACGATTTTGATGATGAATGATGCGACGCCTCATGCAGATCTCGATCTCGAATTGCGATCGGGCTTGGCCGGGTTAGGTGGCAGACCAAAACGCCATCCCGCCTGGGACGAGCGGACATCGGCAGCAAGTGCCAGCGCACCGACCGGATCGGCCAAGCCTGCGCTGGGCACGGGCGCGCGATCTGAGTCGGTCACCGCGCCAGCCGAGGGGTGATCGAGGGGGGCGCCCATGGACAGCCACGTTCTGTCTGAGGGCGTCGCCAACATGTACCTCGGCCTGGCTCTTTGTTATCAGGATGCCGGTTTTGTCATCTTAGGGGGTAGATATGACCAAGCTGGTTTTGATTCGTCATGGGCAGAGCCTTTGGAATAAGGCGAATCTGTTTACCGGTTGGAAGGATGTTGACCTATCCGACCAGGGCGTTGCTGAGGCGAAGCGGGCGGGCGAGCGCCTAAAGGCATCAGGCTTCGACTTTGATGTTTGCTACACGTCCGTTTTGACACGCGCGATCAAGACGTTGCATTTGGCGCTCGAGGAAATGGATCGCTTGTGGCTTCCGGTTCACAAGAGTTGGCGTCTTAACGAGCGCCATTACGGCGACCTTCAAGGCCTCAATAAGGCGGAGACGGCCGAGAAGTATGGCGATGAGCAGGTCCATATCTGGCGCCGTAGCTATGACACACCGCCGCCCCCTCTTGAGCCTGGCGATGATCGGGATCCCGGAGCGGATCCCCGCTATGCTGATCTTGACCCTGCGGACATTCCGCGGGCGGAATGCCTCAAGGATACGGTTGAGCGTGTCCTACCTTTTTGGCACGAGACGATTGCGCCGGATATCAAGCGTGGCCAGCGCGTTTTCATTGCCGCTCATGGCAATAGTTTGCGCGGGTTGGTCAAATATCTGGATGGTATCAGTGATAGCGAGATCCTGAAGTTGGAAATTCCAACAGGGGTGCCTTGGGTGTACGACCTCGACAGCGATCTGAAACCGACGGGACGCTACGCGCTCGACTAAACTGATCGCTGGCTTAGGGCCTCAAGGGCATGTCTGATGCAATCTTGCGGTTCGAGCTGGCGCCGTACCCCTCAGATAGGCTAAAAAGTGGCTTTCTGGCCGGAGTTGGTTATGGCTGGGCGAAAGCCGCTTGATCGCGAAAAAATCTCGACAGACGTTCTGGATAAGGCCGAGGGCATTATCGCGGAGCGAGGTGTCAGCGCCCTCAATGCGCGCGAGGTCGCCCAAGGCGCCGGGATCGCCGTGGGGACGCTCTACAATATCTATGGCAATCTTGACCGCCTGGTCTTGCGTCTGAATGCGCGTACCCTGGATCGCCTTTGTGATTGCTTGGAAGCTGAAGCCCTCAAAGCGACCACACCCGAAGATCAAATGGCGGCGATGGCGCGAGCTTATATCGACTTTGCCAATGACCAGCCCCTCATTTGGCGTTCTGTCTTCGATCACCAATCCTCGGGCGATACGGTGCGGGCCGACTGGTATTCCTCAAGTATCGAAAGAATCGCGACGCTTGCGATCCGCATCTTGAGTCCCATGTTCCCGGACAACCAACGCCGGGCGGCACGTCGGGTTGCGACGATCATTTGGGCCGGTGTTCACGGAATCTGTGCGTTGGCGCAAGGGGGTAATCTGCGTCATGTCACCCATGCCGATCCAAAACGCCTGGCCGAGGACCTCGTTCGGGGCTATCTCGCGGGGATCGATCAACAGGATCCGACCACATCGTTTAAGCGATAATCGTGAACAATGTTCAAAAATTAGTTGACTTCCATTAGATTTTCCTTAATTAGATATTGAACAAAGTTCATTAATGGAAGCGCCACATGTCTGAGTCCGAGCGTCCTGTTCGCGAAGATACGGTAGCAGCAGAGATTCTACAGAAGCCAAAACCGGGTCAGCCACCAGATCAGCCCGGCGCGCCAGATGTCGATCACCATGCATCCTGGCTTAAGGAGTGGCGCAGCCTGAGGTCGGATATAGCTGGCCAGGGGCGAGCGCATGGCCGGGATGGTGCCCTCCGTGAGCTTCGGGACAATATTGCCCATACGCCGGCCATGACATTGGCTGGCTTGCAAGCCCAAGCTGAACTCATCTCAGAACTTGCTTGGAATGACGTCGTTGCGGCGACAGCGCGGCAATTGCTTTGGGGAATCAAGCGATTGCGGCAAGATTGTGATGATTGTCAATAGAGATGCTGGATCGGTGATCGGGGCGGCAAGGATCCGGCCTTAGCGAGACCTATTGATGGACACCAAGGGGGTAAGGTGGCGTTGGCAGCACGGCAAACGACCGGTTCGGTTCCCTGACGCCGAACCGGCGTAGCGACGCCTTGGTGCCGATGAAGACCTGTGGCAGGTCTCCAGGATTAGACCAACCTCGCCCAGGGAGCATTCCTCGTCTGCACGGCTCCGATTGATCATGGCACCTCAAGGGGCCGTGGCGTTTGGTTGGTATGACACGCACGCGCCAAATGATGAGAGAGCCTGTCCGTTGACGGTGCCTTTTCAGCCAAGGATATGAACAGTCTTTCTAGCTTCAGGCTTTCCGCTTGCCGTTCCCGCATGGGCCCGTCAATGTTATGGGTTGCAGGTCGTGGTTCTGGTTGACCTGGGCAAGGTGAGACAAGGCGCATGAACAACGCAAATCGGCACACCTTCTTTTGCGTTGATGGGCACACTTGCGGCAATCCCGTGCGCATGGTGGCGGGGGGAGCGCCGCCGCTTCGTGGCGTCACCATGAGCGCGCGGCGGCAGGACTTTATGACACGTTTCGACTGGATAAGAACCGCCTTGATGTTTGAGCCACGAGGTCATGACGTGATGTCTGGCTCTATTCTCTATCCGCCCTGTCGTGATGATTGTGATATCGGCGTTCTGTATATCGAGGTGAGTGGGTGTCTCCCGATGTGCGGTCATGGGACCATAGGGACCGTGACCATGGCGCTCGAGCAGGGGCTCGCGACGCCGGCTGAGGAAGGCCTGCTCAGGTTGGATACACCGGCAGGGCTGGTCACGGCTGAATATCGGCGTGATCCGTCGCGCCCCGATCTGATCGATCGCGTGAAAATCACCAATGTGCCAAGCTATCTTGCGCGGGCTGAGCAACGGGTGGATTGCCCAGGGCTTGGTGAACTGGTGGTCGACATTGCCTATGGCGGCAATTTTTATGCGATCATCGATCCGCAACCGAACTATTCAGGGTTGGAAAATCTTACGGTGGACGATATTCAGCGCTGGAGTCCGATCATTCGCGATCGCCTCAATCAGCTAGTTGAGATCGTCCATCCTGAAGATCCGACCATCAGGGGGGTGAGCCATATCCAGTGGACCGGCGTGCCGCAGGATCCTAGGGCAGATGGCCGCAATGCCGTCCTTTATGGTGAGAAGGCGATTGATCGGAGTCCTTGCGGCACCGGTACGTCGGCGCGGATGGCCCAGCTCCATGCCAAAGGGAAGCTTGTGGTCGGCGAGGACTTCGTCCATGAGAGCATCATCGGAAGTCTTTTCGAAGGGCGAGTCGAGAAAGCCGTCGAGCTCGGTGGCATGCCGGCGATCGTCCCAAGTGTGGCAGGCTGGGCGCGGATGACAGGGTTGAACACGATCTTCGTTGAAGAACGAGATCCTTACGCCCGCGGATTTCAGGTCACGTGACGAAGATTATCAAGGGGAGTGACGGTAACAGTGTCAAATGCGGACAAGGGCGAAACAATCGGCTTCATCGGGCTTGGCGCGATGGGATCGGGGATGGCCAACAATCTTATTCAGGCCGGCTTCGACGTCGTCGGCTATGATCTTCGTCAAGACGCTCTTGATCGCCTAAATGATCGCGGTGGGCGCCCGGCTGCGAGCCCGGCTGACGCGGCGAAGACGGCCGATCTCCTCGTCGTGATGGTAGTGAATGACAGCCAGGTCGAGGAGGTGCTGTTTGGTGACAATGGCGCCCTTGAGACCCTGGCGTCTGGTGCGACGGTTATGATGTCCAGCACCGTGCCGGCGAGCTTCACCCGCTCGGTCGGTGAACGGCTTCGTGCGGGAGGCCACGAATTTTTGGATGCGCCTGTCAGTGGCGGGTTCGCCGGCGCGGAGGCAGGCGAGTTGACCGTGATGGCCTCAGGCTCCGATCAAGCTTTTGCAGCCGCTGAGTCGGCCTTGGAGGCTGTGGCAGGACGCGTTTTTCGGTTGGGCAATGAGGTCGGGATCGGCTCATCCGTCAAGGCCGTCAACCAGCTCCTGGCAGGCGTCAATCTCGTCACGGCCGCCGAGGGGATGGCGTTTGGCATTGCGCAGGGAGCTGACCCCAAAGTCCTCTTCGACATTATTAAAGATGCTGCCGGCGGCTCTTGGATGTTTAAGGATCGCGTGCCGCATATGCTCGATGATGACTACACACCGAAGAGCGCTGTGACAATTTGGGGCAAAGATCTTGGTCTGGTGCTCGACCAAGCCAAGGCGATGAACATGCCGACGCCTGTGACGGCAGCGGCCCATCAAGTGGTGCAGATGGCCATTGCCAATGGTTTTGGCGAGCTTGATGATGCGGCGTTCCTCAAGGTCTATGAGAGCTTTACAGGCAAGACGCTGGCCAAGCGCGATGAGGGCAAAGCTGCATGAAGAATCAGCCGCAAGTCCCGATATTTGATGCTCATAATGACGCCTTGCTGCGGCTCGTTACCCGAACCGATGATGGTCCAGAGGCATTCGTTCAAGGGGTCGAGCACGGTCATCTCGATTTGCCACGCGCAGAAGCGGGAGGTTTGGTAGGCGGGATTTTTGCCTGCTTCGTACCGTCGCCCAAGACGCCAAGGCAGAAAGTCAAACGCACTGTAGGCGGCTATGAGGAGGGATTTCCGGCGTCGTTGGATCAGGCAGAGGCGTTGCAAAAAACTGTAGCGATGGCCGCAAGCCTCTTTCGCATCGAAGCCCTTTCCGAGGGGCGCTTTAAGGTGGTGACGAACGTCAGCCAGATCGAAGATTGCTTGGCATCGGGAACCATGGCTGCGTCTCTTCATATTGAAGGGGCCGAAGCCATTGATACTGACCTCAATGCTTTGGACGTTTTGTACCAAACCGGCCTTCGTTCCATCGGACCCGTGTGGAGTCGTCCGAATGCCTTTGGCTATGGAGTCCCTTTCCGCTTTCCAAGCAGCCCGGACATTGGCCCGGGTTTGACCGATGCGGGCGAATCGTTGATCAAGGCTTGTAACCAAAAGAACATCATGATCGACCTCTCTCATCTTAATGAGAAGGGGTTTTGGGATGTTCATCGATTGTCCGATGCACCCCTAGTCGCGACCCACTCCAATGCGCACCAACTCTGCCCGGTTAGCCGCAATCTGACGGACCGGCAGCTGCATGCGATTCGGGAAAGCGACGGTATGGTTGGATTGAACTACGCCGTCTGCTTTTTGAGGGAGGATGGAGAAAATCGGGCGGATACCCCCTTTTCCGTCCTGCTGCGCCATCTCGATTACCTGATCGAGCATCTCGGCGAAGATCGGGTTGGCTTGGGCTCAGATTTCGACGGTGCGACGATCCCAGAAGTCATCGGCACGGCTGCTGGTTTGCAGGATTTTGTCCAGGCCATGCGAGAGCATGGCTTTGACAACGCGTTGATTGAAAAGCTCTGTTACAAGAACTGGCTCAGGGTCTTACGTCTTAGTTGGGGCCACTGATCGAGTCCGCTTAAGCCCGTCGAACGATCCCTGCCGGCCACTTGCCTGGTCATGTCTTTTGCCAGGGCCCATGCCGATTCGGTCGAGGTCAATGCGGTTTGGATCGGGGGTGGTCATCCCATGGATCGAGAAGCGATCAGGCTCTCCCTACCTTGGGGGCTGGTTGCAGAGCCAACCTCTCGGAGATGGCTAGACGCCGATTTTGTCCTCGGTTAGCCTACTATCAAGCTAGCGGGTAGAGATGTCCGCATAATGTTGATCAGGGAGTGGCCGATGGCGAAAGCCATTCACATGATGGTTCGTGTTCTGGACCTAGATAAATCCATCACCTTCTACCAAAACGCCTTCGGGCTCGACGTGGCTGATCGTTTCGATTTCGACGGCTTTACGTTGGTCTATCTCCGGAATGACGAGATCGATTTCGAAGTCGAGCTCACCTGGAATCAAGATCGGACCGAGCCTTACCCTCATGGCGAGGCCTATGGGCATATCGCGTTTGCCGTTGACGATCTCGAAGCCGAGCACGCGCGTTTTGTCGATCTTGGCTATGAGCCAAGGGACATTAAGGAATTCATGCGTGACGGTGCGCTGCTCGCCAAGTTTTTCTTTGTTCAAGATCCGGACGGATATCAGATCGAGATGCTGCAACGGCATGGTCGATATCGCTGAGGTGCTCGATTAGGCCGACTCCGGCCTTGGAAGATTTAACGGCGTTTTGAGCCTGCAATTGATGCGGGCAATCGTGACACTGAGACGGGCGTCAACAAGCCCGCCAAGGAACGCGTTTGACAAGGGAGGTGAGACGATGGCTCACAAACTATTCGACCGGCGGGGCGATGGCGCGCCGCCATTGGTGCAACGGGATGATGCCGGGCTGATCATTGATCGGCGTGCGGTGTTGAAAACCGCGTTCGCCACGATTGGTGCCTATGCAGCGACGGCCGCGGGGGTCACCTGGGTGATTGCTCCTGATCGTGCCTGGGCGATGGAGTTTGCCGCTTTCGATGAGAAGACGGCGAGCACCCTACTACAGATGGCCCGTGCCCTTTATCCCCATGAGAAGGTGGGTGATGTCCACTACGCCAAGGTGGTCAAGTCGTTGGACGACGCGGTTGCTGGGTCTGACGACGCCAGCGCGGCGCTTGCCGTCTACACCGATGGAGTAGCGCGGCTCAACGAAACCGCTGGCGGTGATTTCAATGCCGTCGATGCCGACGCCAAGGAAGCGGCCTTACAGGCCGAGGCCGATGGCGAGGATCCAAGCTTTTTCCAGGCCGTGCGGGGCCAGATGGTGAACGGCTTCTACAACGATCCCGAGGTTTGGAAAATTTTCGGCTATCAAGGCGCATCTTACGAAGAGGGTGGATATCTCTTCCGAGGGTTTGATGATCTCTCCTGGCTTCCGGCGCCGTCCAAAGAGGCGAGCCCACCGGCACAAGACGCATAAGGGGAGGATGAGAGATGGCAAAAACATATGATCTAAATGACGATGGCGTGGTCGTCATCATCGGCTCCGGTGCAGGCGGTGGTTCGCTCGGCCACGAGCTCGCCACGCGCGGTATTGATGTCGTGATGCTAGAGGCAGGCGCACGTCAAAGCACGGATTCCTACATCAATGACGAGTGGGCATCCTTCCTTCAGCTCGCCTGGCTCGATCCCCGGACGACGGGTGGCGGCTGGCGTGTCGCAAAAGATTTCGGCGGTCTTCCCGCGTGGATCTGCAAGACGGTCGGCGGTAGCACCACCCATTGGGCGGGTGCATCCCTTCGCTTTCAGGAGCATGAGTGGCGCGTGCTCTCCGAATATGGGGCGATCGAGGGGGCCAATCTGCTCGACTGGCCGATCACGGCAGCCGACATGGATCCCTATTATGCCAAGGCCGAGGACAAGCTCGGCGTGACGCGTACCAATGGCATTCCTGGCCTGCCGGGCAACAACAACTTCAAGGTCATGTATAACGGCGCCATGAAGCTTGGTTATAAGGACTGTCATACCGGGCGCATGGCGATCAATTCGCGTGATCGTGACGATCGCGCATCCTGTCAACAGCTCGGCTTTTGTTTTCAGGGATGCAAGATGGGGGCGAAGTGGTCGACCCTCTATTCAGAGATCCCGAAGGCCGAAGCGACCGGCAACTTTGAGCTCAGGACGGAAGCGCAGGCCTTACAGATCCAACATGACGCGACTGGCAAGGTCACGGGTGTTCTCTATGCTGACGCTGACGGCAATCAGCATCTCCAGCGCGCCCGTGTCGTCTGTGTCGCTGGCAATTCGATCGAAAGTCCGAGGCTGCTGCTGAATTCCAGCTCCTCGACCTATCCGGATGGGCTTGCGAACTCATCGGGTCAGGTCGGCAAGAACTACATGCGTCACATGACCGGCTCGGTCTACGCTGGTTTCGAAGAGCCGGTGAATATGTTCCGTGGCACCACCATGGCTGGGATTATCACCGATGAGAGCGTTCATGATCCATCGCGTGGCTTTGCCGGTGGGTATGAGATGGAGACGCTCTCACTCGGGCTGCCCTTCATGGCCGCGTTCCTTGAGCCCGGCGATTGGGGGCGAGCGTTTGCTGCCAAGATGGATGACTACGCGCACATGGCAGGTATGTGGCTCGTCGGTGAAGACATGCCCCAAGAGAGCAACGCGGTCACCCTCGACCCGGAGACGAAGGACGCGCACGGTCTGCCCGCGCCCAAAGTGACCTTCACGGATCACCCCAACGACATCGCGATGCGGGATCATGCGTATCAGCAGGGAAGCGCAGTCTATGACGCGGTCGGTGCGAAGTGGACTCACCCGACACCACCTTATCCCTCAACGCACAATCTCGGCACCAATCGGATGTCCGCTGACCCGTCGGACGGCGTTGTCAACAAATGGGGGCAGACACACGATATCCAGAATCTTTTTGTCAGCGATGGCAGTGTCTTCACGACGGGAGCGGCGGAGAACCCGACCTTGACCATCGTGGCGTTGGCGCTTCGTCAGGCCGACTATATCGAGGAGCAGATGGGCCAAAACAACATCTAACAGCTCGCCAGCGTCGACTGGCCTTTCTTGAGATGGCGCCTGGGCCGAAGCTCGGGCGCCATTTTCTTATGTGTAACGGCCCAGCAGTTCCGCATGGCCGGCGCGCGGTTGGCACATTGGCCGGATGGGTCGTCAAGCCTGCTAAGCGGAAGGGGCCGCGTGCTGTTTGTTTTGAGCTGACCTTGAGGTCATGCAACACCGAGCATGCTGTGCCTCAGTTCTCGTCGCCACCGTCGGCGCCGCCACCGTCGTCGGTCGATTCAGAACCGGCATCGGCTTCGGAATCGCTAAAGCCACTGTCATGGTCTTCGGTGATCGGTTCGATCTCGATCGGCTCGGGTGCATCGGCATCCTGACTCTCATCGAAGTCGAACGCCTCGAAGTCGTCAGTCTCTTCCGCATCTTTGAAGCTGCCGAACCCATCATCATCGTCGTCTCGGCCAAAGCCGTCGTCTTGAGCCTGTTCTTTCGCGAGGCGATCATGCTCAACGGCGGCCTGATCGTCGTCCTCCGGTACCGACGGTGCCGCCGCGGCAGCCGGGCCATAGAGCGCCCGTCGAAAGGCGACGGGGTTGCTGAGATACTCGGGAAGCTGAATTTCGATGAGTGGCACGATAAGCTTCACGCGGCCGTAGCCGAGGAAACGTTCCATCGGTGACTGATCCAAGAACATGCCGCCAATGCGATCGAGGGTGACATATTTTGTATCTCGATTGGTAAGCCCCACCCGATTGATGAGCCGGCGGTTGGTGACGAAACAACGCTTCACCATCGTTTCGATGACCCTCATGACGATCCACGTCGTGGAGGCGATCAGCGCGATCATGATCATGAGTGAGGTCACACGGTAGGGAAGAAGGGCCCAGGCAATGGTGCCGATAACGAGTGTGAGCAAAAGTGGCCAAGACGATCGAGCAACGTAGATCCAGTGATATCCTGTTGAATAAAGGATTTTCTCATCCTCAAAGATCATTTCGGGGTCGGGAATTTTGATCATGCCGTCCAGCCGATCACCTCTGCCATGCCAGATCGATCAGCGCATATTGCGCGCAAAACCACGGAATGCCGGTCTGAACCAACGGGCCTTCTTCTCGGACTTAGCTTGATCCTTCCACGCGGGTAGCTCTTTGTTGAGCGCTTTGCAGAGCTGAAGCGTGTCGGCCATATAAGGAAAGAGGTCGACCTGGCCGACACCAGCGCCAAACAGAATGACCTTGCCGTAGTTGAGCGTGCGTCCCGTCGCATCCTCATCAATCTTGTAGCCGAGAATACGATCCAGACCGAGATCTGTGGTGTTACGCTTGCGCCAGCCCTTTTGGATGATCAGTCGTTTATTGGTGACAACAACCTTGTTGACCCATTTATAGGAGAGTTGGTTCAGCGCATGCGCTGCGGCAAAGAAGATCGGAAGGCATAGGACCAAAAGAAACGGCAGGATCAGTCCCGCCAAGGCTGCGATGATCACAATGATGATGGAGCCTAAGAGCGGTGCGATCGCTCGAAACGTATAGATCCAGTGAAACCGCGAGATATAGACGAGGTGTTCATCAGGTTGCAGAGTCTTGCCGGCATAGGTTGCACCAAGGCCACCGCCGTCATGTTCCTCATTCTTTTTCAGTCGCTTACGTCGAAACATTGCCACAAGGTCTCAATTGAGCATTGTTCCGTCTTTCTCTACCACAAAATGTGGCATCTGCCAGCGCTGATACCAGAGGTCAGTCTAGCGATTTTTGCTAAAGAAGGCCAAGCCAATCGATATTAGCAGTGGAAAGATCCGAAAATGGGCATGATGAAAGGTTGGTCTGCGCTCAGAACAACCAGCTCAGCAAGATGGTCCAAACCGCGCCACAGCTAAACCCGAAGATGAACATCGAGAAGGCGGCCGCGGCGGAAAGTCCGCGATTGGTGCCAGCATGATCCAGTGCAAGCATTTGAACGAACGACCTGCGCCGAGCTTCAGCATCGATCGAAACGCCAGTCAGTTGGCCCGAGCTAAGCCGATCGGGCGAACCGTGGGCACGCGCTGTAGGAAGCTGTCGCCAATGAGGCTCGGTCTTCATGATGACCATCCAATGCGAATTCACTAGTCAAGTTCGGGCGATCTCGATACCGCGCTATTAATGCACAGGCAGGGAAAAAATCAACCTATAGTATTATTTCTTTCTAGTGATACGTCTCATTAGTTACATTTCATGGAGTCGGATCGCTGCGTTCGTTCTTGGCCCCATGGTTCCTTGGCGCAGTGATCGCGTTCTGGCTATCATGAGCGTCCCTTCCGGTAGGGATTCTTGGACGATTGATCATGACCCAAAGCCTCGACTCTCAGGACGAACATCAGGCCCTTCTCGATATGGCCAGAAGCTTTGCTGCCGAGCGTGTCGCGCCGTTTGCCAGCGCTTGGGAAGCGGCGGGCGAGATGCCGCGCTCAACCCTTCGAGAGGTGGCCGAACTTGGGATGGCGGCGATCTATGTGCGTGAGGAAGCGGGGGGCTCGGGCCTGACGCGCCTCGAGGCCACTTTGATTTTCGAGGGGCTGGCATCTGGGTGCCCGTCCTTTGCCGCCTTCGTCTCGATCCACAATATGTGTGCTTGGATGATCGATCGCTTTGGTTCAGACGCGATGCGGGATGCGCGGCTTCCCAGCTTGATATCTATGGAGTCCATTGTGAGCTATTGTTTGACCGAGCCCGGCTCCGGCTCCGATGCAGCTGCCCTTCGAACGCGCGCAAAACGCACCAATGAAGGCTATGCGCTCAGCGGCACGAAGGCCTTCATCTCTGGAGGAGGGTTTTCAGATAGCTATATCGTGATGGCACGCACCGGTGACGATGGGCCGAAGGGGGTATCGGCGCTCATCGTCGATGCTGAAACGCCGGGATTGAGCTTTGGTGCGCGTGAGCGGAAAATGGGCTGGGGCTGTCAGCCCACCGCCGAGGTGCAACTTGATGATTGCCATGTTCCCGCCGCCAATCTCCTCGGCGAGGAGGGGGAAGGCTTTTCCTACGCGATGGCCGGACTTGATGGTGGCCGGTTGAATATTGCAGCCTGTTCGCTTGGTGCCGCGCAGACAGCGCTCGACAAAGCGCTCGTCTATACCGGTGAGCGACGGGCTTTTGGCAAGACGCTGGATCAATTCCAGGCGCTGCAATTCCGTCTTGCCGATATGGAGACCGAGTTGCAGGCGGCCCGGGTGTTTCTTCGACATGCTGCTGCGAAACTTGATGCCGGGGCGCCGGATGCGACCAAATACTGCGCCATGGCCAAACGCTTTGTCACCGATACTGCTTTTAAGGTCGCCAATGATGCCTTGCAGCTCCATGGCGGCTACGGCTATCTCGCCGACTACGGTATCGAAAAACTGGTGCGCGATCTGCGTGTGCATCAGATTCTGGAAGGAACCAATGAAATCATGCGGGTGATTATTTCCAGAGCCATGCTGGCGGAACGCGGCTGATGGCTGACATACAGGTCCGGGTCGAGGGGCGTGTTGGCAGGTTAACCCTTGACCGCCCCCAAGCCTTGAACGCGCTCAATCGGCCGATGATGGAGGCCATCGACGCCGCGCTGGTCCGTTGGGCCGAGGATGATGCGATCGCGATGGTGATCATCGATGCCGTCGGCGATCGTGCGTTCTGCGCGGGAGGAGATATCGCAGAACTCTATCACCGCACCAAATCAGGTGATCTCGCGTTCAGCAGAGATTTCTGGCGTGATGAATACCGTATGAATGCGCGGATCAAGAACTATGCAAAGCCGTATATCGCCATCATGGACGGTATCACGATGGGTGGGGGTGTTGGTCTCTCCGCCCACGCTTCGTACAGGGTTGTAACCGAACGTTCGTTGGTCGCGATGCCTGAATGTGCCATTGGCTTGATTCCTGACGTTGGGGGCACCTTCCTTCTTGCGCAAGCGCCCGGGCGCCTTGGTGAGTATCTGGGATTAACGGGAGCGCGCATGGGTGCTGATGATGCTATCCTTTCTGGTTTTGCCGATGTCTATGTGCGGAGTGATGGGGTCCCAGCACTGATCGATGCCTTGATTGCCGAGCCCAACGTGGAACGCATTGACACCTTCGCCACATCCCCACCCGCTGGAGAGCTCTTGGCAGCGCGTGAGGCGATTGACGAGTTGTTTCGTGGCGATGATCTTCCTTCGATTGTTGATGGCTTAGCGGCTAGAGAGGGGAGCGACTGGATCGGGAAGGCCAAGAAGTCACTCCAGAAAGCTTGTCCTTTATCACTGCATGCGACCTTGCGCATGGTCCGTGAAGCGCGGGACATGGCACGGTTGGAAGAGGCTCTTTCGATGGAGTATCGATACACATGGCGCTCGCTCGAACAAGGCGAGTTCATGGAGGGAATTCGTGCCGCGGTTATTGATAAGGATCGTGAACCCAGATGGGCGCAACCGATGATTGGCGATGTCGCCGCCGCGGATGTGGAGGCCATGCTCGCAAGTCTAAACCAAAACGAATTGACGTTTTAAGGGAGGCATCATGAGCAGGATTGGCTTCATTGGTCTTGGCAATATGGGCGGCCCGATGGCGGCTAATCTTGCCAAGGCTGGTCACGAGGTGCTGGGCTTCGATGTCGCTGATATCAACGTCGACGGCATTGCAAGAACGACGAGCGTCACAGAAGCCGCTGCCGCCGACTTGGTCATTACCATGTTGCCTGACGGGCCTATCGTTCGTGCGGTTTATGGCGACATCGTTCGAGCGGCGCCCGTTGGCGCTTGCCTGATTGACTGCTCGACCATCGACGTCGAAAGCGCGCGTGCAGCCCATGAGATGGCGGCGGACGCAGGTCTCCTCTCGGTGGACGCACCGGTTTCGGGGGGCGTAGGGGGAGCAACGGCGGGAACCCTGACCTTTATGGCCGGTGGTGCCGACGCCGCCTTTGCGCTGGCGGCCCCTCTCTTCGATGTTATGGGACAGCGCGCGGTTCATTGTGGTGAGGCGGGCGCCGGGCAGGCGGCCAAAATCTGTAACAATATGTTGTTGGCGATCTCGATGATTGGCACCGGCGAAGCTTTTGCGCTTGGTCAAAAACTCGGACTTGATCCGCAAAAACTGTTCGATGTCATCTCGACCTCTTCCGGCCATTGCTGGTCGGTCAACACCTATTGTCCGGTAAAAGGCGTCGGACCGGAAAGCCCGGCTGACAAAGACTTCAAGCCAGGATTTGCCGCGGAGTTAATGGTCAAAGATACCCAGCTAAGCCAAAATGCCGCCAGCGCGGTCGGGGCCTCAACGCCACTTGGGCAGCATGCCGCTGATCTCTATCTGGATTTCGTCAAGGCCGGCGGCAAAGGCAAGGACTTTTCCGGCATTATTGAGATGCTGGCACAGCGTAGCCGCTGAAGCGTCGTCAGGCTTTGCGGGATCGCGATTGCGGTGCCGGCATTGGATGGGCGCGCCAGCCAGGTCGGGTGAGGCCCTGGCGTCGGCGTTCGAAGACGTGCCGGGTAGGGGGGCTATGGGGCATCATCCTGAAATTCCAGTGCTCTTTTGCCTGCTTTGCTGCGGCTATTAGGCTCTGCCAGCGGATCATTACAGTTCCCAACATCACGGCAATTCCCAATATTTCGCGCCCCGACTCCATGACAACTCTGTGACGCTTTTGCGTTCTTTGCTGTGCGCCGGTTCACATGGCAGTATCTTTTTTCGGGATGTCGACACCAGTGGGAGCGTGATGATGTCGAGCCGTGATCAACGTGACGCCGCGAACGAGCTGCCGAATCAGCCCGCCGCCCGCCTTGCCTGGGTGATCCAAGCGCCGACGCAACAGGAATTGAAACGTCGCTACGATCTTTGGGCGCGCTGCTATGACGCCGATATCGGCCAACCCGAAGACTATTTGGCCCCCCTCGAGACGGCCAAGGTCGCGAAAGTCCATCTTCGCCCCAATGCGCGCATTCTGGACGCCGGCGCCGGCACCGGGCTCTCCGGTCAAGCCCTTCAAGGCGCTGGATTCACGGATTTGACGGGTCTGGATTTTGCGCGAGATATGCTCGCGGCTGCCGCAGCAAAGGGCATCTATAAGGAGACGATCGTCGCCGATCTCAGCCAGCAGACCGCGCTGGAGGACCATGCCTTCGATGCTGTGGTCACCGTTGGTACCACATCGCAAATTCCTGCCGAAAGTCTGCGCGATTATGTTCGCGTAACCCAACCTGGTGGCAAGGTAATCGTCGCCAATTGGGTCGAGGCTTGGGTTGAGCGTGGCTACGCCGCAATACAAGCGGACTTCGAGCGGCAGGGGCGCCTTGCCTTAATCGAAAAGGGGGAGCCGTTCGCTGCATTGCCAACGACAGACCCCGAGATCATCTACGAGATTTGGGTTTTCGAAGTGCTGCGTTAGTGTCCATCACTTCATGGGGGGGCAACAGGTCGACACGTTACAGCCTTCAGGCCGGGTAAGAATCTTGTCAATCAGGCCCGTCGCGCGTGATCTTTGAGCGTGTGCTTGACGGCGCGCCGTTGGGACGCGGCGAAGCGGCTTCGCTAGCGAACGTTTCCGTCACGCAAGCGATGGTACATCAATTCGACGTGCGAGCATTCTTCTTCGCGCATCACCTCGCCGATTAGCCTCATCCGTCTTCTGGCGCATACATCGCGAAGAGTTCAGCGCCCGTCATGTCTTTGGTCTGATTGGCGAACTGATAATAGGCCGGACGCTGGTCGACAAAGACTTGATGGTCGAAGTGAAAGTCGTCGATATCGCCGAACAGACCTGCCGGCATGATATATTCACCATTTTGCCGAAGGCGATAAAAGAGATGTGTCCCACACTGGTGACAAAACCCGCGCTCTGCCCAGTCAGACGACGCGAACACCGTGACCTTATCGTAATTCTCGATCGTGACGTCGGTACCGGCGCTCACAGCGAAGAGGGGGCCGCCTCCCCATTTTCGGCAGGTGGTGCAGTGGCACGCGCCAACCTTTTGCGCAAGCGTTTTCGCTTGGATACGAACCGCGCCGCATAGACACTGACCCTTGGCCTCAATCGTCTCGGGCATGTTTTCCTCCCCTTGGCATTGACCAGCGACGACATAGCAGACCGGTGCTGACACATGATGTCAGTGATGACTAGAGCAACACCAGATCGTCACGATGGATCAGCTCGTCACGGCCCTGGTAGCCGAGGATATCGGCGATAGCTTCGGTGCGTCGACCTTGGATCCGACGAGCGTCGTCAGCGTCGTAGGCTGACAGTCCTTTAGCAATGTCTTGGCCTTGGGTGTTGCGGACCAGGAGAGGATCGCCACGCTCGAATTGCCCTTCAATTGCCGTCACACCAGCCGGCAGGAGGGACCGCCCGTGCTGCAGAGCCTCGGCTGCGCCAGGATCGATCACCGCGACTCCCATCACGTCGAGGGATGCTGCGATCCAGTGTTTTCGGGCGCGACGTGGGGTCGTGGTGGCAGCAAAACTTGTGCTGCGTGCACCGTTTTGGAGGTGGTGAAGTGGGTTCATGCCGATCCCTGAGGCCAGGGTCACGCGACAGCCTGCTTGGCTTGCAAGCTTGGCAGCAATCAGCTTGCTGACCATGCCTCCAGTACCGACGGTGCTCCCCGTGCCGCCGGCCATTGCCTCGATCTCGGGCGTGATCTTCTCGACATGAGGGATATGGGTGGCATCAGGGTTAGAACCGGGGTTGGCGGTATAGAGACCATCAACGTCGGACAGCAAGATGAGCTGATCAGCGCTGGTCATAACAGCCACGCGAGCGGAGAGGCGATCATTGTCCCCAAAGCGGATTTCTGACGTGGCGACCGTGTCGTTCTCATTGACAACGGGAATAGCGCCCAGTCGCAAAAGTGCTTCGATGGTGGCGCGAGCGTTGAGGTAGCGCCTTCGGTTCTCGGTGTCCTCAAGGGTCAAGAGAACCTGCGCTGTCGTCAATCCATGGCTCGCAAGAGCGGCTTGATAGGCATGGGCGAGATGAATCTGACCGACGGCTGCTGCGGCCTGCTTTTCATCAAGGCGGGAGGGATGTCGGCCGACGTCAAGGGCCGCGCGGCCCATGGCAATCGCACCCGAGGTCACCACGATGACGTGATCACCAGCAGCCCGTCGGCCAGCAATGTCTTTGGCAAGAGAAGCAAGCCAGGAGCGACGGAGACCGCTGCCCGTCTCCACCAAGAGCGACGAACCAATTTTCACCACAAGCCGGCTCATGGCAGCATCTCGTCGCCATCATCATCGAGATCGATCCGACGCTTTCGAGCGCGTTGGATTTCCTGCCAAGCCGTGCGCAAGACATCTTTGACGCCGAGCCCACTCGCGCCCGAGGTGACTAAGACTGCTTTGCCGGCGGCGGCCTCAAGACGGGCTCGACGCTCGTCGGCCACGTCTTTGGTGAGCGCGTCCGACTTGTTTAAGCAGAGAATCTCCGGTCGGCTCTCAAGGCCATGTCCATAGGCCTCGAGTTCGTGGCGGATGGTGCGATACGCTTCCTCGATATCCTCAGCCGTGCCGTCGACCAAATGAATCAAGACGCCTGAACGCTCAATATGGCCGAGAAAGCGGTCGCCAAGGCCTGCGCCTTCATGGGCACCCTCGATGAGGCCTGGTATGTCGGCAATAACGAAGCTGTCGTCATCGATGACGACCGTCCCGAGCTTGGGCTCGAGGGTGGTGAAGGGGTAGTCTGCGATCTTCGGTTTGGCGCGAGAGACCGCGGCAAGAAAGGTGGACTTGCCGGCATTGGGAAGGCCCACCAGACCGGCATCCGCAAGAAGCTTCAAGCGCAACCAGATCCAGCGCTCCTCACCTTCCTCACCATCCTGAGCAAATCGCGGGGCTTGATTGGTTGAGGATTTGAAGCGGGCATTGCCTTGACCACCACGCCCGCCACGAGCAATCACGATGGTCTGATCGGGTTCTTTTAGATCTGCAAGTAGCGTCTCGCCATCCTCTGCGAAGATCTGTGTTCCCTGCGGCAGCTTCAAGACGACGTCGGCACCATTCGCTCCGGAGCGATTGCTGCCCATTCCGTGGGTACCGCGTTTTGCCTTGAAATGTTGTTTGTAGCGAAAGTCGATGAGCGTGTTCAGACCTTCATCGACTTCGGCAAGAACATCGCCGCCATCACCGCCGTCGCCGCCATTGGGGCCACCACGCGGAATGTACTTTTCCCGACGGAAGCTGACGCAGCCCGCGCCGCCACTGCCGGCTTTGACGTAAATTTTGGCCTGATCAAGAAAGCGCATGTTGTGAGGCCGTGACGATCAAGGATTGCAAAGATTATGGGACGTGTCGGCAAATGCTAATCGCGTTGTACAAGACAGCGTCATGAACGCTGAGCTATCGCCTTGGCGTGAGCAAGCCCTTTTAAAGACGCTGTATGGGGGCGAGGCTCGTGTTCTCGACGCTCCTTACTCGGCAGGCACAAGCGTCGAGTTGCCATGGAAGCCTGCTGCACGGTTATGTTGGCATCATCCTCTCCGATCCCGGCTCATCGGCCTATCGGTGTCACACCATCAGCAGGAATCGAAAAAGGGACGGCGCGCCGTCCCCTTCTTCAGCGATAATTGGACAACTGGCTGGCACAGCCATCGGCCATCACGCCTCGTGGAACACCGCGTTCAACTACTCGGCGGCTGCCGCAAAAGGCTCGACCGCGACGTAGGTCTTGCCCCGTTTCGGACCTTTACGGAACTTGACCTGGCCTTCAACGAGCGCGAACAACGTAAAGTCCCGACCCATACCGACATTCGCGCCGGGGTGCCATTTGGTCCCGCACTGACGGATGATGATGTTGCCGGGCACGACATGCTCGCCGCCGAACTTCTTGACGCCGAGCCGCTGGCCCGGGGAGTCACGCCCGTTGCGCGAGCTACCACCTGCTTTTTTATGGGCCATGACCCAACTCCCAATGTTCGGCGCGTGTGGCGCCCAGCTTGTTTCGATCTCAACGACGTCAGGTTCGGTCAGGCCACGTTGATATCGCTAATGCGCAACACGGTCTGATGCTGACGATGGCCACGGGTCCGCCGATATTTGTGACGGCGCTTCTTCTTGAAGATCAAAACCTTATCGGCTTTGCCCTGTTCAAGGACTTCGGCGCTCACCTTGGCACCGTCGACTGTAGGGGCGCCAATTTTTGGCTGATCGCCACCGACCATGAGCACTTCGCTCAAGTCGACTGTCGCTCCGACCTCGCCATCGAGTTTCTCAACTTTGATGACATCGCCAGCCGCAACACGATATTGTTTGCCGCCCGTTTTGATGACTGCGTACATAACTTGATCCGGATCGCTAAAAGGCATCGCGGTGGTAGCGAAAACAACACAACGCACCGCTCACGGACGGTGGGCCGCCCGCGGAACACCGGATATTAGCGTCGGGCTTGTCGATGTCAAGGCCATGTTCGGTGGCCATGCCGGTGCTCAAGCTTAGAAGAATGGCCAAAAATTGAGACGTAGAGCGCCGCGGAGCCAGAGGGTGACGTAGACCACGCAGATCACGCTCCCGAACGATAGCGATGCCATGATGCCGACGGAAAGAGGACTGGTGCCGCCAGCAGCGGCAAGCTGACACCGACGCTCGTCATAGCTTCCTTCACCGTGTTCGGTAATCCGGTCGACCGCCCGCCGGAAGGACAAGAAATAGAGCGTGTTACCATAGATACCGGTGAGACCCGTGAGCGCAAAGATCGGCAGGGTGAGGGCAATGACCGGGATGTTGTTAACGACGGCTGCCGTCAAAATGGCGAACCAAAAGAGGTGGATGGCGGCCCAACCATAGAGACGACGATACGCGAACCAATGGCCAAAGGAGAGCGCAGCTGGCCAATTCCAGCTTTGTCTGGTGCCGCGCCAATCCATCCAACGCCAGCTCTCGTCGTAATAGGTCCCGTTGATGCCAACAAAAGTCTTTGCCGAATCGATGGGGACCTTGTCGGGTGCGGTCGCCGGCGGCGGTATCCCTGACGGACGTCCAGCACGGGCTGACAAGAGCGCGGGGGCCGGTGTTAATGAATTCGGTCGTTCACGCTCGCCGG
The DNA here is from genome assembly GCA_028285265.1 of Geminicoccaceae bacterium. Taxonomy (GTDB): domain Bacteria; phylum Pseudomonadota; class Alphaproteobacteria; order Geminicoccales; family Geminicoccaceae; genus JANQPX01. The sequence goes on from JANQPX010000079.1 coordinate 38,339, forward strand.
AAGGTGCGCCTTCAGTTGTCGATTTGGCCTGGTCGGCCGATGGTTCTTCGGCCCCATGAGAAGGGGTGGGTTCGGCAGCGGCAGCGATGTCTTTCTTCGCTGGCGCCCGTGTCTCACCGGTCTTCTTCCTAGCGTCCCGCCGTTCGTCCCGCTTGTCGTCGCCAAGCCCTGCCTCGCGTTTCGTCATGGTGAAGCGCGGTCCATTTTGCGGGTCATTGATGAGGGCGATGTTAAGTTTGGTATTGGCGAAGCGTTCGGTCATGCCGTCGTCCGTCGGCTTACCGACAGCGGGCTGCTTGGTAGAGGCCGGGTCGCGCTCACCGACGCTTTGCGGCACTGAATTGGGTGCATCATTGGCCTGCACTGAGCTCAACCGTCCCGTCTTGCTCTTTGATGGTGCGGGGTCAGCCAAGGACAATCTGCCTTTCATCCCATCCCGGTCGACAGGCGAACCGGCCGACGCAACGTTAGGCGACTTTTGCGCTAATAGGCGCGGACACTATCACCTAAAAAGAAATTTTCAAAGCCTATGATTTAAAGTGATGAAGCTCTATTCAACCTGTCGCAGATAGCTTCACCTAGGCCATGGGCTGGGATCGGCATGACGGCGATGCCTGAGACATGGGGCCGATCAAGCTGATGCATCATCGCAAAGAGATTAGCCGCCGCTTCGATCAAATCACCACTTTTGCTGAGATTTGCCGTGATCTTAGCCCCTTGGAGTGGGGTCGGACCGAAAGCGAGCAAGGCTTCATCGCTAGCAACGTCCTGCGCATTGAGACGAACGGGACGGTTCGGGGCATAGTGACTCGTGAGCTGGCCAGGTGAGCGAATGGGATTATCGGTATCGGTTTCTGCCTGGTGATCAGATGAAAGCTTGCAACCGGTAACGGCTTCAATGTCAGCGCGTGCCAATCCACCTGGCCGAAGGAGCATAGGGTGGTCGGCTGTCAAATCGAGGACTGTCGACTCAACGCCGACCGGGCATCGGCCACCATCGAGGATCATGTCCACTTGGTCACCAAGTCCAGCTTGCACATGCGCGGCGGTCGTCGGGCTAATTTTTCCAGCCGGATTGGCACTAGGGGCGGCAATCGGTAGATCCGTCATCCCAAGGAGTGCGCCTGCCAAAGGATGAGCGGGCGATCGGAGGGCCACGGTGGTGCCGCCGGCGCTGACCAACGGAGAAATGCGGCAATCTGGCGTTCGTCGGAGAATCAAGGTGAGCGGGCCCGGCCAGAAATGTGCTGCCAGCTTCTCCGAGAGATCGGTCCATTCTGCGATCGCGGCCGCTGCCTTTTGGTTGAGCACATGGACGATGAGCGGGTTGAAACGGGGGCGTGCTTTGGCCTTGAAGATCTTGGCGACGGCCCGGTCATCAGTCGCATCGGCGCCGAGACCGTAAACAGTCTCGGTTGGAAAGGCGACTAAGCCGCCGTGACGAAGACGTTCTGCTGCCTGCCTGATGGTTTCAGCCATCGCTGTGCTGGCCGGTGAGGCGTCCATGACGTCCGATCGTCTTAGGACGGGCGTTGCCAATGGGGGGTGCGAAAGCCAGTCCTTGGTTCCGGATCCTGCTTGGCTTTGACCCGCGGTTTCGGTCGTGCCTTGGCCCGTGCTTTTTCAGGCCGTGGCGCTTGTTGAGGTTGACCTAGGGTTCGAGGGAGGACGAATTCTCTGGTTTCGTGTTCGACCAGCGTGACTGCCCCGCATTTGAGCTGGCCCACGCCGTTCCAAGCGCCGGCTTCAATTCCGACGACTTCACCCGCTTCCACCCTCAAGACGGCTCGCTGAATTCGCATCATAAGATTGGCACTGAATTTGAAGGCAGCGACGCGTCGATCGTTGATCATGACTTCTACGGCGGGCTGATGCGTCGACCTAATGGTGTGATCAGCAAGCGGTACCAAGATCGTTTCGCCTTTATGCTGACGGCTTTTTTCGAGGTCATTGATCAGATCACGGTGTTGCGACCAAGCCGACAGGAGAATGTCGTCGATGCTCACGTCGAGCGCGTCTTTGAGTTTCTCCGCGACCGTGTTGGTCATCGCCCGTCGATCGACGTCGGTAAGCCCTGTCGCTCGTCCCACATCCGACGAACTCTGTTGTCCTTCGGTTGTCTTGATGAAGCGCGCTTGCCAATCACTTGGCGGGCCGAGAAAAAAGGCGCGCAGATTTTGAGGTCCTTCGCGGTCAAGAGTTGATTGCAAGTGTCTGCTCCCCTGGATCGGCGCGGCCGCGCAGGCGAATGGATGATTTGACGAGCGATGATGCGTCGGTCTGCGTCACTTGGGTGCCGGGATCGACATGCACGACATAAGAGGGCTCTGGCCGTTGTGATGCTGCTGGCCTTGCCGACCTTGCTGTCTTATCGAAGGCTGGTCGGACGGGCGCGCCGCGCGAAATCCCATAGACGGGCGGCGGTGCGGGTGTATGGCCAGCGGCCCCGGCGGTCGCAAAACCGCTCCCGCGTGCGCGGAACCAGGCCAGGCCGGCAAGGGCGATCATCAGCGTGCCTCCCGCTGTGAGCGGACCGGCAAGGCCGACAATATCAACACGGACGATCGTCTCCAGGCGTGCCGGACTGTCAGGCGGCGGCGTTTGCGCGACAATGGTTCCCGGCCAGCGTAGGGAGAAGGTTTCCCGAATGCCGCCCAATTTCAGGGATTGGCTGGTCAGGATTGGACTGGCTTCTTCCGGTGTTAGGCCGGTGAGATCCGGAATGAGCGCACTGGCAGAGAAAACCAAGTTCACTGCATTGCCGAATGAAATGGGCGTGCCCGGTGCCGGATCCTGGCTGATGACCGTACCGTCAGGCTGGGTCGAGAGCCGCCATTCCTGGCGACCGATGGCAAGGAAAGCATTGGCAAGCTGTGTGTCGACGGACTCTTGGACGGCGCCGAGCAGGTCCGGGACGAGCACTTCGTCAATGGACTCTAAGCGCGCGGCAACCGGGCTGCCGATCGCGATGAGACGCCCGGCAACTGGGGCTTGTGCGGTCACGCGGTTAGGTCGATCGCCATCGGCAGCGCCTTCGAGCCGAAGGGCGAGGCCGAGGTCTTTGAGCGCTTGATCGGCTTGCGCGGCTGTGAGGCTGGTAACGTTCGGAACAGGCACGAGATCTGGACGATCCGGGGGCGGTGCCGTCACAGCCAGAACGACCGATACCGTACCTCCATTGACGATTGGTGATCCCGGCGGTGGATCCTGGGTTAGCACGGTTTGATCAGGCAATTCGGCCGACAGCTGATAGTCGACATTGGCCAAGACCAGCTGCTTTTCGGTCAGTGTGCTGGCGACCGCATCGGGATTCATACCTCGCAGATCAGGAATGATGGGCGGTTCAGCAATCACGACATCGATGCTGACGCCGAAGGACGCGGCTGCGCCAGCAGACGGCGACTGTTCGATGATTCGGCCGTCGCCATCGGGACTGGTTCGACGGCCGACCTTACCGATGCGCATCAGCTGGTTCGCAAGCAATGCGCCGGCGTCTTCTAGGGAGAGGCCGACCAGTTTGGGCACCTCCAGGCCTTCCGCGATGACCAAATCGACTCGGCCACCCGGGCTGGCTTCGGCGTTCGCACGGGGCTGCTGCTCGATGACTGTCCCCTGCGGTGCATTGGAGACTTTTGTCGTGACTGCACCAATTTGCAGCAGCTGCGCACTGACCAAGCCTCGTGCTTGCTCGAGTGTTCGACCGGCAAGATCCGGGACGACGGGTGTTGCCGCAAGGACGACGTCGACAGTAATGCCGGGGCTTACGGTTGCATTGGCGGCCGGTGTTTGCTCGATGATCGTACCGCGCCGACGATCGGAGACACGGCTTTGGACACGTCCAGGACGAAGGCCGGCATCACGAAGGCGTGTTCGTGCATCATTCAACGTCAGATTGGTCAGGTTCGGCACCGTCTGTCCCTTGGCGACGGTGATATCGACTTGATCATTGGCGGCGGCGGGTACGCCTGGTAGAGGCCATTGCTTGATGATCGTGCCGTTTGGCTGCGACGAACTCTCTTCGGTCACGCGCCCCAGTCCCAGCGACGATTCTTGAAGCTTTCGAACGGCTTCTTGGCGGCTGAGTTGGCGTAGATCCGGAATTCGGACCTCCGAGGCCACCGTGATATTGATACGACTTCCGCGCGTGGCCGATGAGCCAGCGGTCGGGGATTGGCTGACGATCGTCCCGAGCGGAGCGGCGGCGCTCTCCTTCGCAATACGTCCGATATCGAGGCCGGTGGCGCGAAGCTGAGATTGCGCTTCGGCAGGTGTGAGCCCGGTGAGTTCCGGTACGGTGATTCCGCTCGCGGGCGCGCTGCCATTGCCCGTGATCACCACCTCGATCGTGGTGCCGGGTCTTACCGTCCTGCCACGTGGCGGCGATTGCGCAACGATTCCTCCATCGGGACAAGCGTTGGAGGCGCGTTGGTAAACTTGGCCAAGGCGCAGACGTCGCTCACCCAAGATGGTTTCAGCCTCAGGCACGGAAAGGCACTGCAACGAGGGGACCTGGACGGCATTGGGCACTGCGCCGAGCGTCCGCGGCCCGGAAGGCTGTGTTCCCGTCGCTTGGGCGAGCTGGAGCTCTTGGCCCGGTAGGTCCGAGCCGAACACGTCCTGGCCTAGGAATGACGCGGGTCCGCGCAGCGGCGTGACATCGTCCGCTGCCAGTGTCTCGGACACTGGAAGGAAGGCTACGACATAACTCGCAGCAAGGGCGATAAGGAACCGAACCACGATCAGGGGCGCTCCTGGAGCTTCAACCTGGACTCTGCTCGCTGTTGTCTTATCGCAACAGGCATCGAACTATAAGACCTTTTCCGCATTCTCTTCGAGTCCGATATGATCTTCGCGATCCGTTGCGACAATAGAGTGGCGCCATACGGTCTTCGAAGCGTGCTCGACACGCCATACGACCCTGCTGGATCCTCAGACTTTGAAAGAGAAAAAACTAGCATGTTAACAATTTATTTGCATAATTTTGGTCCCATCTAATCAATCTTGTAAGCGCCAAATTTGGGATTCGCCTGTGTCCGAAGTCGTCCTCGACAAGTCCAACATCCATGTCCTGCATTCTGCGCCATCTGCGGATCAGCCTCGCTGGGAACGGCCTGCGATCACGTCGACGCTGGTCTCGAAACCCTATCTTAGTCCTAAGGCCATGGCCTATGTCCAAGAGGTTCTCGAGTCCGGTTGGTGGGGATATGGCCCCGTCTCCAAGGATCTCCAATCCGAAGTCGAAAAACTTTATGACCTGAAGCAACAGGCATTGGCGACATCCAGCTGTACCGCCGCCATGCACCTGGCCCTTCGCGCGTTCGGCGTCGGCCCCGGGGATGAAGTGATTGTTCCCGCCTTCACCTATGTATCGACGGCGATCGTTGCAACCTATTGTGGGGCTGAACCTGTCTTCGCCGATGTCGATCCTGCGTCGCTCGTGATCACGCGTGAGACAGTCGAACCTCTTTTGACTGACCGGACGAAGGCGATTATCGCCATGCATTATGCCGGTCCTCCTGCCGATTTCGACCCGATTCGGGACTTGGTGAAGGACAAAAACATCACCGTCATCGAAGATGCTGCCCATGCTTTTGGGTCAATTCGAGATGGCGAACCCGTCGGCGCCAAAGCAGACTTTGCCGCCTTTAGTTTCGCGCCGACGAAACAGATTGCCAGTAGCAATGGCGGCATTCTCTTGTTCAAGGATGCTGAGCGGCGTTCAGAAATCGATCAGCTCGCTTTCCTCGGCCTTGCTGTCGACACCTTCGGGCGAACCGTTGCCAAAGGCGTCAGCCCTGTACAGGAAGTCGTTAGGCTTGGCAACAAATATAAGGGGGATGATCTAGCATCTGCCGTCGCCATCGCCGCCATCGAGCGGCTGGACGAGATCGTTGAATATCGGGGTGCTCTGGTCGACCGGTTCTATGAACGCCTCAGCGATGTCAAAGATGTGCAGCTTCAGCCTCGGCCGGAGAATAGCAAGATCTCTTGGTACATCATGCCGATCCGCGTTCCAGCTGAGAAGCGTGATGCCTTACGAGCCCATCTAGCGAATGCTGGCATCGGCAACACGGTGCACTATCCCAATCTCCGGGAACAAAAGGCCTTCTTACCGTTCACAGGGGATGCACCGGTGACCGCAGAAGAAGCGAGACGGGTGATCAGTTTGCCGCTGCACGAATCGGTCACGCTGGACGAGGTGAACCGGATCTGTGACGAGATCTCGACGTTTTTTCGATAGATCGTCAACGTGAGGGCTTAGGAAAATCTAGCGAAGGGCAATCACCTCGGCGGACGTGCTGGGCCGGTGCACAGCTCTGCGCCGTAGACGGTGCGTCGCAGCCGGTGGTTGGCGGATGGATTGCTCAATTCGGCCATTGAACGCCGAGAAGGTCTGCTCGAACTGGCCAACCGTCATCGGTTGGCCAACGAGAAAGCCTTGAACTTCATCACAGCCTTCACTTTCCAAGAAAGCCAACTGCTCCTTGGTTTCGACCCCTTCCGCACAAATCCGCATACCAAGACTGTGGCCAAGTTCGACGACGGCACGAACGATCTCTTCGGCCCGTGGTCGCTTGCGGACATCCCTGACGAAAGATTGGTCAATTTTGATTTTGTCGAATGGAAAGCGTAGCAAATAGCTTAAACCTGAATAATGTGTTCCAAAGTCGTCCATCACAATACGGACGCCGCGATTTTTGAGTTCGCTTAGTGTCGATACCGCGGCTTCCGTATTGCGCATGAGAACGCCTTCGGTGATCTCGAGCTCAATACGTTCTGCCTCAACACCGGTCTCGGCGAGACATCGTTCCACCATCGAAACGACGTCATGATGCTTGAACTGAACCGGCGATACATTGAGCGAAACTGTCAGGCCGGGCCATCGCGCAGCTTGGCGGCAAGCGGCGAGAAGAACCCATTCGCCGACATTGAGAATGAGCCCGGTTTCTTCCGCGATGCTGATAAAAACATCGGGGAGGATGAGCCGCCGATTGGGCAGGCGCCAGCGTAACAAGGCTTCGGCGCCGAAGATCCGAGCCCCCTTTAAATCTAGTTTCGGCTGATAAAACAGCTCGAATTCATCCCGTGCCAAGGCGGCGCGGAGCCCTCGTTCGATCTTTTTTCGTTGGTGAAGGAAAGCGTCCATGCCTGCTTCATAGAACTTGTAGGCATTTCGTCCTTCCTCTTTGGCACGGTACAGCGCGATATCAGCCTTTTGCAGCAAGCGTTCGGGCGTTGCGCGTTCACTGTTAGCGACGGCAACCCCAATGCTTGCAGTGACCAGGACTTCGTGGCCGCCGAGATTATAGGGTCTGGTGATCGACTTTAAGAGGCGGCGACAAAGTTGATGAGCGCCGTCGGGCTGATCGATCGCGGTCTGTACGATCGCGAATTCGTCACCGCCGATGCGGGCCACGGTATCGGTGTCGCGGACGGCTCCACGCAACCTTTCCGCGCAGCCCCTGATCAAAGAGTCGCCGGCGGAATGGCCAAGCGTGTCATTGATTTCCTTGAACCGATCGAGATCGATGCAAAGCACGGCCGCCTTGCCGCCGCTTTGGCCGACCACGTCGACAGCTTCTGCCATCCGCTTGAGGAGTTGAGCGCGATTGGGGAGGCCAGTGAGACTGTCATGCCAGGCGAGGTGCTTGATCTGCCGATTCGCTTCGATTTCTGAGGTGATGTCCGTCGCTGTTCCACGAAATCCCTGAAAGACATTGCGTACGGAGTAGAAGGGTTTGCCAGCGACCCGGAGCGTTTTTTTCTGCCCCTTTGCATCGAGATATCGACAGAGAAAGTCTCTGAAATGCTTTTGGCCTTTGAGGTCTTGCTGGAAGCGCTTGATCTCTTTGATGCCCCCTATCGGGCGCAAGAGGTCGCTGATCGGTTTCTTGATGACCTTGTCGGTCGACGTGCCTGTCGAAATCGCGAACTGCTCCGAAAGAAAGCTGAGCTCGCCGCTCGCATTGGTTTCCCAAATCCAATCCGAGCTGGCATCCGCGACGTCACGGAAGCGATTTTCGCTATTCTTCATTTTCCGCGTGGATATGCGGACTTGCCAGAGCAGTAGCCAGGTCAAGACGAGGATCGCGGCAACGCCCATGCCGAGTGCCGGTGCGACACTCTTCAGGAACTTCTGGCCGGGTTGAAAAGGGGTCCAATTGAGGATGCCGATGGACTCACCGTTGGGTGATGTCAACGGCAAAGATGCGCCGCCCTTGATGATCTCGGCCGCCTCACCGCTCATATCAAGGGTGATCCCCTGCAGATAGGGGCTGTCCATAAGGTTCCGGACGGCCATCGGCGTCAGGCGTTTTCCGAGGATGACGACAACGCGCTCACCTCTGGCCATTTTGATCTTTGCGTTTTGCTCCAACGAAACGGCGCAGACCGCGACCATGACAATGGACTGATCAAGCATTAACAACCCGGTAATGGCCTCGGGTTTCTGCCAGCCTGTCCGGCGCGCCCGTTCGATCATCCTTGCGAGGCCAGCGCCGAAGATATCCTCTCCTCGTCGTATCGCCGTACGCCCATCAACCTGACTATAGACCGTCTCATTCTCGCGATTGATGACCATACTGATGTCGTAGCCGTGCTTGTCATGCACGTAATAGCTGAGGTTGGACCCCGCCCAGTTTTCACTAAAGGCTATGTCCAAATGGCGCACGGCATCATTTCGCCAGCTGAAGTCTCTTGCCACTAGGCCAATGCGTTCGAGCTCCTCTTCGAGGATGGCCTCGGCCGACAGAATCGAATGCTCGGCAGCGATTTGATCTTGCTGAGCGGCGCTATACCAAACAAAGCCGGCAAGTGCGGTCATTGAGAAGGCTACGAATGCGCAAACAGGCAATAGTATTTTATCGTTGATAACAAATCGCACCAGATTCCCCCGGACGAACCATTTACCGCTATCGTTCGCTCAGGAGGTTGTACAGAAAAACTTCACAATCAATTGGAATTGAATTGCATATTAAACCTAAAGGAGACTGCGTTTCGGGACTGATAATGTAATGGTATTGAAATTCACCCTCAATATTTGTCGTTTTCTAGGAATTTGCTGGAGATTCGCCGGCGGCTGGGTGCGGCGAGAGGGGCGCGCGTTCGCCCGTCATCGGACGTGACGGCGACGAAAGTTCCTACGAACGATGGGGACGCGTTGGCGATTCGAGGTCGAAGAGCGACGAGAGTTCGCTCAACATGACGCCGCCTAACTGCTCGGGATCGGAGATGGTGACGGCTCGCCGATAGTAGCGCGTGACGTCATGGCCAATGCCGATGGCAAGCAGCTCGACGGGCGAGCGTTGCTCGATCCATTCGATGACTTGGCGCAAATGCTGTTCGAGATAGTTGCCGGAGTTCGAGGAGAGTGTGCTATCGTCGACAGGCGCGCCATCGGAGATAACCATGAGAATGCGCCGTTGCTCCGGTCGAACAAGCACGCGCTGGTGAGCCCAAAGGATCGCTTCGCCGTCGATGTTCTCTTTCAAGAGCCCTTCGCGAAGCATCAGTCCCAGAGATCGCCTTGACCGGCGCCAGGGACTGTCGGCAGCCTTATAGATGATATGGCGAAGATCATTGAGCCGACCTGGGTTGGGTCGCTTGCCTTCTCTCAGCCATTGCTCGCGGCTTTGCCCGCCTTTCCAGCTGCGTGTCGTAAAGCCAAGGATCTCAACTTTGACGCCACAGCGTTCCAGCGTCCGCACGAGGATGTCAGCGCACATGGCGGCGACAGCAATCGGACGGCCGCGCATTGAACCGGAATTGTCGATCAGCAGCGTCACCACGGTGTCGCGAAAATCGATGTCCGACTCCATCTTATAGGTGAGGGCTTGTTCCGGGTTGACCACGACTCGGGTCAGCCTCGCTGTGTCGAGAATTCCCTCTTCGAGATCGAACTCCCAAGACCGTGTCTGCTGGGCGAGTAGCCGGCGTTGCAATCGATTAGCCATACGGCCGATCATGCCTTGAAATCGCGTCAGCTGCTGGTCGAGCTGATGGCGGAGTCGGCCCAGCTCGACAGGGCTGCATAGGTCGTCGGCATCGATGACTTCATCGAATGCGGTGGTAAAGACGCGATAAGCAAGTGCCTCGCCGCCTGGCGGAATATAGGTCGGCGTATCGAAAGGCTCTTCGGCACCTTGGTCGTCTTCGGCTCCGGCCTCAGCGGTCGCTTGCTCCATTTGCTCTTCAGACGTGCCGGATTCCGCTTGTTCATCAAAGCTTGTGGTCTGGTCGCGCTCGCTTGCAAGCGGTGGCTCGGCGTCCTCGGCGTCGCCATCGCCCGCCCCATCTTCTGGCGTCTCTTGGTCTTCTCCCTGGTTCTCGTCGTCCGTATCGTCATCGCCATTCGCGGGGTCATGGAGATCCTCAGCCAAGCCCAGATCGCTCAGCATATCGCGCACTTTGAGGGCAAAGGCTTCCTGATCGGCCAAGGCTGCCTTGAGTCCCGACCAATCTCGGCCCGTTCGGCTTTCCAGCCAACTTCGCCAGTTGTCGAGAAAACTACGGTCCGCCTTGGCGAGCTTAAAGCCTAACAGGGCTTCGCGAGCCAAGAGGTCCACGGCTTCGGCGAGGCCAGGGTCCTCAATCCCAGGGCTTGCTGACGCGAGCGGTCGCTGGGAGCGTTCGGCGTGAGCACTGGCGAGATTGGCCGCGACACCGGTCATGCGGCTAGCGCCGAGCGCTTCGACTCGCACCTGTTCGAGCGCTTCGAAAATTGCTGATGTGAGTTCGCCGTGGGGGCAAAGGCGCTGGTGAACACCTGGATTGTGGTGCTTGAGCTTGAGGGCGAGGCTATCTCCGATCCCCCGCACCCGTGCGAGATCATGGTCGCCGAGGCTTCGTCTTGGAAGTGGCAGCCGAACGTTCGGCTGACTCGTGTCGGCAGCATTCGCGCCACTGCCTTTGGCATCGCCCGAGCGGAATGTAACGGCCAGGTCAGCACGATCCGCCACCGCACGACAGGTCGCTGCAACGACCCGCTGGAATTGATCACTACGCTCTTTGTCGCCGGTGCTCACGTTTAACTCCGGCCGATCAGCTCAATGTGACCTGCGCCGTGCTTTCCGGCAGCTCGACGCCAAAGCAGCGCTGGTAGTACTCGGCGATAATGGGGCGTTCGGCCTCGTCGCATTTGTTCAAGAAAGTGAGGCGGAACGAAAAGGCGACGTCATTGAAAATCTCGGCATTTTGTGCCCAGGTCATCACCGTCCTGGGCGACATGACCGTCGAAATGTCACCAGCGACGAAACCCGAGCGACATAGATCGGCAAGGCTCACCATCTGCGCGATGACCGCCCGACCGTCTTGAGAGTTGTAGGCGGGACAACGGGCCGCAACGATCTCGACCTCGGCATCATGCTCGAGATAGTTGAGCTGGGCTACGATATTCCAACGGTCGAGTTGGCCTTGGTTGATCTGTTGCGTTCCGTGATAGAGACCGCTGGTGTCACCAAGACCGACGGTGTTGGCGGTGGCGAAAAGACGAAACGAGGGATGGGGTCGGATAACTTTGTTCTGGTCGAGGAGCGTCAGGCGTCCTTCAACTTCCAGGACACGCTGAATGACGAACATGACGTCTGGACGTCCCGCATCATACTCATCGAAGACCAGCGCAACCGGATTTTGCAAGGCCCAAGGCAGCATGCCTTCCTTGTACTCGGTGATCTGCTTGCCGTCGCGCAAGACAATCGCGTCTTTGCCGACCAGGTCGATTCGGGAGATGTGGCTGTCAAGGTTGACGCGCACACAAGGCCAGTTGAGGCGGGCTGCCACCTGCTCGATATGGGTCGATTTGCCGGTGCCATGATATCCCTGGATCATCACGCGGCGGTTATAAGCAAAGCCGGCGAGGATGGCCAAGGTTGTGTCATGATCAAAGCGGTAGGCTTCGTCAATATCGGGAACATACTCGGTCGCCTGTGAGAAGGCCGGGACCTGTAGATCGGATTCGACGCCGAAGGTCTGGCCAACGGAAACCTTGATGTCCGGTAACCTGGGCAAATCGTCCAGGCCAGCTAACCTGCTCGATTCAGCCTCTGCCGACTCGTTCTGCACCGTATCTTGCTCCCAAGAAAAGCCGGATCATTGCTCTAAACGATCCGGTCACTGCCACGTAAGTAGGTATAGGCCTCGTTGATCAACTTCAACCGTTCTTCGGCGGCCTTGTCACCCTGATTGACATCCGGGTGATGCTTTTTGACAAGTTCTTTATAGCGCGCCTTCAATTCGTCAGGTGTTGCATCATGTTCAAGGCCCATCACTTTGAGCATCTGCTCACGCTTACCAAACCTGCTGGTCGGGCGATCCCACTCTGATTTGGCTTCCGCACCGTCCATACCAGGACCGTTGGTCAGCACTTCGAATGGGTCCTGCCAGCGCCAGCCATCGCCATGCTCGCCCCCGGATGAACCGATCTTCCATGTTGGTCGGTGCCAGGTGACGTCCTCGCGCAGATAGGATTCGATCTCATCTTGGCTCATGCCGGAGAAAAAATCCCAGCCGCGATTATAGTCTCGAACATGCTCGAGACAGAAAAAAAAGAAAGTCCTGAGATGCTCCCGTGACTTCGGTGCCCGATAGTCGCCGACCCGGTTGCAGCCTGGCCAATCGCAGACCCTATGGGCCTGCTCTTTTTGGCCGGGAAGCTCAAGGATAGCATCTGCGCGTCGTCTTCGTTGGCTCATTCACGCACTATGGCGAGATGGTCCCGGGCGGGCAAGGCCCGAACCTTCCGGCAGGGCAGGTCTTGGCGAAAAACGAACCAGGCCCCATCAGGTCTGATGACGTGAGGGGTGGGATCAGGCGCCTGGACAGGGCCAGATCGAGCGTTCGACGATCAACGACGTCTCGTCGACGGATCTTGCAAATTGCTTGGGTGACACTTGCGCTCGACGGCAGCTTCCTTGGCGCGGAAGCTTGTCTTTGGTTGGGTGATCTGATGGTCGTCGGACACAGAAGCGGTCTATCTGACCGGCGATGCCGACAAGCATCGCCGGTAGAGCAGTTCGTCGCTTAACGATTCTCGGGATCGGAGAGGGCGCGAGCAAGAGAGCAAATCGCTTCCTGATGCTTCCGGGTCGGGATCCCGATAAAATTCCTGGCGAGCTCAAGCAACATGCGCTGCTGAGGTGTTGCCTTAAAGGCGTCGGAACTGTTCAAGCCGTCAAAGAAATAGCCGACATCGACGCCGAGTGCCTGAGCGATATGATAAAGGCGGCCAGCAGCAACGCGGTTGATCCCCTTTTCATACTTATGGGCCTGCTGATAAGTGACGCCGATCAGCTCGGCCATTTGCTGCTGAGTCAGCCCGAGCATAATACGGCGCTCGCGCATCCGGGCACCTACATGACGGTCGATGTCCTGCGCTCGTGACCGACCAGGACCAGGGCTCGGGTTCGGCTTGACCATGACAGTCGCCATTTCGTTAATCTCCATCCCTCATGACACACAACGGGTTGACAACAACTGACCCCACGGGGCTTTGCCCGATTGTTCGGCTCTTTAACCCTCATGGAGTCCGGTCCCGAGCCTCTACTTCAAGTTACAGGCGAGACCTTTCTAAATCGTAAAGCGATGAACGCCTCTATAGCCTTCACGTGAGAAGACTATTGATAGAATTTTAGCTAAATTTCACGTAATCGCAATAGGAAAGTTCGTACTGGTGGGCGCCTACCTCAACGTGCATGGCAAGAAATCGAAGAAAATCACACTGATATCGATGATTTCTTCATGCTGGAGTAGAACTTGACCGCCAGCATGTGACCTGACCGATCGACCATCTATCTGGAAGTGAACAATCATGAGTGTAGCGGACAATATCAAGAAGAAGTTGACGGAAGCCTTGGCCCCGAGTCGTCTCGATCTAAGGGACGAATCGCACCTGCATGCCGGACATGCCGGTGCCCGACCAGAGGGGGAGAGTCATTTCCGACTTCTGGTGGTTAGTGACGCTTTTAAAAATCGCGGAAAAATAGAGCGTCAGCGGATGATCTATCAAATTCTAGGTGATCTGATGACAACCGACATCCATGCCCTCTCAATCAAGGCGTTGACGCCTGATGAGGAGAACAGCGCGTCGACATAGCCCTTTCGCGTCAAGACACCGTTTCGAACCGTTCGCCTTGATCACGGTGCCGGCCGAGATAGCTCGGCACGATCAGCTCGATTGGTGTCGGCACCAAACCGAGGTCGGCAAGGGTAAGTGCGTCGTCGGCGACAACATTGTCGGTCTTTAACAGCTCTACCTGATCACGCGTGAGGGGCGGGACGGGCAGTAGCTCGAGGATGCGCGCTTGCAGTGACGCGAGGCCGAACGGCAAATCAACGAGGAGTCGCCTCTTGCCGATCACATCAAGCATGTAGCGAAGAAGATCTTCAAAGCTGTAAACCTGTGGCCCTCCGATCTCATAGGTTTTGCCGGCGGTGCTGTCTTGGTGCAATGTCGCCATGACCGCATCAGCGACATCGCCGACATAGATCGGCTGAAACTGTGTTTTGCCGCCACCGATCAGAGGAAGTGCTGGTAGGAGGCGTGCCATACCGGCAAAGCGGTTAAAGAAGTCATCCTCAGGTCCGATCACGATGCTCGGCCTCAGAATAGCGGCCGAAGCGAAAGCTTCGCGCAATGTCGCTTCGCCTTTGGCTTTGCTCCTGGCATAGGCACTTGATGAGGTTTCATCGGCGCCTATCGCGGATACATGAACCATTCGAGAGACACCGGCATCCGTCGCAGTTCGAGCGATCCTGGCAGGCAGCTCTCCATGAATTTCGTCAAAGCGCTGTCTTGAGGTTTCGTAGAGAATGCCGACCAAATTGACGACGGCGGTCGACCCCTCAACTAAGCGACGGATCGATGGCTCGTCCAGGTTGTCGAGGGGTTGGATCACGATCTGACCAACGTCGCCCGTTGGCTGCAGATGCCCCGCTAGACCAGGGGATCTGGTCACAACGCGAATGCGCCAATCGGCGGCGGCAAGTTTTCGAACCAGATGCCGGCCGATAAAGCCGGCACCACCGAAAATCGTGATCAAGCGCTCATCCATCGCGAATCTCCCTGTCGCCAACGACCTGAACGATCGTTCGTCGCTCGTCAATCAAAACCGGTCGGCCTCTAATGACAGTGCTTTCCGGACGCGAATGGTCATGATGTGGCTGTCGGCATTCACGTTTTGACCTCGCTGAAACCGATACGCGCGTCTCGACGGCGTGGATCCTTTTCCATCGAGAAAGCGTTGATCGGTTGACGGCACATCAGATACCGCTTAAATCCCCGGAGAAGTTCAAGCCCAGGTGGCGGAATTGGTAGACGCACTAGCTTCAGGTGCTAGCGGTCGTATGGCCGTGGAGGTTCGAGTCCTCTCCTGGGCACCATTTCTATTCCGGACAAAGATAACAAGATGATGGTTGACGTATTGTTAACCAAGATTGCGTTAGTTTTGCCGGACCATTGATGGTGATGACATGCGCTCAGCGGAATAGCTGGCGCAGCCAGCCAGAGCGGACAGGCATGACGATTGCGTATCACGTTGACGATTTGCCAGCCAACATCGATCTCGGCAACATCGTTGCCATCGATACGGAGACCCTTGGGCTCAACCCTTCTCGGGATCGTCTTTGCGTCGTTCAGATGTCGGCGGGCGACGGGCATTGTCACGTCGTTCATTTCCCCAAAGATCATTACAATGCGCCCAACCTGGTGCGCATGCTCAACGATCAAAATGTCCTGAAAATCTTCCATTTCGCGCGGTTTGATCTCGCGGTCCTCAACCACTATCTCGGTGCCGATTGTCGCCCCGTATACTGCACAAAAATTGCGTCGAAAATCGCCCGGACCTATACGGATCGGCACGGCCTAAAAGAACTTTGCCAAGAACTCTTGGGCATTGATCTTTCGAAACAGATGCAGAGTTCAGATTGGGGCGCGCCTTCATTGAGCGAAGCCCAGCTTGCCTACGCGTCCCATGATGTCCTTCATCTCCATGCGTTGCGCGAGCGCCTTGATCAGATGTTGTCCAGGGAAGGACGTGATCAGCTCTTGCAGCCCTGTTTTGATTTTCTTCCGCACCGAGCCGTTCTCGATCTGGCCGGCTGGGGGGCAACCGATATTTTTGCCCATTCATGAGGAAAGATCGCTCGGCTTCGTCGCCCTATGCCTCGGGACAGCCGTCATTGACCCGCCGCATTTGGGATGATCAGATAGATCAGATGGCAAGTAGGATAGGTTGGATCTGGAAGAGGGTGTGACCTCGACGATGAGCGCCTTGCCGAGAACCGATCTCGACGTTGCGGGGAGTGCGGCCTTTAACTCCG
The DNA here is from genome assembly GCA_028285265.1 of Geminicoccaceae bacterium. Taxonomy (GTDB): domain Bacteria; phylum Pseudomonadota; class Alphaproteobacteria; order Geminicoccales; family Geminicoccaceae; genus JANQPX01. The sequence goes on from JANQPX010000079.1 coordinate 54,653, forward strand.
TTGAAACCGGACGATGCGTGCTGCGTATCGAGGCCGATGCTCTCGGCGCGATGGCAGAGGCGCTCGATGAGACCTTCGCTGTCGCTGTCGACCGGATCGCAGCGATTAGGGGCCGGGTGATCGTCACGGGTATGGGCAAGAGTGGTCATATCGGGCGAAAGATTGCGGCGACCTTTGCGTCGACCGGAACGCCGGCGCTTTTCGTCCATCCTGCCGAAGCGAGCCATGGCGATCTCGGCATGATCACATCTGATGATCTCGTTTTGGCACTGTCGAACTCCGGTGAAACCCCCGAGCTTGCCGATATTGTTGGCTATTGCCGTCGTTTCGCCATTCCCTTGGTCGTGATTGTCGGGCGTGTGGCGAGCGCGCTCGCTCAAGCCGCTGATGTCGTTCTTTTGCTGCCTGATCGGCCAGAAGCCTGTCCGATGGGCCTTGCGCCGACCACGTCGACGACGGTGACGCTTGCCCTTGCTGATGCGCTTGCGATCGCACTCTTGAAGAAAAAAGGCTTCGATGCGCAGGGATTTGGCGTGTTTCATCCCGGCGGCAAGCTGGGCAAGAAGCTGATCAAGGTTGAACAGCTAATGCATCGAGACGAGGCGCTGCCGCTCGTCGATCTCGATACGTCGACGGCCGACGTGATCCTTGAGATGACGGCGAAGCGCCTCGGCTGTGTCGGTGTGCTCGACTCGGCAGGCCAGCTTTCCGGCATTATCACGGATGGCGATCTGCGGCGGCATATGTCGTCCGATCTTCTCAGCCTGCCAGCCGTCGACATCATGACCTCGTCGCCGCGGACGATCGGCGCCGACGCCTTGGCGGTTGAGGCCCTTGCCGTGATGAATCAGCCGGACCGGCCGATCACGGTGATGTTCGTCATTGACGACTTCCGGCCGATCGGCATCCTGCACGTGCACGATTGTCTTCGGGCGGGTGTGGCATGATGAAGCGCTCGACCAGCCCACCGAGGCCAGCGGCGACTCTCGGCGGGCGCTACAGTCGACGTGTCGATCGACTACGCTTTGTCTTGCCTGCGATCGCTCTCTTGCTCCTTGCCGTGGTGATGGCCTGGCCTTGGCTGGTGGGCGGCTACGGTGGGCTGATTGTTCCGGCGTTCAAGAATGCTGCTGAGCATGTTAGCGACGCCATGCGCATGACCAATCCGCGCTATGTCGGCAAGACCGAATCCGCAAAGCCCTACGAGGTGACGGCCTCATCGGCTTTCCTCGATCCGACGGACCCCAACCGTATTCATCTCGACCAGTTATTTGCCACGTTTGAGGACGGAGAAACGTCTCAGGACGAGGGACCGTCATCGCGTATCAATCTGCGGGCCAATGAAGGCATCTATATGCGTGGGCAAAACAGACTGGAGCTTGAAGGAGCCCTCGAGCTGGTATTTGGTGACGGCTATCGCTTCAATACGGAGAGTGCCGAGGTCGATCTTGAGCTCGGTCATGTCGTCGGTCCGGAACCGGTGACCGGCAATGGGCCAACAGGGACACTTGCGGCGGATCGTTTTGATATCGAGGATGGTGGTAAGCGCCTGCGATTCGAGGGGCGAGTTCACATGACGATTTTGCCCTTGGAGCCTCAGACATGATGCTCCGTCTTTGTGTGGCCGCGTTTTTGCGGGCATTGCCGATGATCGCGCTCACGTCGGGGGCTGCGTTTGCACAGTCGCTCGATCACGATTCCAGTCAACCCATTGAGATCTCGGCGGACAGCCTTGAGGTCGAGCAGGAGCAGCAAGTCGCAACCTTCGCAGGCAATGTCGATGCCGTTCAGGGCGATCTGGTCCTGAGCGCCGACAAATTGCGCGTGCATTATGAGGGAAAGGACAGTGCCGTTGGGATCGCAGCCGGGAGTGGCAATCGTATCCGTCGTATCGACGCAGAGGGAAACGTGATCATTGCTTCACCCGAGGAAACAGCTGAGGGGAAGCAGGGAACCTATGACGTTCGCGGCAAACTTGTGGTTCTCGAAGGTGAGGTCGTCTTGACCCGGGGCGAGAATGTGATTCGTGGCGAACGGTTGGTGATGGATCTCGTCAGCGGCAAATCGCGCATTGTCGGCACCGAGACAACCGTTGCAGATGGCAGCGAGGCTAGCCCCGGAGGACGTGTGCGCGCATTGTTTACACCGAATGCTGATGAAAATGACGAAAGTCCGCCGCGTCCTGAGGCGCGCCCACAATGACGCTGCCAACCTCTGAAGTGAGCGATAGTTCGTCTGATCATATGGGCCCAAGACTTGTGGCCGAGGCCAAGGGGCTTGTTGCGAGCAATCTAGGCAAGCAGTTCAAGCAGCGTCCGGTCTTGCGGGACGTCAGCTTGCATGTGAGGCGTGGCGAGGCGGTTGGCCTGCTCGGGCCGAATGGTGCCGGCAAAACCACGTGCTTCTACATCATCACCGGCCTACTGCAGCCGGACTACGGGTCGATCAGCCTCGATGGCGGCGATATTACCGGTCTGCCGATGTATCGAAGGGCGCGTTTGGGCATCGGCTATCTGCCCCAAGAGGCATCGATTTTTCGTGGGCTTTCGGTCGAAGCCAATATCCGTGCAGTCCTCGAAGTGGCCGAACCTCTGCGGAGCAAGCGAGAGTCCAAATTGGATGAGCTCTTAGCAGAATTTTCGTTGACCCATCTTCGGCGCGCGCCTGCGCTAGCGCTCTCCGGCGGTGAGCGACGACGGGTCGAAATTGCCCGAGCCCTTGCCTCCGATCCCAGCTTCATGCTGCTGGACGAACCACTTGCCGGCATCGATCCAATCAATGTCGCTGAGATCCGCGATTTGGTTGGTCATCTCAAGGATCGCGGCCTTGGCGTACTTATTACCGATCATAATGTGCGAGATACACTAGATCTTATTGATCGAGCCTACATACTTCATGAAGGACATGTGTTGATGGAGGGGGCTCCCGACAAGATCGTCGCTGATGAAGGCGTTCGCCGCGTCTACCTCGGAGAGCGATTTAGCCTCTAGCGGCCATGATCTGAAGGATGCTGTCTTATAAGGTATGTGATGCCGGGGATTCTGCTCAATTGTCGTGGGGGCAAGTTGATGTATCGGGCACGGAGGTGTGACTGTCGTGCCCGGAGCGCGTGCGCCATGTCGACTGAGGGTATTCGCCGGCGACGGATAGGCGATAGGTAGCCGCCCGGATGTCCGTCTCACTCCGTCTCGATATACGACAAAGCCAAAGCCTTGTGATGACGCCGCAGCTGCAGCAGGCGATTAAGCTGTTGCAGCTCGGCAATCTTGACCTCGCGGCCTATGTGGAACAGGAGCTTGAGCAGAACCCGTTTTTGGAAAAGCGGGAGGAATCAACCGACAAGGATCCAGTTCGGGAATCGTCCGATCAACCCAACGCCTTGACCGGCGATGACGGTACCAATCAGCTCAGCGGGTCGCCAGATTTTGTGACCGATACGCAAACCAGCGGCGAGGGCTGGTCGGGGTCAAGCGAGGACGGCTGGCAGGAGTCGGAGCGTGAACCGCCTCTCCAGGGGGTCGAGACGCAGTCGATCAGCGACAGTTTTGGTTATGTTGGCCGCGGAGGTTCGATGGCGTTCGACGATGAGATCGATAGCCTTGAAAACCGGGCAAGCCGTCCCCAGACCTTGCGCGATCATCTGCTCGATCAGATCCATCTGTCCACCGTAGATGGCCCCGAGCGTTTGATTGCCCATCATCTGATCGATTTGGTCGATGATGATGGCTATTTGCGCGGCGATCTCGATGATGTCACGTCATTGACAGGGTGCGATTCCGACATGGCGGAAGCCGTGCTTGCGAAGCTTCAGCAATGTGATCCGTCGGGTGTTTGCGCGCGATCATTGAAAGAATGCTTGGCGCTTCAACTCCGGGACCTCGGCCGGTTCGATCCGGCGATGGAGGCGCTTCTCGACAATCTCGAATTGCTTGCCAAGGCTGAAATCGGCCAGTTGCACAAGATCTGCGGTGTGCTTGCGGACGACATTCCCGAGATGATCGCGGAAATTAAGGCGCTCAACCCCAAACCGGGGCAGGGTTTTGCCGAACAGCCCATCGACGCCGTCGTCCCCGACATCTTTATCCTGCCCACGCCCAGCGGCTGGCGCGTGGAGCTAAACACGGCAACGTTACCGAAACTGATCGTCAATAACGAATATCATACTCAGGTACGCAAAGACGCCGAGGACGCCAGAGCTAAAGAGTATGTGAACGAGCGAATTCAATCCGCAAATTGGCTGATCAAGGCATTGGATCAGCGTGCGCGGACGGTGCTCAAGGTCACGGAAGCCGTGGTTGAGCGACAGGGCGACTTTCTGACCTTTGGTGTCAGCCATTTAAAGCCACTAGTCCTGCGCGATATCGCTGAGGCCATCGAGATGCATGAAAGCACCGTCTCGCGCGCGACAGCTGACAAATTTGTTGCCACGCCTCGAGGTACCTATCCTTTTAAGTACTTTTTTTCCAATGCGTTACCATCAGCCGACGGTGAAGGAGGTCATGCTGCCGAAGCGATCCGGCAGAAGATAAAGGAGCTGATCGACGGCGAGAGACCCGATGAGGTGCTCTCCGATGATCAAGTCGTGACTCTATTGCGCGCGCAAGGCGTGTCAATTGCACGAAGGACGGTCGCAAAATATCGCGAATCGCTATCAATTCCTTCATCAGTTCAGCGTAGAAGGGAAAAATCTTTAAAGCTTGCGTAAAGGACACTTTCACTCCATTTTCGCGGTGGAATAAAAACGGGGTTAGAGGGGAGATTTTGATCATGGACGTCATCAACCGTTGCATCTATCTCTGTTCGAACCGATCTTTCAGTCCCATTTAATGCTTAGTGGACGATCATGAACCAGCGCTGCATGCGCTCGATCAAAGGGCCCGGGACTGGAACTCCAGCGGGCGGGCTTTTCGATCCGGTGGGTGCGCCGCCGGACGGGCATATGCGGGGATGAACGCGACGGCATCAAGACGCTGGTGCAGTCGGAACGGAGACGCAAGACGGTCCTGATATGATCGATATTGCCGATATACTCTCACCCAACGGGGTGATCGTTGACCTGAAGGCTTGCAACAGCAAGCGTCAGGTGTTGAAAGAGCTGGCGGAACGGGCGTCCGAACTGATCGACGTCGATGCGCAGCAGCTCTTAGAAGCGCTGATGGAGCGGGAACGGCTCGGTACCACAGGTGTGGGTCACGGAATCGCTATTCCGCATGCTCGGCTTGAAAAGCTGGACAAAGTTGTGGGTTTATTTGCCCGGCTCGACCAGCCGATCGACTTCGAAGCGCTTGACGATCAGCCCTCGGACTTAATCTTCATGCTGCTGGCGCCGAACGCGGCTGATGCCGACAGTCTGAAAGCGCTTGCGCGTGTGTCGCGCGTACTGCGCGATCGCAGCCTGCAGCAACGGCTCCGCCAGACCAAGGATGCCGATGCCATGTATCGCATGCTCACGGAAAAGCCCGAGTCTCACGCAGCGTGACTCCAAGCCACTCTGCTGTCGGCCCCTAGCAAGGCTCCGGAACGTCGCAAGTCATGGTCACGCAGTCGGCTCCTATTGGAAATGTCACGCTTCCAATGACGGGCGCCAACAAAAGCAATGACGCGCAGGTGATCCTGGTGCACGGTGCTGCTGTTCAGTTCGCCGGCAAAGGCGTGCTCCTACTGGGTCCGTCTGCCGTCGGGAAATCGGATCTGGCGCTTCGACTGATTGACGCCGGCGCGACATTGATCGCTGACGATCAGGTGAAGCTTGAGGTCAAAAACCAGCGCCTTGTGGCAGGCCCTCATGAGCGCCTCAAAGGGTTGATCAACCTTCGCGGAATTGGGATTTTGCGCTTGCCGTATCAAGAGGGGCCACTCGATCTCGCCGTCGACCTGGTCAGTTCTGACGCGGTGGCTGACCCTTTGCCGCCACCGGCGAATGTGTCCTGGCTCGGCGTCGACCTTCCAAAGATCGGCCTTGATCCCAAAGCGGCCTCGGCGGTTGCCCGTATCCGGACGGTGCTCGTTGCCGAGCGGGTGTTCTGACATGGGGAAAGACATGGCAGCCGAGCGTATCCTCCTGGTCACGGGCATGGCAGGAGCTGGCCGCACAACGGCGTTAAAGGCCCTTGAGGATCTCGGTTATGAAGCCGTGGACAACTTGCCGATATCGCTGCTCAGTGGCCTGTTTCGGCCTAGTTCTTCCGGTCCACGCAGCATTGCGATCGGAATCGATTCGCGAAGCCACGCGTTCGATCCAGATGAGTTAATCAAACGCCTTGGCGCTCGACCGACCACCAATGGGGCCGAGACCCGAATCCTATTTCTCGATTGTGACGACGACATCCTGGCTCGCCGCTTTACTGAAACCCGTCGTCGCCATCCACTGGCGCCCGACCGTTCCGTGGCGGATGGCATAACGCGCGAGCGCAACCTGATGGCGCCTCTACGTGACATAGCCGACGTCATGCTCGATACGAGTCACCTAACGCCGGGTGAGCTGCGCCAGCTCGTCGCAGGCCACTTCGCAATCGACAGTCAGCAAAGCCTCGCAATTTCCGTGATTTCGTTCAGCTATCGAAAGGGCTTGCCAAGGGAAGCGGATCTGGTATTCGACGTTCGGTTTCTTGCAAATCCACATTACGATGATCGGTTGCGGCCCATGACGGGAGTCGATCTGCCGGTGCAGAACTATATCGACGCTGATCCCAAGTTCCGAAAGTTACTCCAGGATCTTGAAGACTTTATGGTGCCTCTCCTGCCGGCCTATCAGCTCGAGGGGAAAAGCTATTTGACCATCGCATTTGGTTGTACCGGAGGACGTCATCGCTCGATTGCGACTGCAGAGCTCTTCGCAGAAAGGTTGCGGCAAAAGGGCTGGCCTGCGCGGATCAGGCATCGCGATACGCCAGAGGCGAATCGCTCCGCTCAGGAAAGGGCAGCGAACGAGAAGCCGGCGATGAAGGCGATATGATGAAGAAGCGGAGTGCATGATGATTGGCCTGGTTCTCGTCACCCATGGACGACTCGCGGAAGAATTTATCGACGCGATGCAGCATGTTGCTGGCCCGCAAGAAACCATCCTCGGCATTTGCATGGGCCCGGACGATGACACGGAGGTTAGACGTCAAGACATAATGGACGCGGTTGCCGAGGTCGATACGGGAGAAGGCGTGATCGTGTTGACGGATATGTTCGGCGGAACGCCGTCCAATCTAGCGATTTCCATTATGGATAAGGCGCATATCGAGGTTATCGCTGGCGTCAATCTTCCGATGCTGATCAAGCTTGCCAGTGTGCGCAGCACCGAGAGCCTGGAGCAAGCCGTGGTAAGCGCTCAAGAGGCTGGTAAGAAGTACATCAACGTTGCCAGCACGCTCCTTAACGTCAGTCAGGCCAAATAAGGGCGATGACGACCCCGCGAGCTGCCGTTCCAGGTGAATTCCATCGCTGGGTCAAGGTGGTTAATCAAAAGGGCCTGCATGCACGAGCCGCGCGAAAGTTTGTTCTAGCCGCCCAGCGGTTTGAATCGGATATCCATGTGGGCCATGGTGGTTTGGTGGTGCAAGCAACCTCGATTATGGGCTTGATGATGCTTGCGGCGGCTACCGGAGCCGTTCTTGAAATTGGCGCGACTGGCGACGATGCTGAGGAAGCGCTGGATGAATTGGAGCAGCTTGTCGCCGAAGGATTTGAAGAGCCCTGACCGCCAAACTAGGCCTTGATGAGCTTGCTCCCTAACAACCCTTGTGATTTAACCCGAGCCGTACCAAATAACGCTTCTTGTGCTTGAACTGCATTGGTTCGTCCAATGAGCGCCGCCCTTTTATCTCGACAGAGTGAACAGAAACCATGACTGACTTCACCGATTACAAAGTCGCCGATATCAGCCTTGCCGACTGGGGCCACAAAGAAATCGCGATCGCCGAGAAGGAAATGCCAGGTCTGATGGCACTCCAAGAGGAGTATGGCAATACGAAGCCGCTCGACGGTGCGCGAATCGCCGGTTGTCTGCATATGACCATCCAGACGGCTGTGCTGATCAAGACCCTTGTCCATCTTGGGGCGACAGTCCGGTGGAGCTCGTGCAATATTTTTTCGACACAGGATCATGCGGCAGCGGCCATCGCCGATCTTGGCATCCCAGTCTTTGCCTGGAAGGGGGAGACGGAAGAGGAATATGATTGGTGTGTTCGTAAGACGATTGACGGTCATCCCGACTGGCGCCCGAACATGATTTTGGATGATGGTGGCGACCTCACCCAGATCATGCATGACGATTATGCTGAGCTCATGGACAAGGTTCGTGGCATTTCTGAGGAAACCACGACCGGCGTGCATCGTCTCTATGAGATGGCCAAGGAGGGTTCGCTCAAGTGCCCCGCGATCAATGTCAATGACAGTGTGACCAAATCCAAGTTCGACAACAAATATGGCTGTCGCGAGAGCTTGGTGGATGCCGTCCGGCGAGCGACGGACGTGATGATGGCAGGCAAGGTTGCCGTTGTTGCGGGTTACGGCGATGTCGGCAAAGGCAGCGCCGAGAGCATGCGGAATGCTGGCGCGCGCGTTGTGGTGACCGAGGCTGATCCAATTTGTGCGCTTCAGGCAGCGATGGAGGGCTACGAGGTCGTCACGATGGAAGACGCGGCCCCGCGTGGTGATATTTTCGTGACCGCTACCGGCAACACTGACATCATCACACTCGACCACATGCGCGACATGAAGGATGGCGCGATCGTGTGCAACATCGGCCACTTCGATAACGAGATTCAGGTGAGTTCGCTTCAGAACATGAAGTGGACCGAGATTAAGCCTCAAGTCGATCAGATCGAGTTTCCTGATGGCAAGCAGATTATTCTGTTGGCGAAAGGCCGCCTGGTGAATCTCGGCTGCGCCACGGGCCATCCGAGCTTCGTGATGAGTGCCTCGTTCACCAACCAGGTGTTGGCGCAGATCGAACTTTGGCAAAACGCTGAGAATTACGAGAACCAGGTCTATGTTCTCCCGAAGGCGCTCGACGAGAAGGTTGCCGCGCTGCATCTCGATAAGGTCGGTGCCAAGCTCACCAAACTCAGCGAAAAGCAGGCTTCCTATATCGGCGTGACGCCTGAAGGGCCTTTCAAGCCTGAGGCCTATCGCTACTAGCGGCACGGACGTCGATCTTAGATCGATGTCGAGCTCGACCTTCCATGGGAACTCTAAGGTCGATCTTCCGGATCTCACCGCAACCCATGCGTTTGCGGTGCGAACGGCGGAGTTGCTGCAGGCTGGTGATGTCATCGCTTTGCGAGGGGATCTCGGGGTGGGCAAGAGCGAATTCGCGCGGGCCCTGATTCGAGCGCGGGCTGGCGCTGAGATTGAAGTTCCCAGCCCAACTTTCACCATCATTCAAGACTATCCATTGACCGGTCTAACCCTTCGCCATATCGACCTTTACCGCCTTGCCGATCCCGATGAGCTTCTCGAACTTGGTCTTGAGGATGCGCCTGCTGAACATGAGGCCTGGCTCGTCGAGTGGCCTGAACGCGCTGGAGGCCGGCTGATGGGTGCTGTTTTGACGATTGAGTTTCGTGAAACCGCAGCGATTCAAGCTCGAACCGCTCACGTCACCGGCGACGCAAGTTGGGCATCACGCATGATCAGTCTCATCTCATGAGTGATCGCGACACCACGATCAAAGTATTCCTCCAAGACAATGGGCTAGACGGCGCCTTGCGTGTGCCGCTTGCCGGTGATGCTTCGGCTAGGCGCTATGAGCGGTTAGTTGCCGACGGCAAAACGATGATTTTGATGGATGCGCCACCGGATCTACCGATGCTCAGCACGGCAGCTTTTGTCAAAATCGGTTCTTGGCTGCGCCAGCACGGCTTCTCCGCACCCGAACTCATTCGTCATCGAATCGATTGGGGTCTGATCCTTATGGAGGACCTGAGCGATGATTTGTTTAGCCGAGTCCTAACAAGGGGTGGAGCGGTCGACGAGGCCGAGCTCTACGGCGCAGCCGTCGATGTCTTGGTGGCCCTTCAATCGCTCGAGCCTCCCGCTGATCTGCCGCCCTATGATGACAACAAAATGTGCGAGGAAGCGAGTCGCTTCACGCGTTGGGCCGCTGATCATTTAAGCGACGATGAAAAGAACGCTTATCTCGGCATCTGGCGAGACCTCTTCCCCGCGACCCGTATTGGCTCAGCCGCCTTCGTCTACGTCGACTATCACGCCGACAATTTGGTCTGGCTGCCGGAGCGTGACGGTCTTGCGCGTGTTGGACTGCTGGATTTTCAAGACGGTCGTCTCGGCCCGTGTGCCTATGATCTCGTCTCCTTATTGGAGGATGCGCGGCGCGACGTCGGCATCGGCCTCGCCAATGCCATGATCGATCGTTATCTCGCCGCAAGATCAGATCTTGATCCAGATGCTTTCCGGACGGCCTATGCTATTCTTGGAGCCCATCGGAACTGCAAGATCTTGGGGATGATCGCGAATTGGGCGCGCACGGGAAAACCTCAATATCGTGCCCTGGAGGGCCGGGTATGGGCCCATTTGCGTCGGGATCTCGCCCATCCGCAGCTGGCCACACTCGCTGCTTGGTTCGAACGTAACCTAGCCTTAGCGATCGCATCTTAGAAAAACACAGTGTACAAACGCGGCTATGACGCGGGTGTCGACCATTCCGGCCGGCGTACCGTTTGTGGATGCGCTGGCGTCGGGTCTTCTCGTCGAAGCGGGAAGCGATCCGCTGGCGCTCGCCGATATGCTGGTGCTCTTACCGAATCGTCGCGCTTGTCGAGCGCTGCGTGATGCCTTTTGGCGGGTGAGCGAACGTCGTGCGCTAGCGCTTCCGGCGATTCAGCCCATCGGTGACCTCGATCCCGACGACTATCTCATCGACGCGGAGAGCGAGCTTGACCTGCCGCCGGCGATCGGCGATTTACGCCGTCGGCTTTTGCTGATGCGCCTTTTGATGCGGGCCGAGTCGCTCGATCTTTCATCGGACCAGGCAGGACGTTTGGCCGACGACCTTGCATCGCTACTCGACGAACTCCAAACGGAACGCATCCCGTTCGAGTCCCTCCATGATCTGGTTCCGGCGATGTTTGCCGATCACTGGCGGCAGAGTCTCCAAATTCTGCAGATCGTTGGCGAACATTGGCCTGCTGTTCTTGAAGAGGAAGGCGCGCTCGATCCCGCCGAGCGCCGGCATCGTGTCCTCACCGCCATTGCTCAGCGTTGGTCGGTTTCGCCGCCGAAAGGGCGGGTTTTGGCAGCGGGATCCACTGGCAGCATTCCAGCGACGCGGATTTTGTTGAAGGTCATTGCTTCATTGCCTGAGGGCGAAGTCGTGCTGCCGGGATTGGATCAGGAGATCAATGACGAGAGCTGGGATGCGCTGACACCACAGCATCCGCAAGACGGCTTGAAACAGCTTTTGGCCTTCTTCGCTATCGACCGAAGCCATGTCGGGCTTTGGCCAAGCGTCGACGAACCCTCGAGGATTAGATCCCGTGTGCGGTTGTGGCGGGACGTTATGGTGCCGAGTGGCGTTGAGGACTGTTGGCGCGATGCGGCCGAGATGGATCCGACGACGACCAGCAATGTTACGCTTGCTATGCATCCCGATCCGGCAAGCGAGGCGACAGCGATCGCGCTTCGTTTGCGGGCGGCTCTTCTGGTGGAGGGGCAGCATGCCGCCTTGGTGACGCCAGACCGAAGTCTTGCGCGCCGTGTGGTGGTTGAGCTTCGTCGCTTTGGCATCGAGATCGATGACTCCGCGGGCGTGCCGCTCGACCGCACGGCAACGGGAAGCTTTCTCTTGCTGACGGCGCGTCTCATGCTTGAGAAAGTTCGTCCCGTCGCGCTCCTTTCGGTGTTGAAGCACCCCCTGATGCGCGCAGGTCTCGAGGCAGAAGTGGTGCGCAAAAGGGCGCGCGCTTTGGATCGCCTTTGCTTGCGTGGTCCTGCCATTATCGGCGGGTTCAAGCAGATCATCGGTGAGCTCAACGGCCTTCGTCAGCGTGTCCCGGACGATCAAGTCGAGCTCAAAGAGAGCTTCTCGGAGCTTCGAGATTGGTTGGCGAGTCTTGCGGCTCAAGCCGCACCATTCGCCGCGTTACTCAACGATCCCAATGTGCCGCTTGGTACCCTTGCTGATGAGCATGTGCGCTTTGCTGAAGCCCTCGCTTCGGTTGACGGGGATGCAGAATTTCTATGGGCCAAGGAGTCTGGTGAAGCGGCCGCTGCTCTTTTTCGTGAGATCCTACAGACGGCTGAGGACGACGATCGCTTGCCACCAACAGCCTATCCGGCGTTGCTTGCCCGTATGATGAACGCTGTCTCGGTTCGTCCGAGACGGCCTTCTCATCCGAGGCTCTCGATCTATGGCCAGTTGGAAGCTCGGTTGCAGCAGACTGATCTCACCATCCTTGCTGGACTGAACGAGGGCGTTTGGCCGCGATCCTCGGAGCCTGGCCCCTGGCTCAACCCTGCCATGCGCGATGTTCTCGGTTTGCCCGCTCTCGAACGACGGATCGGACAGGCAGCGCATGATTTTGTGCAGCTGGCGTCGGGTCCAGACGTTGTCTTATCCCGCGCAGAAAAGAGTCTGGACGGCAGTCCAACCGTGCTTTCACGCTGGGTGGTTCGGCTCAACGCACTTTTGGCTGCTCGTATCGATCATGCTTTGGAAGCGATCGAGGAGAAGCCGTTCTGGCGGCAATGGGTCGAGAGCCTTGATGATCCAGGCGGTCATCCGATCCCAGAACCTCAGCCGAAGCCCAAGCCGCCAGTTGCGGTTCGTCCACGCACACTGACGGTTAGCGATGTTGGTCTCTGGATGAACAATGCCTATGGGCTCTACGCTAAGCGTATCTTGAAATTGAAGCCGCTTGACGCCTTGGAAGGCGATCCAGAAGCGGGTGACCGCGGTACGATCATCCATGAGGCATTGGAGCGATTTGTTCGTGCTCATCCCGAAACCATGCCTGACGTGCCCTTTGATGAACTTCGCGCCTTTGGCCGCGAGTCCTTCGCCCGCTTTGATCATCGTCCGCAGGTCCGAGCCCTTTGGTGGCCACGATTTCTCGAGTCGGCGCGCTGGGTCGTGACCCAAGAGGAGGCGAGTCGAGAGGGGGTTTGTCGGATTTTGGCGGAAGTTAACGGCGAGCTCGAGGTCGACGCACCGGCTGGGCCATTTTATCTGACTGCTCGTGCCGATCGGCTTGAGTTGCGCGCGGATGGTGGGGTCGTGATCGTTGATTATAAGACTGGCACGCCGCCCAGCGTGAAAGACATGGTCCTCGGCCTTGCGCCGCAATTGGCACTTGAGGGCGCGATGGTACAAAAGGGAGGATTTAGCAAAATCGGCAAGCCTCAGGGGGATCTTGCGCTTGTTGGCCTCCGGTTTTGGCGGCTTTCAGGCAACGAGGACGGTGGCAAGCTAGAGCAACGCCCGGTCGATCTGGCTGGACAGGCCTTCGAGGGACTCTCGGCGTTGGTTCGCCATTTTGACCTCCCCACCACCGCCTATCCTGCTGCATACCGACCACCGACTGCGCGTCACGGCGACTACGACCATCTAGCAAGGCTTGGCGAATGGCCGATCTAGTCGGGTGCGCACGAAGCGAGCGCGGGGCCCTGATCGCGCGGCGTCAATGCTTTCTCGAACGATCATGGGCATATGTCGCATGACGTCCCCAGCCGCTCATCCCGTCGATCGAGAGACGATCCCAAGGCCTAGACCGACACCCAAGCAGCATTTGGCGGCCGATCCTGAAAGTTCGGTCTGGGTCTCTGCATCTGCTGGTACGGGCAAGACCCGCGTTCTGTCGAATCGCCTCCTCCGTCTTCTTTTGGACGGGGCCGATCCCGCGAGCATTCTTTGCCTGACCTATACCAAGGCGGGGGCGGCCGAGATGGCAAGGCGGATTCAAAGCGACCTTGCTCGACTAGCGACCATGTCAGACGAAGCGCTCGTCGCCGACCTGGAGGGATTACTCGGCCGGGCACCAGAGGATGACGATATTCGCCGTGCGCGTGGCGGTCTCCTATCGGTGCTCGATCTGCCGGCCGGCCTTCGGATCATGACGATCCACAGCTTTTGCCAATCCCTCTTGCATCGGTTCCCGTTGGAGGCGGGCGTCAGTCCACATTTCGAACTCATGGAGCCGAGGGCGGCCTCAGGTCTGATGCGTGAGGCGCGGGACGAGGTACTGATCGATCCTACGCCTGACTTGAGCGCTGCCATTGACCGTTTGGCCGTGGCGCTCGGCGAACAGTCGCTTGGCGAAGGCCTTCAGGCACTTGATGGTAAGCGGGCCACGCTGACGCGGTTGTTTGCTGAACATAACAACGATGTTGAAGCCGTGCTCGATCGTGTCTACGCGACGCTCGGCGTCGAGCCCGGGACGACGGTTGATGATCTTCGCACCGCGGTGTGCAGTGACTCCGACCTTGATGAGCCGAGCCTGGCAGCGCTCGCAAGTGCGCTTTGGGATGGTACGCCGAAAACCGATATTCCGGCAGCGACGCAACTAAGTGCCTGGCTTGGAGCGGATCTAGATGGCCGAAAAAGGACCTTTCAGGAGTATCGGCTTGTCTTTCTGACCAAAGAGGGCAAACCACGTGCCAAGCTGCCGACCGGTGGGGTCAAGAAAGCGTACCCGCACGTTGTCCCGAGTTTTGAAACCGAGCAACGGCGCCTTCAGCTGGCCGCAGATCGCGAAAAGGCCATCGGTGTTGCTGAGAAGACGGCGGCCCTGCTGCGCGTCGGCGCAGCCGTGATCAGGGTTTATGAACAGAGAAAGCGGGCTGCGAGCCAACTTGACTATGCTGATTTGATCGATCGAAGCTGCGCCCTTCTGGCCAATGGCGATGCCGGTGATTGGGTGCGCTACAAACTGGATCAGCGCATCGATCATCTCCTGATCGATGAAAGCCAAGATACCAGCCCAGACCAATGGCAAATTGTCGAGGCGCTGATTGAGGATTTCTGGAGCGGTGATGGGGCTCGTGAAAAACCGCCGACGCTCTTTGTTGTTGGTGATGAGAAGCAATCGATCTTCGGTTTCCAGGGAGCTGATCTCGAAACTTATCAACGCCTTCGTGGCATCTTTGAAGAACGGGCTCTTGGCGCAAATCGGCGTTTGGAGATCATACCGCTAGAACAGTCATTTCGTTCGGCGCCAGCGATTCTGACCGCTGTCGACGCCGTGTTCGATGATCCCGAGATCAGCAAAGGCGTCCATAGCGGCGCCGGCTCCATGAACCACCAGGCCTACAAGCAGGACGCTAAAGGTCTGGTGGAGCTCTGGCCGTTGATCGAAGGAGATCGAACGGAGCATGTTGAGCCTTGGGCACTGCCTGATCAAACGTCAGTCACCGATAGTGCTGAACTTCGGTTGGCGCGTACCATCGCGCTTCAAATCCAGGCATGGCTCCGTGATGGCGAGAGGCTTCTCAATCAGGACAGGGCCATCGAGCCCGGCGACATCATGATCCTTTTGCCTCGACGAGGTGTGCTTCAGGATCGATTGGTGCGTGAACTCAAACGCCAGAATGTGCCCGTCGCTGGCGCCGATCGTATCGGCCTTACGGATGAATTGGCGGTCATGGATTTGATGGCCCTCGGTGACGCGCTTCTTTTACCCGACGACGATCTAACCATGGCGACACTGCTGCGGAGCCCACTCTTCGATGTCAGCGAGGAGCAACTCTTCAAGCTTGCCCACGACCGTGGTGACCGGCCCCTCTGGCAACGGTTGGGCGACCTTCGGGAGGAGGAACCCGCATTCGCAGATGCCGACGACCGATTTCGCGATCTCTTGGCGAAGGTGGACTACACGCCTCCCTTCGAATTCTTTGCGCGCTTTCTTGCTGAAGGGGCGCCGAGTGGGCGACGGCGGCTCCTTCGACGATTGGGGTCCGAGGCCGCTTTGCCAATCGAGGCATTTCTCGCTCAGGCAATCGCCTATGAGCGCAACCATCCCCCAACAATGCAAGGCTTTCTCCACTGGCTTCGCGCTGACAGTGAGGCGATCAAGCGTGATCCTGACGAGGCCGGTCGCGATGTACGTATCCTGACGGTCCATGGCTCGAAAGGGCTCGAAGCGCCGATCGTTTTTCTAGCCGATGCGACGTACCGCAAGACAATGCAAAAGGATCGGATTCTTTGGCGGGATGATGGTCTGCCGTTGTGGAAGCTCTCGGAAAGCGGTCGAGATCAAAAAAGCGAGTCGATCTATCAAGATCAGGCCGAGCGACAACAGGCAGAACATCGTCGGCTTCTCTACGTCGCCATGACGCGTGCCGAGGAACGGCTGATTGTCGCAGGCTGCAAACGACGGGAAAGGGATACCAAAGCAGCTGGCCGATCGACTTGGTACGACATGATTCGTGCCGGCCTTGAACGGCTGCCCCAAACAACGATGGCTGAGGGAGCGTTACCAAACGGCGTCCATGGTGAGATCCTTCGCTTCGGTGCTGTCGAGCCTGGGCAAGCTACTCAAGGACAGGCATCGCTGCCATTCGCGCTCGATGGACCAAGCCAGCAGCCGCTGCCCGATTGGCTACAGTCAGCGGTTCGCGGCGAAATGAAAATTGAGACCCTTCGGCCATCGATTGATCCGCAGACCGACGATCCACCGGTTGACTCGCCGCGTCGCGACGAACGTACGCGTCGTTTTGGACGAGGGCTCCTGGTGCACAAGCTCTTGCAAATCCTCCCAACCGTGTCCGAGTCAGCGCGTCTCGCGGCCATGCACCGCTATCTCGAAAAACCGGGCCTTGGGCTGGAGCCACCGATGCGGGACGCGATTGCAGCGGAAGTTCAGGCCATTTTGGAACATCCCGAGTGGTGTGGCTTTTTTGGCCCTTCTTCCCGCGCCGAAGTTCCTTTGGTCGGCGAGGTCTATGGTCGGCAAGTCAGTGGTCAGGTCGACCGACTGTCGGTCCTCAGCAACGAAGTGATGGTGATTGACTATAAGACAAACCGCCCACCGCCGAGGGAATTGTCCGATGTGTCTGCGGCCTACGGTCGGCAAATGGCGATTTACCGCGCGCTCTTGCGCCAGATCTATCGAGATAAGCAGGTTCGCTGCGCGCTCCTCTGGACTGAAGGACCAAGGCTGATGGTGTTGGATGACGCCTGGCTTGATGTCTTCGATACGCCTTGAACGATGGTTCGACAGATCCCACCTGCGCTTGACGTTGTGGCCTTCGTCCTCCTAGTGTCGGAGGCAAGAGCGGCCTGCGAAAGCAGCGCAACAATGGAATAACCCCTTATCGGGATGTAACGATGGCGATTATCGAAACCACCGATTCGTCGTTCGAAACCGACGTCCTGAAGTCGGACACGCCTGTTGTCGTCGACTTCTGGGCCGAATGGTGCGGACCCTGCAAAGCGATTGCACCTCATCTTGAGGAGCTCGCAAGCGAAAAAGGCACGGAAATTAAAGTCGCTAAGGTCAATATCGACGACAATCCGTTGACACCCACCAAGTATGGTGTCCGCGGCATTCCCACACTTATGCTCTTCAAAGACGGGGAACTTGCGGCGACCAAGGTCGGAGCTGTCCCGAAGAGCAAGCTGTTTGAGTGGGTCGACGAGTCCGTTTAGCCGGCGGTGTCGCGTGTGGACATGGTAGTGACTGGCACCATGTCCACATCCCCTTTTTAGTTCATGACTGCAGCTCTGGGTCGGCGATGGGAAGCATCGGGCCCCATCGTTGACTCCTGCCTGGAGAGGTTCCGAATAGTGTCTTCCAGCCTGCCACGAGACTTTTTTCCACCGGGGGGGTGTCAATACCCGGATGCGGACCTCACATCATTATCAACGCTGTTCTCATTTGTTCCTGGGCTGAGCTCTTTACTTCCACGGATTTTTCCTTGAATAACGATATGTTGTGCGCTGCCCCAACCAATAACTAGGTTCTTGATGGCTAAACGCTTTTCGAGTCGAAGCCTGATCAAACGTCTCGCGTCCTCTGCAGGCCTTGCCTTTGTTGTATTGCTGACTGCTGAGACGGCGTTTGCGGATCGCACGGATGATGAGCGCGCTGACCAATTTAGCCGAAACATTCTTTCCACGCTTACCGAAGACAATGCTGCCGATTTGGCGCTGCTGACGCAGTTCTACATCGAGCGCGAGATGAAGCCCGTTTGGGTCGACGAAGATGCGCCGACAGAGCGCGCGCGGGAGCTGTTGCACGTTCTCGAAACCTCAACCTACGACGGGCTTAATCCGCAGGATTATGACATCCGGACCATTCGTGAGTTGATGGATGCGAGGAGCGGGGCTGAGTTAGCCGAACTCGACCTTCGTCTCAGCCTCAGTCTCATGCAGTTCCTCTCCGACCTTGGGTCGGGGCGGACCGAGCCGACGGCGCTCGATCCGGATCTGTTTGTCTATCCTCATGACATTGATAAGGAAGACGCCATCCGCGCGGCGGCAAAGGCGGATAGTATCGGTGTCTTTGTTGGCGGCTATCGGCCCCGCCAAATAGACTATTGGCGCCTCAAAGGCGTTCTCGCGAATTACCGCTCCATGGCACGCACGGGCGGCTGGCCAACGATCGATCCCGGACCAACCCTGAAAAAGGGGGAACGGTCAGAACGGGTCGCCCAGCTACGCGCTCGGCTGATCCGAGGAGGGGATCTTGCGCGGCCGGTGGCGGGTTCCCCGCCAATCGATCGCGAACTCTTCGATGAGGTGCTGGTTGAGGCTGTCAAGGCTTTTCAGATGCGCCATGGTCTCGAAGACGATGGACATGTCGGGCCGAGGACTCTTCACGCTCTCAATGTGCCGATCGAACAGCGTATTGAGCAGCTCATTCTCAATCTCGAACGTCGGCGTTGGATGGCGGACAATCGGCCCTCGCGCTACATCCATGTTAATCTTGCAGACTTTCACCTTGAGCTGATCGATAATGGCAAGGTCGCTTTCGACACGCCTGTCGTCATTGGCAGCCAATACAACAAGACGCCGGTCTTTTCGGCCGATATGACCTACCTTGTCGTCAATCCTTATTGGACCGTTCCCAAAAGCATTGCTCAGCGTGTGATTTTGCCAAAGGTCAAAGAGGACCCTGGCTATCTGCGGCAAAACGGCTTTGATGTCTTTGAAAACTGGCGGCGAAATGCAGGAACGCTGGATACGGAAGAGGTCGACTGGGCCAATCTCAGGCCGGAAGATCTAGGCTACAAGCTGCGGCAGCGCCCGGGGCCGGCGAACGCGCTTGGGCAGCTTAAGTTCATGCTTCCCAATGAATTCGAAATTTACCTTCACGATACGCCAAACAGGACTGATTTCTCCGAGAATCAACGCAGCTTCAGCAATGGCTGCGTGCGTGTCGCTGATCCTGAAGGTCTTGCAAACGCAATTTTGCAGGGGCAGTCCGGGTGGACTCTTGATCAGATCCAAGAGGCCATTGCGAGCGGCAAGCGAACACAGATTAATCTTGATGATGCACTACCGGTGCAGATCAGCTATCTCACGGCATGGGTCGACGACACCAATCGGGTCCACTTTCGCAACGATGTCTACGACCGAGATCAAATTCTGGCCGATACCCTCAACAATAATGTTCGTGAGCGTGGTCTATTCGCCCGAGGTTTAAGCACCGAAGCGCATCTTGATGATCTCAGTCTTGATGTTGACGGTGCAACGGCAGCGCAATAGATCGTCGTCACAAATTGCGGTTCGACCAGCCAAGCCAGCTTTAGGGCTTGCCTATCGACCGATCTCGTCGCCACAGATTTGTGTCCTGGCTGCCATCACCCCAAGCGATGAACGGTGCTTTCGCCTAAGGGCGATCTCAACGTTTTTGGGTGCTCATCTCGCCATCAAGGACAAACTGGAGAGATGGGTCAATCCAAGATGGTTTTCTAAGGGTAACTCGATGGCTTTGAGCCTTGGCTGCGAAGCATGGCTGTCTCGATGATTATCATAAGGGGCTCGAGGTCGTTCTGGCCGACTGGCGATGGCTGGATGGTGAGGTGATCGTAGCTATTTTGCAGGGAAAAAGGCGCCAGCGGAGATAGCATTCAGCTGCTGGCGCCTTTCCCGCTAAAGCTCGAAGCCTCGAAGGGCCATGGCACGTTGCCATTTGGTCGCGATATCGTCGTCGAACAGGAATGTGTCATCGGAGTCGACGACATACCAAGATCCAGCGGTGATCTCGTTTTCCAGCTGCTCTGACGCCCAGCCAGCATAGCCGAGAATGAGGAGGCTTTCCTCTGGACCCTCACCCAGGGCGAGATCGGCGAGGACATCATCGGAACTCGAGACGGCGAGGTGGTTCCCGATGTCGGCCGTCGAACCGTTTTGGTAATTGTTCCGATGCAAAACCAAGCTGCTCTCGGGCTCGACCGGACCGCCATAATGCATCTTGACCTGAGCTTCCGCGCTGGGGTCGCCATCGATACCGAAGGCTTTAAGCAGGCTACCTACGGGGCCCTTGGCCATGAGACGATTGATCACAAGACCCATTGCGCCGAAGGCATCGTGATGGACGAGGTAGATCACGGTATGGCGGAAGTTTGGATCGCTCAGCTCGGGCGAGGCGACGAGATATCGGCCGCTCAGCGATAACGAGCGTCCATTGGGGTTGGCATCGTCACTTCTGGCCCAGGCATGGCTGGCGGTGAAAAGGCCGATGCCCAGAGCGACCACGAGGAGCTTCTTGATGACGGTCATCGATGCGTTTCCCCCGATCCGACGTTGTCCTCCCTTTAACTATTGGCGCGCAAAACGCGTCCGGCAAGATAGAGGGACCCGCATATCAAAACGCGGACCGGCGAAGTCGCTGTCTCAGCGATGGTAGAGAGCGCTGAATGGACATCGGGTTCAGCATGGGCTGAAAGGCCGAGTTGCCCGGCTTCAAGGACGATGTCCTCAGGCGCCCGACTGGCCTTTTCCTCGGGCACAGGCACGGCGTACAGGTGAACCGAAAGTGGCGCGATCGCTTCCAAAAAACCGAGCGAATCCTTTGTGTTAATCATGCCGACGACCAAATGGAGTGGTCGCTCATCGCCGTTATTAAAGAAGCCTGCAAGCGCTTGACCAGCAGCCGGATTATGGCCGCCGTCGAGCCAAAGCGTCGAGCCGTTTGGCAGGAGTTTGAAAAACCGACCATCGGTCATTCTTTGCAGCCGCGCAGGCCAATATGTTTTTCTGAGGCCTTCGGCCAAGGCCGTCTTGGATGGTGCGAGTTTCTTGAGCAAACTTGCGGCTATAACGGCATGTCCTGCGTTGTCGATTTGATGGTCACCTTCCAGAGCCGGGAGGGGCAAATCATGAGTCTCATCGGCTGTACGGACCTCAAGACGGTTTTTACGACGCTCTACATGCCAGTCCCGGTCCTGCACGATAAGGGGAACGTCAAGCGCGTGGGCACGGCTCTCGATCGCCGCTAGTGCATCCGGTTTCTGTCGGCCGATGGTTGCGGGAGTACCCGATTTGAGAATGCCTGCCTTCTCTCTTGCGATCTGCTCCAGCCGATTTCCAAGAAACGCCTGATGATCCATCGACACGGGCGTGATCATTGTGAGGAGAGGGTAATCGACAACGTTGGTTGCATCCAGCCTGCCACCGAGCCCAGTTTCGAGGAGTAGGATATCGGATTCTCGCTCGGCGAAGATCAGGAACGCCGCTGCTGTCGTGACTTCGAAAAACGTGATCGGATGGCCTTGGTTCGCGCGCTCGGCGCGCTCCAGTGCGTCGGCAAGTGCTTGCTCGTCGATCGGCATGCCGTTCAACAAGATGCGTTCATTGAAGTGCTGCAGATGAGGCGAAATATATCGCTGCACGCGTTTGCCATCTGCAGACAGCATCGCATCGAGCATGGCGAGCGTTGAGCCCTTGCCATTGGTGCCAGCAATATGAACGACAGGGGGCAGCCGGCGTTCCGGATGACCAAGCGCCTCCAACAATCGCTCAAGCCGGCCGAGGGAGAGGTCGATCGATTTTGGATGCAAAGACTGCAAGCGAGCGAGGATTTGGTCGCTATTCACCGACATGATCCTCTTCACAGCAGGCGGTCTTAGCCGCCGCGGTCCTCGGATGATGTTGGTTCCGCTAGGTCCTTTGACGGCATGTCAACGTCGCTGTCCTCCACAACCGTGACATTACCGTCATTGTCGATGACTTCGATGCGGTTTTGATCGTCGACAACTTCGACCAAGCCTGGTGCTGCCGGGACGGGATGTTGGCCAGAGCTCTGCTCGTCGCTGGCATCGCTGTGCATCAACAGGCTGAGAAGCTGGCTCAGTTTGGCTTTAAGCTCGAATCGGTGCACCACCAAGTCGACCATGCCATGATCCAGCAAATATTCTGCTGTCTGGAAGTCATCTGGCAAGCTCTCTCGGATGGTTTGCTCAATCACACGCCGGCCGGCAAAGCCGATACGAGCGCCAGGCTCGGCAATCGCGACATCGCCAAGCATGGCAAAGGAGGCTGTCACACCGCCGGTCGTGGGATCGGTCAAGACCGTGACATAAGGAAGGCCAGCTTCTTTGACTTCTTCGACCGCGATGGTTGTGCGCGGCATCTGCATAAGGGAGAGAGCCCCCTCCTGCATACGTGCACCACCTGATGCGGTGATGACGATGAAGGCGGCTTCTTGCATCAGGGCCAAGCGAGCGGCGGCAAGGAGGCCTTCGCCTAACGCCACACCCATGGAGCCTGCCATGAACTCGAAATTCATGACCGCGATCACTGCTGGCTGGCCGTTGATCTTGCCATGCGCTGCCTCGACTGCATCGCTGCGGCCGGTTTTGGTCTGGGCTTCCTTCAGTCGGTCGGTGTAGCGTTTTCTATCCCGAAACTTCAATGGATCCGGGGCCGACTTCGGCAATTCAATCGGCTGCCAGCTACCTTCGTCGAAGAGTGCCTTAAAACGGAAGTCGGGTCCCACGCGAAAGTGGTGGTCGCAATGGGGACAAACGCGCTGGTTCGCCGCAAGGTCCCGATGGAAGATCATCTTCTCGCAGGCAGGGCAGTTCACCCAGAGATTTTCTGGGACCTCTGGTTTGCTGCCGACAAGCGCCTTAATCTTGGGGCGGACATAGTTGGTGAGCCAGTTCATGGCAGATTCCTATTGGCGCGCCGCACGTACACTGGCAGCAAGATCGCCGACCTGGGTTAGCAACGTGTCAACTAGTCCCGCGTTGGGTTGGCCATCCTGATCCAGGCTCTTGGCGATTTGGTCAACCAAGGCCGAGCCAACGACAGCGGCATCGGCGACCTTGGCAATATCACGAGCCTGCTCTGGCGTGCGGATACCAAAGCCAACCGCCACCGGTAGATCGCTGTGGGCGCGTATGCGTTGGACGGCTTGATCCACCAGATCGACTGTTGGCGCACCAACGCCAGTGATGCCGGTCATCGAGACGTAGTAGATGAAGCCTGACGTGTTCGCGAGAACCGTCGGCAGCCGCCTATCGTCGGTTGTCGGCGTTGCCAACCGGATGAAGCTCACGTCGCGTTCAAGGGCGGGAAGGCAAAGCTCCTCGTCTTCTTCAGGCGGGAGATCAACCACGATCAGGCCGTCAACGCCAGCGGCCTTCGCATCGTTCAAGAAGCGTTCGGCGCCGTAGTAGTAGATCGGGTTGTAGTAGCCCATGAGAACAACGGGCGTCCGGTCGTCTTTCGAGCGAAATTGGCGGACCAGCTTTAAGACTTTCGCCAGCGTCATCCCCGATGCTAACGCTCGAAGCGCTCCCGCTTGGATCGACGGACCGTCGGCCATTGGATCGGTGAATGGCATGCCGATCTCGATAATGTCAGCCCCTGCATTCGGGAGGCCCTCGATGATCGCGGTTGATGTTTCGAGATTGGGGTCGCCGGCGCAGAGATAGGTCACAAGGCCAGCACGGCCAGCCTCTTTCAGCTCGGCAAAACGGGTTTCGATACGCCCGGTCATATCGATGCCCCCAGCGCATTCGCGACGGTAAAGATGTCTTTGTCCCCTCGGCCGCAGAGATTCATGCAGATGATGTGGTCTTTCTCGAGCCCAGGTGCAATCTTCAGCACGTGAGCGAGCGCATGGGCTGGTTCCAGGGCCGGCAGAATGCCTTCGACCCTACTGAGCTTCTGAAAGGCATCAAGGGCTTCTTTGTCCGTCACGGGCACATAGGTGGCCCGTCCCTTATCGGCGAGCCAGCTATGTTCAGGGCCGACACCGGGATAGTCGAGACCGGCCGAAATCGAGTGGGGCTCAATGACCTGGCCGTCCTCGTCTTGCAGCAGATAGGATCGTGAGCCATGCAAAACGCCAGGTGTTCCTCCAGTGATGGCCGCAGCGTGTTTGCCGGTCTCAATGCCATGGCCGGCAGCCTCGACGCCGATGAGCGCGACGTCCTCATCATCCAAAAACGGGTGGAAGAGCCCGATTGCATTGGAGCCACCGCCGATCGCGGCCACCAACGTGTCCGGCAGACGGCCTTCTTTGGCCATCATTTGTTCCTTTAATTCGTCACCAATCACGGATTGGAAATCTCTAACCATCGCGGGGTAGGGGTGAGGTCCAGCCGCGGTTCCAATCAGGTAGAAGGTGTCCTCCACGTTGGTGACCCAATCTCGAAGAGCTTCGTTCATCGCATCTTTGAGGGTGGCTGAGCCCGAAGTGACGGGCCGAACTTCCGCGCCGAGCAGTTTCATGCGAAACACGTTGGGCTGCTGCCGCTCGATATCCTCGGCACCCATATAGACCACGCAATCATAGCCGAGTTTGGCACAAACCGTCGCTGTCGCAACGCCATGCTGTCCAGCGCCGGTCTCAGCGATAATACGCCGTTTGCCCATACGCCGGGCCAGGAGAATCTGGCCGATGCAATTGTTGATTTTGTGGGCGCCAGTATGGTTGAGCTCGTCGCGTTTGAAGTAGATCTTGGCACCACCGAGCTCGGCGGTTAGCCGCTCGGCGAGATAGAGTGGGCTCGGCCGGCCGGTATAGTCGGCATTCCACGCCTGAAGTTCGGCCTTGAAGGCGGGATCGCCTTTTGCCGTTTCATAGGCCTTTTCCAGCTCGAGAATCAGCGGCATCAGGGTCTCGGCGACAAAGCGACCACCATGAATGCCAAACCGGCCGCGCTCGTCGGGCCCCTGGCGAAGACTGTTGGCGAGGGTCATGGGCAGTGACTTTCGAGATGTAGAGGCATGGACTGTTGTTGTTAGTGGTTTGGCAGACCTAGGACAAGTCATCCGCTGCCGGCAGGATGGCAGCGCGTTGTAAGAATTCACGTATCATGGTGGCATCTTTAACACCCGGTGCCTTTTCTACGCCGGACGCCACATCGACAACAGGGGCAGCGCAAAGCCGAACTGCGTCTGACAGATTGGAAGCGTTCAGCCCGCCGGACAAGATCCAAGGGACATCAAGGTTCAATTCTTGGAGAAGTCGCCAGTCGAAGGTGAGGCCATTACCGCCGGGGAGGCTGCCCGGGGTTGACGGGGGCTTGGCATCAAAGAGGATGATATCGGCAGCGTCGGCGAAAGCGGGTAGGGGATCAAGATCCGCAGCATCTTTAATACGAAGGGCCTTGATCACGACTTTGCCGGTCGCCTCCTTGACCTCTTGGACGCGTGCTGGTGTCTCTTTGCCATGGAGTTGTATGGCGTCGAGCGCGTCTGAGGTTTGGGCAATCAGATCATTGTCGGGGTCCACCATCACCCCGACCCGAATCCGATCAGCAGGTACCGACTGTCCAAGCGCGACCGCCTTTTCAGGTGTGATCGCTCGGGGCGAAGGCAAATAGAAGTTGAAGCCGATATAGCGCGCACCTCCGTCGACGGCGGCGCGCAGTGTCGCCTCGTCTTTGAGCCCGCAGATCTTGACATCGACCATGATATTAGGCGGCCGCGAGCCTTGCCGCATCGATCTCCTCATGGATCGCATGGGCTGCGGCACGTGGGCTGCCAGCGCCGGTAATCGGGCGGCCGATGACGAGGTAATCGGCACCGGCTTTGACCGCCTCGCCTGGTGTCATGGTTCGTTTTTGATCACCGGCGGCACTGCCTGCAGGCCGAATGCCTGGGACGACGAGTTTGAGGCTCTGACCGAAGGCCTCCCGAATCGGCGCGATCTCGCGCGGCGAGCAGATCATGCCGTCCATGCCGGTTTTGCGCGCAAGACCAGCAAGCCGGAGCACCTGCGCTTCAGTCGTGCTTTCAACCCCGATCGTCGTCAGGTCCTTGTCATCCATGGATGTCAGCACGGACACGCCGAGAAGGAGAGGGCGCCTGGGCCCGAGATCTTTGACGGCATCGGCCGCTGCCCACAGCATCGCTGGGCCGCCTTGCAGATGGAGCGTCAGCATGGTCACGCCAAGATCAGCTGCAGCACGGACCGCGCCGGCGACGGTGTTGGGAATATCGTGGAATTTCAAATCCAAGAACACGGGAAGCCCGAGATCGACGATGCTGCGTACGCCGGAAGGGCCGTTCGCCGTCATGAATTCGAGGCCGACCTTCAGACCTCCTATCGGGCTTGTATGGAGCGAGCGCGCCAAGAGGAGCGCCCCTGACAGATCGGCTCTGTCAATGGCGCAAAAGACGGGTGAGTTGGTCGTCATGCCTTACCGCTTTCCTGAATATGCGTCTTATAGCAGAGACCTGTCGGCCGACGGAAGCGCCGAGCATGGCTAAGCCTATCTCATTGTGCGCTTTCTTCGGCGGTGGTTACGCCGACGGCGGCGTTAACCCGCGATCTGTCGAAGAGGCGGTTGGGCTGATAGCCGCGCCGCTTTGGCCTCCTCATAGGCCTTGGCTTCCGCCGCCTCCTGCTGTTGTTTGATCACGCGGAGCTGGCCTTCGAGATCATCGGCTTTGCGCCTCATCTGACGGGCGGTTCGCCGTTTACCCATGGCGCCGAGCCAAGCCCCGAGGCCACCGAGAACCGCGCCGACAACGAGTCCAAAAAGAAAGACCCAGAAAAGCTGAATGGTGAGCGTTTCAGGCAATGGCCAAAGAGCGACATCCACTAATTGGCGATTGCTGACCGCGAAGGAAACGATAATCACGAGACCGATAAGGCCCAGGACCCCACGAATGAACTTTGTCATAGCCTCACTCTCAATACCGAACGTCGATCAGACAGGCGAGGAAAGGGCATGCCGATCCGCCAACGCCCATAATCTGGTTCCAATGAGAAGGCCTCGATCATGCGGTTCGCCAATCAGCATCAGCATAGGGGCATCGTAGTGAAGGTGTTTTCGACGTCAATCGCTATTCAAGCGCTCACGTAGTTCTTTGCCGGTCTTGAAGTATGGAACGACTTTGTCAGGGACTGACACTTCGGCGCCTGTCCGGGGGTTCCGACCCACGCGCGCCTCGCGTTCGCGAACGGAAAAAGCGCCGAAGCCGCGAAGTTCGACCCGGTCCCGTCTGGCAAGTGCCTCGGTGACCTCATCGAACACGGTCGACACAATCTTTTCAATGTCCCGCTGTGTCAGATGCGGATTCGATTCGGCAAGACGCTTGATGAGGTCAGATTTTGTCATTAACAGCGCTCAAAAGGCTAGGCGTGACTGGTAAACGGCAACGACCGCCTATTGAACGTGCCAAAGCGTTGAGATCGCGTCAAGTTTGGGCGCGTTCCAGGTTGGAAAGGAACGCGCCCTTATTTCTATTCGTCGCCGTCTTCGCCGTCCTGTCCCTGACTCTTTTTGATCGCAGGGCCAAGAATATCGCCAAGGCTAGCGCCACTGTCGGATGAACCGTATTCGGCCATCGCCTGCTTCTCGTCGGCGATTTCGAGCGCTTTGACAGATAGCGTGAGACGTCGATTGTTCGAATCGATGTTCGTAACGCGTGCATCCAGCTTTTCGCCAACTGCGAAACGATCTGGACGCTGTTCGCCGCGATCACGCGCAAGTTCGGCCTTACGGATAAAGCCAGGTGCACCATCGCTGGTTGCAACCTCGAGACCACCCGTGGTGACTTCGGTGACCGTGCATGTCACACGATCCCCTTTCTTCACACCGGATGTCGCGCCCTTAAACGGATCGTCGGTGAGTTGCTTGATGCCGAGCGAGATCCGCTCTTTTTCGATATCGATGTCGAGCACAACGGCTTTGACCATATCGCCGCGGTTGTAGTCGCCAACGGCATCCTCACCAGACTTCTCCCAGTCCAGATCGGAGAGATGGACCATGCCGTCGATATCCTGATCAAGACCGATGAACAGGCCGAACTCGGTGATATTCTTGATTTCACCCTCGACCTCGGTGCCGACCGGGAACTTGTCCTTGAAGCTGTCCCATGGGTTGTCCATGCACTGCTTCAGGCCAAGCGAGATGCGGCGTTTGTCTGGATCGACCTCAAGCACCATCACCTCGACCTCTTGGCTGGTCGAGACGATCTTACCGGGGTGCACGTTCTTTTTGGTCCAGCTCATCTCAGAGACATGGACCAAGCCCTCGACACCGGGTTCCAGCTCCACGAAGGCGCCATAGTCGGTGATATTGGTGACCCGGCCCATGAACTTGGTGGACACCGGGTACTTGACGTCGACGCCCTCCCATGGATCAGCCTCAAGCTGTTTCATGCCGAGCGAGATGCGCTGGGTTTCGCGATTGAAGCGGATCACCTGAACTTGAACGGTTTGACCGACGGAGAGGACCTCGGTCGGGTGATTGACCCGGCGCCAGGAAATGTCGGTGACGTGAAGGAGACCATCCAAGCCGCCGAGGTCGACGAAGGCGCCATAGTCGGTGATGTTCTTGACCACGCCTGACAGGATCTGACCTTCGGAAAGGGTGGCGAGCAACTCGTTTCGCTGTTCCGCGCGGCTTTCCTCGAGCACGGCGCGCCGAGAAACGACAATATTGCCGCGCCGACGGTCCATCTTCAGGATTTGGAAGGGCTCTTCCTTGTTTAAAAGCGGCGACACATCGCGAACCGGGCGGATATCGACCTGACTACCTGGGAGGAAGGCAACCGCGCCCCCAAGGTCAACGGCAAAGCCTCCCTTGACCCGGCCAAATATATGCCCTTGCACTTTGGCGGTGTCATTGAAGGCTTTTTCGAGCTTGTTCCAGCTTTCCTCGCGCCGAGCCTTGTCGCGCGACAGGATGGCTTCGCCGTTTCGGTTCTCGAAGCGCTCGACATAAATCTCGTAGCTGTCGCCGATCTTGACTTCGACCGGGTTCCCCTGGGTCGAAAACTCCTTGATCGGCACCCGTCCTTCGGCCTTCAGCCCCACATCGACGACGGCCTCATCGTTTTCAATCGCGATCACTGTTCCGGTAACGACGGTGCCTTCGATCTTATCTTTCTGCTGGAAACTCTCTTCCAGCATCGCGGCAAAGTCTTCCATGGGCGCTTGCTGGTCGGCTACGGTCTCGGCTAAGGTCATTAAGTTCGTCCTAGGTCCTCACAAGGCGGCATGTTGGCCGCCAAGGTCAGCCGGCTCATTCGAGCCGGGTTGGGGTTGATTGATCGTGTCGGCGAAGCGTCGGTGATTAGGCAGCCGTTTGACGTTTGGCTATCAGCGTCTTCGCGTTTTCGAACGCCGTTTCAATGGACTGATCGGTCGTATCGAGTATCAACGCATCCTCTGCCTGCAACAACGGCGCGACCACACGCGAACGATCGCGTGCGTCACGCTGACACAGCTCTTCTAAAACGTTCGCATATATAGCGGCAACGCCGCGTTCCTGCAACTGCTTACAACGCCTTTTCGCTCGCTGTTCGACAGATGCTGTCACGAAGATCTTATGCTTGGCATCCGGCCGCACCACCGTACCGATGTCTCGGCCGACGAGAACAGCCCCCTTGCCTCCGTCGCCGAAGCGTCGCTGAAAGTCGAGGAGAGCAATCCTCACAGCTGGAATGGCGGCCACTTTGGACGCGGTTTGCCCGATGATTTCGGTCATCAGTTGATCAGGATTGAGGTCCGTTGCTGCAATGGACGACGCCGCATGTTCGGCAGCTACTTCATCATCAGCGGTTGCCCCGGCGTCGAGCAGTTTTTTAGCGGTGGCTCGATAGAGTAGGCCCGTATCAAGAAAGGCGAGACCGAAATGCTCGGCCAGTTTCAAGGCCAGCGTGGTCTTGCCCGAACCTGCCGGCCCATCGATGGCCAGGATGAAGTTTGTCTCGCCATTCATATCGTTTGGCTGGTCCAGCATGTCGTCATCATATCTGAGTTTAGCCTGCAACATCGATTTTCGCACCGAGCTTGTTCATCAGTTCAACAAATCCGGGAAAGCTAGTGTTGATGGTCTCGGCCCCGGTGACCTCGATTGGGTGTTGTGACAGACAGCCAAGGATCAAGAAACTCATGGCGATACGATGGTCATGCCCGGCATCAATGGTGCAACCGCCGCGAGGCGGGTCGCCGGTGCCTTCCACGATCAGGCTGTCTTCGCCCATTTCGACCTTAACACCGGCAGCGCTCAGGCCATCGGCTATGGCGGCCAGACGATCGCTTTCCTTGACCCGAAGTTCGGCAAGGCCGTTCATGCGGGTTTTTCCCTTTGCCAATGCGGCAGCGACCGCAAGGATCGGGTATTCATCAATCATGGAGGGCGCGCGCTCAGCCGGCACATCGATGGCGTCCATCCGACTGTGTTCGATCTCGACCCAAGAGGCTGGTTCACCGGCGGCCAACTCGCCATTCCCGGTTCTGATGGCAGCACCCATTTCGTTCAGGCATGTGAACAGGCCGGTTCGCAGTGGGTTCAAGCCAACATGATCAATCCGGATCGAGGACCCTTCGAGCAGCGAAGCGGCGACCATCAAAAATGCGGCGGAGGAGGGATCACCCGTGACAGGGAGGTCTCGAGCGGCCAATTCAGGTTGGCCTGTAACGGTGATGGCCGACCGGCCGTCATCCAGGGCTTCTGTAACGACCTCGGCGCCGATATGACGCAACATACGCTCGGTATGGTCGCGGGAAGGCGCTGGTTCGATGACCGATGTTTTGCCAGGCGCATGCAAACCTGCGAGGAGCACTGCGGACTTGACCTGGGCGGAGGCGACGGGCTGCTCATAGACGATTGGTGACAGTGACGTCTTGCCGGTGACGGCAAGGGGGAGGCGATCACCGCTCCGCGCAAGAAAGGACGTTCCCATTTCCCGAAGTGGCTTGATCACGCGGCCCATCGGGCGCTGGCGGAGTGAGTCATCACCAGTCAAAAAGCTGGTGAAGGCATGACCCGCGAGCAGGCCTGTTAACAGGCGTGCGCCCGTGCCCGCATTGCCAAGATCGAGCACGCCTGTCGGCTCAGCAAGGCCGCCGACACCGACGCCCTGGACATGGTAGGCGCCGTCACTGCCTGTCTCGATGCCGACGCCGAGGTCGCGCAGAGCTGTCAATGTGGCAAGTACATCCTCGCCTTCGAGCAGGCCGGTGACCTTGGTCTCCCCTACCGTCATCGCGGCCAACATCAGGGCGCGGTGAGAGAGAGATTTGTCACCTGGCACCCGCACGTCGCCCGCCAAGGCTCCCGCCGCGCTTGCCCTTAATCGCACGCTAGGTCCATCCTCATATCCGTGATTTTTCTGCCATGGTCAGGAAAATTTGTCCCAGGGCTCTCCGAAGAACGAATTTGCTTTTGACAGTTTCGGCGGATCATGGCAATCGCTCTCCCTCGAAAACCGATCATCTCTATACCGTTAGGAGTGCCGCGTGGCGAAGCCCGAGTGGGGAACCAAAAGGGTCTGTTTGAATTGCAGTGCTCGTTTTTACGACATGATGCGCGATCCGATTGTCTGTCCATCCTGTGAGACCGTCTTTGATCCGACGGCCAATCTGAAGACGCGACGAACGCGCTCTTCAACGAAACCGGCCGCTGAGGAGAAGGAGAGTCCGAAGAAAGCCTCCGCTGCTGAGGAGGAAGAGGATATCGAACTCGAAGAGGACGAAGCAGCGATCGATGAGGCCGATGACGATGATGAAGACATCGCTGACATGCCTGATGATGCTGTTTCGGACGACGACGAGGACGATGAAGAGAATCAAAGCGCCATCGAAGACGTCTCGGAACTCGGGGATGATGACGTCAGTGACGTGATCGACGCCGATGTCGAGGATGACGACAGCACGACTTAAGCAGAACAAACCGCTGTTTTTGTCGAATTGGGTCCGTTGGTTGGGATGACGTCAAGTTTGGGTCTTGCAAAGCCCGCTGTCTTGTCCTAACTCATCGGGCCTGGACGCAGCCCGACTTCGCTGCGCCGCCAAGAGGGGCCATAGCTCAGTTGGGAGAGCGCTTGAATGGCATTCAAGAGGTCGGCGGTTCGATTCCGCCTGGCTCCACCATCCTCTCTTCGTCAAGCGCAGCGATCATGTGCATCGTTGGCAGAAGATCCCCTCACGGCTCTTCATCCTTGTGTTGTCTCTTTACAAAAATCGTTTGATAAGAGCGATGAAAAGCGTCGGCACGCCGACTGTAAAGAGCGCGAACAACAGGATTGCTGGTGCCTGACTCCCTGAGGTGCTCAGCACCATCCATGTGACGAGGGCAATGAGCGCGCCAAAGAGGAGGCCTGCACGTGCAATGACCCCGCCTTTGACCAATAGGCCAATGATCCCTGCCACAGCGGCCATCAACACCAGGGCGCCCAAACTGACATAGGTGATGCCCGAAGCCATATCGGATGACCGCCAAAGGGTGCTGATCGTGGCATTGGATAAGATAAAAACGGCGAGCGTCATCAACCCGAGCATGAAAAACTCGGTTATAAACACGCCGATGGTGTTCACCATGCAGGGGAGATGGTCAAGCCTCCCAACAGGTGGCCTTGGGCGCAGCATGTCCAGTTGCGTCCGAACTCGCCGAAATGTTCCCGGCAGCCGCGCGATGAACACCAAGAGCGCAACGACAACGGTTGGCCAGAGATAATACACTGTATTCCTGTGGTTTCCGTTTCATCAACGCCAAATCACGCTCAATGGCTTGCAAAAAGACGAGCGCGGACATCTAGCTGATCTTCAAGATCTTGGCGAGTAATTTTTTTGAAACGGACAATGATTGGGAAATATCTCTCGAGTTTGTCGCTGGTTAGTTTTTAATTTTACTAAAACATCAATTTAAAATACCTAAATATTTTGGGAAATTCTACTTTTAGTGGTTTTTTGATAATTGGACATCTGCACTTGCAGTGGCATCCATCGAATTCCGCGACTATCGATGCCATATTGAAAAGGGCAAAAGACGTCCATCGACCTGAAGGAGCTGGTTGGTGATCCGTTCTCTTTTCATCTTGGCGCTATGGCTGATCAGTTTGGCTCCGATGCCGTTGAAGGTCCTCTGGGCGACCGAAGATCGTTTCATCTACGTCGATCGCATGCCAGCGATCCGTGGCGAGTTGGTGCGCAGTATTTCGGGTGATGATGACGACAGTGGTCATCGAATTCTGCAGGATCTTTATGCCGAGGATTATGAGCATGCCGTCGTTGAGACTTATGTCTTGAAGGTGGCTTGCGGTTCAGAGAATGAACTGAAGACATTCATTCACGCGATCAAATATCCTCCCAAACGACCGAAGACCTTCGCGATCGCCACGCTTCACGACATCTATAAGGAAGTCTATGTTGAGGATAGGACAGGCAAAATTCGGCTCTATGAGGACGTGCAAAGCCAGCAGATGTTGACTCTTTCGGAGCGCTTTAGACCCGCTTGCCTACCGACCTGATTCACGCGTGCGGGCAGAGAGGTGCCCAGCGGTAGCTGGAGACACGGTCTACAGGAGGTCACCGGCGTGATCGCACCTGTGCTCCATTGCGGGCTAGCGGTCATCGTGAATAGATTGCAGATCTCACGATCAATCGAATGATAGCTGAACACCACTGGGCCGGGCTCGTAGAGGACAAACTCATGCTGCCGCAGGAGATCATCAGGAAGAAGCGTGACGGCGGTTCCCTCAATCGCGGTGAGATTTCAGATTTCATGAACGGACTGGCGTCCCGTGAGGTTACTGAAAGTCAAGCCGCGGCCCTCGCCATGGCCATCTTCTTTAAGGGCATGACTCCCGACGAAACCATCGCCTTGACGGTCGCGATGCGCGACTCGGGAACGACACTCAGTTGGAAGGATCTTGACGGCCCGGTCATCGACAAGCACTCAACGGGCGGAATCGGTGATAAGATTAGTCTGGTTTTGGCGCCGCTGATCGCGGCCCTTGGCGGCTATGTTCCGATGATTTCCGGCCGAGGGCTTGGACATACCGGCGGTACCCTCGACAAACTTGAGAGTATTCCTGGTTATTCGACAAGGCAGGATGTTGACGGCTTAAAGAAGGCCGTGCACGCGGCTGGATGTGCCATTGTCGGGCAAACGGCGGATCTCGCCCCAGCGGATGGGCGGCTTTACGCGATTCGTGACGTCACAGCGACCGTCGACTGCCAACCGCTGATCGTCGCTTCAATCCTCTCCAAGAAGCTAGCTGCCGGGCTCGGCGGGTTGGTGATGGATGTGAAAGTCGGTTCAGGCGCGTTTCTTCCGTCAGTCGAGCAGGCGCGGGCGCTTGCGCACGATCTTGTTCGAGTATCAGTGGGGGCGGGGCTTCCCTGCCATGCTCTGCTTACGGACATGAACCAATGCCTTGGTTGGACGGCGGGGAACGCACTTGAGGTGGGCGAGGCGATTGAATTCCTGACCGGTGGGCGCCGGGAGCCACGCCTTCATGCTGTCACCATCGGTCTAGCCGCTCGTCTCGCCGTGCTCGGTGGCCTTGTCGACACGGTGGAGCAGGCCAGGTCGGCCCTAGAGCGCGCACTTGACGATGGTCGGGCAGCCGATCGGTTTCAGCGAATGGTCGCATCGCTCGGCGGTCCGTCGGACCTTCTCGAGCATCCCGCGCGTTATCTTGCTGAAGCTCCGGTCCGGCGCTCGGTCACTTTGGACCGTGAGGGGGTTGTTGCAGCGATTGACGCGCGGGCGCTCGGCCTGGCGATCATTGAACTTGGAGGCGGTCGGCGCCGCCCCGAAGACAGGGTCGATCATCGGGTTGGTCTTTCCCAGGTTCTCGGCATTGGGGATCGGGTCACGAAGGATCGACCGTTCGCCCATGTTCATGCGGCGAGCGACGCCACCGCTGAACGCGCGATCAACGCGATTCGCGCGGCGGTGACGATGCGTGGCAGCCTTGATATCAGTGGAATGTCACCTCTTCTCGAGGATATCGGCAGTATCGCCGAGGACAGGCCGTTGGCTTGATATCGGTCGTTTAGTTGTAGAGCACTTGAACACGCCACCCTCAGTGCTGTGTGGGTTGGTTCAGATCATCATGGCGTTGCGTTCGCTCGCCCTGCTTTTTTTGGCATGCAGTCATCTAAGTCACTAAAAATTATATGTTTTTTTCTTCAGATTGGAAAAATTCTCGAAATGGTGTCATTTCGCCATGCCTTCGCCGGCAAACAGAGGTGGACCCTCGAGCCTGGTGAAAGGAAATGGTAGATGTGTCGGAACTACTTGGGCCTAAGCTCGATTATTACAACGTTATTTGTCGCCAGTGCTTGCATCCCTGATGAGCAAGCGGCGCATCGGCAGACCAAATCGAATCCGCTGACTGTCGCAGAGACGGCGTCGGCGCAACGCTCCAAGTCCGCGCCTGTGGGACAAGCAAATCAGGAAACCTTTGCTCGCGAGCGGCTGCTCAACATCGCACCGCAGGATGCTGAATCGCCCCACAGGTTTGCAGATCTCGCTATCGCTCCTTTGGATCAGAGCGTGCTGGCTGTAACGAGAGAGGCCCAAGTGATGCCTGCTCTGCCAATGCAGCCGTTAGGGCGAGATCGATATCAGGATGTTGATCCCAACCCGATTAAGCTGGTGAGCCGGGATCCTGTCTCAACATTTTCGATCGACGTCGACACTGCGTCTTACGCCAATCTCCGGCGTTTTCTCAACGAAGGCACGCGACCACCGGTGAATGCCGTAAGGGTAGAAGAATTGATCAATTATTTCGACTACGACTATCAAAAGCCTGCAGATATCGATCAGCCCTTTGCTACCCATATTGCACTTTTCGAAGCCCCTTGGGATGCGGACAAACAGCTGCTGCGGATCGGTCTGAAGGGTTACGAGATTAGGGACGTCGAGCGGCCAAAGGCCAATCTTGTTTTTCTTGTGGATACGTCCGGGTCTATGGCAAGCGCGGACAAACTCCCTCTGTTGAAACGATCGCTTCGGCTTCTGATCGAGGAAATGCGTGAGGACGATAGCATCGCCATTATCGCCTATGCCGGATCCGCCGGCATCGTGCTCGAACCAACGGCTGGCGCCGATCAACGCGACATCATTCGTGCGATCGAGCGTTTTTCTGCTGGGGGCGGCACAGCTGGTGCCGCTGGCATCCGTGAGGCCTATCGACTGGCGGAAGCCAATTTTGACGAGAACGCCGTCAACCGTGTGATTCTGGCGACCGACGGTGACTTCAATGTCGGCATTAGTGACCCTGATCGTCTTGAAGACTTCATAGCGACGAAGCGCGAAAGCGATGTCTATCTCTCAATCTTGGGATTCGGTCGCGGTAACCTCAACGACATGCTCATGCAAAGGCTTGCCCAGGCCGGCAATGGCAATGCCAGCTACATTGACGGCTTGATGGAGGCACGCAAGGTTCTGGTAGATGAGATGAGCTCTCTGCTCTTTCCGATCGCAGACGACGTGAAGATCCAGATTGAGTTCAACCCGAAAAGGGTCGCAGAATACAGGTTGATCGGGTATGAGACGCGTATGCTCAAGCTAGAAGAATTCAATAACGACCGGGTGGACGCCGGCGAGATTGGAAGCGGGCATACAGTGACGGCGCTCTATGAGATTACCTCGCCGGACAGCCCATCTCGCTTGGTTGACGATCTCCGCTATGGTGTCCTGCCCGCGTCGGCGACCGGCGCGGGTGATAACGTGGACGAGGTTGCCTGGCTTCGCCTCCGCTACAAGCGACCAGGTGACGATCAAAGCCAGCTGATGGAGCGACCGGTATCAGCGACGTCGGCCACCCCGTTTGATCAAGCGCCGGCGGAGGCGCGCTTCGCGGCTGCAGTCGCGGGATTCGGCGAGGTGCTTCGGCAGAGTGTCCATATGGGAACGTTTGATCTCGACGCCGTCCTCAGCATTGCATCGGTGTCCCGCGGCGATGATCCCTTTGGCTATCGGAGCGAATTCTTACAGTTAGTGCGGCTCGCCAAGAGTGCGACTCTCGTCGATGCGGGGGATGGATGACAGCGACTGAGCCTCAATTGACGGTCGTGCCCGAGGTGTCGAGCGATGCGGCGCGCGATGCCTCCAGCCACGATGATGATCAGCCAGCTTTCGATCCCGAGCTTTGGGCCGATGTTGACTGGGAAGATCTTGTGCCCCGGCTTTTGCTGCTCGCCATGTCAAGGCTTAGCCGCATGACGTGGCGTGGCCAACGTCACGCCATGCCTCCGGGTGCCGCAGAGGCTCAGGATTTCGTCAATGATGCGATCACCAAGACGCTATCCGGCGTGCGTGTTTGGTCGAAAGACAGGTGCACGCTGTTTCAGCATTTAGCGGGTGTTGTCGTCTCGGACATCTCGCACGCAGCCGAAGCATCAGAGAACAAGCTGACCTTGACTGCCGACGGTCGAAAGGACCCAAGCGAGGATTGGCCACCGGATACGATGGATGACACGCCCGATCAGGAGCAACATACGCTTTGGCGGTCTGAACAGCGGCGAATGATCGGCCATCTTGATGAAGTCGATCCCAAGCTGGCGCAAATGGCCGAGTTGATTCTCATGGAGGACGTCGATGGGTCTGCTGAGCTTGCGGAGCGTCTTGATTGCACGGTCAACGATGTCGCCAATCTGCGAAAGCGCATGAAGCGGGCGCTGCGCGTTTACATGTTGGCGGTCGAGGAGGTTTAGGCTTGAACCGTGAACGCGCCACGATCAGAGCCCGTTCCATCGTCGGCCTCTACCGCGAGCAGACGATCGGCTCTCTCCCTATCGAGGAAGTCAAACTCGACTTGGATCGGTTGGGGGTTGATTCCGCTGAGATTATTGGCCTCTCGAAACGACTTGCAAGTGGCCGGCACAACGATCCCGCAGCTGAGCTCCTTGCGCGCATTGAGCAAGCACAAGCCGTGGATAGTGAGATCGCCGATCTTGAACGGCTATCGATGCAGCGCGTTCTCGACCAGCTTCCGCCTGGCTTGACTGATTCGCTTAAGACATCCTCGGATAATCTGCCCGCCAACAGGGCGTCTGATCCGGTCGAATCGGAGGGTGATGAGACCGAGGGGGGCGCGGATTCAGGCCAGCGACTTCAAGCGACGGAAGAGCCTTTTGATGCCGTGACCGTCTCGCCAGATCGACGCCGCCAAGCTGTCATCGGGGTCGGCGGGACAGCGTTTGCCGTTGCGGCCAGTTTGCTACTGATCATTGCGCTCAAGCCGGATGTCATCGACCAGTTCGGATGGTCAGATATGTCGGAGGCTTGGTTCAATGACAGTCGATCATCGATAGAGGTCAGCGCCGAAAACGAGACGGTCACGCCGAAAGTCGAGACGGTGTTGGCCGAGACAGCGGAGACGGCGCCGAGCCTTCGTCGGCGTTCGGTGCAAGGTCTGCCCATCGAGACCGTGCCTCTAGCTGCTGCTGACGACGTCGGATCAGCGGCCGGCGATCGTCCATGGCAAGGTGACGGCCGTCAAGCGCCGGTCGTTTCAGCACGTGTACCAGATGAGGCTACGGCTGCAGATCAGACGAGCATCCGGTCGCTTCCTTCGGCTGTGCAGCAGCCAAGCGGCTTGGGCAGCGACACTGCCGAAGCCAACGTCAATGGTTGGACAACGCTGCCCGACAAACTGATTGGCGTCTTCATCCTTGATGCGGAACGAGCGCCGGCGAGTCTTCTGGCACTGGAAAGTGCCGGGCGGGACAACCAACTCGGCGCCAAGCGCGGTGAGGCGAGCTTGCGAGCTCTGGGTCGTAATGTCCTGGCGTTGATTGCTTTCGAACGTGCAGGCGAGCGGATCGAAGCGGCTGTCATCGAGGCGACGGGGCCAGGGCCTGTCGACGTGAGCCGGGGTTTGCAATCCTTTGCTGCCTCGGAGGCTGTTGATGTCGAAGCGCCTAACCAGCCTGGCTTTGAACTCTTGGAGCTTTCGAGGCCGCAGTAGCGGCATAGTCACATGGAGGGCTATCCACTAGGCTGGTCATTAGGCTTGCCCAATTCTGGGTTTCCAATAATCACAGCTGGATAAGAAGGCTCTAGACCATGCATCTCGCCCGTTTTCCCCGCCAGCATTTTGCGCATTTGCCGACGCCACTTGAGCCCATGCCGAATTTGACCAAACTCCTCGGCGGACCGACGCTTTACATCAAGCGGGACGACTGCACAGGTCTTGCAACCGGCGGCAACAAGACACGGAAGCTCGAGTTTCTGATCGGCGATGCGGTAGCCAACGGCGCTGACACGTTGGTGACAACAGGCGCTGTGCAGTCCAATCACGTCCGTCAGACAGCCGCTGCAGCTTGTCGATTCGGACTAGCTTGCGAGGCCCTTTTGGACCGGCGTGTGCCTGATCGTGATGCGCGCTATGAGACGACGGGCAATGTTTTATTTGGCCGGATGTTTGGCGCAACGCTCGATTATCTGCCCGCCGGCACTGACATGGATGCGGCGTGCGCCGAACGTGTCGAGGCTATTAGGTCGAGGGGTGGAAAACCTTATTATATCCCAGGCGGTGGCTCGAACACCATCGGTGCGCTTGGATATGTCAACGCTGCCCTGGAACTGTTGCAGCAAGCCAATGACCAAAGCCTGCGGATCGATTATGTGGTTCACGGCACCGGAAGTGCTGGCACCCAGTCCGGCCTGGTCGCTGGCCTCGAAGGCGCCAATTCCGGGATCGACGTGCTTGGGATGTGCGTGCGGCAAAAGGATGCCAAGCTACAGGAGGCCGCGGTGCATAGGCTTGCGTCGGCAACGGCCGAAAAGCTCGGCGTTAAGGGCGGGATCGACGCTGGCCGTGTCATGGCTAATGCCGACTACGTGGGAGACGGATATGGTCTTCCGACCGAAGGCACGATCGAGGCAATCGACTTACTGGCTCGTCATGAAGGCATCTTGCTCGATCCGGTCTATTCAGCCAAAGGGATGGCCGGCCTGATCGATCAGGTCAGAAAAGGCCACTTCAGCAAGACGGACAACATCGTCTTTTTGCACACCGGCGGTGCGCTCGCGCTCTTCGCTTATGAAGAGCGCTGGACGCGATGATGACCATGCCGATGTTACGATGTCTTAGCGATGGGGACTTCCGCTAGCCGCGATTTTGGTGATCTCGCTGCCAGGGAAGACGAAGCCGGGTTGAGACCTCACGATCCTGCTCCCAAGGATCGCGCACGGGCTCGCCGACTTTAGGTTGGCGAGCCGTTCTCCGGCGCTGAGGGGCTTGCTCAGTCTGTAGATATTCAACATCAGCGACCCGCCGCCCGCGGCGGATCCGTTCAACCCTAACTTTCACCTTGAGCCTCATTCGATGGGAGTGACTAATCACATCCTATCATTTAAGCGCGTATAATAAAGCAAATTATTCAATCTAAAGTAGATTTTTTTCCCACCGTCACTGTTGATTTTCACCTTAAGATAGTCAAAATCCTTGGAATCGCCGGCAAAACTGCGAGCCAGACTGTGACCCAAAGAATACGCCCATAAGTCGTATTGTTATCCATTGATTTTTTCCTTAAGATTGATGGAATAACAAAAGAGAACATCCGTTAGGTAGATTATCTGACGGTTGAATATCAATTAAAAGTTGGAGTTTCTGATGAGCGACTCATCTCTGGATCAAGCTGTGATTGAAACAATGAATGAGCTCATGCGGGCGAGCAGTGACTGTGCCGAGTACGATCCGAGCATGTCAGCAAAGTTCGCTGCAGCGGCGAAGGATTTTGGCCGTGATCTCGGCATTTCTTACCTCGAGCCTGTCGACGATAGACCGCCCGAATTAGGACATGCCGACGCGGGTGAAGAGGAACAGGAACGGAATGATCTGATCCATCTCCTCAATCTGCAAAAGAGGGCTGTCGCCGCAGCTGAGATCCAAATGCAGCCAAAATCTCGATTTGGCTGGCTCGGTCTTGATGTTTGGTCGAGATGGTAGAGGCATCAGCGCAATCTCACCGCCAATAAGTGCCCGGTGGACCAATCGAGGTTGAGACTAACCAGGCGCGGATCCGCATCAATTGCCCTGGCAAGATCTGCCGCCAGAGCGGCGCCTTCGGTCCAGCCGCGCGTCGGCGAGAGATCGTCGACCACATAAATCCCGCCTATTGCCAGAAGGTTGAGCGCCAGGTCCAGATGCTCATACTTGCCGGGCATTGCATCTGCAAAAATCAGATCGAACCGTTGTCCGAGCGCATGCGCACCTTGCATAAAGGAGGCTGCATCCTCGACGATGATGCGAAGGCGCTGATCGAGATGGGTTTTTGCCACGGCCGATCCGGCGTGGTCGATGTCCACCGTCCATAGCTCCGCATCGTCGCTCATGCCATCCAGCAGCCAAGCGGACGAGACACCAAATCCCGTCCCGAGATTTAACAGACGTCCTTTCGGTTTGGAGGCGGCAAGTGTCCTTAGCAGGGCGCCGGTCGCCGGGGCGCAACTTTGATCAAAGCCATGCTTTCTTGCCTCAGCCAGCAGCGTCTCGACGACAAGGGGGTGGGTGATGGTCATGGTTCGTCATCCCGTTCAGCCGATCGGCAAGGTCGGCACTGACCCTGCACCATGATATCACGGCTTTGGTTCGGATGCTGTTGGATAGCTGATCTGTCGGATTTCTATTTCCTCATCCCCGCCTGGCTTCATCACCAGGCGCCAATCGCCGACCTGAGCGCGCATGAGCGCGCGGGCGACCGGAGAGACAAGGCTGATCTCGCCGTGGTCAAGACGCGCCTCGTCAACGCCAACAATGGTGATCGTCCGTTCCTGATCTTCCTCATCGGCAAAGGTAACGGTTGCGCCGAAGAAGACGCGATCGCGTAACGTTTGCTCTGCAGGATCGATGATTTTGGCCCGTTCCAAGCGTTTGATCAAAAAACGCATGCGCCGGTCGATCTCACGAAGACGCTTCTTGCCATAGATATAGTCGCCGTTTTCGGAGCGGTCGCCATTGCCGGCCGCCCACGATACGACATCAACGACCTTGGGGCGTTCGACCGAACGCAGTTGATGCAGTTCCGCCTGAAAGCGGGCAGCCCCGGCCGGCGTCAGATAGGCGTCGGCATCTGGTGGCAATGGCGCTGGCCCATCATCCTGATCGTCGACCATTGGGGGCTCAGGGACGTTTGCTGATTTGAACAAGGTGCAACGTGCTGGGCCCGTCATTGCCGAGACGATAAGCTGTCCCTGCCTCGAGATCTGCACTTGTGCCGGTCTCTAAGGTCATGCGCTCGCCGTTTCGGGTGAGGACCGCCGTTCCCGACAGGATGAACCAGTGGAGATCAACGTCGACGCCTTTGATCGCCTCGATCGCCTGGTCGGCGAAGATTTCCAGCCGCCGCACCTCATGATTCTCCGTATCGTCCAGGAGAATGACGCGTCCCCAGGTCCGATCGAGGTCTCGGTGGGCCTGTGTCTCGCTTCGTTCGGCTTCGTTCAGGGTTCCAACGATCTGTTTAACCGGCTCGCTGCTCGTGCGATCGACTACCAAGACAGCATCTTCGGTCTCGATGACGGCGAGATCGTGAATGCCGGCGCAGGCGACCAGTCGACCGTTCGCCTGGACCAGGCAGTTTGATGTCTTGCTGAGCAACACGTCACCTCGTGCCGCATTGCCGTCCTCATCCTTCTCCGACATTTCCCAGATTGCATGCCAGGATCCAAGATCAGTCCAATCCGGATCGCATGGCACCACGGCAATCCGTGTTGCCCGTTCCATCACGGCTTTGTCGATCGGCTGAGACGGGATGGATTCATACAGTGCTCTTGGCGGGTGAAGGCTGCCATCGTCGTGGGCCGTCGATGCCTCGAAGGCTGCTTCGGTCGCCGACAGAATGTTGGGTTCATGCGCCGCTAATTCTTCGATAATCCGGTCAGCTCTGAACAGGAACATGCCACTATTCCAGAGATAGCCACCAGCAGCGACCATGCGTTCAGCGGTTTCGAAGTCCGGTTTTTCCACAAAGCGTTCGACCCGACTTACCGTATTTTCAGCACTGTTGTCGGCAGGCGCGGTGGATTTGATGTAGCCGTATCCGGTCTCAGGACGGGTCGGCTGGATACCGAAGGTCAAGAGATCGCCTTCGGCTGCAGCTGGCAAGGCTTCAGCGACGGCTTTAGTAAGCGCAGGCTGGTTTTGCATCAGGTGGTCAGAAGGGCAGACCCAGAGCACGGCATCATCGCTGAAGGTCCGACGAGCATAAAGAGCGGCGAGGGCAATCGCTGCAGCGGTGTTGCGTCCGATCGGCTCGAGCAGGCGGTGACGCGCGAGCTTTGGATCAATGCTATTCAATTGCCGCTTGATAAGAAGATCTTGATGCTGCGCTGCAACCGTAATCAGCTTGTCAGCATCGGCAATGGCCGTGACGCGCTTTGCGGTCATCTGCAAAAGGGACTCATCGCCGATAAGATTTGCCAAATGTTTCGGCATGGTCTCGCGACTAACCGGCCAAAGCCTAGTGCCGGCGCCGCCAGCAAGAATGACCGGCAACAGGGGGGGCAAGCACGCGCTCATGAGACGACGCTCCATCCTGGTCTGTAGTCAAAGGGCGCATTGATAGCGGAACCGTGATCTGATGCTAGCCCGAATGCGTATTGCAATCGAAAAAATACGTCCCTCAATGCCGCTTCTATGAGCAAGGATTTGTACAAACGTAATCATCATGTTAGGGGACGTTCAGTGGTCTCAACGAGGAACGTCGATGGCAACGACCAAGCAGGTTCTCATTGTCGATGATGACGAAGCACTTCGCAGCTCGCTTGCCGAGCAGCTCGAGTTGCACGAAGGCTTTGTCGCCATGCAGGCCGAGACCGGCGAAAAAGCGCTGGCCCTGGTGAAAGAACACCATTTTGAGGTCATCCTCATGGATGTCGGTCTGCCTGATACCGATGGACGTGATCTCTG
Organism: Geminicoccaceae bacterium; assembly: GCA_028285265.1. GTDB lineage: Bacteria > Pseudomonadota > Alphaproteobacteria > Geminicoccales > Geminicoccaceae > JANQPX01. The sequence goes on from JANQPX010000079.1 coordinate 98,673, forward strand.
TCGGTTAATGCGTCGCCAGGGAGTTAAGACGCCGGTGATCATGCTGACAGCGCATGATTCGGACGCTGATACGATTTTAGGCCTCGACAGTGGTGCAAATGATTACATCCCGAAGCCCTTCCGGCTCGGTGTGCTTCTGGCGCGGGTGCGCGCGCAACTTCGGCAGTTTGAACTATCGGATGATGCAACCTTCCCGATTGGCCCTTATGCGTTTCGTCCAAGTGCTAAGCTGCTCGTCAATGCGGAAACCGAGAAAAAGATACACCTCACCGAGAAAGAGACGGCGATTCTCAAATATCTTTACCGTATGGGTGATCGTCCCGTGCCGCGTGATGTCCTTCTCGACGAGGTCTGGGGATATAACGCCGGCGTCACGACCCACACGCTGGAAACGCATATCTATCGTCTGCGGCAAAAGGTGGAGCCTGATCCCTCCAATGCCAGCATTCTCGTGACGGAACCGGGTGGGTATCGTCTCGTCCGCTGAGGCGATGGCTGCCAAGCGCGACAAGCTCTTGCTTGCCTCCAAAGGCAGGTGCACGACGAGCCTCGATCCGATGTTCTTTTGGCACTTGGCTTGGACGACATCGGGATGGGTTTGACATCGTGCTGAACACGTTGGTGACCAATCCCTTTGCCAGCGATGCTCGTCGACCTGCTGACTCCCGTCTACATGCTGTCTCAATGAGATCGTCAACCAATCTCGTCGCCTCTTCCGGTGCAATGCTGATGCGGTGATCGCGCGTCGATCCCATCACGGTGTTATCGTTCTGGCATCCTTGAACATCGATCTTCAAATCGACGCACGACGCGTCGACCGCGTTTGAGGACGGAATCGACCAGATCTGATGCATGAGCTGACCTTCGCCGGCGATAGGGCGGTTTCCCTGACGAGCCATCCCTCCTCCTGTCGTGGGGCCGCCTGCATGCCTGACGCATGGCACAACGGTAGAGCGGTCGATCGGTGCGAGCTGAAAATTCTCCATCATCGTGTTATGGAGCCTTTGGCCAATTGGAAGGGCTGCGTTTAGACGGACGGCCTATCGACCAATATGACGGGCAGGTTTGAAAAAGACCTCTGGTGCTTTAGCACCGGCTTGGGCAAGGTCTGCCGATATCATACAGATGAGTGATTACCATGAGTGAATCTGTCTTCCCGCCCTTTCCAGGTGAGCCAACAAGCGTCCCTGCGCGGCCAGAATGGAGCGCGCTTGAAAGCTGGGTCTGGCAGACAATCGGTCGAGGGTTGCCTGCGGACATCGACGGTCATCTCGACAAGATATTCGATCCGAAAGCACCAGACGATCGTCTGGAAGATCGGCGGCTAAGTGCGGCTTTTCTCCAGACCATCGCACTCCACGAACCCTATAAAAGTGCTTTGCCGCGACATGGTATCGAAATCGTCGGCGCCTGGTTCGATGAAGCGATCGATTTGCGCGACGGCCGGATGCGGGGCGTTTTTTGGCTTCATCGTTGCCGCTTTGAGGAGACGGTCGGCCTTAATGGCTTACGCTGTGAGGGCGTCATCTCTTTGGACGGGTCGGTCTTTGAAGAGACCGTCGATATGCGCTCACTGGATGTGGAAGGAGGGCTCTACTTTCGAAATGGTGCGCGCTTTAAGAAAGTTGATCTCTATGGCTCTCACATCGGAGGCAATGTCAATTTCAGCCGAGCACTTTTTACGGGGCGCTTGATTCTCAATGCTGTGAAGGTCGGTGGGAACCTGTTCGGTAAAGACAGCTGTTTCGAAAGGGATGTCGGGCTTAAGGGAGCTGTCGTCGAGGGCATGCTCGATCTCCGCCGCAGTCAGTTCAAGGACAGGTTGGACATGTGGTGGCTCAGAACCGGCCAGGATCTTTTGATGGGCGGGATGGACGGCAGTGCGGTCTCAGACCAACGCTCGAGCTTCTTTCTCTTGGACTGCCGGAATGCTCGCATCGGAGGTCAGCTCAACCTTAACAATGTCGATGTATCCGGAGATCTCAATCTGAGCTCGATCTGCATTACCAATGAAGCCTTGCTCGGTTATGGCTCACGCTTTGGAAATATCAGCCTTCGCCTCGCACAAATAGGGCAACATTTGACCTTTGCGACTGCGAAGATCGATGGACGCGTTAATCTCACGGCGATCGAGGTCGGCCAAGATGTCTTTTTCAGGCGCGCCAGCCTTGATGGGGCGATCGATCTGGTGTTCGCGAAACTCGAAGGGAATCTTGATTTTTGTGGTGGCAGTTTCGGCAAGATCGATCTCACCGGCACCACGATCGCAGGTGAATTGCGTCTCAAGAACGACACATCGCCAGTCGAGTGGCAAGACAATGCTAAGCTCATCTTGCGCAACACAAAAGCGGATGCCCTGCACGACTCGCCGAGTGCTTGGCCCGAAGACTTAGAGCTCGATGGTTTCGTCTATCATCGCTTCGGTGGGCTTGATGCCGAGGCCGATGACAATCTTGGTAATCGACGCTCACCTTGGTTTGTCGACTGGCTGCAAAAAGATGAACCGCACACACCGCAACCCTATCGCCAATGCGCGAGGGTGATGGATGACATGGGACATCCGGAGATTGCCGATGATGTTCTGTATGCCGGCCGCGAGCGCGACAGAGTCGAGATGGCACGGAACGCTCATTATATGCCGGCACTCGGCCTTTGGTTCCTTAAGGCAACGATCGGTTACGGTCATGGCGCAGCGCGGTATTTCAGGACGCTGTATTGGGTGCTTGGCCTGACGCTTGCAGGCGTCTTGGTGCTCATGGGGACTGGCGACTACGTCCTCGTGAACGGCCAGATCGGATGGTCAGGAGCCTCAGTCGACCAGAAGGTTCTCACCTTGGTACAGGCCGCCTCTTATAGTCTCGACAAACTCTTACCGATCATGGATCTGCCCACCCATCACCTCAATGTCATTCTCGGCGATATGTCGCGTCTATATTTTCAAGGGCACAAGTTGATGGGTTACATTCTCGCCCTCTTTCTCCTTGCCGGGATCACCGGATTGACCAAGTGATCGCAGCAACACTGTTTCGTCCGCATTGATCACTCGGCGATCCGGAGGTTGCTGAGTTCGTTGGCGATTTCGACAAAGACCTGTTGGAGGTCGCTGTTGCTTGGCGAGTTGAAATAATGATCCGGACTGGTCGCGCAGTTTTCATAGAGGCTTCGGGTTGCGCTGTCGGTCAGGCGAAAGGTGATGGTGTAGAGAAGGATATCTTCTGTCTTCATGCTTTCGCAGAGTTCGAGCATCCGTTCGTTGACTTCGTTCTTAGCACCGCTATTGCTGGTCGTGCCGAGGCGGCCCTCGGATAGGCGGCCATAGGCGGTGTAGTCGGCGCCAGGCCACTCGGCTTTGAAGGTATCATCATGATTACCGGGATATTTGTTGGCGCCTGGTAGTCCGGCATAGTGATCTTCGCCGTCGACTGTCCACTTCTTCCCAGGCCAGTCATACCATTGGTTCACACCATCGGTTAGAAGGATCACCACCTTTTCCATGCTTGTTGCATTGTAGTCTAGAGGCAGCTCTGTCGGCGTATCACCTCCCCAAAGTCCTCGCCATTTCGGGGACAAAACACGCCATCCCCAGGCAAGGCCAAGATTGGCCATGGTGCCACCGCGATGCCAGGGCAGCATCTCGTCAATTGCCGCCTGAACGGTGCTCTTCTCTGCAACCAGCGACGTGATTGCCGGACCGCAACCGAGATTGGGACCTGTCCCGTCGTTCTGGGCGCCGTTCTCTTCGCGCAGATCTGCATGGCTGCCGTCCGGATCCCAGTCATTGTCACCGTTTAACGACACGCCCCATGTCTCGGGCTGGTCTTCGTCATAAGGATCGGCATCTGGATCGTGCTCGGGGTTGGCAAATGCGCCAAGCGTGGTCCGCCATAGATGTGGATACCAAGCCTCCTCACCTGATGTCTCATCATTACTGTCATTGGGGTAGCTTCTGGCTTCGACACAGCCTTTCCAGGTCGTCGGTTGAAAGTGATCGCCATGGTAGCCAAAGCGTTCCTCGCCATCCGGATCTGCTGCATGCCAGGCCGCATCAGCGTCATAGGTCTGATGCACTAGCCAGTCGGTCCTATCGGAGCCGATATTCACGGTTGCGGCATAAGGCACCAAACCGACCCAGAAGTTCGGCACAGTTTCTCGATCACCATAAAGAATGTCGACCAGCTCCGTCGCTGCATCCTTCATCGCACCCATCTTGCCGCTGCCACGCATCGAGCCAGTATTATCCATCACGAGAACCAGCTCCATGCCGCGCATCTCGCGCTGGATCACGGTGCGGGCAGATACATTCAACTCCTCAATGCCGGCGATCTGCATGAAGTGCGTCGGCATGCTCGCGCTCGCCTCGATCAAAATCGTATTGTTCTCGTCGTCGAACGTCACCGTGGGACTCCCTGGAGCCAATGAGGCGCCACCATAACCGTTCGCAAAATTCGCATCGAAAAACATCAAGACGTCGGCCAAACGATCATCCGTATCAAAAGCACGACCTCCTGCAAGACCGGCCGAATCGATCGCATACGACAATTGGGATTGCAGAAGATAACTCCGACCAATGTCAATCGCGAGACCAATTGCAGCAAAAAAGGGAATGATTGCCAGCGCCATCACCGCAACGATGGCGCCTGACTCGTTGGCCAGAAAATGTCCGCCATGGCTTGGCCCGCGTCGTTTCATGCAATCCAATATATTGGTCACGGCACGAACCTCTTTTTTTGTTCATTGCCCCTCGGCCGATTTGGCTGGAAGGGTCTCTCAGAGCAAAGATGAATGATATATGTAAACAGACTATGAATCATTCATAGATTATTATGTATTCAATTATCTTTGTTATTTATTCTAAAGGGTTATTTTTGTATTTATTATCAATAGATGATATCTATTTTTTGATTATTCGTTTTATCTTAAGGCTTTGTTATTCTTTTTCATTCTAGGTTGATGGTGCGGCGCTGCTTTCATCCGATGCATCTGTCGTGAACGGGCCTCGGAGTGACACCGAATGACTGTTAACGATGCGACATAAGACGCGAGGGCAGTCGTCGTAACACGGCTTCAGTGCCGCCCTGCAAACGCGTATCACCGCAACATCCGAGCGGAGGAGAGCGCTTTGGATCGGATTGCCGAGCTTCCTCAACGTCAAACAGGCCCAGACGAGGCGTCCCCTGAGACGTCGGGCAAATCCGATGCCTATCCAAGGGAATGGCACGGCAATCACCGCATCAATCTGAGGACGACATTACCGCTGCCGTCCGGAAGTTGGTACGTCACGTTAGTCGCCGGGCCAGAGCGACGCCGAAAGGGGAGGCGACAAGAGGAGCGCAAGAAATATCCGCTAGAAACCGTTCCCAACCTTTTGTTGTTACTGTCGGTCGGTATGTTTAGCGCTGCGCTATTGTTGATGATTGCTGCGCTCATTCTTATCCATGGCTTCGGTTGGTCTATCGAGCTGACGATCCCTTCGAGCTAATGCCGTTCGGCCGCGACGCGAACTCGGAACGCGACCGAGGGATTGATTGCCAGGGGCGACGACGTTTCCTTTGCCTTAGTCGGGCTAGAGGACTCCGCGCGTGTCGATAATGATCTTGTCCTGCAGCCGTTGTGCATTGAGCGCTTTGAATTCTCGATGGTCGACCAACAGCAGGAGAATATCTGCTTCGGCAACAGCCTCGCTCAGCGGAACCAAATCAAACTCGGGATGGGATTTGATATTGGGCTCGCATATCATAAGCCGGCCGACTTCATCGCGCTGGAGCTGACGCACGATGTCGAGAGCAGGTGACTGACGAAGGTCGTCAACATCGGCTTTGAAAGCGAGGCCAAGGCAAGCGATGGTCGGTGCCTTGAAGCGGTCAGCTTTGGATTTGACCTTGTCGACCACCCATGATGGCTTTTCGTCATTGACTTCGCGTGCGGTTCGGATGAGCCGAGCTTCTTCGGGAGCGCTGGCCACAACGAACCAGGGATCGACCGCGATGCAATGGCCACCGACACCGGGGCCTGGGTTCAAGATACTGACGCGCGGATGTCGGTTGGCCAGACGAATGAGCTCCCAGACGTCGATACCATGCTTGTCGCAAATGACGGAAAGCTCATTGGCCAGCGCGATATTGACATCGCGGAACGTGTTCTCGGTGAGTTTGGTCATCTCGGCGAGTTTGGCGCTCGTCTCGAAGACCTCACCACTTACGAACTGGCGATAGAAATCCGCCGCGGCCTTCGTTGATGGCGCGTCGATCCCGCCGACAATGCGATCATTCTGCACGAGCTCGATCAGGATTCTGCCTGGCAGAACCCGCTCTGGGCAATGCGCAACCATCACGCCTTGTTGAACATCAACGCCTTCTTCGATCAGTGTTTCCAGCACAAGATCTTCAGTCGTACCGATGGGACAGGTGCTCTCCAAGATGACCAGATTGCCGGGCTCAACAAAAGGTGCGATGGCGCGCGTTGCCGATTTGACATAGCTGAGATCGGGATTGCGGTCGTCACGAACTGGTGTTGGCACGGTAATGAAGAACACGTTAGCCGCGGTTGGCTCGGTCTGTGCCTTCAGATTGCCCGAATGCACAGCGGAACGCACAAGCACATCGAGTTCGGGTTCTTGAATATGAACTTCGGCACGGTTGATCGTCTCGACAACCTCGCTCGAGACATCCACGCCAGTAACTTTACAGCCTTTGGTCGCGAGAAAGGATGCGGTTGGAAGGCCGATATAGCCAAGTCCGAGCACGCAGACGGATTGTTGCATCGACGACATTCCTCCTGGATCCAGCCGATCTTCTCGGCGCTTAATGTTCGTTTGTCGATCAAGCGATAGGGCGCGTGACAACGCGGGCGGCTGACGCGAGCCCCTGACATGCGAGAAGCCATCGACGGCTGTCAAGTCGATTATCTGCCGCTCAGACTGACAGTGGCCTGCTTTGGCGCAACAGCAACAGTCTTGAGGATTCACCGGAAAACCTCTTGTAAAATCTAAAAAGTATAATGTACTTTTGTCTCAAATCTCCTTTCGGTAGATAGGTGAATTTATTCAGCGCCGTATTTTTGCGTCCAATTGCGCTGCATTAGGCCCGGCATCGGCAATAATCGAGCCTTGGATAGGCGTCATGAAGAAAACATGGTCGGCGGTAATCATCACGGTGGCGAGCGGCTTCATTCTGCTTCTGCTTGCTTTCCATGACTTGCGCACGCCGGGTGCGGTGACGTGGCGCGCTGAGGCAGGCGTGGCGCATTTGGAACGTGCAAAGGGGCTTGTCCTTCAAGAAATCAAAGATGGTATTATCTGGGCAAGTGACGGCTTTTCGATTTACCGATCGGAAGGCGGTCGCGGCTTTCTCAAGGTCTTTTCGGTCAGACCACCCTGGGGGATTGCGTGGGCCGCCTATTCCAGGACGCTCCGTCGGTTGCTTGGTCTCGAAGAGATCGTTGAGGTCTTTGTGATGCAGCCCGACGTGCTTCTCGTCTTCGTCGGTGGCGAGATCCAACGGGTCGATCTAAGGAATCACGAGACTGAGATCGTCCATCGACTCCGGTATTTCGGCCGGCGCGATGGTCGAGGCGTCATGCCCTTTGGTGCGACGATGGATGACGAGGGGCGGGTCTATTACGGCGAGTATGTGACGCGGAGGATCGATCAAGACGAGACCATCGCGCTGTTTCGTTCGGATCGGACCGGCCGCAATTTCAAGATCGTCTACGAATTTCCGCCTCTTGTGGTTCGGCATATTCATGCTGTCCAATGGGACCCCTATGCGAATGTCCTTTGGATGGGGACCGGCGACGGTGATGAGCAAAGCCGTGTCGGCTATTCCAAGGATCGTGGCGAGACCTTCATGTGGGTTGGTCAGGAGAGCCAGGATTTTCGCACGGTAAACTTCGTCTTCGCCAAAGACCATGTGACCTGGTTAACCGATCGGATCACCACCCCGCCGCGCGCGGTTCGCTGGCATCGGGCGAATTGGGCGATCGAGACCTCGCCGACGATTCTCCCAAGTCACGGCCAATATCTTCGAGCAATCGGCGCGGGCTACAGCATCGGCACGACGGGCGAGGACGTCGCTTCGTTATGGTTGGTTGGCCCAGATCTGGGCCTAGGAAAGATCATGGAATGGCCGATAAGCGATATTGGGATGAGCGGTTTTAGCACGATCCGTCTCGGCCGTGGTGATGCGGAATTGAACAACTGGCTTTACCTTTCGCCGCTCCGTGTTCAAGAAAACCAGCCTGGTATTTTTCGCCTTTCCTGGCCTGCTGCCTTTGCTGTGGCCGGGATTGCCGATCCAAAAGACCGACAAGCGCATAAGCGCGACGATCCGTAGCGCCGCATTCTGTCTTTTGGGTGCGTGGTCAGTGGACAGACTCCGCCGTCCTTTGCTATGAGCGCGATGGTCGCGTGTCTTTGCGCACCGGGAAACACCTCTGTCCAGCCAGCGCGTCCATTAAGGATGTCATCATTGGAGAGCGCGCTTTGACCCGTATCATGACGGTATTCGGCACGCGTCCTGAGGCCATCAAACTCGGCCCAGTCGTCAAGGCACTCCAGGCGGATGAGCATATCACGTTGACGGTCTGCACGACGGGCCAGCATCGGGAGATGCTGAACCAAGTGCTGGATCTGTTCGAGATTACTCCCGATATCGATCTTGCCGTGATGACGCCTGGTCAAACGCTGACGGATATTACCGGACGAGTCCTCGATAAGCTCTCGCCGCTACTTACCGAGAACGAGGTCGATTGGCTGTTGGTTCAGGGTGACACGACGACGGCGTTCGCAGCAGGACTTGCCGCTTTCTATGCAAAGATCCCGGTTGCGCATGTCGAAGCGGGCTTACGGAGCGGCGATATCTACCAGCCGTTTCCCGAAGAAGTGAACCGGAAGATGGTTAGCGTCTTCGCATCGCTACATTTTGCGCCAACACCTGAATCGAGAGACAACCTCCTGCGCGAGGGTGTCAATCCCGCGCTGATCAAGGTGACTGGCAACAGCGTTATTGATGCCCTGCTTTATTTTCAAGAGCGCCTCGGAAACGACCAAACCCTTGCTAGGCGTTTCGAACAGCAATTCAGCTTTCTCGACCCGACGAAGCGACTCATCCTTGTGACGGGCCATCGCCGCGAAAACTTCGAGGGCGGGATCGACCGCATGTGCGAAGCGCTTTTGGACATAGCAGCTAGGGGCGATGTCCAAATCGTCTATCCCGTGCACCCCAATCCTAACGTTCGAGGGCCGGTTGGCGATCTTCTGATGAACCGAGACGCCATCCATTTGCTCGATCCGTTGGATTATTTGCCCTTTGTCTACATGATGACCAAAGCAGATGTTATCCTGACGGACTCGGGTGGCATCCAAGAAGAAGCCCCTGCGCTTGGTAAGCCTGTTCTGGTTACGCGTGAGACGACAGAACGGCCGGAGGGCGTGGCCGCTGGAACCGCCAAACTCGTCGGTACTGATAAGTCGCTGATTGTCTCGAATCTTAGAAGGCTCCTGGATGACCAGGACGCCTATGATGCGATGAGTCGTGCTCACAATCCTTACGGCGATGGCAAGACCAGCGCGCGCATCGTGGAGGCTCTTTGCCAACCCGGTGCACCAACGATGTGACGGGTCGCGCCGCCGCAAGAAAGACGAAACGCTCATCCCATCATCAGGCAAGTCAATTACAATCATGAAACAAGTACTGCAGAATTTAGGAAGCGGCGAGCTGATGCTTGCCGAAGTTCCTTGTCCCGAGGTCGCTCGCGGACATGTCTTGATTCAGACTCGGAAAAGCCTGATATCGGCCGGCACCGAACGCATGCTTCTTGAGTTTGGTAACGCCAATTGGATCGAGCGCGCACGCCAGCAGCCTGACAAGGTCAAAATGGTGCTGGATAAGATCAAAACTGACGGTCTGATGACCACAGTTGAGGCCGTCCGCAGCAAGTTGGATGAGCCACTGCCGCTTGGCTATTGCAATGTCGGCGAAGTGATCGCCGTTGGCGAAGGCGTTGAGGGCATCGAGATCGGTGATCGCGTTGCGTCGAACGGACCCCATGCTGAGGTCGTCTCAGTTCCCGTCAATCTCTGCCAGCCCGTACCGACAGGCGTGGAGGATGAGGCAGCAGCGTTCACCGTTTTAGGCGCAATCGCTCTTCAAGGAGTCCGACTGGCCAAGCCGACCCTGGGCGAGCGCTTCGTTGTGACCGGGCTTGGTCTTTTGGGGCAATTGACCCTTCAGCTGCTCCGGGCCCATGGCTGTCATGTCCTTGGCATCGATCTCGACCCGCGCAAGCTCGAGCTTGCACGACGATTCGGCGCAGAAACCGTCGACATTAGCGCGGGCGAAGATCCGCTTGCAGCTGCCGCCGCTTTCACCAAAGGACGCGGGATCGACGGCGTGATCATCACGGCCTCCACACGAAGCAACGAGCCGGTATCCCAAGGGGCTCGTATGTGCCGAAAGCGTGGACGCATCATCCTCATCGGTGTCGTTGGGCCGGAAATTTCGCGGGCAGACTTCTACGAAAAGGAATTGAGTTTTCAGGTCTCCTGCTCTTATGGGCCGGGCCGCTACGACGCTGCCTACGAGCAAAAGGGCCAGGACTATCCATTCGGCTTCGTGCGTTGGACCGAAAAGCGAAACTTCGAGGCGTTCTTGGATTGCCTCGCCGCCGGTACCATTGATATCACCCCGCTCATCTCTCATCGCTTTGAGATCGAGGACGCCGCTAAAGCTTATGATGTCTTGAATGGCAAAGGGCCCTATGAGGGGCTCATGCTCAACTATGCCAATGCATCGACCCTCAAAGATGGGGTTTTGACGCGGCAGGTCTCGCTCGGCTCATCGACGCCAGGTCAATCCCCCGCCAGCGGTGGCAAGGCGGTCTTAGCGGTCATTGGTGCTGGAAACTATGCTGGTCGAAAGCTGATTCCCGCCTTTGTAAAGACGCCGGCGTTGCGCCGAACGATTGTGAGCCAGCGCGGTGTGACCGCAAGCCACTTTGGCAAGAAGTTCGGCTTTGAGACGGCAAGCTCGGATGTCGGCTCCGCTATCGATGATCCCGCGGTGAACGCCATTGTGATTGCGACTAGGCACGACAGTCATGCTGACCTTGTCTGCAAGGCGCTCCGTGCCGGCAAGCATGTGTTTGTCGAGAAACCATTAGCGCTCACCGAGGGGGAACTCGCCGAGATCGAGACTTGTTATCAGGCTCAAGTCGCCACGGGCCATCAGCGGCATTTGATGGTTGGCTTCAATCGTCGATTTGCCCCACATCTCGTGAAGATCAAGTCGCTCTTGGAGCCGGTCCAGGCGCCGAAGACGATGATCATGACGGTGAATGCTGGCGCCATCCCTGCTAATCACTGGACGCAGGATCGCACCATTGGTGGTGGTCGCATTATCGGTGAAGGTTGCCACTGGTTCGATCTGATGCGCCATCTCGTTGACGCGCCGATCGTTGGCATTCAGGCACGTTCGGTTGGCGGCGATCACGCCGGCGGCACACCTGAAGACAAGGCGACGATCACGCTTAGTTTTGCTGATGGCTCGATTGGCACGCTCCACTATTTTGCCAATGGCGCGAAGAGTTTTCCCAAGGAGCGTCTAGATGTTTTTGCAGAGGGGCGCATTCTACAGTTCGAGAACTTCAGGAAGGTCACCGGTTATGGCTGGCCCGGCTTCAGAAAACTATCGAGCTGGAGCCAAGACCGTGGCCAAGATGGGTGCGTGTCGGCCTTCATCAATGCGGTGGAGCAAGGCGGTCCATCGCCGATTCCCTTTGCTGAACTGATGGATGTCAGCCGAGCCGTGATCGAGGCTGATCGTTTGCTGCGCGAGAAGTCAGCCTAGGTCGTCCAAGCGGTGCATTCCTGACCAGCTGAGCCATGTCCCATGGGACGTGATGCGTTGGACATGACATGACCATGTCTTGATCATGCCGATGCTCGACCGCCGTGTCGCGTTGACTTATGCCTGCCCTGACAGACGCCAAAAAAAGAATCTCAAGCTGACCTGCTATCCCGAAATGACATGATGTCCTGGCAGGTTTCTGTCGAAATATGTCGAGCACAAAGTGGGAACAGAGTCAGGAGCTGGGAATGTAAGAACAACATCGTAATTCGCGTCTATGGTGAAAATTACAGATGTTAAAAAACCATTAATGCAAAGATATGAGACCGTAAAAACACGGGTAGGGGAAAATGAAGAACCCTCTGAGTCTTCTCCTTGACATGTGTAGGGCTGAAAAAGTTAGTAAGAACAAATTCGTATAAAAAACATGGACTTTGCAGGAAAACTTAAAGGCGAAACCCGCGAGTTGTTTTCAACGCTCTTCGGTTATCGCCACGAGAACATCTTGCGAAAGTCTTGACTGCGCTTGGTCACGTTATGTTTGTTGGGAGTTCGACCTTGGAACAGGTCAGTTCAAATGGAGAAACACCGCCTAAGCGGTATTACTGGATGATCCAGGCGTTCGACGTGACGGTCACGGTCGCCGCCTTCGTCCTTGCATTCAGTCTCCGCACCGAGTTTCAGTTTTCCGACTCCTATTGGCTCGCCTTCAAATGGGGCATTCCCATCGTGGCGGTGGTGTCGCTGATCGCTTACCACGCGGTTGGACTGTTTCGGGGAACGTGGTCGCAGACGGCGGAAGCTGACCTTTTCGTGGTGGTGAAAGGCGCGACCCTGGTGAGCGCCCTTCTGATCACCGGCATGGTGCTGACTAACACCCTTGCCGAGATCCCGCGTTCGATTCCGCTGATTCACTGGTTCATCACCGTGGTTGCCCTTTATGGCTCGCGCATGCTTTGGGCGAAGTATCGCGACGCCAAGGTGGCGGCTGATAAGTCGATCGCTCTTCTGGTCGGCTGTGATAAGGCCGCGTTTCGATTTCTGACCAGCATGCAGGTTCTTGCCGGCAGTCGTTTCCAGATTTTTGGCCTGCTCGACGACAGCGTTGATAGAATGCGCATCGGTCGGACCATCCGGGGGACGCCCGTCATTGGTCAGGTGGATCGTGCCGACGAATGCCTTGCGCATCTCGGTGTTCATGGCGTGTTTCCCGACCGCTTGATTGTCATGCAATCGTTTCGACAGGTCTCGCCAGAGCGGTTTACCAGATTGGAGCAACTGGCCGATCAAAAGGGCATTGGTATCGACGTCGTCAACGATAGCATTTGGGGCGACGATCGTGGTGACGCTCTGCCGAAAGAAACGGCGCCGTCGGCCAATCCGATTTTGAGTGCCAAGCGCTACCTACGTTGGCGACGCCCGGTGGAATGGCTGGTCGCGATGGTGCTGGTCGGGCTGCTGTCGCCGTTTTTCATTCTCCTCGCCGGGCTTTGCATGATCGATGTCGGTCGACCTGTGTTCTTCTGGCAGATGCGCCCCGGTCGCTATTTGAAGCCGATCAAACTGATCAAGTTCCGCACGATGCGAAGTGGTCTGGACAAAAACGGCAACGCGCTTTCCGATGACGAACGCACGTCGACACTTGGACGCTTAATCCGCCGCTCCAAGCTTGATGAATTGCCTCAGCTCTTGAGCATTCTTCGCGGTGATATGTCGTTCATTGGTCCACGCCCGCTCCTTCCTCGTGATCAGCCGGAGGATGCTGAGCTCAGGGCCATTGTTCGTCCGGGGGTCACGGGTTGGGCCCAAGTCAATGGCGGGCATCCCTTGGAGATCGAAGAGAAGTTCGCGCTTGATATTTGGTACATCCAGAACGCGTCGCTTTGGCTCGATATCAAGATCATGTGGCGTACGCTGCGGACGGTTCTCCTTGGCGATCGTGTGGATCGTGCTGCGATCAATCAAGCCAAAGTGACCCGCGAGAGTCTTCGTCCTACAGCTCGGAAGCTTCAAAAGGCCGGCTCAGAGCCTGCGTCGGTGGAGGAGGCTCTTGACGAGCACATCCAGCGCGGTAATCGGCCAGATGGCGTTTGGTGGTCAGGGTCAGCTGACACTCTTGATCGCGCTTCTTAAGCTGGCACGCCGAGCCTTAGGGCTGGGTCGATAGAGCCAGGCCGACAATCCGGATGTGGCGACATCGTGCGAACCCAACGGGTCCTGCCAATATGAAGATTCTTATCTGCAACTATGAATACCCGCCGCTTGGTGGTGGCGGTGGAGTGGTCACGGCGCAGCTCGTCGAGCAACTGGCGAAACGGCATGATGTCACCGTGTTGACCTCAAAGGCGTTTGATCTTCCAGAAGAGCAACAAGAGAACGGTGCCCGTATCATCCGGGTTCCGGTGTTCGGACGGACGAAAAAGGCCGCAGGTAGTCTGCCGTCTCTTCTCTCATATGTGCCCGCGGCGATCAAACGCGGGAAGGCGCTCATGAAAACGGAGCGCTTCGACGTTATCAATACCCATTTTGCTGTGCCGACCGGCCCCGTTGGCGATGCGCTCGCCGGTCATGCCGGCATTCCGAACATCCTCTCGGTTCATGGCGGCGATCTCTACGATCCAAGCAAGTGGATGTCGCCCCATCGACATTGGATTCTGCGCCGTTTGATCCGAGGCTTACTCAGGCGTGCGGACCGGGTGGTCGGTCAGTCCAAGAACACCAACGCCAATGTTGGGACCTACTATACCAAGGATGTTGAGCCTGTTTTGGTGCCGCTTGGCATCGAACGCCCAACAATCCGGCCGGCGGATCGCCAAGCCTATGGGCTTTCGGATGACGATGTGCTTCTTGTGACCGTCGGTCGTTTGGTCGCGCGAAAGGGCCTCACACAACTGGTCCAGCTGATGCCAGAGCTGACCGGACAACGCGCCAAACTGCTGGTCATCGGCACCGGCCCAGAGGAGGCGATGCTCAAGGCTGAGTCAGCCGAGCGAGGTCTCGATGAGCATGTGCGCTTCTTAGGTGCCCTGACCGATCAGGAAAAATTCGACGTGCTGGGCATGTCAGATCTCTATGTGTCCTCTAGTCAGCATGAGGGTTTTGGTCTGGTCTTTCTCGAGGGTATGGCCGCCGGGCTTCCGGTGGTCTGTTACGACCATGGAGGACAGACCGATTTTCTCGTTGATGGTGAGACCGGTTACCTGGTCCGGCTGAATGACAAAGAAACGCTCGCTCGGCGCATCAGAGACCTTGTGATTGACGGCGCGCTCCGGCAAAAGATTGCTGAGAATAATCGTGCGCTGGTCGAGCGTTACTTCATCGAATCCATGGCGCAAGCCTATGAGGCGCTTTTCGACAAGGCGCTTCGGGAGCGCGGTCTTCCGACCGGTTCGGACACACTCAAGGCAGACGATCGACAAGCAGCTTAAACGGGATCATGGCCCGGTCGCGACGATATGCGGGCGCATGAAAGTGGAAACGCATGGCAGAAAGCAGCACCATCACGGCAGACGACCTGCCGGGTCGACGGCGTCTTTTGCGTGTCGGTCTTCTTGTTTTGGTGGTTCCACTTGTCCTCGCTCTCGCTCTCTTCGCTTATCTTGTGCGCCCGACCTCGCTTGGGGCGGCGAAAACTGCGGTTGGCGAGGGATTGGATGAGGCGCGCCAGCTCTGGGTAGCGGTATCGCACTGGCCATCTGCTCCTTATCCCAAGAGCGACGTTTTGGCGGGTTTCGAACTCGATTGGACAAGCCATAAACGACTTGCCGAAGGCAGCGGCGATTGGGGGACGACCTGGGCTGATGATGGCCATCTCTACACCGCCTGGGGAAATGGCGGTGGGTTTGGCGGGACCAATCTGGATGGACGGGTGATGCTTGGCTTTGCCCGGATTGAAGGCGATCCCGACGACTATCAGGCGTTCAATGTTTGGGGCGGCGTCAACGCAGAGAATCCAGCTGAATTTGGCGGCAAGGCTTACAGCCTCTTGAGTGTCGATGGTGTCCTCTACACCTGGCGCTGCGGTGATGCTGATGGCGATACCGCTCTGGTTTCTCAAGAACTTTTCAGATCGACCAACCACAGCGCCACGTGGCGCCGTACCGGCGTCAGGTTCGAGCAGAATATGCTGGCGGAAGGCGATCCAGGTTTTTACTGTCCGGTGTTCCTCCAGTTTGGCAAGGATTATGAAGGCGCTCGGGACGGATACGCATATATCTATGCGCCGGAGATTCAACAAACCGACAGCCTCTACCCTCAAATTCCTGGCGAAGTCGCGCTGATGCGTGTGCCCGAGACAAAGATCAACGTGCGCTCCGCTTACGAATTTTTCGCGGGCTTCGATGCTGACGGCGAACCCATCTGGTCCTTCGACGGTCGTGCCCGCTCGGCCGTTTTTGAAGATGCGGAAAACGGCATCACGCAGCATATCGCCGCCGTCTATAACCCTGGTCTCGATCGATACATTTTGATCGCCGAGCATTCCACGCATGCTGAGGGAAACTTCGGCATGTATGAGGCACTGACGCCATGGGGACCCTGGCGCACTGTGCACTTTACCGACGGCTTTGGTCGTTTCGAAACGCTCGACAACAGTTTTATGTGGGTGATCCCGAGCAAATGGCTGAGTGACGACGGTCAGTCCTTCACCATGATCTATACAGGCAAAGGGCGAAACGACAGCTGGAATACAGTGAATGGTCGCTTCCTGCTTGCGGATCGCAGCCAATGATGGCCATTGACGCCGAGGGCAGGGATTTGCATGGCTGGGTATGGCGCTCATGATCGCGAGCGACGTACAAGCCATGGGGCGGCCGAAGTCCACGGCGAAACGTTGGCTGATCGGCGGCGCCAAACTCGCTGTGACCTCGGGCCTTTGTTGGTTGATCATTGGGTGGATCGACTGGCCATTGTTTCTCACGACATTGCAGAACGCCCATTACGGACTGATGGTGATTGTCTTTGTCGTCGCGAGTGCCGACATCGTCGTCAGCGCCTGGAAGTGGCGGATCTTATTGCTTGGGCACGGTATTGATTTCCGGCTAACGGATCTCTCGCGCTGGTACTTTACAGCAGCGTTCTTCAACGCCTTCCTGCCTACGAATATCGGCGGTGACGGCTATCGGTTGTTAAAGACCTACGATAATCCAAGGGGCAAGGCGCGCGCATTGGGTGCCTTGTTACTCGAACGGATAACAGGCGTTATCACGCTTGGCGGCCTCGGTTATCTTGCGGCGCTGATTGTCTGGTGGCGCACCGGGAACACGCTAGCTGGCTCGCTAGCTGTCATCGGGACCATTGGTGGCGTCGGCACGATCGTGTTGTTGCTGTTGATTTGGCGGGTTGGTTTGATTGGCCCCCTTGGGCGTATTCGGCTGCTGCGAACGATTGTCGACAAAAGTGCCGAAGTCATCTCGGATTGGAAAGGCCAAACCGGGCGCATGGTGGCGATCATGGCGCTGTCTTTGGCATTCCACGTCATCCGCATTGGCTTTATTTGGCTATTGATTTTTGCACTCGGCACGTCTGTCGATCCGGTGGAATTGACGGTCGCGCTTTTTGCGGTCGAAGTGGCCGCGATGATACCGATCAGTATTGGTGGAATCGGTGTGATGGAAGGATCTTTTGTCTATGTGATGAGCAGTTTTGGTCTAAACAGTGAGTCAGGGTTAGCTGCGATGCTGGTGCTCCGTGTGCTGACACTCGTGCTCGCCCTGATCGGTGCCGTCCTTTACCTTGCCGAGGACAAAGTTAGGCCAGTCGCCGTGAAATCATCGAGTCCTGTGAGCCCCTAGAGAGTCATCGTGGTGCGATACCACGTAGGCTCGTAAGTCTTTAAGTCCGACAGATCTGAAAGATTGGACAAAGACCAAAACGAGGAGGAAGGCGCTTGATCATACTTGGGATCAGCGACCATTATATAAGTGGCGCCGCCATCATTGTGGATGGCCGTATTGTCTCCGCCGTGGCCGAAGAACGGCTGGCGCGGAAGAAGATGGTGATGGGTTTTCCCTGGAAGGCGATTGGAAAGGCGATGGAGATCGCCGGCGTTGGCCCGGGAGACTTGACCGAAGTGGCGATTGCCTCGGATTGGGGGCATTTCCTAAAGGGCTATGTCGACTTTTCCGACGGCGTCTTTGGCGTCAAGGAAACCTTCGTCCGCTCGCTCTTCTTCCGGGTCGGCTCGCAACTCGGCTTCTTGCGTTCGAAGGTGCCTCTCTTAGAGAAGCTCTACTACGATCTTCGAAAGCCCGCTTTTGAAAAGAGAAAGCAGGCCATCCGCCAGGCGTTGCAATTGGATTTTGGCATTACGGTTCCGGTTTCTTTCGTGTCGCACCATTTCTGCCACGCCGCCGGCGCTTACTACGCTTCCGGCTATGACGATGCCTTGGTCGCGACCTTGGATGGAGCAGGCGACGGCGATAGCTCTCATGTCTATTCCGTTAAGAATGGACGCTTTGAGCTCCTGCACAACGTGCCGAGCTTCGACAGTCTCGGCGACTATTACGGTTACGTGACGCAGATCAGCGGCTTTAAGGCTGGCAAGCATGAGGGCAAGATCACCGGGCTTGCGGCTTATGGTCGACCGACGCTTCGCGGCGTCTTCGAAAAGTTCTTCCGTTACCAAGACGGCAGCATGCGCAATATCGGTAATTGCTTTCGTCATGCCGCCCTTCGCAAGCTGAGAAAGGCATTGCCTGACGGCTATAAGCGCGAGGATCTTGCTGCAACGGTTCAGGACTTAGCGGAAGACGTTGCTCGCGCCTATATCGGCCATTGGTGCCAAAAAACTGGTCACCGCAACGTCGCGCTCGCGGGCGGCGTGTTCGCAAACGTCAAGATCAATCAACGTGTCTTGGAGACTGATGGTGTCTCGTCCGTCTTTGTCTTTCCCGCCATGTCCGATGAGGGCATCGCAGCAGGTGCTGCCTTGGTTCGGCATGCCGAACTAAGCGGATGGGAGCCGCAGGAGCGTGCGTGTATCGATCATGTCTATCTCGGGCCCGAATTCAGTGACGCGGAGATCGAAGAGGCGCTTGGCGCTGCTGATGTCGAGTTTACGAAGGCAGACGATATGGCCAAGGAAGTGGCCAAGTTGCTCGCGGATGGCAAGGTCGTCGCCCGTTTTGCCGGCCGCATGGAATATGGTCCACGCGCTCTTGGCAATCGGTCGATTCTCTATCGGCCCGATAGCCCGGCGGTGAATGATTGGCTGAACGAGCGCTTGAAGCGTACGGAGTTCATGCCCTTTGCGCCGTCAACACTGGCTGAGGATGCGGCTGGGTATTTCATTGGTATTGAGGGTGCTGAGAACACAGCGCGCTTCATGACCATCACCTTCGACTGCACTGATGTGATGAAGAAGACTTGTCCAGGTGTCGTGCACATCGATGGTACGGCACGCCCCCAGGTCGTACATGCCCATGACAACCCGGACTATCACCGCATCATCTCGGAATTCAAGCGTCTGACCGGGCTGTCTTGTGTGGTCAACACCAGCTTCAATATCCATGAAGAACCGATCGTTTGCACGCCGCAGGATGCGATCCGCGCCTTTAAGGTCGGTCATCTGGACGTCCTTGCCATTGGAGCCTTTATTGCCATTAACCCGGCGGTGAAGGCAAAGGACGCTGAAAAACAAGAACTAGCCATCGCTTGACGTCAATAAGTAACAACAACGTCTCGAGGAACGAAGAGAACATGACGACCCTGATCACCGGCGGCACCGGCTTCATCGGATCACGCCTTGCCCTCGATTACGCCGATCGCGGCGAGCCGGTCCGTGTCCTGGCCAAGATCAATAATGCCAATGAGCAGTTTTGCCATGATGAGGTCGCCAAAGCTGGCGCCGAAATGATCATTGGCGACATGTGTGATCCCGCAATCACCGCGAAAGCGATGGAGGGGGTGAAAACGCTTTATCATCTCGCGGCCGCGCAGCATGAAGCGAATGTCGACGACGACTATTTTCGCCGGAATAATGTCGGCGGCACAAAGACCATTCTTGATGCCGCCGTCAATGCCAAGGTCGATCGTGTCGTTCATTCCAGCACGATTGGCGTCTATGGGCAGATGGATCAAGGCCATGTGCATGACCAAACCCCGCTCTTTCCTGACAACATCTACGGCCAGACCAAGCTCGAAGGTGAACACCTGGTTCGAAGCTATCAGGATCGCTTGAAGCTGACGATCATCCGCACTTGTGAGACATTCGGTCCTGGTGACTTTCGCCTGTTGAAGCTCTTCAAGGGTATCAAGTCGAAGAAATTCTTCATGATTGGCAAGGGTGAAAATCTCCATCACCTTCTCTATATCGATGATCTCATCGACGGGCTGAAGCGCGCAGCCACTGCCGAAGAAGCCATCGGCGAGACGTTTGTGATTCCTGGCCATCGCCCGGTCACCACGCAAGAGATGGTCGACGGCATTAGCCAGGCGCTCGGTACCTCCAGCCCGAAGATTCGCGTACCGCTTCCACTGATGATGGGCGCCGCAAAGGTGTGTGAGGATATTTGTCGTCCGATGGGGATCCAGCCGCCGCTTCATCGCCGTCGCATGAACTTCTTCGTGAAGAGTTTTAAATTTTCAGGCGATAATATCCGTCAAAAACTCGCCTTTGAGGCAAAAACAGACTTCAACGAGGGTGCCAAGCGCACGGCAAAGTGGTATCAGGACGCCGGGATGATCTAAACACGCCCGAGTCAAGGAAAAACGCCCAAGGACCAGCACGATGAGCAGCATGGCCAAAACAGCCGATGGTCACGGCCACGGCAAAGCGATGTCAGGACCGCGTTCCGACAAACTCGCTGCCCAAATGGAACCATTCGACAGCTTCTGGGAGGGCCCAGAAGATGTGCAGAAGGGCTATCGCACGTTCAAAGCCTTTTACCGTGCGAACTATCTAAAGCATCTCACGCCGAACAAAGATGCGAAAATCTTGGTGGTGAGTTGTGGTCCTGGTTACTTCGTCAACACTGTAAACCAAGTGGGCTATCGCGATGTGACGGGGATCGATAGCTTCGAGGATAAGATCACCCATGCCGGATTTCACGGTCTGAACTGCATTCATGCTCGGGCCTTCGAGTATCTAGCTGAGCAACAAGATGATACCTATGACGTCATCTTTGGAGAGCAGGAACTCAATCACCTGACCAAAGATGAGATGATCGAGTTTCTCGAGCTGGCGTACAGGAAGCTGAAGCCAGGTGGCCAGTTAATTTGTCATGGGTTGAATGGTGCCAATCCGATCGTCGGTGCAGAAACGCTCGCTCAAAACTGGGATCATCAAAACACCTTCACCAGCTATTCGCTGAACCAGGTCTTGGAACACACCGGGTATGAGGTCCAAAAGATCTTTGGCCTTCATCTCTACGTCTTCTACAAGAACCCGGCGAACTATGTTGCTTGGGGTATGACCGCTAGCTTCCATTTGCTGTTTCAAATCCTTTTCAAGATCTATGGCAAGTTCAACAAAATCTTCGAGAAGAAGATCGCCGCGGTCGCGATCAAGCCTGCCACTGATAAGGGCAGCAAGCATCTCAGAAGCGTCTGACCAACGTGTGCGGTATTGCTGGACAGGTCGGCGCGCGGCTGTTGGACGAGGAGAGGATGCGGTCTGTGACCGCAGCCATTGCGCATCGCGGGCCCGATGGTTTCGATCATCTGCGCCGCTCGCAGGCTTGGCTTGGTCATCGCCGGTTGAGCATCATTGATCTCGAAGGTGGCCGACAGCCAATTGGAAACGAAGACGGTAGCGTTTGGATCGTCTGCAATGGCGAGATCTACAACTACCGGGATCTTCGCCCGGCGCTGATCGCAAAGGGACATGTGTTTACCACGGAGAGTGACTGCGAGGTCATCCTTCATCTTTACGAAGAAGAGGGTGAGGACTGCCTTCAAAAACTGCGCGGCATGTTCGCCTTTGCCATCTGGGATGAGCGAAAGCAGCGTCTCTTCTGCGCCCGCGATCGATTGGGTCAAAAGCCGTTTTATTATACCCATCACGACGGCGGCTTGCTGTTCGCGTCGGAAATCAAGGCGCTTTTGAAAGCGGATCCTAGCCTACGGCAGATGAATGCTGAGGCTTTTGACGAATATATGGCGCTTCGCCTTATCGGTGCGCCCAAGTCGATGTTTCAGGGCATCAGCAAGCTTTCGCCGGGTCACTTTATGACCTTTACGAGCGATGGGCGCTGCACGGTCCAGCGTTACTGGGATCTCGACTATGAACCGAAGAGTGTGCTGAGCGAGGCGGCGCTGCTTTCGGAGCTGGAAGAGAGGCTCGTTGATTGTCTGAAGTATCACCTCGTGAGCGATGTCCCAGTCGGCGCGTTCATGAGCGGCGGGCTCGATTCCACGTTGCTCGTCGCCCTGACGAAAAAGCACAAGCTTGCTGATGACCTTCAGACCTTCACCATTGGTCTACCCTATGATCGTTATGATGAAGCGCCGACGGCACGGTCCGTGGCCAAAGCCTTTGGTACAACCCATCGAGAAGAGACGATCACGCCGTCACTCCTGACGGAACTGCCGAGGCTTGTTGCGACGCTTGATGAACCCTCGGACAGCCTGGCGATCTGCATGGACAAGATTGCGGCTCTGGCATCGCGCCACGTCAAGGTGGTATTTGGTGGCGATGGAGGGGACGAGCTCTTCGGCGGTTATGATCGCTATTACGGCAACCGCATTGCGGGACACTACGCAAACATTCCTGCTTTTATCCGCCGCGGTATCATCCGTCCAATCGTTGACAGGCTTCCTGATGGCAAGTGGTACAAGAGTCTTGGTCATCAGCTGAAATGGCTGGATCGCTTGGCTGATGCCGAACCGGCCAGCGCTCGCTATCTGGAGAGTCTTGGTTACTTCTATATGCGACGCAGTTTCCGTGATGATCTCTATAGTGACGACTTCAAGGCTCGATTAGCGACCAGCGCACCGGGCAGGGTCATGATGGACGCCTTTGATCGCGTGCCTGAACGCGCCCTTACGGACAAGATGCTCTATGCGGACGGCCATATGCGTCTTCCCGATCACCCCGTGCTGATTTCCGATCGTATGACGATGGCCCATGGTCTGGAAGCACGGTCACCATTCATGGACCATGAGCTCGTCGAGTTTGTCGCCAAGGCCCCGGCCTCATTAAAAGTTAAGGGGCGCACGCTTCGCCATTTGCAGGTCGAGCTTTGCAAGCGCGTCCTGCCAGCCGAGGTGCTGGAGCGCAAGAAGCAGGGGTTCTCATCAGCGCTGACGTATATGTTGAAGGACGAACTCAGCTTCTTACAATCCCACTATCTGAAGCAATCCACATTGGCGGCGGACGGCCTCCTGAACCAGCCGGTCATCGACAAGATGCGTGCCGAGCACAAGGCGGGAGCGGCCGATCATGGCCATCGCCTCTGGCTGCTTTTGAACAGCGAGGTTTGGTACCGCCATTACATCCGTGACGAATCGGTCGACGATCTCACGACAGAGATTTCGGAAGCGAAAGCGAAGTCTTTGGCTGATGGTAACACAAACATGAGGTTGGCCGATGCGGCGTGACCTAAAGGCATTGGCGGACAGCAAGTTCGATCTTGTCGTTATCGGTGGTGGCGTGTTTGGGGCCGCCGCTGCCTGGGAGGCTGTCCAGCGTGGCCTCTCCGTCGCCTTGATCGAGCGTGCGGACTTCGCCGGCTACACCAGCGCCAACTCCTACAAAGTGGTGCATGGCGGGATACGCTATATCCAGCATGGCGACGTGTACCGCATCCGCCAGTCTGCCGGCGAGCGATCAGCCTTTCTCCGCATCGCACCCCATCTGGTGCGACCTTTACCGATTGCCATCCCGACCTATGGCTATGGCATGAAAGGCAAAGCTGCTCTTCGTGCCGGGGTGGGTGCCTATGATCTGCTCACGGTCGACCGCAATCGCGGCATTGCTGATCCCGAACGTCGCATACCGTTCGGCAGAGGACTGTCAAAAAAGGACACCCTTGAGCTCTTCCCGAACTTACAATCCCAAGGTCTGACGGGATCCGTCATTTTCAACGACGGACAGATGCTCAACCCGCCACGTCTCGTCCTGGCCTTTGTGCAGAGTGCGGTTCAAGCAGGTGCTGTCGCTGCCAACTATGTTGAGGCAACCGGTCTCATTCAAGACGGTGATGCCGTCACTGGCGTGTTGGCAAGGGACGTCCTCTGCGACGCGGAATTCGCGATCAAGGCCAAGATGGTCTTGAACGCTGCCGGCCCCTATGCCGAAGGGTTTGTCGCAAAGGTTTTGAACAAAGACCGGTCACATGCGGCTCGCACCTATTCCAGAGATGCGTGTTTTGTTGTGAACCGGCGGCTTTTTGATCATGACATTGCCCTTGCGGCACAGGGGCAAACGCATGATCCCGATGCTGTGATCAGCCGGGGTAATCGCCATCTCTTTATCGCGCCCTGGCGCGACTATACCTTGATCGGAACATGGCATGTGGTCTGGACGAAAGACCCCGCCGCAATTCGGGTCGAGGACGATGAGTTGCAGTCCTTTATCGACGAGGTGCAGGCCGGCTATCCCGGCTTGGATCTTTCGCTGGACGATGTTGGTATCTGGAACTGTGGTCTGGTTCCGTTTGGTGAAAATGAAGAAGGTGCGACCCATTTGCGCTACGGCCACCGCTCGAGTTTGATCGATCATGGTCGTGAGGACGGTGTTCAGAATCTTCTGACGTTGATTGGTGTGCGATTCACCACCGGGCGCTATGAGGCGGAAAAGGCCATTGATGTCATCGCGGAACGACTGGGTGCCGGACGGGGCGTGTCGCAGACCTCGATGACGCCGCTCCACGGCGGTAATCTCCCGTCGACCATAGACTCCGCTGTTCAGCAAGCGATCCGTGACCACGGCAAGCATTGCTCGCCGGACGTCCTACGCTCGCTCGTCCATCACTATGGCGCGACCTTGAATGACGTGATGCACGAGGCTAGTGGCGCGCCGGATCTACTCGCGCCTGTTGGCATGAGCAACGTGATCGCAGCGCAGGCGGTGCATGCGATCAGGCATGAGATGGCGCAAACGCTTGGCGACATCGTATTTCGTCGGACGGACCTCGCCACCGGTGCCTATCCCGGCGAAGTTGCACTTCGTCGTATCGCGCATGTCGTTGCCCCGATGCTTGGTTGGGACAAGGCGACGATTGCCGCAGAAATCGAGCAGGTGAAGGCACGCTTTCCCAAGCGCGCTGTTGGCGCTATCGATCAGGATGACAGCGCAACCATCGAAGCGGCCTGACCCGAGCTGTCGTTCGGCGACCTTCCCGAGCGGCGGTTCATCGCGCTATAGTTTCTCCAAGCAACAACGGTCCTTGGGAGATGACGATGGCGACAGGCATTCGGGCTGGTGTAATCGGATGCGGCTTCTTCGCGCAAAACCATCTCCATGCCTGGCGGGATATCGATGACGTCGAGCTTGTGGCGGTTTGCGATCTCGATCGTGCCAAGGCGGAGACCGCCGCCGCCAACTTCGGGGTCCCTTCTGTCTATGATGACGCCGAAGCGATGTTGACGTCGGAGACGCTCGATTTTGTCGATATCATTACGACCATGCCCACCCATCGGCCGATCGCAGAACTGGCAGCGCGATGTCGTGTGCCCATGATTGTGCAAAAGCCATTCGCGCCCACGATCGAGGATTGTCGCGCGATCGTTCAAGCGGCGGCTGACGCCGGTGTGCCCTTGATGGTCCATGAAAATTTCCGTTTCCAGGGTCCGATCAGAGCGGTGCGAGACGTCTTGCAAAGCGGGGTTATCGGCCAACCTTTTTTCGGCCGCATCGCCTGGCGGACCGCATATGATGTCTATGCTAATCAACCCTATCTCGCCGAGGAAGAACGCTTTTTGCTGTTGGATCTTGTCATCCATCTCGCCGATGTGGATCGCTTTCTCTTCGGCGAGGTGGAAAGGCTCACCTGCCATACCCAAAGCATCAAGCCGGGCATTAAAGGGGAGGACTCTGCCGTTCTCCTGCTCCGTCACGAGAACGGTGTCACCTCTGTGCTGGATGCAACTTACAGCAGCAAGAGGGATCCCGACCCCTTCCCTCAAACCTTGATCGAAATCGATGGTAGTGAGGGATCGGTGCGGCTGGATTTCGGCTTTGAACTGACGACCGTCAGTCCGGCGGGCACCGAGCGCCGAACCGTTGAGCCGCTTTTATTGCCTTGGGCTGCCAAGCCTTGGCATGGGATTCAGGAGAGTGTGCTCCGAACGCAAGAGCACTGGGTCGATTGTCTCAAGGCTGGTCGCGAGCCTGACATCTCGGGGGCCGACAATCTCAAGACCTACGCTCTTTGTGAAGCGGCTTATGCCTCGCAATCAAGCGGGCAGACCGTCGATCCCCGCGTGTTCGCGTAGGTCCCATGAGCGATCCTGATCACCAGCATACGGTCGTTACCTATTACGACACGCATCCCATCAACGAGCAGCAGATTCTTGAGAAGTTGGAGCGCGATGATATCGCGTTGGAGGGCCTGACCGAGCGCGACCTTCAGGCCTATGACCAGGATCATTATGGCGGCATTGAGATCACAGAGCAGCTCGCCAATGACGCCGGCATGGCAGCCGATCATCGCGTGCTGGATGTCTGTAGCGGCATGGGGGGGCCTGCCCGCTATTTTGCTTACCATCGCGGTTGCAGCGTGATGGGGTTGGACTTGACCGCAAGTAGGGTGGCGAGCGCTCAAAGGCTGACCGAGCTTGTCGGGCTGGATCATCTCGTCGATTTTCGCCAAGGGGACGCGCAAGCGATGCCCTTGGACGATGCGCAGTTCGATATTGCCATCAGCCAAGAAGCTCTGCTTCATGTGCCTGATAAGCGTGCCGTGATTGAGGAGTGCGCTCGTGTCCTGAAGTTGGGAGGTACCCTGGCGTTTACCGACCTTACCCAACGAACGGACATCGCCCATGATGATATGCGTCTGCTCAGCAAGGCACTAGCGTCCGTGAACTTTGCCACTGCAGACCAATATCGTGAGTGGCTGCGTGGCGCCGGCTTTGAGATGATGGTCGATGTTGATCGCAGTGAGGACCTCAAGCAGATTCTGACCGAACGACTTGCTATGTATAAGTCGCTTGGCGATCAAACTCGTGCGCGCTTCGGCAAAGGACGTGAGAAGGAATGGGAGGACGGCTACAGCTTCTTCGTTGAAAGCGTGGTCAGGGGGCGCCTCGGTGGCTGCCGCTTTGTGGCACGGCGGGTTTAATCACGGCATCGTGACACAAAAAGACCAACACGCTTGTTTGTTCACGACGATGGCCAACCGTGCGCCGGGAGCAGCCCAACGATGGACGTCGTTAGGTCTTCGCGCCGACGGTCGGTTCGTCGATATGCTCATGATCAACGAGGTTGGGCGTGACCCCGACTTGTCGATAGATGCGCTTTTTAAGTCGCGGATAATCACCAACATCATAAGCAAGGCGCTCGCCGACAACGATACAACGAAGGATGTCATTGCCGGTGTTCTCGATGGTGTGGGCTAGGCCGCCTTTGCGGTACCCGATGAAGTCACCTGCTTTGATCGCATGCTCCCGACCACCGATGGTCGCCGTCGCCCGGCCCGACAAAATGTAGATGCATTCGTCTTCGTGATAGTGGCGGTGATACTCGGTGGTTTCTCGGCCGGGGTCGACCTCGATGATGTGGAATCCAAGACCGGTGAGCCCGGTAAGATCGCCGAGCGACTTATTGATGCGCACGGCACGGCTATTGAGGAAATGGGTCTTTTTGAGGCCGTCCATCGCCTCAATCTCTTTCTTGGTGATCAGATATGTATCGTTGCCCATCCCTGGCTCTGTTCCCTGGACGATCGCGACCTGCTCGGCTTCGTTTTGATTGGCCCCAGCTTCAGCCTTGGGATTCTTTTCGCTGCCGATATGGGCAAACGCCACGACTCCAGGCTGGAGACCGGTGTGGATATAGAGTCGCGTGTGCTTTCTGGGATAATCGACGACGTCACAAGCGCGGCGCTCACCGACAACGATACAACGGAGGCTCGCCTCACCGCAGTTGGTGATCACATGTGACAAGCCACCCTTTCGGTAGCCGATGAAGTCACCGGCCTGAACGAGAAAGCGGTCGTTGCCGACAATGGCCTCTCCTTGGCCTGACAGCACATAAACCGCTTCGTCTTCACTTTGATGATGGTGGTACTCGGTGGTCTCGCGTCCTGGTGCTGTTTCGACAATGTTGAAGCCGAAGCCGGAAAGACCGGCTACATCACCAAGTGACTTCGTGACGCGCTGGGCGTTCGAATTGAGGAAATGCTCAAAGGGCACGCCTTGCATCATCTCGATGTCCTCGCGCGGGATCAGGTAGGTCTCCTCTGTCATCGGCTAGGCTTTCCCAAGAAATGGTCGCTCTGATGCGAGGTTACGGCAGAACATGGCATCACGGCTATGACAACGTCGCGGATCCTCTTGCCGATGAGCCGGCGGTTTGATCCGGGCGTTGAGCTTGAGCGGCGGCGCGTTTGATGTCACATCTTCTTCTTGCGTCATCAGTCAGATGTCGCCCACTCAAGTGCATTCAGGGAGCCACACATGTCCGACCAGCCTTTGACCCAAGACGAACTCTCGGCACTTGCTGCGTTCGATACGCCGACCATCTGTAACGCTCTTGAGGTTGTCGCGCCGGAACGTCGGACACAAGGCTTCACCACGGAGACCATGGTGTGTCCGTTCCCTGATCGAAAGCCCATGGTCGGCTATGCCCGGACGGGTATGATTCGTGCGATGGAGAAACCAGCCCTCGACAAGGCTGCGATGCGCAAGGGGCGGCTCGACTACTATCGATACATGGCTGATGGCGATGTCCCGAAGATCGTGGTGCTCCAGGATCTGGACAGCAAGAAGGGCTTTGGTTGCTATTGGGGCGAAGTGAACACTGCTATTCATCTTGGGCTGGGTTGTGATGGTCTTGTGACCGACGGCGGGGTACGCGATCTGGACGCGGTGGCGCCAGGGTTTGGCATTCTTTGTGGCAAGGTAACGCCATCCCATGCTTGGGTGCATCCTGTAGCATTTGGCAATGAGGTCGACATTTTTGGCATGGTCGTACGTTCCAATGACTTGATCCATGCCGACCGCCACGGTGCCGTGGTCATCCCCCATGGGGTCGCCCGTGATGTCGCAGAAGCGGCTGAGCTCTGCGGCCGCCGCGAAGAGCCGATTCTCGCTGCAGCAAGGCGTTCTGATTTCTCGATCGAGAAGCTTGAACAAGCGCTGGCGGCTGCCGACGAGATCCATTGACGCGATGCCTGGTCTCGATCTGCTGATTCCTTTCGCCGTCGCTACCGCGCTGTTCGCCTATTTCCCGGGGCCAGCCTTGCTCTATACCGCGGCCCAGACCATCGCGCGCGGTCGACGAGCTGGCTTCATGGCGGCACTCGGCATTCATCTCGGCTGCTACCTGCACGTCATTGCCGCCGCGTTGGGGCTTTCCGCGGTCCTCCACTATGTGCCGACGCTCTATGTGGTGCTGAAGCTTGCTGGAGCGGCCTATTTGATCTGGCTCGGTGTCTCGATGTGGCGGCAGGAGACAGGAGGCTCCCAAGCGACGGCGCCGCCGGCGAAGACCACACGGCGAGCCCTTGTTGAGAGTATGCTGGTCGAGATTTTGAACCCCAAGGTCGCGCTCTTCTTCTTGGCGTTCTTGCCCCAATTCGTCGATCCCAGCGCCAGCCTGCCTGTGGCGATCCAATTTCTCATTCTTGGCATCATCGTCAACCTGTCCTTTAGCTCCGCCGACGTCATCACCGTACTTCTGGCGGACAAAGTCGTCAGTGTCGCCAAGGGGTCACGTACCGGTATGCGCATCGCCCAATGGCTTGGCGGCGGGCTGCTCGTCGCGCTCGGCATCCGTCTTGCGCTCAGTCGTCAATAGGGCTGTTGATCCATTTGCTCGTGAAAAGAATCCGGTGAACTGACTGGGAATTGACGACCGGCCTTGTACCAGCCAAAGTTAGCGTAGAGCTGGCGATTGGCCGCAGAAGCTACTCGCGAGGAATGAACGGGGGAGGCGAGGCGATCATTGGTATCGCGTCGAAGCGTCGAAAGGCAGGTCCGGTATCGTGGGCTTTGCTCTGGTTTCTTCGCTGTCCGTTCGCACAGACCCCACACAAGCATCGAGAATAGGAGCGTACCGGTATGGCGGTGCCCACCCTTAGAGCCATGGTCCGATCGAAAGACGTTAAGGTCGGTCACTTTGTTGTCGAGTTCGCCACGCCTGGCATCGGGCAGATTCTAAAGGGGGCGGGTTGCGATTTTGTGCTTTTTGACACCGAACACTCCGGTTTTGGCTTCGAGACCATCAAGAGCGTCCTTCGCTATATGCAGGCAGCCGATCTTCCTACAATCGTTCGTGTTCCATCGATCGAATACAATCATATTGCCCGCGCTGCCGACATGGGGGCAGAGGGCGTGATGGTGCCGATGATCGGCAATGCGGATCAAGCCAAAGAAGTGGTGAACAGCCTCAAATACCATCCAGAAGGAGGACGTGGCGTCGCGCTCGGCATCGCCCATGACCGCTACGTGCAGGGACCGGTCATGGACAAGTTATCCGCTGCCAACAAGCGGACGACGGTCTTTGCTCAAATCGAAACGGCGGAGGGTGTTGCCAATGCCGACGAGATTGCCGCTGTTAGTGGTGTCGATTGTCTTTGGATTGGCCATTTCGATCTTTCCGCTTCACTCGGCATCCCTGGTGAGTTTGAGCACAAGCTCTTTAAGGATGCTGTGCGGGCGGTGACCAAAGCTTGTGAGACGCACAAAAAGGCGCTTGGCCGCTTGGTACCGACGGCTGAAGAGGGGATCAAGCTCAATCGGGCCGGCCATGATTTCATCTGCTATTCCGGTGATGTCTGGGCGTTGCAGCAAGCGGTTGCTGCCGGCGTGACGGCGATCAGGGATGCGGCGGAAAAGAGAAAGGCGCGCGCGAGGCCTGCCGCCAAGGGCGCCGCTGGCGCGAAGCGCGGTCCGGCGAAGAGCCGTCCCCGGACAAAGAAGGCGTAGGCCGTATGGTACGAGCGCCAGGTCGTTCTGCCGGCCCCGATGTTGGGCTGTTTATGGTCGGCATGCTTGATGATCTGGTCTGACTGCAAAAGGATGATAAGAGACCGGCGCCGGCGTAGGTATAGGGCGTCGCTAGGGAGAAAACCGGCATGAGCAGCTTTCGCGTAGCGTTAAGCGGCGACTTTAAAAAAACTGACGGTAGTCCAGCCTTTCCTGATTTTGATCTATCACCGCTTGAGCAACAAGCTGACCTCGACTTCGACTACATCCCTGCCGATGGGGTGATCAAGGCGAAGGATCTTGAGGGATTCGACGCGTTAATCCTTCTGGTGCCAAGGATCGAGCAGTCAAGCTTTCCAAACGATGGGCGGCTTGCCGTGATCGCGCGTTTCGGTGTTGGTTACGACAATGTCGACCTCAAAGCCTGCTCCGACCATGGCTGCGCCTTGGCGATCACGCCGGATGGTGTGCGCCGTCCTGTTGCTGTTTCGGTGATCACCTTCATGCTGGCGTTGACTGGCAAGCTGCTGATTAAGGATAAGCTCACCCGGGAGGGCCCCCAAGGCTGGGCCCAGCGGAATGACCATATGGGCATAGGACTTGTTGGCCGCACACTTGGCCAACTCGGCATTGGTAATATCGGCGCCGAGGTGTTTCGTATGGCGAAACCTTTCGATATGAAGTTTATCGCCCATGATCCCTATGCCAACAAAAAGGTGGCCAAGGAGCTCGGTATTCGCCTGGTTTCGTTGGAGGAACTGTTTCTCGAATCGGACGTGCTTTCCGTGAGTTGTCCGTTGACGGAAGAGACCCATCACATCGTTAATGCCGAACGCCTGGCGCTCATGAAGCCGACAGCCTACGTCATCAACACGGCGCGGGGGCCGGTGGTCGATCAGGTCGCCCTAACCCAAGCCTTACAGGCGGGCAAAATCGCGGGTGCAGGTCTCGATGTTTTCGAGGAAGAGCCAAGCGTCGCCGATGACCCACTCTATCAGCTCGACAATGTCATCCTTGCCCCCCATTCGCTTTGCTGGACAGATCAATGCTTTGCCGGCAATGGCGCTGCCGACATTAGGGTGGTTCTGGATGTCATGCGGGGTCGCGTACCGACGGGCATCGTTAACAAAGATATTCTTGATCATAAGCCCTGGTTAAAGAAGCTCGACGAGTTCAAGTCTCAATTTGGCGGCTAGATCCGTCCTTTTATTTCGTTCTTAGAAGCCAGCCAAATCGCGGCAGCCAAGTCGTCCACTTACGTCCTGGCGCGATGCTAGATGCTTGCTGGTTGAATTCGATCGCTACGATAGATGAAGTTTTAGGAAAACAATACACTAAAGCAAAATGATTACTAAAGTGTTTCCCGTTAAGCGTTTCTTAATGTTTTGGCTTTAAAAAATGCTCAACAATACGATCAACAAGCCTAAGTCGAGAGTACCAGCATGTCCCATCTCCCAGCCGCCGCGGCGTTCGTTGCTTTGATGGGCCCTTTGTCAGCTGCAGCCATTTCTCCTTTACCTCTGGCGAAGCCCGTTATCGACGAGGCCGTCGAACTCCTGGTCATCGAGCAAGCTGACGAAGCTATGGACATGAACATCGATGTTTCGATCACCGAGCGTCAGGCGAGCGAACAACCTGCTGGAATCGACCTTGAACCTGCAGCACCCGAGGCAGGCTGGGATCACGAGAGCCAGTCTGGCGTTGCGTTCCCGATTGTTGACGGGCTCTCGCTCGGCGTGGACTACGAAATCGAGGAGATCGAGGATCTCGCTGCTGGCGGGATCAGTCCTGGAACCGCCAGCGACGAGCATGAAAGCCACAACGTCTTGATCCGCGCCAATATCCAGTTCGACCTGACACAGTAGCCATGCGATCTCGAGCCTGACCCGGCGCGCGTCGAGATTGCAACGTTACTCCGCGGCGATGGACCCCTGATGCGCCTGAAGGACCTGCCAGACTGCTTGAGGTGTCGCAGGCATATCAACCTCGGTGACGCCTAAATCCTTGAGGGCGTCGATAATGGCGTTAATCACGGCCGCTGGGGAGGCTACCGAACCCGCTTCACCACAGCCCTTGACACCCATCTCATTGTTCTTACAGGGGACTTCGAGAGTCGAGACGGCCATCGGGGGGACGCCATCGGCACGAGGCATGCAGTAGTCCATGAGCGAGCCCGAGAGAAGCTGGCCGCTGTCGTCGTAGACCGCATGTTCGTAGAGAGCCTGGCCGATGCCCTGGACGACACCGCCATGAACTTGGCCCGCCACCAGCATCGGGTTGACCACCACGCCGAAATCATCGACGGCGGTGTAGCGTTCGATGGTGACCACGCCGGTTTCTGGATCGACTTCGACCTCGGCAATATGACAGCCATTGGGGAAGGTCCATTGGGGGATATCGGCGATCGCTTCGGCGTCCATACCCGGCTCCTGGTTGCCCACCGGAGGCATGGTCTTCGCTTTGGCAGCAAGCTCCATAATGCCGATCGTTCGATCCGTGCCGGTCACCTTGAACTCACCGTCATCGCGTGAGAATTCGATGTCGGCTACTGCTGTTTCGAATTCCTGCGAGGCGAAGTGCTTGCCTCGATCGATCACAATGTCGGAGGCCTTTCGGATCGCAAGCCCCTCTGCAGTGAGTGAACGTGAGCCGCCGGTGCCGCCGCCCTGCTTGAGCTCGCGTGTGTCGCCCTCCACCATCTGGATCTTATCGAAGGGCACGCCCAGCCGATCCACCAAGACCTGAGCATAGGCCGTGGCGTGACCTTGACCATTGGATTGGGTGCCAACGACGATGGAGACCGTACCGTCTTCCTCAAAGCGGATCTTGGCGGCCTCTTGGGGGTCGCCCATGGTGCTTTCGATATAATAGCTCATACCGATGCCGCGGTATTTCCCTGATTTTGCCGAGTCCGCCTTCCGCGCATCGAAGCCTGCGACGTCGCCGACAGTTCTTGCTTCGTCCGTGACCTTGGCGAATTCGCCGCTGTCATAGGTTTCGCCGGCCGTTGTCTGAAACGGCATGGCGGCAGCACCGATATAGTTTTGGCGACGAAGCTCCACGGGCTCGACACCGAGTTGACGGGCGGCCTTATCGATTAAGCGCTCCATGAGGTAAATGCTTTCTGGCCGCCCAGCCCCGCGATATGCATCAACGGGCGTTGTATTGGTGAGCACGCCGAGTACGCGGTAGACCATTGCCTTGACGTCATAAACACCTGGCAGGACCTTGAGCGCGGCTCCCGTCGGGATAAAGGGCGCGAACATGTTGCAGTAGGCCCCCATATTCGCCGTGGTTTCGACGCCCATGCCGACGATGTTGTGGTCGGCGTCCAGGCCGAGCTTGGCCGTCGTGATGTGGTCGCGACCCATCACATCGGACACAAACACATCGGCCGAGCGCTCGGCCGTCCACTTGACCGGGCGGCCGACCATGCGCGATGCCACGGCGGCCAGCGCATATTCAGGATAGAAGAAGGCCTTCGTGCCAAAGCCGCCGCCAACATCCGGGGTGAGCACCGTGATCTTATCACGATCCATGCCCATGACCGCGGCGAGCGGGTCCAAAAAGAGCCAGCCGCCCTGGGTGCAGACATGCATGGTCAAAGCGTCGTCCCGATAGTCGGCGACGGCAGCACGTGGCTCCATCGGGTTCGAGATCAGTCGATTGTTGACGATGCTGAGCTCGACGACATGGGCAGCCGTCGATAGTGCACTTTCCGTCGCGGCACGATCACCGAACTCCCAATCAAAGGCGAGATTGTTCGGCACGTCATCGTGGACCAAGGGCTGGCCTGTATCAGCGGCGGTCGCGGTATGCGTTGCGGCCGGGAGGCTCTCGTAGTCGACCTCGACCAATTCGGCGGCATCCTTGGCCTGGACGGCCGTTTCGGCGACGACGAAGGCGATGTGATCGCCGACATGGCGGGCGCGGTCCTTGCAAAGCACTGGACGCAGCGGGTTGATCCCTGCACTGCCATCCCGGTTCTCCATCGGGATGGCGCAAGGCAGCTCATTCGAGCCGTGGGCGATGATGTCATCAGCCAGAATGACCGCCAGCACGCCCGGTGCTGCTTTCGCAGCATCGACATCGATGCGCCGTATGTTGGCGTGGGCTTCCGGGGATCTTACGGCAACACCGTAGGCCTGGCCATCCAGACTGATGTCGTCGGTATAGCGGCCCGTTCCGGTTATAAAACGCTGATCTTCGACCCGAAGAACCGATTGCCCAACGCCAAACTTCGCCATGTTTCTTTCCCCGTATCTGTAACGGTCACATTGCGAGTAACATAGCTCACCTTGGTGCAGACGCCAGAGGGTGAGCTCCAGATCGACAGGAATTTTGGCGCAACATGAAGGTGGCGTTCCTCGCCTTTCGCGGTGACAGTGCCCCGGAAGGGGGGAGCCTGCTTGCTTTGTCCTTGGCCGAAAGGACCGCGGTGAGGATGATCAAGGCTGGTCTAAGGGCCGAGTCGGTCGCTCGATCAGGGCAGGGCAACGATCATTGCGGCGCGTCGTATCCGTGCGGTGTCAGTTCGTCCCACCAGCCTTGTACGGTGCTGTTGTCACGACCAGCGGGCCTTATGCAGCCCCCGTCTCTTGAAACCCCCAGATTTTGGGCGTCGCGAGCTCCAAGCTATTGCCGGCAGGGTCGCGGAAATAGAATGACTTAGCGCCATTCGGCCAAGTGACCTCTTGCTCAATTCTGATGCCGTGATCTTTTAATCGGGCTTGCCAGGCCTTGTGTTGGTCCTCTGCCATCGCGAAACAGACATGGCCCGGTCCTTTCGCGCCATGGGCTGGGATCGACTCGTTGCTCAGGGCGGCGTCTGGGTTGAACAACAAAAGCATGCCGCTTTCACACTTGAAGAACACGAACACGCCATGCTTTTGGCTATAGAGTTCCAGGCCCAGCACCACCTGATAGAACGCGCGCGCCGCTTCAAGATCGTCGACATAGAGAATGGTCTCGAGGACGCCGCTGATCGGAGTTGCGGTCGTTACCATCAGCTCGCGTCGGCATTGGCCGGTAGGTCGACACGCAGGTTTTCCTCACCGAAGAAGCACTGGTAGTCGACGAGGCAATAGGCATACTCCACAAGGATATCGACGGGTTGGTTGGCACTCGACTTAAACGGCAGGCGGATCGTTGCCGGTGGCTCGAAATACACGATCGAAAAGTCTTGATGCCGGTGAGGTAAAGCAACGCCCCAATCCACGGCGGCGGGCTCGCCAGGCGTCACCGTGATACCGGGATCGGCATTCAACTTAGTCTCGCCTTCAGGAAGGACGGTGATCACAACTTCGTCCTGACCACCCGCGACCTCAGCCCGATCGACCCATGCGTCGATGCGGACTTCGGCCTCTATTTGCGGGGCGTCGCTCTGAAATTGCTGGATCAACGAGTCGAGCGACGGCTTGGCCTCTTGCGCCACGGCTATGGTGGCTACGTTTAGCACCGCCAGCACGGCAAGGCATGATGTCATTTTGACCATCGGCATCTCACAATCCACGAAACGTCATCTCGGCCCACGGACCCCTAGGCTGCATGGTAGTCGAGTGAGCCGGGAAACACGCCATGACATCGCCCATTCGTGAACAAGCGTCACCGAGGTTCGCCCAGGCAGCACTAGGCTTTGTTCCATCGGTCGTCGCTCGTTGCTTAGCCGAGGATGGATTGGCCGGTGGCCTCCCAATCCTTCAAGAAGGCCGCGAGGCCCTTATCGGTCAGTGGGTGGTTGAAGAGCTTTTTGATCACATCCGGTGGTAAGGTTGCAACATCGGCGCCCAGGCGAGCGCTCTCGACGAGATGGGGAACGGAGCGAATGGACGCGACCAGAACTTCGGTCTGAATATGCTCGTAATTCCGGTAGATCTGCACGGTATCCGAGATCAGATCCATGCCGT
This sequence comes from Geminicoccaceae bacterium, assembly GCA_028285265.1. GTDB lineage: Bacteria > Pseudomonadota > Alphaproteobacteria > Geminicoccales > Geminicoccaceae > JANQPX01. The sequence goes on from JANQPX010000079.1 coordinate 135,454, forward strand.
CCTGACCGATATCATCGAGCCGGCCGACAAAGGGCGAGATGAAGGTCGCGCCCGCTTTGGCAGCCAGCAGGGCCTGAGCGGGCGAGAAGCAGAGGGTGACGTTGACCTTTGTGCCTTCATCCGAGAGCGCTTTGCAGGTTTTGAGCCCATCGATCGTGAGCGGCACCTTGACGCAAACATTGGCGGCGATCGTCGCCAGCTTTCGACCTTCGGCCAGCATGGTTTCATGATCAGTTGCCGCGACTTCTGCGCTGACGGGACCCGGCACGATGCTGCAGATATCGGCAATGACTTCGAAAAAATTGCGTCCGGATTTCGCAATGAGCGATGGGTTGGTGGTCACACCATCGATCAAGCCGGTGGCGGCAAGATCGCTGATAGCGTTGACGTCAGCGGTATCCACGAAGAATTTCATGACCTCAGGCCTCTTTTCGATAGCCCCAATCGGGGGCGATGCATTCGCGACTTGTAGGAAGATGATGCTGGAGAAATCCTATCACAACCTCGACCGCAAGGAAAAAAGAGGGCAAAACAGGCCGATCCAAATGCTGAAGGACCACGGAGAGGGCGAAAATGTCTGGAGAGAACGCGATCTTGCTCGGCAAGGGCGAGACGCATCAATACCTGAACCTCGGGCTAGCCAATCGTCACGGCCTGATCGCAGGCGCAACCGGCACGGGCAAAACCGTGTCGCTCCAGGTCTTGGCTGAGGGTTTTTCCAAGAACGGCGTTCCGGTCTTTCTCGCTGACGTCAAAGGGGATCTCTCCGGCCTCTCCCGAGCGGGCAATCCGCATCCGAAGATTGACGAGCGCATCGAGACGATCGGAATCGAGGGATATCATCAAAAGCCCTTTCCCGTCGTCTTTTGGGACCTCTTTGGCGAGCAAGGTCACCCGATTCGGACGACCATTTCCGAGATGGGGCCCCTCCTGCTGGCCCGTCTGCTTGACCTGAATGAGACCCAAGAAGGCGTGCTCTCGGTCGTGTTCGAGGTGGCCGATGATCAGGGCATGCTGCTGCTCGATTTGAATGATTTGCGGGCCTTGCTGCATTATGTCGGCGAGCACCGAAAAGAGTTCTCGCTTGAATACGGCAATGTCAGCAGCGCATCCGTCGGCGCGATCCAGCGACGTTTGTTGACCCTCGAGCAGCAGGGTGGGGAAGGGTTTTTCGGCGAACCTGCGCTCAAGATTGAGGATCTGATGCGCGCGGATCTGTCGGGACAAGGCATCGTGAATATCCTGGCGGCAGATCAGCTGATGCAGTCGCCTAAACTCTATGCGACCTTTCTGCTCTGGCTTCTATCCGAACTCTTCGAGGAACTGCCCGAGGTGGGCGATCCCGACAAGCCGAAGTTGGTGTTCTTTTTCGATGAGGCCCATCTGCTGTTCGACGAAGCGCCCAAAGCCCTTCTCGAAAAGGTTGAGCAGGTGGTGCGCTTGATCCGCTCCAAAGGGGTCGGGGTGTATTTCATCACGCAGAACCCGTTGGATGTTCCGGACAGCGTTTTGGGGCAGCTCGGCAATCGCATCCAGCACGCTCTCAGGGCCTTCACACCACGCGATCAAAAGGCTGTCAAAGCCGCGGCAAGCACCTTTCGGCAAAACCCAAACTTCGATACCGAGGAGGTCATCACGCAACTCGGAGTCGGCGAAGCGTTGGTTTCGACGCTGCAGAAAAAGGGCATACCATCCGTCGTTGATCAGACATTGATCTGCCCGCCGATGTCCAGAATAGGCCCGGCAACACCTGACGAGCGGTCGCAGACGCGCTCCGCTAGTCCGGTAGGCGGACTTTATGATGAAACCGTTGATCGCGAGTCCGCGTATGAAATTTTGACCCGTCGCGCTGAAGAAGAGAAAGCGTTTGAAGAGGCGGAGAAGCGTCGTCGCGAACAGGAAAAGGAGCAAAAGCGGTTGGACAAGGAACGGGCCAAAGCCGAACGCGCCGCCCGTCCGCGCCGGAGCAACCGCCAAACCGTCTTCGAAGCTGCAGCCAAGAGCGTGGTCCGCAGCGTTGGCAGCCAGGTTGGTCGACAAATCGGCCGCTCGCTCCTTCGCGGCATATTGGGCTCGTTCATGCGTTAGTTGATCGAGCGTCGACATCACGGATATCTAACAGCAGGCAATCACCTATCATGAAAAGTCTTACAGCGATCTCGACCTTCGCCGCCTTTCTCGTGCTCGGATGTAGTGCCCAGACGGCCCAGGTTCCTCCTGCTGACGCGGTCGTGTCCGAGCAGGCGACCTTCAAGGTCGAGCTTGTGACCGACGGTCTCCGCTATCCCTGGGGAATGGCCTTCTTACCAGACGGCGCCATGTTGGTGACGGAACGGCCTGGGACGCTTCGCCTCGTCAGCAGCAATGGTGTGCTGGCGCCGGCACCGATCGGTGGCACGCCTGATGTGTTCGCCAAAGGGCAGGGTGGTCTGCTGGACGTTGCCATCGATCCTGCCTTTAGTCAGACGAATCTCGTCTATCTCTCCTATGCCGGTGTTGACGAAGACGGCCGATCCAGCACGCGTGTGGCGCGCGGGCGTTTGCTCGACGGTAATCTCCAGGACCTCGAGGTGATCTTCCGGTCGAACAGTGCGTCGTCCGGCGGTGTTCACTGGGGCTCAAGGCTCGGCTTTGATCCGAGCGGACATCTTTATGTAACCGCAGGCGATCGTGGCAATCAGGATCAGGCGCAGAGTCTTTCGCGTCATGCCGGCAGTGTGATCAGGATCAATCCCGATGGCAGTGTGCCGGACGACAATCCCTTTGTCGGCGACAGCCAAGCGCTCCCTGAGATCTACAGCTATGGCCACCGCAATCCGCAAGGCCTCGCCGTTCATCCTGAAACGGGGCGAATTTGGACCCAGGAGCATGGCCCTCAGGGTGGTGATGAAGTCAATCTCATCGATGCCGCGGTCAACTATGGCTGGCCAGAGATCACATGGGGTGTGAACTATGGCGGACGACCGATCAATGGTGGTCTGCGGGAGCAGGACGGCATGGCCCAGCCCGTGCACTTTTGGGATCCCTCAATCGCACCCTCTGGAATGACGTTTTACGACGGCGATGCCTTTCCTGCGTGGCAGGGCGATCTCTTTGTTGGCGCGCTGAAATACCAACTCATCACGCGGCTCGAGATGGAGGGAGATGAGATCGTGGCCGAAGAGCGACTGCTCGAGGGCGAACTCGGCCGAGTCCGTGATGTCAGAACCGGCCCTGATGGCCTCCTCTACATCCTGACGGACGATTCCAACGGCGGCCTCTATCGCCTGTCGCCTGCGGGGTGACCGACCTTTGATACGCGCCTTGTGTTGGCACGAAGTGAAAAAGTTTAAGGACGTCGTTATGGTTCATTGTCGGTTTGGGAAGGTTGTTCTAAGCGTGGTTCTCTTGTCGGCGCTGCCGTTGGTTGAGGCTGTTGCTACAGATCCTAAGGGGGCGCTGGCTTGCGAAAAGGCAGCGGCGCTAGGCGGTAAGGTCGACTATGCGGCAGCACTAGAGGCCTGCTCTTTCATCAACGACACGCTGACCCTGGATGATCCAGAGCGTGCCAAGGTGCTCTCCTTCCGTTCTGCGGCTCATCGTGGGCTCGGCGATTTTAGCCAGGCACTTGCCGATGCCGAAAAGGCCGCCAGGTTGGATCCAAATCTGGCGCTCGCCCATTTCTACCAGGGGGCGGCTCATGGGGAGCTTGGCGAAATCGGCGAAGCCATGGAGTCCCTCAACAAAGCGCTCGAGATCGATCCGACCTTTGCGCCAGCTTTGCACAGCCGCGGCGTCGCGAAGATGATGCAGGATGATATTGAGGGGGCTCTTGCTGATCAAAACGAAGCGATACGCCTCGTTCCCAATTTTGCCTTCGCCTATAACGACCGCGGTCTAACCTGGTTCGCGATCGGTGAATTTGAGAAGGCGATCGCTGACTATGACAAGGCCATCGAACTTGACGGTACGCTCGCGCTCGCCTTTCGAAATCGTGGCAGTGCCCATGGCGGGCAGGGCGATCTCGACAAGGCGATCGCTGACTTCGATAAAGCGATCGAGCTCGATCCTGATTACGCTCATACCTACAAGGACCGCGGTCTCGCTTATTTGAACCAGCAACATTATGACCAGGCGATCGCCGACTATGATAAGGCGCTTTCGTTGCAACAAGGCCTTGTCACGGCCCATTTCGGTCGTGCTGTCGCCTATCTCGAAAAAGGCGAACATGCCGCCGCGCTTTTGGACCTTGAACGAACGCTCTTGGTCTACCCCAACGACCCACAAGTCTACACCAAACGCGCCGAAGCGCATGTACAGGCCGGCGATATCGCAGCCGCCCGTGCCGATTATGAAAAGGTGCTCAGCCTCAACCCGACAGATGAGGGTGCGAAGGCGAAACTTAATGCGCTCGGGGAATCGTGACGGCGCAGATTTGAGCTTCAAGCAAGTGTTCGCTGCTTATCCCGTGCCCGACCGATGCAACGACGAGGGGCGGGACCTCACCATTGGGTCGCTGCGCCGCCTCGTTCCCGGACCCGTCGAAGCAGCAGATCCAATTCGGCAAGATCGTCCTGGTCCAGCTTGGGGCCGGGCGCCCGAAGGGTAGGACACGCAATGATACCTCGCCGATAGAGGATTTGTTTTCGGATCGCCAGGCCGATCCCGGGCTGCTGCTCATAACGAATGAGTGGCAGATAGTCGTCGAACAGATCGAAGGCCTCATCGACATCGCCGTCATTGAAGCGTGCATAAACCTCAACCAGGAGTTCAGGAAAAGCAAAGCCGGTCATTGCACCATCGGCACTGCGAGCCAACTCTAGTGGGAAGTAAAGTCCGCCATTCCCCACCAGGATGGCGATGCGTCGCTTGCCGTCGCGTGCTGCGGTTTTGCGGATGCGGCTGATCTTCGTGAGGCCTGGGCAGTCCTCGTGTTTCAAGACTTTGATCTGAGGCAGCGCGTCGACCAACTGATTGAAGAGAGGCACGGAGAGATGCACGCCGGTCGCTTGCGGATAGTCTTGCAGCACCACCGGTACATCATAGCCAACGGAATCGACGGCCTGACGCACATAGCCTTCGATCTGTTCATCGGTCGAAAGACCGGGCGGCGGGGCGATCATGACGCCGGCAGCGCCTTCCGACATTGCTTCGTCGGCCAGAGCGCCGAGCGCAGCGAGACCCGGCGCGCTGACGCCGACAACGACGGGGATTTCGCCTGCTACCTGCTTGAGCACCCGATCGATCACGCGTTTTTGTTCATCAAAGGTGAGCTTTTGCGCCTCGCCCATCATGCCGAGAATGGTAATGCCGTGAACGCCGGCCTCGATGTAAAAGCCGACCAGCCGATCGAGGCTTGCCAGATCCAGCTTACCCTCTAGGTCAAAGGGCGTTGCCGCGATGATAAAGACACCTTTGGCACTTTCGTCGATAAGGTGGCCGGCCATGCTCGATCCTCATGTCTTGAGCCTTTGTCTCCCTTTCTGCGCCTGGCACCATGGAAGTGCAAGCCGATGAGCATGAAGGCTGTCGTCCGGCCAACCGACATTTCGGTATCCGGTCTTTTCCAAAGCGCCCTCTATCGCTAGGATGCGCGCGGAAAACGTCGCTTTCTTATTTCCAGGAGAATTCACGGATGGCTGAGGCTTCCCTGATGGCCGGCAAGAAAGGTCTGGTCATGGGCATCGCCAATGATCGATCCCTCGCATACGGCATCGCGAAATCTGCGGCCGATCACGGCGCTGAGCTTGCGCTGACCTATCAAGGTGATGCACTGGCTAAGCGTGTCTTGCCGATTGCTGAGAAGCTTGGCGCGCCTATCGTTGCGCCGGCTGATGTCACCGATGCCGATAGTTTGGATCATCTGTTCGCGCATATTCGTGAGACTTGGGGGCGGCTCGATTTTATCGTTCACGCGATCGCTTTTTCCGACAAGGAGGAGCTCAAAGGGAAATACCTCGATACATCGGCTGAGAACTTCCAGCGTTCGATGATGATCTCCTGCTACTCCTTCACCGATCTTTGCCGTCGGGCTGCTCCTTTGATGACCGAAGGCGGGAGTGCGTTGACGCTCACCTATGCTGGCGCAGAACGCGTTGTTCCTCACTATAATGTGATGGGGGTCGCCAAGGCTGCGTTAGAGGCGAGTGTTCGCTATCTCGCGGTCGATCTCGGCGGTCAAGCGATCCGTGTCAATGCGATTTCAGCGGGTCCCGTCAAGACACTTGCTGCGTCGGGCATTGGTGACTTCCGCTATATTCTGAAGTGGAACGAATACAACTCGCCCTTGAAGCGCAACACGACGCTCGACGACGTTGGCGGTGCTGGCCTTTATCTGTTGTCCGATCTTGGCGCTGGCACCACGGGAGAGGTGCTCCACGTCGATAGCGGTTATCATGTCGTCGGCATGAAAGCGGTCGACGCGCCCGATATCTCGACGGTTTAGAGTTCCAAGACATTGGCAGGCAACAGCTTCGGCAGCGTCTTCCGCTTCACCACCTTCGGTGAAAGCCACGGTCCAGCCATCGGCTGTGTCGTCGATGGCGTTCCGCCTAGGCTCGATTTAGCCGAGAGCGACATTCAGCACTGGCTTGACCGGCGGCGGCCAGGGCAATCCAAATTCACCACGCAGCGGCAAGAGCCGGACCAGGTGAAGATCCTATCCGGGGTCTTTGAGGGGCAGACGACCGGCACGCCGATCGGCCTCCTTGTCGAGAATGTTGACCAGCGTTCCAAAGACTACGGCGACATCAAGGATCGCTTTCGTCCCGGCCATGCTGATCTCACTTACGAGGCCAAGTACGGCATTCGCGACTATCGCGGCGGTGGCCGCTCGTCGGCTCGGGAAACGGCGATGCGGGTGGCCGCCGGTGCGGTGGCCCGCAAGGTGCTGGGTGATGAGATCACGATCCGAGGTGCACTTGTGCAAATCGGTGATGATCGGATTGATCGCGGGGGCTGGAACTGGGATGTGGTTGAGCAGAACCCGTTTTGGTGCCCCGACGCCAAAGCCTCTTTGCGCTGGGAGGAGCAGCTCCTGGCGATTCGGAAGTCGGGCTCGTCGGTCGGCGCCGTGATCGAAGTCGTTGCCACGGGTGTACCACCAGGATGGGGTGATCCGATTTACGATAAGCTCGATGCCGATCTTGCTAAAGCAATGATGAGCATCAATGCCGTGAAGGGTGTCGAGATCGGGGCTGGCTTTGCGAGCGCTTGCTTAAGCGGCGAAGAGAACGCCGATGAAATACGGGCGGGCGAAGGCGGCAAGCCGCGCTTTTTGTCGAACCAGGCAGGCGGGATTTTGGGCGGTATTTCGACGGGGCAGGACATTGTCGTCCGCTTCGCCGTCAAGCCGACCAGTTCGATCCTGACGCCACGCCGTTCGATCGACCGCCGCGGCAACGAGGTCGAGGTGATGACCAAAGGCCGTCATGATCCCTGCGTCGGGATACGAGCCGTGCCTGTGGGCGAGGCGATGATGGCGATCGTCCTCGCCGATCACTGCCTTCGGCAGCGGGCGATTACAGAGGGCTAGGAGTGACAAGCTGACGTTGGCTCAGCTGTCGTCCCAATCGCCCTCCTGCGCCGCAGACACGAGGTCGTCATAGTCGTCCAGCGACTGCTCGAAAAAGTCTTCATCCAACAGGGTGTCGCGCTCCAAATACAGCCCTTCCTCAAGCTGCCGTTCGCGCTCCAGCGCATCGGCTGCGATCACCGTCTGCATCAGATCACCGAACATCGGATTGCCGTTTCGATCAAAGCTCATCGCTGACATTGTCTTTCCTCCATCAGCCTTGTTACACCGACATCAAAGGCAGATTCGCCGGTAAAGTCTGTGACCGACGTCACGCTCGGACGCCGGTTATCAGGAGCCTAGCGATGGCACGATGAACGGCAGCCGAACGACCAGAGGGAGGGGGAGGGCGAAGCGCGCCGGGTGGCCGATTCCGGCCTTTGCTCGTCAAGCTTGTCGCACGGACGACAGTTGTTGGCCCAATTCCTGGGATAATGGCCGTCTGGCCGGATATAACGGGTGAATGTGAGTAAGCTCGGAGATCGGCGATGCCGCTTCAAATGAACCGCGAGGTTTTCATTACCTGTGCTGTCACCGGCTCGGGAGGGACGCAGGACCGATCACCTCATGTACCGCGAAGTCCAGAAGCGATTGCTGCTTCAGCCATCGCCGCAGCGAAGGCGGGCGCAGCGATCGTTCATTGTCATGTGCGTGATCCTGAGACAGGCGCGCCATCGCGGGATCTCAAACTCTATCGAGAGGTGACGGAGCGGATCCGCGACGCTGACGTCGACGCCGTTCTCAATCTTACTGCAGGGATGGGCGGCGACCTGGTCTTCGGTCCGCCCTCAACGCCGCTGCCGCTCGCTGAAGGGACGGACATGGCGAGCGCCGAAGAGCGGCTGGAGCACATCGCAGCCTGCGTACCAGAGATCTGTACGCTCGATTGCGGCACCATGAATTTCGCTGAAGCCGATTACGTCATGACCAACACGCCGGGCATGCTACAGGCCATGGGCAGCCTGATCACGGAGCTTGGTGTCCAGCCTGAAATCGAGGCGTTCGACAGCGGTCAACTCTGGTACGCCAAGCGGTTGGTGGCCGACGGGATCTTGAAGGAACCGGCCCTTGTCCAGCTCTGTATGGGGGTCCCTTGGGGCGCGCCCGATGATCTCAATACTTTTCTGGCGATGGTCAACAACATCCCCACCGGTTGGACGTGGTCCGCTTTCTCGCTCGGTCGAAACGAGCTTCCCTATGTCGCTGCCGCCGTGCTCGCCGGCGGCAATGTACGGGTCGGCCTGGAGGATAATCTCTGGCTCGCCAAGGGTGAGCTCGCCACCAATGAGGCATTGGTCGCACGAGCCGTCACCATCATTGAAGCGATGGGCGCCGAGGTGATCGGACCTGATGCCGTGCGCGAACGCCTCAAGCTCACCAAGCGGGCACCACAATGAGCGAGAAAGCAGCGATCATTGGTGGAGGTGTTATTGGTGGAGGCTGGGCAGCAAGATTTCTTATGAACGGCTGGGACGTCTCGGTGTTCGATCCTGCGGTCGATGCTGAACGCAAAGTCAATGAGGTCATTGCCAATGCGCGTCGATCATTGCCGGCGCTCTTTGAAGCAAGCCTGCCGTCCGAAGGGACGCTCACGTTCGCGAGAGGCCTGTCAGAGGCGGTCGACGGCGCTGCTTGGATTCAAGAAAGCGTGCCGGAGCGGCTCGCGATCAAGCACAGTGTGCTCCGTGACATCATGCGTGATGCGTCTGACGAAGCGTTGGTGGGATCGTCGACATCGGGCTTTAAGCCGTCAGAGTTGAATACTGGCGTTGCCACGCCGCCTCGCGTCTTCGTCGCGCATCCCTTCAACCCGGTCTATCTTTTGCCACTGGTGGAGTTGGTTGGCGCGGCCACGATTGTGGCCAAGGCGTCAGATGTCTTGACGTCGATAGCGATGAAGCCACTCATCGTCCGCAAGGAAATCGACGCGCACATCGCCGATCGTTTTCTCGAAGCTGTTTGGCGCGAGGCGCTCTGGCTGATCAAGGACGACATTGCGACCACCGAGGAAATCGATCATGCGATCCGCTATGGCTTTGGGCTTCGCTGGGCGCAAATGGGGCTTTTCGAGACCTATCGGATTGCCGGCGGCGAGGACGGCATGGCGCACTTTATTGAGCAGTTTGGTCCGTGCCTGACATGGCCCTGGACCAAGCTCATGGATGTGCCGGATCTCACCCAGGAGCTGGTCCAGACGATCGCCGATCAGTCCGATCGGCAATCCGGGCACCATACAATCCGTGAGCTTGAACGCATCCGGGATGACAATCTGGTGTCGATCATGCGCGCGCTAAAAGGGCGTGACTGGGGAGCTGGAGCCGTCCTGAATGAGCATGACGGCAGGCTTCGTGCAAAGCCTGAAGGTGGCTTAAGCAAAGAGCCAATTCGATCGGTCGAGCGGAGCATTCCCATCGACTGGACCGACTATAACGGCCATATGAACGAAAGCCGCTATGGCCAGGTTTTTTCGGATGCCGCCGACACCATCATGGCGATGATCGGTGCGGATGCTGCCTATATCGACGCGGGCATGAGCTACTTCACCGTCGATACCCATACGAAATTCATCGATGAATGCCGTGCTGGCGACGCGATCCATGTGGACACCTTCATTCTGCAAGGCGAGGGCAAGAAGCTTCGTCTATTTCACCGGATGATACGCGACCATGATGTCGTCGCCACCTGCACCCAACTGCTGATCCATGTCAGCCTAGAGACGCGGCGATCCTGTGCGCCGACCGTGGCCGTCGCGGCAAAGCTGGCCTCACTCGTCGAAGCCATGGCGCATGTTGAGCTTCCGGAGGATGTTGGATGAATTTTGGGCTCAGCGAAGAACAAGGGATGATCGTCTCGACCGTCAGGGAGTTCGTCGAGAACGAGATCTACCCTCACGAGACCACGGTCGAACGCAGCGGCGAGGTTCCGACAGAGATTGCTGCGGGAATCAAGGATAAGACCAAGCAGCTCGGTTTCTATGCCTGCAATTTTCCGGAAAGCGTCGGTGGTGCCGGTCTTTCTCATCTCGATTTTGCGCTCGTGGAACGCGAACTTGGTCGGGGCTCCATGGCACTGACCCATTTCTTCGGCCGCCCGCAAAACATCTTAATGGCTTGCAAGGGTGAGCAGATCGAACGCTATCTCTTGCCGGCGGTGCGTGGCGACAAAATGGACGCGCTGGCCATGACCGAACCGGAGGCAGGCTCGGATATCAGAAGTATGCGGTGCTCGGCAAAGCGCGATGGCGACGACTGGGTGCTCAACGGTACGAAACATTTCATCTCCGGTGCCGAGCATGCGGACTTCGTGATCGTTTTTGTTGCCACAGGCGAAGAAGAGACGACCAAAGGCAAGAAGAAAAAGATCACGACCTTTTTGGTCGATCGCGGCGCGGCCGGGTTCACCATCCGGGAAGGTTATGCGTCGGTTTCACATCGCGGCTACAAGAACATGATCTTGGAGTTCGATGGCTGTCGACTGCCCGGCACGCAGGTGTTGGGTGAGGTCGATGGTGGCTTTGATGTGATGAACGATTGGCTGTATGCGACCCGGATCACGGTCGCTGCCATGTGTGTCGGTCGAGCTCGTCGCTGTTTCGATCTTGCACTGAGTTATGCCGCAGATCGAAAACAGTTTGGGCAACAGATCGGTAAGTTCCAAGGCGTGAGTTTTCAGATCGCCGATATGGTGACGGAGATCGATGCGGCCGACTATCTGACATTGGCGGCTGCCTGGCGGCTCGATCAAGGCTTGCCAGCGAATCGGGAGATCGCCAGTGCCAAGGTTTTTGCATCAGAGATGTTGGCGCGGGTCACCGATGCCACGCTTCAGATCTTCGGTGGCATGGGCCTCATGGATGATTTTCCTGTGGAGCGCTTTTGGCGGGATGCGCGCGTCGAGCGTATTTGGGACGGCACGTCGGAAATCCAGCGTCACATCATCAGCCGTGATCTTTTGCGTCCGCTAGGAGCCTAGCGTGCGTCTCGAGCGCTTGCTTCGCCCGCGATCGATCGCGGTTATCGGCGGTGGTGCTTGGTGTACGTCAGTGATCGAGCGTTGCCGGGACAGCGGTTTCAAGGGGCCCATATGGCCGGTGCATCAACGACACGAGTCCGTCGGAGGTTTGCCTGCGTTTCCGAGCGTTGCGGCGCTGCCGGATGGTCCGGATGCGAGCTTCATCGGAGTTAATCGACGCACCACGATCGATATCGTCCGAGCACTCAGCAAGCGAATGGCGGGCGGTGCCGTCTGCTTCGCCAGTGGCTTTAAGGAAGCCAAGGACGGTGAGGTTCTTCAACAAGACTTGCTCAATGCCGCCGGCGATATGCCGGTCTTGGGGCCGAATTGCTACGGTTTCATCAACAATCTTGACGGTGCTGCGCTTTGGCCCGACGTCCATGGATTGACGCCCGCTGCCACGGGGGTGGCGATTCTTGGGCAGTCCTCGAATGTCCTGCTCAATCTCACGATGCAGCGACGTGGTTTGCCCATCGCCTATCTCGTTGCTGCAGGCAATCAGGCACAGCAATCCATGGCGGCCATCGCTATGGACCTGCTTACCGATGCGCGCGTCACGGCCATCGGTCTGCATGTCGAGGGGTTCAGCGACCTGTCGTGCTTCGAGAGCTTGGCCGATCTCGCACGAAAGCACGGCAAAGCCATTGTCGTCTTGAAGTCGGGTCGATCGGCAGCAGCACAACGAGCCACCTTGTCTCATACGGCGTCTCTCGCCGGTAGCGATGCTGGTGCTGGCGCCTTGATTGCGCGACTGGGCATGATCCGTGCCGACAGCCTGACGCAATTCTTGTCGATTCTCGGGATCGCGCATCTCCATGGCCGACGGCATTTCCGGCGTATTGCGTCGCTCAGCTGTTCCGGTGGCGAGGCTGGCCTTATGGCCGATGCAGCCCACGGACTGCCGCTCGAGTTTCCACCGCTCACTGATGACCAAAAGCAGAGTCTCAAGGCCCATCTCGGGGACGATGTGGCCTTAGCCAATCCGCTCGACTATCACACCGCAATCTGGCGAAATGCCGAAGCCCTGCAAGGCGTTTACGCCGCCATGACTGGGCCGGCCATCGATATGGCTTGCCTGGTGCTTGACTATCCGCGCGGCGATCGTTGTGGCCATGGTGAGTGGGATATCGCGCTGGATGCGTTAATCGCTGCCAAGAGGGTGCGCCGTGATGCGTACGCGCTCGTGACATCCTTGCCTGAGAATATGCCGGAACACGTTGCCGAACGGGCAATGGCTGCTGGGATTGTTCCGTTATTCGGCCTGGAGGACGCGCTCGCCAGCCTGGCGGCGACGTTGCAGACCTGTTCGCGTCCATCGGAGTCCGTCTTGCGAGGGCGAGGGATCGGCAGATCGGTCACCCTCTCCGAAGGCGAGGCCAAGACGGTGCTCAGCGGCTTCGGCCTGAACGTACCGAGATCAGCCCTGGCGCATTCCATCGAGGAGGTCTTGGATCGCGCGACCGATATCGGCTTTCCCGTCGCGCTCAAGGGTGAGGGCGCTGCCCATAAGTCCGAGCAGGGTTTGGTGCGGATTGGCCTTCCAGACGGGGCCAGTGTGCGCGAAGCGGCGTCGGCGATGCAGACGCGACGCTTCTTGGTGGAGAGCATGATAACGGACGTCGTCGCTGAACTCTTGATCGGTGTGGTTCACGATCCTGCCCATGGCTTTGTCCTGACGCTCGGCGCTGGCGGAACCATCACGGAGTTGCTGGAGGATCGCACGTCGCTCCTCGTGCCGTCGCCGCGCGAAGCGATTGAAGATGCTCTGTCCAGGCTTAAAATAGCGCGGCTGCTGCAGGGGTACCGCGGGCGACCAACGGTCGGCTCGCATCTCGTCCTTGATGCCGTTGACGCTATTCAGGCCTATGTTATCGCCCATGCCGAGAGCGTTATCGAAGTTGAAGTCAATCCACTCCTTTTGACCCCGAACATGGCGATAGCCGTCGATGCCCTGATTGTGAGGACAGAATGACAATGTACCCGGCCGAAGGTCCGATCACGTGCCGTGTTGACGGCGCAGTCCTTGAGGTCACGCTCGATCGGCCGAAGGCGAATGCGATCGATCTCGCCACCAGCCGTATCATGGGGGATGTCTTTGCCGCATTTCGTGATGATGACCTGCGCGTCGCCTTGCTCCGTGCAGAAGGCGACAAGTTCTTTTGTCCCGGTTGGGATCTCAAAGCTGCGGCCGAGGGCGATGCGGTCGATGGCGACTATGGCGTTGGCGGGTTTGGCGGGCTTCAGGAACTGCGTGATCTCAACAAGCCGGTCATTGTTGCGGTGAATGGTATCTGCTGTGGCGGCGGTCTTGAGCTGGCCCTTTCCGCGGACATCATCCTTGCTTCGGATAACGCCAGCTTTGCGTTACCGGAGATTCGATCGGGTACGGTCGCCGATGCAGCGAGCATCAAGCTGCCAAAACGGATCCCCTATCACATCGCAATGGAGATGCTGTTGACGGGTCGTTGGCTCGACGCCGACGAAGCCCATCGCTGGGGCTTCGTCAACCAGATTTGCGATCAGGGTGTATTGCTCGATAACGCGCGGGCCCTGGCCCAAACGCTCGCTGATGGACCGCCGCTTGTCTATGCGGCCATTAAAGAAATTGTCCGTGATGCGGAGGACAGTAAGTTCCAGGACTGTATGAACCGCATCACCAAACGACAACTGAAGACGGTGGATGTCCTCTACGGCTCTGAGGACAATCTCGAAGGAGCACGCGCTTTTGCTGAAAAGCGCGACCCGGTGTGGAAGGGACGTTAGGCGACACTGTTCCGGCCCGCTCTGGCCTACGTCGCGTTAAGGGGGTGATTCCGCGATGGTTCAGGCCACATCATCACCCCCCAAAGTAACGCTTAAAGCGCAGCAATGACGCCGATTTCGACGGTGAATTTCGGGCTTGCGAGCTTGCTCTCGACACAGGCGCGACAGGGGGTATTGCCGGGTGAAACCCAAGCGTCCCAGACCGCATTCATCTCGTCGAAATCGCTGATATCGGCGAGCCAAATATTGGCGCTTAGAAGCTTCGACTTGTCGGTGCCTGCCTCGGCCAAGAGGCGGTCGATGGCGGCCAAAATGTCCTTTGTTTGCTCGGTGACCGAGGCGCCTGGCGCGTTTTGCGCCACCTGGCCTGCCGTATAAACCGTGTCGCCGTGGACCACCGCTTGACTCATGCGTGGGCCGATGTCGATGCGTTTGATGCTCATGGATGCGTCCTTTGAAAGTCGAAAAGCGCTGGCGCGAAGACTAGGGGGACAAAGCGAATGGCTCAAGTCGTCGAGCGAACCATAGGCTCTTTTGCCCAGCGCAATCTTGCTGTCTTATCGCGCAGACACTGATCTTGTCGCAGGAGTGGATGTATTGCCGTCGCTTCAGGACCTTGCCGATGGCGTAAACCGGCTGAACAACCATCTTGGCCAGGCGCTCGCCTGGCTGACACTCGGCATGGTTTTGCTGCAATTCGCGATCGTGGTGATGCGCTATATCTTCGGTATCGGCTCCGTGATGGCGCAGGAGGCGATGGTCTACATGCATGCCACCGCATTTCTCCTTGGGGCGTCCTATACGCTTTTGGAGAACGGCCATGTTCGCTGCGACATCTTCTATCGTGATGCACAGCCCAAGAGGCGGGCGCTTATCGATCTGGTTGGTGCCTTTGTCTTTCTCTTGCCGGTATGTGCGATGATCCTTTGGGTGTCCTTGCCCTATGTGCTCAATGCTTGGGCGGTCTTTGAGGGCTCACCCGAAGGACGTTTGGGAATCCCGGCAGTGTTTCTCCTGAAAACGGCGATGCCGATCTGTGCTGTCCTCTTGGGTCTGCAAGGCCTGTCGATGGCCTTGTCGGCCAGCCTCCGGCTCGGCGGATGGGAGGGGCTTTCTGACCTTGAAGATTTTGTTGGCGACTCCGAACAGGAGCGCGGCCGGTGAGCGAGATCGTCGGATCCCTCGATCTTGTGATGGTCTTTGCCCTTTGCCTGCTCATCCTGTTCGGTTACCCCGTCGCCTTCACCCTTGCTGGCACGGCACTTCTATTTGCCCTTGTCGGTTATCTCGTCGGCATGTTCGACCTCACGTTTCTTGCGCTTTTCCCGAGCCGCATTTACGGCGTGATGACGAACGACGTCCTAATCGCGGTTCCGCTCTTCATCTTTATGGGGGTGATGCTCGAACGCTCCAAGATTGCCGACGAGCTTCTGGACAGCATGGGAGCGCTCTTTGGCCGTCTTCATGGCGGCCTAGGCATCTCAGTTTTGTTGGTCGGCGCCCTGCTGGCAGCATCCACGGGCATTGTCGGCGCAACTGTGGTCACGATGGGGCTTCTCTCGCTCCCGACCATGCTGAAGCGTGGCTATGATCCGTCGCTCGCCTGTGGCTCGATCGCTGCTGCCGGGACCCTTGGTCAGATCATTCCACCGTCGATCGTCCTCGTCGTCCTTGGCGATCAGATTTCCAATGCTCATCAAGAGGCTGAGCGAGCTCTCGGGAATTGGGCGCCAGACCCCGTCTCGGTCGGTCATCTTTTTGCGGGCGCGCTTTTTCCGGGGCTCGTGTTGGTGGGACTTTATGTCGTGTATCTGGCCACCTTGGCCTTCCTCCGTCCCGAGCACGCGCCGCCGATTGCCAGCAGCGATGTCGGCGGTGAGGTGAGGGTGAGCCGAGTCGCAAAGGCTCTCGTGGCACCGTTGGTGTTGATTCTCGCGGTCTTGGGGTCGATTCTAACAGGCGTTGCCACACCGACGGAGGCAGCAAGCGTCGGTGCGATCGGCGCCATTTTGCTCGCCGGCGATCGTCTTGTTCCGGCAAAGCCTCTCCCTCTGTATCTCACGGTTCTGAGCGTTATCGGCCTCATTCTACTCAGCGCCCATCTCGATCTGCGGGTTGGGCGACATGAGATCTCCGATCTTGACCGATATGGCATGGTGGCCGCCACCATGATGTGCCTCATCATTGCTTATGGCCTGTTCGTTGCGCTAATCCGCGCCCATAAGCGTGGCATCCTTAGCCAGGTCATGCAGAGCACGCTGAAGATCACTGCCATGGTTTTTATCATCGTCATCGGCGCTCAATTGTTTTCTCTGGTCTTTCGAGGATTCGGTGGGGATGAAACGGTCCATGCCCTATTGAGTGACCTGCCTGGGGGCGCCGTCGGTGCGATGATCGTGGTGATGGCGTTGATGTTTGTCCTCGGCTTCTTTTTAGACTTCATCGAGATCGCCTTTGTCGTCGTTCCCATCATTGGGCCGGTCCTTTTACAGCTCGGCCTTGATCCCGTTTGGTTAGGGGTGATGATTGCGATGAATCTTCAGACCTCGTTCCTGACGCCGCCATTCGGCTTCGCGTTGTTCTATTTGCGTGGGGTTGCTCCGTCGTCGATCACGACGATGCAGATCTACCGGGGCGCTTTGCCATTTGTGCTCATTCAGCTGCTGATGCTGGTGTGCCTATCCTTGTTCCCGGGCCTGGCCACTTGGCTGCCGACATGGATCTTCGGTTAGGTCACCAACATCCGGCACGCTTGAGGGATCGGATGAGCGGCCGCCAGGGACGGCTGAACTGCGATGAACAAAAGCGATAGAACAGCAGCCAAGAGCGCTTATAGCTGGATCCGAGATAGTGACGCAGGAAGCGCTCGCCTTCGATCGGTGTTAGGTTCAGACGTCTAAGCGCATTGATTTCTCTGATCCTTGAGAAAAGCGGCCATCGAAACCGGCGTTCACTCACGCCATCAGTATCGATGACATAGATCGGGTTGGGATGGTTCTGATCATCCTGGCCGACATGATCGCCTGGATGCGGGAGCAGGAAGTTGCTCAGCGACAAATCGTGGTGCCAAAGGCCCTGTTGGTGAAGGTCGCGGACGAGGTGGGCGAGCGGTTCCACGGCCGGTGTCTCCGGACTGCCGGTCGATTGTTGGGTCTGCAATTTTAGATCACGCACGCTGCCAACGGCATCGATCTTCTCATAGAGAAGGTAGCTTTCTCGACCCGCGAAGGATGGTTCGTAGGTCCAGCAGGCAATGGGTTTGATCGTCGGTACACCGGCGCGAAGCAGGGTTAAGGCGCCCAGGAAGGCCGCTTCGCTGCGATCCCAAAAAACTTCCGCGAGACGGATCACAAGCCGTCGCCATTTCGGATAGGCGGGGTTGTCCCAGGAGACCTTCATCACCGCATCGATACCGGTCGATGGAATGGGGAACATGTAGAGCCGATAGCGGCGATTTCGTGTGACAATCCGGTTGGATTCGTCAACATCGAGGAACGCACGATCCCGGATATAGCGTTCGATTTCGTCTTGGCCCTCAACGCCGGCACGCAAGAGCAAGGTGCCATGATCATATCGCTTGCAGACGCAGTCAGCGCTGAGCGTCTTTTTTATGCGGAAGCTTAGTTTGGCGAGCATGACCCGTTTCGCCCGAGTCGGTGAAGATGACGCTCATATGACAGTTTTGTTGCGGATGGAAGGTACTCGGTTGTGCAGGGCGTGTCGGTGGTCGCTTCTGTGGTAAATTTGCCGCGGCGTGATGGGAAGAGGTTTGGCCTGATCTCGACTTGGATGCGCCGCACGCACCGAACGGACCCCGTGATCGTGTCCCACTGGTTTTTGCTGGTACTCCTCTCGTCATTGTGGGTGTCGATCGTCACAGGCCTTAGAAGAATTGGCCGACGACCTTCTCGTCCTTCCGCAGGCGTTCATATTGATCCTGAATGAAGCTGAACGTTTTGGCTGGATATTTGACCCGAGACGCGCGCACCTCGTTGACGCCCATATCGGCCAAATCGAGGGCCATCCGTATCGCCATATATTGCGGCGTCCCGAGCTCGCAGCGTATGCAAAGCGCGGCAAGGGCTCGTTTGTCCATATTGTAGAGAAGCCGCTTGGTTTTTTTGCTATCGATTTTTGCCAGGGTGGCAAGCGCGGCCTCAAACTTGCCAACATTGCCATCTCGAAGGAAGCGAAGGATATCGAGGGGTTCGAGCGCGCCCTTTGTCATGCGCGCTTGCATGGCCGCTGCGGTTGCTTGCTCAACACCGCCGCGGGTGGCGATGGCTTTGGCAGCTTGGCTTTTCATCGCTTTCGCAATTTGGCGCGCTTCGATCGGTTCGATCGATCGGCTCTTGACCAGATCCCACTCGAGCGCATCGCCGATACCGTCAATCAGACGTTCGACCACGACGGCCGGTAAATCGGGCAACTTAATGAGCTGGGCCTGAATGCTCTTGACGCCGCTGAAGTCGTCGGCGAGGCGACAGAGCCCCTGCTCCGAGAATTGCGCACCGTCATTGGTAAGGAGGCGAAGGATGGCATCGATGTTTTCGGTATCGATCAAGGCATCACTGACCACATCGCTGATCTCCGCCCTGCCGGCGACCGCATAAGCGTGATACATGGCCTGCGCCTGGATGATGCCGACGAGTTCGGGGTCCTCCAGGACCCTGCACTTCTCAAGGATTGGTTGTGCGATGTTGATGTCATCATTGGCGAGATCGATCGCCAGCGTCTTCGGTAGATTGGGGCTTCCTGCGACGGTTTCGGCAAGCGCCTTTCGAACAACCGCTTCGACATCTTTTGCGAGATGAAAGAGGATGGTGTCGGCGAATTCTTTGGAACTCGTGGCGGCAAAGGCGTCGTATTGGCGCCCGAATTTGGCGGCGAAGGCCGAGCGTGTGGCGGTCGACGGGTTGGACCGCAAGATTTCCAGATCTGCCGGTGTGATCTTTTCGTCCCGCGTCGCCGTCGAATCCGTGGTGTTCGCGTCTCGCTTCCGGTTGGATCGGCTTGCGTTGCGTGGTGGACGGCTCTGATGATGCGCCTCGGAGGCGACAGCAGCCATGTCTGGCTCCTTCGGATCGGCCTGATCGTCGATTTCTGGAATGGTCCCGAGACCACGATGACAGCAACGCGTTAATTTTCTCTAACAGGCGGCTGGAAGGCACGACGCGCCCCTGATCACGTCCGCCCTTTCTTCTGTCCGCGCCGTCGACCTAGCGGTAGGTCTCGACGAACTGCCGAAGGATGAGTTCCGGGGCGCGTACATCCTCCTCGCGGCATTGTTCGATCAGGTGGTCGGCCTCGCCCGGCTGGAAATAGCCGTGATCGCGGTAGAAGCGAATGCGCAATTCGAACACATCGGGATCGGCTTCAGGGTGGAACTGAGTCGCATAGACATTCTGGCCAAAGCGGATCATTTGAAAGGGGCAGGGATCAGAGGCCAGAAGATGGACACAGCCGTTGGGCAGAGCCTGTACAGCTTCTTTGTGACCGACAAACGCGCTGAATGTTGCGGGCAAATCCCCGAGGAGCCGATCTTGTTGTCCTGCCTCGGTGACCCGGCAGGTCACGGCACCCACGCCCTCAGCGTAGCGGTCTTTGCCGACCCAACCGCCGAGATGGTGGGCAAGAATCCCGATGCCATAGCAACAGCCCATAAAGGGGAGATCATGCCGCGTGACCTCAGGCATCAGCGAAAGAACGGCATCCTCCATCCGGCGTTCCAGCACGCTTTTTTTGGTGGGAGCATCGCTGACGCATCCCGGGCCCCCGCCCACGATCGTGCCGGCAAACTCTCCGAGATTCAGATCAGCAGGCAGGGGCTCCTGGTCGAGCCTGATTCGTCGAACCTCGGACTCATTGAGTCCGCCTTTGGTTAAGAAAGCTTGGAACTCGTCGTCCGACACTTCGGTTTCCGGACGAAGCTGCAGAATCAAAAAGGGTTTCATCACCGTCGCCTAAGGACGTCCAGCCGTCGGCCTTGCAGGCCGGGTCGTGCGTGTTGTCGAGCCGAAACCAGCCTTAGATGTCAGCGTAGGCTTTCACCTCAGCCTTGCCCCCTGGATGGGTGACAGCCCCTTTCTCTGCGGATCCAACAGTCTGGGCGTATTTCCAAAGCGTTCCCGAGGTATAGTCGTTCGGCAGGCTTTGGAAGGCTTGGCGTCGAGCGTTGAGCTCGTCTTCTGAGAGCTCCACATCCATCGTGCCGGCATCCGCATCGATGGCGATGATGTCACCGTCCCGAAGAAGGCCGATCGGACCACCGACCGCAGCTTCCGGCCCGACATGGCCAATGCAAAAGCCGCGGGTGGCGCCCGAAAAACGTCCATCGGTGATCAAGGCAACCTTGTCACCATTGCCCTGACCGTAGATGGCTGATGTCACACCCAGCATCTCGCGCATGCCGGGCCCTCCTTTGGGGCCCTCATGGCGAATCACGATGACCTCGCCAGCTTCATAGTTGCGGGACTGGACAGCTGCCATGGCGGCCTCTTCCGAATCGAAGCAGCGTGCCGGCCCTCTAAATTTCAGTGACGCCAACCCGGCGATCTTCACGATTGCGCCCTCCGGCGCAAGGCTGCCTTTGAGCCCGACGACGCCGCCAACCTGCATGATCGGATTGGAGGTCGGGCGGATGATTGGCTGGTCAGGATTGAAGCTGACCGGTTCAAGGTTTTCGGCAATCGTTTTGCCGGTCACCGTGATACAGTCGCCGTGGAGGTACCCACCTTCCATCAGGGCTTTCATCAACAGCGGCACACCACCAATGTCGTGGAGATCGCGCATCACATATTGGCCCGCTGGCTTCAGATCCGCGATATAGGGCGTACTGCGAAAGATCTCGCAAACATCGTGAAGATCAAAATCGATGCCGCATTCATGGGCGATCGCCGGCAGATGAAGTCCGCCATTGGTCGAACCGCCGGACGCTGCGATAACTCGAGCGGCATTCTCCAGCGATTTTCGCGTGACGATGTCGCGCGGGCGGATGTTCTTGGCGAGGAGATCCATGACAGCCTCACCGGAGGCCTCGGCCCACTGATCTCGGGTTTCATAGGGCGCAGGCGTGCCGGCAGAGCCGGGAAGCGCCAAGCCAATGGCCTCGGAAACACACGCCATCGTGTTCGCCGTGAACTGGCCGCCGCAGGAGCCGCCGGACGGGCAAGCAACTTGCTCGAGCTCGTGCAAGTCCTCCTCGCTCATGTCGCCGACGGCATGACGCCCGACCGCCTCAAACACGTCTTGAACGGTCACATCCTTACCGCGAAACTTACCGGGCAGGATCGACCCGCCATACATGAAGACCGACGGAACATTGAGCCGCACCATGGCCATCATGATGCCCGGTAGGGTTTTGTCGCAGCCGGCTAAGCCGACCAGCGCATCATAGGCGTGGCCGCGCATGGTGAGCTCGGTGCTGTCGGCGATCACTTCCCGGGAGATCAAGGACGATTTCATGCCCTGATGACCCATGGCGATGCCGTCGGTCACCGTGATTGTCGTGAACTCCCGGGGGGTGCCGCCGGATTTGGCCACACCGCGTTTCGCGGCTTGAGCCTGCCGTGCGAGCGTAATGTTGCACGGCGCCGCTTCGTTCCAGGTGGTAACCACGCCGACAAAGGGCTGCTCGATATCGGCGGTCGTGAGGCCCATCGCATAATAATAGGAGCGGTGTGGTGCACGGTCCGGGCCAACTGTCGAATAGCGGCTCGGCAGCTTGGATTTGTCGAAAACGGTGCGGGTGGCCATGGTGATTTCCTAGCTCAGCTTGGCTTTTCTTGTGATGAAGTTGCCAGAACATAGGCCGAGCCCGTCGCTATGCCTAGGCGAAGAATTCGCCGGTTTGCCTTCAATCTGTCAAATTTTTCCCGGAATCAGGGGGGCTAAGGGTCAAAACCTCGCTCAATGCGGAATTTGATCCGTCCCTAGGACGTTTATTGTTCAAGGGAGCAAAGCGGGGGATGGATCAACAACGCTGGCGTTGAATGTCAATGGCCACCAACCCACCGATGAAAGGGCGCGCGGCAGCGCTCAAATCCTGGTTCGATGTTCAGATCGACAAACCGTCACACATCGTCGACCTTTTGATCGAGGAACGGGCCGGGCGGCTAATCCAGCATCCGTTGCTTTGGCAGGCGGTTCGCCAAGTCTTCTATCCGCTCTTGAAGTATGAAGATGCCATACGACTGGCGGATGCCGTTGCCAATCTCTCTGGATTTGAGGCCTTCAGCTTGGTGAGCCGAGAGCTTGCCATCAAAACGGAGGTGAGGGGCCTCAACCATGTTCCTTCAAGGGGGTTCGTCTTCGTCGTCGCAAACCATCCGACGGGTATCGCCGATGGCATCGCGGTATTCGACGGCCTGGCACCCCTAAGGCCGGATCTTTGCTTCATGGCCAACCGCGACGCCATCCGTGTGGCCAAAGGGCTCTCGGATATCATCATTCCGGTGGACTGGCGCCCGGCCTATCGCACAACAGCAAAGACCAGGGAGACGGTGCAGGGTCTAACAAGAGCCGCACGTGACCAGCGTCCTGTGGTCATCTTTCCGTCCGGTCGCCTCGCCTATATGACCATGAATGGGCTTCGCGAACGCCCCTGGCTATCGACCACGGTTTCGCTCGCCCGGCGCTATGGAGCGCCGATCATTCCCCTTCGAATTAGCAGCCGAAACTCCTGGCTCTACTACAGCCTTGCCCAGGTCAGCAACGAGCTGCGTGATATCACCGTGTTTAACGAGCTCCTCAACAAGCGCTATGCGCGGGTCGGATTGACCTTTGGCGCGCCGATCGATCCATCGGCGCTTCCGGACGACCCGGATGTCGCAACAGACCAGCTTCAGCATCTGGTCGAATGCGAGATGGCCTGATCTAAAAAAAATCATGAAGCGTGACGTGGTTCACACTTTTTTAGGTTAACCGATGGCATGATGCTCGTGGATAGAGCGTCGCTGATCGGCGTAAGACAAGGCATTTTAAGCCTAGCCGTTCGACTTTGATCCGCTGAATTTAAGCCAGTGCTTTTGAAAGTAACGAGAGCCGTGTCGGCGACCTTTGGCCGGGCGGCGGCAGTTTTCAAAACCGGGTACGGCGCGGTGCGGGACCATGTCCCGCACCGTGACCGGTTAGCCTTCCCCCTCCAATCCAGTCTTGGCAAACCGCCGACCATACAAGGGCCCATGAGGTGGCCGAAACTGATCTATCTGACATCGCCATCTGGCTGATGCATCATGCATAGCGGAAGGGGTGATATTGGTAGAGCCAGGTTTCGGTGAGCGTTTTCTCGCCCAATTGCAGATAAAGTCGTAAGTTGACGGGTTCATTCCCCTCGACCTCAAGGTCGAAAAACGCGCGCCAGTTTTTGGTACCCACGACCTGAAGCGCATAGTCATTGCTGATGGTGCCGGTCGATGTGCTAATGACCGGCTTGACCTCATCAAGCTTCTCAACGTCCTTAAGGGGACCGCCCTCAAAATCGATCACGAACTTCTTGATCCCTTCGGGCCGCGGTTGGCCTGGAACGCCACCATTACCGAGGCGGGTGTGGATCACCCGGGCCACGGATTCCGGAGGATAGGGCTCCTCGGCATTCCAAAAGAGGCGGTAATTGAAGGTCCATTCCGACCCTGCTTTCACGTTCTCTTCCGGCAGCCAGTACATCACGATGTTGTCATGGATCTCATCGTCGGTCGGGATCTCGACTAGCTGAACCGCGCCTTTCCCCCAATCGTCCGTGGGCTCGATCCAAACACTTGGACGGCGCTCGTAAAAGACTCCGTCATCCTCATAATTGTGGAATGCACGGTCCCGCTGCATCAGGCCGAAGCCGCGAGGATTGTCGTCAACGAAGCTATTGGTCATGACCGTCGTTGGGTTGTTCAGCGGTCGCCAAAGCCGCTCACCTGACCCCGTCCACATAGCGAGCCCATCGCTATCATGGATTTCCGGGCGCCAGTCTCTCGCTTGATGGCGGTTGTGTTCGCCAAACCAGA
Organism: Geminicoccaceae bacterium; assembly: GCA_028285265.1. GTDB lineage: Bacteria > Pseudomonadota > Alphaproteobacteria > Geminicoccales > Geminicoccaceae > JANQPX01. Next base: position 159,778 of record JANQPX010000079.1, read on the forward strand.
ACATCGAGGTCAACGGGGCGATCCCCAAGCGTTGAATGTCCTTTCGGGCGAAGAACCGGGTCTCGATATCCTGCTGCACGGTGCCGTCATTCACATTGGACATGCGAATGGCACCGGTGACGCTCGGACCGTCGACGAGCGCGTAGATCGTGAACTCTTTACTGTTGGCCGTTCCTGGCTGCAGCCAAAAGGCCGTAAACCGAGGAAATTCCTCCGGCGTCGAGAGGGCTGTGTCGATCGCAATCGCCCGTGCCGAAAGGCCGTATTGATCGAGCTCACCCGAACTTCGGAAATAGGCACCGCCTAAAAGTGCCAGCCAGTCCGTCGTCGCATCCTGACCATCCTGGAGGCGAAACCCGGCAAAACCGAGATCATCTGGGAGCTTTTCGTCAAGGCCCGTATCGCCAAAGGTAAAGTAATCGGGATGGTAGATAACCCGACGCGCCTGGCCCTGTTCCAGCCAGTGGATTTTCACCGGCGCTTGAAAGTAGCGTCCGAGATGAAACAGCTGCACCGGGAAGTTGACATTGGTACCTTCGCCGAGCCCAAGTTCGCGTTTGAAGACAATCTGCTGAAAGGCATCATAGTCAATCGTCTGCAATATATCGGGGTGGCGAATTTCAGGGTCCTGATAGTCCGCCTGGGCAAGCGCTTTAGCTTCAGCGATGAGTTCATCGAAGCTAAAAGGGGCTGGCTCGCCGAGTTCGACCTTGGCCCGATCGGCAAAGGCCGCTTTGGCCCCAAGGCCCGACGCTGCACCGATCACGGCAGCTGTCTCCAAAAAGTGGCGTCTGTTCAGCATCGATTTGGTGTATCCCGATAATTGAGAAGAACCCTCGAGGACGAGGGGTTGGGCAACAAGCGCCTCAACAATAGATAAAATGCCCTGAGGTCAAGCCTGATGAGGGCTGAACCTGAATTTCTGGAACGAGAAAAGCGGGCTAGGAGACCAGCCCGCTTTTCACTCGTGGCAGGGTTTAGGGCGTTACCAGTAACGCCGCAGCCGAGCGCTCATCAGATCGAGGCTCTTGCTTTCCATGCCGGTACATCGTCATCAGCCCCCGGCGATGCTGCTTGCGCAGGCTCGCCCGGCGTCTCGATAACTTTGGGTGTGACCCTGATCTCAACCCGTCGGTTTTGCGGCTGATATTCCCGTCCATCGTCAATGGCAGGTGTATCGGCACCATGTGTTTCCAGAGTGATGTCATGTCCAGCGACGCCGAAAGTGTCCTTGAGGACGTTCATGACTGCTGTGGCGCGAACCTCGGCGAGATAGGCGTTGTAGGCTGGATCGCCGGAACGATCAGCATGGCCACTGATCTCGATATTGGCGTTGGTGAGGTTGTCGGCAAACGCGCTGACTTCAGCCAGTTCTTGAACGCCGACCCCACTGACGGCCTTCTCATTCAAACCGAAATAGACAACGAAGGTCTTGCCGTTGTCATCGCGCGGCAAACCTGGTGACGGTGCTGGGCTCCAGGCCGCGGTCGCTGATGAATCCAATGTTGCTGCGATCTGGCTTACCCTGGCTTTGAGCGCACCGTTGGGGTCGTAGGCTGCCGATCCGGCGCCGCGAACATCGTCGGCGAGAGCGACTTCGAGATTGGCGTCAGGTCCGAGAAGACCCACCTCTTGGAAATAGCGAAGAGCGCCGGGGTGGAGTGGCATTGGCACGCCGACCAAGGCCCGATCCAACGATGTCTCGTACATCGCGTCATGGATCGTACGAAGGAAGTCGAGATTTTCGAAAACCGACTTTGTCACCTGGTAGACGACCTCATCGTCAACATCAGAGCGGGCCACCAGGAGGTTCGACTTTGCCACGGTTTGGATGTCTTCCGTCTGACCGGGATAGGTCGCGGCTGGTATGACATAAGGAGTCCAAAGACCCAGGCCGCCGTCGGCTTGAGCGATCTGATCATCGGTAAACGACAGGAGCGTATGGCGTCCATCAGAACCGGCTAGCAGTTTCTCGACATGCGGGGCAGGTGGGCGTATCGGCGTGCTCATCGCCATGATTTCACCCCGTGCCAGCGCTTCTGAGCTTTGCAAGTAGTTGAGGTGAGTCAGACTAAAGCTGCTGTCGACATCAATGCCCAAATGCGAGAGCAAGAGCCGATTGGACTCAATCGGTCCCGGGCCTTCCACGCCCATGGAGACGGGCATGCCCTCCAACTCATCAAGGTCGGCGATGGTGCCGGACTTCTCATAAGTCTTATCGATCACGAAATGATCGGCATCCCGCCACAGCATGGCGACGGCGCGTAAGGAGTCGTCGGGAGGTTCGCCGGCAAAGGTGCCTGTTCCGGTCCTTGCGAAGTGACCGAACATCGCCTGGAGGATAGCGAACTGCGCCTGGTCGTTTTGCAACATGCGCACGTTTTGGACAAAGCCTTGGCTTTCGACCGCGGAGAGGTCCATTTTGTATTGTGGCATGAGTTTGACTTTGGCGAGCGATGAAATGCCCACGCCGACGGCAAAGGACTTGCCGGATGTCCGACCTGTCGCGAGCGTATATCCGTCCGCTGCGGCTAAGGTCGACTGACTTACGAACGCCATGGCAAGCATGGCCGTCAACATTCCGTTACCTAACCTACTCAATGGCATCTCTAAGGCCCCCTATTGCGTTGCCGGTCGTGCCCAAATGCGCTCGGCCCCGTCGTCGTTGATCGATCCTGCATCGACCTTTTGCAGCCTTGCCGCAGTTTATCCTGCAAGCTTGTCGTCTCTGGGTTGCAAAACTTTCTGCCAGATCTACTTCTCAGAAAAACAAAAAAATATCCGCAAAATTTGCCATGAATGTCAAGCGATCCTTGAGTTTTCCACAGGAAATCGCAGCAAATGCGCAGCAAGGCTGCCCAATAAGACACAAATCGATTGGTTCGGGACTTTAAGCGGTGAAAGTCACGGGGTGGAAACAATCTTGACGCGTTTGAAAATGCCGCCTTGATTAATTGACGAAATGACCTCGTCTACATCAGCAACTCTTGATCAGAACCTCCTGCCGCATCTCGAGATTTTCGTCCTAGAGCACGACGTTGTTGTCATGCTGAGGTGGGACACGATCAAAGCATGGCGCGCCGCCGCCAATGGGAGGGGGGAGTCCACCAATTGCCTTGAGGTTGGCGTTGAAGCGTCTCTGCCGGTGGGACAGTGGCTTCCGCGTCAACATCATCGTCATCAGGAGCGGCTGGAAGTAAGGGGCCACCAATACCCGGACGACCGGCGGTCGCAACATCTTCATCAGGATAGTGTTCGGTCGGAAATTTCAGCGGTGTGTCATCGTCTCCTGGAAGCGGCGTTCCGGCGGGGGTCGAGGGGGTATTGCTCGCAGCTGGCGTCGGGATCAGCCCGGTCTCTTGGTAATAGCGGAGGGCACCGGGGTGCAGGGGGAGAACCACGCCGGCGAGTGCCGTTTCCAGTGAGAGATTGGCCAGGATCGGATCGACATGTTCAAGATAGGCCAGATTTTCAAAGACACTCTTGGTCAGCGCATAGACGACATCGTCACCGATATCCGTCCGAACCACCAAGAGGTTGGAAAGCGCTATCGTGGCAATGTCCTCATTTTGTCCGGGATAGGTGTCGACGGGGATGGTGAAGGGAGTCCAGAGCCAGTGATTACCATTCACACGCGCGAGCTGGTCTTCATCGACATCGAGAATGCGAAGCGCCAAGTCGGAGGCTTCGAAGACCTCATTGAACATCGGCTCTGGCGCCATCGCCATCACGCTCAACGCATCGATGTCGCCTCGTTTGATCGCCTGGATCTCGTCCCCAATCCGCACCGGGGCGAGATCGGCAGGCTGACCGGCATCCATGCCAAGGTCGGCAAACAAAAGGCGATTCGCATCGATCATGCCTGTCGAGGCATCGCCAAAGAACATCCTCGGGTCGGTCAAGGCAGCGACATCGTCGATGGTACCCGTTTTGACATCGTCGGCGCGAATGATGAGATGAAGGGCATCCAGCCAAAGTCCTGCCACAGCGCGAAAGCCCGTTGCTGGTGCGTTGCCATGAAACGAGCCGATTCCCAGTCTCGCGGTGTGACCGATGGCCGATGGCAAAATGGCGAGATCGGCATCGCCATTGCGCAGCAAACCCACCGTTTCAATTGGCCCGTCGGAGGAGAGCGTTTTGACGTCGATACCGTTGTTCGGCAGGAGCTCCATCTTGATCAATGAAGACAGCGCAACGCCAGCGTTGTGGGCAGGAGCATTAGCGTGACCGTTGGCCAAGACTAACATTTCTCCGGCTGATGCGGCACTTGCGCTTATCAGGACCCATAAGCCTAGCATGCGCCGAGAGATCGCGACGATCATAATTTGTCTCCCGATACGCCCTGGATAAGACCATCACATGCGCTGATGGGGCTCTCATCCCGTTAAAACGTAGGGTTGTTGATTGGTTGTGGATTAAACTACCTGAAGGGGTAGTTACTGTGGTCGCTGAGATATTGTCAATATCAACTATAAAATAAATATATTTCGAATTTTATTTGATTTTTAATTGAGAACGCATGCTGGTAGCGAGCCGTTACGACAGTAGCCAGGAGGGTCGGTGCATCGTGATCCCGTATCGCTCTATCACCACTCTCGAGTCGGTAATGCGATTCTTTACCAGTCTTTCCAAGAGGTTCCGCGCCAGGCTCAAGACGAGATTGTTGCGATGACGGCCACTCATCGTCCTGCCTGTTGCTGTGATGCTTCAGCAATAAATAAAATTTTATATAAATCCAACTTTACGATGGCATGATTTGGGTATTCAGGTGTTCACATGTGGATGTTGCCTAAAGATCGTTAGCGCTGCTGGGAGTAGGAATGATGCTTTTGCAGATGGCGGTTCGTTCAGGTTGTCGTATTCGACATAGAGATTGGCCGCCTTATCATTACGCGGAGATGCGGAAGACTGGAGATGGGGAAGTGCGGCTTTGCCGGATTATCCCGCAAAGCGATTTGCCACCGATTGAGGTCCAGATCGATTCGCTTTCCGATGATACCAATTGGAAAATTCTCGATTTGCCGCCGGAGTGATCCGCGCCTGCGGGTCGTAACGGAAGGGGGGCAGACCTGATCATGGGGGATGACGAGCTGATGAGAGGGGGATCTCATCGGCTCATCATGTCGGGTGCATGTGACGACTGGTCTCTCATCAATCAGGTCTAAAACCGACCGCTGCCATCTTTTGATCGCGGGCCGCATCATCGGCAGCTCGACCGGTCATTGTCGACGTGCTCTTTGGTGTTGAACAGTCCCTCGGACAGGAGGGGTGCAAGCGTCCTCCGCTCTCGGCTTCTTTACCGGCGGCGATGCTGATGAGCGATCTGAGCTAGGCGTACTGGCAGTGGTTTGGGCCAAGCTTTGCACTGACGTCGTTTTGACCGGCATCGAACAGAGTCGCTGACGAACTCTTCAATCTCTTTTCCTTGGGTCTCCAGCAAACCCCTTCATCCCGTTCGATGATCGACGGCCAACGTCGTGACAATTCGGGCTGGACCCTTGGCATGCTCAGAATTCGTCCTACCCTCAACAAAGAACGACAATAAAAGAGGCGAGATGGTTGTGGAGGCAGTGTTGTGCGACACCGAACCCGCCGCTGACCGCTCCGGTGTCTTGATCGGCATGGCGGCTTGTGCGCTAAGCGGCGGCATTATGGGCTTTATCGCTGGATTCCTTGTCGGGGTTTGGTTTTAGGCTCTTTGTCTGGATCGACGGTCCGGGTCTAACGAGCTCGGCTCCTATGGTTTAGGGCGTTTGCCGCCTTTCAGGCCTTAACCTTTGATTTACCCTGTTCTGGCAAAGTGGTCAGATCGAGCTGTTCGTTTCGGGATGACCATCTGCTATGGCCGCTGCTTTCCATCGTTTTTCATCGTTGGCCGATGACCATTTCCGCCAGGCACGCTTTGCCGAGCGGATGGCGGCTCTCTCCGCGGAATTGGAGGAGTCGCGAGTGCTGGTCGAGCACCAATGCTTGTCGGTCATCGTCATGGCGACCTCCATCGTTTATTTGCTCGCACGGATCATCGATTCAGTTTGGATTTTTCCGTTTGTCATCCCGATCATCGTCGTTGGTGCTGCCAGTCTACAACACGCCCTGACACTCTATCGCCAACATGTCAGATGCGAGTCGCTTCCCGCTGTTTGTGAAGGGATCGGGCGCTTGCGGCATACTGTTGGCGAGGCACCGGATATTAACCTCGCTCTCTTGGTGCGTGCCGGTCTGTTACCGCGCCACGGCCATAGTATGATTGGCGATGCGGTTTACGGCGAGTATCGCGGCCGTTGCTTAAGCCTGGCGATGGTTGATCTCTGGCAGAGTTTCGACGACGTACCGCTCGATCATGACGGCGGCGATTTGTTTCATGGTATTGTCGCAGCGATCCACTGGCCGGAACCACCGGACAGACTGCCTGCAGACGAGCTTATGCCCTTGATCGATGGCACGTCGCTCGCCGGCTGCACGTGGTTTGAAGGTTATTTGCTGCTTGCCATTCCTTGCCGGCAAAGTCCCTTTGACCTCTGTGGCTTGTTCGCGCGCTCAGAGCAGCTCCTGGCGGAGCTCTTACGGGCGGCATCAGTCATCCAGATTCCGCACCGGTTCATCGACTTCATGCAGCCTGCCGATAGTAAGGCTGACGCAACGGTCGATGCAAACGAACTCGTCCAGGCGACCGCGTCGAGAGATCAGCATCCACCATCGATTTGACGATGTTGCCCCGATCCCGGTTTGTCGTTGTTGCGCCCAGTCTCATCGAGCTTCACCTTGGCCTTGGGCGTTTGCCGTTCCCGTTAGGATTGTTGCGTTCGAGGCCTGGCCCTCCGATGCACCGTCGACGAGCGAACGGCCCCGATCCCTGATACGACATCATGGGGGTGGGCAAGCCTCTCGCCATTAGTCTGGAACGGGTGCATCGGCCCGTATCAGCCCCTCAGCCTTGAGTTCGGCCCAACAATCCGGGGGAACGGCGCTCTCAAAATATTGAAGGTTCTTGCTAACCTCATGTTCGGACACCGAGCCCGGGATAATGGCAGCGACGCTTGGATGGCCGAGCGTAAACTGTAGGGCGGCCGCTTGGAGTGGTACCCCATGTCGATGGCAAACTGTATCGATGGCTCGCACCTTGGTTAGGACCTCCTCTGAGGCTGGCGCGTAGTTATATTTTGCGCCTTCGATCGCCCCGGTTGCGAGAATGCCTGACGCGTAGGGTGAACCGATGATAATGCCGATGTCATTAGCCAAGCAGCGCGGTAAGGCTTCATCGAGTGGTGATTGGTCCACGAGTGTATAGGGCATGGCAACCAGGAAGAAATCCAGATCAAAACGGTCGAGAAAGCGGGAGATCATCGGGCCTTCGTTGATCCCAGCACCATAGCCTTTGATCTCACCAGCCGATTTAAGCTCGTCGAGTGCCTTGAGGCCTCCGCCTTGGTCCAGTTCGCGAAACCGACTGTCAATGCCTGCATCGTCACCATGGTAGAGGATGTCGATATCATGGATGACGAGCAGGTCGACCCTGGGCAGGCCTAGACGCTGCAGGCTGTCTTCATACGAGCGCATGACGCCATCATAGGTATAGTCAAAGCGCAGAATGAAGGGGAGGCCGGCTGCCCAAAAGCCGATCGGAGGTTCATCAAGCGGGTTGGGCCGACGATAGACGCGGCCGACTTTCGTCGACACTGTAAAACTTGACGCGGCCTGCTGACGCAAAAAATGGCCAAGCCTGTGCTCAGCGAGGGTATTGCCATACCAAGGTGCAGTATCAAAATATCGGCAGCCACCTGCAAACGCCTTTGAAAAGGCTGCTTCGACCTGATCTTCAGGGAGTTTTTCCCAAAGATTGCCCATAGGGGCGCTTCCCATGCCAAAACAGGTGAGCTCGAGTTCTGTTTTGCCAAGCCTTCTCTTTGTTGATGGATCCAACGTGTTTCTCCCGTCCGGCATTATTTGACCAAGCCTAGCATGGTGTCAGGCGAGCTTCGCTGTAGCGACCTGAATGATACTGGCAACAGGTGCTATAGAGCAGAGGGAGAATTCGCCGTCAGCCCTTTTCCGCGTCAACGTTGTCAGCCATAGGCGATTGCAAGTAGGCCCTAGCGCTGACGTTAGGCCCTGCTGGAGCCTTGAGGTGCGGATCCATGGGCCGTCATGAACACGAAGTCGAACGCGATGCGCGATCAAACAAATTCAAGGTTCAATCGCGCATAACGCCTAGGGGCAGATGCCGTCTTTTAGGCGGCGCCAGCGATATAATCCTGCAGAAGACTAGCTTCAGATTCGAGCTCTTCGAGCCGGTGCTTCACGATATCGCCAATGCTGACGATCCCGACAAGGGTAGCCTTCTCCATCACGGGCAGATGCCGGAACCGGCCTGTGGTCATCTTACGCATCAGTTTGTCGATACCGTCGTCGGGCGAGCAGGTGACGATGTCGCGGGTCATGATTTGGCTGGCATTCATGTCGAGAAGGGCGGCGCCATGCTCAGCAAGGCCGTGCGCGATATCCCGTTCTGAAACAATGCCGACCAGCTGGCCACGAGCATCCAACACCACAACGGCACCAATTCGCTTCTGGCTCATAAGAGCTGTGATGTCAGCAATCCTGGTCGTGGGCTGAATCGACACGATCGCTTCGCCCTTGCTGCGCAAAATCTGTCGAACAAACATAGGTATGCTCCCCTTACATCGCACTCAAAGGCAGTATTTTTAATTTTTATGAACAAGTGATTCTATCACAATCAAAGGGCGATGTCTAATTTTGGAATTTCTATTATTGGTGCATTTCATAGTGATGGTCAAAAGAGAAGGGCCGCCCTGATGGCGGCCCACACAACCTCGGGTCATGACATAGTGATCAGCTCGGCCTCGTCCGAGGTTGGCATCAAAGCGGCGGAATACGAAGCATCTGACCCGGATAGATTTTGTCTGGATCGGAGAGCATCGGCTTGTTGGCTTCGAAGATAGCTGGATATTTGTTGCCATCGCCGTAATGGGATTTGGCAATTGCCCAAAGCGTATCGCCTGATTTGACTGTGTACATCGCAGCTTCAGGTTCTGGAGCGGCCGCCTTGATCGTCTCGTCCACCTGGGCAACGCCCTTTACATTGCCCATCGCAACAATCAGCTTTTCCTTGGTCGCTTGATCGGGAACATCGCCCTCGACGGTCACCTTGTCGCCCTCAACCTCAATCTTAAGGTCTTTGGTGTCCAGGCCGTGCTTTTCCGCCTCTTTTTTTAGGTCCTCAGCCGCCGGCGCTGCTTCAGCGCTGCCGATGCCGACCATCGCACCCACATCCTTAACAAAGTCGAAGATACCCACTTGTCGACGCCCTCCACATGGCATTTGTGTAATTCGATGTTTGTCCTTACAGAGGAGAGGCGGCTTGGCAAGTCCCAATTGATATCCACCCATGCTCGCCCGTTACAATTCCTTGACCGCGATACGGACGCCGCGGAGCCAGATCGTGCTCTGCATACTACGAAGTGTTCAATTCCTCTTTAACTTGCTTTTTTATCAAAACTGAACTAATCCGATCAATCAATGAGGCCTTTTTAAAGGAGGCTCACCTGTGCAGAGCGTCGATAGCCGTGACAAGCTCACGGTGCTTATCTTACTTGCAGCGTCGACAATGTTCGGGGTGTTGGCACGTGACTTGATTCCCACGTCAAATGCCGCAGATATCACCCCGGCGAGTAGTAAATTATTATTGGCCGCTGCCGTCGCGGGCAGCCTGATTGCGGTCCTCATGTTGTTATCCCCCGGTAAATCTCACCGATCGCTTCGGGAATCGCTTCGGGTGTTCTGGCCACAGCTCGGTGGGTTGGCCGCCTTGGTTGTGGGTTATGCACTTGCGCTTGCGCCTTTTGGGTTTTTCATCGCAACCTCGTTGTTCCTAGCAGCTGGTTTTGTTCTTTTGGGCGAACGGCGTTTCGGGCCATTGGTTGTTTATTCTCTTGGTGTTGCTGCGGCCTTAGAATTTGCTCTTCGAGGTGTCTTTGGTTTTGCCCTGCATGATCCGATGGTCCAGGCTCTTGGGTTGATTGCTTGATCGACTGAGGAACGCTAAGTCCTGTTTGTCGCCGTCAATCAACCCGATCAAAACCGGAGGCCTTTATGATTTTTGATCATCGCACCTATATCTGCAAACCTGGCTCGGTGCCGCTGCAATTGGCGCTTTATCAGGAACACGGCAGGGCGTCGCAAGAGAAGCATCTGGGTAAACCCGTCCTCTACGGGATCACCGAGACTGGCATGATCAATAGCTATATCCATGTCTGGGCCTATGAAGATGCTGCCGACCGAGCCACACGGCGTGCCGCCATGCAGGCTGATCCGGACTGGCAGGCGTTTCTCGCGAAAAGTGCTGAGGCAGGGTATTTGCTCTCGCAGCAAAATCAAATTCTGACCGCAGCGCCATGGTTTAGCCTGGAACGCTAAAAGCTAGCTCGACAATATCAACATAAGGCCTTCAGATGAGGTGGAAGGGGCGCCGTCCTAGACGTACCCGACTATGGTCACGCCGGTGATCGATCACTTAACCGCGTGCTTCTGACTGGCTACCCCCCCAACCCGCCTCCCCACCCGCGTCGGCGTGGCCCACACGCTATCGGGTGGGGAGGCATCGATGCTAGGGCGTCGCCTCGTCGACGTTCCTTAGCCGCCACGAGAATCCCTTCTCGCATGATGTGATCGCCCAAAAGTTTGGCAGAAATCCGAATGCTTTGCCTCTTCTGAGGCAGTCAGCTCATAAGCTCTCCTCAATGAAGTCGTGAATTCAGTAAATAAAAAAAATCTTCTTGTGATGTATGTCACAAAATTTCTTTTATAAATCGGGATATTATCAAATCTGTGACAGTTTAATCAGAGTGAACTGTAGATTTCTCCCTCTGGTCGACTTTTTCAATAGAGTATATTTTTTGATCATAGGCGTGTTTTTGGTCGGGAGAACTTTCGTGAACTCACCTGTGACCTCGACGGCATCGGTTGCCGGTCAAGCGCTCGGCGCGACGGACGACGGCCTGAAGGGCTGGTTCAGTGCCTATCAGGAGGGTGATCCGGCGGCCCATCGCTATTTGTTGGTCATGCGTTTCGCCGTGGTGAACCTAGTGGGACTGGCTTTGCTGGGCGCCGCTTGGATGCAAGGCTGGCTTGCCTTCGTTCTGCAGGGCGATGCGACCCGACTGGTGTTGCTCATCGGAGCTGTCTTTGTGGCAGGCCTGTTTCTCTGTGGCTTGAAAGTGCAGCAGGTGAGTGCAGAACTCGACCGCATACGTGCGCCCAACGACTTCCCGAATGCACGTGTCTCGCGCTACTTGGCGGCCGTCACGGGGCGTGACGGGCAAAGCCGGACACTCGCGGCGTCAGCACTTAAGCTCAAACTTGCTGGGCGTATCGCGGTGGTTCGCCACATCGCGGGAAGCCTGGTGTTTTTGGGCCTGATCGGCACCGTCATTGGGTTCATGATCGCTCTTTCCGGCGTCAATCCAGAAGATGCTGCCGATATAAGCGCCATCGGTCCGATGGTCTCTACGCTTATCAGCGGTATGTCCGTTGCCCTCAGTACGACTTTGGTCGGTGCTGTCCTCAATATCTGGCTGATGGTCAATTACCGCCTTTTGGAGAGCGGCACCCTTCGCCTTCTCACGGCCATCGTCGAGTTAGGAGAGCGGCATGTTCAATCTTGAGCCTTTTGACGAAGACGAGGGCGGCACAGTCTTTCGCGATGTGATCATGCTGGCCCTGGCAGGTTTTGTTGCCATGGTGGTTTTGCTTCTGCCTCACCTCAACCCTGTGGGTAAAGCCGAAGAGGAAAACACCTCACCGCCAGGCAATGTCATTGTCGAGCTCACATGGCCTGAGGAAGTCGACGCCGATATTGATCTTTGGGTTGAGGCGCCTGGCGATCGCCCCGTCGGTTACTCCAATAAGGGAGGGACGATCTTCAACCTGCTTCGTGACGACCTTGGCAAGCGCTCAGATGTGACGGGAATGAACTACGAGGTGTCCTATTCCCGCGGCATTCCAGACGGCGAATACACCGTGAATGTCCATCTCTATCGCAACAAAGCGCGGATCTCGCCCATCCCGGTCACCGTGGTCACGTCGATCAAGAAGACTCCATCATCGACCACACGGCAGTTGCTCGCGAGCAAGATCGAATTGGTACGTGAGGGCCAGGAGATCACCGTCTATCGCTTCAAGCTGGAGAGCGCTGGGAATTTGGTGCCGGGAAGTGTGCATAGCCTGCAGCGAAAGCTGCGCGCCTGGAGGACCTGAGGAATGACCGAGCTTTCCTATCTCTTTATGATCACGGCCATGCTGGCAGGTCTCCTCGCCATGATCAGTATCTGGTCCCGGCATCGCTCATGGATTCGCGCCGGTGCCCTTGTACTCGCGGCTCTATTTTTGCCACTCTCCTATGCCAGCTACGCATCGCTGCTCTCGAAGCCGAAACCGGCCTCGCTTGAGTGGTGGTTAGGTGAAGCCGACGATGCGACCGTGCTTTCAAGTTCCATCAAGGAGGACGTCGGTATCTTTCTCTGGCTGCAGCTTCAGGATATCGCGGAGCCGCGTTCTTATGTCCTGCCCTGGAGTCGTGATCTCGCCGAGCAGCTTCAGGCGGCTGCGCGTGAAGCTGAAGAGCAAAATGGCGAGCTGCATATGCGGCTTCCTTTCGAGCAGTCGCTTGATGAACTCGAGCCGAAGTTCTATGCGATGCCGCAGCCGGCGCTGCCGCCGAAGGATTTGGATCGTCCGCCGCCAACCATGTATCAACAGGCAAAGCGAGGCGGTTTAGACGCTTGATGATCCGTAAGGGTGCTCGCTGAGAAACCGGTCGCGCTGAGCGGCGCGTCCGGTTCTGGGGCGCATGAAGCCTGTCGGTTGTTGCATCGACACCGTTGCTTGTCTCGATGTGACGCTGGCCAGTGAGGCGAGCACGTCCTTGCTCGGCCGAACCGACGTTGGTCAGTCCAGCATGTAGAAAAGGCACTTAAGATAGGCTGATTCGGGCAGCAGAGGATGGCTTGGATGATCAGCGCTTGCACCGGTTTGGCAAAGAAGCCGTCCACCGCGTCCGGCATCGCTGATGCCTTTCCGAACCTCGTCGCGAAACGAATCGAGGGGCACATTATGCGAACAGGATGCGACCATCAGGCATCCTTCCTCACGCACGAGCGCGGCCGATGTGCGCGCAAGTTTTCGATATCCTTTGAGGCCTGCCTTCAGGTCCCGCTTGCTCTTCACATAGCTCGGCGGATCGGCGATCACCAAGCCGAACCGCTGCTTTTCTTTGGCGAGGCGATCAAGTGCTGAAAACCCTTCCTCGCGTAGGCAGGTGAGTTTGCCGTCGACGCCGTTCCGCGCTGCAGCCATTTTGGCAAGCTCAAGAGCGCCTTCCGAGCGGTCAATGGCCAAGGCCTCCTTGGCGCCAGCCATGAGGGCGGTAATGCCAAAGCCGCCGCCATAGCTGAAGAGGTCGAGGACCCGTTCGCCTTTTGCAAGCTTTGCAGCAAAAGCGCGATTATCGCGTTGGTCAAAATACCAACCCGTCTTTTGCCCGCCGACTGGATCGGCGAAGAAGGCGAACTCATTCTCTACCAGCTCGATCGCCCCCTTGCTCTCGCCTTTGATCACGTCGACACTCAGCTTCAGCCCCTCGCGTTCCCGCGCTGTGCTGTCGTTTTTGAGAATGATGTGATCGGCTGCGACGACGCGGTCGACGGCCTCGAGTAACTCTGGTGTCAGTCGATCCATGCCGGCGCTATTTGCCTGAAGAACCAACGTCCGATCGAACCTGTCGATCACCAACCCAGGCAAACCGTCGGCCTCGGCATGAACGAGCCGATAGTAGGGGTGGTCAAAAAGGCGTTCGCGAAGCCGAAGCGCGCGTTGAAGGCGGCGCTCAAGAAAACGCGCGTCGATCGTGGCGTTTTGATTGCGGCTTAGCACCCTCGCGGCGATCAGGGAGTGGGGATTGAATTGAGCGACCGCCATAGCTTTTCCGGCGACGTCGGCCACCTTTACCGGCGTGCCAGGTTCTAGGGCCTTGGCTGCAGCATCCATCTTAAGCTCGTTGGAATAGATCCAAGGATGTCCGGAACGCAGGCGGCGGTCTTGCCCTGCAAGGAGAGATAACTTGGGATAGGCCATGGCTCTTCCAAAGGAGGCATCTGGTCGTGTCGTCAAGCTAGTGATGATTGCGTGAAGATCAATTGGTCATCTTCGCTAGAGTGACTTACTGTTCAAAGAAGATGAGGCCTGGGCGAGCGAATTGCTCACCAGGACCGGCCAGAACGTCATCGAGAGAGGATGAAATGAGCAGGATGATAGCGAGCGTTTTGACGGCGATGTTGTTGGCCATGCCAGGCATGGCGTTCGCCCAGCAGACGGCGATCTTTAGCGGCCGCGATCTCGTTCATCCCGCTTTTGGTGCGAAGGGCATGGTTGCCAGCCAGGAAGCGCTCGCAACTGAGATCGGTCTCAATGTTCTCAAGCAAGGCGGCAATGCTGTTGATGCCGCCGTCTCGGTCGCCTTTGCCTTGGCGGTGACGTTACCGAGAGCCGGCAATCTCGGCGGCGGCGGCTTCATGATCGTGCATGACGCCGAAAGCGGTGAAAATGTTGCGATCGACTATCGGGAAATGTCAGGCGCAGCAGCCTTTCGCGATATGTATCTCGACGATAATGGCGAGGCTGATCCGGCGAAGTCTCGTTTTAGCGGCCTTGCCGTTGGCGTCCCTGGCACGGTGGCGGGGATGGCGCTTGCGCTTGAGCGTTATGGCACACTGAGCTTGGCAGAGGCTTTGGCGCCGGCGATTGCACTTGCCAACGATGGTATCGAGGTAACAGCCGACCTTGCGCAGTCCTTAGAGGGTTTGTCCAAACGTCTGCAGAAATGGCCGTCCTCGACGGCAATCTTTTACAAGGAAGGGGGCGCGCCTTACGCACCCGGTGATATCCTGGTGCAAAGTGACCTTGCGGCCTCCTTGACGATGATTGCCGAGAAGGGGCCATCGGCGTTCTATGAAGGCCCCATTGCCGAGAAGATCGTGACGGCGGTCGGTGATGCCGGCGGTCACCTCACCCTCGACGATTTTCGACATTACGAGGTCAAATTGCGTGAGCCCGTGACGGGGACCTATCGCGGGAACGAGATCGTCTCGATGCCGCCGCCCAGTTCAGGTGGGGTGCATATCGTACAAATTCTGAATACGCTTGAAGGCGTGCCGATGTCGTTTCTTGGCCACAACAGTGCTGAGAGCATTCACATGATGGCGGAGGCGATGAAAGTCGCCTATGCCGATAGAAGTGAATATTTGGGCGATCCGGATTTCGTCGATGTGCCCATCGATCAGCTGACATCGAAGTCTTATGCCGCTGACATCCTTTCACAAATCAGCCGAGGGCGCGCGGCCACGGCGGCGGAAATCGGCCCCGGTGATCTCACGCCCTATGAGAGCCATGAAACAACCCACTTCTCTGTGGTTGACGCAGACGGGAATGCGGTTGCCAACACCTATACGCTGAACTTCAGCTATGGCACTGGTTTGGTTGCCGACGGCACCGGTATTCTGTTGAACAATGAGCTTGATGACTTCTCGGCAAAACCAGGCGTGCCCAATGCCTACGGTCTGATCGGCGGCGATGCCAATGCTGTCGAACCGAGAAAACGCCCGCTTTCCTCAATGAGTCCGACTTTGGTTCTGAAGGACGGCAAGCCATTCTTAGTGACGGGTAGTCCCGGTGGTTCGCGCATCATCACGACAACCCTTCAGGTCATCATGAATGTGATCGATCACGGCATGAACGTTGCTGAAGCGACATACGCGCCAAGAGTGCACCACCAGTGGTTACCGGATGAGCTGAGAGTGGAGGAGGGGCTTAGCCCGGATACCGTTCGTCTCTTGGAGCAGCTAGGGCAGAAGGTGGTGGTGAAGAACGCCATGGGCAGCACCCAATCGATCATGGTCACCGACGAGGGGCTCTACGGGGCGTCTGATCCTCGGCGTGCCGGTGCGCTCACCCTGGGCTATTGATGACCGAGAGGCGCTCGGATGGGAGCGCATCTGATCTGTCATCAACCCACGCTGCCCGATTTGATGATCGGCAACAGAGCTTTGAAGGCGTCGGTGTCACCAGCCTTGAGCCACTCGAATATCACCATTTCGGAATCGACGATGTCGATACCATGCTGGCGAAGACGGCTGATGGCGAGTTCACGGGATGATGGCTTTCGAGATCCGATGGCGTCGGCGACGAGCACGGGATCATAACCTGCATCTTTGAGGCCCAAAACCGTTTGCAGGACGCAGACATGCGCTTCCATGCCCGCGACTACGACGATCCGTTTGGATTGATCTAGCAGCGCTGTCCTCAGTGAGGGCTCCAGCATCCCGTTGAAGTGCCGTTTTTCGATGACTTCTAATGCTGTGAGGTCGTTGGCAAGCAATGGAACGGTTGTGCCGACACGGTCGGAGCAGTGCTCGGTTGCCAGTACAGGGATTTCGAGGCTGCGAGCCGCCCTGAGCAGAATCTGACAGCGTGACAAGCATGTCTCGGCTTGATCAATCGCGGGCACGAGTTTTGTTTGCAGATCGATGAACAACAGCAGTGATTGACTTGCGTCGACTAGCAAAGAACAGGCCTCCTTTAGCCCAGATTCCCCGACGTACATGGGTTAGATGGTCGCCAAATCAGCTTGAAGCAAAATAAAAGCCATGGGGTACGCATCAATTCAGCCTCGATCATTGACAAATTTTGTTAAATCTCTAAATCGAAATGCAGCAGGTCCGATGTCTCTTTGCTTGAACCCAAGATCAATACCCCGAACTGGATACGCATGAAATTCAGTGAACTCGCGCTGCGGGGCGAAATTCTGAAAGCTGTCGATGAAGCCGGCTATCAGGAGCCAACACCTATTCAAGAACAAGCGATACCCGCGATTTTGACCGGCGGCGATGTGCTGGGCATTGCGCAGACGGGTACGGGCAAGACAGCAGCCTTTGTTCTGCCGATGATTGAGCGGTTGGCATCAGGTCAGAGCAAGGCTCGTATGCCGCGCTCGTTGATCCTGAGCCCGACCCGCGAGCTGGCCACGCAAACGGCTGAGTATTTTGAGACCTATGGCCGATATTTGAAGCTATCCATGGCGCTTTTGATTGGTGGCGTCGGTATGGATGAGCAGTGGAAGAAACTGGAGCGTGGTGTTGACGTTCTGATCGCGACACCAGGACGTCTTCTCGATCAATTTGAACGGGGCAAGGTTCTCCTTGGTGGTGTTTCCAGTCTCGTGATTGATGAAGCCGACCGTATGTTGGACATGGGCTTCATTCCGGATGTCGAACGTATCGTGACGCTGATCAGCAAACGCCGCCAGACCCTTCTGTTCTCCGCCACTATGCCACCAGAGGTTCGCCGGCTGGCCGATAGCTTCCTTATCGATCCTGTAACGCTGCAAGCGTCGCCGCCATCGACGACTGGTGAGCGCATCGCAGACCATCTGACGATCGTTAAACCGAGGCAGAAGTTTAAGGTCCTGAAGCAGCTGATCGACAGTCAAGATGTCGATAAGGCTATTATTTTCTGCAACAGGAAACGCGACGTTTCCGTGTTGCGCCGGCAGCTTGAGCGCGCTGGACACAGTGCCCGCGATATCCATGGCGACCTTGACCAAAGTCAACGCACCCAGTCGCTTGACGCTTTTAAAGATGGTGACGTCAATTTCCTGGTTGCTACAGATGTTGCAGCCCGCGGCATTGATATCGCGATGCTCCCATGCGTCATCAACTATGACGTCCCGACTCAAGCCGAGGACTATGTCCATCGCATCGGCCGCACAGGACGTGCCGGCCAGGAGGGCAGGGCGTTCACGCTCGCTTTTGGCGATGAAGGCAAATTTATTGATGCTATTGCGAAGCTAACGGGGAAACCCATTCCCATGCTTGATATCGTAGGCGGCAGTGAGTCGCGTTCAGAGGATGAAGGCAACGCTGGAGAGAGCCGTCAGCGGCCGTCCTCCGAAGCTGGTGACCGTGACGAGAAAAGGCCCTCAGGTCGACGTCGCCGATCGGCAAAGAAAGATGGGGAGGGTAAGGCACCCTCGAAGCACGAGCCTGCCAATGATGACCGGTCTATGGTCTCCGAGGGCCGATCCGGGCTGCGACCAGCATCGCGATCAAAGCCGACGCGGTCGCGTCAGCGTGAGACGGACAACCCGGTCGTCGGTATGGGTGACCATGTGCCGTTGTTTATGCAGCGGCCCGTTCCGATCCAGCGTGCCGTTGCTGCCCAGCGAAAGGTCGGCGAGGCCTGATGCAGACCCTGTTCGTTATGGTTAAATGCGAACTTGGCCAAGCCTACGATGTCGCCGATGCAGCGGTTCAGCAAATGGATGCGGTGTCCGAGGTGCACTCCATTTCCGGACAATACGACCTCCTGATGAAGATCTACCTCGATGATGACGAGGATATCGGTCGGTTCGTCACCCATCATGTCCAGACCCTCGATGGTGTAAGAGACAGCTTTACGCTGATTGCCCACAAAGTTTTCGCCTGACATTCCAGGAGCGCTCCATGACCGATCGTCAGGTGCGTGTTATCGAGCAGAAGCTCGCCTTCGATGGTTATTTCAAGATCATTCGTTATCGTCTAAGGCACAGCCTCTTCGAAGGCGGTGAGGGACCGGAACTCTCACGGGAAGTCTTCGAGCGCGGACATGCTGTTGCAGTTCTTCCTTATGATCCGGTTCGGGACGAAGTGGTTCTGATCGAACAGTTCCGGCCAGGTGCATTTGGGGTGGAGTCGGATCCATGGCTGATCGAGACGATTGCAGGCATCGTTGAGCCCGGCGAAGGTTTAGCGGATGTTGCAAAGCGCGAGGCCAAGGAAGAGTCAGGCTTAGAGCTCATGGCGCTCCAACCTATCTTCCGTTACTTCGCGTCTCCTGGTGGTTCCACGGAGACGGTCGATCTCTTCTTTGCGATTGTGGATTCTCGAGAGGCTGGCGGTTATTTCGGACTGGCTGAGGAGGGGGAAGATATTAAGGTTCATGTGGTAGCGTCAGAGCGCGCGGAAGCCTGGTTGAACGAAGGGCGGATAAAGGTGGCGACAACTATCATTGCGCTGCAATGGCTGATGGCGAACCGGGACAGGCTTCGGGGCACCTAGCCGACAAGACTTGCCGGCGGGCCTAAGGAAAAGTGGGGGGCGCCCTACTCGATGAGATGAGCTTGAAGGTTTGTAAGGCTTAACGTACTTCTGACAGAAGATAGTCAAAAAAAGGAGCTGCCCTGACGATGGCCGCGCGCATTTATCAGCCAGCTAAGACCGCAACGTCATCCGGCCGCGCCAAGACCCGCTATTGGCTTTTGGAGATGGAGCCTGAAGGTCGAAAGACCATTGATCCGCTTTGTGGCTGGTCCGGTTCTGGAGATACTGCGCAGCAGATCCAGCTTCGATTTCCAACAAAAGAAGCAGCGCTCGCTTATGCGAAGAAGAATGGCATCGAAGCTCGTCTGTTCGTACCGAAGTCACGTATTGTCTCACCAAAGTCTTACGCAGACAATTTCACGCGTACGACCTGATCAAATCTTGGGCCTTTGCCCCGACAAGACGTGAATCAAACGCTAGCATGATTGCCCGCAGGGTCTAAGCTGTGATACCCGTAGGTTTCTCATCGGCGCCCTTAGCTCAGCTGGATAGAGCACCGGCCTTCTAAGCCGACGGTCGCAGGTTCGAGTCCTGCAGGGCGCGCCATTCTTGACGAAGGCCAACAAGCGGTCTTGAGTTGCAAATCGTCGCATCACCTGCTCGAAGGGATTTAAGCATGGCTGCCAGACATCTCTTTTTCGGAATAGCCCTTCTTGCAGTGCCGGCCTTAACCATCTTGCCGGGTTCGGCTTCCGGCCAAGACGCGCTGGAGCCGTTTTGCGGGGAGTTCGACGCCGTACGGCATCAGGACCTGATCACCTTTATCAATCATGGCAATGAGGGTGTCTCGCCGGGTGACGTGCGCATTTTGCGTTGGCAGCTCGTCGATCAGGACGGCGAGTCGATCGGGGTGCAGCATGCGACCAGCCGGGTCATGCACAGTGATATCGAGGGATCCTACCCGTTGATGGGCGCCAGCACCTTCCTGTTCGACAACGGTATCCTGATGGCCTCGGCCTTTGTGGAGTCGCGCGATCCGTCCGACACCAACACATCTTCGGTCAGACCCCTGGAGTGGTTCGTTTATGGCGGGACCGGGGAGTTTGCCGGGGCTACCGGCAGCATTTTGACGACGCCGACAGGTGAGGGCGTCTACGACATAGCCTTTGACCTGTCCTGCTCGGAGTAGACTGGGCCGAACCGCCTGGTCTTCCTGACGAGCTCGGCTGCTGGCGCCGAACGCTACTGGGTGGCTAGCGCGTAGATTCGCGCAATCACGGGCGCGAACTGATCATCCTCAGCGAAGGGATGGCTGTTAGTTGCCCCCGTGACAACGACGTCCGTTTCCGGCGAATAGACAAAGATCGCGCGGTAGCCGAGGGTTTCGCCTTGATAAAACCAAAACGTCCCCAACTCCTCTCGAAAACGCCGGGCGAAACCCAAGCTGAATCCGGCTGGATCATCGGCCGAGACATCCTCGATCGGCTCGCCGGTCCCGGTGGACACGGAGCTCAGCATCTCTGCCATCTGCGCCGGCGGCAGTACGCGGCCGGCAAAGACCGCCCGGACCCAGCGGGCCAAGTCGCGCGGGCTTGAGACGATGCCACCGGCAGCCCCCGCCCAACTAACGTCGGCCCGACTGACATCCTGGCCCATTAGGGCGGCCAATTCGGTTTCCTCGCAGTCCGGCACGTAGAAGCTGCACGCCGGGTCTTCGAAATAGCCGCTGGCCATCCGGTTGGTCACCTCTGGCGGGTAGGCCATGGGCGCGTAGAATGTGTCGCTGAGTTGTGCCGGCACGAAGAACCGTTGGCGTAGTGCCTCTTCGTAAGGCACACCCCCCGCCCGCTCCGCGATCAGGCCTGCGAGAAGATAGTTGGTATTGGAGTAGAAGTATCCTTCATTCGGCGGCAGTTCGACAGTGGCGCCGGGGTAGGCCATCGCGATGAGCTCTCCCGGCGTGAAGTGCCGATTGGGGTTCGCCCCCGCCGCGCGCATCCATTCAGGGCTCTCGGAGTAGTTCGGGATGCCGCTGGTCATATTCAGCAAGCGCCGGATCGTGACGTCCTCCCAAGCCGGATAGTCAGGCAGCCAGTCGCCGACGGTCTGATCGATGTCGAGGTGGCCCTCGGCCTCCAAGGCTAGGATCAGTGCTGAGGTGAAACCCTTGGTATTGCTGCCGATCTGAAACAGCGTGTCGCCGGTGATCGGTGTGGCCCCGTCACGCCCGGTCGTGCCGGCAAAGAGCTCAATCCCAGGTCCCGGATCGCCCAGGCTAACGTAAACCGAGACACCCGTGATGCCTTCGGCCTCGCCGCGCTCGGCCAGATAGGTGTCGATGATCTCCTGATAGTCGTCGATCGACTGGCCCGATGCCGGCACGACCGATGCCAGGATGATCCCGGCGATGCCAAGGGCCACGGACGTCCGCCCGGGCAATCGATTCTGGGGAGCGGACATTGCGGTTTCCCATTGTACGTCGAAGGTACGAGGCTTGAGCTTAGACCTGAGTCGCGTCTGGACTCAACCAACGCGAGGAAAACTCTGGCGGCAATGCATAGCAGTCGGTCTTGGCGGATGCGAGTACCAAAAGGGCGGGTTGTCGTCCTGGCCGTTTGGCCTCAGGACGCAACGAGTTGGTGGCTGGTTTCAGCACTTGCCTACCAACCATGTATGAAGTCGACCACCAGCAGGTAATAGCCGTCGACGATCCGGTTGCCCGCGTCGGGGCCCTCGCGCTCGATCATGCCGTGGTCGGCCGTTGGGAAGACAGCCGTTACGATGCCGCGATTGGTATCCCGCTGTAGGTCCCTCAGGATGGCGACGGTTTCGTCACTGGGGGCTTCAGTATCGCTGCCGCCCAGCACCCACAGCTGTGGGATGTCCAGGGATTGGATGATGGGCACCGGTTCGTGCCGCCAGGGCGTGTCGACATCGAATAGGGGCCAAACCAGGTTCACCACCCAAACAGGGTTTTGGCCAAGCGCAGCGGTCAAGTTGTCCTCGGTAATATCCGAAAGCCAGCCATCCGCCGCAGCTTGGGCTTTCAATACTGCAAACTCCTCTTGGCCAACCGCGAAGTCACTGTCGGCCAGCGTGATGGCGGCATTGGCGAGCGCGCCGGCGGCCGCCACCGTTGCGTCGTTGTGGCCGGCGCGGCGCATCTGCTGCATGATCTCCGACCGTTCCTCCTCCGCAGGGCTGACCGCGAGACCGTATGCGACAATGAAGAAATCCACCGGCGTTTCGGCCGCCGCCAAGGGGGCCACCCAACCTCCCTGGCTGAAGCCCATCAAGCCGGTCCGGCCAAGGCGGTCACCCAGCAACGATTGGGCCTCGCCAACGCCGGCTGCGACATCCGCCGCCAGCAGATGGAAGTCCTGAGTGTAGTTGCCGCCGGACAGCCCCGTGCCACGCTTGTCGAAGACAAAGGTCGCGATATTGTTGGCGGCCAGGAAGTGCTGTTCGCGATAGCTGGGAATGGCGGCGCGTTGCGACGAGCCATGGGCGAAAACGACCAGCGGTACGGGCTCGTCGCCGGGCGGGACCAGCAGGCGGCCGACAAGTTGCGTGCCCTCGGATGTGAATTCGGCGTCGATGGCCGTCACCGGAACCCGCTCGGCGGATTGTGGCTGGCCATGCTCGCGACGAAACACGACCGAGCCGCCGCGAGGGTCGGAAAACGCGACTGTCACGGCGTCCGGCCCGTTCCCATCAAGGTGGTTGGCGCCAGCAAACGTGCCCGGTGCGAGGTCCTCGTTGGCACAAACCCGCCCGGCGCGCCCGTCGAAATGGACATACCGCAGACAGTCATTGGCGCTTTGCGTAAACACGACCACGTCGCCGTCCTGGAAGACATAGGCGCCGTGATAGGCGTCGTAGGCAGCGTTTCGCGGTTCGCTTCTGTTACACGCGGCGAGGACCAAAACCACACCCAGCAGCGCGATAGCAGGCAACACCCGCGACAAGCTGTCGATCATCGAGACGCCCTCGGTTGCGATAGCAAGAGACTACACCAACCGGGATCGCCCTTGACAGACGGCAGGCCGGACTTGACGCCCTTTTAGGTGACCTTGACGCGGCGCGCGTCCGTCGTGCGGTGCGCCACCCACAAGCCAAGTGCGACGAGGCCGGTCCCAATCAGAAACTCGACCGTCAGCGGTTCGCCCAGCAATGCCCAGCCGAGAAGGGTTGCAGTCAGGGGGCTCAACGACATGAAGACCGTGACGCGGGTGGGTGTGGTGTGGTTGAGGGCCCACAGCCAGATGTAGTAGCCGACCGCGCTGACGAGGCCGATGATCAGCACCGCGGCCCAGCCGGCAAACGTGAAGACCGGCCAAGTAGCGAAGAACCCCGCCCAGCCGGCGGGAATTGCCAGGAAGATCACAGACGCCAGCATGGCGAGGCCGCTGACCTGAAGCGTCGGGTATCGGCGCAGATAAGGCCGATAGAGCACGCTGCACACGGCACCGACGGCGGCGCTGGCCAACACTGCCAGCCCGCCGAGCCAGGCGGTTTCATGAAGATCGGCGAGACCGAAATGGTCGTAGACGGCGAAGCCGACGCCGGCGATGGTCAGCAGCACGCCGCCGGTCTTGAAGCCGGTCATCGCTTCAGTGCCCAGCATGGCGCCGAAGGTCAGCGCCCACAGGGGCATCGTGGCGAAGATCAGCGCTGCCAGGCCGGATGAGACGAACTGCAGGCCATAATTCAACAGGATGATCAGGATGCCGAACTGGCCGATGCCCAGCAGCGCTATGGGGGCGAGATCGCGGCCCCGAAACCGGACCTTTGCCGACGCCAGGACCGCCGGCACTAGCAAGACCAATGCGATGGCATAGCGCAGCAGGGCCAGCGAGGATGGATCGGTCTGATCGATGGCAACGCGGGTCGCCACGATGCCGATGCCCACAAGCACGCCTGTCGCCATGGAGGCGAGGAGGGGCAGCGTCGCGACCATCTTGGCTCAGTGCCCGCCGTTCTGGCCGAGATCGAGCTCCCAGTCCTGGCCAATCAGGTCATGGCCGAAGCTTTGATGGGGCGCCTCGTCGACCAGCACGTAGCCGGACCTCTCGTAGATCCGGCGTGCGGCGTGGAGATTGCCGTTGGTCCACAGCGTGATCTTGCGATAGCCGACCCGACGGGCGAAGGCCTCGCACTCGCGCACCAGTCGTGCACCAATGCCAAGCCCGCGGGCCGACGGCTCGACAAAGAGCAATCGAAGCTTGGCGACATGATCGGTCTTGCGGACCAAGAACACGCTGCCGACATTGACGCCGTCCCGCTCGGCAATCCAACAGCGCTCACGCCTTGGATCGAAGTTCCTCAGAAAATCCGCTGCGATGGTCGCGACCAGCGCCTCGAAACTGTCGTCCCAGCCAAACTCCTCGGCGTAGAAGGCACCGTGACGTTGCACGACCCAGCCGATGTCGCCGGGCTGATGAAGCCGCAGGATGTAAGAAGGTACGGCCTCGGGATCATCGCCCAGAAGTCCTTCGACTGTGTTCAAGGAGGCGATCAGCCGACGCTGCTGCCTCGGCGATAGCTTCTGGAGCTCATCGCTGAACTTCCTATGTGAACGTTCGTTCAACATGTCGAACGCGGCTTGGCCCTCAGCCGTCAAGCGCAAAAGGGTCTGCCGGCCGTCTTGGTCGGATCGCCGTTTGGACAGCAGGCCCGCCTTCGCAAGACGCTGCAAAACTCGGCTGAGATAGCCGGCATCCAGGTCCAGGTCGCGCCCCAGATCAGACGCGGTCGTTTCTTGTCGCTTCGCCAGTTCATAGATCAGCCGCGCCTCGGTCAGGGAGTAAGGGCTGTGCAGCATGCCGCGCGACAGCACGCCGATGCGTCTGGTGTAGAAGCGGTTGAAGGCGCGTACAGCATCCACGTGCTCGGCCAACGTCTGGTGCGGCATGGATGGACCTCGTAATCTGTTTGGTTGCAATAAGCAGGCAATTAGTTGCCTCTGTCAATCATTTGCCGGCCGCGCATGTCTGCCACCTTGCTGAATTGCCTCGGGGTCGCAGGGTGCTGAATAGCCATGCGGCGCGCCTACATAGGGTCTTTGTGATGCGACGAAGGCCTGAAGGAACACAGCCATGCTTCTTGAAACACCCGCCGGTGACGTCGGCTGGCAAGCCAAGCCCTTCGCCTTGTCCGATCCTGACGGCAACGAGGTCAGTTTGGCCGATCAGCTCGGCGGCGACGGCCTACTGATCGCGTTCATCTGTAACCATTGCCCGTACGTGAAGGCCGTGATTAGCCGGCTTGTCACCGACGCCCGCACCTTGCAGGCGGAAGGCGTCAACGTGCTGGCGATCATGCCCAACGACTACCAGCGCTATCCCGCCGACGCGCCCGATCGCATGCGAGAGTTTGCCGATCAGCATGGCTTCTCGTTTCCCTATCTGATCGACGAGGATCAGTCGGTCGCCAGGGCCTATGGCGCGGTTTGCACGCCGGACTTCTTCGGCCTTTCAGGCGACGGCGTGCTGCACTATCGCGGCCGGCTGGATGATGCCCGCATGGGGGATCCCACGGGCCGCGACGACGAGTTGGTAAAGGCGATGCGGCTGATTGCCCAAACCGGCACGGGCCCGAGGGAACAGCACGCCAGCATGGGTTGTTCGATCAAATGGCGTTGAGCCGGCCTATCGCCGCTGCAGGATCATGCGCAGCGCCTTGATCGGGCAGGAGAGGGGGCCGGGGAAACGCTGTGCCAGGTCGGCGCGGGCGTCATGGGGCAACTTGGCAACCTGAAACCTGCCATTGCTGGTGCCTTCAAACCAGTCATAGAAGTCGGCGAGGCTATCGAAATCGAGCGAGAGGTTCGGCCAGTCGAACAGCACGGGATCGAACGAGCGGGCGGTGATCAGGGCGCGCCAGTCGGCCTCGTCGTGGAACGCGTTGTCCTGAACAGCGCGTTCGCCGTCGGGCATCAGCAAGACAAGCTCGATCAGGCGCTGGGGCGGCTCGCCCAGGAACTCGGCGATGAAACGGCCGCCTGGACGCAGGATGCGCTCAAGCTCTCGCAACATGCTCGAATGGTCGAGCACCCAATGGCCGGCATAGTTGGAATAGACCAGATCGACGGAGCCGTCGTCGATCAGGCCAAGATCCTCGGCCTTTGCCTGATGAAACGAAAGCCAGTCAAAATCTGACGGCATGGCCGCCCTGGCCTCGTGCAGCCGCTCGGCGTCCGGGTCGATGGAGATAACCTGGCCCTGTGGTCCCACGCGACGCGCCAGTTCTATCGACAGCGCGCCCGTGCCACAGCCAAGGTCCACGACGGTGAGATCCTGGACCGGCGCCGAAAGCTCCAGCAGTGCCAATCCACGGCGGTATTGCCACTGGCTTGTCTCGGCATACTTGCGCGCGAAGCTGACACTGGACCCCGTCACCCGCCCGGCATTCCCAATCCGTCGCGCCCGATCCGGTCCAGCGCCATGGCCTTGATCAGCGCGTGGACGGTCTGACCTTCCTCCAGGGCCAGCAACCGTGCCGAATAGCGGGTGATCCGCGCCCTAAGGCGGACACCGACATCGATCTCCACATCGACATCGGCACCGTCAGGGTCGCTGATACCGGCAATTCTGCCGGCCAGGCAGTTCAACACGCTGATGCCGCCCGGCGGGTCGAGGGCAATCGCGACGTCCTTGGCCATGATGTGAACCCGCAAGCGTTGGCCAAGTGTGACATTGACGCCCGGCACCCGCAGTTCGCCGCCCGGAAACCGCAGATGTGTCAAGGCGTTGGCGGCGTCC
>JANQPX010000080.1 GCA_028285265.1 Geminicoccaceae bacterium
GTAAGTTCACCAAAGGCTTACACGGCTTAATAGCAAAGACTAAGTTTAAACTACTGTCTCAAAACGCCTTTTGACACAGGCTGGGTCAAAAGGGTGAACCAGCGCAACATCGAGCCGCGCCCGCTTTGCTAGGCAAAGCAGCCTCTAAGGCCGGAATTCGCCTGGCATGTCTGCTGTCAAGCGCATTCTCACCAGACGAACCTGGGCTGCGATGTACCAATTTGGGCCGTTAGACTTCACCAAAAAGCATGCGATCTCTTCACCTAGCGTACCTCCTCTGCCATCCTGTAACAAACGTAAAGGTTCTTCCTTAGGTCAACTTGCTATGGGATTCGATGGGCGATCAGCGTTGGCTTCTTGTGGTAGTTCTTTAAGTTTGAAGGGCTTCAGGGCCCAATTCAATTGGAGAGCTTCAAATCATGAGGCAAGATGTTATTGATGCTCTTGGGCATCCATTATTTGTTGCCATATTTTCGATTGTAGTCAGCGGCATCTTACTTGCAGAATTCTCTCGCAGACGAGATAGAAGGAATGAAATTCTTAAACAGCGTATCAATTTTATTGATGAGACAGTAGCGCTATTGAACCGAGCAGTTAGCAATGTTTTTTCGGACGTTGCCGATGGCCCTGGAGAGCCTGGGGAGCAGACATTCGAATCGATAGGTGTTGCTTTCCGCCACCGGTTACGATTCGAGCTTTACTCACATGCACTGTTTCAAGGGCAAGTGGATACCGAAAAGGATTTTGTCGACATCTTACACTGTCTCAACGCCGTGGCGCAGGAAATGAGAGGGGGTGAATGGCGTGGCAAAGATCATATTGAATGTCGCAACCAACTGGTCGAAAGATGGAAGATCGAAAAACTTGACATGTCGTGGGCTCGTAATTTGCCAGATGAGCGCAAGGAGTATGCGACCTCTGTCGGTGTCTGCTTTCGGAGTTCCCGAGAGCTATTGTCAATGATGCTTAAGGCCACTGTCTAGCGTCGCGTTTGGGTTCAAAAGGGTGAGTTATCGCCACATCAAGTAGCGCCCGCATTAACAGGTAAAACAGCTTTTAAGGCCGGAACTCGCCTGAAATGTCTGCTGTCGAGCGCATTCTCGCCAGGCGGTTTTGGCCGCGTTGTGCCGATTGCTGCCAAATTACATGCAGGTGTGAGTACCAAATTCGCAGGTGAGCAGTCAGTGATGTCCGAAGTAAAGTTAGCTGCATGAACTAACCGCCTTTTGCCTCACCCAGTCGCTTCGGATTACTTTTTCTAAACCAAATTGCAGCAAATCTCGTTTGTGCCCGGGCTCAGTGATGCGTATCTCGAGAAGTGCAAAGCCCATTCGTAATTGATGGTTTTAACCCACGAAGCTTAGGCATGAAGGAGCAAAGCAATGAGTTTCGCACGCGTTGCCTCGCCATCTCGCAATCATGCTGCACGGACTGTCTTCGGGCACGAGTGGTTTTGGTCGGCCGTAAGCTTCTTCGCCTGCTGGCGCGAACGCGAAACGCAACGCCGACAGCTGCGCATGCTGAACGACCGCATGCTGCGCGATATCGGGCTCACCCGGAGCGATGTCGATCACGAAATCCGGAAGCCGTTCTGGCAGGGCTGACCAACGACAGATTCAAGGAACGCGGCCCGTTCGCGGTTCCGACTTCAAGGAGAAGACGACCATGGCCACGATGCGCCATACCCTTAGGCTGCACTCGCAAGGAATCAAGACCGGACCCAGCACGAGCTTGTCCATGGTGCTCTCAGCCCTCCTCCTTGCGTTGTTACTGGGATTCGGCGCTGCCTACACGCAGCATGAGCGCCCAGCTTTCGCGGATCCCACCGTCGGGCTTTCGAAGGATGGATCACCGCTCGACGGACGAGGCAAGTGGGGCGGCTACTTGTAGTAGCAACCCTTGCGGAACGGCGGAGGTCTAGGAAAAGTTATCTTTGTTGAAAGACAGCGCCTTCGCCATGCGCACGAGTCTGACCGGAAGAGCGCGGGCATTCCGGTTGCATGGCGGAGGCCCGGATCATCTGGCCTCGCCGTGGGGATCGCTTTCCGTCAGACTCGGTCTTTTGACCGACTCCCGAAGAGGCTGCTTCCTGAGTGCATTCTCACCAGAAGCGGTCAAACTGGCTCTGATGATCAAGCTCATGGCCAGGACAACCTTGAGCTTATAGGTCATTAACTCCATCAGAAACGCCACCATCAGGTGGATCTTCTGGTGGATGCGCGTTCGCATGATGTCCGTCACATGGACAGCCGCAGCGGAACAGCACGATGGTGGTGATTAGACCTAGTTTGGTTTCAACATGAACGAGATGACCGAAGTTGGCCGCTTGTTCAAACTGTGCTCGATAGTCGTCTAGGTTTCGCGCCAGTTGACCGTCACTTCGTCGAAATGCGGCGCCCTTTTCTGCTTCCAAGAACGCATCCTCTTGCAGAATACCGAAGTCTCGAAAGATTCGCACGGAAACAAGACTTCCACTTGGCGTCTCATAGTGTAACCAATCAACACAACCTATAAAAACATTCGTTTGCGCATCGATGAGATCACCAACATCGGGAAATCCGACGACGTCACCAAGCTCATCAGGAGAAAATTCAAGACCTTGAAGTCTTGATAACTTGTCGACCATTTCGCGCGTCACGCGAACTTTCTTCTTCTTGTTCTTTTTCTTCTTTGCCATCGCACGGCCCTTTCAATCAAAATGCCTTTCTCATTGTTGCTAACGGCAGTCCGGTTTCAACTACAGACGTGCAACTTACGTTTGTGTCTATGATAGACGCAGAGTGAAACAGCACAGCTTGAAGGCTGCCCCGTGTCAAGATTGGGGCAGTAAACGCCCTAGCCGCTTGCCTGGGGTGTCTGCTTGTCGGCGCATTCCTGCCGAAGGCATTTCGATGGGTTAGGGCTAGTTCCAGTGGTTAAGCCCCCTTGCCAGCCTGTTTTTGCTTTTTGCAAACAGAGACGAGCCAATCTCGAACAAGGCTGATCGGCATCCTGTCTTGATCTCCGGTCCGGCAAACGAAATAGAGCGCACGGTCTTGCGGAATTGTTGTCTCGTCCAAGCGCATGAGCCGACCGGCGGCAAGATCGTCGGCGATGAGCACCTGTCTCGCCAGAATGGCTCCCTGACCATCAATGGCAGCAGTGATCAAGACGGCGGAGTCACAAAACCTGACATCTGCCGTCGCTACGCGGGATCGTTCCAGTCCAACGGTTTCCGCCCATATCTCCCAACCCGGATTGAATTGGTCGTGAAGCAACGGGAGCCCGGTGATCGCTCTTGGCGTCAAAGGTGCCGTCTTATCTCTAATCAGTGATGGCGCGCCAACAACAATGAGGTCTTCGTCCATCAACCGCTCACAATAAAGCTCTCCCCAGTTTGGAATGCCGTATCTTAAGGCGATATCCACGTCACTCTGGCCAAAATCGACGATCTCGTCGTCGGTATCGAGGTAAAGCGCAATCCCAGAGTGCTCTGCTCGAAAGGCAGGTAACTTGGGCACCAACCACTTTATGGCCAGCGAAGACGACAACGAGATTGTGACGCGGCGCCGATGCCGCGCGCGCTTAATGCCTTGAATACCAAGCTCGAGGGCAGAGAACGCTTCTCTTGTCGCCACGTGCAGCTCAGCTCCCGCCTCGGTCATCTCGACACCATTGGGCAGGCGACGTAGCAGGGACACGCCAAGATACTGCTCAAGCTGCTTGATCTGCCTACTCACTGCCCCGTGCGTGACACCCAGGAGCTTCGCAGCTTTGCTTAGGTTGGACTGTGTTGCCGCCAAGTCGAAAGCCTGGAGTGCGCGCAGATGTCGAACGTCAGTCATCGATATGAGAATTCCTGATAGTGATGTTCGATAATGTCGTTTTACGCTCACAGACCATAATCGTATTCGTGATCAGATGTCCTAATTTCTCATATCAGGAGACACGCGATGTCCGAGATCAAGGTGGCTCTCATGACAGGCACCGGCCAGGGCATTGGCAGAGGATGCGCCGTGGAGATGGCGAAGGCAGGCTACAAGGTCTCGTTGATGTCACCGTCCAATCGGTCGATCGAGCTGGCCAAGGAACTTGGCGGCATCGGCCGCAGCGGCTCGGTTCTGGATGCCATCGATCTTCAGGCGATGGTGGACGATACCATCCGTGAATACGGCCGCATTGATGCTGTGGTGAGCAATATGGGCCATGGCGGCGGTGTACCAGAGGAGATCAAGACGGTCGGCTTTGATCCCGAATTCGACGGGCCGCTGCTAGAGCTAACGGACGAACTCTGGCACGACAGCCTCGATATGTACGTGCTCAACGTCGTCAAGCTTGCCCGAATTGTCACACCGATCATGATAAAACAGGGGGGCGGCGCGTTTGTGAACATTTCGTCGATGAATACGATCGAGCCGAGAGCACCCTATCCAATGAGCATGTTGCGCGGAGCTCTGCATAGCTTTTCCAAGCTCTACGGAGACCGCTATGCGCGCTACAACATTCGCATGAATAACCTTCTGCCGGGTTTCTGCGAGAACGTGAACCTCTCCGAGTTTGCTCGACGTTCTATTCCGGCTCAACGCCCGGCGACTTTCGAAGAGATTGGCCTGGCCTGCGTCTTCCTAGCTTCCGAAGGTGCACGATACATCAACGGACAAAACATCCTATCGGATGGTGGGATGAACCGGGCCGTGCGGTAGTATCCTTAGGGTCAAGACCAGCCCGTAGCGATCAGCCGCGGAGAACGGCTTTGGAGCGATTTCCAGACGCGGCTATACGGCCTTAGGAATCGTCTGCCTCAGGTTTCAAGAACACCTCCCGAAGTTCCTCCTCGACCGATGCCGCAGATTACAACAGCTTCAGATTGGCCTCATCGAGTTCGCTCTTGTTCGGCTTCTTCTCAAGCTCGATGAGTTCCCACCGAAGGTCATTGGCTGAGCGCTTGAGCTTCTCGATTGTCCAAGTCTCACCCGGCGGCTTGCCCCACTTCTTCACGAACTCGAAGAGCCCTCGACCCCAGCTTTGTCGTAGCGCCTGCTGCCCAAGATCTGTTCGCATGACAGCTTGCGCAACTCGTGTTGCCTCCGCACCCGATAGATCGCGCCTGCCCTGCTGTTTTGTTCCTAGCGTTGTCATACCGCCTCCCGCTTGCTCAAACCTCGCAATCTAAGCACGTCGGCAATGGCCCAAGCCTTACCGCGTTCAAGGCCGATCGACTGAACTATGCCGATCTTAAGCCTATCCACCGCCATCTTGAACCTTCCCATTTCGAGCATGGCACGATGTCGTTGGTCGCCGGTTTTGCAGACGTTTCCGGCGCCTTGAGCCCAGCCGGTTTTGGTCTTTACTCCCGGTTTGCATTGGCACGTTCCAGCCAGCCACGGAGCAACGCCGCGAAACCGCCTTCCATGTCGACCGTGCCTTGCTCGACATGATGCTCTACAAACTTACCAATATGTCGCCAGAACGCTTGCTCGCCAGGATCCGATGGAAACACCGCCATGATGCCATCCGCGATCCTCATGCAATCCTTGCATTGGGCGCGTTTGGTATGCTTGGGCTCTGGGCTGGTTTCTTCACTGCCAGCCTTTGACGGACGGCTTTAATATCGAAACCAGATGAAAGGCCGGCTTCAGCGATGTGCCCAAAGTTCCCTCAGAAGCCGAGATCAGCTCTATGGAACAGTGACGTTGCTATCAGCCTTTCGCTCGGCGAAAACTTGAGGGTGGACGCTTGTACGTCTTAAGAAAGGCATCATTGAACCTTCTGATGCTCTGAAAGCCAGCGGCAAAAGCTACCTCACCCAGAGGCATGCTGGTATCGGTAATGAGGCGCTTCGCAGCCTGGACGCGTCGCGTGCCTGCAAACTCCCTTGGGGTCGCTCCGACATGCTTCATGAATAGTCGGGACAAATGTCGGGCGCCAATGCCGAGACATGCTGCAAGCTCATCCACCGAGCGAACATCGAGGAACCCTTTATCGATGAGGCGGAGACCTCGCTCGACCGTCGTTGCCGTACCTTGCCAAGCAGGACTGCCGGGAGCGCTTTCGGGCCGGCAACGCAGGCAGGGGCGAAATCCTGCCCTCTCGGCCGCGGCAGCGGAGGGAACGAAGAAGACGTTTTTCGAATGTGCGTGCGCTACAGGGCAAATGGGGCGGCAGTATATCTTGGTGGTGCGCACGCAGGTGAAGAACAAACCATCAAAGCGGCGATCACGAGCGATGCGGGCACGATCGCAGCGCTCCCAGTCTTGCCAGATGTCAACAGCCGAAAACTGATCCATAGATCGCTGTTAGCAGGCGCTGTTGGTCTCATCTAGCCATTTTCGGACTTCGTCATCGAATGCCTGAGGATCGAGTCCGAACCTGGCCAGACAACCGGTCTCCGGTCTGGAACCTAATCCCTCTTATCTGTCCAACGGCATCATTCGGCCTTCACCGAAGCAATTCGGCCAGCCGAATGATCATCATCGTCGTCATCGACACCATTGGAGACCACCCCCTCGATGTCTTGTCTGATCCCTCGACAGTTTTTTGGTTGGAAGGTCATGTGGGCCGCTCTTGTCGTAGCGGTTTTCGGCTGGGGTGTGGGCTTCTATGGACCGCCGGTGTTTCTGCACACACTGGGAACAAGACGAGACTGGTCGATAAGCCTGGTATCGGCAGCGGTCACCACCCACTATCTTGTCGGCGCGTTCATTGTCGCCAGTTTGCCGGCGATCTATCGCAAGCTCGGATTGGCTCCCACCACCAAGGCCAGTGCGGTCTGCCTGGGTTTAGGCATGCTAGGCTGGGCGGTTGCCGAAGCCCCCTGGCAACTCTTCCTGGCTACGCTTGTGAGCGGTGCCGGTTGGGCTGGAACGGGTGCCGTTGCCATCAATACGATGATCGCAACCTGGTTCGACCGAGGGCGAGCAAAAGCTCTCTCGGTTGCCTATAACGGCGCCAGCGTCGGCGGTGTGCTGCTGACCCCAATTTGGGTAGGACTCATCACCTATGGCGGCCTGGCGATGGCAGCTTTCACGGTTGGGGCAATCATGATCGCGGTCATCTGGTTTCTGTCCGACCGCTACGTTGCAATAACACCGACAAGCATAGGCACGACGATCGACGGTGGTCCAGTCGTATCGACAGTCGTGATGAACGCTGGGTCACAGATTGCTCAACGGCCGGGATGGACGCTTTGGACAAGCGGGACGTTCGTTACCTATGCCGCCGGCTTTACTATGGGTCTGTTCGTACAGGTCGGGATCATCGCCCATCTCTTTTCCTTGCTTACCCCCGACCTGGGTCTGCAGGGAGCCGGCTTGGCGATAGGCTTCGCTACGGCCTCGGCCATTGCCGGTCGGACGCTGGTTGGCTGGTTCTTACTGCCAACGACAGATCGACGGTTGGTCGCCGCGGCAACATATCTGGTACAGGCGGTCGGCTGCTTCGCCTTGGCCATGGCCATTGGCCAGTCAGCCCCGATACTCCTCTTAGGTATCCTTCTTTTTGGCATCGGCATCGGCAATGTGACGTCATTGCCACCGCTGATTGCCCAAGTCGAGTTTGCCCGCGCTGATGTCGCCCGAGCCATCGCCTTGGCGACGGCCATTGCTCAGGCCTCCTATGCCTTCGCGCCCGCGGCCTTTGGCCTGCTTCGGGAATGGCCGGAAGCTGTTGCTGGGTCTTCCCGCGTTACGGTGTTCTTTACGGTCGCAGCAGGGCTGCAGGTCATGGCTGCGATCATCTATGCGATAGGTCGCCACCGCCATCGCAGGATTCGGGTCGCAGCATCTGATTGAAGGCAGCACCTTGGGTCGACACCGTCTTCTTGGAAAGCAAAGATGACCAATGACACGCGTCGGTTCTATAGGCATGGTCTGGAGCACCTCATGCATCTGGATGAACTTGAACGCCGCGCAACCAAATTGAGAAGGCATTCTCCAAAAACACGACGCGGCACTGCGCGCATCAGACGCACGGCGGCCCGAGTTTTGGTGTCAATTGCGGCGTGGATCGACCCGGCTGAATCTGACACGTCAATAGACCTATGCTGCTTGCCCAAGCGGACAGAACCAAGGTAGAGCGCACGGTAAGCTGGTGACCATCTAGGGTTATGACTTGCCCCTAGCGCCGCTTGCGCAATGTCCGCTGTCGGCCTGGAAGTTGCCGATCTGGATGATCAATTCTCCCCCCCCAAAAGTCTGCTCTTGGGCGCCTTCTTACCACAAGGCTCATGACCAGGAAGTGCCAGGAACAGACACTCCAAAAATCAGCGACAGTATGAACAGTCCATTCAGGTTCCTGTCACCCCACGAGGCGTAAGAAATCCCATCATCTTGATCCGATGGGAGAATATCGTGGTTCGTTCTGCGTCAATGGTAGCCACGCCGTTGATCGGCGCCCTGTGCATGTGCTTCGCCGCATTTCCAAGCTTCGCTGGCGATTACCGAAGCCAATACGAACAAGGATATGATAACGACGTCGACTGCTATGCCGTGACCAAAGCCTATGAGTATCGCGGTCGTCCAGCCCTGTTCGGCGGGACACAATGTAGGGATCGTTACGGAAACGCTTGGATCGCTGCTGGCTCCCGATATTTCATCCGTTATCTCGGGGGTTACGACGAATATGGGTATCATGATCTGGACCGTCTGCCTCACGACGGTGACTATGATCACTAGTGTTCTTGAACTTGGAATGGAAACGCTTGAGTTTGGGAGTGGTCTGCTTACAGCTGGATAGCCGCCCGAAGGCTATCCTCCGGGTAGTGCCAAAAGCCGTCATTCGGAGATCTGTAAACCCGCTTTCGCGAGCCCATTTCTGACAAAGGCATCTGGATGATCAATTCTGCCCTTGATCATCTTCTCCAGAAAGTCTGCGGTGGCTGGCACATACCCCCGCACAAGCTGAAGGTAGAGCTCTGCATCATGCAACACGCCCTCAGGCCGCTTCTCCATGAACTCTTTCCAAATAGCAAAGAGATCTATGGCTCCGCCCGACTCGCGCCGAAGTGCACGATCTATCGCCAAATGCATCAGGAGCCCGCAATCGTAGCCAGCCCTGTAATTGTCGGCCGTGATCTCGGCCGACAGCTGCCCCTGCTTGATCGCTGAGACGCATTCAGCAAACGCCTGCTCAAGATAAGCGCTTCGATCCGATTCTTGCCAGTAGCCAAGATCCATTGTCGCCAGCAAGGCCATGGCATCAGCGGATCCTTCAATCAGCCAGCTTTGCTGCCTCCCAAGGCTGAGAGCGCTAAACTTCTGAAGATCTTGGAAGACATGTGCCATCTCATGGGCGATGAACATTGACACCCATTGCCGATCCTGTTCTTCCGGGTTCCGCCAACCCTCGCCATAGAAATGAAAAAATAC
Source organism: Geminicoccaceae bacterium (assembly GCA_028285265.1). Classification (GTDB taxonomy): domain Bacteria; phylum Pseudomonadota; class Alphaproteobacteria; order Geminicoccales; family Geminicoccaceae; genus JANQPX01. Next base: position 9,345 of record JANQPX010000080.1, read on the forward strand.
CTGATTTTGAATGACCCCGCCTTTGCTGCCAGCGTGACCATCAAGGCGCTCATCATGCTGTGAAAGAGAGAAAACAAGATCATCATGCTCTGCATTCAGACGTGCTGCAAAATATGCAATGACCTTGGGTAGCAGTTTGTCAAACATCCCCCTCAGGTGAGGCGACATACCTGTGTCATAGAGAACTTGATGGCCCGCCAACGTCTCGAGCTTGTGCTTGCCGATATAGGAGAATCGTTGCCCCTCGCCCGATAGGCGCTCAACCCCGTCAAGGTGATAAAACGAGAAACTGAGTTCAACCTCTTTGCCGATAATTGTCTCAGGTGGTTCAGGCCAGACGATGAAGGAGGGATCGTGGATGAGCACCCCCCCATCACTGAAGGGAATAAAGGAAGGCTGGCTGCCAATACTTCGCGTGAAGCGTGTAGCAACGGTGAACTCCACCTCATCAAAGTCGACGCCGTCCTTGCGCTGAATGTAGTCAGCTCCAGACGCTCGTACGATTTCAAATGCTGGATCAACAGGCTCCCAATAGTTGGTACGAGCCGAGGGTTCATCGAGCGTGTTAGCAATGAAATAGAGCTTGGGAACTGGGCTTGCCGAGTCGAACCGGACCTGCCAGCGCTTCCCCTCAAGCTGCGTCACAATAACTTCCATTTGAGCCCCAGCAACGGATGACTGCATCGAGAAAATAATAGCGCCAATCGCAAAAACTAGCTTCTTCATGGCTGAAATCATGCAGGGCTCCCTATACCGAATTCATGATTACCCGGCGCGATCCTAGAGGCAATGCTCCTACCTCCTTTGCGTTACGAAGATCCTTTAGCGATCGGCAGCGGAGGACTGCTTTCCGGCGGTTACCGGCATGCGCTCCGGCGAGGTTTGTCGACTCAAGGTCGGCGACATCGACAGTGATCAGATGATCATTCGGGTGGTTCAGGGCAAAGGTAAGAAGGATCGCCAGGTCAAGCTGCCCAAGGATCTACCCGGTTTGCTCAGGGCCTGGTAGCTGGTTCGGTCCCAGCGTCTCGATGCCGGCACGCCGCTTCAGGAACGCTGGCTGTTTCCGGGTGGCAAAGACCAAGGCCCGATCTCGCGTCGTCAGTTCAGCCGCCTGTTCCGTGAGACCGTAAGAATGGCAGGGATCACCAAGCGCGTGACCTTGCATTCCCTACGCAACAGCTTCACCACTCATCTCCTGGATGACGGTACGGATATTCGCGTCATCCAGGCGATGCTCGGTCATAGTAAATTGGATGTGACGGCACGTTACACCCAAGTCGCCACCAAGATGATTGCCAAGGTCAAGAGCCCGCTTGATCTTCTGGTATCAACGTCAGGGAGACGCACGAAAGGCAAAACGCTAAAGCCGGCCTAATCCGACGGCTCCATGCGCCATCCAAGCCTGGAGGTCGCGGATATCTTCCGCGACCACGGCGCCGCCTGGCGTGCCGCCAATGCCGGCCATCTGAGCCTCGGCCAGCTCAAAGTCATGAGCGCCATCGAGCGCTGCCGCACCGCGGCCCTTGGTGGCCATGTCCCGGTCTGCAGGAGCGAAGCTCCGAAGATGCGGCTGCAGGCGGGGAAGTCGCACGTTGTGAGGACTGCGATCATCAGGTGATCGCCTATAACAGCTGCCGGGATCGACACTGCCCCAAATGCCAAGGTGCTGCTGCCCGAACCTGGCTTGCCGAACGCAAGGCCGAACTCCTGCCAGTCGACTACTTCCACCTGGTCTTCACGCTGCCAAAGCCAATTGCCGACATCGCCTATCAAAACGAGCGGGTGATCTATGACTTGCTGTTCAAAGCCAGTGCCGAGGCCACCATCACCATCGCCGCCGACAAAAAACATCTCGGGGTTCGGATCGGTATCACCTCGGTAATCCACTCTTGGGGATCGGCGATGACCCACCACTCCCATAAGCTGCCATCTCGAAGACATAAGCAGGCGTGATCATGGTTGGTATACCTCGTTGGCTGCACGTGAACGCCGCCGCTCATGCCAAGCATGCGCAGGGCTGAAGTTCGCCGGGCATTTTCGAGGTTTATCCAGCCGTTTCCAGCATCACAATGACCGGGATGGGTCACACACCAGAAGGTGCCCCGTTTTTGGCGTATCCGCAGCTGGTTTCAGAAAGTTGTCCCTGGAAGCCGAATGCTGAGGATAGAGGGCATATTCATCTGAAGTGGTGAGCAACAATTTTCTATGCGCTAGCCAAACACGGCGATTGCGGCTGTGATCCCGACAGCCGCCACCAAAGCGGCTATTAGCCCGGCCCTCAACCATGAGGGCCGCTTGGTTGGTTTGCGAAAGGGGACTCCTCGCTGACGTTCGTGAGCGTACCAAGGCATAAGCGCACTTTCCTCATTTTTTGAGTGTATGTACAGGCAGTCATCGGTTTATGGACTCGCTTGAGTCTGCAAGGGTTAAGAGGGTGAGTTAGCGCCACATCGGGTGGCGCCCGCTTAGCTAGGCAAAGGAGTCTTTGAGCGCAGAACTTGCCTGGTGTGTCTGTGGTCGGCCGCGTTTCTGCCGGAGGGCTCATGACCAGGGAGTGCCAAATGAAGCTCCCCCCGCCACAAATAGGCACACAACAGTTCGATGGTCAGCTAAACTGAGACCGCAAGACAAAGCTCGAGGTCACATGATGACAAACAGGCACTCCTCGATCTCGTCAGGAAACATCGAAACTTCCCGAAGCGTGGAGCAAGGCAAGCTGGCAGCTCTAGAAGCGGCCCTTCACCAAGTGTTTGACAAGCTTTCCTTAGCGGGGATGGCGGCGGGCGTTCTGCGCGGTCGAGAATTCATATGGTTTAGAGGCTTCGGCTATGCCGACTTGACGCAGAAAACGCCGGTGACACGCCACACGCCATTTCATCTGGCTTCGTTGACCAAAACCTTTGCGTCCACCCTGCTCCTGCAACTCGTCGAAAAGGGCCAACTCAATCTCGATTCGCCTGCCGCGGACTATGGTATCGAGCTGAAGAGTAGCGGCACCATCACCGTGCGGCATCTCTTTGCGCACACTTCTGGTGGAAATCCCGGCGAGCGCTATGAGTATGACGGATCACGCTTTGGCCAGCTTGACCGTGTCCTTGAGCAGATCACCGGTCGCAGTTTCGAAGCTAATCTCAACAAGATCATCGTCCAACCGCTCGGCCTGCAGAATACCGGCCGCATGGGTGAAACCTTCGAAGTGGCCCTGGCGTCACCATATGAACTGAACGACAAAGGTGACTTGGTTCAGGGCACCTATCCAACTACCTTTAGAAGTTCCGCTGGCCTGGTCGCCTCTGTCGCCGACTATGCCCAGTATGTCGTTGCATTGAAGGGCAATCGGCTCCTGCGGCCTGAGACGCTTTCCCTAGCTTGGACGCCGACCAAGTCCACAGCAGGCCATGATCTACCCTACGGTCTGGGCTGGTTCGTTGAGACTGTCAATGGGACTAAAGTGATTTGGCACTACGGTTATTGGAACTGTGTTTCCACATTGGTCGCGATCGTACCCGAACAGGATCAAACCTTTTTCGCCTTTGCCAACACGGACGGCCTTAGTCGAGGCTTTGACCTAGGCTGCGGCCAAATCGTCAGATCACCAGTCGGTGCACAGTTTCTGGAAGGTCTAGTGTTCGACCAGGATTGATTGATATCGGACAGTGGCGATTCAACGAGACGCTCAACGGCGACCTGTCGATAGGGATTGAGATCCGGACGTTTAGGATGTCCCCCAGGTCAACTGAAGATTCAAGCCCTCCTGGCGCGCCATCTGCAATGCGCCGCCAAGCCGTCGCTCCGGCAAGAAACCACGCGGAATGGCGGCTTTCGCGTGCATTTCTGACGGAAGCCGCATGGCAAGGTTGCGCCATAAGGCGACATAAGCCTTGCCAGCCGCTACAATGCCAACATGACGACAGGACATGTATTCATTGCCGTCAGTTTGGACGGCTTCATCGCACGCCGTGACGGCGACATTGACTGGCTCGAAAACCAGGGCGGCGAGAACGAAGACCACGGATTTGCTGAGATGATGGCTTCCGTGGACGGCCTGATCATGGGCAGAGCCACTTTTCAGAAGGTGCTGTCATTGGGTGAATGGATCTATGAAAAGCCAGTGATTGTGATGAGCCAATCGCTTACCCAGTCAGACGTTCCGGATCACCTTCGAGGCAGAGTTCGGCTGTCAAGCTCAACACCGAAAGCTCTATTGGACGAATTGAACGCCGAAGATTGGAGCCGTGCCTACGTGGATGGTGGGAGGCTAATTCAGTCGTTTCTTTCTGAGGGACTGATCGAAGATCTCTGGCTAACCCGCATTCCGATCCTTATCGGTGATGGACTACCGCTGTTTGGTCCTATTCCCCACGACATAAACCTCGAACATCTGGACACGAAGTCATTTCCATCGGGCTTGGTCAGTTCAAAGTATCGCATTGTTCGGAGCACGTAGGGTCTCCTTAGGGTCTTGGCTGTGCGAAATAAAAACATCGGAAAAGCCGATTAGAAACTCATTCTACAGGCGGGAAAACCGTCTCCGGACTTCAGATGGAATGGGGCTAAAGAGGCTGAATTCGGCGGCCGATTGAGCCTCTTGTTGTCCAGCTAAAGAAAACTCTTCTCGTTCAAATCTGAAAAACGGTCTTTTGACACGGCCAGGGTCAAAAAGGGTTCGCTAGCGCTGCATCGGGTAGCGCCCGCGTTGCTAGGCAAAGCAGTCACTAAAGTGAGAATTCGCCTGGCATGTCTGCTGTCCAGCACATTCTCGCCAGAAAGGCCTAGGCCGCGACGTGTCAGATATGGACACAAGCACATGCAAGTGAGAGGCCGTAATGCGAAATTTAACGACTTCAGTGGTCAATTTCGATATCTGAATGACCACAAGTACCTTTCAGGCGCTTTTTGGCACGAGCCATCGAATAGCCGCTTGCCGGTGGCCATCTGCATCTTTAGGTCCACTGTCGCTATCAGACATCAACCCGCACTAACACTGCAGGGCAGCGTCGAGCCCAAAACGCCCCCGTCCACCGCGAGCGGCGGCGGAACCGCCGCTCGCTAGTTTCTTTAGAGCTTCCGGTGTTCAGCCCTTAGCGCCAACCACAGGCAGTAGCACATAACCAGAACCACGATTGTGAACGGGATACCCGTCGAGACCGCGGCACCCTGAAGCGCTGCCAACCCACCGCCAAGCAGCAACGCGATGGCGACCAGCCCCTCGAGCGTGCACCAGAAGACCCGCTGCACCACCGGCGCATCCATCTTGCCGCCCGCCGTGATCGTATCGATCACTAGTGATCCCGAGTCGGACGAGGTGACGAAGAAGATCACGATCAGCACCAGCGAGATCGGCGCGATGATCGAGTAGAGCGGAAGCTCTTTCAGGAACCCGAACAGAGCGCCCTCTGGCGCGTAGCTGTCGATCACGGTTGCCCGAACACCTTCGGCGCCGCCGGCGTTGAGCATGTCGATCGCAGCACCGCCGAAGGTCGACATCCAGAGCGCACAGACAGCTGTTGGTGCGATCAATGCGCAAAGCACGAACTCGCGCACCGTGCGCCCCTTCGAAATCCGGGCGATGAACATGCCGACGAACGGCGACCAGGAAATCCACCAGGCCCAGTAAAACGTCGTCCAGCCATGGAAGAAGCTGGTATCCTCTCGCCCGAATGGATTTGACAGCGCTGGTAGTAGCAGCACGTAATCGATCATAACGTTGAAGTACCGCGTGATCGCCGTGACGAAGCCCGTCACGAACAGCACGAAGAAGAACAGTGCGACCGCCATGATCATGTTGATCTCGGACAGCCGCTTCACACCTGCGTCCATCCCCATCAGCACCGAGCCGAGCGCAATGACCGTAATGCCGATGATGAGCAGCACATACACCGTATTGCTCGTTTCGATGCCAAATACCTCATAGAGGCCTGCTGCTACCTGTTGCGCACCTAGCCCAAGCGACGTGGTCAGACCGAACAGCGTCGCGAAGACGGCAAGCGTGTCGATGATGTGACCCCACCAGCCCCAGACTCGTTCGCCGAGAAGCGGGTAGAAGGCCGAGCGCAGGGTCAGCGGCAGTTTGAGATTGTAGGCAAAGATCGCCAAAGCGAGCCCGACTGCCGCGTACACCGCCCAGCCTTCGAGGCCCCAATGGTGAACGGTGCCGACGATGCCGATATACTCATTGCCGGGCGTCTGATCGTCGATGCCAAGCGGATGAGCAGCGCCGCCTTCGGAGAAGTTATAGTAGGTCGGCTCCAACACACCGAAGAACAAGAGACCAATGCCGATGCCGGCGGCGAACATCATCGCGATCCAGCCGGCGTAGGAGTAATCCGGCTTCGCGTCCTTGCCGCCGATCCTCACCGAACCGACCGGCAGAATGATCAGCACGAGACAAAAAAGCGTAATCGCATTGACGGAGAGCACCAGAAACCAGTCGAAGGTGCTGGTCAGCCAGGGACGCAGCCATCCGAAGAACGCTGCCGACGCTTCCTGATTGGCCAGCGATATCAAAACGAACGCCGCAATGAGAATACTGGAGATGAGGAAGACCGGGTTATGTATGTCGAGACCGAATGGGCGGACATTGTCCTGACCGAGTTCGTACTCGGTTTCGAAGTCCCAAACCCTTGGGTCAGGATCGAGCATCTTTTTCGTCTCAGACATGATTGCTTCCCAAATGGTTATTATCTGAAGGTACAACTGTGACGCCTCTTCCGACAAGCCCCGACTTTTTGTGTGCTTTCTCGGATCCCACAAACAGAACCTATACGGTCATTTGCGAAGCTGCCACGACACTACGGATGGTGGCGAAGCGGCAGAACGCAACCGAGCGTCTCGACCAACCGAAACGGCAGGTTCCGGCCAAGAGTAACGGGATCTTCAACCATGAGTCACTAAAATTGCGACATGAACTTCATGTCGGCTAAGGCTCGTTCTTGCCGCAATGGTCACTCTACCTTGGGGCAAGAGTGGGGCATGATTTGACCCTAGCGCGGCCTGCGCAATGTCCGCTGTCGACCTCGGAGTTGCCTCCATGGCTGCCCCCAAAAGGTCGCTCTTGGGCGGCTTCTTGCCGGGAGACTCATAACCAGGAATTGCCAATTTGAGACGCTGCACAGTTCTTAGTATCGCGTCTGCTAGGCTCTTTTTGATCTTTGCCCTATGTGCCCACAGACAGCCGCTTCGCCATACTCAATTATCGCCCGAATATTTAGGCTTGTTTTGTCGCCTTGAAAGCGTCGGTGCCGTATTTTTTGATTTGCGCATCGTACATGGGTTCACGTCGAAATTTCCTCCAGAAAATTGGCAAGAAAGGCAGAAATTTCATGAAGACATGTGCTTGGTTGATTCTCGTGTTGGTTTTGTCTGCACCGTCGCACGCCCAGAACAGAGAACCTGGGCTCAACTTGAACCCACGAGTACCGAACGAGCCTGTCCGTTTTGGCGAGATGACCCCACCATCACCCGTGAGCGGCACGCCATCGGCGACCACATGACGTCTTGCTTCCGATGATCTCTCGTCTTTTGGTCTTTATGGAGCGCGTTTCTTAGAGCGAAGTGATGAACCCTGCCACGTCATTGCTTTGTTCGAACATCTGCGAGACAATGAAAATGATGAAAATGGCGTATGGTCAGCTTGTGGTAGCGGGGAGAACCCTCGAAGCGATTCGAATGCTGCCGTTGGTTTCGGCAATCTGTCCGGCCTGGACCCCCGAGCGCATGTGACCGGCGTGGACGTCTGCATCAACAATAACAAAATAAAGGGTGTCCGATTTGTTGGCATGCGTATCACAAGAAGAGGCCGGATTCGCCCCATCCAGCCGCCACCTGTAGCGGTCGGCTCGGGTACCTCGGTCGCGTTTACGCCGAACAGAAGCGAGCCAGCAGAACCTCTATTTTGGCGTACAAACTGCGGCGGGCCCTCAAGCAACAAATGGCGAGGCCTCGTAACATGTCCAAGCGGTTCGGCAGCAACAGCGCTAATCGTTCATCATGTGGCGAATCCAAACCATGCAACGCGCCGGCAGGCGACAGGACTGCAGCTTGAGTGCAGAACTGTCGAGGGGATCTTCGTTAGTTTGCAATGACAAATGGCACCAATCGAACTGGCTACTCATCGCTGCTGATTGAAGCGGTAGAACTCAGAGTTTGAGCCGGCCGCCCTCTGCAGCGGCTGCTGTGGTTCAACTTGCGACGCGAGAGCTCGCGGCCAACCGTTCGCTATGCGCCACCAAGCTGCCGCTCCGTCAGAAAAGCATGCGGGAAGGCGGCTTTTGGGTGTATCTATGACGAAAGCTGCATGACCGGGAAGTGCCATGAGCGATCAAGCCGACAATTCTGCTAGGACTACCTAACGACGATTGAACACATACCGCCAGGTTTCGTCCGTGCAGGAGAATGAACTATCGAGCGTGACATATTGAGAGAGCAGTTCCGCCGCTTCCTCCACCGTGCCAGGTTTCGGAGATAGATTTTCCGGGATAACGATGAAACCTGCGAAACCGATAGCGACAGAACCTTTTATCTTGAGATTGGGAACAGGGTCGTCATCGAGGCCCGCGAAGTCGACTAAGAAGGCAAAGTCGGCTTTCCAAGATCTGTTCCCATTCGCTGACTCGACGTTTAGCTGCCACTCATCACTCTGCCAGTGTTCCGCCAAGTAGAAAGATGCTTCAGCGTTTGGCTGCTTATGCGCCGACATCTCAACAACATTATCCAATGGCGATTGTGACTTCGCGAGCCGGATCCATTCTACGGCAGCGGAAATGTCCCATTCCTGATCGAGATAGTGCACAGGCTCGAAATCTAAGGTGAAATTCCAATACAGATCGCGCTCCAGACCTACCGAAGGATTCTCAAATAGATGAGCGAAGAATGATCCGCCACGCGGAACGATATCTCTCTGTTCAAGTCTCATGATGACCACAATGCTTCGCTGAAATGCCTGCTTCATCGATACTATCGAAGCCGGCTGATGTCACGATTCAATGGCGACGACTGGAGCCTTGTTTCAGCATGCCTGCAATGCGGCTTCGAGCTGACGCGAGCCGAGGTTAGTTGAAAGCATCAGCTCTGGGCTCAGGAGCCATTGAGGCCAGTCTCAGACATCATATAGTCTGGCGGATTGGAAGGAGAGATTTCAAATGAGTTCCAGCCCTACCCTTATGACTGAACGGCTGAAGCTCCGCCCAATGAAAGTTGGAGATTGGGATGCCTATTCGCTCCTCATGCTCTCGGATCGCTCACGCCATATGGGTGGGCCTTTTTCGATCAGGGAGGCTTGGGGCATGTTCTGCAGTGATCATGCTCAATGGGAACTCTATGGCTCTGGAGCCTTGATGATCGAAAGGCAAGATACCGGCGTATGCCTTGGCCAAGTCGGTATAAACTCCGGTCCGCTATTTCCCGAATGGGAACTTGGCTGGCTATTGTATCCTGAGGCTGAAGGGCAAGGATACGCCTATGAAGCGGCAACGAGGCTGCGCGACTGGGCCGCTCAAGAAAAACGCTTGAGCACGCTGGTGAGCTACATCGATCCCGAGAATCGACGTTCTTGCACGTTAGCCGAACGTCTGGGCGCTATTCTCGATGAAGAGGCAGCACGTCCCGATCCGACCGATCTCGTCTACAGACACTTTGGAAAAAGACAGACATAGTTGATAAGCGTTTATCGTTCTTTGCCCTTCACGTGCGTTACTCTGATAGTGACGGGTCAGGGGCAGCAAGAGAGCCCAGAAATGTGGTTTCAAGCGCGTGCTTTCCGCTCGATTATTTCCCATAGCTGAGAACTGGAGATTGCCGATGTGGATCATGGTGTCGGGACCTTACACTGCTGGCAATGCTGGGCCGGAGCGACGAGCGAAGAATTTAATGGCGATGAATGATGCTGCCTTAGAACTGTTCCGGGCCGGCCATCAACCAATCATCGGCGTGAATATGGCCCTTCCGATAATCGAAGCTGCTGGAGGAGGCGAGGATGCGTACGACGAAATCATGATGCCCCTCTGCCTCGATCTCGCGGATCGCTGCGATGCCTGTCTGAGGGTGGGAGGGCCATCGAAGGGGGCAGACGATGAAATGGAGCGCTTCAAGGCTCGCGGACGACCTGTCTATCGAAGCGTTGACGAAGTCCCGAAAGTGGATCTCTCGTCCCATTGATATCAGGCATCCTTGATCAAATCTAAGTCAGCCTACCGTCGGCTTCGCGTCAAAGTTTGCCTTAGGCAGCCATATGCAAAATGTTACTTAGTGAAGGGGAAACGGACGCTTCAGTGGATCGGCCAGCAAATCGTGAATGCACCAATTTCACTCACAGATTCTCGCATGACTCAATGCGGCTCAGACGACACTTTGGCGATTGCTATTCGTGCTTGAACAAGGTGAAAGGATGTTTGTTCACCGGCACGTTTGCCACCGCCTGCTTGAGTACCCTCATCGTTTCATATCCCATTGGCGTCAAGGCCGTGAGGCAGACGCAAGCGTCTCTTGGAGACTCGCGGCGTTCGATCAAGCCCTTGCGTTCAAGAGCCTTGGTGACTCTCGCATCTGAGATTTATCCCAAGACACCTGTCGTGCCTGGTGAGACTGACTGCTGACGTCGGTCTACCGCAGTATCGCTTGAGCGAGCCAAAATCCACCCGCTCGAGGCAGAGGCGTCAATTTTGGTATTCGACGTAGGGGCCAAGACCACAATTTGGATCCTGGCCCCGCTCTTGCTCAGACTTCTGGCGCCAGTTCCTGTGTGTACAGGGTAGCACCGGTGAGGTCCTTCAGACTGACGGTCATGACGTCACTGTCGCCGTCAATGTCAACCTGGCCGAAGAACTGGAGACCGTCGGACGGCGGCAGGTTGGCCTGACCTTCAGGCGGGGCCTTCACGAACTTCACCTCAGGGCCAAAGGTGTTATCGAGCTTGTTCGGACCAAAAGAGCCGGCATGGATCGGCCCCGTCACGAATTCCCAGAACGGCGCGAATTCCTGGAACTGTGCCTTGTTGGGATCGTAGTAGTGGGCGGCGGTGTAATGGACGTCGGCGGTGAGCCAGACGACATTCTTGACGCCGTTGTCGCGGATGAAGCGCAGGATTTCCGCAAGATCGAACTCTCGACCGCGCACAGGACCATCGCCATTAGCGCCGTTCTCGAACTGATTTTCGCCATCGCCGACCACAAGACCAACCGGCATGTCAGAGGCAATCACCTTCCAGGTGGCGTTCGAACCGAGCAGTGACTGCTTCAGCCAGCGTTTCTGATCTTCGCCGAGAAAGGCCGTCTCGGGACCGGGTGCCTCCTGATCGTTCGACGAGTTCGGGCCACGATAGGTGCGCTTGTCGATACGGAATATGTCAAGGGACGGGCCGTAGCTGAACGCACCATAGACCCGTTCGGGTTCGGCGGGGTGACGGCGTAGCGGCATGTATTCGAAAAAGGCCTGGGCAGCACGCGCCGTCAGGAGATCGACGCTTGTTTCCTTGTAACCGGACTTTTTGGGATCGCCTGTAAGATCCTCGGTTGGATACCAGTTGTTCGTGACCTCGTGGTCGTCCCACTGGGCGAACATCGAAACCTCAGCGTTGAAACGCCGGAGGTTCTCGTCCATGAGATTGTAGGCATATTGGCCGCGAAACTCGCGGAGAGTCTCAGCGTCCTTGGACTTTTCTTCAATAACGACGTTCTTCCAGATGTCGCCGTTCGGCATTTCCTTTTCTGCCTCGAGTGGGCCGTCAGCATAGATGGTGTCGCCGGAGTGGATGAAGAAGGCAGGTTCGACGGAGCGCATGGTCTCGTACATCTTCATGCCGCCCCAATCGAGATTAATGCCCCAGCCCTGCCCTGCGGTGTCGCCGGACCAGACGAAGCGAATGCTCTGCTTGGCCGCGGGCGGCGTCCAAAGTGAGCCGGCATAGGGTTCGGACACGATCTTGTGGTCGGCGAGATCGACCATGGTGACCTTGTAGTGAATTTTTTGGCCGGCAGGCAGACCGCTCAGGTCCATCTTTGCAGTGAAGTCGCCGGACTCGATGGCGGCGGGACCACGGACGGTCCAGCTCCCGGCGAAGCTCTCTTTGGTTGAGAGTTCGACCATCATGCGGGCAGGCTTGTTGGCACGGGACCAAATGACAGCACGGTCGCCGAGTAGATCGCCGGTTTGGACACCGTAAGGCATCGTAGGGCGAACACCGTCCGAGGTAATGATGCCAGTTGCTGCACTCTGAGCGAAACCACGGGAAGCGATGATGGAACCAGTGGCGATACCGACGCCAGCTAAGGCGGTGTTCTGCAGAAGCGACCGTCGGGTCAGAAGCTTTCGGTTGGTCATCAGGAAACTCCCTGCTCAAAGTTCATTGAGAGGAAAGGCTATGGCGGCTCTGTGACATCGGCGGGTCGCTTTGTTGACGTTCCTGCTACAACAACAGCGACCTCTGGTTTATTGGGATTGGCCGAAAAGGAGCCTGGCCACAACGAAGGGAGGGATAGCAAGCAGGTCAGCCGAATCAATCCTACGAGAAACAAACCTTTCGGAGCTGGTTCTTCACTGGGTGCAACGGCACCCAGCAGCACCTTCCAGCAATGGCCGGCTATCGAGCTGCCAGTATGCCGACTTCTACGATGTGTAGACCTAGGCCATCTAGGTGTGTCCAACAGATCAGCCCGAACGACACTCATGTTCAGATGTCCAAGGCTCTCACCGATTTGCGTCGGGATGAGGATTGCGGTTGGGTCAAGACCGACCGGATGTCGGAGGCAATTGGTTTGCTTTGATGGAGACCGGAGACGGTTTGACCTGGTATGCTGATTGGTTAACCGAGCACAGCTTTGGGAGGCGAAAAACCATGGCGGAACCTTCGGCATCCGAAACGGCCGGACACCCGGTTGTGACCGAAGAAGGATGGAAGGAAGCGCTGGATAATCTACGGATTGAAGAGAAAGCGCTCACTCATAGAGCCGACCGTTTAGCGGCAGATCGGCGACGCTTGCCCTGGATGCAGGTCAACAAGCAGTACCAGTTCGAAATAGCTGCCGGACGACAAGCGAACCTCGTCGATCTGTTCGAGGGACGCCAGCAGCTTCTCGTCTATCACCACATGCTCAAGCCGGGTGACCCAGCCCCTTGCGCCGGATGCTCGATGGTGGGCGACCAGATTCCTCATCTTTCCCACCTGCATGCGCGAAACACCTCGCTCACCTTCGTCTCCAAGGCACCGATAAGTGAGATCGAAGACTTCAAAAGACGCATGGGCTGGACATTCCCGTTCGCGTCGACACTCGATGAATTCAACGCCGATTTCGGCGTCACGACCGGCTTTGGGCTCAACGTCTTCGTTCGCAACGGCGCCGATGTCTTCCGAACCTATTTCACGTCGGGCCGTGGAGTGGAAACACTTGGCACGGTTTGGACCCTACTCGATTTGACGCCCTTTGGTCGTCAGGAAAGCTGGGAAGATGTACCTGGCGAGGTGTTACAGTCCAAGCCATACCAATGGTGGCGCCTACACGACGAGTATTGAGACAATGGCGATTTACCCCAGGGGTATTGCAGCGCGCTGTCGTGCTTGAGTTGCATGGCCAATAAGGATCGGGACCCTACCGTTCCAATGATGGGATCGCGCTTGTGACGATTGTTTCGGTCAGCTTCAGGCTTTGTTGGTAGGCAACCTATTGCCGACAAAGACGCTGTTTCAGTCTGTCGACCTTAACCGCAGTAGCTGTTCTCCGGATCACGAAGCCACTGCACGCCGTCGAGGTAAACTTTGTTATCTCGGTATTCCAAATAGACCTCTGATCGGACGCCACCAGTGAATTGCAGAACCAAAGAGCCTTGATTTCCCGTGCCGGAGGCGTGCCATTGTCCGCTGTCCGCGCTCGCCGTGGCCCCGCTCGACCAACCGTCGCCATAGCTCGTGTGGCCGCCGCTGCCGAAGGTCTTTCGAAAACGACCGTCAGCGCAGAGGTAGATATGCTGCGTTTCGTTGTAAGAGCTATCGCCAAAATACCGGACCAGATGACGGCCCTGAAGGTAACTATGCCAATCGTCGTTGTTTGCGGTGTTGGTGGCTGCCGTGGGCTTGCTTGAGACCTGCATATTGTCGAGAAATTGATCCGCGACCTCCCTTGTGGGATCCAGCGCACCTGTGACGGCCAACGCAATGACGCTGACGACCACGTCGTTCGAGACCGCGCGGCTCCGACCGTCACCCTCGTAAGCCATCGGCAGACCGGTCACGGTATAGGACACGCGAAGATCCTGCCCAGTCTGTAGAGGCGTTCCGTTCGGGGTAAGAACCACGCCATTCCCCAGCGCCAGCGGCTCGGACAGACCGGATCGCACCTCATCCAATGTCGCATGGTCTGCCGTGGCGAGCACATAAGACTGGTCGTCCGGCGTCATCACTAAGACAGAGCTTCCCGGTGGCAAAAGCGCGGTCCAGCCAATAGGAACCGTCAGAGAAAGCCCGAGCGAGGCGATGTCGAGATTGGTACCTCCGGTATAGGCTTGTCCGGGTTGAAGCGGCTCAGCATGAGCCACTGTGGTCATGCCGAGCATCAAGAACAGCCCTAGCCGTTTTGCCAGAGAACGCATGATGCCTTCACGATGGGCCCGATATGAGATCAAAGAGCATCCTCCTGGTCAAAACGCTCACTAGCAAGCGCCTCGAGCGCTTGGTCCGTTATCATCATGCCTTTGATCTTGGCAAAGCTACCGCCACCCGGCTGTGAGCAGGCTCACAGGCGGGTTAACTGGTCTTCCAGACGAAAGTCTTAATGTTCAGTTGCCGGCAGAGATCAGGCACGATTTGTCCCTCGCACCGCTGGAGCTATGTCTGTTAAGGCCTGAGAGCTGGCCGCTGGCCGGCGGAACCGGGTCTGCGAATAGCCGCAAGAGTGTGGACGTGCCACAGTCGGAGGGGCCGACGAGCGAAACGGTGCGCCCCTTTGGTGTTGAAACGCCCGCGTTCTCAAATGCGCCGACGCTACCACCTGTGAACGTCTAGCTAACCGAGGACCCAGTTGCGACGCGCGCCGAAGCAGTTCCGTTCGCTGCTTTATTCGCCCGCGGTTGCATAATTCGTGCAGCATCGTCGAGTCGTTCGATCAGATGACCGTTTTCGAAATCAAGCCCAGGCGAGAGAGCACAGAAAGGGCGAACGGCACGAGGCCTCTCTTTGAGCGTTCGACAGAACAGCTGGTAAGACGCCCAATCCCTAATGCTTTCAGCAAACGATCCCATTCCAGCACGAGCAGGTGAGCGCCTTTTGTCAGAGCCGGACTTGGTAGGTCGCGGGCAACCAGCGATATCCTTCCCCTTCCCGCTCGACATAACCGATCGACGGGAAAGGCATGTGAAAACCTATGATCAATGTGCTTTCAGCGACTGCCGATTCGAGCACACGGATACGCGTCTCTATCGCCATATCCTTATCGTCGTCAAAGGCGACCTTTGACCTCGGACGGCCGACTGAAAACACGTAGTGATTGGCGACATCACCCCAAATCAGTGCCTCGCTGTCTTCGCTTCTGATGCGATACATCATATGCCCGAGCGAATGTCCGAACGCCGCTTCCGCGGTCACGCCAGGTACAACGTCATCGCCATCATCGAGAAAACGGAGACGATCCTCCTGCGACGCGATGATCTCAAGAAACATCTCCCGATTCTCGGCACGCTGCGGCGGGATTCTTTCACCGGACTTCCAGGCAGTGTACTCCTGCCTTCCGATGACAAGTTCAGCATTGCGAAAGGCGAACGCGCCATCCTCGTACACACCACCGATATGATCGGGATGCACGTGGGTGAAAGCGACCACGTCGACATCTTCGGGCGCATAGCCTGCATCTCCAAGCCGCTCTCGAAGAAATCCAGCTCCTTTGTCGCGGCGGTAATGTCCACAACCTGTATCGAACAACACGAGGGCGTCGCCGGTATTGACCAAGGTCGGCACGAAATTGTTTTCCAGCTGATCGGAAGGGATCAGCGCCTCTTTGGCGACGACAGCGATCTCATCTTCGCTTTCATCAAGCATGAAAGGCGGGCTGACGCCCATATTGATCGTGCCGTCCAAAATTGTGGTCACTTCGAACGTTCCGAGGACGAAGCGATGGGCCGGATATCGGAGTGCACCTTGGAGTGGAGCAGTCATCAGAAAATCCTTGTTGAACGATGTCTCAAGAAAAAGTTGCTGTCCGCCTACATTAGTATTCCTGTCCACTACCGGGGAGAAAGAAATCCGATTACTGAATAAAAAGACGCGCCGAGTGAGATTGGCTTCTTGCTCCGGCTTTCTGCCCGTTAGCTACCAAACCAACCTAGTGCCGTCTGGTCAAACAAAGGGTGCTGGTCTTCGCTGTTATGAGCATCGCAGCTGATTCCCAAATAGGACCAGATGCAATAACCTCTTCTTCTGAGCTCCAGATCCTTTCCACGAAGGTCGCAGGCCATGCTTAAGTTCTTCTACAATTCAGGCCCGAACCCCCACAAGGTTGCCCTTTTTCTTGAGGAGGCCGAACTCGAATATGAGGCCGTGCCACTCGAAACGCGGCGCGGTGATCAGCACAAACCCGAGTTCCTTGCGATCAATCCAAACGCCAAAGCACCGGCCTTGCTGGACGGAGACGCAGTCCTCTTCGACAGCAACGCGATACTGCTTTACCTGGCAGAAAAGACTGGCAAGTTCCTCCCCGGCGACACTGCCGCCTTGCGTGCCGAGTTGCTCTCCTGGCACATGTTCGTCGCAACAGGCATCGGACCATATTCAGGCCAAGCGGTGCATTTCAAGCTGCATGCACGTGCGCAGCTTGAGTATGCGGTCGGGCGCTATCACTTCGAGGCACGCCGCCACTTCGCCATTCTGGACGAAAGGCTCGCGGATCGAAAATGGATTGTTGGCGACAGCTACACCATCGTCGATATGGCGCTTTGGGGCTGGGCCCGGATCGCGACTCGCGTGCTTGGCGAGGAAACCTACGACGAATTCGCCAACCTCAAACGCCACGTCGAGATGATCAACGCACGTCCGGCAGCTTCGCGGGTAGAAGCGCTGATGCAACGGTTCCAGTTCAGGATGGACGTCGAGGAGGATGCCCGCCAGAATCTATTCCCAGGTTCATACCACCATGAAACGGACGTTGAGCCAAACCAGGGATGAGATCGCCTGGCTCACGCTGATACTGTCCCCACAACTTCCACGAAACTGACATCGCTTCCGTCGCCTCTGGCGCCATGAGGCGAGCAAGGTGACCGCAAACGCAATGACGAGAAAGCCGTATGGTTTGCGCTCCAAAGTGCTTATTTCGGGGCTAGCGCTGCAAATTGAGCGTGATGAGCGTATGTCCCCTCTAAAACCAGAGCCCACAAGACAGCCGGCCAAAACGATCATAGCCCTGCAAGAAAATCCGATGCTTTCATCAATGAACTCAACGGCGAACCGCCACACGAGGCTTTTCAGATTAGGTCGACAAGAGTTCACCTTCAAATCGCTAATCTGAGGAGAAGGTGGTCTCGGTAGTCATGGTTCTGTACTTCGATGGCCGGTCATGTCGTCGATTGCTGAACGTAGCGCCAGGCTTCGATAACTTCTGATGCAAGAAGGTCGATATCATCCTCTTGCATCGCATAGCCAATAATCGAAGCACGGATAATCCTTCGGCCAGCCCATTCGCCATGGGTGGGATAAACCTTGCTTCGGTCTTGAATGCGCTCCAGAACCTGGCTCGTTTGAGCATCGCCGCGCTCGCGGTCACCGCATGCCAAAGCAACCTGGTTGCTGTGGATCTCATTAAGCACGTGAATGCCTGGTTCTCTGGACAATTTCCCGGCGAGCCGCTCTGCAAGGCTGCAATGGCGGACAACCAACTCCCTTACGCCAGAACGTCCGAGATGCCGAAGGATCGCATAGCTCGGTATACCACGAGCGCGTCTTGAGAGCTCAGGTGTCGAATCCGTCGGCTCCCAATGACCGGTCAGCTCGGGGAGATAGCTCCCGCGCGCCGACATCGAGGCGACAAGTGGCGCGCGGTCACGAACCACGACCATGCCAGCATCAAAAGGCGCGTTTAGCCATTTATGCAGATCAACGGCCCAACTATCAGCGTTTTCAACGCAAGCCAATCGATGCTTAAGTTCCGGTACCGCCGAGAGCCACAAACCAAAGGCGCCATCGACATGCACCCAACCTCCCTTTGCTTTGATGAGGGGAATGAGCGCTTCGAAGGGATCGAAGGCGCCAGTATTAATCTGTCCCGCCTGAAGAATGACAAGCGGCGGCGCTTGACAGGTTTCGAGTGCCTCTCGGAATGCGTCTTCCGCTACACGCCCTTCTGCGTCGGTTGCGAGCTTCGTCACACGATCGGCTCCCAGCCCCGCATAGCGAAGAGCTGCATAGGGGGCAGAGTGCGCCTCGCCGCTGATCAAAACCGGAAAAGCAGGAGCATCGAAGAGGCCGTTTTTCTCGACGTTCCAACCACGCTCCGCGAGCAAAGCGTTTCGCGCCGACATCACACCAACCATGTTAGCGACGGACGCGCCGGTCACGATACCTGCGCCGCTTTCGCGGGGAAGGCCAAGAAGATCGATGACCCAGTCGCACACTGCGCGCTCCATCCCGGTAACCGCCGGTGTCTCGAACGCTGACCCGGCGTTTTGCCCCCAGGCCGAGACCAGGATGTCGGCCGCGACGCCGACGGGATGGGAACCGCCCAGCACATAGCCGAAGAAGCTCGGGGCAGACATCTGATGCAATCCGCCGTCGGCGCAGCGGAGGATGTGCTCGATGACGTCAACGTCCCTCATGCCGTCTTCAGAGAGCGGCTCTCGAAACCGTTCGACAGCGTCGTCCAGGCTGAGCGTGGGTCTGGCAGGCCGATCCTTGATGGTACTTCGGTAGTCGAGTGCCGCCGAAAAGGCCTTCTCGAGGGCCAGCCTTTGTTCTTGGGACAACGAGCTATCGCATCGACGGTCTTCATTCATGCCAAGGTCTCGCACGCCTAAGGAATGATCGTCACCCACAATTGGCGCTGAAATGGGTGCGCACAAAAGGTAATGAGCAGTCTGGAATCAAAGGCAGGGTCCAGACTTGATGAACCAACTATCGCATGTCTTATACCAAGAACGCGCATGCGAATTCAGCCGGAGATCGACAAGAGAATGCCTCGATGGGCTACCACCTCGAGTCGTGTCGAGCAGCCTTGGAGTGACTGTCGGCATCAGGAGCAAGTACAATGACCTCGTCCCTCCCTTCATAGCACGCGATTTGCAACTCTAGCTCGCCAATTTGATCGGCTTGACCAGAACGCAAGGATGATGCGGTCGACGCAGCGTGCTTGGCTGACATACGATCAATCCATGCAAAACGGCGCCGCATCGGTCGCTAGCCGAGATCTGGGGAGAATGACTTGTTGCCAAGGCAATTAGCAGCTTTAGCCCTTGTGTGGATGGTGATGGTACTGATCATCACGTCGGCTTCAGCGGCAGAGAACACGACATTCGTCCGATACCATCACGAAGGCGAAGATCGGTTCGGTATCATCGATAATGAGCTGATCCACGAACATTCCGGCGATATGTTCGGTGACATGAAGGCCACAGGTCAAACGGCAGCCTTAAGTGACGTGCAACTGTTGCCGCCAGCTGAAGCCTCAAAAGTCTTCGCGGTTGGGATGAACTTTGCTAGTCACATTGCGTCGGCTTCGGATGCACCGCCACCAGTTTTTCTCAAGCTACCGACATCACTAATCGGCGACAAAGCCGAGGTGATCCTACCGAGCGATGCAAGCAATGTGCATTTCGAAGGTGAGTTGGTTTTGGTCATCGGCAAGACAGCTAAGAACGTCTCGGAAAGCGAAGCCCCTTCCTTCATCTTCGGTGTGACCGCCGGCAACGATCTGACCGAGCGCACTTGGCAAGGTAAGGACTTGCAATGGATGCGAGCCAAGGCATCCGATGGTTTTGGGCCCGTTGGGCCCATGCTCGTCCGCGGGCTTGACTACAACAATGTCGTTTTGACGACAAAACTAAATGGCGAGATCGTTCAACAGGAAACCACCGCGAACATGATCCATAAACCGGCCAAGGTCGTGAGTTATCTGAGCCGCTACTTTACGCTGCTACCTGGCGACATGATTTTCATGGGAACTCCTGGCAGGACATCATCCTTGAACGATGGCGATGTCGTATCCGTCTCAATCGACGGCATCGGGACCCTAACAAATCGCATCAAAACGAGCCCTCGCTAGACAAATCCTTGATGAGGTGGGACTTGCGCCGGCGCCAGCTAGGTTGGTCGCCTGCAATTCGGCCGTGCGTGTGACCGGAGTGCAGCTTTGGGGTACCGCCCGTACCAGCAATGCATCGGAGAAGCCGCGCTAGGGACCAGAATTGCCGATCATGTCTGGACCTGCTGGCCGCCGCTGACGCACCTTCGACGTGCTGCTCCATCGCGTTCATGAACCTCGAAGGGATCTGGGTTACCGTCTTGAGCCGCTAATCCAGCAATACCTTTCCAGCCCGAGAGTCTGGCTGCACATGAGAGTCTGCCGAGGCGGGAAAGCCAAACACCGTTAGGTGGTTAGGGTCGGTAACCTGCCGAATACTCGGTGCGTTTATCAATGACGATCATCCCACGTCCGCGCTCGCGGACGCCCCCCTGGATGGCGAGGAAGCGCACGACTTCCGAAGACTGCCTACGACGACGCGCGAGCCATCGTTCCCTGTAGGCCGGATCACCGACATCGGCACATCGGATCACCTTCCAAACATCCTCAATGTCGACCCGCTCAACCCCTTGCATGATCGAATCATGGTCTGCGGCTCGCTCGCCTTCATCAAGGAGATCAGAAGGCTCTTAACGACGACGACTTCGAGGGAGATTCGAACGCCCGCCCTGGTGACTTCGTGGTGGACAAAGCCTTCGTCGGATGAAGCTTTCTCCTTGCCTGTCAGCGTCAGCGTGATGGCCGATATCGGCTTGATGGCCCGTGGCAGCGAACGATCTCCGGATTACCGGTGATCTTTTCAGCCTCAGGCAGTCCCTTCGCCATCAGATCGGACGGGTCCCAACCGACCGGCTTGCTGCCCAGCATGCGTGGCTGGCCCGCGATGACGACAGCCTCAATCTGATCGCGATTGTAGTAGCGAACCAATTCCCACTCGAAGTCATGGCTCGGCAGGCATTCCGGCTGCATCATGTCGAGGATCAGAAAATCGGCGGCCATGCCGACTTCTAGCGGCCCGTGCTTGCCGTCGCCGCCGGTGGCACTAGCACCACCAACCGTTGCGGCATCGACCCAGGTCCAGGCGGCCCCGCAGGAGAAATCCGCAACCGGCAGGCCATGCTCCACACGCTGGCAGGCCTCTGCGGCCATGAGGTTTCGGAACGCGTCCGCCGATGTTGTATCTGAGCCAACGCCGAAGCGCACACCTCTCTGAGCAAAGCGAAGGGCGGGGGCAACCGCGTTTCCTTTCCAAACGCTGGCCAGTGGATTGTAACTGGTGGCCGTGTCCGTTTCAGCAATCAATTCGATTTCCGGTTCGGCTACCAGCGTGGTGTGGTGCAACAGTACATGGGACCCGAGCACTCCCTCGGCATGGAGGAGTTCAGTCGGCCGTTTGCCGAAGCGGAGAACGCACTCATGCACCTCCGGGAAGTGTTCGTTCGAATGGATCTGCAGAATCATACCGCGCGCGGCGGCGGCCTCGGATAAGGCCGTCAGAGTCTCGGGCGCATTGCCGATGAAGGAGCTACAGCACACCGACGGGCTGATCAGCGGATAGGGCGCGCAGTCCTCAATATGCTCGTCGACACGCTCGAGAATGGTCGACAGACTATGGTTGCCGCTACCTGTTCCAGAGTCGCCGGAAAATTCATCGAGCCCACAGGCCGACACCAGCCGGATGCCGGTCTCAACGGCGGCGCGGTGAACACCGGCATTCTTCTCGGACCCGTTCAGCCCGTAATTGACAACCTTGGTGAACCCACCGCGCATCGACTCCCAAAACGCCCATTTGGCGGTGATATAGCAGGCCTCCTCGTCCATATCCCGTTCCATCGGATGCCAGATCCGGCGCCAGATCTGCGCGGGCTCACCACCGATCAACGCTTTGCCAAAGATCTGCCCGACATGGGTATGAGCGTCGACGAAGCCGGGAATGATGGCCCGCCCCGGAAGGCTAACCGCATCCGGCCGAGCGCTAGCAGGACCGACAGCGGTGATCTGACCCGCCGACACGGAAATCGCCGCATCCGTCTGCACGCCATTCGGCGTGAGCAAGACCTCCGGCGCCAGCGTGTACTCCGACATCGAAAGCCGTTCACCGAGGTCTGCCATCAATTCATCCAATAGGATTTCGTCCAAGAAGAACCCGCGCCGGCGTTCCACCGGCGCGCAAAAGGATTATTCCAGCGTGATTCGAGAAGGGTCGACAGCTTCGAGCGGACCTGTGGCAAGATAGCTCTTGATCAACTCACGGTCAGGTTCGGCTTCCACCATACCTTTACCGACCACCCAGCTGGCTTCGACCTCGAGCACGTCAAGGAGGCCGTTGGCGAGACCGATTTCATACTCGACCTCGTCCCAACGCGACTGAATGAGATCCAGCGGCATCAAGCCTTCCATGGCATCGGCAAGCGCCTTTTGGGCGGCGTCGGGATTGGCCTTGATGAATTCCTCCGCCTTGATCAACGCACGCACAAAGCCCTCAAGCTCGGCAGAGCGTTCATTCAACATCTCGGGCGTCGCCGATAGTACGAACCAGGCGATATAGGCATCGCTTCGATATTCGCGGTAGTCATCGCCAAGTGCTTCTGCCGCCGCTGCGTAGAAGTCTGGGAACATGATGCCGGCGTCGATGTCGCCGCGCGCAAGGGCAGGGACAATGTCGGGCGGGGCCACATTGATCACTTCAGCCTCGATGCCGGCAGTTTCCAACAGTCGCTCGGTGAAGAATTCGGTGTTGGAACCTTTGGTCGTGCCGATCTTCTTGCCAGCGAGATCAGCAATCTCGCTAAAACCGATCGAAGCTTTGGAGATCAAGCGGTTGGCCGTGTAGCGGGAGAGCGTGGTGAAGGTGCCGAAAGGCTGCTTCCGGAGCGAGGCGATCGATACCGGATACTCCGCCATGAAAGCAACGTCCAACTGGCCGCCGATCAGGGCTTCAAGGGCACGCCTGCCCGAGGTGAACTTGGTTGTCTCCAGCTCCAGGCCTTCTTCTTCAAAAAATCCCTCGGCCTGAGCCACGACAATCGGAACGGTCTGAAGATTGGGAGCCGTCCCGACCATGATCGCTTCAGCTGATGCCGTGCTTGCCATGGCAACAAGCGCCATCGTCGCTGTTGTCAGCAGTTTTCCGATTTGCATGCGTTGTCCTTTCTTGGTTCCATTAGTCATTGCTGTGGTGAAGAAGGCCCATGAGCTCAGCGCGAAGTTGCAGAAAGTCGTCGCCCATGCGGTCGACCGGCCGCGGGCGGGAGAGATCGACCGGCACTTTTCTGATGATCCGGCCAGGTGCTGGCGACATGACGTAGACGACATCGGCCAGGCGGAGCGCCTCATCGACATCATGGGTGACGAACAAAACGGTGGTCTTGCGTCTGGACCAAAGGTCCATCAGCAGTTCCTGCATGCGAAGGCGTGTCTGCGCATCGAGCGCGCCGAACGGTTCGTCCATCAAAAGCACATCGGGATCAGCAGAGAGCGTGCGTGCAATGGCAACGCGTTGCTTCATTCCACCTGAAAGCTGACCCGGAAATTTTTTTGCATGTTCGGCAAGGCCGACCTCTTTCAGCGCTTCTATCGCCCGCTTTTCTCGGTCCTGCCTTGGCATGGCCACGCCCTTGAGCGCGAACATGACATTGCCGCGCGCCGTGAACCAAGGAAACAATGCAAAGTTCTGAAACACCACGCCGACGCTTGGATGCGGGCGTTCCACCAGTCGCTTGCCGACTCGAACGCAACCCTCCGTCGGCGTGACGAAACCAGCGACAGCGTTCAGCAAGGTGGACTTGCCACAGCCAGATGGGCCGATCAGTGCCGTAAAAGTGCCGGGTTGCAAAATCAGATCAGTGGGCTCGAGCGCAACGGTCTGATCCGGTACCTTTCCAAAAACCACCGACACGCCAGCAATGTCGATCCTGCCGCGCGCAATCGCACTCGGATCACCTACAATTTCCTGATCGACTTCGCGGATATCCAACACAAGCGCTCTTTGCTGACGGTGACCGCGGCCACCCCGTTATGCCCGGTACACATCACGTCGATCGAGCCGAGCATCAAAAGGCTACGGGCTCGTGACCGCGTCTGTCTTGTGCTGTTTTTGGCCAAGTACGGTGCAAAAAAAGCAACGCTGATCCACACCCCACCGGCTCGCACCTCCCGAAGATGGCTTACTTCTTGCTTCTTTGTTTGTGGGCCGGTGCCTCGATGTCAGGTCGCACGAGAGCGTCGCCAACGGGACAAGCATTGATGGGGGATTTTGATGGGAAAACTCGATTTGGGTCCGCTTCGCCCGCTAGTTTCGATCGTCTTCGTTCTGATCGTCTGGCAGGCAGCCCATGCCTTCGGGCTCACCAATCCCAACCTCTTTCCCGGCCCCTGGGATGTAGCGACAGCGTCAGTCAAGCTCTACAATGATGGCGTCTTAGTAAAGGACCTGAAGACGTCGATCTCGCGTGCCGCAATTGGCTTCGGGATCGGCGCCACGCTCGGCATACTCATGGGCATTTTGACATCACGGGTCGGCGCCGTTCGACTAGCCCTCTATCCGTTCTTCAACATTCTAAGGCCCATTCCCGCCATTGCGCTGGTGCCGATTGCCATCGTTTGGTTTGGCATCGGTGAGGACTCCAAATATTTCGTGATCGCCTACACCGTCTTTCTCGCGGTCTGGCTTGCCACCCATCACGGCATGGATCATGTCCCTGAAACCTATATTCGTGCCTCACGCTCGCTTGGCGCGCCATGGTGGCGCGAATTCTTCGAGGTTGTCGTTCCCGCAGCAGCCCCGCACATCGTCGCCGGTCTTCGCTTCGGTGCTGCACTCGCCTTCCTGAGCCTGGTCGCCGCCGAGCTTACAGGTGCATCAGCAGGGATCGGCTACCGCCTTGAGGAAGCACGCCAGTATTTTCAGGTCGATCGTATGTTCGTCGGCCTGATCCAACTCGGCCTGCTAGGAGCACTCCTCGATGGACTATTCGTTTACGCCGGCTCAAAGATCGTCCATTGGGAAAGCGTTTGATCTCACCATCTGATGCATCCAGGACAACATGGCGACGCGGTCAGACAGGATATAGAGCGTTGCACCCCAAGGCAGCCTTTGGCCCCGGACACACCCATCGACAAGGACAGCGACGTCACACCAAGCAGGATGGCTGAGTTGCTGTGGCGGCTTTGGTCAAAATTCAGTGCGAGCGCATCCTTCTCACACATACCAAGAGAGTGTGGCGATCGCCCGACCCGAACCTACAAGCCGAAACAAATTCGAAACTGGGGATGTAACTCATTGAATTCATCTGCGCCCAATGATGCTTCGTCCTGTCAATCATCATTGATTTACACATCGATATGTCGACTTCTTAACTCAAAAAGTGAGGTTTCGAATTCTGAATGACAGACCTCTTTTGTATGAATAATCGGTATATTATGCATGATTTCTCGTGTTATCACTTCTAACCTTCTTTCAAGCCATTGTTTTTATTCTTTTTTTAAGATTCTTTTCCGATTCGACGGTCTGAATCTGCCACTTTCTGGTCAAAAGCAGCCACGTCTTCAGAAACGAAGTTTCGGCTAAACGAGAGCTGGTCAGAATCAGCGCATTTCCAGGTAGCGTTTCTACACCGAGATCACCAGCAACAGCGTTCACTCACTCAAAGCGCTGCACGAAATGCTCTGCTGCAACTTCCAGGTAAGGCTTCGGTTCTGGCTCAAAGCCTAGCGGTCTGATGGGGCTAGGGATATCGTCGATCGGTGTGCTGGGCCTTGCGCGATGCCTGCCTGGTTCTGGGATCGGCACCGCCTCCATCAGCTTTTTCGTGTAGGGATGAGCCGGGCGCTCGAAAACCGAGGCACGTGGGCCAATCTCGACGATCTCGCCGAGATACATGACCGCGACTCGGTGACTGATACGCTCGACAACGGCGATGTCGTGGCTGATGAACAAGAAGGCTAGACCGAAGTCTGCCTGCAACGTCATCAGGAGATTGATGACCTGAGCTTTGATCGACACATC
Organism: Geminicoccaceae bacterium; assembly: GCA_028285265.1. Taxonomy (GTDB): domain Bacteria; phylum Pseudomonadota; class Alphaproteobacteria; order Geminicoccales; family Geminicoccaceae; genus JANQPX01. The sequence continues at coordinate 35,559 of JANQPX010000080.1, forward strand.
GAGGGCCGAGACCGCTTCGTCTGCCACGAGCATTTTTGGCGTCAGTGCGAGGGCACGGGCAATGCAGAGCCGCTGGCGTTGGCCGCCGGAGAACTCATGCGGATAACGACTGGCGTGGCTCGGCTCCAGCCCGACCCGCTCCAAAAGATCGACGATGCGCGACGACGCCTCCTCCCGCTGGCAGATCCCATGGACCAGCATCGGTTCCGCAATGGCCGCACCCACTGTCTTTCGCGGGTTCAACGAAGCGAACGGGTCTTGAAAGATCATCTGCATCTGGCGACGTCTGGCCAGCATGGCCTGGTGGTCGAGGGTCAGAATATCCTCGCCCTCGAATAAAACGGTACCACGTGCTGGTTCCACCAGCCGAAGAATGCTTCGCCCAGTGGTCGACTTGCCACAGCCGCTCTCGCCGACGAGTGCCAAGGTTTCACCGGAATGAAGCGAGAAAGACACATTTTCGACTGCGTGTACTCTGCCGGTTGGCCGGCCGAACACGCCGCCTTTGATGTCGAAACGGGTGGTGAGACCGGCGACCTCGAGCAGAGGACGGCCAGGGCTAGGTAAGCTGCCGGGCTCGGATGAAGCACTCTCATGAATGATGCCGAGCTCGCCTTCGGCACGGCGAAGATCGACCGCCGGGTATTTAAGCGGTCGGTCCAATCCCTTCATGCTGCCAAGTTTCGGTACGGCGGCAAGAAGCTGACGGGTATAGGGATGCTCCGGCTGCTCGAAGATTTGCCGGACAGGTGCCTCCTCGACCTTTTGCCCCCGCCACATCACGATCACACGGTCCGCAATCTCGGCAACAACCCCCATATCATGGGTGATGAACATCACCGACATGCCGATTTCGTCCTGAAGGGCGGCGATCAGCTCCAAGATTTGCGCCTGAATGGTAACATCGAGAGCAGTCGTCGGCTCATCGGCAATCAGGAGCGCCGGTCGGCAAGCAAGGGCCATTGCGATCATCACCCGCTGACGCATTCCGCCGGAGAAGAGATGTGGGTAATCATGAAACCGACGCGCCGCATCAGGAATACGAACCAGCTCCAGGATCTTAAGCGCGGTTTGCTCGGCGTCCTTCCGTGGCATCTGCCGATGGTATCGAAGGGCTTCCGCCACCTGAAATCCGATGGTCAGTACCGGGTTGAGACTGGTCATCGGCTCCTGGAAGATCATCGCGATGCGATCGCCACGTAGATGACGCATGTCGTCTTCGGAGAGGTCCTGCAATGGCCGGCCTTCGAGTTCGATCGTTCCGGAAACCCGACTATTGGCAGGCGGCAGGAGCCGCATGATCGAGAGTGCCGTCACGCTTTTTCCGGAACCGCTTTCGCCGACAATGGCCACCGTCTCACGACTGCCGATCTCGAAGGAAAGATCCTCAACCACGTCTTTCCAGACACCGTCAACGCGAAAGCCTGTCGTTAGCCCTCGAACATCCAAAATCCTGGACCTGGGCGCCCCGGCCGTCATCCCTCGCCCCGAAGCTTGGGATCGATGGCGTCACGCAAACCGTCACCCAGGAGATTGAGGCCGAAAACCAAAAGAAGAATCGCAAAGCTCGGAAACAGGGTCAGCCAGAAACTGTCCAAGATGTTCTCGAACCCCTCCCGGATCATGCCACCCCAGGTCGCTGTCGGCGGCTTGACGCCGAGGCCGATGAACGCAAGCGAGGCTTCCACGCGGATCGCAGTGGCCAACCAGAGCGAACCCATTACCAGGATCTCGGGCAAAATGTTTGGCAGGATATGGAGGAACATCAGGCGGCGGTTGGAAAAGCCCAAGGCGCGGCCGGCCTCGACGAATTCGCGTTCCTTGACGCTAATGGTCGGTGCTCGCGCGATCCGCGCAAACGGCGGTATCGCGGTGAGCGCGATCGCGAAAATCAGGTTGGGAATGCTCGGGCCGAGCATGGCGACGATGATCAGACCGAGGATCAGGGACGGGAAGGCTAGGAGAATGTCCATCACCTGCATGACGATGATGTCGAATTTGCCGCCGTAGTAGCCTGCGGTCAGTCCAATCAGAGAGCCGATCACCATGGCGCTGCCGATCGCGGCGAGGCCGATCACTAACGAAATTTGGGCGCCGTAGATCAGGCGGGACAGGATGTCCCGGCCATAATAGTCAGTGCCCATCAGGTACTCGGTGCTGGGCGGCTTCAGGCGATTGAGGATATTCTGCTCGATCGGATCATGAGGCGCCAAAACTGGCGCCAGAAGAGCAGCCATCACCACAAAGAGAAAGATACCAAGGCCGACCCAGGATGTCTTATTCGCGTTAAACGCCTTGATCAGCTCGCCGAAGGCAGCGGCGAAGACCAGCTTCCAGCTGGATGGTGCGATCTCTGTTCCTGCATTTTCTGTCGTCATGGGCTGCTACTGATACTTCACTCTGGGATCGATGATCCCGTAAGTCAGATCGGTGATGAGATTCACGGAGACGACGATCAGCGTGTAGATCACCATCATGCCCTGCAGCATGGTGTAGTCCCGCTGGCTGAGGGCGCCGACAATCAACTTGCCGAGGCCTGGGCGATTGAAAACGATCTCGGTCAACACTGAATTGCCGATCAGGATGCCGAGATAAAGTCCGACCACCGTCACCACCGGGATCAGCGCGTTGCGCAGGCAATGGCGCCAGATGATCACCAGCCAAGGCACCCCCTTGGCGCGCGCCGTGCGGATATAGTCCTGACCCAGCACCTCAAGCATCGAGGATCGGGTCACTCGGGTGATGTAGGCGGCCATGATCAAGCCAAGATTGAACGCCGGCAGTGCCAGATTGCGCAGATGGTCGAAGAGATCGTCTCCCCTGGCTGCGCTGATTACGGGGAACCAACGAAGCTGAATGCTGAACAGTAAGAGGAGAAGGATCGCCGAGACGAAGGCGGGAAAGGACAGGCCGAGCAGCGAGATCAGACGGGTCAGATAGTCGGGAAACAGGTTGCGGTTAATGGCAGCCCAGATGCCGAGCGGGATGCCAATGAGCGAGCCGATCAGAAGTGACGCTAGCGTCAGCTCGATAGTCGCCGGGAGGACCTTCAACACCTCCTGAACGACAGGGCGTCCAGTAACCATGGACTGGCCCCAATCGCCGCTCAGGGCACCGACCAGAAAACTGCCATACTGAACCAGCATCGGCCGATTGAGACCAAGCCGTTCGCGCATCTTGACGATTGCTTCCTGGCTTGCCTGATCGCCAAGCACAATCTGCGCCGGGTCGCCTGGAACGATCCGCACCAGGAAGAAGACCAGGGTCAGTACAGCAAACAGGGTCAGTACCGCAAAGGCCAAACGCTTGATCAGAAAGGCGGACATTGTTGATCTTGACCGGAGGGGCCGCCTCGGCGGCCCCTCGACCAACTATTCGGTGAAGCTGGCCAGTTCAGTCACCGGTGGGCTGAGGTTGAGAGAGCCTTCGACCTCGACCCCGAGGTTAAGCTTATCGTTCCAAGCCCAAAGCTGCATGTTCTGATAGATCGGAATCCCGCAGACATTCTCGACGATCTTTTTCTGCGCCTCTGCCCAAAGGCGCTTTTGCTCATCAGCATCCGTCGCGGTCCTCGCAGCGTCAATCTCGGCGTCGGCGACATCGCAATGGGAGAAATTGGTGACCGCGCTATCGGTGCCAACGATGCTTCTCGAATGGTAGAACTGGGTGAGATAGACATCCGCGATCGGGAAACGCGCTGCCGAATAGTGGATCACTTGCGACAGATCTTCCCGGATTTGGGCGTGGAACGTGGCATGCTCCACCGGTTCGATCTCGAGATTAATATTGGCCTCCCTCAAGAGCGCCTGCACCGCCTCTATGGTGGTGAGCATTCCCGGCAGCGTGGTGTGGATTGCTTTGACGGTCACGCCGTCAGGATGACCAGCCTCGGCTAACAGCGCCTTGGCCTTCTCGACATCGTAAGGCAGGACCGGCACATCGTCGGTAAAGCCGAGATAGGGTTCGGGGACCGGCGACACCGATGCACGGGCGACGCTTTGCCCACGGAACGCAACCATGGCGTCCCGGTCGATGGCGTGGGCGATTGCCTGGCGGACGCGGATATCGTCCAGGGGCGGCTGGGTAAGATTGAGATGAAATGTTGACATCTCGCCAGGCTCCATCACTACCACTTTGGCGCCCTCGATCTCGCTGATCCGGTCGACCCAGGTTTGATCCTGTTTGCCGTAGATCATGTCGATCTCACCGGACTGAAAAGCGAGATCGCGGCTGGCATCAGAGGGGATGTAACGATAGATGATCTCTTCGAGCTTGGGCGCGCCACGGAAATAGTCCTTGTTCGCCTTCAGACGCACGAACTGTTGCGGCTGGTACTCGTCAAAGGCAAAGGGGCCGGTACCGACCGGTTTTTTCTGGAAGTCTTCGCCCATCTCCTCGGCAGCTTTTTTGCAGACGACATTGCCGCCGTGATAGGGCACGAGCAGTCCCAGAAGGCTCGGGACGTTTTCCCTGAGCTTGATCATCACCTCATGGCTGCCGCTCGCTTCGACTTTCTCGATGGCGGCATAATCGGAAGCGAAACTGGAACGATCGGGATCGGCAGCGCGCTCGAGCGAGTAGACGATATCCTCGGCGGTCAGCTCACCATAGCCGTGATGGCACTGCACACCCTGACGCAGCGAAAATGTCCAGGTGAGACCGTCATCAGACGTGGTCCAGCTCTCGGCAAGATCTGGCTCGATGAATTCAGGACTGGCTTTGCCTGGCGCTATGCGCACCAATCCGTTGAACATCCAATGCATCAATCCCTTATCGGGCGTCGTAGCGGACAGATGGGGGTCAAGTTTGCCGGCATCAGCTGAAGCCATGCCGACATTCAACGTCGTGCCCGCCGCCAATGCCGGTCCACTGATGAGCGTTGCCAGACAGGACAACGCAATCCAATGAGTCAAACGATGGGTTGCCATGGTGTTTTTCTCCCTTGATTATCTTCTTCGTTATTACCGAAACTCTACTTGGCACACTGGCTGATGGCCAGTCGCAAAGCGCTGGTTCCGGCAGTTGGACCCTGCCCTTTAGCCATGCAGCGTGGGCTCGACTTGACCATGATCACTTTCAAGAAAACGCTCACGCCGAAAGGCATCCAGCGATAGATTCGATGGCCGCTTCAGAACAAGGTCACGCACCAACCTCCCTGTTGCTGGTCCGAGACAAAAGCCATGGCCTGAGAAGCCTGCCGCAACTACCAGCCCTTCGATCTCGGGCGTTGCTTCGATCACGGGGAGGCCGTCCGGTGTCATGTCCAGCAAGCCGGCCCAAACGTCTTCCAACGGCGCTTCGCCAAAAGCCGGAAGAAAAAAACTCCCGCGTTCGATCACGCCTTGGACAACGCTGGTCGGCGGCCGGACTACAGGCTGACCGTCATCCGACGTTTCGACCCTACCCTGCCATGCCTGACTGCCACCGGTAATACGCAGGCGCCCGGATGCTTCCTGACGTCCGGCGCAGATCGCTCGCGCCGTTCCGAAGACCTGGTCGAATACAGGTGGCAGGGGTCGTGTGCGCACCACCGTTACCATTCGCAAGGCAAGCGGCAAGCTCAAACCATGGGGTTTTAAGAGGGCGGCTGTGTGGATGCCTGTGGTCATCACCACACTCGGCGCCCGATAGGTCGCCGTAGGTGTTCGCACACCGACAACGCGGCCACGTTCGACCAACATATCATTCACCCTTTCGCCGAGGCGGATCTCCGCTCCCAGGCGCTCAGCCGCCCGCGCATAGGCATTGACGGTTGCTTTCGGGTTGGCATGACCATCGGTCGAGCAAAAGGAAGCAGCGACGACCGCATTGGAGATCGCCGGCGCAATCGCTCGAATGGCATTGTTGTCGCCGAGAAAGTCGAGATCTAAGCCGAGCGCCTTTTGCTCGTCCACGAGTCGGCTGATGATCTCCGCCTCGGCTTCATCCCTAGCCAGACGCAGATTGCCCTTTTGTCGATACTCGATATCGGCATCGAGTTCAGCGCCCAGATCCTTCCAGATTTGGACCGCAGCCATAGCAAGGGGCAGTTCAGCCGGATGCCGCCCGGATTGGCGAACCCCTGCAAGCGTCCAGCCGGATGCCATCGCCGCAAGATCGTGCTGCTCCAGCAACACGACAGCAAGGCCTTCCTTGGCCAGCGAATAAGCAGCAGAGGTGCCCGAGATCCCGCCGCCTATGATGATGACATCTGGCAAGAGCACCTCCCCAAGGCTCATTCGACAGCTGAAGGTTCTTTCGTCAAAACTAAGGTAGGTTCTTTTCCCTTGAGGGCCATCTGCCATCGATGACGATCGATTCTCGCGCACACGTCATCCATCCTTATCAAAGGCAGGTTTGCCGTATGCCAGCGCGTGCGCATTCCATATCAAGGGAGGAAAGATATGCTTGAAGCCGAAGGCAGGGTCGTGATGGTAACCGGCGCCAATCGGGGCATTGGCAGGGCGATTGCCAAGAAGCTACTCGAACGGGGTTATACGTTAAGCCTCGGCGCGCGTGATCCCGGGAAACTGGAGACATGGGAACGTTCGCGCGTGCTAACGGCATGTTTCGAGGCGACAGACAAGCGCACCCATCGTGCTTGGGTCGATGCTACGATTGAGCGGTTCGGGCGCGTCGACGGCTTGGTCAACAATGCCGGCATGAGCGGGCGTATCTCCATCGAGGACGAGGACGATGATGCCATCGATCAAGTCTGGCAGGTGAACGTCAAGGCGCCGCTCTCGATGATTCGACTTTGCCTTCCCTACCTTCGCGCCAGCGGCAATGGCCGCATCATCAATGTCGCCTCACTCTCCGGCAAGCGGGTGCGCAACGACAATGTCGCCTACAATATGAGCAAGTTTGCGGTCATGGCGTTGACCCACTCGGCGAGGCGTCTTGGCTGGGAGGACGGCGTCCGCGCAACGGCACTTTGCCCCAGCTTCGTGCAGACGGCCATGACCAGCGACGTCACCAAGGTCGACGCCAGCGAGATGATCGCCCCCGATGATCTGGCCGAGCTCGCGGCCGTGATCATGGCGCTACCGAACACGGCCAGCATCGCAGAGCTGCTGGTGAACTGCCGCCTGGAGGACATGGTCTGACCGCGCAGGCGACTGTCTCGTCGAATTTGATCAACGCACTGTTTGCCAAGCGCCCAGTCGATGTCGGCCTCGTCCAAATTCGGTGTCATGATAAGTACGTCGCTCACATCAAAGACCATGGGGTGGCCAAGATGCACTACCGCAGACGATGTCGACGTCGAAGCTGCCACCCAGATCAAAAAGCCGGTGATGGCTGACGAGCCGCCGGCAACAAAGCGGAAAACCTATAAAGGATGTCTACGGTATGAACGGTGAATCATGTGGCCAGTAAGAACTGTCTTCCAAACCTATGATCGACGACTCTACTCCTAAGACCTGACATATCGGTCATGGCAATGGTGCCGCCTTCGATACGCCCTTCCTGACAGAAGACGAAAAAGGGACGCCTAAAGATACTTCTTAAAGCTCGATGCAGCGATCCCAACTGAGAGTGCGAAGATCACGGCGAAAGGAATGATGACCAGCGCTGGATGAAGCGAAAACGGTAGGGAGAGATAAATCGCCCAAGCCAGGACCACCATCGGCATCATCGCACGCTTGGCGATGTGAAAAACATAAGCACTTTCACGTCCGGCACTAAACCGACGAAGATCGCGTTCGACCAAGCCATCGATGAAGCCAACCAATCCAAACAAGACGAACAGAGGTAGGCTCAAGATCAAAATGGCCATGCGTACGGCGAACACCAGCGTCACAAAGACGGTCGCCACGGCATATTCATGGGCTGCATGGATGAGGTTATGCAGAGAGTGTTTGTTCGAAGAAGGCGTTCCCATCCAATCGATCAGAGACAGTAGACCGGAAGCTCGCCATGCGGTTTCTACCCAATACACAAGCACACCGGCGAACGACGTCGGGTCGCGAATGAACACAGACTGGCCGAGGTCACCAGTGAGCATCGCCAACTCTGCTTCGTACATGCGAATAGCATGCTGCGCTCCCTCTTCCGGCCACCAAAATGTCAGACCAATCCACTCGACTGCGATCGAGATCAGAAGCGAAAAAAAGAGCCAAAAAAAGGCTTTGACCAAGAAGGCAAAGAAGCCTCCGGTGGATCGTCGCGCCGCTGGCGTTACTGCGGTTGATTGGGCCGTTGCCATGGTGATCTCCTTCAGGTCACCCCTGGCCATTCAGGGTCCACATACCAGGTGTCGCCGGTCTGATACGTACGCCGCATACTTTCAGAGATCTCGTCGACAGTCCTCGGCATATCGTCGTCGCCACGATCATCCGGCAACGGCAATCGGACTTTCCAAAGCTGGCCACCATTGAGAAGCGCAAAGCAGTGACCTTTGGGCAATTGCATGAGTTCGCTTGGGCGGAGCATGGGAACCCGCTCAATAGTAATGCGATCTTCATTCTTGGATGAAAAATGCGTTCCTGATTCCAGGCTCGCGGCATCATTGACGCCGGACACCGTGACAATGCTTTGGACTTCAACCTCCTCAAGCTGATTGGTCAGGAGTTCAGCTGTGCGCAGCTCTTTAACCTTCAACATCAAGAGGGTATTAAAATTGCCGGTGACCTGACCGGCCTTTGCGGCGTTGCCCAGCTTAGCTTCGATGTCCGACCAGGTTTGCGTATAGGCGGTAACTTGCATGCCGCAACCGCCGGATTTGTTCAAAAGCGGGATGAATTCCTGACCAATCAGCTCATTAAACTCGTCGGCGTGGATATTGATTTTCGGTGTCGCCTTGATCTGAATTTCTGACGGTAGATTGTCATCAAGACCGAACTTGTAGAGATCGCCGGCAACGCTCACTAAGTCGGCAAACATTGAGCTCCCGACTGCACTCGCCACAGTGACATCGGACACGGCGTCAAGACCAACATAGACAATGCCCCGACTGCGAACGACCTTCTTCCAGTCAAAGATGGGCCTCGGGTCATCCACATCGTTATAATTCGGCGTCAACAGACCAGCGACTTGTCCTGTCGTCAGCTTCTCCATCAGAGGGCCGACCGAACTTACAATCTTGTCGAAGAAGGTCCGGTCATACTTGAACGCACTCACAAGGCCATCAAGCACGGGATCATGGATTCGTTCCCGTCGAATGTACTCGAAAAGGGCAACGGCACGATCCATCCGGCCACGATGCGCAGGTGCTTTTCCCCGTTGATGGAGATCTTCTTCGATCTTGCCAACGGCATGCTGCCACCCCTCCTGCCCGTGTGCCGAGAGGTGGAACGTCGCATACTCCATAAAGAGCGGTTCGATGTCAGTGATATGTTGCCGAATTTGATCGTAATTCGGCCGACGTGAGAGAGCGATCAGCGCCCGGGCAATGATGTTGACAAAACGCCAGGCGAATTCCTTGAACGCAGCGGCATTACCTTCGCTGGGCAGCTGATTCGCAATCCGCGTGGCGACCTCCGTTATACGGGAAAAGGAGCCAATCGCGTTGTAACGCGCAGAATGTGTCGGATGGCCGAGGTGGAACATCATAAAGTCATTTCCTCGACCCGCACGTTCGGCCTCGATGTAGATACGCCGAAGCAGATCTGGATCCCCTTTTGGATCAAGCACGATCACGACATCACCACGGTGAATGTCTTGCGTAATCAGTACCTCCGCCAGCCTCGTCTTTCCGACGCGCGTTGTGCCCAGGACCAGCGTGTGTCCAACACGATCACTGAGTTGCATCGCCACTGTTTGCTCGTTGGGCTCAACCGCATGAATGGCGCCCTTACCACTCAGTTCGGGTAGCGGCGGCCATGGGTTGAGGAACGTGTCACTCTTCAACCAAACGCTGATCCAGGAGAGCCCGAAGACATTCTCGGTTACGTTCTCGGCCATACGTGCGGCCCTATAGAACCTGTTCGGCGTGAGATAGTCTTGGGCCTCAGGTCGTAGCGTGTCGCGGAGCCGCTGGGTGTGCAGTTGCTGCCAACGAAACCCCAACCCAAGAAACAGCGTTTTCGTCGAAACCGGGATTTTGTCGGGTCGAAGCAAATAGGTAGGAAGGCGCCTCAGATTGCGCTGATAGCGAAGGATTCTTCGAGCCTGCATATAACGAGGAAAGGCAATCCACACGAGAAGGACGGCAGCCGCGACGTAGGCTATGGGCTGCGGCAGCAAAAACAGGCCTGGCGCCAGAAGAACAATGCAAGCTGTTGCTACCGCCGCAAGAACACTCCAGAGCTCGACTGGCGGCCTCAGCAGGGTCTCGACCTGGTATTTCTCGCTCATGCCTTCCGTCCTATTGAGCCATCAAGCCCGGCGGCGCAATCAGCACGGGGTAGTGGCGAAGATCCACTGTCGTTGCGATCGCCTCGCCCGACGCCACGATCAAGGAAAGAGGGTCCGCAGCACGGCGAAGAATGCTGACGTCGTCTGGATGCCGAGCCGCAATGATCATCCCGACCGCCTGCAATGCAACGAGGCGATCCTTGTTCTTCCTCAACCATTGCAATGACCAACGATCTGCGCCCACAAGAAACAAGGGACGAGCGCCCCCCATCTTTCCGTGTAGCGCCGGCAAACGGCGCGGCTGCACGCGGCCAGGGGTCATGCTCGGCGTTTGAACGGGCAATCCGTAGGACCGCGAATCTAAAGGGGGTCTGGGCGGCAGAGCGGCCTCTGCTTGTTTCTTAGGGATCAATGGCTCGAGAAAAGGCGATAGCGCCTTTGTCTCGCCGCTATCGAAAAGAACCTTGGGCTCTGCCGTCACCTCAAACGCCGCAAGACAGAGCCAAGACACCGCCATGACCGCCTTAGTCCAATTGGTCATCATCCCTCCCCGTCTCGTCCCAGAGCCGATGCCAACGCTTTTGAACACGATCACGATAGGCAGATGCACGTTTGGGGGTTGGTGAATGATAACAGCCTACAGCGGCCCACCAGTCGCCGAGCCGATCAAAGCACTCTCTTAAAATTTGCGCGCCGATCGCAAGATTAACGGTTGGTTCAAGCGCCAAGAAGGGATCGTGGATGACATGTCGATTGACCGGCCACGACACCTGCACCAGACCAATGTCAATATTGCGTGGTGGGTCCTTGAATAGTCGGTTCAACGCGTCCCATGCCTCTTCCATGGTGGCGTAGTAATGGGACTTTCCGCCGACATTCAAGGACCATGGCCACGGCGTCAACACACCCTTGTTGCCGTGTTGGCGCCCACTTTCTTGAAGGGCAATGGCATACAACAAGGTGGGCGGAATGCCCTGTGCGTCAGCCGTTGCCACAAACAGGGGCGGCAACGATCGCCCGTCGTCGGCTTTTGCCAGGGCCACCACCGAGAAAAGACTGGCCATCAGAGCGGCAGCGCTAAGACTGTGGAGCAATTTCATAGCGCTCACCTTCCCGCTTCAGGACAACCGGCAACTCATCGGCGAGAGCGAGCGGCCCTTTGAAGCGCTGGAACTCGCCCTGATCAAAATTCAAGGTAACAGCGCCTTGTCTTACGAGGTCTAACGGTAGGTCCTGGACATGGGCCCAGTTTTGGACCCGTCCGACATCACCCGCCGGGTCCAGGAAGTAAAAGTCGACACCCGATGTTTGCCCAGAGACCACCTGCCTCACGAGCTGCTTCGCGATGGCCTCGCAGGCCACACACGATGTTTTGAGAAACATCAACAGTCTGGATGGCTCTACGGGATCGGCGAGCCCTGTGATGGCCCCACGCTGGAGCTTGAGCCTCGCGACAAGGATTGGATCGATCAGCGTTCGATCTGGGGCCACCTCGCGCCACGCATCATGGACGCTTCGAGAAAAGGACAAGACCTTCGCCGTATCGGCACGGATCATATCAACCCACATCCGCGCATATCGAGCCCGCTCAGCTCGCGACGTAGCCTCAATCCCGAGAACCTCGATGGGTGTGATACCGGGATCGCTCAATCGACCTCGAGGTCCCTCAAGAGCCTCAAGATAGCGCGTATACTCCTCCCGCGTGAGCTTCCAGCGCCGTGCCTCGTCATTGACTGGATGAAGTGTTGTCTCTGTAAAGCTCGTCCTTTGCTCGCGCGGGGCTTCTTCGGCTGAGACCTGGACGACGGAGATGGCCAAGATCAGGGCCGCGGCGACTTTAGGCTTTGACACAATAGTGACCTCCAGGTCGTTGCCTTCAAGAAGGGTCAGTGCAGGAAGCATTGTCTACCGGACCCACCAAGCCATCCATCTGAAAGCGGGCCACAAGCCTGGTCCCTTTCATCAGCATCTGACCGTGCAAAAATGAGGCGGGCAGCCAACGCTGCCCGCCCAACATGCTAGGCTCGATGAACCCAACATCTTCTTGTTTTGTCCCAAACGCGCAGAGCCGCTTCGAGTAACGCTTGCTTCTCTGCAAAGCATGGGTCGTCTTCAGCCAAGGGGATAGCCTTGCCATCCCCGTAGTTCTCGCCAAACATCCACCTCAGGTCGGCTTCCGGCGAAAACGGATTCAATTCAGCTGGCCCCGGCAGAACAACGTGCTTTTCAACATCGGCACGATGGACGTGAAGGTGGACTTCAAATCGAAGGTCCATGGTTTGCCTCCTTCACCGCCTGAGCCCAAATCGCCGTTGAGCAAAGTCGCTGAAAACCCTCAAGCGAACCGCTTTCGAGAAGACCATCGGCTATCTTGGACAGCCGCTGATCCGGGCAACTTGCCAACGACCGCCCAACCGTCTCAAACAGCATCAGCATCGACTGCAGGGCGGGTTCTGCTTTTTCCGTCATCGTGGTGATCCTCGGTTTTGGATGCACCACTTCCCCCTTGGGGCATCGGTGCACCCCTTAGGGACGTCCGGCCAAAGCCGGACAGATTGACGTTGGTGGCAGAATCCCTTGGGGATTCCTGGTCCGCATGTCGCCACCGGAGCGGACCTTCCGCTGTCGGCCAATCTGTTAGCCGACGACGAAAATTCATTGATTAGACGTTCGCGATCCTCACAGCATGATCATCATCAGCGATGCGTTGAGCCAGGCTCGCGTTCGGGCGCCGTTCAGGTAAGGACGTTCTCGTCTCACCCCGGTCGCATGCGACATTGAAAGCATGTCTGAGCCGCCTCATTGGAATATCGACACGCTTCATGAAACCCCTTCGGTCGAGCGCACCGACATGGTTCAAGGTCATGAGTGTGGTGACCAAACGATCGAAGCGACCAATCAGCCTCGCGGCACGAAATGCGTGCGTCGATCGAAAACGGAGGTCAAAAATCTGCGGGCGAGACAAACGGTCAAGATCAAGGGTTAGGCCTTGTACGACCTGGATGCGTGTCGCCGCATCGTCCTCCGCATCGCTCATCGCAACCTCTGCGTCACGTAAAGCAACGTTGATCCGGAAGACAACGCCTTTTGGATTGGGGCGTTCTCCAACACTGGCAATCGCTCTGACAAAGGCGTAAAGGCCGGGGATTCCAGCTGCGGCGCCCGTGCGGCGACGTCCACAAAAGACGTGAACCGCCTGGATCGAATGCAGCCTTAGCGATACGTGTCCCCGAAGCTGGCCCGGCATGCGCCTCTTGCGTCGGGTTTGGCGACCTTTGGCTACCATGTCGTTCTGGCTTGCCAAGGAACTAACCCAGCATGCGAAAAGTTGGCCGGGGCCAATTCCCGTCGTCTTCCCATGAACAACCATCGCCATCGTCGACATTGTCAGCTGGGTACTTCTTCGTGAGTTCTTCCCAGATCATCCGGAGGGGCAGACCGGCCGATCGAGCGACGCCGAGATAGGTCTCTGGGTCATGTCGACCACCTAAGTCTTGCCAGGTCTCAAAAACCTGTTCTGACTCATCGAGATCGAGTTCTCGGATCCTGCCCTTTGCCGTCTCAATCTTCATGCACTGGCGAATTTTTGCGAAGTCGCGGCGATTCAGACCGAAAATCTGCGCCATCATTTCTCGCGATGCGCCTTCGCGGACAAACGTCTCAACGAGCTGCTGTTGCTCGACCTCAGCATCAACGTCGGCCAAAAGCGCGTCGATGGCATGCGCATCAAAATGGACGTGCACACAGCCAGCGCTCATCTCGGCCATCTTCATGAGTGCGACCACACTCAAATTCTGAATGCGGTCGAGCTGATCATGTCGGAGCCCGATGGCCTTCCCCAATCGCGGATTATTGTGGCCGGCTTCGGTCGCGACATAAGAAAGGGCCGCATGGCAAAGCACAGCATGACTCGCGTCGCTCATTCTAATTCTCCTGTTCTTTTAGACGCGCTTGAAGCACCAGGACGTCGGAAAACGCTCTCAAGGCCGACGGCGACATGTCGTCGAAGGACGGGATCCCATGCTGCGCCGTGACAACCTCCGCCATGTCATTGGCTGACGTCGATGCCAGGGTGAGGGCCCACCAGCACGCCCTTGCCATCGGCGTCGCCGTAGGCGCCGGCGCCGACGTGAGTTGATAACCGACCGAATCCCTTCTGGATTCGATGAGATGACCGAGCTCGACAAGATCGAGAAGTTCTTGCGCCCTCTCAAAGGAAGCGAGGCGAAGTGACGTCGGTGTTTCGGAAGCGGGCTTTAAGGCAGCAGCATGCTCCGTGGAACAACCGCCCTTGGGCGGACCAAGCCCCGGACTGGCGTTGACCGGTAGTGAACGGCAGGCAGCAGCAATCCAGCCGCCCGCGGTCTGATAATCGACCTCTCCGGCCACCGCAAATTCGTGCTGCATGTCTTGAAGAAAACGAGACCAGTCAAGAGCAATGCGCGGGTCAGGCCCGACCCGAGCGGTGCCGCTTTTTCCTAGAAACGCCTCGGCCAGCGCCTGATCTTGCCGTTCGAGTAGACCATAAAAGGCCTCATCAAAGGCCTTATCCGGTCCGAGTTCGCGACTCCTCCAAGCTTTCTTGAGAGCGCTTCGCACGCTCACAAGCCGTCGGACTGCACGAAGAGACATCCCGCCATGCACCAGGCATGTCGGGACATGCTGATAAAGCACTTCGACCGTGTACCGCATGCGCGAGAAAGCTTCGACCGTCAGACGGATGCCATGCTCTGATGCCATGTCCTTGATGAAACGCTTCACCGTCACTTTTGAGGAGGCGTTGCTCGCATAGATGTCAAAGAGACGATACTTGCTCCAGGCTTCCTCGATATACGCCAAGTTTCCCCGGCACGTATTCTCCCGGTCGTGGAGCACGGCAAGATTGAAGTCATTGTCGAAGGGTGCAATGTGCACGCATGTCGTGGCGAACCGGAGATCCTTTGTTTCGCGGAACAACTCTTGCAGGATCAAGAGGCGCGTATTACCGCCTTGATGGCAAACATAGACATCCTCACCAGGGCGACGCGTCACCGAGAGCGGCGCGGTGAGACCGCCACTTGACCTGATGGCAGCCTTGATGTGTTCCCACTTTGGATTTCGAACGAGCCGGGGGCCATCGCAAAAGGGAATGATCTTATCGATGGCAACCGATGCCCATTCCATAGGCGGCGCCCCATGGACCGTGCCATGGCTCTCTAGGCTCGAGCCGACGCCAACATCCGGTAAGCGAAATGTCCGCCCTCCAAGGCCAGGGGATGCTACCTTGATCGGGCCTTGTCCTGTCGGTGTCGGCATGTCGGCTCCGCGATAAAAAGGCTCTCGAACAACCAAGACACCTGAGCCACTAATTTTATTGCAAACTTTTTGTGTTTTTTTTCAAATAATTTGCTGATCGCCAAAATTCGTGATGCGAGATCTCCAACAACTCAATGCTGAGGACCAGAGTATGCGCCGTTGCTGATCCCCGTTCTGATAGCGCAGGTCCCTTACATGTTGCGACCGCTGCAGCCGGGCTGACTGCCTTCCATTCGGCCGAATCGATCGCGTCAGCTTGGTTTTGTTGGAGACCTTAAGATCACTTGTACCTCTACACCGATGTAAACTAGGCTATGTACTCATAAAATAGTGTACATGTTTCGCGATCTATGATTCAAGAGACCTCTAGTTTGGAGGTGTTTATGGATCGCCATGATTTGACA
>JANQPX010000081.1 GCA_028285265.1 Geminicoccaceae bacterium
GTTGGTCGAAGACGTCAACATACACAGTATGAATCATATCCCGCTCCAAAAGGGAATCGAGAAACGATTCCTATCCGCCCGCGATCCAGCCCCGATTACGTAGTCTTTTTCTAACCTTTTGAGATTCGACGTAAATTCAAGAATCGTTTCCAATTCGATGGTCAGAATCCGCCATTCCCCGGTCAAAAGCAGCCACCTTTATGGAAATGATTCTACGACCCCGCCATTCTTCAGAAAATCTTGATATGATCGTGTCAAATATAACGGATGCTGCTGCCGTCCGGTAACGGAACAGCCAATGAAATAGGATAACAATGCTCAAGGTGGCGACGATCAGCCCTCACGCCGTATCTAGCTCATGAATCTGGTTATGGTCGGCCCACGATCGGCTCTCTTGAGAGGGTCTCCAACCAATGCTGAAGGGCTGATCGTGATCGACGAAGAAGCGGCACAAGGCTTCATGATGAAGGCATTCGAGATGAAGCGCGAGGCGGCGGCAGCCGGTGATCAGGCTTACGGAACTGTTGTCGTCAAGGACGACCGCATTGTCAGTTCGGCACCCAGTCACGTGGTTACCAACGTCGGTCCAACAGCCCATGCTGAGATGGAGGCTCTTAAAAATGCTGCCGCGAATCTCGGCAGCCGAGATCTGAGCATTTGCGTGCTCCACTCGTCATCGCCACCTAATGTCCTTCCGGCGATGAAGTTATGGGAATCCCAAACGAGTTCAAAGACAACATCGAGCTCGTCAGCTTATTGGGACGTTTAGATTAAGACGAACTCCTCCCATCCTGGCATTTGATCCGGTCGGGGGGCAGCGACAGCCTAAGCAGTCTCAATCGTTGCCTGAACCGTTCCAGGATCTCACGAAGCGTGCAGGCTTCCGTCCGAGTAAATGTGGACGAATTCTCGGCCACCGATAATCACATATGGGCGTCTAAGTAGCGGGTCGTCGGCCAACCAGAACCCCATCGCACCTAAACCGGATCAGATCACACCTAACGCGACGGTTATCGCTCAAACTTGAGAGGGCGCGTTCGGGTCACGAAAAGTCACTAACAATCGACCAGGAACGACGGTCTTCAGTCGCATTTCTGCCGAAAGTTCAATGGCAAGTCGTGCCATCAAGACCGGTCATGCCCGACGCTATCGATGAGAATCCCAATACACTTATCTGCAGCTTAGCGATGGGATGCGTTGATCCGATCAAGGGCGTCGCTGCCGGGGCAAAGCTCAGTATCGGCGAGGGTGTTGAGCGCTGTTTCGACCGTCCCGTTATCGCTATGGAGATCGCTAGCGTAAGGATCGATGTAGAGCAGGCCGGTGACGATTTCACCTTTGGCCTTTTGTGTCTCCAGGTAGTGCTGAGCAGCGACCCGGTCGCTCGGATCATAGTCATCGGCGAGCTTTCTGAGCCTGATGACCGAACCGTCATGTTGGTCGATGTCGATGGCCTCGCCTGGTCGATAGTCAGCACTGATCTCGGTGCGCTCAGGAAAGACGTCGAGCGCGTTCACGGCCTCATTGTGTTCGCGGACATAGTCGAAGCTCTTGGTCGACCCGTCGTGATTATTGAAGGCAACGCAGGGGCTGATGCAGTCGATCACTGCCGAACCACAATGGCTGATCGCCGCCTTGATCAACGGGACCAACTGCACTTTGTCGCCAGAAAAACTCCTGGCGACAAAGCTGGCACCAAGCTGTAAGGCGAGGGCCGCGAGATCGATCGCTTCGTCCCGGCTCTCAACACCTTTCTTGCTCTTCGAGCCTCGATCGGCGGTCGCTGAGAACTGGCCTTTGGTCAGCCCATAGACGCCGTTGTTCTCAACGATGTAGAGCATGTCGACGCCACGTCTGATGGCATGAGCGAACTGGCCAAGACCGATCGATGCGCTGTCACCATCACCGGAAACACCAAGATATGTGAGGTTGCGATTGGCGAGGTTGGCGCCGGTCAAAACCGACGGCATGCGCCCATGGACACTGTTGAAGCCGTGGGCGGCTGCAAGAAAATAGCTTGGTGTTTTTGAGGAACAGCCGATCCCGGACAGCTTTGCCAGCCGATGCGGCTCGATGTTGAGTTCGAAACAGGCCTGGACGATGGCACCGCTGATACTGTCATGGCCACAGCCGGCACAAAGGGTCGAGACAGGGCCCTCATAGTCCCGGCGAGTAAAGCCGCGCTCGTTTCCGGCTAGGCGTGGGTGTCGGAGTTCGGGCTTTGGGATATAGGTCACGAAGCAGCCCCCCTTAACGGTACGACTTTTCGACGGTCGAGTTCGTCCTGGATGGCATCGACAATGAAGCGCGCGGTGATCGGCGTACCATCATAGTGTAGGACTGAGATCAACTTTGAAGGGTCGATCGCCTCTTCGGTAACCAGAAGTGTTTTCATCTGGGCATCTCTGTTTTGCTCGATGACGAAGGTCTTTTCATGCTGAGCAATGAACGCGCCGACCATCTCATGGAACGGAAAAGCGCGAATACGCAGCGTGTCGGCTTCGATCCCTTCATCGTTCAGGCGATCCATGGCCTCATCCAGCGCCGGGCTTGTAGACCCATAATAAATGATGCCGTAACGAGTCGCCCTAGAGGTGCGCTGGAGCACCGGTTCGGGCAGGAACTCCTTGGCGGTTTCGAACTTCCGTTGCAGCCGATCCATATTGTCGACATACACCGAGCCTTCCTCGCTATAGCGAGCATAGCGATCCCGGCTGGTGCCGCGGGTGAAATAGGCGCCCTTGGTCGGATGGGTGCCGGGATAGGTGCGGTAAGGGATACCGTCACCGTCGACGTCGAGATAGCGGCCGAAAGTCTCGCTCTCTTCGAGCTCCTCCCGCGTCACAACCTTGCCCCGATCCATCCGCCGGCTGTCGTCCCAGGTAAGCGGGTCGCAAAGCCATTCATTCATGCCGATGTCGAGATCTGAGAGCACGAGGATTGGCGTTTGCAGGCGATCTGCAAGATCGAAGGCATCGGCTGCGAATTCGAAACACTCACGAGGATCTTCCGGCAGCAGCACCACATGTTTGGTATCGCCATGGGACGCGTAGGCGCTGATCAGGAGATCCGACTGCTGGGTCCGGGTCGGCATGCCGGTGGAAGGGCCGCCGCGCTGGATATCAAAGAGCACGGCCGGCACTTCGGCGAAATAGGCAAGGCCCAGAAATTCCTGCATCAGCGAGACACCGGGCCCTGACGTCGCCGTGAACGCACGCGCGCCGTTCCAGGCGGCGCCGATGACCATGCCGACGGACGCAAGCTCGTCCTCGGCCTGGATGACGGCGTAACGCTTCTTCTTGGTCTCTGGATCGATTCGAAGGTTGCCGGCGTAGCGCTCGAAGGCTTCTGCAAGGGAACTGGAGGGTGTAATCGGATACCAGGCCGCCACGGTTGCCCCACCATATACAGCACCCAACGCTGCTGCACTATTACCGTCGATGAAAATGCGATTGCCGACCTTGTCTGCGCGCTCGACCTTGAGACCCAGCGGGCAGGCAAGATGCTCCATCGCATAGTCCCGTCCAACATGGAGCGCTTCGACATTGGGCTGGATCAGCTTGTCCTTGCCTTTGAACTGTTCGCCAATAAGCGTTTCTATGACGTCGATTTCGATATCGAGAAGTGCAGAGAGTGCCCCGACATAGATGATGTTCTTGAAGAGCTGGCGAAGCCTGGTTTCCTGATAGCGCTTGTTGCAGATCTCGGTGAAGGGAATGCCGAGCGCGGTGACGTCCTCCCGGAATTTGGAGGAAGGCAGCGGCTTGGAATTGTCATATAGGACAAAGCCGCCCGCTTCGATCCCGGCCATGTCTCTGTCCCAGGTCTGCGGGTTCATCGCGACCATGAGATCGACACCGCCACGCCTTCCGAGATAACCGTCCCTCGAGAGCCTCACTTCATACCAGGTGGGCAGGCCCTGGATATTGGATGGAAAGATGTTGCGGCAACTGACCGGCACGCCCATACGCAGGATCGCCTTGGCAAAAAGCCGATTGGCGCTGGCCGAACCGGAGCCATTGACATTGGCGAATTTGACGACGAAATCGTTGATGCTCTGAAGCTTGGTCATGCGGCTTGATTCCTGCAAGCAGGTCCGGCTTGCGCCATGTCTAGGAGGAACTTCTGCATGTCCCAAGCGCCGGTCGGGCAGCGCTCCGCGCAAAGTCCACAATGCAGGCAGACATCCTCATCCTTGACCATGACACGACCGGTTGCCAAAGAGCCAGAGACATAAAGATCCTGTTCGAGATTCTGAGCGGGCACACGCAGGCGCTGGCGGAGGTCCTTTTCCTCGCCATTGTCGGTGAAAGAAATGCAGTCCATCGGGCAGATATCGACGCAGGCATCGCATTCAATACAGAGCTTGTCGGTAAAGACGGTCTGAATATCGCAGTTCAGGCAGCGTTCGGCTTCTAGATAGCCTAGACGCTTGTCGAAGCCCATCTCCACCTCGATTCGGATGTCCTTCATCGCGATCACTTGATCACGAAGCGGCACCTTGAAGCGCTGATCAAGGGTGACGTCGTTATCATAGCTCCATTCGTGGATGCCCATTTTCTGGCTGACCAGATTGACCAGCGGCGGCGGCCGATCGGCGACATCGCGTTCCTGACAAAACCGATCGATCGAGATGGCCGCCTGGTGACCATGGGCAACGGCCCAGATGATGTTCTTCGGCCCGAATGCAGCGTCACCACCGAAGAACACTTTGGCTAGGGAAGATTGCATGGTGACCTCATTGACCACCGGTAGGCCCCAGTCATTAAAGTCGAGGCCGAGATTGCGCTCGATCCAAGGAAAAGCGTTCTCTTGACCGATGGCCACCAGCACGTCGTCGCAGGGCATGTGCACATCAGGCTCGCCGGTCGAGACCAAGCGGCGGCGGCCATCGTCGTCATAAAGGGCTTCGACCCTCTCGAGAACCATGCCGGTGAGACGGCCGTCCTCATGAACGAATTCTTTGGGCACCATGAAGTTCAGGATCGGAATGCCCTCATGCTGGGCATCTTCCTTTTCCCAGCTCGAGGCTTTCATCTCGTCAAATCCGCTCCGAACGACAACTGTCACCTCCTCGCCGCCGAGACGCTTGGCTGACCGGCAACAGTCCATGGCGGTATTGCCGCCGCCAAGCACGATGACGCGTTTCCCGATGTTTTCGGTGTGGCCGAAAGAGACGTTGGAGAGCCAATCGATTCCGATATGAATATTGGCGGCGGCCTCCTGTCGTCCGGGTATTTCGAGATCACGGCCGCGAGGCGCCCCCGTGCCGACAAAGATGGCATCGAAGTTTTCTGCGAGGAGCGCCTCCAGGCTATCGACTCGCTCGCCAATCCGAAGCTCGACGCCCATGTTGAGGATGTAGCCTGTCTCTTCATCGATGACTTCATCTGGCAGCCGGAACTTCGGGATCTGCGTCCGAATCATGCCACCGGCTTGCCGGCCCTCGTCGATCATCACGCATTCATAGCCTTCCGGCATCAGATCTCGAGCCACGGTGAGTGAGGCGGGACCGGCACCAATGAGTGCAATGCGCTTGCCGTTTTTCTCTGCGGGGATGGTCGGCAATCGAAATTGAATGTCGTCCTTGTTGTCGGCGGCGACACGTTTAAGTCGACAAATAGCAACCGGCTCCGCTTCCACCCGGCCACGCCTGCAAGCTGGCTCGCAGGGGCGATCGCAGGTGCGTCCGAGAATACCAGGCAGCACATTCGACTTCCAATTGATCATATAGGCGTCGGTGTAACGTCCAGCCGCGATTTGACGGATATATTCGGGGACCGGCGTATGGGCGGGGCAGGCCCATTGGCAGTCGACGACTTTGTGAAAGTAGTCGGGTTGCTCGGCATCAGTTGGCTCCAATGCACTACCTCCTTGAGACGGTCTAAACCTCGCCGGAAGAGCTAGTCCCCGGCCGCTCAATGAATCCCGGCCTTTGCAAGTCTAGGGAGAGAACAAAGATGGGTCACATCAACTGTACGCGATAAGATCTATTGTACAACGGGACGATGACATCTAACTAGCCTAAGTTATCCAGGATTGACAGCAGTGTCCGATTTTGATGGCGTCTTCAGCGACTATCACCTTCAATTTTACGGTCAAAATTGGGATTTTTGGCATGAGCGGCCTGATGTGCCGTATCTTTGAGAGCAGCTTCCAACGCTGCACTGACAAAGCGATCATGGTGGATATTGAGGCGGCACGAGCGATTCGCTTGGCCCAGTTCGGTGCAGTACGAACGCTCTTGGTCTTCTTCTACTGTCTAATCAGAGCGGAGGTGGAGATTCCCGCCTAATGAATAAGGATCTGCCAATAGTCATGCCAAGACTGGATCCTAAATGTCCTGAAATTCGGTCTTTCTCCTACAATAGGCCAGGTTTGCGCACCAATTTGCCTGTTGCGAGTCTATACCTGGTTTGTTTTACTATTTTTCCAATAAAATCATAAGCTTGACGAATTTTCGCGTTGCTGCATTAATCACTTTCTCAAAATCGTGAATTTTCAGATTGATACCGAAGAGACCTAGGAAGCGCAGAAAGCTGTTTGCGCGGATGACTGCAGGCAACTAAGGCCAAAACAAAAATCCCCCTTGCACGAACGGGGGTATCCATAGATGTCTTCGGGCTGGACAAAAAAACAAAGTGATGGGCGCACAGGGCCTCGAACCTTGGACATGCTGATTAAGAGCTAGCTGTAGCCTTTTCCTAACTGCTTGAGATTCGACGCAAATTCAAGAATCGTTTCCAAATCGATGGTCAGAATCCGCCATTTCCCGGTCAAAAGCAGCCATCTTCGTGGAAACGATTCTACGGCTCTGCCCGTCTTCAGAAAATGTTGACATGATCGTGTCAAATATGACGCGCCTACGTTCTGAGGCAGATAGTATTTTTGTAGGCAGCGCATCGCCTCAGAAATTGATCCAGTAGAACGTTGAACGACCGCCGGACTCCGATCGCCGCAACGCGCCGGCACGTTCCATCGCACCTAGATCCCGAGTGGCCGTGGGGCCGGAGACTTTCGCAATCTTGCTATAGGATTTCGCGCTGAGGCCCTGCTGCAAACGGCCCTTACCCTGCACGAAGAGCGCTTGAAGCACAGCCTTTTGTCGCTCAGAGAGCGCATCGTCGAAACGCAAGAAAAACTGATTTCTGCGCACGAGAAAATGCGCCTCATCACGTCCGGCATCAGCGGCACTCTTCAAGGTGATCAGGAACCAGACAACGAAGGCCGTGGCATCAATCGCTCCTCTGCCAACCTTTCGGCCGTCCTGCAAGGCGGCGTAATAGGCCTTCTTGTCCTTTTCAATTTGACGAGACAATGAGAATGGCAGAGGCTTTGATCTGCCCGCAAATACATACTCGATCACCGCTCGACCGACGCGACCATTGCCATCCGAGAAGGGATGGACCGACTCAAACCAGAGATGAGCAATCGCAGCGACAATGGGAGTAGGCATCTCCGATTTATCATTCAGCCAATCGATGAACGCCGACATCTCCGCGTCGACCCGCTCGGGCGGCGGAGCCTTGTAGAGAATGTCGTTCGAGCCCGCCGCGGCTGAGCGAACGATGTCGATGTCGAACTGTCGCCATCGTCCCAGATCCTCGACTTCGATCCCGAAGAATAGCAGGCGGTGCCACTCCCAAAGAGTCTCTCTTGTGAGCAGACCTTCAGCCTGTCGGGCAGCGACCATCAACTCCGCGATCGCATCGGATCGCCTGCTTAAGGCTGCTCTGTCCCTGTGTTTGAGCGAAGCTATGACCGATGCTTCGATCTCGGCTGGATCAAGGGCTACCCCTTCGATGCCGAAGGACGCCAGAGCTTCCTGAACGATTTGCCTTAGTCGCAGCTCTTCGAGATCACGCTGGTCAAGGCCGGCCTGAAGGCCGGAGACTTCTCCCATTGCTTCTACGGCAGCTGCCAAATGTGGCTCTGCAGCTTTGCGATCATAGTCAAACTTAGGCCAGAGCGTAGACTGCCAGATGTGTTTCATGATGCGAATATAAGCATTATTCGCATCAAAAACTAGCCATAAGTGATTTGAATGGAGAAAATAAACGCATCATTGAGTTCGGATCTGACGGGCAAGGCACGCCGTGATCGAATCCGGATTCGATCCCAGCCCCGCCAATCAGCGCCAAATCTGGTTGCTGACATAGCTGTATCCTCTGATGTCGGCGTTATCGTTTTATGTCCTTATTTCATTGAATTGTCGGCCCTTCGTCATGGCTGGCTGGTCGACCTGATCATCTTGATCCTGCTATGGATGCGCCGATTGAAAACGAGGGATTGGGAGTCTTATTGTCATGTCATCCATCACGGCCGACCTTGCTTCGGCATTGAGCTCGATCCGTCGGCCTGGTGAGTTTGCGATTTCAGGCAGGGCCGATCTCTTCGCACCAAAGCTGGACGTGGACGGCGTTGGTCGAATAGCCCTACCGCTGTTGCCGGTTCAGGCGGAAGAACTCACCGCGCTCGCCGAGCGAGCCCCTTTCGGCCGCGGTGAAGAAACATTGGTCGACACGGATATCAGGCGAACCTGGCAGCTCGCTGCCGATCAGGTTCAGATCGGCGGCAAGCATTGGCAGCAGACGCTCGACCATATCTTGGACAAGGTCGCCGACGGCTTGGGTGTGACCGATCCTATCGAGGCCGAATTCTACAAACTCCTCATCTATGACGAAGGCAGCTTCTTCGTCAGCCATCGCGATACCGAGAAAACGGACGGTATGTTTGCGACGCTGGTCATCGTGCTGCCATCGCAATCGGAAGGCGGTGATCTGGTTGTGCGGCATAAGGGCCAGGAAACGCAGTTAGATCTTTCCGTCGACGAGCCGGCAGAGGCGGCGTTTGCAGCCTTCTATGCTGATTGCGTCCATGAAGTGTTGCCGATCACAGCAGGCCATCGCCTAACTCTTATCTACAACCTCTTACGGAAGGGGGCGTCTCTAAAGCCGCCTTGTTACGACGGCGAGCAGGCCCGAGTGACATCCATCCTGCAGTCGTGGACAAGCGGCCGAAAAACGCCGGATGACGGAAAGCCGAAAAAGATCATCTATCCGCTTGAACACGCCTACACGCCTGCGGCACTCGGCTTCGAGGCCCTGAAAGGAGCGGATGCAGGTGCAGCTGGAGTCCTCGCCGCTGCGGCTAGGGATGCCGAGGTCGACCTCCATTTGGCATTGTTGACCATCGAGGAGAGCGGGTGGGCAGAACACGTCTTCTCCGGCAGCCATTATGACCGCTGGCATTCATCCGACGACGCGTTCGAAGTGGGTGAGGTGACCGACGGCTACGCAGCCCTCAGTGACTGGCAGCGTCTGGATGGGACGCCGGCATCGCTCGGCGACATTCCTGTCGATGATGACGAACTGTCTCCGCCCGGCGGTTTCGATGAGATGGAGCCTGACGAAGAGTATTTCCAGGAGGCTACGGGCAACGAGGGAGCATCATTCGAACGGACATACCGTCGAGCGGCGCTGGTGCTCTGGCCAGAGGAGCAGTTTTTCGCCGTTCTCTGTCAAGCTGGCCTGAAAGCCACACTGCCTTGTCTTGGCAAGATGGTTGAAAGCTGGACGGCCAGCGGCAGCGATCTGGATGCTCCCCTCCGATCGCAGGCACAAAAACTTGCCAAGCAGATGTTTTCTAGCTGGACGGTGGAGCGATGGTATCCGAGCGACGACCAAGGTCCGAGCGATGCGGCGAAGATGCTCGAGCTGCTTGCCAAGCTGGAAGACACGAAGCTGATCAACGCCTTCCTGACCAGCATCACGGCAGGCGGCGATTACCGCGGCAGCGACAACGACGCGATCATCGCGGCTGTCCGTTCGTTACCGCTCAAACAGGCGGCTGTCGTGATCGAGCACATCATCGTCGGCAATGTGGCAACGTCACTCTGCGGCTGCGGGAATCTTCTGCTTTCTACGGTCGATGCGTTTCCCGATGGTCGTTTCGACGAGGCCGGCGAACGCCTGATCGAAGCCGTTCCGGGTCTGTCGGATAGAGAGCGATCCTATCGAGATGAACGACCGACCTCGGAATTTGTCGCCGATCTTATGACCGCGCTGGGCAAGATCGACCTTGGCCTTTCGGATCGAGCTGCAGATCTCATCCTCGGATCTCCTAAGCGCTATCGCCTCGATGGCATCCTCGTTCCGGCCTCGTGTCGCTTGGTCAAATCTAGGGCGGCGACGAGTCTGCCGGTGCAGCGCTTGCTCGAAACCTGCCGCGAGCATTTGAACGCCCGCATCGCGGAACCTCTGGAGGCACCGAAGGATTGGAGACGGGCCAGCAAGCTCAAATGCCGATGCCCTCACTGCTGTGAGCTAAGCTGTTTTCTTGATAACCCGGAGCAGAAACGCTGGGTCTTAAAAGCGGCAGAAGCGAAGCGCAGTCACGTCACTGATACAATTCGACGATCGAAATCCGACGTCGATGTGGAAACCGATAAGCAGGGTAGGCCCTACAGCCTTGTCTGTACAAAGAACCAGAACAGCTACAATCATCGGGTACGGCAGCGCAAACAGGATCTGGAGGACCTTGCACGCTTGGAGGGATAACCTGAAAGTCATATGGCAATGCAAGCCAAAGCGAGCTGCTTTGCCAATCCTGCCTCTTGATGTAACGAATTAATTTCATATGCCTCAGCCCTCAACATCTCAAGAGATCGATGAGATCCGGCACCGCCTGAATGAACTCGAAGCTGAGCGGAAGCAGCTACGTCGGCGGCTACAGGAGATTGAGACTACCAACACAACGCCGGCGACCGTGACGGTAACGTCCTCACCCCAAGAGAAGATAAGTCTATTCCGAAGCCTGTTTCGGGGCCGAACCGACGTCTTCCCGCGGCGATGGCAGAACGCAAAGACCGGCAAGAAAGGATTTAGCCCGGTTTGTCGAAACGAGTGGGTTCAGGGTGTCTGCCAGAAACCGAAAGTGAAGTGCAGCGACTGTCCTCACCAAGCCTTTGTTCCTGTCGACGACGATGTTATTGCGCAGCATCTTAGAGGCGCGCCCGGACCGGGATCGGATCGCGGCGACGAATTCGTCATCGGCATCTATCCAATTCTTCCCGATAACAGCTGCTGGTTCTTGGCGGTCGATTTTGACGGCAAGACGTGGGAAAGCGACGCGAAGTCTTACCTGGACAGCTGTCGTGCTTACCAGATTGAAGCGGCTCTGGAGCGATCTCGGTCCGGCAATGGTGGGCATGTCTGGATGTTCTTCTCTGAGCCAATCCCGTCGTCGACGGCAAGACAGCTTGGAACGCTTCTCATGACGGCAGCATTGGACCGCCGTCCGGAGATTGGATTTACCTCGTATGATCGGTTCTTTCCGAATCAGGATACGCTACCCGCCGGCGGCTTCGGCAACCTGATCGCCCTGCCGCTGCAGGGACTGCCGCGACGGACTGGCAACGCGGTCTTCGTCGATGATGACTTCGAGCCGTTTGAGGACCAGTGGGCCTATCTGTCATCGCTTGGTCGAACGTCGCTGAAGAAAGCCGAGGGACTTGTCGACGATGCGGTAGCCAAGGGTGACTTGCTGCGTGTCCGTCTTCCTATCGATCAAGACGATTCCGTTGATCCCTGGGAGCTGCCACCGTCGCGCAAACCGCGCAAGATCGATGTAACGGGGCCTTTGCCATCAGCGCTCAAAATCACGATCGCGGACCAAGTCTATGTGGAACGAGCCGGCCTGCCCGCCGCCATGGTCGCCAGTCTCATACGCGTCGCCGCCTTTCAGAATCAGGAATTCTACCGAGCGCAGGCAATGCGCCTGCCAACCCATGGCAAGCCTCGGGTGACCAGTTGCGCTGAACTACACGCTCATCACATCGCACTGCCACGGGGTTGCCTGGATGAAGTCATCAATCTTCTAGCTGCGCACGACATCAAAGCTGATCTCGACGACAAGCGTGATGCCGGGACGGGTATAGATGCTGGGTTCACAGGCGTGCTTAGGCCACAGCAGATCAAAGCGGTCGATGCCGTCGCCGGCCATGATTTCGGCGTTCTCGCAGCGACGACCGCGTTTGGAAAAACCGTTGTCGCGGCGGCGCTGATCGCCCGGAGAAAGGTGAACACTCTCATCCTGGTCCATCGTCGCGAGCTTTTGGAACAATGGACCGAACGTCTGAAGGCATTCCTGTCGGTCGATGGTCGAGATGTCGGCGTGATCGGCGCCGGAAAGCGGAAGCCGACAGAGCGGATCGACGTTGCAATGATCCAGAGCTTGGTCCGCCGAGGCGAAGTGTCGGACGTCGTTGCCGGCTACGGACAGATCATCGTTGATGAATGCCATCATCTGCCGGCCGTCAGCTTTGAGCTGGTTCCACGGCGATCGAAGGCGAAATATGTTCTCGGCCTCTCAGCGACGGTCGTGCGTAAAGATGGTCATCATCCCATCATCTTCATGCAGTGCGGTCCAATCCGACATCGGGTCGATGCCAAATCACAAGCGACCCGCAGCAGCTTCGAACATCGGGTCGTCATCAAGGAAACCAGCTTTCGATCATCGATCAGCTCCGAGATCGAACGCCCACCAATCGCACATATCTACCAGGAACTGGCAAACAATGAGCGACGCAACGCTCTGATTTTCGACGATGTCTTGAGCGCCCTGGAAGAAGGAAGATGCCCTATCGTCCTGACAGAACGGCGTCAGCACCTTGATCATCTTGCTGATCGATTTCGAAGCTTTGTCCGCAATCTGATCGTTCTTCGCGGAGGCATGAAGGTTGGCGAGCGGAAAGTCGCCCAATCACTGATCAATGATGATGACATCGATGAGCGGCTTATCCTTGCGACTGGACGATATATTGGTGAGGGCTTCGACGACTCGCGTTTGGATACGCTCTTTCTGGTCATGCCGATCTCTTGGCGCGGCACGCTTGCCCAGTATGTCGGACGGCTACATCGCGAGCACGATGGCAAAAGTGACGTGATCGTCTACGACTATGCCGACGTCGAGGTACCCGTTCTGGCGAAAATGGCCACCAAACGACAGGCAGGCTATCGGAGCCTCGGATACGACATCACCATGGATGGAGCTGAGTGTCCGAGACTGCTTTAGCTGCCAGGTATGTCGGTTTGGATTTGGCTATCCGGAATCACGGGCTCGGATCGCCGCAGAGTTCCGCCGACATATTGTTGGTGGTATGCCGGCCTCGCGGCTAAGATACCTCGATCAAACGATGTGAAATTTGACGATGACAGACCAAGACCAGAATGCGGGCGAGCACCTAGCCAAACAAACTGCTTCGGCATCAGATGGCAACGAACCCAAAGACTTCTCCGATACACTCAAAGTAGCGATCCTAAGTGACGCGAGCCAATGGGCACTTGAGAATCGCGAACGCCTTCATCGTACAAGACGAAATCTGATGATGTTTGCGACAGTGACCGTTTTTCTGTGCATAATCAATGTCAAGCCTCAAGGTTTTGAAGCTTATGGCATAAAATTTGAAAAATTGCCCGACACGGTATTCTTCTTGTTTGTTGCTGTAGTGAATATCTATATTTATTGGAGCTATAGAAATATTTTGAAAATAGCTCGCTCCGCTCGACTCTTGATCGATGACATATATGAAAATATGATTCATTTTAACTATCTCAGAAATAGCTCTTATGAAAATTCAAGAATATCGAAAGTTAGCTATAGCTTTTGGAGAAATATATCACCGACAATAGCCTGCGCTATCGCGATTTTATCATGTTTTTCTCGCATTTTCATTTTTACCTCATGAAAAAGTGACTTTGAAAACTATTTCATAGCGATCAAACATTTCGGCTGATTTGCCAGCCATCCCAGTATCGTGATCCACGTCTGCCACAGTTCTAGCATCGGAACTTTGACGTGATTGCTTTATGCCCAACCGTACCGCTTCCGGATAGCGATCTGCTGTTCGAGCGCAATGGCCCGCTGATGCGTTTATGTGCCCGTCGGCACAATGTTCAGGAGAGTCTGTGCCATGGCGAACACGTATCCGGTCCAAGTCCAATACAAAAAGCGCCTTAAGGTTGTTTTCAATTCATTTGATGATACAATTAAAGTCGAATTTTGAAAAATTTGCGGATCATCACATTCGAGGCAAGAGATGCGCACCCCCGATCCTACCGCCGCATTGATCCGGTCAGAAAACCTTGCGCTTGGACAGACAGAAGGGGGAAATTCCTATGCCTACCATCGGCTGTTTGGGAATTTCTCATGGTTGGACTCGGAACTTTTTCAGTTCCTCTCCCCTGATGGTCCCCGGCCCGAGTCCCTAGGATCATTATCGCAGGTCGTCGGACGCGAAAACGCAGATGCGCTTTACGACTCCTACTACTTCGTCAATTCCGTCTCAGAGGAACGTGAGGAGATTGCCAAGCTCTTGAAGGCCCGGGAAGCGGCGTTGAGTTCCGGCATATTCGTGACGGGCTTGCAGATTTCTTCCAGCAATGCATGCAACTTCGCATGCTCATACTGTTTCGCCGATACCTCCGAGAGCCGCTCGCCGGTGCGCTCACAAATTGCCGGCTCAAGTCCCAATATTTCCTTCGAGATGGCGGCCAACGCCATTGAAGAAGTGAGATCCGTTGCACGAGCACATGGCAATGAGCGGATCGTGGTCAAATTCCTCGGTCGCGAACCACTGATCAACTGGAAAGTCATCGCTCAGCTCTTTGACCGCTATGATGATCGCTCGGTACAGTGGGCGATCACGACCAACGGTTCTCTGATCACCGACAGAGTTGCAAGCAGCCTTCGAGATCACGGCGTGCGGGTCGTCGTCAGCTTGGATGGCGACAGCAAGACCAACGATGCTCACCGAATTTCAAAATCCACAGGCGGCGGCACATATGGAATGGTGGAGACTGGCCTCCACCGTCTAGCGGATGCCGGCGTACCTTTCGGCATCAGCTCCGTCATCTCGTCGGCGGGTGACTTTGATGAGATGCGAGCTTTCGCAGAACATCTTCGGGAATTAGGCGCCAGCGAGCTCGAACTGACGCTGGCCATGCAGACAGCGAACCTCGCCGAGGTTGACGTCGGGGGACGTGACGACGAGAGCGAAGAGCAGTTCGTGGAGCAGCTCGTCGATCTCAGTGTCTTCGCCGACCGTTTAGGCCTGCATGTGCATGGCGATTGGTTGGATCCCTTCAGGAAGATCATGACAACCCATAAATATCGAAACGATACCGATATCGCTCGACCGCTAGGTGCGAGCTGTACAGCCACATCTCATCAGATCTCGATCGAGCCAACGGGTGATCTATTCCCTTGTCGAGCCATGTCACTGCACTACGGCCACATCGACGACCTCCGTTCGATCTTAGCAGGTGAAGACTACAAGAAGGTCGCCATGCGGACCTACTTCAACGTCCCCTATTGCCAAGGATGCAATCTGGAGGGCTTTTGCCAGGGGACCTGCCTCGGCTCTTCAGAAGAGGCCTTCGACGACATTTATTCGCCGCAGGAAGACTATTGCACGATCTATCGTCGGGCCACTGAACGACTTCTTGCCAGGTTGGAATGCCCTTTCGATTCCGAATTATCCTCAGTCCCCGCCAACCAGGAGCGAGCACCATGCGTATGATCCGACCCAGTAAGCAGCAGCCTGATACACCTGCTCCAGTTACAGAGATCACGACGCCAGCAGTCGGCACCCCCGCAGTTGGGACACCGTCGGTCGATGTTGCGAGTTCGGATGCCCCTGCAATCGGGACGCCATCAGTTAAACAGAAGGCGTCAAAGAATGACGACGATCAGAGCCCCACTTAGGGAATCGACTGGTTTCCCAAGGCACGGTCTGAGACGGATAGAGCGATTCAGTTGAGACGTGGCGTCACCACGATGCTGCCAGAATCGTTTCCAATGTCGGCTAGAGCAGCTGACTCATTCCAAAACACATCTAGAAACGACATAAATTGCAGGAGCTAACCTATTGAAATGATTATGGTGTGCGCACAAGGATTCGAATCTTGGACATGCTGATTAAGAGTCTTCGGCAAACCATTAATTTGTAAGGGCATGTGAGACTATTCAGGTGGACTTGCATCCAAAATGCTCAAATAGATAGCTCTACTAGTCTCACGCGAAGACCTTCTACTGAAGACCCTTCGTATCGCGCCGGCTTTGCGCTCGCAAACGACCTCGCCAGCGAAGAATCAGCCGGGACGGTGGCTAACCGCCCCATTTCTGCCCAAATCCTCGATATCACTTCGTACCAGGTTCGGACCTAAACACTCCAAAGCTTTCTGACAGCAATGCCTTCAGGAAGCGAACGTGCGCGAATCTGCACATGGTGCTTGGCAATGCGACATATCTCGATTAAGCGGATCGGCAGAGAAATTGATATTTTCGGCCAAAATGATATTTTCGCCGAATGCGAGAGATCAACGCGCTAAGGCCGGCGACAAGTTTGCGTCTGCTGCTCGAAGTGGCGGAAGAGTTCGGTCTCGACACGGCGGCCGGTCTCGAAAGAACCGGTCTGTCAGCGGATGACCTGAAGATATCGACCACTCAGGTCACGATTGAACAAGAAATACAGGCGATCGAGAATTTTGTCCGACTTTCACCCGAGAAGGCTGGCTTAGGCGTTGCTGTCGGAAAACGGATGCATGTCAATGCCTTCGGGATTTGGGGATTTGCCATTCTCACAAGCCCGACGCTTCGGGCCGCAATAGAGACAGCGATTAAGTACGAGAAATTGTCCTTTGTCATCGCCGACTTGGCGCTTCGGGAGACGAACGGCGACGCAAGGCTCGAGTTCGAGATGCTGGGACTACCCCCGTCAACGCTTGGCTTCATCCTCGAACGGCATTCATGTGTGGCAATGACTTTCATTCGGGAACTGATTCAGGAACCGTATTTTCGAGGCTTTCGGATCGAGACGACCGCCGACGACCCAGACTATTCGCGTGCGTTGTCGGAGCTCTTGAACATCGACGTTATCGGCAGTGCGTCCAGAAATGTACTGACGTTTCCAGCCGACCTGCTTGATTGTGCGCTTCCAAAATCCGATCCGGTCACGCTTCAATATTGTCTGGATCAATGCAAGACCTTGGTCGAGCAGATCAACGGAGCCTTGCCTCCTTGGTCCAGGAAGGTGCGCGACACGGTTATCGATGATCTGGGTTCCGAGCTAAAGATCGACGACATCGCCCAGAAACTATCCGTGACCGAACGGACCTTGCGCCGTCGATTGACCGACGAAGGAACGAGCTTTCGCGAGCTCTATACGGATGCGCGGCTGACAATTGCCCGTGAGCTCCTTGAAGCGGCAGGCCTCAATGTTGAGACCGTCTCTTGGCGCGTGGGATATGCGGAGCCTGCGAGTTTTGTCCGTGCTTTTTCCAAGAAGTTCGGCAGGACACCTGGCGAAATTCGAAAAGAAGGAGCTCTGTCCCGCAAGGCCTGACCACCCTGTAGGAGCGGTCAGGCAGCGTGTGCCGGCGGCTAGCCATGGGCGGCCTTGTGCGACTTCAACTATTCATCTTCATTGCTGGGTTCCGGCGGCAGGTCACCGCCTTCCATCACCCAGCTCGCGGGCACGTCCGTGGTATCGACGATGATCTCTTCTACCGGAACGCCCGTGTGGATATGGATCGACTGCCGCATCCGACTGATCATCATCTGCTTTTGCTCTCGTGTCCGGCCGGCGCGAATATTGCCGAACAGAAAAACATTCTTGCCGTTCAGCGGATGCTCTGGCGCATCTTCGAAGAAGAAGGCGTGCACGAAGGTGGGAGGGGCACCGGTGACGTCGCAATGAATTGTCGTGATATCGGCTGCGATCTTCGGCTTGGCCGCTTCAGGGATGCTGTCTCTCACCGCATTGCATAAATAAAGTGGCATTGGTTTCTCCGTTCTCTAGCGGGGATCACGGATCGACGTAACGACTTCGTGGGAAGAGCGTCCCGTCTTGTCCATACAGATGTCGCAGAGCTGCTTCAGCAGCGCGACGCGCTCGTCATGCTCCAAGGCTTTGCTCGATTGCAACGATGCGATGACAGTCGTTGAGGGCTTGCCGGCCGTAAAACCGCTGCCTTCGGGCACCTCGATCCAATCGATGTCCGCTGGCTCTCGAAAGGCGCGTTGAGCGAAGACATCGATTTCTGCTTTGAGCGCATCTTCGACGTCTGCCGATACTTGTCCTTGCTGAACGACGCACATGACCGGGATCATTGTTCGGGCTCCTAGGTTCATTGTTGAATGGCGCGATCAGGCGAAGGACACATCTCGGCCGCCGGACGAGACCGACTGCAGGATCGCTGTCGCGTCGGCGCGTCGCATGACACGAGGCACCGCATAAGACGAGCGCGCTTCCGTAAGCGCATCCTTGGCAATCGACTGGAAATCCTCGGGCTGGACGTCGGCGAGGTTGACGGGGATGCCGACCGTTTCCGCTAGAGCATCGACTCGTGCGATGAACCGATCCGCCATCGTCGCGGTGCTTCCATCGGATGCACCACCGCCGAGCATGACTTCCAGAGCGGCAAGACGTTCGGCGCAAGCGGCCTTGTTGAACCGAAGGACACGGGGAAGGATGATCGCATTCGCCAGACCATGCGGGGTGTCATAGTGGGCGCTGATCTGGTGTGAGATCGCATGGACATAGCCGAGGCTCGCTTTGGTGAAGGCGCAGCCGGCCAGGAACGATCCTAACGCCACCATCTCGCGGGCACGCGCATCGCCGCCGTTCTCGTAGGCGATCGGCAAAAACTCGACGAGCAGTCTGATCGCCATGGCGGCGTCCCTGTCGGTATCGGCGAAGCGGTTGCGTGACGTGTAGGCCTCGATGGCATGGGTCAATGCGTCCATGCCGGTGGCTGCCGTGATCGATGGCGGTAGAGACTTGAGCAGGTCGGTATCCAGGGCCGTCGCGATCGGAATGTATTTCGGATCGACAAAGAACGTTTTCTTGTGGGTTTCCGTGTCCGAAATCACGGCGGCATTGGTCACCTCCGATCCGGTACCCGACGTTGTCGGAACAACATAAAAAGGCAGCAATGGGGTGTCGACCTTGAGGATGCCCGCCAGTCGGGACAGGGGCTTCTTGCTGGTGCTCGCTGCAGCGATGACCTTCGCGGCGTCGATGGCCGAGCCTCCGCCCACGACGAAGACGGCGTCGCATTTATTGTCGACGCTAGCCTTCGTGCCCGCTTCGACCACGGCGAAGGTCGGGTTGGGAATGATGCCGTCGAAGATGGTAACCTCGCAGCCGGCCCCTTTGAGGAATGCGATGAGATCGTCGAGCATGCCATTCTTTAAGAGGAAGCTGTCGGTGACCAAAAGCGGCCTTTTCTGTCCGCCGCGGATCATGAGATCAGCCAGTTTCCTGGAGGCGCCAGCGCCTGAGAAAAGCAGGGGCTTTTGCGGCGGGTAGAAAGTTGAAAGTGCGCGCAATGCGATGGTGATGGCTGAGTTAAACATGACAATGTCCTCGCAGGTTCGGTCAAGGCCTCGCTATCGGCGAGGCTGTTGGTTGAGACGGGACCCGTCACCTGTGCGCCTGTTAGGGCATGGACGCGCAGGTGATTGGGGGTAACCGCGTGATCCTCAGATCTTCTTGAAGCGGCGAAGCTGAAAATTGATGAAGAGGTTATAGAGCCGATTTCCCCAAGGAGCGCCGATCAGCGCATTGCCATCGAAGCGGCCCTTGCGGACGACACCTTTGGCCTTGGAGAAGTTCAGAAAACCTTCCTTGCCGTGATAGTGGCCCATGCCGGACGGGCCGACGCCACCAAACGGCATGTCATCAACCATCGTGTGGGTCATGACTTCGTTGATGCAGACACCGCCGGAGTGTGTTTCCTTCAGGATCTTCTCGGCGCGGCGCTTGTCCCAGTCGAAGTAGTAGAGCGCCAACGGACGGTCGCGATCGTTCACATAAGCGATCGCATCATCCAGTGTGTCGTAGGGCACAATCGGCAGAAGCGGCCCGAAGATTTCTTCCTGCATAACCCGCATATCATCGGAGACGTCTTTGATGACGTGCATCGGCAGCTTCTTGGTTCCTTCGAAGCTGTCTTCGGTGGGATTGATGGTGATGACCGATGCACCCTTCTCCTCGGCATCCCGAACATTGTCGAGCAGACGGTCGCGCTGACGCTCCGTAATGATCGAGGTGTAGTCCCGGTTGTCCTTGAGCGATGGGTAGTGACTGACGAAGCTTTTGGCGAACGCCTCGACAAAGGCATCGACCTTGGCGCGCGGAACCATGATGTAGTCGGGCGACACGCACACCTGGCCGGCATTGAGGCCTTTGCCGAAGGCGATGCGCTTGGCCGCCTCTTCGATCGGGAAGCTGTCGTGAACGATCGCCGGGGACTTGCCGCCGAGTTCGAGGGTCACAGGCGTCAGGTTGTCCGCGGCGGCATGCATGACGATCCGGCCGACCTGTGTCGATCCGGTGAAGACCAGATGATCGAACGGCAGCTTCGTGAACTCGGTCGCCACCTCGACGCCGCCATTGACGACGACAGCCTCCTCGTCCGTGAAGTGCTTGGCGATCATCTCCTTCAGGAGTTCACCGGTTTCCGGTGCGAACTCTGAAGTCTTCATCATTGCCCGGTTGCCGGCGGCAAAGGCGCCCACCAGCGGTGAGAGGCCAAGGAAGATCGGGAAGTTCCAGGGTGCGACGATGCCGACGACGCCGAGCGGTTGGTAGTGAACCTTGGTCTTGGCGCCAAGCAGCATCAGCGGCACGTGGCGCTTCGACTGCTTCATCCACTTGCGAAGGTTCTTCTTGTTGTAGCGAATGCCCTCAAGGACAGGGAGCAGCTCGATCATGAGGGTCTCGGCCTCCGCGCGACCGCCAAAGTCCCGATCGACGGCCGCGATCAGGCGGTCCTTATATTCAAGGATCGCATTGTGCAGCCGGTTGAGCCGATCGACACGCTCCTTCTCGGTCGGTGCCGGATTGCGCGTGTAAGCTGCTTTCATCTTAGCTAGCGAAGCACGAAGCTGGTTCTCGACATGGTTGATCTGGAAAATTTTCTGGGCGGTCATTTTCGATCTCCTCGCCAACTGAATTTGTTCGTTGCCTGAGCCTCTGTGGCTCAAAACGTGAGATCAAATTGGCAGGACAAGGTCGAACCCAACATGTCGGCCGCGGACAATCCATTGACACTTTCGGACAACCGAATAGCCAAGATCAAAGTTGAGGGTCGGGGACTTGGTTGGGCCTGCTATGCGCTCTTTCCGTCCGTTAAACCGCTCGAACTCTGCGGCGAGGTTGGGTCAAAAGGGTGAATAAGCGCCCAATCGAGCCGCGCCCGCTTTGCCAGGCAAAGCGGTCTTTGAGGCCGAAACTCGCCTTAAATGTCTGCTGTCGAG
>JANQPX010000004.1 GCA_028285265.1 Geminicoccaceae bacterium
CTTTGCCCAGCCAAGCAAGGGTGCTGAGCGTGACGCCGCTCGGTTGCTTCAGCGCTTGGACGGTCGGCTCGCGCGATACAAATGGCCAAAAGAGGTTCATTTCGTCGACGCGCTACCGCGCAGCGCTCTCGGCAAGGTCTTACGCTATCGCTTACGAGCATCTCTCAAGCCGAAGCGGTGACGGCGTGATCGTCGGCAGTGCCAACATTCAGGAAGATCGGTTAGTCTAAGGACATGCCAAAGAGAGCGAGCGGAAAAAGTACGAGCGACAGGGGAAGTTCATGAGTTCGAAGAACAAGATTGCAATCGTAACCGGGGCAGGCTCTGGCGTTGGGCGTGCTGCTGCTCTCGCCTTGCTTGGCGATGGCTATAGCGTCGCACTCGCCGGCCGACGCAAAGACGCGTTGGAGGAAACGGCCAGCTTGGCCGCCTCGGAAGGCAGTACACTGGTCGTGCCCACCGACGTTAGTGACAAGCAATCAGTCGAAGCGTTGTTTGCCGAGACGAAGAAGAGTTTCGGGCGCCTCGACGTGGTCTTCAACAATGCGGGCACGAACACGGCAGGTGCCCTCGAAGACCTGACGCCTGAAGCATGGCAGACTGTGGTCGACGTCAATCTGACGGGTGTTTTCTATTGTATTCAAGAAGCCTTCAAGATGATGAAGGACCAGGTTCCCATGGGGGGACGGATCATCAACAACGGGTCAATTTCCGCCTATGCTCCGAGGCCGGGGTCGATCGCTTACACCGCAACCAAGCACGCGGTGTCTGGCCTTACAAAAACAGCCTCGCTCGACGGTCGCAAATATGACATCGCTGTTGGTCAAATCGACATTGGCAATGCTGAGACGCCAATGGCTGCGCGTATGGCTGATGGCGTGCCACAAGCCAATGGTGAGATCGCTGCTGAACCTTTAATGGATGTCAGCGAAATCGGCCGTGCGGTGCTGCATATGGCCAGCCTGCCACTGGACGCCAACGTTCTTTTCATGACTGTAATGGCGACCAAAATGCCTTTCGTCGGTCGCGGATAGAAGCGCGACCGGGGAAACTAACCAGGCGGTTCTTCCGAAGCAGCGGGCTGACCGGTTTCGCGCGGTGCCGCCAGGGCGCCGGGTACTAGTTGAGATAGTGGTTGGAACGATACCAGGTCACGGCGTCTTCAAAGGCATCCCTTGCAGGTCGTGCACGATAGCCAAGTTCGCGTTCGGCTTTTGCGGAAGAGAAAAACATCAGTTTTTTCGCCATCCGCAATCCATCAACGGTAATCAGAGGTTCCTTGGTCTTGCCAGCAAGCCGCCAGTAGCTCTCGATAGCATAGGCAATCGGCAGCAGCGGTCCCGTTGGTAATTTGATCCTTGGTGCGCTAACGCCGGCAGCTGCGGCAATGGCCTTTGTGATGTCGCCCAGGCGGAGATTCTCACCGCCGAGTATATAGCGCCTGCCGACTTCGCCTCGGACGAAGGCGAGCAGATGACCATCGGCGACGTCTTCGACATGGACAATGTTCAAACCCGTATCGACGAACGCTGGAAGCCTGCCTTTTGCAACGTCCAACACCAGGCGACCGGTCGGTGTCGGCTTGATGTCTCGCGGGCCGACCGGCGCCGACGGGTTGACGATCACCGCGGGAAGGCCTTCGTCGTCGATAAGTGTTTGTACTGCCTGTTCCGCCAGAAATTTTGAGCGCTTGTAGTGCCCGATCATATCGCTGATCGAAGCTGGTGTTGCTTCGTCGGCCGGACGAGTATCACCGGTCAGGCCGAGCGTCGCCACGCTGCTTGTGTAGAGAATGCGCTCGACACCTGCCTCGGCAGCGGCTCGCATAAGCGTCTTCGTGCCCTCAACATTGGTTCGATAGATCGTGTCCGGCTTGGGCACCCATAGCCGGTAGTCTGCAGCGACGTGAAACAGGGCACGGCAATTCTTCACAGCTGCATTCAGACTCTGGGGATCATCCAGATCGCCGATAACACGCTCGACTTCGAGTCCTTCCAGAAGGGCAGGGTCGCTGGTTGTCCGCATCATTGCCCGGACTGCTTCTCCACGATCGAGAAGAGCGCGAATCACAGCCGATCCGACAAAGCCGCTACCGCCTGTTACCAGAACAGTCATGGCCTCGTCTCGCGCAGGGGTTCACATAACTGAAAAAGTGCCGGCAGAATGATGAGTGTACAGACCAGACTCCAGAGGATGGCCACGGTCAAAAGGAGTCCCATGCTTGCCATGCCGAGATGCGGCGAGACCGCGAGTGATCCGAACGAGGCAATGGTCGTAAGGGCGCTGAATAGCACGGCTCGGGGTGTACTGATTGGGCCTGCTACCACACCTTCTGCCTGCGACGCGCGTCGGCGTGACACAACGTGAATAGCACCGCTGACACCGAGACCGAGTAGCAGCGGCAGGACAATGACATTGGCGAAGTTGAGCTGGAGGCCGAGAATTGCTGAGCTTCCCGCAGTAAAGAGAATAGCGAGCGCCAGAGGTACTAGAACGAGAACCACGTCGATCAAACGGCGAAGCACAATGATCAGAACGATCGTGATAAGCGAGAAGGCGATTACAGAAGCCTCTACGAATGCGTTCACGACGACTCGGCCGGCTTCCGTGATAATCACCGGGGTCCCAGTTGCTTTGGGCGTTGCCTTCAAGGCAGCATCTGCAAAGCGCTGTAGCCCCTGATTGTCCTGTATGCCGACTGCTGGCCTTGCCATGACCTTGGCTTCGCCGCGGTCATTGATCCAATCTTTGCGGAGGCTTGCTGGCAGCGTCTCAAGGCTGATCTCGCTAGCTTGCAATGCCTGATCAAGCCGATTCAGCAGGTTCGGCAGATAGCCGGTTAGACGTTGCTCGAGATCGAGAAGGTGAGCATCCGAGAGGCTGTCTCGTTCCGACATAAATCCTTTTAGGCTATCGAGCAGACGACCTGCAGCGCCGTCGGTGCTAGGCGCGACCTTTTCAAGGGTTGTCACAAGTTGATCGAGGGCAGCCCGTCTTTCGCGGTCGTCGATAATCCCGTCTGGCGATGGCGTTAATGAACCCAAAAAGAAGGCCATTGCATCAATAACATCGAGTTTCTCAAATTGATCCTTTGGTACAAAACTCAACAGCGTGACGACATCTCCAATACCTGGCGAAGCACGAAGCGCGGCAGCAATTTGCTCTGCTTCATCGAGATTAGCTGCGAGTACATTGATGACGTTGCTTGCCGTGTTGGGGTCACGCTCAAGATCGAGAAATGTCGCGACGGATTCACTGTTCGGATCTTTCAGATTGAGGGGGTTAAAATCAAAGCTAACTCTTGGAAGCATAGGGACCGCGCAGACCGCGGCAATGATCGCCAAGCCCAGGATTGTGCTTGCGTATCGCTCGGTCCATGCCGTGCCGACGCTCGTCGCCATAGGCGCTCGTTGTGACGCCTTAAGCGGCAACAAGTGGAGGAGAGCCGGTAACAGAACCAAGCTGGTTGACCAAGCGACCGCCATGCCAGTCGCAGAGATAATGCCGAGCTCGGCGAGGCCGCGGTAGTCGGTCGGCACAAAAGCAATAAAGCCGAGTCCCGCACAGATAGCGCTCAGGCTAAGTGGCCGATTGAGTGCATAAACGGCATTGTCGAGGGCGCCGCCATGTGGCTGTCCTCGCCAGATCTCTTCCTTGTAGCGGAGACAAAGGTGGATACCGAAGTCAACGCCGAGGCCGACGAACAACACGGCAAAGGTTACCGATATGAGATTGAGTTGACCAATCATCAGCGTCGCCAGGCCACCCGTCATGATGAGCCCTGCCAACAATGTCAAAAGCGTTGCAGCGATAAGGCGGATTGAACCCAGTCCGAAGACGAGAAGCAGTGTTACCCCCGCGGTCGCGAGCACTCCTGCCCAAACAGCACCGCTGCTTACCGTCTGCAATTCTTCATGTTCAATGACAGCTGAGCCTGTCAGCCGCATGGTTGGGCCACCGTCGACATTTATGCCGGCATTGCGCGCAAGCTTGCGCGTTGCCTCGATCGCCTTTGCCGCTGGCGCGAGCGAGCCATAGTCGATGGCCGGTTCGGCGATCAAGAGCTGTCTCTTGTTGCCGCGGAGCCGTTCCTGGTCGAGGAGTTCTGTCCAAGAGAGTCGTTGTTGTCGTCCTTCACGGGCGGCATCGACAACCACCACCATCTGGTCGAAAAGACGGTCCAACCGTTCCGAGGAACTATCCTGTTCTCCCGCCTCTAAAGCCAATGTCAGAAAGCCGGAGAGCCCTTTGAGGTTTGGATCCGCGGCCAGCGCTGCGAGGAGTGGTTGGGCTTCAGCCAAGCTATCGCTAAGATTGGTGAGTTCATCGAGGTCGAGATAAAGAAGGCCATTACGTTCGAAAAACGGATCTGTACCGAGGACGTCCACATGGTCAAAGAGGCCATCCTCCTCAATCATGGCTGATGCTAGCGCCGTCGCGGCCGCCTCGCTCGCTTCGGCGCTATCGCCGTCGATCACCGCAACGACGGTCTCTTTGAATGCTGGAAAGGCAGCCTGTAGCGCCAGGTGATTTTGCCGAAACGGTACATCGGCAGCGATCATGTCTGTGGTGTCGGTATTGATACGAAGGGACGTCGCGCTGTAGATTAACGAAACGACAACAAGGACTAAGACGGCTAGCAGAACAAGTGTAGGGTGCTTGGACAAGCGTCCAGCTGTCATTGTTGAGAAAACGCTTTTGTTTTCCTCAGTCATGCTTGGTTCAGCCTCATGCCGCCA
This sequence comes from Geminicoccaceae bacterium, assembly GCA_028285265.1. GTDB lineage: Bacteria > Pseudomonadota > Alphaproteobacteria > Geminicoccales > Geminicoccaceae > JANQPX01. The sequence continues at coordinate 4,740 of JANQPX010000004.1, forward strand.
TCTTCTTCTAGATGCTGGATCGTCCTAACGCTCATGGCACAACAGGGCAAAGACCATGGCTTCAGAACCCATAGCGGATACTGATATTTTGTCTCAAAGGAGGCGCCGAAATGAGGCGTAGAACGCATAGGAGCGGGAAGCCTTTCGCCGCATTCTTGGCGATATTGCTAATGGTTACCGGCAGTCTGACGGATCTCGCGGCGAAAGACGGTAGCGTGCAAGCCGTCGTCGAACGCTTAAATACGACGCTCCTCGACGTCATGCAATCCGCAGATACCCTCGGCTATCGAGGTCGTTACGAAAAACTCGATCCTGTGCTGCGATCAAGCTTTGATTTTAGTTTCATGACGAAGATTGCCGTTGGTCGGACTTGGAATGATCTAGATGAGACAATGCGTAGCCAATTGGTTGAACGCTTCAGTCAAATGAGCGTCGCTACGTTTGCGTCCCGCTTCGATGGGTATAGTGGTGAACGTTTTGAGATTTTCGGCGAAAAGCCCGGACCACGTGGCACGATCGTTGTTGACGATCGGATTGTTAGGCCGAACGATCCCGCCGTTGGCCTCAACTTTGTTCTTAAGGAACAGACCAATCGCGACAGCGAAACCGACTGGCGGATCATCGATGTGATGCTCGATGGCAAGTTTTCGGAACTTGCCCGTCAGCGTGCTGAGTTCTCGGCGGTTCTAAAAAAGGGAGGGTTTGACGAACTTATCGCAGCCCTCGACCAACGAATCGCTGAGCTTGGAGCGAGCAGCTAACACACCCAACTAATCCTCATCGCCGAGATACGCATTATAGATTGGCGACTGCAGGTTGCAGGCCAGCATCGACGGGAAGTGCATAGGTCAGCTCCATCGATTTGACACCGCCGTCAAGTGTCTTGATGGGGCGGACACCATCCTTCTGTCGTCCCGCCAAATGCAGCACGCTGATAGGGCTATGCGGGGACGTCGGACAACAGAAGACCTGGCGATCGTTGTCCCACAACGGCTGACTTCGCGCGCAAATCCAATTGTGGGTGCTCTTCAGATAGGTCACAGGGAGTGTATCCAGACAAAGAGCCGCCATCAGTGCATGTTGATCAAGATTGGCGCGATTGGAACGGATCACGGCATTGCGGTAGTGCTTTTGCCAAACTGCCCAATGCGGCGCGTCGCTCCGAAGAGCAAAGGCACCGGCGTTAATTTGCCTTGAAAGGCAGATCCGAAGGCCATTGACGAGCCCGAAGCTCCTTATGGCGTTTCCAATGTGCCATTTAAGAGCGTAGAGTTCGATCTTATAGGAAGGATCTTTTTCCTCCACAACGGCCAGTGCTCCATCGCGTGCAGCTTGAAGAAAATCATTAACGAAGGCGCCATTCTGAACGGAGATATCGGCGTCGAGCCAAAGATAGGCGTCATATCCAGGAGCAAAGGTGGGAATCTGTAGCCGCGCGGCATAGCCAAGATTACGCTTTTGGCGAAGAGATGAAGGCGCATCGAACCACCAATCCGGGCTAACAATCTCAGCGCCTAGAGCCTCAATCGCGACGATATCCTCGGAAGCGAGACCGAAATCAAAAACCACGAGCTTGTGTTCGCAATCCACGCGGTTACGAACCAACGTCTGCAATAACGCATGCATCATGGGGAAATAGCCGTGATCGGCGCCGGTTACGATAGCTGCACGCAAAGTCACACCTCCAAGCGTCTGCAAAACGGTCGCCATGAACCGTTTCCCTGCCTCGTGGGTGACTACACCAGAAGATCACAAAAAAATCACTAATTGAATAATATGAGATTTAAAAAATCTTAAGTTGCTTTCGTATTCTCGCTGACCTTGGGATTAGCTGTCGGATCGAGGGCTTCGGCCGAGGATATGGTCGCTCGTACCGATCACATGCGCGCTCCTGCCGACAATCAGGCGGTCTGGGCCTCGAGCGATTTTGGGAAGTTTATCCGGGTAGGGCAGGCTACCCAGGAAGTGGCTCATACAATTTAGTCGTGCCCGTTTTTTGTCATCAGACTTAATCACTGTCCAAGGCGCATCGGCTGTATCGGTATAGAAAAACATCGCCTCTTTGGCTTCGGTATAATCCGACCAACGTTCCATCGATGCCAAATCCATTGGGGAGAGTTTCCACTGCTTGAGTGGATCACTCTTTCGCCTTGCGAAACGACGCCGTTGTTCCTCTTGAGTGACCGAGAACCAGTATTTGAATAGGTGGATGCCACTGCGAACCAACATGCGTTCCAGATCGGGCGCTTGCCGCATGAATTCGAGGTAGTCTTGGGGTCCGCAGAAGCCCATAACACGTTCGACGCCGGCACGATTATACCATGAACGATCGAACAGCACGATTTCTCCAGCCGTGGGAAAATGCTTGATATAACGCTGAAAGTACCACTGACCTCGTTCTTCGGCGCTAGGCTTTTCAAGTGCTACAACCCGGGCACCCCGCGGATTGAGGTGTTCCATGAAACGTTTGATTGTGCCGCCCTTGCCTGCGGCGTCTCGACCTTCGAACAAGATCATGATCCGCTGCCCGGTCTCTTTGACCCAGCGCTGCACTTTAAGGAGTTCAACTTGGAGCTCTGCCTTTTGGGCTTCGTATGTCGATCTCGGCATCTTTGACGTGTATGGATACTCGCCACTTTCGAAGAATTGACGAACAGCCGCATCATTGTGCCGCTTTTCGGCGAGCTCATGGCGAGCTTGCGCTGCACGTTGTCCTGGCGTCATCTTTTTCTTGCCGTTGGCCGTCTTTCGTGACCGCATGGTCTTTGCTGTGCTGCCTTTGGGTGCCCTCACTTTTTTGGAGGCCTTGGAGACCTCTTCAGCCGAAACAGCCCGTATGTTGGGATGGCCCTTTGCTGTGCCATTTGCCTGAATCGCACTCTTTTTCGTCTCAGCCATGTCGCGCCCCAGCTTCGACCTTGCCCGATTTTCGGTTGGCTTCATTAAGAGAGCAGCATAGGCTCTAGCAGCAAGAAACCCAAGGTCACCCAAATAACCCATGACGATAGCATTCAATGGTTACGCCATCGTTTCCGCCGATGGATTTATTGCTGATAACAGAGGTCGTATGCCGAAAGCGCTCTGTTTTGATGCTGATTGGGCCCATTTTCGAGCAGCTCTTAAGCAAGCGGATCTTATGATTCTAGGTCGGCATACCCACGAGTTGTCTCCAAATCGGACAAACCGGCCGCGGCTTGTTGTATCCCGTGGCGTGCGTGCTGTGATCCAGGAGAATGCTGTGACCTGGTGGGCCAATCCAAAGGAAGTGACGCCGGCGTCGGCGGTCGCGGCCGTGGCTGGATCTCATGCCAAGGTCATGGTTGCAGGTGGCACCGGTGTCTATAGTTGGATTCTGGACGAGGCAACATATCACACATTCTATTTGAGCGTAGCCCGAAAAGTTACGCTGGGTACAGGCAGATCGTTGCTCGATGACACAAGCGACCTAACGAGTATTTTCGATGCCTTGAGTGCCAAGGGTCTCGCTATTCAGGAACGATCCTGGCTGGACGAAGAGCAGGACGTCGAGCTTCTGATGCTCTGCCAAGAGGATGTTCCGTCCTCATAGTCGTCTCATGCAACGCTATGATTGAAAAGAAACGCGGATCTTGTTGCGTTTGAAAGTCTTCCCGGCGATGGTGCTTTCATGGTCGATCAGCTCAACCACGATGCCGCTACCCTCGAGTTGACGAAGTCGATACGTTATCCTTGGATCATCCCAGACCTGAGGGGCGACGTTGCATTCAAGAACCAGGCATTTCTCCTCATTCACCAATCCTGAACCCGCCTGACTGATCAATTGATCGCTATTGAGCATTTGTAAAACACGCTCAACCCACGCCATTTTGACGTCACGTTCATGATCGTCGACGGCTCGCGACATCTGACTCTTTATCGGAGAGAAACGCTGATGATAGCCGCGATAATTACTCATGGCCGCTCTCGTCTGTCGGTACTTTCTCGTTAACAACACGAATGGGCGGGATCTCTCTTGGTTTTTCGTCTCGGCGACCCGAGATGATCCCATCGGAGCCAGTATCTCTATCAAGTCTCACACGTGCCACTGGAGCCCGACCCTCTTTGTCCTCACCGAAGTAAAGGGTCTGGTGTGGATAGGGAATCTCAATACCAAGCTCGTCGAATCGATACTTCATTAGCCGATTGAAGGACCGTTTAACCCCCCATTGCATCATCGGCCGGGTCTTGATGCGTGCCTTAATGACGACGGCGCTATCGGCGAATTGATCAACCCCTAGGACTTGGATTGGCTCCAGAATGTTTGCGCCTTGCAGGGGATCGGTCTCCAGCTCAGCACCGATCTGGCGTAGTACCTCGATGACTTCGTCGACGTCCTCGCGGTAACCAACGCCTATATCGAGTTCGGCAAAGGCGTAATCCTTGGTATGGTTTGTGATCGTTGTAACTTCGCTAAAGGGAATGGTGTGCGCGCGACCCGAGAGATCACGAAGGCCGATCGTTCTCACTGATATATGCTCGACCACGCCGGAATGACCGGCAACATCGACAACCTCGCCAACCGCAATGGTGTCTTGAAAGAGAATAAAGAGACCGTTGATGATGTCTTGCACCAGCTTTTGGGAGCCGAAGCCGATGGCAATGCCGATCACACCCGCAGCGGCGAGAACGGGCGTCACATCAACGCCGAGCGTCGAGAGAGTGGTTAACGTCACTACCGTGCAGATCACCAAGAAGAGAAAGGTACGCAGAAGGGGCAGAAGTGTCCGCGCGCGGGCGCTTCGCTCGACGCGCGTACCGCTTTCATCAACAGTGTCGAGATAGTTCTCGATCAGCGTGCTAATCAGCTCCCAGATCAAGAAACTGATTGCCGCCACTGTTGCCGCACTCTGCAAGCGCTGCCATGTCTCGTCGCTGAACCAGCCGCCAATCATGGCGAAGAATTCAAAGCCCCATATCTGAACCAACGTCAAAAGGATACCGAAGTAAACGAGCGTCACGGCAAAGCCCTGAAGCATACCGAGATAGCGATTGATCCGGCGCTCAAAGGCCGGATAGCGACGGCGCACGCCCGTGCCGAGTGAAAGACCACGGCCAAGTGCGCTTTCTACTCCATAGGCAAGCGGTCTGGCGATCGCCAAAAGGAAGGTCGTCAGCACGCCTCCTTTTAAAAGCAGCGTAAATCCACCCGGAATATCGAGTGCCCAAATCAAATAAGTGCTGACAATGTAAAAGATGGCGAAGACTGGCCAAATGTCGGCAACCAGCCGACGGCAGCGGGCCAGAACATGCATCACTTTATCACTCTCTGCATGCCCGTTGCCGCGCAGCCAGTGAGCGACAGTCTTGCGATTGGACAGCACAAGATAAATGAGCATGACGACGACCACGAGGCCGAGGGCGCGGATGATCCCTCCATAGACACTTAGAGGAATTTCGAGCACGAACTCGTTCTGGAAGACAACATAGCTGTAGGCGATCAGGTAAATGAACCTTTTCAGCCAGCTAAAGACATAGCCCGCCACGGCGTCAGAGACTTCTACGAGGCGAAGCCCAGACGCTGTAGGAGCAAGAACCGTTCGTGCTCCGACGACTAAAACCATGCAAAAAATCGTCGCATCAACGAGTGAGCGGCCGAGAATGTTGACGGCGTCTCCATTCCAATCACCAAGCAGGGTCAGCAGTCCATAACCGATGGCGGCAAACGCCATGATCGGGATGAGACGAAGGCCGCCGCGAAGGAGGGCCAATGGGACGCGGGTGACGAGGCCATCAGGTCGCTCCTCGTAGAACCGATCGATGGTTGGCTTAAGGAAATGCCGAGCGATCCGATAGCCAACGAAGCTGCAACCCAAGGTGACAGCTAACTTAATGAGAAGGTTGATCCAATACTCTCGCTGCAGGGGATCGGTCACCTGTTCAATCAGCCAATCTGTGAGCGAAGGCAAATCGACGATCACCGAAGAGAGTTCGACCGAGGCTGCAGCAAGCTTCTCGATTTGTCCCGTTACGACTTCGACGAGGTTAAGACTGAGTTCTTCGACATTTTTAGGTTCGTTCGAGGTGTCCTGAACCGCATTGAGTGCTTTCAGTTGGTCGATTAGCCTGCGCCGGGTCTCGGGATCTTCGAGTGTCTTGACGAGACTCTCGATCTTTGCGGGATCTGTGCCTGCTTCAGCAAGCGCAGCTTCGCCCTGGGCTGCAAGTGTTGAGGCCGGCAGCGACATCAGCGCCGGCAAGGTGAACCAAATAGAAAAGAACAATGCCCTCAAGAGGGCAATCGGCCAGAGCGTCATAGGGCTTCCGGTGTTTTCAAGGCGCTTCTTGACTAGCAGATGAACGTTAATTCGACGCTAATCATCCATCCATTGCTAACTCTTTGGCAGTTGGAGTCGTCTCCGACAAGGGCGTTAAGAGACTGCCGAGTAGCGCATTCAGGCGCTGAAGGCCGCTTTCCGTGGCCTGTAGCCGCGTCTCATTTAGGGTGAGCCACCCTTCATCGAAGAAGGCATCGATGGTGGCAGCGTTCAAGATGTCCCGCCATCCTCGTCCAGCCAATTGCTCCAAACGTTTCAGGTCGACGCCTTCCTCCAGGCGCAGACCCATCAGCATCATCTCGATAATCTGGTCGTTAATCGAAATCAGTTCCCGCGGCAGTTCGCTATGACCTTCGGTCTCGACCTTGTCGAGCCAGGCGCGGGGCATACGCGTTGTTGTTGTGGCGAACCGTTTGCCTTGCAGAGTGACCCTGCCATGAGCGCCTGGGCCAATACCGGCATAGTCGCCTGTCCGCCAATAGACGAGATTGTGCTTGCAGGCTTCGCCGTCTGCAGCATGGTTCGAGATTTCGTAGGGCGGTAGGCCAGCTGCTGTCAACGTACTCCGGGTGAACTCGAAGAGATCTGCCTGAAGATCGTCTTCCGGCAGTTCAAGTTGCCCTCGCTGATGCAAGTTAAAGAACCGTGTCCCAGGTTCTATTGTGAGCTGATAAACGCTGAGATGATTGTTGGTGTAGTTCAAGGCGCGGTTGAGTTCATCCGACCAGGCATCGACTGTCTGGCCTGGACGAGCATAAATGAGATCGAAGGAAAAACGGGAGAAGAGTCTCGCCGCTTGATCAACTGCCTTGAGCGCCTCGCGAGCGCTGTGTTCTCGCCCGAGAAAGCGCAGGGCGTCGTCGTTAAGAGACTGGACCCCTAATGACAGGCGATTGACGCCGGCTTCTTTAAAATCTCTAAGCCGCCCACACTCCGCCGATGTTGGGTTTGCCTCCAACGTGATCTCAATGTCTGGAGTTGCCCCGAAGTCTGTTGTTGCCTGCTCGATGAGCGCTTCGGCTGTTAGCGGCGCCATGAGCGATGGCGTGCCGCCACCGAAGAATATCGAGGTAAGCGGACGTCGTCCTATCGTCTGCGAGAGATGGGCCAGTTCAGCAAGCAAAGCATGCCGCCAGCGCTCGTGATCAACGTTACCCTCGACGTGACTATTGAAGTCACAATAGGGGCATTTTGAACGACAAAATGGCCAATGGATGTAGAGGCCGAAGCCGAGAGAGTCGTCATATTGTTGCATGGACTCGTGTGGCGAATGTGCCTAGCGGGGGTTCCGCAAGCTCATTGCACCTTCTGGGCAAAGGCGTTTCACCATCAGCTGAACAACATTGGGCACCGATAGCCCACTTCGCATGACCAATGTTTAAGGGCCGCCGGGCGGTATTTGGGGCTAGCCCTTCAGTGATGCAAGGACCAAGCAGAAGTGTTCTTGCAGAACGTGCTAGACAGCTTCTCTTTGCTACGGAATTGCCAAATCAGTTGGTATCTGGCGCAAGAGCACGTAGGTACGCGTCGATCCGTTTGTGGTAGGCAAGGACGGTCTTGATATCTGGAAGGGCTTCTTCGGGACGATCATCATAGGCAGCGCTCAGCGCCACCAACGCCGCCGGCTCGTCCTTGCCAATCAGTTTTCGGTAAAGCCCGTAGGCCTTGGCCTGCCATGTCTTGGAGATCGTCTTGCCGCCAACCCAATACCAAGCTAGGACAAGCCGATCTCGAGCCTGGTGACCATCTAGTTCTTCCTGGATGAGGACTTTGGGCAGACCGTCGATTGCAGGTTTGTGCCATGACGTTGCAATGCGGGTCCAACGTTCTCCATCGGCGAGGCGATTGCCATATTGGACCAGCGCCGAGCCGCTGCGTTCATAGGCGTAATACGCTACGACGAGATCGACCGGTTTATTGCCGCAGTTCACTTTAAGGCTCTGGATCATGTCGGCATGCTGGAAGCTAGGGCGCCAGCCGGTGGATGGCTCGTGTCGGGCGTCACATTCGGGACCAAGGTCCAAAGCGAGGGTCGGCTCGAGCATCAGTTCTGGTCGAATATCGACACTAACCGGCCGTTTGCTCAGCATGTTGGACGCGTAGAGAGCAGGTGCAGCGATCAAGATGGCCGCTAGCATAGCCATGGCAGGTCGCCAGCCGAGCATGTCGGGACGGGCTTCACTTGGGCCAGAATGCTCGCCAGTCGATGACGGCCAATTCACGATAGCTGTGCTGACGGAGACGACGGCAAGCATGATGATCGCGAAAAGACCCCAGCTAAGGGCGGCATGATCGATGTTTGATGATAATGAACCGTGAGTTGTAACGAGGGCAATACCGCAAACGCAAAGGCTTTGTGTAGCGATTACCAAGATGCCGCCGAGGGCCATCCATAGCGCGCCGTGCCTGAGCCGTCCGAGTGCCAGATAGGAAGCGAGGGCGCCAATCATCATGCCGGCAATCACGACATGAATGCCAGCGAAAGCATCGGCGATTTCTAATTGGCCGCCTGGGGTCTCCATGATGACTCCATCATGGAGAACTGAAATACCGATGGCCTGAAGCGCCCACGCTACCGCATTGGCAGCGGCGAGCTGAAGGCCTGGAATGAAGACGTCACCAAATGGAACCAGAAACAGCAGAAAACCAAGGGGAAAGGCTGCCGCGCTGGCGAACTCGCGTCCCAATATCGCAATCACGATGCTGATCGTCATGGCGACCAGCGCTAGGTGTTCAATAACTTGGATCTGGCCAGCTTTGCCGATCAACCAGATGAGGGCAAAGGCGGCGAGCGGGAGTAGAGCTTGCCTCTCTTCACGCGGAGACAGTCGAGCCAATCGTTTGCGTTGGCGCCACAATAGGACAAGCGAAATGGGGAGGACGAAAAAGCAATGATGATAGGTCCTCGAGGCTTGCCATTGCATGACCATGCTGGAAATCGTCTCTGCTAGCATCACGACAAGTACAGCAAGCGTGAGGGCAAGAGCGAGCAGTGGCAGTCGCCAGACAGCAGGGATGATTTTGAAAATGCCGATCATGATGGAACAACCTTTGCTTCGGTTCCATTCAGCCCATCCAATCTGCAGAGTCGATCGATCCTGTCCCAGTGAAAGTCGGTGACGAGCCGCTTCAGCTTCTTTTCCATTGCCGCTAGGCCGATATATTGTTGCACGCATGTGCGCAGTGAGAGCCCATTCAAGCGCGGTTGGTCAGGATCGATCTCCCAAGGATGGAAATAGAAGATGACGGTCCGGTTGAGGTCTGTCGCAAGCCTGTCCAGGCACCATTTGGACCAACGATAGGGCATAAGCCGGAATTGCGCGCTGCCTGCACACGACAGAATGCGGCCGAAAAGTTTGACCGTTGCGACTGGTATTTCCAAGAAATCGCTATCGTTCGGCCTGAACGGCTGCAACGGTATTGCAGGTCTACTGAAGTGACCGTGACGGATCGGATGAACACTGGAACTATAGCTGTAACCAGCATCTATAAGCTGATCATAGGCCCACAAACACTGCTCACCGATTGAGAAGCTCGGCGCGCGAAATCCTCTTACTGCACAGCCGCTCAAATCCTCCAGCAGGAGCCGTACTGAACGAGCATCCTCGCGAAAAGCATGCGGTGTAAGGTCATGGACTCGATCATGGTGAAAGCTATGGCTAGCAACTTCATGACCGCGGGCCGCGATTTCCCGCACAAGATTTGGATTCTTCTTGGCAACCCAACCGAGCATGAAGAAGGTCGCTCGAACCTGATGTTGATCGAACATATCGATAATGCGCATCGTCGCGGCCTCGACCCTGGACGGCCAAAGGTCCCAGCTGTCCCGTTGAATCACGGGTGCGAGGGTCAACGTATGAAGGTAGTCCTCGACATCTACGGACATTGCAAAACACTGGCGAGGCTTGCCTTCATCTGCATGCATCGCAGTTTCTGGCAGATCGATGCTCATCGGCTCGTGTCCCTGTGCAAAATCGATCTCGACGATGTTCTTGGAAGGCGGCCAGCTCTCTTGATCATTCCAACGGAGGTTTTGACATTCGTCATTTTGCGGATGCACTGTCTGACGATAGACGCCGACCTGAATGGCGCCGATGCAGATCTGATACCTTGCTATCCGCGGCATTTTGCCAGATGGCGGCAATTGCTGACATGTCGACCGGTACACCCGACTGGTGGCGGCGGATTGGGCGAGAATGTTGTTCGCCAGTTGTTTCCTTCGCCATGCACCGAACCGCCGACATCACTATGAGGAGCGACAGGAAAGTGTCATGGAATGCCATTGGGTGCACAGCGCCTAATATGCAAAAGATAACAATGCAAACCTGAGCCATGTGGCCCAGATCACCCATCCATTTGAAATCGGATCGGCTACGGCCTCTTTGGCTGATCCAGCGGGCGTTGCAAAAGCCGGTTGCCAAAAGGGCGCCATAGATTGCAAGGCCGACAAAGCCGAGATCCCCGAGAACCTGAAAAAAGGTGCTTTGTGCAACGAGCCGTGTGGTGCTCTCGATCTCTATCTGATCGAGTGCCGGGGCATAGCGGACGAAAATAGGTGGCTGTTCGAGAGCATCGAGACCAACACCTGTAAGAGGTCGGTCAAGAGCTGCGGTCAGATAGGTTTGCCACGTTGGCAATAGACCAACAACGGCTGGATTATCCGTGGCTTGAACCAAGTCCAGCCGTTCCTTCCAGACGGCTGGCATCATACTGTGCAGGCCGATCGTCAGCATTAAGAGTGCGAAAAGGGATAGAAGCGAGCGTTTCGAATTCCACAGGATGTAGGTCGCCGTCACTAGCAGGCCAAGCAAGGCAGCTAGGGAACCGGTCGTCACGATCGCGGTCACAACGACAACCGTTGCGGCCAAGAGGCAGATTTGCGTCCAGCGATGCCGAGATTGCAGCCATAGATAGTTCAGCAGCGGCAATGCGATGAGCATGGCGAAGGCGAGGTGGTGGCGATCGATGATTTCTAAGCGGAAAGGCCCGGAGACGTCGATTTCGCCAATGGCCGCAATGAATGACGCGATGAGCCTCAAGCCGAAGAGAATGATGGCAAAGGCAAGAAGCCAAATATAGCTGTCCAGTCGTAAGCGGCTCGTCAGCATCACTCGAAGCAAAAACAAAAAAACCATGCTTCTCAGGATGTTGAGAAATTCTTTCTCCGAGGCATCGGGTGCGAGTGAAGTCGCCGTTGAGAGGGCTGCTGCCGAAGCGAGTGCGATGAATAGGATCGTGGTCAGATCGACGTCGAAGCTCTTTCTTTCCTTGGAGAAAGCCCAACCGACAGCCGTCGTCGTTGCGATTATCAGGCTAAACGATATTTCTACTGCAAACGAAAACAGCAAGCTTTCAGGCTTTAGAATCACGAACCAGCCAAACGCGAGTAGGCCGCTCCAGGGGTGGAACAAGCTGAGGAGTAGCAAGGGCGTAAGAATCGAGATGAATAGGAAGTCGTGCATGGATGATTGAGGCTCGCTTTCCAAAGGTTTTGAAAACCAATAAGTTGTTTGCTTTGGAAATTTTAATTGCTTCTGGTAGAGCACATCGATACACGACATGCAACTATAGAGAGTGAAAATCCCGAAGAAATTGCCATTTGATAGAAAATCACCATTCAATGCATGCCGAAATGCTGCCATGTCGGGTTCATTCAAGCATGAATACAACTAATGGTAGAAATTAGTTCGTCATCCTTCAGGCCATCACCCTGGTCGCTTTGTGCGGACGGGCGGTGACGCACGACCGCCTCATGGAAGCCGTGTGAAGCTATGACCTGTTTGCCTTCAGGCAACATGATGCTGCTGTCAAATGCTCCGGGAGGCGACAACGCGACCGTGGTTTGACAAGCCATCAACCTCGCGCCAATCTCGAGTTCAGGTGAACGTGAACTGATAATGAGCCGATCAACATGGTCGGCGGGAGAGAGCCGCAGGTGACGTTGTTCGCCCGTCCGGCAAACCTTACGCATGCGCTAGATCACCTCGCATCGGGACGCTGGTGTATCTTGGCAGGTGGCACGGACATTTATCCCGCCTCCGTGGCGCGGCCCTTGAACCAACCGGTCCTCGATATTAGCGGGCTCCGAGAGCTTCGTGGAATTGAGCATTCCGACGACGGTTGGCGCCTTGGCGCGCTTACCCGTTGGAGCGATGTGGTCGATTGCGACCTGCCAGCCGCATTCGACGGTTTGAAGCTTGCTGCCCGAGAAATCGGTGGCGTGCAAATCCAAAATGTTGGAACGGTTGCAGGCAATCTCTGCAACGCATCGCCTGCTGCCGACGGCATTCCTCCGCTCATGACCCTCGATGCCTCAGTTGAGGTCGCTTCCAAACGGGGTCGCCGTGTCGTACCGCTTGCCGCGTTTATCCTTGGTAATCGAAAGACTGCGATCGCCGACGATGAGCTCGTAACAGCCGTCCTGGTTCCTTCGCACGCCGGCAACGGCCGAAGTCACTTCGAAAAGCTTGGGGCACGGCGGTATCTCGTCATCTCCATCACCATGGTGGCCGTTCGTCTTGTTCTTGAGGCCCGCCGCATTGTTGAGGCTCGCGTCGCAGTAGGGGCTTGTTCGGAGACGGCGATTCGCTTGAGCGTACTCGAGCGGGATCTGATTGGTGCTCGGCCGGAAGCGTTAGCGTCGATTGTCGTTGAAGAGCATCTGGCTCCGCTCTCACCGATCGATGACATTCGCGCGTCGGCCACCTATCGCCGTGACGCTGCCTTTGTCCTGATCGGACGATCTTTGCGGTCTGCTGCGGGATGCTTTCAATGAGGACGATGCGCATCGTTGTTACCATCAATGGGCAGGAGGTCTGCCTCGACGCTTCACCAACGGAACGATTGACGACACTCCTTCGGCACCACCTAGGCCTCAAAGGCACCAAGGTCGGCTGTGATGCTGGTGACTGCGGGGCATGTTCAGTTCTCCTCGATGGCGAAGTCGTCTGTGCCTGCATGGTCGCGGCTGCGCAAGTCGATAGACGCTTGATTACGACTGTGGAGGGACTGGAGGACGACCCGATCGGAAGACGGCTGCAGCAAGCCTTTCTCGACCATGGTGCAGCACAGTGCGGTATTTGTACGCCAGGAATGTTGACCACGGCGCTCGCATTTTTGCGATCGAGCGATCGGCCGTCTGAAGACGCAGTGGAAGAAGCGCTAGGGGGCGTGCTTTGTCGCTGTACGGGATATCGATCGATCCTGTCAGCGGTGATGGAGGTCGCGCATCATGATGCGCGCTCGGATGCGCGAGATGTTCCGCAATTTCCCGGTGTCAATCCGTCCGTTGGTCGTGCGATTCCTCGTCTTGATGGGGGCCCTAAGGTTAGAGGGCAGGATTGTTTTGGCGCTGACGCCATTCCCGGTGACGCACTCTATCTCAAGATCATTCGATCTCCCTATGCTCATGCCCGTTTCATGCTCGGAGACATCGATGGTCTTGTTGATGCGCATCCTGGTCTCGAACGCGTGCTCACTGCTGCCGATATTCCAGGCATAAACCGTCACGGCGTCATTCCAGGCTTTATCGATCAGCCCATCTTCGCGGAGCACCTGGTCCGATTTCGCGGTGAGGCCATTGCAGCGCTTGTGGGTGAACGCGATGCGATCGATGCCTTCGACACGATGGACTTTCCCGTCGTATGGGATGAGCTCAAGCCGATCTTGTCGATTGACGAGGCTGTTGATGCTGGTGCACCGCAGCTTCATGACGATCGCAGGGGGAACATTCTCGCTTCGGGACGGGTTACGCGCGGCGCTATCCGTGACGGTTTTGCCGAGGCGGACGTCAGGTTGGAGCGTGAGGTTCAGACAGCCGTCATCGAGCATGCTTATATCGAACCTGAGGCTGGCTGGGCGCAACGCATAGGGGACCGTATCGAGATCGCGTGCTGCACCCAGGCGCCTCACATGAATTTGGATGCGGTAGCGGCAATGCTAGGGATTGATAGAGAGGCCGTTCGCATTTTACCGACCGCCGTTGGTGGCGGTTTCGGCTCGAAGCTTGATCTCACAACCCAGCCATATGTTGCTCTTGCTGCTTATCTTTGCGGTAGGCCCGCCGCCTTGGTGTTTTCGAGGCCGGAGTCGATGCAAGTATCGACAAAACGCCATCCCGCGACGATCAAGGTGCGTGCCGGCGTTCGTCGTGATGGGAGAATTACGGCCTTATCTTTTGACGGAAGTTTCGATACCGGAGCTTATGCTTCCTGGGGGCCGACGGTTGCCAATCGCGTTCCTGTCCATGCAGGCGGCCCCTATCAACTTCAAAACTACAGTGCAGATGCGCGGGCGATTCTCACTAACGGGCCGATTGGCGGTGCTTTTCGCGGCTTTGGCGTGCCTCAGGCTGCTATTGCCCAGGAGACACTCTATGACCAGCTCGCAGATGCCATTGGCCTGGATCGTCTGGACTTCCGTCTGCGGAATGCCTTGCAAAATGGCAAGCCGACCGTCACCGGTCAGGTTTTCGAAGATGGCGTTGGCATAGTGCCTTGCTTGGAAGCACTTCGTCCTTATTGGGAGAAGGCACGTGGGAGAGTAGCCACGCAAGATGCCAAGGTAACCCGTCGAAGGGGCGTTGGTATTGCTTGCTGCTGGTACGGTTGTGGCAATACGTCCTTGCCCAACCCATCGACGATGAAGTTGGGGCTGCATCGCCATGGCCATGTCGTCCTGTTTCAAGGAGCTGTTGATATCGGGCAGGGTTCAAACACTGTCATCACGCAAATGGCTGCTGACGCGCTAGGCTTACCGCTTTCGGCTTTTCACCTCGAAAGTGCGGATACCGACACGACGCCAGATGCCGGCAAGACGTCGGCGTCTCGTCAGACTTTTGTCTCGGGGATGGCGGCGATGCGCGCAGGAGCATCCTTGCGCCGTGAATTGCTCCGCCATGCAAACGCGTCGGATCAGGCCATGCTGGCCCTGAAGGGTGACGTTATTGAAGTCGTCGAGGACGACCTCGTACGACGTATTGCCCTTCAGGAGATGCCTGCAGATAAAGAAGGTCTTGTCGCGGTCGTTGCCGAAACTTTCGATCCTCCGACGGCGCCACTGAACGATGACGGCCAAGGCGAACCTTATGCAGTCTATGGCTATGGTGCTCATTTGGTAGAACTTGAGGTCGACATTGAACTCGGTACAATCCGGCTGATCAAAGTCATTGCAGCCCATGATGTCGGTCGAGCGATTAACCCAACGCTGGTTCGGGGCCAGGTCGAAGGTGGTATTGCTCAGGGTATTGGTCTCGCGCTCATGGAAGACTACCGCTACGCTCGTAGTGAGAACCTCCATGATTATCTGATTCCGACGACCGGTGATGTCCCGGCGATCGAAACCATTATCATCGAAGAGGCCGCTTCAGCGGGTCCCTATGGCGCGAAGGGGCTTGGCGAGCACGCCCTCATACCAACGGCGCCCGCTATTCTCAACGCGATTCGCGACGCCACAGGAGCGTCGATCGACAAGCTTCCAGCTACGCCGGATCGAGTCCTCGCAGCAATCCAATCTCAGACAGGTCGAACGTCGCTAGGACAAGGCTATGAGCACGGATAACGTCAACGCTTCTCAACGTGTAAGGTGTGATGCCTGTCCAGTGATGTGCTACATCAATCCGGGCAAAGTCGGCGCATGCGATCGCTATGCTAATCGCGATGGCGAGTTGGTACGCGTGGAACCTCATGTGATTTTAGCACGTACAGAAGAGAGCGGAGGCAAATTGGTACCCTTCGCGCTTGGCAGTGAGGACTGGGATGGCAGCCTGACGAAACCAGAAGATGCTTTCGTAACAGCAATCGGTGCCGGTACCACCTACCCCGACTACAAACCCGCCCCCTTCATCGTTTCTCAGGAAGTAGAGGGCGCCGATATGGTCACCGTGGTTACCGAAGGCATCTTTTCTTACTGCGGTGCGAAAGTGAAAATCGACACCGATCGTCATCTTGGTCCGGAACGGAGCCTTGTCAGAGTTGATGGGGAACCAATTGGTCACGTTACGACGGCGGAATATGGCTCTCAGATGCTGGCGCTTGGCGGCGTCAACCACCTTACAGGCGGCGGTAAGAAAGAGGGACGTGTCACCTGTAAGGCACTGATGGACCTTTGCAACGGCGAACAGGTCGAGATGGAAATCGACGAAGGTCTAAAGGTGGTGGTCCAAGCGGGGGCCGCGCCAATTATCGATGAGGTGCCTGAAGAAAGGATGCGCGTCGGCTGCGGCTCGGCGACTATCGGCATGTTTGCCAAGCAATGGGTCGACCATGTCGACGAGGTTGTGGTTGTCGACGATCATATTACTGGCGTACTGTCCGAGCATCAGGCTGGCAAAGTCCTGGACGTGAAGGATACCGGGATTCGCATTCGTGGCCGAAGGTCTACTCCTGGTCGATACTTTCAGGTTGCCGAGCCAGGTAGTGGCTGGGGTGGAACCGACATCGACGATCCCTTGGCGATCATCGAGGGATTTAATCCAAAGATCGCGTGGCCTGGCCTCACGTTACTAATGGTTTCGACCACCGGCGAGCAGCATGCTTTTTTTGAGCTTGATGAGGGTCTCTTGCCCGTTGAACGGGCACTGCCGGAGTCATTAACAACGTCGGTGGAACGGATCGCCGAGAACTGTGAGCCTGCCCTCTGCACCGTCCTCTTCATGGGAGGTGCAGGAGGATCGCTCCGTGCCGGTGTGACCGACAACCCTGTACGCCTCACCCGTTCGGTCAAAGACATGTTGACCAAAGTGACCTGTGGCGGCGCTCCTGCCTATGTTTGGCCTGGAGGTGGCATTACCCTTATGGTCGACGTTACCGCCATGCCTGAACGCTCCTTCGGCTTTGTTCCGACCCCGGCAATCGTAGCACCCATAGAGTTTACGCTGAAACTGAGCGATTACGGAGCCCTCGGCGGCTATACCGATCATGCGATCGATCTTCAAACCGCCATCAAACAAGGTGGGCCATACGCCGACACACAACGCCGGTGATACTGTTGGCAGACGCTCGATGAGTGAGATCTGTGCCGTAGGCGTGAGGATATCGGACAGATGAAAGGACCAACCGCGGCTTGGCTTCCCGATGGTAAGCGCCTTCATTTCCAGCATGGGCCCATCGATCTGATTATCGAAGCCTCTGGAACAGATGCGTGTCTTGATGCAGCCTATCGAGCAGCTTGGAAGCGCTTCCAAACGGTTCTCGCTGAGCTTGTTGATGAGCTGCCGAAGCTCCGGACGGTGTGCCCGTTAGACGGACTACATGTCGAAGGCAGAATCGCTGGGCGTATGGAACGAGCCTGCCGGCCTCATGCAGCATTGGGCATTACGTCGATGGCAGCCGTAGCAGGTGCGGTCGCTGACGAAATTCTCGATGCCATGACAGCGGCGGCAGAGCTACGGCGAGCCTATGTCAACAACGGCGGCGATATCGCGATCCATCTTGCTGAAGGTCAGAAGTTCGAAGTTGCCATGGCCGGTCTTAGCCCTGTGCCTTCGTGTCTTGGCAAGATTAGTCTCATGGCCGGTGATCCATCAGGGCTCGCTAGCAGCGGCCGTCATGGGCGAAGCTTTTCCCTTGGTATTGCGGATTCGGTGACGGTCCTTGCGCGAAATGCTGCCGCAGCCGACGCTGCTGCGACACTGATCGCGAACGCTGTCGATCTGCCGGGACATCCAAACATCCAACGGACGCCGGCAGTGGATCTTGATCCAGAGAGCGACCTTGGTGAACGCCTGGTCACCGTCGATGTTGCGCTGTTGACTGAACATGAAGTTTGTCAGGCGCTCGCCGCCGGGAAGGCGTGCGCCCATGCCTCGATCACCGATGGCACAATTGCGGCGGCAGTGCTTTATCTCGAAGATCAGGTCCAAGTGGTTGGTAATTGGCCAAAACGTTGTGCATTCATCGATTTCTCATCCAGATTGCGATCCATGCCGCCTAGACAGCTGCAAGCTGGCCCTCTATAAGGTAGCCGCTTCGGAGTTATACCGATCCATGCCCAGGTAGCTCAGTTGGTAGAGCAGCGGACTGAAAATCCGCGTGTCGGCAGTTCGATTCTGTCCCTGGGCACCATTTTTTCAATGAGTTAGCAGATTTCTTCAAGAGCTTCAGGAAATTTGGCTACCGGTTTGGCTACCAAAGTTGTGAGTTCGCCTCTGGTGCTCGCTGATTTCGCTCCAGTTGCACACCTAATGGCATTTCTATCTCTACTATTGGCAACGGGCTCGTTGAAGTGAAGAGGGACGATGTCGAAGCGCTTATCACCGACGAAATCAAGAACGCAATGACATCGAACTCAAAGAGGATCTCAATTCGAGGAACGGGCTCCAACTGGCCCTTGGTCGACTGGCGGTTACGTAGGCGACAAGGCCCGCAGCGGCGTCGGAGATACGGGTACTAAGCCGGCAAGTGCTAGAGCAATATGTTGAAGCCGTTTGGTCGGCTACGCGAGGCAAGGGCAACCATTGAGGGTGCAACCGCATCTGGATCTGCGTCGTCTATGGCTCAGTCGTTCATGTCTGGACGGATTCCGTCACTATTCGCTATAAGCTTTTTTCAATTAAAGCGAGTATTTTGTCGGAGGCAATATGTCGGTTGAGCGCCCGACTGTAATGGTTTCGAGCACGGCGTTTGATTTGCCTGAGCATCGGGAGCAGGTGCGCGATGCTTGCGAGCGTTCTGGCTTCGCACCCCACGAGATGATGGAGAACCTAAACGCGATGGACGCCAATGCGATCGAGGCGTCGCTCGCGATGGTCGACAAAGCGGATGTCTATATCGGCATCTTCGCCTTTCGCTACGGCTATGTTCCTGACGGCGGGGACATCTCCATCACCGAGATGGAGTATAGAAGAGCCGTGGATCAGAGAAAGCCGCGTCTGCTCTTCTTCATGCATGATGACCATCCCATCACCGCGAAGATGGTCGAAACAGGCGCTGGCGCCGAGAAGCTGGAGGCGCTCAAGGAACGTGCCAGAAAGGATCGTGTTGCGCGTTTCTTCAAGTCATCGGATGCGCTTCGAGGCGATGTCATTAGCGCTCTTTATGAGTTGAAACCAAAGCTAGACGTGGGCCAAGACGATCCACCAGCGCCCTATGTCGCACATATCCGGTCCTTGCCAGTCCTTCTTGCCCGTCACGTCGAAGAGGATGCCAGACTCATTGGCTACGTGCCCGAGCAACAAGCCCGTCGAGCGCTTCCGATTGTGACCTCCAGCTTCGCGATCCTCTCCGGGGAATCCGGACAGGGCAAGACGTGGACGCTTGCCCAACTCGCGTTCGATCAGATCAAACGGGGCGAACTCGCGATCGTGATGCGCTCACCTACGAAGATCGAGGAAGTCGTCAACTGCATCAGCGAACGGATTTGGCAACCAATACATTCAGACCGCGGGACGATCGCGGTCATGGCAAAGAGCCTGGGCGGCGCATTCCGCAACGACGATGGCATCTGGCTTACCGTTTATATTGACGACGTGCAGGATCGCGAGTTCGCGCAGCGGCTCGCCCGATCGAAATGGAACGAATATGGTGTGCGGTTTATAGTTTCCGCCCAGCCGCGCATCACGCAGGTGATCCAGTCGATCCGCAAGAGTACTCAGGTTATCGATATCGGCAACTTCCGAAGTGCAGATCTGCACCGCTTCCTGAATCATCACGACCGCGCCGAAGCATTGGAGACGATGCCGGATGACATCTTCGATCTGTTGCTGAAGCCGGTTCATGCCAGCATCTTCGTGCAGCTCGCGAAGCGCGCATTCTGGGCCGGCGATTCCGAATATGAGCTCATTAGTGCCTACTGGGAGTATGGAAGCTTACAGGCGCGCGAGCAGTCCGATCACCCAAGCGATAAATATGCCTTGCGGTCACTTGCGGCTCAGCTGCTGACCGGAAAGGGCCACTATCCATGGCGCACCGCCGACTTACGCGCGGTAGACCTAAACGATCCGGCGGTGCTGAGACTTGAGCGGGTAGGCCTGCTTCGCCGGCCCGTGCCCGACCGTATCCAGTTTGCTGCAGATCGGATGCTGAACTGGGCGATCGCGGGATCGCTGGTGGAGAAGATCCAGGAGGATGACCTTTCACCCGCGCAAGCTGAAGCGCTTCTCGCCTCGATCGATGGGCTCCAGACGAAGAAGAAGGAGGAGATCGGTTTACGTCTGGGCTATGTTTACTTCGACGCACTCTGGCTGCTCGCGCACGAATGTGAACCCGAATTCGTTGCTGATCTCATCTGGGAACATATCGTACGACTTCCTCAGGAAGCAGGCGCGGAGGATCGGTGGCGGAACGGCTACGGCAGTCTCGGAGCGAAGATCTTACCTGCACTTGAGCTTCTTGCGTCGCGTGCATTCAATGAAGAGCGAGATTGGGACATCCAAACGAACATCCCGTTCGCAATTGCAGCCGTCGCGATGTCTGATCCGAAGTCGGTCCAGAAACTGATCGCCCGCCAAGTTACCTCTGAGGCCGAGCGAGAGGTAGAAATGGGCCTAAGCGCGGCCCGCCTGATACCGGTTCCAGCCGCACTCGATGCCATCTGGAGTGAGCACCTTAAGCGCGCGAGTGCCTACAATCAGCTCAGAAAGCAATCAACCATTGATGATAATTTTCGTGCTAGTTTTTTTGATCAACAGCTGAGTTTAGACGCGCTTCGCGTTGCTATTAGTGCAAGGCCTGATTGGCTCGACGCTAAACTCGCTACCGAGACCGACGTGATCGCGGTCGATCAATTGCTTTGGATTCTCATTGACGAAAAGACCGTCGACAGCGATCTTGCAGCCAGGATCTGGGACCAGAATCGTGATCGGATCGTGGCATTGATGCCGACACCGAGCGACGCGCTCATCGAATCGGTCGGTCATTTTCGCGAGGCATCACTCATCCCTGTGTTGGATGCTGCTCAAGGCTCGGAAGACTGGACGCATGATCGCATTTTGCGAAGTCGCGCCCGCCTCGCACCTCGGGACGCAATTCACCAGATCGCGGAAGGCAGCGACATTTACGGCTGGAAGACGGCGAACTGGTGGTTCGATGAGCTCTTTGCGGCGGACGCTGATGGTCTCGCTGCCGCGATCCGCACGCGCGCTGGCTCCGGTGATGATTCGCTCACGGATATAATCCTCTATTATCGTTTCAATCCTGAAGCGATGGATGCGGAAACGCTTGACGAGGTGCTCGACGCCTCGGCAGAGAAGCTGCGGCTCTTTAACGACGCTGACACTGACACCGATGTCGATAGTCTAGAACGAAGGCTTCACCATCCATTGAAATTCCTACCCCGGCTCAGCGAAACTTGGCAGTTCGACAGACTGCGCAGCCGCGCCGGCACAGAGCTGGAAACGCAACTCGTGCGCTTCGCCGCCGCTCGACGGGGGCGCATATCGTTGACTCGCGATAGCATAGGTAATAAGTGTGAGCGGATCCTCGCAATGATAGCGGGGGACGGTTATGAGAAATTGGTGCTCGCAGAACTCGCCAGGCTGAACAATTTCGGCCGCCATGATGGCTTTATCGCTGCGCGCTGGTCAGATGATGACCGGGTGACTGCCGTTCTGGCAGAGACACCGGACGATCCCAACATGGGCTCCTTCGGCCAGGTTGTCAGAATGGAAGCATTTGCGATACATTGCTGCGACCAGCAGCTAGAGGCGATGGTTAGCGCCGGTGCTCCAATCTACCTGAATGCGGCAGAGATGCGCTGCTCGAACGGGCGCGATGTCTCGGGCTTACGCGCTCATATTGCTGATCTACTCGCTGCGGGAGACAAACGGTCACTCGACATGGCTGCAGCCATGACTGCCTTCCTTGGGGACGTCGAAGACGCACTCCCACTGGTCGCAGTTTTCGTGATGCCAGCAACAACGGATCAGGTTCGGCGCAGGATTTTAGCCTCGTTCCGTGCGCTTCAGTTCTACAGCCCCGAGTTGCTTCCGCTCGCGCGTAAGATGATTGTGGGAAAGATCGATGAGGAAGCGCAGTTCGTCGCGACGTACTTGGCCGAGGCCGGCGACGAGGAGGCGAGGCAAGCTGTGATCGACTGGCTTTCGGGTCAGGATCTCGGTAGCGCCTCTGCGTCGCTGAGGATGTTTTTGACGGCGCTTCTCAAGCATCCTGCGGGCAAAGCTGCGGTGTTGGAATATCTTCGACGATCCCGCAAAAATGGTCATCTGGTGTTAAGGGGCGATCAACTGCAACTGCTCGCCGAGGCCGGCGACAGCTGGGCGCAAGAGGAACTGATGCGCGCTAGTTACCGCTACTCTGGCTTCTATCAAAGGAACTCGATCGCGGCTATTGACTATCTGCGGAAGGAAGAACCCGACGAGGCCTACTTCGCCGCACAGCGCCTGCTGAGCCGCCATGCGGTCGCCATAGCGGCCGATCTGATGCTTGAAATAGATCCCGCGCGAGCGGGTCCTGAGTTACTTGAACGTTATCGACATGCAAAGCCTTCACTGCGCCTCGCAATCGAACGACGACTGCGGGTGCATTTGGGAGGTGATGCTCTGGCCTCCCTCGTGACACCTCTAGCCAGCGCCGCACGCGCAAGCGATCGTAAAATAGCAGCCTACTTGGCATCTGTAGTTCCCCCTGGCGTCCCGCTGCCTTGGCTTGAGCAACTGGCTAGCGACGTGTCGCCCACTGTACAGCAAGCTGCCCGTAAAGCCCTTCGTCAGCGCCGCCTCGAAGCGGCAGCAAACGCTCACCGTGATCTTTTGCTATCGTCCCCTAAGTCGCTTCAGTGGGCGAGGCTTTCGACGATCTTTGAACTGACCGACCCGTTCTATCTCTGGGCTCAAAACGACCCAGCAAATCTAAGGGAGGTGTTTGACGAGCTTCCGTTTGAGTTCCTTGATGAGGGACGCCGACTGCGCAAGAAGCAGCTCAGGCAACGTGAGGACAAAGCCGCAAGCGCTGACAAGGATCGTTGAAACCGCTGAGAGTGCCGTCAGCGACATCCGCTAAGGCGAGACTGTAGTGCGCTTCGAACGGCGGGAGTGGTAGATCACCTCTGTTCATGCTAATGGCAGCATTAGTCACCATGAGCACTTTTCTTCTGCTACTGTGTTAGGCCGCTGTGTCGGAGTTAGGCTGTCTTTCCCAGCTCGCAGCTAACGGGTCTTTTTGAGCAAACAGGCTGAAAGCGCAATCAAGTGTCTACGTGGCAGGGCGGCTGGATCGTGCTATCAGCTGACGTCGCGCAGCCCAGCCCCGCCGCCGACCTTGCAGTGTGAAATCATTCCGCATCAGTGGGATTGGAGCTATACTATCAGGCGCGAGCTTGCCTTCATCTAGTTAAAGGCGCCAAGTCAGATGGAATATCTCTAAACATATCTGCAATGAGAATGCTTGATCTGTAATGCCGCATTGCGTGTTGTTGTAGCGAAGACAGGCTGTACCAACCGGTACGTTCAAATTCAGTTTCGAACCTGCTATGCGGAATGACCTTCTCCCCGGGATCCGGGCCATTGCCAAATGGAATTTTCCGCCTTTGAATGTCTGAAGGAGGAAAGGCCATGAAGCGCAAGCGTTTTACCGAGGAACAGATCATTGGTGTTCTGAAGGAACACGAAGCTGGCGCCAAGGTGGATGAACTCTGTCGTCGCTACGGCATCAGCACGGCGACGTTTTACGCTTGGCGTAAGAAGTTTGGTGGTATGGAAGCATCGGACGCCAAGCGCCTACGCGAACTCGAGGCTGAGAATGCCAGGCTGAAGCGCATCGTTGCCGATCAGATCCTCGATATGTCGGCGATGAAGGAACTCTTGCAAAAACATTGGTAAGCCCATGGCCAGACGTCGAGCTGTGGGCTTCTTAATGACGGAGCGTGGCTTGAGTGAGCGACGCAGCTGCCGGCTGGTGGGCTTATCCCGCTCGGTTCAGCAATACCGTCCTTTGCCTAGGAACGATGAGCTGATCATCGATCGGCTCAAGATACTGGCTACCGAGCATTGTCGTTACGGCTATCTGCGTCTGCATGCCCTGGTGCGCCGCGAGGGGCTGGTGACCAACCCCAAGCGCACCTACCGCTTGTATCGCGAGCAGGGACTGCAAGTCCGTAGCAAGAAGCGACGCAAACTGCCAAGGCGGGATCGGATCGCACCAAGAGTACCGGATCGGCCGATGCAGCGCTGGTCATTGGACTTCATGAGCGATCAGCTCGCCGACTATCGTCGGTTCCGGATCCTCAACATCGTCGATGACTGGAGCCGGTTCTGCCCTGGGCAGATTGTCGATCTGTCGATCCCCGGCGTCAGGCTTGCACGATATCTGGATGACCTTGCTCTGCTCTACGGTCTGCCTGAGGAGATCATTCTCGACAATGGCCCGGAAGGGACCAGCCGAGCCATGTTTGAGTGGTCTGAACGTACTGGCGTCAGGCTTCGGTTCATCGAACCTGGCAAGCCGGTGCAAAATGCCTTTGTCGAGAGCTTGAACGGCAAACTCCGTGACGAGTGCCTGAACCTGCACTGGTTTCAGTCGCTGCGTCATGCTCGCGA
Source organism: Geminicoccaceae bacterium (assembly GCA_028285265.1). Lineage (GTDB taxonomy): Bacteria > Pseudomonadota > Alphaproteobacteria > Geminicoccales > Geminicoccaceae > JANQPX01. The sequence continues at coordinate 29,523 of JANQPX010000004.1, forward strand.
GGAGATCGCTCGCTGGCGTCTCCACTACAATACCAAACGCCCACATTCCGGCCTGGGCTATCGCACACCGATGGAGGTCCTGACTACTCATGCTGCGTCAGCGCTCAAGCCTTTGGATGGCAACGCGCTGCCGCTGAACACTGCAACACCAACGGAGAATTCCAGTTGGCAATGGCCCGGATTCCGGGGAGAAGGTCACATCGCTCAATTGATCCATCAATCGACGCTGACAGCGACCCATTTGCATTGCGACGACACCAAGATACCAGTGCTTGCACCCAAGACCGGGAAAACCAGAACCAGTCACATCTGGGGCGTGGTGCGGGATGGGCGTCCCTATCAAGGATCCGACCCTCCAGCTGTCGTCTACTTCTACAGTCCGGATCGCAAAGGCGAGCATCCAAGGCGTTTTTTGAAAGGCTTCAATGGCGTGCTGCAGGCCGATGGCTTCACCGGCTTCAACGCCATGTATGAACCTGATCCACTGACCCAAGAGGTTCAGGTCAAAGAGGCAGGATGTTGGGCCCATTGGAGGAGGAAGTTCTTTGACTTCCACAAATCCACGGACTCACCCATTGCCAAGGAGGCACTCGATCGGATCGGCAAACTCTATGACATCGAACGGACGATCAAGGGCAAAACCAAAGACCAGCGTCAGGCCTTGCGCAACACTAAGAGCCGCCCTTTGACCGTAAGCTTAAAGACCTGGCTCGAAGCCAGGCTCAAGGAACTGTCAGAAAAATTCGACCTCACCAGCGCGATCAACTACGGCCTCTCAAGATGGGATGCCTTCACCTTGTTCCTGGACGATCCAGCCGTCGCCATCGACAACAATGCTGCCGAGCGAGCCATGCGCCCTTTGTGCATTGGTCGGAAGAATTGGATGTTTGCTGGCTCCGACCGTGGTGCTGAAAACGCCGCTACCATCATGACTATTATTGAGACCGCAAAGCTCTGTAACCTCAATCCGCAGACCTATATTGCAGATCTCCTGGACAGACTGCCCGATCATAAAATCAACCGGCTCGAAGACTTGGCTCCATGGAACTGGAAGCCGGTCCAATAAATCCCATCCGTCAAGGGCGGCCCTAATTGGCCGCTTACAGCTCTTCCGGGGCATGCCCCGGAAGAGCTTGTCACCACCGCCCAGCATGGGCATCAACAGCGTGAAGGACTCTACTTCTGACCGGAGGAAAGTTGGCGATCAGGTCATTGAAAGACTCGCCGGATGCTTACGAATCACATAACCAACAAAATGAAAATCCCTAATGATTCCATATGGTTAAATTTTCTTTAGAAGGCGGAGCTACTCACAATTGACGAACTCGCTTTGTCAAACTGGATCGAAATTTCTGGAGCAGTTCAACGTAACTAACGCGTCTCAATCTTCAGAATGAAGCCACCAGTATTCCCAATGTTACTGATCTTCAACTTAGTCCGCTGTTCAGGCAGAAGATCTGCTGATAGTTTCGAAGCCAAGCGTTCGTCACCGCCATCATCATTACCCGCAATTATAAGATCTGACTCTAGATCAATGAGATCAAGAACACTGTCGGTGCCTTCAGTTAAACTCTCAGTGTGAATAGTAACTGGACCGGCGTGTTCTTCGACATTAAAGACTCCCTCAGTCTGTGATCTGCCGACAATGTAGTAAGCTTCACCTATCTTTAAGTCTTGTTGGGAGGCCATTGGATACTCGCCAGCCGGCGCCAGCCGTAGTGCTGAGAGGAGCAGTTCAACGCGAGGAGCAACTTCGGGATTTAGAGCAATTGCCTTGTCCAAAGTTTCGGAGATCGAATCTACGTCAAAATCAGCTGCAACTTTGTCGACAGCCAAAGAAAAAAATCCCTCAGTCTTTTGATCTCTCACCCTGTTCGCCAATAGTGGATCAAGTTCCAACGCTATATCAAAGAGCTTAAGTGCAATCTCTTCGTCACCCCGATTAAGAAGCTGGCGACCTGCTCTGAGGAGGTAATCCGTAAGCCAATCATATTTGGAGTGTCGACTCTTGATCAGCCAATTAATGAATTCAATGAAATCTCCCGCGTTTTCACTTTGCAAAACGGATAGTCGGTCTCTGGCTAAGCGCTCGAACAACTCTTCATCATCATCTGTGTCAATCGTGGCAGGATCTATTTCTTTCAGCTCTACTCTGAAGCCGCCGATACCTCCATGGTTCTTTATACTCAACATAATCGGCTGCCCAGGTGAGAGAAAGGTAACAAGGCGTGAAGCAAGAGTGCCTCCTCGACCATCGTCATCGTTTTGCTCGTAAATCGTTCCAGTCTGACGATCGACTAACGCGAGGACACTATCTGCCCCATTGGTAAGGTCCCTGGTAACAATTTCAATTGCGCCATCGTGCTCAGAAAACTCAAATTCTTCTTCAGCTCCCCGAGCTCCGAGGACGTTGTAAGTGTTTCCAACAGTCAACTGCCTTCGCTTATTGTTTCGGGATTGCATGCCGTTAGGAACCAACACTAGAGCCGAATCAAGTACCTTGATGCGATCCGTAACGCTTGGGTCCAGATCGAGTGCCATTTGTTTTAGCTTGTCGGAAAGTTCTGCGTTTCCCAGTGCAATAGATCGTCCTGCAGCGGAGAGATATCCATCAACCCTCTGGCGAAGCACTTCTCGGCTCAATGCAGGGTCTAGTTCCAACACTCTGTCAAAGGTAGCATCTATCTTTTCGAGTTCGGCAGAGTCACTAAGGCTATCCAATTGACTGGTGGCAAGGCTATCCAATTGACTGGTGGCGAAGAGCAAGCGGCCTTTGCCGTCAAAAGGCGGTTTACGCATTTCGTAGCACCAACCTGGTGGTTCTGGCGAGAGGATTGCCTTGATGCGATCTTCATCTGAAAGGCAGCGTGGAAGCGAATTTTTCGCATAGCGTATAGCATCCTGCAAATCCAGCTCATCACTTTCAATTTGCGTTTTATTGAGAGATGCAATGTAGGCTGAATTACCGTTTGAACCAGCAACAAGCTCGTTACCATCTGGGGACCATGCAACGGTGTCAACACCCCCATCGATCTGCTCTACCTCGCGCAGGAGCTCGCCTGTTTCGACACTCCAAACGCGAACACTTCCATCTCCGCTTCCAGTTGCTAACTCCGATCCATCTGGGCTAAATGCTGTCATCCAGACGCTCGTATTGCTTCCCATAGTCAAATGCCAGCGCACATCTCCCGTTGTTGCGTCCCAAATCTGGACGGTTCCATCATTTGCCCCGGTAGCTACCCAATTTCCACTTACAGACCATGAGGCGCTGTATACTTGGCCAACATTCTCGGTAAAACGCAACATCTCTTCGCCAGACTGAACATTCCAGATCCGAGCGCTCGAGTCGCTTGAAGCGCTTAATACCTGAGAGCCGTCGGGACTCAAAGCGATATCCCATACCGTATCTGTGTGCCCCTCGAAGCGGCGGACCTCGCCTCCAGTCCGTCTACTCCAAAGACGTACTACATTGTCTCTTCCGCCGGTTAGGACATGTTCTCGGTCAGGATGCCAAGCAACACTCCAAGCACCATCATTAAAACCGGTTAAGGTATGAGTGATGGTCCTGTTCTCGATGTCGTATATACGGGCGCCATCCCCTGAAAGCGCAAGCAAAAGGGCTCTGCCTTCAGGGTCGAAGGCGACGCGGTCAATTGAGTTTGGGAATTCTTCGATTTGATCAACAATACTTCCTGTCTGGGAATCCCAAAACCTCAAGACGCCGTCATCAGTCCCAGTTACCACTATTCTTCCATCGGGACTGTAGGCAACTCCGTCGACTTCTCCCATACGTTCTTGACCATCACCTTGATCCAAAAAAACCCGAGGCTGTAAACCAAACCGCTTCAATTCTCTTCTGAAGTAATCTTCCACTTCTGGAAGCAATGGTTGGTTTTGAATGGTCAGATCTTCACTATCCAGATCTGGCAAAAATTCGATGGATGCCAGCATTTTATTTAAATTGCTACCGTCTTTTACTGCTGTTTTTGTGAGGTTCCACTGTCTCTCAAATGTTCGAATGGCATTTTTTTCATGGAGTTCTGCTTTTTGTTTTTCTTCTTCAGCAAGCTGCCTTGCCCCTTCAGCTTTATGTTTCTCTTCTTCGGCCTTTTGCTTTTCTGCCTCGAGAGCGGAATTGCGATCGTATATAATCCAAGCAGATGCTCCGAATATTAATGCCGCACAGCAAGCTGTCAAAGTCGTAATTCTAGCCCATCTTCTGGCCTTTTCTTTTGCGATTTCTGCTTCCTTCTCCCGCCTTTCTTCCTCCTCCGCTCGTTTTTTACTCCTATCGAGTAACTCTTTGACATCTCGATGATAATTTCCATACCTTGCCGACCAAGTCGGTGTAGGTTTACATGAGCTCCACCAGGTTCTGCGGGCCTCATACAAAGCTTTTGGTAAGTAGACGTTGTCCCGCTCTTCTGTACTTCTTATCGTCTCGACCAGGCTACGCCAAATTTGTCCATCAATAGCTTCACGTGCAAGCCAGCCTTTTGGTTGCCCATTCTTATCAGTGCTAAGGTCACTCAACTGCTTCCAATTGCGAATAAGGGCCTCGTGACTGATATCAACTTTGGCTTCATGCTCAGGGTTTGGTCTTTCTGAAACCAGAAATGAGCGATCTGCGGCTGCGAATGCATCTAGTATCGATTGAAGGGCAAAATCTGGACAGCCGATCTCATCGAGAAGTTCGCCTTTGCTCAAGCGGCGACGAATGGCGCGGCCTGTATCGTCAGTTTTCGTTAGCGCGCGGAATACTTTCTCTATGATCTTTCGATTTCCTGGGAAAGCCTTGCAAATTTCACTGACGATCGAGTCTGCGTGTCGAGAAATAGCTATTTTTGTAGAACCTTGACATGTTCTTACGTATTCATCTACACCAAGCTGGATTATGCCGTCATGAGACGGCTTTGCTTGGCGCCACATATAGGAAGCTGCGTGCTGTATCAAGGGAAGCTGATCTGGGTTGTGAGTTGTTTCTCCTATGATCTTATGTGCGAGATCTGAGTCGATTGATCCATTAAAGATGGCGGCTGGTCTGCAAAGGGCGTCGATTAGTTCCGGCTCATCCATGGGAGGAACGAGATACTGTGTCTCGTTGACCATCTCTGACAGACCGCTAAATCGAACGCAATCGCCAAGGTGATCGGAACGCATTGTTAACGCTAAGTAAACATTCTCTACTGGGTGATGATACAAACTTATTAGAAGCTGGATAAAGTCAAAGGCTTCTCGCACGCCTCCTTCGTCGGCAAGCCTGAAAATTTCTTCAAACTGATCAACTAAGATAAATATTCGACTCTTCTTATCCACATTCTTGAGGATATCGAAAACCCCTTCAGCGCCCCTTTGGATTCTCAGCCGAGCCTTCGCAATTTCAGAGTGATCATCCTTTCCTTCGTCTCTCGCGGCAGTCAGCAGCGCGGTTGCAAAATGCCACATTGGGGAGCTGCCAGGCAGCATAGTTGCTGGAGACCAGACAAGATTCCTTTTTGTATGCTCCCTTTGGAGCTGAGCGATGACACCTGCTCTTACCAACGAAGACTTCCCGCCACCGGAAGCTCCGTGTATTAGCACAAATTGTTGATTGCCTATATGATCGATGACTTCATCAATCATCCGCTCACGGCCAAAAAATATTGGCCATTCATCAGTGTTAAATGGACGGAGACCTGGGTAGGGCGAAATTGGTAAATGGACGCCACGGCCAAATGAACGTTTTGAGCCAATCATGATGCGATCCCTCTAATCTGACTCCAGAGTTCTTTAGGATCGCACCCCTTCTCCCACCGAATGGTTTCAACTCCCATAGGGTCCCCAACATCCACTGCTTCGCCAACTGAGTCTACAATTATGGTTTCTGGGCGTCGGGAGACGGCTCGGTGTACAACAGCAAAATCTTTCTCACAGTTTATAACGGCTTCAGCCAGCCATTTCAGCCTATCTGGAACACAATATAGAAAGAGAACTGCATTACATGAGGAAAAAATCGCCCGCCTGGCTCTTCTCTCTCGCTGAATATCTTTTATGCGATTAGAATCAGGAGGTTTTCGTGGGAATAGCAGACAGTTATCCACACTAATTTCATCATACAACTCCTCGTATCGTGCGAATGCATCTTCTGGAAGCTCAAGAAATGCCGTAATATGATCATCGCCTGCGAACTTAGGCTTTTCTTCTGACAAGCAGTGGTTAATTTTCTTAACGAATTCTTCGGGTGCGCAAGATAAAATGTCTCCAAGACTTTCCACATATTTTTTATATTCTGGGTCGTCTTCTAGATAGTCAATATCAAAACGCTCTTTTCTCCAAAAAAGTCGACGCAACCCCTCACTTTCCGCTCTATCTCCGAGAATTTGAACTCTTCCAAATTTTTCGCCTTCGCTTCTTGCTGATGACATTCCAATAGCCTGAACAAATAAATCTGCATTTTTGAAAATCTTATCTTCTTTTTCACTATCTAAATCGCTAGCTAGCAGGTCTTCACGTGGCTGAACGTCGTATTTATCGTCTGATAAAATAGATCTTATCTCTTTTGTAAACGCGCGAACGTCATCGGTTGGTGGCGCAATGGCAATTTTGGGCCGGTGATTCCTAAATGTTGTTTTTGCCTCGGCGCAACCGGAGGTATTACGTAGAGCGTCTAGTTTTGTGGCAATAGCCAAAGCTAGGCCTGTCAATGCGTCTGTGAATGCTTTTTGCGTACTTGAGTGTGAAGGGTCTACCCAACCAAACGGACGGCTTCCTCTACCTTTGTTACCATCGCAGAATTCAAATCCTACAGCCGCGGATTCTAATCCATCCTTTAGGCAGTCTGGCCATTCGGCATCATTGGTGGGCATAGCTCTGACCACGAAGATATTATCTAAATCGCTCTTTCTTCTGCCTATCTCTCTTTCAAACCAACTTAATTCTTTATGACACCATTCCGAATTCAAGTAATCGTGTGTCATAATGATTAACAATATCGCCGAATTTTTGACTTCATTCTTCAGGGTTTCATTCAGATTTTGATTGCCTAGCAATTCTTTATCGTACCAAACTTCAATTTGCTTCTTTTGATTCTTTAGGGAATAGTGCACATGTTCTCTGAGTTTTTCTATTAGAATAACGGTCCATTTCTTAAGGTCTGATTCCTTTCCGTTAGTGGTGGCCCTGGCTCCATGCGAATAACTTACGAAAACGTCACTCTTAAATTGGTTGCCAGAATAGGCCTCTTGTTGACCGTTGTCGCTGCCCACAGTAATGCCTCTCATCTCCAAAGCGAAACAGATCATCTTATAATACGGGTTTCTGAGAAATGCACCATATAAGGTTGGCGTATCCCCCTCCAGATGGAATTTTGGAGACGCTGCTGCAAGTTTAGTCCGCATTTCTCAAAGGACGGTTAGATCAAGCTGGAGGCCTCCGGAAACCTGGCGATTTGAGTTGCTTCAGGTAAACTCTGCCCACGTATTGGGAGTAAGGGCATTTGCCGAAGCAAGTAGGATTTTGGATTGTTGAGGATCGTCTTCGCGAGTTGTCTGCGCAGGGCGATCCGCTAGAGAAACTCCTGGAGATTGTCGACTTTGAATTGTTTCGTTCGGTGCTGGACGAAGCTTTGGATGTCGTCGATCGATCCAGGGGAGGCCGGCCACCTTTTGACGCTGTCCTCAAGTTCAAGATGCTGTATCTCCAGGCACAGCATGGTTTGAGCTTTGAGCAGACGGAGCACTTAGTTCGTGATCGTTTGTCTTGGATGCGGTTTTGCGGGCTCTCGATTGCCGATCCGGTGCCTGACGCCAACACACTTTGGGATTTTCGAGAAGCGTTGATCGCCAAGAGTGCGCTTGATCGACTGTTCGAATGTCTGGACCAAGCCATTAAGGATGCTGGCTATCTGCCGATGTCAGGGCAGATTGTCGATACCAGCCTGGTTGCTGCTCCAATGCAGCGCAACACCAGGGATGAGAAGAACGCGATCAAAGCTGGTAAGTCGGCCGATGAGATCTGGCCTTATCAACCTTCGAAGGCTGCACAAAAGGACACGGATGCTCGTTGGTCGATGAAGATCACGAAGGGCAAGGTCGACGCTGAGGGTCATGCACAACCTGACATTGCGATCCCAGCATTCGGTTACAAATCCCATATAAGTATCGATGCGCGACATGGCTTCATCCGTCGTCAGATCGTGACGGATGCCGCTGCCTATGACGGCGCTCGGCTACGCGAGGGGTTAATTGATCGGGCCAATACGGCTTCGTCGGTTTGGGCGGACACGGCTTATCGATCATATGCCAATGAAACGTTTTTGGTCCGTGCTGGTAAGACCAGCCAAATTCATCGAAAGAAGCCAAAAGACAAGCCGATGCCAAAGCGCTACGCCCAGGCGAATGCCAAGAAATCAAGAGTAAGGGCACGCGTCGAGCATGTGTTCGCGCATCAAAAGGATCGAATGAACCTCATGGTCCGCAGCATCGGCATCAAACGTGCGGAGGCGACGATTATCATGGCCAACATTGCCCTACAATCTTGGCCGATGGCGATGGTGGCATGGGCGAACTGTGTCCGTTTGAGAAGAACAGGCGCAGCAAAAGGCATAAGCGGCAATCAAAGTCGCCTAAAAGGAGCCTAAACAGCCCAGCGGACGGAGCAACCAGGCCTCAGGTCGTCGACTGCCGCTCAAAGAGCAAGTTTCCGGAGGCCTCCAACTGTAGGCCTAACGCCGTGTAGATACGATGGACTCTCTTGTGATTGATTGCCCAACCGTCACGGCAGAGCTGAACATAAACACGCCGATAGCCGTAGCGCACTCGCGTCTCACAGATCTCTTTGATGCGGGCTTTCAATGCGGCCTGACTGGACCGGCGAGAGCGATGCTGGTGGACCGAGCGATGGACAAGCAGGACCGAACGGGCCCTGCTCCGATACGCCCCATTCCGCCTGCACCATTGCCACCAGCTTCCGCTTCCGAGCAGGCCTTAGAGTTTTCGGCGCACACCGTTCTGCAGCATCTCTTTGTCCAGACTAAGCTCCGCAATGAGCTTCTTCAGCCGTGCATTCTCATGCTCAAGCCCCTTCAACCGACGCAACTCATCCGGCAAAAGGCCAGCATACTTCTTCTTCCAGGCATAAAACGTCGCTTGGCTAATCCAGGCGTTTCGGCACACCTCGTCGATGGGAAGACCTTCTTCTGCTTGCCGGAGAACAAACGCTTTTTTGGGCATCAGTAAATCGGCTTGCCTTCTTCACTCCTCGCTCCTCTTACGTCCTTAAGAATCTTTGACCTGAACCCCTGAAGCTGGACCATCCATTGTTGGAATTTTCTTGTTATTTGCTTGGCAGAGCAAGCAATACTGATCGGCTTTATTTTTATAATCGATTCGATGATACCAAATAAAAGATAATCTATGGTTCTGTGCTGCGCAAAATAACAGGAAAGTTATATCTTTTAACTTGTTTGCGGATCGGGATTGTTTGCGTTGCCTCGCTTAATCTTCATAGTAGGACTTGGCGAGAGAAAAACTGTGCTCGTTACCACAAAAACCCAAATGATGCTGTTTTGACTTAAGAAGTTGGATTCAGTGAGGCCGCGCATGAGATAAGCGGTGAGTAAAGCAAGAAGGATGGCCGACGGAAAGTATGACGACTCTTTGAAATGTACCACAATGCGATAGAAGCCATTCAAGAAGAACGCAAAGAGGATAAAAAGGCCAATCACACCAAGACCAAGAATGATGTCGAGATAACCATTGTGAGCGTTGGGAATGTCCCATCGCAAACTGTCAGCGGCATACTTGCTAAATGCCAGAACTTCCCAGAACGACGCGTAGCCATAGCCGAGCAGCCAGCGTTTCTCGATCATGGTTATGACGTAGTGCCAAAGCTCGGTCCGGCCGGTCAGCGTCGCGTCGCGTCCAGTTAACGCGAAAATTGTGTCGAGATTGATCATGATCAGCACGACAACTAGGCAGCTGAGCGATAGAAAGAACGCACTTAAAATCAGCCCAATTCGCACCGAATAGGCAAAGTGCGCCAGCACAACGTAAAGCAAGAGCACGGTGAGGGCTGCCAGTGTTGCCGTTGCTGAATTGACGAGGATGAGCAGCCCGATTGCAAGGGCGACGCAGGTCCAGCCTAGTGGTTTGGGTATCAGGCGTTGTTGGATTGCTGGCGGTAGGATGATGAGTGTGAGGATCAGGAACTCACCCATGCCATTCTTATGGGTGAAGATCCCGCGCAAGCCGCGGCCATCTGGCATTTGGCTCAAGCCTTGCAAAAGAACGATGAATAGAACGCTCACCGCGAGCAGAACAATCATCATCCAGCTCATGGTCTTAAAGACCCATTCCGGATCATGGCGCAGTGTCAGATAGCAGGCGAGAAGTGTGAAGGTGGTAAGGCTAAGCGCGCGTCGAAAAGCGATGTCAGGCATAACGGACCAGAAGACAGACAGCCAGACCCAGACCAATAGAATTGGGATTAGCGGATTGCGGACCAGGAGAATGACCATCTCGCGGAACCGAGGTAGAAGCAGAATTGGCGTTGCCAGGAGGGAAGGGACAATCAACAATCGTAGAAATGCGTTCCCCGATGGCGACAAGCTCCTAGCCTCACCCAGAACCAACAGGGGGATTACAGCCATTGTCGCAATGAACAACCAGTCAATCAGAAAGAGATCGATCGTACGTCCTATAGGGCCCATTGTCTCGCCGAACCGCCATAAGAGTTGGAGGCATCTGGTAATCTGGACGGCCTTTGGCGGTCAAGCATGGGAGGAAGGGCATAGGTCGCGACTAGAATCCCGTTTACCAACGTGGTATCGCACGGTTCTCGCTCGGTTCTTGGTGGGCAACATCAGCTGGGTAAAAGTGCGGGGGCCAGTCCGTTGTTCAACCTTCGGGTTTCTCTTCTGAGTTTTGGTGGAATCGATTCGTGGCCATGACGGAGGAAAAGCGAGTCGTTGTTTTGATGCTCGGCGAGGCTTTGAAGCGCAAAGGTGGTGTGGTGGCGGTTGAGAAGCTAATTCTACAACACGTGCCGAACGCCATTCATTTCGAGCATATCCCAACCCTTGAGGATGGCTCCAACTTCCGGAAGCTTCTGGTCTTTGCGAAGGCCATTGCAATGCAGGCTGCTTACCTGATGTTTAGGCGCATTGATCTCGTCCACATCCACGTGTCGACGGGCGGAAGCGTCTATCGGAAGATGCTCTGTGTCTTGATTTCGCGGGCCTTTGCTAAGCCCCTGATCCTTCACGCACATTCTGGTAAGTTCCCGGCTTTTTTTGCTCGACAGCCTCGATTCGCTCAAGCCATGATTGCATTTGCCTTTCGCCGATGTGATCGTTTGGTCGTGGTCTCGCCTCACTGGCAGAGTTTCTACGCTAGCGCCCTGGGCGTCGAAGCCGAAAAGATCAACAACCTTCCAAACCCCGTGGCGTTACCTGCTTCCGTCCCGCAGCGTGATGCGTCGCCAAAAGTTGAATTAGTATTCTTTGGTCTCGTCTGTGAGGCGAAGGGAGTCTACGACCTTCTCCGGGCCATCAAGCTCATTGTTGGCAAAACCAAGTGCAAGTTTCATTTGACGATTGCCGGTCATGGGGATGTCGAGAAGGCGCAATCGGCCGCCAGCGATTTGGGCCTTGAACATCTCGTCGATTTCACTGGTTGGGTCGATTCCGATCGGCGCGATGCGCTCTTAGCAAGAGCGGAGATCTTTTTGCTTCCGTCACATTTTGAGGGGTTGCCGATGGCGCTCCTTGAAGCAATGAGTTGGGGGCTCCCTTGCATTACCACGCCTGTCGGCGGCATTCCGGACATCATTGATGACGGCGTCAATGGTCTGCTCAGGCCCGTGGGTGATTTCAAAGCGTTAGCAGAAGCAATGCACCAGCTTATCGACGACCAGGTGCTGCGCCAGCGTCTTGGCGCAGCCGCGCGGCGTCGCATTGAGCCTCTGGATGTCGAGCCCTACGCTGATAATCTTGACGTCATTTATCGTGAGTTGGCGACTTCATGATTGATCGTCGTCGGGGTGACTTAGATGATCGATGGACCGTTGGCCTCGCCGTCGCAATTCCGCAGTTGACAAGACGCTTTGACGACAGACGTGGGGTGTAATCAAGGTCGTCGTTCCCACCGATGATCAAAGTCTTAATTCAGCATAAACACAACATACTACGAGGTATCGCCATAACTGTACTCGACAAACTCGTTGTATTATGCGATTTGCACATAACAATCTAAAAGGGACTTCGAGAGTGCCACGATCGCCTGGCATTGTCTGCCCAAACTACCAAGGAAACGCCGCAATGATGAGCCCCATTATGGACTGGGACGGGGTCGATGTTGACCAGTTCGGCAAAAGCAGCCTTCGTATCCGCCATCGCGCGCCTGAGACCGATCTCTTCAGTGACGCTCAACTTGCCAAGCTAATCGAGCAGGCTCCACGGAAGAACTATCATGTCGAGACCATGGAAAAGCGCGACGATGGTTCCGTAAAGAGGCGTGAGGGTGAGACAGGCGAAGCTAGTGGTCAAGACGCGCTCAATGCAGTCAAAAACGGCAGTATCTGGTATCTGATCCTCCATCCTGAGGAAATCGATCCGCGCTATGGCGACCTTGTCGATCAGATTTATCGGGAGATGGCGGACCACGTGCCTGGCTTCAAAGTTGCTTGGCGTAAGATCTCTATCCTGATCTCTTCACCGAAGATCAATGTAGGGTATCATTGTGATGTGCCAGGCCAAACGCTTTGGCAGGTAAGAGGCGTGAAGAAGGTATATGTCTACCCAGTGAAGCCGCCTTTTCTCCATCAGGCCAATCTCGAGAAAATCATCATGAAGGAAGCCAACGAGATCTCGCTTCCCTACGAGCCTAGTTTTGATGATGAGGCCACGGTCTACGACCTGCAACCCGGTGAGATGCTCCACTGGCCATTGAATGCACCACACCGAATCTGCAACCATGACTGTTTAAATGTCTCGTTCACGACGGAGCATGGCACGGCAGACACGCGTCGGTCTTATGTCGTCAATTACGCAAACGGTGTGCTTCGGCGTTCGTTGGGATTGAAGAAGCTCAGCCAGCACGACAGTGGTTTGGCCTATTGGACCAAGTTTGGTGTCGCCAGTGCTTATCGCCTGAGCGGCATGGAACAAAAGCGTAGCCGAGGTTTCGACATCGACTTTAAGGTCGATCCGTCGCAGCCTCGTGGCATTCGCGACATTGAGGCTTACGAACTGAAAAAGTGATCCCGACGCTTTCTTTCAGCGACGCGAGTCGTGGTTCTTGTCCCGTTTCTGCACGCTTGGTGAGCGATGGCTGACTTTGTAGTTACGATCTATCGAAGCATAGATGATGCTGAGTCATGCTGGCGTGAAGCGGAGCGCCAAGCAGATCTGCATGTCTACCAGAGTTTTGATTGGCTTTCCGGTTGGTACAAGTCCGTCGGGGTCGCCGCAAGTCTAGAGCCATGCCTTGCCGTCATCAGGGGGCGAGATGACAAGCTTTTGATGTTGTTGCCGTTGGCGGTAGAGCGATCCGGCCTCTGGCGCCGTCTCGTTTGGATGGGGGGCGAATTCTTCGACTATCATGCTCCTGTCCTCATGCCGGGAGCCGCTGATCGGCTAAACAACGTCGAACCAAGGGCCATTTTGCAGGCTATTCGCTTAGAGCTTCCGAATGTCGACTATGCTTTTTTTGCTCGGCAACCAGCGAGTGTTGGGGAGCAGGCCAATCCTCTGATCGACGACAGTGCAATCCGTTGCACACAAGCAGCACATCAGACCAAACTTGTTGGTGACTGGGCGACCTACTACGGAGGTAAGCGAGGTCGTCGGACGCGTCACAACGATCGACGAAAACGCAAGAAGCTGGAGAAAGAGGGGCTCCTCAGTTTCATTGTCGCCGAAGACGCTGAGTCCATCGACCGTCTACTGGATGCACTGATCTCCCAGAAAGGCGTCTATGCGCGTTCCTTAGGAGAACGGAACATCCTTGAGTGGCCAGGCTATCGAGAATTTTTGCGCGACAAGACGATCGCCGGCCTTGAGGATGGCACAATCCTGTTATGTGGACTCACGCTGGATGACAAAGTCCTTGGGGTTCAATGGGGTGCTCTGCACCGCCGGCGGCTTTACAGTATCCTTGCATCTTACGATGCAGGTGCTTACAGCAAGTTGTCCCCTGGTGAATTTCTCCTTCATGATTTGATGGGTTGGTGCTTCGAAAACGGTATTGACTTGTTCGATTTTACTTACGGAGATGAGCCTTATAAGCTCGCTTGGTGCGAACAACAAACATACCTCTATCAAGGTATTACGCCGCTGACGGTCTGGGGGGGCGTGCGTACATTCCCCATGCAGTTGACCATGCGGCTGCGACGATGGGCCAAGAGCCAGCCTTGGGTGACGACGGCCTATACCCAGACGCGAAAACTGGTTCACGGTACCTGAAGCTCTGGCCCGTCCCACTGGGGGCTTTGACTTGGTGAGAGGTCGCTATTCCAAGTCAAAGGGGTCGGGTTGTCCCGTCGCTATGAGTTCTGAGAAATAGAGTTCGCGGCGATCGATCTCAGGCTCTGGACCGACCAATGTCCAGTCAGGTACATAGACACCCGCCTTGAAATAGGGGCCGATCAGATCACGATGGGCATTGGGGCCCTGATCCTCGATAAGCAGTCGGTCATTGTGCCAAACTTGTATCGTGCCGTCGTCGCCGGCTGACCATTTGACCCGAAATGTCCACTGGCTCCACTCACCGGGTACAAGCGGTGACCTAGCGATAACTGTCCGACCGTGATTCGACGCAGATTCGCCGTTCTCATCAGGTGTCCTCAGACGCTGATCCCAACTTTTCACAATTTCAAATTCATCGCCGATGATTTCCAGTTGCAACGGTGGTGTTCGCCCCGGTTCCATCAAAAAGACGTCCCTGGTTCCATGCCATTGCATGGCTGTCACCCGAACATCAGTATGGATCCAATCCTTGGGAACATAGAGGGAGGCGCGATACCAAACTGCCTGGCCTAGCCCATTGGGACGAAGCCTAAGTTCGGAGCGCAAACTCCCCTTGACGAGCCCGTCGGTCGGACGAACGACGAAACGACGTGCTGTCCGTCCTTCCACATCGAGGATGACGCTCGTCGAGTCATCGCAGCATACCTGGTAGACATGATGAACATCTGATCTAAGCAGATCTGTCGTTTTGGTAAGGACTGCCCCATCGCCGATTAAGTCGAGCGTGACGGTTTCATCGTTGTCCAGCATCCAGTACTGCGCAGCGCCGTAGAGCGACAAGGCACCAAGTGCCGGCAAACCAACGGCGATGGTCAGCCAAGCAACCAATTTCGAGTAACGTCTCCTGGAAGACATCTCACTTGTTCCAATCATATTGTGCGCAGATTTTCCGCCGCTACAAATTGATCTCTTACGTCGTGCTCGCGTCGAGAGGATGTATTGCGAAGAATGTTCAAGGGAACAAGATGAAACTGATGGGAATTGGCGGATTGAGGTTCTTCGCCGATGTGAAACCGACGCAGGCATGGGCCGCCTCGGTCGTTTTGTTGTCATTTCTAGCGGCAATTGGCTGTGTCAGAGCAACACCACTCTTTGACACGGATCGCGTCAATCTTGATGCGTTCCTTTTGGGTGAACGACAGATTGGCAATCGATGCTGCGATCACTCCGTTAATCCGTTGCCGTCTGATCGCTATCAAGATGAGCCAGTTTCATCGGACAGTAGTCAAGTGCTGAGGTTCGAACTTCGCTATGACGATCCAGACGCACCGTTCTCAAGCAAAAGAGCGGAGATAACACTTGACGGCACCGTGAAGGGGATAGGTGTTATTGGCGGACTAAGCGAATGGTATGGCTTCTCCGTCTTTCTACCCTCCGATTACCCACCTGATCCAGCCGCAGAATTGATTGCTCAGTGGCACGCCACCCCCGATGAAGGGGAGATCTTTCGAAGTCCTGTCCTGGGTCTGCTCAATCGAAACGGTCATTGGCAGATTGTCGGCCGCTCGAGCATGAAACAGATCCAGCTCGCAAATGATGCTCCGGAGCAACTTCTTTGGAAGGGGCCTTATCGAACAGGCATCTGGACCAGCTTCATCTTCCAGACCCGCTGGGATTGGCGTGTCGATGGGCATGGCATGGTAAGGGCATGGTCGAAGCTCGCGACCACCGAATCGTGGCAACCCATTCTCACCTATCATGGTCCGATCGGCTATCGTGATGATCGCGACATCTACTTCAAGGCAGGGATCTATAAGTGGCCATGGGAAGACTGCCAACGTGGAGACCTGGTTGAACTCTGTTCGGGAAGCGGGTCACCCCAACCTTCGCAGGTGGAGCGTCGGGTTATCTATCTCAAAGACCTGCACGTGTTGGGCGGTAGCGATGCGACATTCAGCGACTTTTTGGCCATGACGCGTCCATAGAGCGAGCCCTCCAAACTGCTGGGCCTAGGCGGTCTTTGCGATACTTAGGGTCGAGCATCCCTCAATCGCGCGATGATAGACGATAGCCGCAGCTTCGGCCACGACGCTTGGTGAGAAAGCGCCTTGAATGGCTGAAGATGCGCTATTGGCTTCGAGCTCAGCCTTCAGCAACGGTTGATTTCGGATATGCCGAATGGCGCGTGCGAGTGCAGGTGCATCACCGGTTGGTACAACGATGCCCATTTGCGTACGACGCGTGATGGCACCAAGCTCACCAACATCGGTGACGAGAACCGCCCGTCCAAATGCGGCCGCCATGGCCAAAATTCCGCTTTGTGACGCTCCGACATAAGGCAACACAATCAGATCTGCATCCAAGAATAGCTGAGCGACCTCCGCGTCAGGAACAAATCCAGGATTGATTTTGATCGATTCCGACCCCAACCGATTTTCAATCTCATCAAAGGCTGGTCCGCGACCTGCAACGGTTAATTCGATATCACCTTGCTCAGCTTCAAGCTCCTGCATCGCATCGAACAAATAGGGCAGCCCCTTATAGGTCATGATCCGACCGAAAAAGAGTAAACGAAACGTTTCGTCATTTCTCCTTGGCACCAAGCCTTGGCGATGAGCCAAGTTCACATAGCGATTGAGGGCAGGGTGGGGAACAATATCGAGTTGGTCGGGCCGGCGCTTCGCGCGTTTTGCGAGTTGAGATTTTATGGAAGCTCCATGAACGACGAGCCGATGCGCCTGCCGATGAAAAAAATCGGCTAGAGCCAGAGGCATGATCGAACTCTTAGTGTCACCAAGGTGCCGAATAGCGTCATGAACTGTTACAACAACAGGGCGCTTGCCAACCAGGCTCGGCATCACACTTAGCCAAGACACGCTGTCGCCGAGGAAATGAACCACGTCGGGATCCCGTGCGATGATCTCCTGACGAAGTCGATAAATCAGTCCAAGATTGGCTGGGCTGCGATGTCGCGGCCAGGGCAACAACACAGTTTCTACGTCGGCATGCATGAAGTCGACGTGGTCCTGCATCTGACGTTCAGCTGCGAAGAAGATGACCTCACCAAGCGACGCGATGGCATTGACGTAGTCAATACAGTAGTCGACCGGAAATGTCTGAACACAAGCGATTTTCATTCCTGGGGACTCAGCAGCAGCTAGGCAAGGTGGCCGAAAAGTTCCAACCGGCACAGAAAGACAGCGTTACGTAGACTAAGGAATTATACCAAGAGCGCCGTGACTTTGGCGCTGCAGATCGTTGTCGTCGACTATGCGCGGTGTGAATTGCACGTCTTCCAATATGCCGAATTATCGCTGTTGACATCCCATGATGGCTCTATGCTAAGGAGACCTAACTTCAACTTCAGCGACCGTAGCGTTCTAATGCAAGTCAACACGAAGACGCGCTTGAAGCGTTCCATTATCAACGCGCTCCACCTCGCGAATATTCCAGCTATCTTGCCGAAACGCTTGACGGGAATGGGGGTCATTCTCCTCCTCCATCGGGTTCGGCCAGATCCAGGTCACGACTTTGCTGTCCATAGAAGCCTCGAGATAACGCCCGAATTTTTGAACAGACTCTTGGAGCGGTTGCGTGCGCTCAACATGGACATCATCGACCTTGATGAGGTCGCCCATCGGCTCGAGACAGGTAAATCAGGTCGGCGCTTCGCTTGCATCACATTGGATGACGGTTATCGTGACAATTACGATTATGCCAAGCCGATCTTCGAGAGGCATCGGGTGCCTTACTCGATCTATCTGACGACGGGTTTGCCTGACCATCATGCGATCTTTTGGTGGCTGTTGCTCGAACATGTTATCCGTGGTCGAGATCAAGTCAGCGTTTGGATCGATGGTGAGCGTCAATGTCACCGAACCGATACGCTCGAATCCAAATATCGCACTTACGCCTATCTCCATTCGAAATTTCGGCGGCTGACGGCGGCCGCTTGCAGGCAGGCGTCAGAACGTCTTTGTGAAGACGCTGGTATCGACATTCCATCCTTCTGCGCGGAGGAAGGTATGAACTGGGATATGATTCGAGAGATTGCCGGTAGTGACTTCGGCCGGATCGAAGCGCACACGACCGAACATGTTGCCGTAAGCCGGCAGACACCTGATGAGATGATTGAGGATATTGAGCGAGGACTCGATAGGACATTTGCCGAAACGGGGGTAAAGCCTCGACATTTCGCCTATCCATTTGGCGATCGGAGTGCTGCTGGTCCGCGAGACTTTGCGATCCTCGCCTCTTTGCCGATCTTGACGGCAACCCGTACGGTCGAGGACGTCCTACATGCACGTCATGCGGATCATCTGCACGCCTTGCCGAGGATCGAAGTCAATGGTCATTACCAAAGTGATGCGTTCCTCGATATTGTTCTTCGGGGATTAGCTCCTTTGTTGAAGAGAACGTCCTAAGATTTTGAAGAGCTGCAAGATGAATGGACGTCAAAAGGCATAAGTCCATCAGTTCATTCCTCTTGGGTTCCAACGAGCCTGCGCCAATCGAACCTGTAGGTCCGATTTCATTGGTAGGTGGACGTCTCTCGGACTCTGACTTCGTATGCGACTCTATTGCATCCAACCTTTGCCAAATTTTCGTTGTGGCTGGCACGCTCCATAAGGTGGTTTTGTGAAGTTCGCAATTTGATGACTTATAATTGATAACTTTTCGACATTATTCAACCATAAAATTTCTTTGAGAATCGATCAGAAGACAAAAAAGGTGATCGAAATAGTGTACAATTTGATGCTTTGCACTTGGTCAGCATTGAGTCCTGAGAGCGTGCAGGATAGGATCCCGGCCCTGCGCTATAGTAGAATGGAATCCCTGCTGATGAAGATTGCAGTTTTTGGCCTCGGCTACGTAGGCACGGTATCTGCTGCTTGCCTTGCCCGAGACGGGAACGAGGTTATCGGCGTTGATATCAACCCGCAGAAAACGGAAATGATCAACGCTGGGCATACACCCATCATCGAACCTCGGCTTGGCGAGATGATCGATGCCGCGGTCAAAAGCAGCCGTCTCACTGCGACACAAAATGCAGAAGAAGCAGTTGCAGCAACTGACATGGCAGTTGTTTGTGTGAGCACACCGTCTCAACCCAACGGTAACCTTGATGACCGGCACCTTGCCAAAGTCGCCGAGGAGATTGGTGCTTCGATGCGGGGACTCAATCGACGCTATACAGTCGTTGTCCGCAGTACAGCGCTTCCGGGAACCATGCGAGAGAAGATCATTCCCTTGCTTGAAGAACATGCGGGCGGTCGTGCAGGTGAAGACTTCGGTGTCTGCTATCATCCAGAATTTCTGCGTGAAGGCAGTGCCATCGACGACTACGATCAGCCGCCAAAGATTGTTATCGGTTCGGAAGATGATGCGAGTCGCGATGCGCTTGAACGGGTCTATGTCAATCAAGACGTCCAACGTATCTACACAACGATCGAGGAGGCTGAACTCCTCAAATATATCGACAACTGCTGGCATGCATTGAAGGTTGCCTTTGGGAATGAATTCGGCAGGATCTGTCACAAACTTGGTGTCGACGGACGGCGGGTCATGTCGATGTTCGTCCAGGATACCAAGCTCAATATCTCGCCAAAATATCTGCAACCTGGATATGCTTTCGGCGGCTCGTGTTTGCCCAAGGATCTCCGTGCGATGACCTATCTTGGACGCAATCGCTTGGACCTATCCTTACCGGTACTCGACTCGATCATGGCGAGTAATGCGGTACACATCGAGGCTGGTCTCGATTTAGTAAGGGAGGCAGGTCATCGCGAAGTTGGGTTGGTCGGTCTTAGTTTTAAACCGGAAACCGACGATCTCCGGGAGAGTCCTTTGGTAACTTTGGCCGAGCGTCTTATCGGCAAGGGTTATCAGCTCCGCATTTACGACCCGTCAGTGAGCCTGGCAAAACTGATGGGAGGCAACAAAAGCTACATCGAACAGGCCATTCCGCATATCGCCGAGCTCCTGGTTCCAAAAGTCGACGACCTGTTGGCACATGCTAAAACGGTGGTGATTGGTCATCGGGCCGATGTCGCCGAGAAGTTGGCAGTATTACAAAGCGAGGATCATGCCATCGTCGATCTCGCGGGCCTGCTTTGGGATCGACAAACAGACAACCAAGGCTATTTGGGCATCGGCTGGTAGGAATTTTCGGCATGACGACAGAAAAAGCGAAGCGACGGGTACTGATCGTTGTACAAAACCTGCCCGTTCCCTTTGATCGACGAGTATGGCTAGAAGCGACCAGTCTCAAAAAGGCTGGCTATGACGTCTCGGTAATCTGCCCTAAAGCTAAGGGATTTAATGGCAGCTATGAGTTGCTCGAAGGTATCCACATCCACCGCTATCCACTTCCATTTGACGCCAGCGGTGCCATTGGTTTCGTTGCCGAATTCGTTTGGTGCTTTCTATATACAGCGTTAAAGAGCATCCAGGTCGCTTTTCGCCCAGGATTTGACGTGCTGCATGCTTGCAACCCGCCTGAGACATACTGGTTGCTTGCCTGGGCTTGGCGTCCGTTCGGAAAGCGGTTTTTGTTCGATCATCACGACCTTTCACCCGAAATGTACGAAGCCAAGTTCGACCAACCGTCGTCGGCACTACTCAATGGGCTCAAATGGTTGGAGAGGCGTACATTTAGGGCTGCGGATGTGGTCATTACCACCAATCAAAGCCACAAGCTGATCGCTGTTGAGCGTGGCGGGGTCCCTGCTGAACGTGTCCATATTGTCCGTTCAGGACCTGACCTAACACGGCTCAAGC
This sequence comes from Geminicoccaceae bacterium, assembly GCA_028285265.1. Classification (GTDB taxonomy): domain Bacteria; phylum Pseudomonadota; class Alphaproteobacteria; order Geminicoccales; family Geminicoccaceae; genus JANQPX01. The sequence continues at coordinate 50,746 of JANQPX010000004.1, forward strand.
GCTATCCGCCGGATATCTCATGGAAGCGCGGGCGACAGCATCTTGCGGTATATTTGGGGGAAATGTGCAAACAAGACGGCGTGGATTACATGCTCCGTGCCGTGAACACACTGATCAAGCAGCGTGGCCGCAAGGATTTGTTTACGGTCTTTGTCGGTGGTGGGCCGCATCAGCAAACCATACGAAACTACGCGAGCGAGCTTGGTCTCGATCACCACGTGCACTTTACGGGCCGCGTTTCGGATGATGATCTCTGCAGAATTTTGTCGTCTGCTGACATTGCGGTTGACCCCGACCCGAAGACGCCATGGTCTGACAAGAGCACGATGAACAAGATCATCGAGTATATGTACTTCGGGCTGCCAATCGCCTGCTTCGACCTTGCGGAGCATCGTGTCAGCGCAGACGATGCAGCGCTCTATGCCAGAGCCAACGAGGAAACGGCTTTGGCCGACCATATGGCTACACTTCTTGACGACGAAGCACTCCGTGAGCGGATGGGCGCAATCGGCAAGAAGCGTGTGGAAGAGCAACTAGCGTGGTGCTATTCGGAGCCAATTCTCTTGGAAGCCTATGAGCAGGTCTTGGACGGTTTCCCCACAAGTACCACAAGTGGGCGTCCTGCCCTTTCGCGATAATACGACGTCAATTGGGAGACGGCGAGCGTTCGCAATTGCTGCGTCTGCATGAATCCTTGCTTAAGCAGGACTTTGCGCGTGCCTTCGTTCAACAGTGACCGCATGAAGGGGTATCTTCGCGGCAAACCATGCCCACGAGGCATCTTGATTGTGATTGCTGGCGCATTCTGAAGGTAGCGGGGCGAACATGTTGCGTTTCGCGTCCTATTCTTAACGGCTACCTCTTCAATTGCCGCACGGACGCGGGTCTGTCTGTTGGTGGTGACGTCCCGGTAGATCGTCATTTTTTGGTATGAACTCGACCCAATGTCCTTGTTCGTCCATCTGGCGGGGCTCAAAAATGCGGATGCGGCTTTTGCGGCCCCTTACCAAGGTTCTATCGATCTCTTGCCAATCAAAGTCATTTCTTGCTGCCAGATACGTCGACTCATTCACAAGGACTGATGTGCCGTAGACTTTGTTAAGGCCTTCGAGCCTCGAAGCGATATTTACGTGATCGCCAATCGCTGAGTAGGTCAATTGGCGATTGGACCCGATGTAGCCGACAAGGACTTCGCCCGTACTCACTCCTAATCTTATTCGAAGGGTGATGTCGCGGTCACAGAGTTGCGGAATTGTTAATGCACGCACTTTGGCATTGCATTCGATTGCTGCTCTAACCCCTAACGTTGCATGATCGGGGCACTCGATCGGCGCACCAAACAAGGCCAAGAGCGAGTCGCCTGCATGCCAGGACACGATACCCCCATGGCGTTCGATGACGTCGCCCAGGACTTGATTGACCTGATTGAGAACGTCTACCAATTCATCTGGCTTTAGTTGTTCGGCTAAGCCCGTATAGTTTTCGAGATCAGTGAGAAGGACGGTGCAAGTCACCAATCGACCACCTCCACTTGGAAACTCATTACGATCGATGAGCTGCTCCACAACACTTGCAGGAAGTAGGTGATTGAAGGCGTCCCGAATACGCTGGCGGCGTCGCTCAACGATGAGAATTTGCAGGGATAGCCCTGCCGCGTAACCGATGATCGATCCTGTGGCAGGAATGAGGAAAAAAAAGAGAAAGTTGAACGCAAAAGCCAGAGAGGCGCCTACTGTTATGGCAATGTTTATGACAGTGAGCAGGGACAAGCTGGCCACTGGCTGTAACGTCACGCCAATCGTCATCAAACCTCCCACAGCGAGAAGTGTCAGTACGCCATGTGTGATAGGTGAAGGGGTTTGAATGATGTCGCCATTGAGCAGGTTCTGCACCATTGCCGCATGCAAATAGACGCCCGGCATTGTGGGACGGCTCGAACCCAATGCCGTTCTGCGCGATGTGTTGACTATACAATTGTCGGCCGATTGGCGATTTGAGTCGGGCAAAATGAATCGAGCTGAGGTCAGTACCTGATCCTCAACATCAAGAACTGATCCAATCATGACAATCTTGTTGGAAAAATGGGAAGAAAAGTAGTCCGCCTTCCCCATGTCGGCACAGTAATATAGATCAGCCAGTGAGTATGTGGGTATATCAACATTGTACCGGTGGAGATTGATGATCGAGTCCCGTCTTTGGTTCAGATGATCCAAAATGCTTGGCAGAGAACCAGCATTATCACTATCTGATTTTCTGCCGTGGCGATGGGCCAACTCCAGAGCCATTGACGGCATGACTTCGAGGCGCCCATCGGCAGCACGTGTTGTCAGTGACAAAGGCATCCGCCGAACGACACCATCTGGGTCGAGAAAGACGTCCAACGGTCGGATATTTTCTTCAAAGTCGACGACCGCGCGGTAGCCGTAGTGAGGTTGGATTCTCTCCTGACCGTGTAAAATCTCGCCGAGAACGACACGTCCCTCTCGACTCCCATCGCGAAGGGTATGAAGCAGGGTGCGGTCAATGCCGGGCAATTGTGAGTCCAGCGATGTCGGAAAGACGATGTCAAAGCCAACCACTGTGGCTCCAGCATCTAAAAGAGCCTGGATGACCTCGGCGAGATATCCACTCCAAGCAACGCGCGGCGTTCCACGAAACGGCGGTGTTTGGTATGTCGCTTCGTCGATCGCAATAATCGAGATAGGCGGATCTTGTTTGTATTGATCATGAATGGAGATACGATCGCGGAGCCAAATGAGGCAGTCGATCGACAAAGCTCTCACCGGATCGCCTAAAGAAGACTGGACAATGAGCGTCAAGAAAACAGAACACCCCCAAACAACAATCACCAGGCGCCGTTTCATCACGGATTTTCACAGACCATCTTTTCGGTCAGTTGGTCGTCAAGGCTAACCGCTTCAGAGCCGCTTTGCATTGTGGCATCGGCGGCAATGCGGAGGGTTATCGTGTGATCATTTGTTCGGACGTGATAAATCTGTCCTGGCTTTAGAAACACACGCAAACGGCTTAGATCCACCATCTTCTCGGGGCGCTGAATGAGAAAGATCTCCAGTGCCGTACGGGCCTCTACGATCGACAACCAGTCTGCTTTGCCGGATGTCTGGAAACATGGAGCTGAATGATCGATTTCGAGAAGTTTTGGCTGCCCGCGAAAGACCATCGCTGCACTTGTGCGACGATCATCTTGAAGGGCAAGATTCTGGCCATTGCCACATTGAAGAGAAGTCCGGCTTAGCTGAATGGGCTCACGAACGTCACTGCTATACTCTTGAATCGTGACTTGACCGCCTCTTATTTCTTCACGGATGCAATGTTGGAAATAGATGAGCGACAATGCGCCATTCGTTCCCAAGTCGATCACATGGCCGGGATAGACATAGTCGAAGTTTGACAGGCCATCTGGTCCATCGACGACATACTCGACCATGGCAGCCGGCTCGTTTGTTAGGGCTGCTTTCGAGAACGCTTCCTCGCTGCCCAGGAAGGTCAAAGCGAGCAGAGCCGCGGAGAGCAATTGCCCCAGCTTTCGGGCACTGCGCGCTCGATTATGCTCCCTCTGCTCAGTCATCGAAACGTCCTTTCCCGCAGGCCGTTTGGTATGGAAACCGATGGCTATTCTTCCCTAGGCATCGAGTTCCAAATCGGATCGTGGAACGGCTGTGCAGACGAGGCAGGTCCCCTCATCGGGCATGTCGCTAGGCGGGACGGGATAGTCGATCTCGCCATGTCGGATGGCTGTTACACAAGTGCCGCAATTTCCAGAACGACAGCCGCTTTCGATGCGAACACCATGCTGGTCCGCCAGATCCAAGAGTGAGCCTTTCGTTGACGTCCATTCGACCGTCTTATCTGAGCGCAGAAACTTGATCGTAAAGACGTCGGCAAGCTCAGACCCAGTTGGAGAGCCAACCTTACTCCCGACAGTCGCCGGGCCAAACGCTTCATAATGCAGGCGATTCGCCGGTACACCCCAAGCACCGAGATCCCGGTTCAGAGCTTCCATCATGCCAGGAGGGCCACAGAAGTAAAAATCATAATTGTTCGACGGAAGGCATCGACGAAGAAGGTCGACAGAGACAAAACCTTGATGATGGTAGTCTTTGTCCTGCTGACATTCCGGCGACGGGTCACTGTAGCAGACCATGAGTCGCAGATGTTCGCAGCGGTCGGCATAGGCCTGAAGTTGCATGCGCATGGGATGATCGTGTTGGTTACGCATGCCAGCGAAGAACCAGACTTCTCTATTCGACTTTTGCGTAACAATCGCATCCAGCATGCTGAATACTGGTGTGATTCCAATCCCGCCGCCGATCAATACGATTGGCGTATGGAGGCTCAGATCAAGTGTGAATGTGCCAGAGGGCGACTTAAGATCAATGAAGTCACCTTCCTGCAACGATGTATGGAGAAAATCTGACATTAAGCCCGGAGGTCGATCAGGGGCTTCTGGTCGGGGGCCTTCGCGTCGTACCGATATACGATAGAATTGGGCATTCGGTGCGCATGAAAGGGAATAACATCGAACGATTGGATCGGGTCGGCCTTTTGGCATAACCTTCACGGCAACATGTTGCCCGGGAAGGAATGGCGGTAGCGGTTTCTTGTCGTGAGGCGTCAAGTAAAATGATTTGACCGAGTCCGACTCATCCATAATTGTTAGGACGCGAAATTTTCGCCAACCAGACCACGCCAAGTCGGTTTGCCTGATGCGTGTTTGCGTGCGAACTTCCGCCTCTTCTGTTAGTCGCCGCAGATAGGCAATTTCTCCCTGGGCGATCTGATCGACGGCTCGTACTTCCATGCGCTGACGCATTACCCAGGCCAGGATCTGGCAAAGGATCAGGGCGAGGACAATGAGGCCTAGACCTTGAATGAGCATGCTCTCTCCCAAGCGATCTTTTGCGCTTAGAACTTGAAGCGGAGTTCGGTGCGGACACCAGCAGCGTCGTCTTGGCTCTCGCGCACAGCATAGATGGCGTCGGCGCGGACGAGCCAAGCATTCGAAAGTGGAAGTTGATATCGAGCACTTAGTGCATACTGGTTGCCAACAACTTCTTCAAAGCTTTCAGAAAAATCCTCAAGATTTCGCACTGCAGCAAATTCCAGAACAACTTGCTGATCCAAGTCAAATAGATGTTGAATACCAATGGCGCCACCATAAGCATTCTGTCCGGTATCATTCAGGAATGGAAAGCCGGTGAGCGCATCGCTTTCAAAAGCAATACCGGTATTTTTCAGGATTCCGTCTTGCCGCGCCAAAGGCACTGGCCGTTCAAACCCAACGAAGAAATTGCCATAGGGAACGAACTGGTACGGCTTGCTAGTGATCAGTGAGTTTTCGGCGAGTATCATCAGGCCGTTCTGATCCTCGCCTTGATCCCGATCTTGGCCAAAGCTGCCGACGAGCCGAAGGCTGTTAGAGATTTTGCCGCCGTAGCGTCGTGTGAAAGCTGCTGTAGCGCTATGATAGTCTTGATCGCTTAGCGAATCTTCTGCATCAACGTAGCCGTAACCTGCTTCGATGTAGCCCTCCAACGTTTCGATGAATGTCGCAATGCCGTAAAGGTTCACATTTGAGTTGGCGACATTGCCATTGGCATCGGTGACGCCGTTGGCATTGACCTGGTCAAATGCACCAAAGACAGTGACGTCGGCATTAGAGATGTCGAGCGTCGGACTGTTCATCGCCGGGATGGAGAATGCGCCACCGAGGATCGCATCTTCGACCCAAATGCCATTTTGAAAGAGGAGTGGCACGAGACCGGCCGTGAACGGTAGATCCCAGTTTTGGTATTCGTCGGTCAAACCAGCCGTGATCGCTGCGGCATCACCCTCAAAAAACAGCGTCTGTGGATCGAGATCGAACTCAAGCTCACAATCTTGCAGACTATCATCGCCAGCAAACTCGCATCGTGTGAAAGCACCGTCCTTCTGCAAGGGCTGAAACAGAGCATGGAGCCGCTCAGTTGCTGTCAGGCCAAGGTCGATGTCGAGATTGAGACGTGTCGCGATTTGGGCGCGCTCGTCGGCACCATTGTTGTTGAAAGCCACGGCTGTTCGCCAATCGCCGAAGCCATAAAGATGCGGAATAAGTAAGTTCTTCCGGCCAACCAGATTCGTACCATGGCCAAGCGGTCCGACGGTGTAGAAGGGTCGGCCGAGTTCTGGCAGTGGACGTTGTGCTACGACCTCGGTCTTCCCGCCATAAATTGCGACCTGGGCTTCAGGGCTATAGGCTTCATCACGATAGGTAGGATCCGGGCGGAAGGCCGAGCGGTCATAGTCCACGGCTCGCGGTGAAGACCGTCCATGCTTCGCGGGGAGCTCGTGATCGTCATGCGCGATCTTTACCGCGTTGGCAGCTCCATCGTTGCCGTCAGCGAGCGCGATCCCGGCTTGATCGATTGTCGGTGACGTTGCCAGCTCAATTGTCGAGACAGTTGGCGGGCGGTCTGGTAGCGCTTCCTTATAGACGGGTGCAGTCTGCTCTTCAGGCCGCTCGCTGGACCGCGGAATATAGACGTCATTTTCCCTGCTCGACTCCCAGTAGAGTCCTTCTGCAAGCACTCGTCGCGGTTCAATAATTGGCCCGCCAATGGCGATGATCGGGATGCCGATGGTCGCAGCGGTCAGCATTCGATGGAGATCGCGGGAATTCCGGAGATATAGGGTCATGGCTGGACGTCAATCTCGACGGCGTAGGGATGAATATCAATCATCCACTCATTCATCGCACGTTCCATTTCACGTGTGGCGTTGACAAATCGCATGAAGTAAATCGGCTCGGCGCGGGACCTTAGACGGACTGAGAAACGATAGGCGCCAGGCGTTTTGAAGACCTCCGCTGGAACGCTGTATTTCGCCTTGCGACTGGCGAGTGGGGGTAGACTTCTGCCTTCCATCCGGATGAAGGGTGGGTGATTCAAGACCGTCGTGGGCACGGCACTTGGGCGAAGGAATGGGATTTGATCGATATCCAAATTGACCGGTAGAGGCATCTCGCGGTCAGTTCCCTTGACGTTCGTCGTCAGGAACTTTGTTTGGAGATTGAAAAGTTGATCATCATGTTCAATGAGACCAGCGGCTACATCTTGGGAATGTAAATCCGCCATATCGCCGGCACTGTCGACGTAACCCGACTCCCAAACATTTTTTCCCTCTGGATCCGTAATCGCGACATTCAACCAAATCTCTGGCTGTGCTCCCAGGGAGCCTGACGGAAGGTTGTGGCCAGCGTTGGTGTTTGTGACTTTGTAGTGAAAGGTAAACGATTGGCCTACGCGAGGGCCTGCATCAAAGAATGGCCCTTCAATTTTCGATCCGTTGTTCATCACTTCAAGGCGGAGCTGCCGTTTTTCCTCGAGCATCTCCAACGCTTCATCGATGACGAATCGGGCATCCTCACGATCGATCGGGTCTTCCCACATCTCAGGGAATGCAACGTCAATCGTGCCCTCCTCAATAGCTTCTTCGAACTCCAATGTGCCCCAACCAGCTCGCCAATCGAATTGCAGCCACTCATCGATCGTCCATTGCTCATTGTCGGGATGATGAGGAAAGATGCCGGGATGAGCGATTGGATAACCGGGACCATAGAAAGCGTGATTGTGATGTTGGCGATCCGGATTGATCTCCTCGCCATTGACGATCGCTACTGGCGCCGTCGTGTAACCTTCTGCGCGGCCGGGAACCTTACCCATATGGCATTCTTGGCAAGTCACACCGTCTTTAAAGGCTGGCGAGTTTCGATACTGATCCCAAACAACTTCGAGCTTGATATTAGGGTGCACCGCGACCTGATGACAGGACACGCAAAATTCGGACTGTTCGATCTGCTGAAAGGGTCGAACAGCGGTATGGATTGGTGTCCCACGTTCTTCGGCTGACGTTGCAATCCTGTAGGTATCAGGATCGGCCAGAACTTGGTCTAATACGCCGTCACGACCGCTGCCGGTTACGGGCTGGTGAATGTCCCCAGCTTCGACGACGCGAGCACCGTTCACTTTTCCATATTCTTCGGCAATTCGATGGCAGGTGATGCAAGTCACGCCCTCGCGTGCGATGCCACTTCGCTCCCAAAGTGGTGCCTCACGTGGTTCACCGAGCTGGGTTCCAATTTGTTGATGGCAGCGAACACAAAAAGCGCCCACCGTGCCCGAGGAGAGCTCGTTGATTCGTTGTTCGAACTTATGAAACATCGGGGAAATCGAGGAGTAGGCATGATTTGACGAAGCCCACTCGCGATAGATTTGCGTGTGGCATTCCCCACACTGCGCGGCTCGTGGGTATGACTCCTCAGAGAGTAAATCGAAATGAGGGTCGCCTGTTTCGTCGGCATGACACGCAAGCGAAACACAGATCGACAATAGTTGACCAGGCACCAGGATGCGGCTGGCTATTAAGGAAAACACCGCCTTCATTTAAAACTCCGAAGCCGCTGAAAGGCTTGGGTGCACTGATGCGTTCACCAAACCCAAAACGCTTCGGGAACCTACTTGATTAATCCTTAAAAATTCGTATCCGAGCGAGGGTGATATTGATGGCAGGTCGTACAGGTATCACCAATACCTTGCCGACCATGACAGTTTTGACAGGTTGCCAAGTCGACATTCTGAAAGTCCTGCTCGGTTGAACCCGAGGAAGCAGGTTCGTGACAGGTGACACAACGGTCTGCCTTGGTGGCGTCGTTAATGGCGAGATGGGGTCGGTGATCAAATCGAGTGTGGCGCCGAATGTATGGTTCTGATGTCCAAGCCATGTCGTCCTTGGCCGTTGTTTTATGACAAGACGCGCAGATTCCGGGGCCATCTTCAGGATCGAACAACCGATCCTTGAAGGCCGCTGCCAAATCATCGCCGGTGTCGTTGACGTTGTGCGCGAACGTCAGCCAAGAGGTGAGAACTGGGTCGGCATGGCCCATGGGGCGGTACAAGAGCCCCATGGGCTCCGCGCGCCAGCCGCCGGCCCTTGGCATGTCAAATCCTTCGTACTCCTGATTAAACATCCATCGGCATGCAGGATTGGTTACGGTTTCGGGAGTTAGACCCGCCAATAAGCGGTTGGGGTCGCCGCCCTTGGCCTGGATGACATCAGCTAAGGGCGTTAGGCCTTCGAGCGCCAGGCGGTAGCCAATCCGCTGATAGGGCGTACCATAACTCGTCATATCATCGGGATCGATATCCATCAGATAGGCTTCGATCAGGTCTGGAAACTCGTAGGAAACAGGCTCGAAGTCATCCGGGTCAAATTCACCATCTAAGCGGCACCGATCGGCGAGGTTTTGGTCGGGCGGGTCCATTGTCTCTAGTTCGGGCCAAGTCACGAGTGTAAGAGATCGATCCCTAATGGAGTCCTCATGACATGAGGCACAGCCTTGCTTGAAGGTCGGTATCGTCAGTGCACCGGTGGTGTTCAAAAGTTTGTGGCAGGTCGTGCAGGATGTGGGGCGTTGCATCTGCACTTCTGGCTTCTTGAAATGCGTGTCGAAATGTTTGGTATGGTTAAAGGCAATAGCCGATCGCCTCAGGCGGCCATAGTCGCGGGAAAAGGGAGGATGCTCAGGATTGCTTCCTTTCGCCAAGGTTTCGAAGCGTCGATCGGCAGTGTGGCAGCTATGACAGTCTGCATCGGGTATATGCGAGATATCAGCATTCACACCCTTATGTTCGGTGTGGCATCCAGCACAGCTGATATCCTTTCGAGTGTCGCCACCCGGCTCCGGGAAGTTGTGAGGGCGAAGGCTTCGGCCTTCGAAACCATGGCATTGGCTGCAAAGCGTCGACATATCTTGATACTCAACCAACGCCTGCGCCAAGAGGAGCCCCTCACGCGCATGACCTTCATGACAGAGACTGCACCGTTGTCCATCAATCAGATTGGCATGTGTGGCGGTGAGAGGGCCGGGTATTGTGAGGTTCTGATCAAAGCCGAGGAGGCCCGATGACGTCGAGAAGAAGACGGCGATCAGTGCGAAACTGCCTACCGCTGCGATCAGGCTGGCGCGGCGTCGTTTGACAAGCGAACTCGATTGTGGCTTGCAAGGCGGTCGCTGCGTGTAGCAGCTGCCGTCGGGCTTCGGGCCATGCTTGCAGGAACCACCTGCCCAGAGTGGACGACTGCATCGCCAACGATCACCATGCCGCGTTGGAAGACATTCGCTGACCCCACCGCAGCTTCCGTCGGCATTCGGACCTCGTCCGCATGGGCTGCTCCATAATCGCTCGCGACCACAGCGATGGGGAAAGTCGGGGCGCTCATAAGTCGAGCTGCGGTGGTTGGCCGTGTCGGGAACTGCCGGTGAGGAGGTGCTTTTTCTCGTGGTCATTGGGCGTACACATGAACCAATGCGATATGCCAAATGACAAAAACGTAGAAAGCCGTGGCTGCGGGCACGTGAAGGAACAACCAATAGCGAAGCAAGCTCTGAAGCGCATAGTGATGATCGAGCTTGTGTTTTTGGTCAGCAAGTCCGCGTATCTGGTCGAGATAGCCGCGCTCGGTGCGATCCAGGCTCAGCGCTAGCCTTGCAGCGTGGTGGTCAAACCAATGTTGACCAGATGTCGCACCGATGATGTGAGCAATAAGGAAGCGTGGCTTTCGAAAATACCATGCAAGGGTTTGCTCGTAGGCCATTGCCAATGATCGTTTGCCGGTCTCGTCAGCACTGTCGACCAGGAGTCGTTCGACCTCAAGGCGGATGCCGATGATCTCTCGCGGAATGCGCTCTCGCGTCACCTCTCCTCCCGTCGCTGTGAGGTTGGTCGGTAGGATTCTCTGCAGAGCTCGACCGGCGATGCCGGAAAGTAAGGCGCTGTAAAAGAGGCTGGCCAGAAGTTGTTCGAACACACCATTGGGCCAGATGTGGCCAATATGAAGCCAGAATACTGGCATCAACAGAAGGCCGGTACCGATATGTAGCTTCAGCCAGGTACTCATTAAACCTAAGGGGAGTGCCGGCAGTGCTTTCCTCCATGAAAGGAACAGCATAGTGAACGCAAGAAGTGCCAGGATGTAACCTGTCAAAAATGCATGATGGATGATTCGCCAATCGACATGGCGAGATGCCAGAAAAACTGCTGCCAGTAAGAACACACCAATCATGGGGATGATGCTATCTCGCGAGCGCCATCTTGGTGTTACCACGGCATGTCGCCTTTTCTTGGCAGGTGGGCTAAATCAACTCGTTGCAAAGCGTCCTGGGGGCAAGCTCGAACGCAAGCTGGGCCACCGAAATTGTCGACACACAAGTCGCATTTGGTGGCGCGGTAGATCGAGGCTCTTGTTGCTTCATCAACAATGGGGCGCCCATCATCTTCACAGAGTTCGACCATACGGATATTGCCGTAAGGACAGGCTTCGGCGCAGGTTGCGCAACCGATGCACGTCTTCGGATTGATCGTAACAGCGCCAGAATCAAGCTCTCGGTGGATCGCACCTGTCGGGCAATCGATCATGCAAACGGGATCCACGCAATGCATGCAGGCATGGGCGACCATCCATTGATCATGGACCGGTCCCGATCTGATGAAACGCGGATTGCCATCATGGGTTGCGGCACAGGCACGAACACACTCATCGCAACGGACGCAGCGCGCAAGGTCGATAAGCATCGTCTTGGTGCCGTTGATGAAGTGCTCTTCGCCGACCCAGTGCAGCAACGAATCGTCTAGGAGTGGCCGATTTGCGAGGGCTGAAAGCGGCGGTTCTTCAAGGTCGATACAGGGAAAGAGATGGGTTTCCAGCACATGCGCCGGTATGCGGATGACATCGACATAACCGATGGCGGACAGGCCGGTTTCCAACGTGGCTGGACGAGCATTGGCGTCATCGCCTGCTGATCTGCGAAGCCAATCTTGGTGCAATTCGTGCAAACCGAAGACATCGCCTGCGGAAAGGTAAGTGAGTGTGCGGTTCGTCGAGCCATGCGTGATCCAGACTCGTGCAAAACCTGTTCCGATCAACAACAGGCCATCAGCATAGTCGCCTTCGGCACAGATCGGTGTCTCGTCGCTATCTTGACCCTGCTGTTTTGCACGACGGCGAGCATGGTGCCAATCGAGACTCCCATATGTTTCAAATGATGCTGCCTTGGTGATCTTGGCGAGTACTTGTTCTGGCATATCGACGAAAAACTGAGATGACTTGAGATGGGCACTCAGCGCGTTTTGCTTGTATTGTCGGTCGATACGGTCGCGCCAAGAGGGGTCATAGCGCCTGAGTTCGCGTAGCCCCTGCCATCGGATCTCCAAGAGCGTGGCGGCTTCCTCTGCAAAGATTGACGCTCGCCGAGGCAGGCGTGTCAGGGCTGCGAGTTCACCAAAGAGATCGCCTTCCTTAAGGAGTGCTGTCTTACTCTGTGAGATTGTCTCGGCTACATCGACCTGACCGAGGCCGCCCGTCATATCTTCCCAGTCAGCAATGGCATGGTGGGCGCTCCGGCGCTCTCGTGCTTCGGGCATTGATTTAGCGGGGCGGAGACCGGCAAACAGGCGAAGCCAGCTTCGTCTGCGGTCACGTCGACCAAGCACGTTGGCCGGTAAGCCAGGTTTCAGGACGACCCTAAGTTGGCCTGATAGTACCAAGAAGGCAGAATGACCGTAATCGCCTTCGCGTAATACGATATCGCCGGGAGCGACTTCGACGATCCGCATATCGTTCGCGATGATACCTTCGAGCGGAACACTGGCCGGCAATTGGTCGGCTCTGATCGCCGCAAATTCCGGGCGGCTTAGGACGTCCTCAACCCGGGCCTGGGTCATGTCGGCGCCGAAGGGCTCATCCCAGCGCTTGGGGCGTGGGATTGACGTTGCTGCCAACGATTCATCCCACGCCGATTCGACCGGCCTTGCCGGCGGCATAGGCGAGCGCGTTAGCGCCGCCTGCTGTTCTGTTGTCACTTGTAGCTGCTCTCAGCCGGCAAAAAGCTACCAATCTTCCCGCTAAGGTCTTGTGAGGCGATTGTGCTCACGACCTTTCGAGCGCCGGCTTCCGAGGGGCTGCCAAGGACGCCACCGGATCCGGGAAGTGTGGTGACGACTCGTTTCGCGAGGTCGAGCCGTTTTTGCAGGGCTGCCCGGTATTTGGGATGGTCGGTCTTTTTCATGGCTTCATGCGCATCAACCAAGGAGACCAGCTGACCGATGGCATAGAAGTTTGCGAGTTCTGCCGAGGTCATTTTCGCGTTGGTCTTGATGTTGGGGGGGTAGAAGCGATGACGGACGGATCCTTGAGAATAACGGACGATTTCGTAGTCGCCATTGATCGGATGGCCAGCATCAAGAAGTGCATCGATCTCCGAGCCCTTCAGTTTGCTCATTCCATGGCAGCCGAAGCAGTTCTCGGCGATGTCATATTTCATATCTGGCCAGATCATTCCCAAAGCAGCAGTCTCCTGCCGACGTTCGGTTTTAGGGCGTTTCTCATTGTTGTGGATCTCAATCCAACTGGTTGCGTTACCGTGGCAGCTCTCACAGGACGGGCCTGCATTGGCGCGGGCACGGCCACGCTTGTCGATCATTGTGAAGTGGCATTGCTGGCAAAGCGCATTCTTGCGCATGTTGCCGCCGCCAACTTTCTTGGCGATGTCCTTGGCTTTGTCACGTTTGTGAATGTCACGGAAAGATTTGCCGTGGGCAGAGCCTTCCCAAACGCCATGCTCAGATTTGTGACACTTCTGACACTTTTCGGGGCCTTGCTTGAGCACCGCGGCGCTCATGCTTGGTTCGGGCAAAGCCAACATAGCAAGACCAAAGGCGGCGACTGCGAGGGATGTGATAGCAAATGCGATCCGAAGCTGCATGGAAAGAGAATCCCTTCATCTGATCCGATGCAGGAGTTATATAGAAACTATTACGCGATTCAATCATCATTAATTTTCAACTTTAAGGATATTTCATGAATATCGTCATCGATTCATCATGCGATCATTGGGACCAGCTCGTGGCGCTAGGAAATTCAGACTGTTGCTGAGGTGAGCACGAACGGAGCCCAGAACATTGGATGGCCCAGCTGTGGCGAAGCGCCGCTCATCATTTGGTCAAGGGTTCGCCAAAGAGCGACATCGTGGGGTAGGGCAACATCGTTCTGTGTCATGGCAACAACGTCAGACGATACCTGACGTGCGACGTGGGAGAGGACGGGCCAACGAAGGGCTAAAACCTGTTCGCCACCTGCTTCGATGAAGGCGTTGACAAGTGTTTCAGCGCCGCTGTCGCAGGCCGACAGGATTACCAGGTCGGCGCGGAATCGAAGGGTTCGCACTTCTTCGGCGGTGAGATAGCCGTCTTCGCCATCTCCTTCAGAGAGCATCAAAACGGCATCGTCCTTGCGTCCAGAAACTCTGGTGCCATGAGTCGCAAGCGCTAGCACTGCAAGAGGATCGGTCGTTGTTAGCGCTTTCTTAAGACGCGCTTCGCTTGCATGGGCGCCGACAGCAATCGTTCCCGGTCGTCCGTGCAAGCTCATGCGAAGGAGCGCCAGTTCGAGATTAGCGTCGGGCAGTGCTGCGACTGGCTGGAGCACGTCATCAGCGATCACAGGGTTGCCAAAGCCAAGTAGGCCGCCATTGGACCTGGTGGCAGTGTGCGTCGGCAAGCGGGGCCTTGTGGTCTTGGTGAGGCGGCTTATCGCAAAGACTTTTCGAAGCCAAGGATAGGTCTGGTAAGCTTCTGCCTTGGCCTGCTCTAGGCTCGGCAATGCTGTCAACAGCACGTCAAAGGGAAGTGTTGATAGTGTGCCGTCTGCAGAGATTGCCAGGCGGTCAATTCCGTGAAGCTCTTGCATGAGCGGCTGCACAAGTATCTTGAAGAGGCTGTGGGCAGCTTCAACATCAAATCTCGGAACATCAACCGGTAAGTCAAGCATCGTGACATTCGGCTGAAGGCTGTCCAATAGCCGGCCCTTCAACTTGTCAATCACGGTCTCAGAGGCAGCAAGGTCGATCTGTGCAGTGCGATCTGGTCTGGTAATAGTAACTGAAATGCTATGTTGATCCACGCGCTCAAAGGCTAGTGTTGCCTTACTGAAAGGCGTGAAGCGCAGTGTTGATGGGTTTTCGATGTCACGCGAGACTGCGCTCTCGTTGATGGACAGGATTAGAAGAATTAGTGAGAGAAAGAGGCGCATGCAGGCAATCCAGTTCATGAAGCTGCCCACTTAGTTATCAAAATATTAAAGTCAAAAATCTATGAACAAAACATATTCATACATAGTTATAGCAAATTAATATAGAAAAATGTTAATCTTTAATTTTTACTTTCATGCTTTTCGAGATTTTTTTCAGAAAATGACAAAATATCAAATGAACTCACGAATAAAGCACACTATTCTGCATCGCATCGGTTTGTGAAAGATAGTAAATATATCATAAAAACAGGCTATCTAATTGTTTTGCATCAAGAAAAGAAGATTAAAGAAAAATTACTGCACGTTAACACATTCTGTCGGACTGTTCCGTAAAATGCCAGACAAATGCAGCTCTTCCGGAGCGCCTTCTGACTGGAACAGGAACCCGCATATGCATCATTTTCTGCTGTCGTCGTCCGCCATTATCGCACTTTATCGGATCGGATCGGATAGCTTGGAGCGTGCAGTTTCATTGCTTCAAGATCAGCGGGGCGGCGTCTCCTCACTGATTGGCCTTTCTATCATCCCTGTGGCGTTAGCGCTTGGCCTCGCCGTCGATGGTGGGCTTGCTTATAGCGCGCAGAACAAGCTTCAAAGCGCTGTCGACTCAGCGGCTCTTGCTGCAGCTCGTGTCGTGTCCGACCAAGACGCTGATATCAATGCCGACGCGCGGATGTTTTTCGAGGCCAACTATCCCGAGGATGTTTTTGGCGGGCGGATCACACGATTTCAGCCAGACTTTGACGATGAAAGCGGTGAAATCACGATTGATGCTGAGGTTGAGGTCCCGACCGCATTTATGCGCATAGCAGGTCTTTCGACGGTGACGGTGAGCGCGAGTTCAGCTGCGCAGCAGCAAAGAAACGGTATCGAGCTCTCCTTGGTGCTTGATGTCACTGGATCCATGAACAGGAGCGATCCCAGTGGTGGTACCAAGCTCGAAGCGTTGAAGAGAGCTTCCAATACGCTGCTCGATACGATCTATGGCGAGAACGACGCTGTGGACGATGTCTCGGTTGCGGTGGTTCCCTACAACACCGAAGTCAATATCGGCTCGGACCGTACAGATCTATTAACCGGTTTTGATGCAAGTGATTTTGGAGCTGCCGGGTGGGGCGGTTGCGTCGAAGCGCGAAGCGGTTCGTTTGACCGGGACGATACACCACCATCTGTTGAGCAGTTCACTGCACTTTTGTGGCCAGCTGAACCGAGAAATCGATTTAATCGTCGAAACGACCCCAATGCGTTTTGTCCCGAGAGCGAAGTCTTGCCATTGACAGCGGAGAAGTCAGCCATTGCCGATCATATCGACGATCTCGAGGCCGATGGCTTTACCATGACGAACGTCGGCTTTACATGGGGCTGGCGCACGATTTCGCCGCGATGGCAGGGTGAATGGGGCGAGGGAACTGTGCCAGTTGCCTATGATCACCCGACCATTAGCAAGGCCATTATTTTCATGACAGACGGCGTCGCTGACTGGTCCGCCAACTACTACACCGCCTATGGTTTCTTGCGCGATCGGCGTCTTGGTACACAGAACGAGCGTCGCGCTGAGAACGAAGTCAACGATCGACTTCTCGAGAGCTGTGAACTCGCTAAACGCGAAGGCATTGAAGTCTACACCGTCATGTTCGCGCTCAACAATCCAACGATCGAAAGGGATTACCGCGCATGCGCTACCTCTGAGGACCATTTCTTTGATGCGCCTGATGGTAATGCGCTCGAAGCCGCATTCAAGGACATAGCCGGCCAGCTCACCTCGCTCCGTCTCACTCAGTAATTGCCGAAAAAGAAGGGAAGGGCCGATGACTATGTTCCGTTTTATTGCCGCCGGACGTCCTCAGCGTGAAGCCAGCCGTAAAGTGGCAAAAGACGACGGCGGTAGCGCCATCGTTGAATTCGGATTGGTTGCTCCGCTGGTTCTCGCGGTCATTTTCGGCACCATCGAATTTTCCGGAGTCACCTTTGCTCAAACCTTGCTCGAAGGCGGCGCTAGCCAGGCCTCCCGCTTTGGGATTCTTGGATCAGCGCCAGAGGGCAGCAGTCGCGAGGCTGTCATCCGGACTATCATTGGGGATAACGCCTTTGGGGTGATCGATGCTGACGAGGTTCAGATCGAAACACTTGCCTATGACTCCTTCGGCGCAATCGGACAGGCTGAACCCTTTGCGGATGCCAATGGTAATGGCGCATTCGATGAAGGCGAAGGTTTCCAGGACATCAACGGCAATGGCGTGAGAGACGAGGATCAGGGTAGTGCTGGCGCAGGTGGTGCTGATCAGGTTGTCCTTTATCGACTAACCTATGAGTGGGACATCATCGTCCCCATCTTTCGTCCGTTTTTCGGCGATCAAATCGTGCTTCAGGCAGCGACCGCCGTTAGAAATGAGCCTACCTAATCACGCCGGCAGGTGATCGAACGGGGGGTGGCTCGAAGCGCTCGAGCCACCTTTCTTCGTAGATCAGCGACATGACGCTTTCTTTCGCTCAGCATGTCTTTCCTTGGATATAGATCCTCGTGCTGGGCTCTTGCTCTTCGGAATGAGTCGCCGTTACGAATCCATTGAAGTCAAAAAAGCTGAACATGGCTCTTACCCAAAGAGATGGTGGTGACTTGCATCCCTCAAAGCATTGGTGCGCATCGATTACCTGGTCTGATCAGATTGCCTGCTGGTGACTTCCGACAAGGCAACGAAGAATAGCAGTGCCGTCTTGTTGCCCAGCATCTTGAATGTCTTAACTCATCCGGTTCCTTCTGCGATCGGGACTTGCTTGGCAACGTGATGGGAAAGCTGGCATCTAAAAAGCCGGGCGGCTATGACCTTGTGAGTCCGGGGCGCTCGGTTGGTCATCTTTGTCGATCACAAGGGCATTTCGAAACAAATGAAGGGCCCAAGAAAAGGCAGAATTCATGCAAGGTGAGATAACCCATTGAAACCGCTAAGTGGCGTTCGTGTTCTCGATTTGACCAATGTCCTGGCCGGGCCATTTTGCTGTCATCAACTCGCCCATTTTGGTGCCGAGGTGATCAAGGTTGAAGCGCCAGGGCGGGGCGATCTCGCGCGCAATCTTGGTGCCGATCCTGAGTTGAACGCTCGAGGGATGGGGGTCTCGTTCCTTGCGCAAAACGCGGGGAAATCATCTGTCACGATAAATCTGAAACATGAAAAAGGTAAGGAACTGCTGAAGCGGCTGGTCAAAACAGCTGATGTGCTGGTCGAGAATTTCCGGCCGGGCGTTATGGACAGGCTAGGCTTGAGCTACGATGAGCTGAGGGGTGAGAATCCTTCTTTGGTATATTGCGCGATTTCAGGGTTTGGTCAGGAAGGGCCATGGGTAAATCGTCCGGCCTATGATCAGATCATTCAGGGTTTGTCAGGCGTCATGTCAATAACTGGCGAGCCCGAAGGTGCACCCCTTCGGGTGGGCTATCCTATCGCGGACACTCTTGGTGGCATGACGGCCGCCTTTGCGATTTCAGCAGCCCTCAATGCGCCAAAGCGCGGTTGTTTTCTCGATGTCTCCATGCTCGAGTCCATGATTGCAACAATGGGCTGGGCCATATCCAATTATTTGATCGCGGCTGTCGAGCCGTCACCTCAAGGTAACGAGAACATCACGTCTGCTCCGTCGGGTACATTTCAGGCCAGTGATAGACCTATCAACATTGCTGCCAACAAGGACGAACAATGGGAGTTGCTGGCAAGACATCTTGGTCGCGCAGATTTGTTAAGTGTGCCCGATTACGCAACCCGGGAAGATAGGAAGCGGAACAGGGAAGCACTGAAGTTAGACTTAGAAAGCGTGCTTAAGTCCCGGAAAGCTGAGGAATGGGTAGGCGAGCTGAACGCGTTGGGCGTGCCTGCAGGGGAGGTACTCAGCGTACCTGAGGTACTCAAGACTGCCCAAGTTGTGCAAGGTGGATTGGTCGATCATTTCACGGCCGTCCCTGGTGTCGGCCGGGACGTCAACATCGTCCGCACAGGCGTAAAGATCAATGGCACCACGCCCAAGGTTGCAACACCTCCCCCTCAACTTGGCCAACATAATGCCGAGATTTTTGGCGGTATCGGTGTCAATTCGGTAGAGCTTGCAGAGCTCGACGCCGAAGGTGCGATCTGATCGCGATACGACCCGACTACACCCGTCGCATCGCGCTAAAATTCAAACGCGTCTTCTGGTGACAAATACGATGTGACCGCTCCTGCGTCTCCGATGGTGGGTCATCCTGTTACTTGATTCGCGTAACACCCACCGCTCGCATGGCCTCGATGAGCCTGCCCACTGAATCAAGCCGTTGTCGGGATTGTCATGTCGCCTGCGTTCGCGATAAACACAAACCTGCTTCAAGGTAAGTGCGGAAAAACTCATGGCACGGTTGCTGGTCTACTACGCCCATCCGGGACACCGGGCATCCCATGTCAATCGTGCGATGGCGGATGTTGCTCGATCGGTTGAAGACATCGCGTTCGTTGATCTCTATCAGCTGTACCCGCGCCACAACATCGATATCGGTCAGGAACAAGAGCGACTGGTTGGTGCCGATGTCGTGCTGTTTCAATTCCCGCTATTTTGGTATTCAACGCCATCACTGATCAAAGAATGGGAAGATCTGGTACTCGAGCACGGTTTTGCCTATGGCGCAGGCGGTGATCGATTAGTCGACAAGACCATGCTGCTTGCAATCACGGCTGCAGGGCCAGAAAATGCCTATGCCACCTCCGGCTATCAACACTATCCACTTCGAACATTTCTGACACCACTGGAACAAACGGCAAGGCTTTGCCGAATGCGTTTTTCGGCCCCTTATGTACTCTTCTCATCACTGAAAGCGCCGGTTTCAGGTGAACTTGATTCCCATGTCCAAGGCTATGGACGTCTTTTGGGCGCAATCCGTGACAATGCCTATGATTTTGATGCTGCTGATCAAATGACATTGGTTACGCACGAAACCTTGCCCGTGAGGGAGAGTGCCAATCATGGCTGATTTCCTCATGTTGGCCTTTGTTTTCCTTTGCGCCGGCGTCTTGTCGGTGCCCATCGCGTCTCGCTTGGGTCTTGGCTCCGTTCTCGGTTACCTGATCGCCGGCATTGTAATTGGCCCGCTACTCACGGCGCTGCATGTCGATGTGATTAGCATTCAGCATTTTGCTGAATTCGGCGTCGTCATGATGCTTTTTCTGGTGGGGCTTGAGCTTGAGCCAAAGCTTCTTTGGCAGATGCGCACCCGGCTTCTAGGTCTCGGGGGTCTCCAGGTCGGCCTGACTGCAGCCGGCGTCACGTCTGTTGCATTGCTTCTTGGCCAGCCCTGGACTGTGAGTTTGGCGGTTGGCCTTGTCCTCTCGCTATCGTCGACTGCGATTGTCCTGCAGACGCTTAATGAAAAGGGTTTGATGAAGAGCGATGGCGGTCAGGCCAGTTTTTCAGTCCTGCTCTTCCAAGACATTGCCGTCATCCCAATGCTTGCGCTCTTGCCGCTGTTGGCTCTTCCTGAGCTACTTGAAGGGCTCGGTCATGCGGGTGTTGAGGCTTCCGATGGCGGTCATGGGGACGGTGGCCATGGGGGCGGAATGAGTCTGGTCGCTGGATTACCCGGTTGGCAGCAGACTTTCGTCACTCTTGGGGCGATTGCGGTCATCATCATAGGGGGCAGTCGTCTGACTGGACCCATGTTCCGTTTTATCGGTCACGCTCGGCTGCGCGAGATCTTTGTCGCTGCCGCCCTACTTTGGGTGATTGGTATCGCGCTCCTCATGACACTTGTTGGTCTGTCACCTGCATTGGGTACATTCCTTGCCGGGGTCGTTCTTGCGAATAGTGACTACAGGCACGAGTTGGAGAGCAATATCGATCCCTTCAAAGGCTTGCTGCTGGGTCTATTCTTTATGACCGTTGGTGCGGGTATCGACTTTGGTCTCCTTTCAAATGAGATCGGCAAGATCCTCCTTTTGACGTTTGGCTTAATGGCGCTGAAGGCGCTTATTCTGTTCGGCCTAGCGCTGCTGTTTCGCATTCAGGCGGCTGATCGGTGGCTCTTCACCCTTGGACTTGCACAGGCTGGCGAGTTCGGTTTCGTCCTCCTTTCCTTCACGGTCGCAGGGGGCATCATACCGTCAGTCCTTGCAGATCAACTTCTCCTCGTTGTTGCTCTTTCGATGCTGCTAACGCCGGCACTCTTTATTCTGCATGAGCGTCTCTTGGTGCCGCGCTATGCCGATTTTGCTGCAAAGAGGCCGGATGACATCCCTGATAGAGGATCGATCATCATCGCCGGGCACGGCCGATTTGGAGGTATCGTGAACCGAATGCTGCGTGGACTAGGTTATGAGCCTACGGTGCTGGATTATAGCTCCGCACAGCTCGACATGCTGCGCTCTTTTGGCTTTCGGGCATTTTTTGGCGATGCAACGCGCCCTGACCTTCTTCATGCTGCCGGCATCGAAGAAGCAAAGATGTTGGTTGTCGCAATTGATGGTCGCGAACACACGACCGAACTTGTTCGGTATGTGGCTCATCATCATCCGCATGTCCACATCGTTGCGCGAGCGACCGATCGTCAACATGTCTACGATCTCTACGCCGCTGGCTGTCGCGACATCATTCGTGAGACGTTCGATAGTAGCGTTCGCGCCGGCCGCTCTGCACTTGAAGCCCTTGGCGTTCATCCCTTTGAAGCGGAACTCAAGGCCCGGCAATTTGTGGAGCAAGACAAGAGCGCGATTGCCACCTTAGCGCCCCTTTACGACCCAGACATTCCCATTCACGAAAATGCTGCGTATGTCGAGAAAACCAAGCAGATTCGTGAGGAAAACGACGCCATCCTTCGAGGCGACCAATCCGTCTTCAACGTTCGTCCAGATCGCGCCTGGTCACCGCCAACCGCTGAAGACGTTGAAGCAGAAGAAGGACGACGCGCTGCTTTGTAGGTCACTTAGCGCCTCTGAATGGTTACCGGAAATCCTTTCGAAACCGAATTGCTCACCATGCAGCCCACTTTGGCGCGATCGATTACCACGTTGGGGTCAGAGCCATCCGTTGTCTCACAGCTGACCTGCATGTTGGCGCCAGTCGTGATCAAAGGGTCACCATTGAGTTCGACCGTGACCGTCACCGCTATTTTGCCGAGATTGACGCCGAGGTCATGAGCGACGTAGCGAAGATCATTGCAAAAGCACCCTCCAATCGCGAGCGCCAGCAGCTGAGCCCCATTGAAACCAAGTCCAAGGCCCCCTGCTTTATCTTTAGGTCGGTCCGCAATGATGGTATGGGCTCCCGCCCATCCCATTGCGGCTTCAGTGCCTGCGACGTTGCGAAGTTCCACCGTCACTGGGACCATGATTGCCTCCATTTGTTCCAGGTTTTCAGTCGCATCGTTAGCCCGTGTCACTGATTCTCAACAAACCTGAACGACGTCTTTTGATTCTCAGACGTGACGCCACTATCCGGGCTTATGCGCTCTTATCTTAGCCTTTGACCGCGCCGAGCGTCAGACCTCGGACGATATAGCGCTGGGCGATGAGTGCGATCATGACCGGAGGAATCATTGCGATCATTGCTCGAACCGCCATAAACCAAAATTGAACACCTCGGCTGTCGACACCGCCCGCCATGTGGATGGGCACGGTGATCACGTTCTTCGATGAGAGCGTCAGTGCGAACAGAAACTCATTCCAGGTGAAGGCAAAAATAATGAGGCCGCTTGCCGCAATCGAAGGGGCGGCCAATGGCAGAACGATTTTGAAGAACGTCGTCATGTAGCCCGCACCGTCGACGAATGCCGACTCTTCGAGCTCAATCGGCAAGTCCATAAAGGTCTGACGCAAGATCACGACGACGAAGGGCAGTGTGAAGGTGGCGTTCACCAAGATAAGCGCAAGGTGAGTGTCAAGAAGATCAAGGGAGCGCATGACCAGGTAGAACGGAATCACAGTTGCGACCGGCGGTAGGACTCGTTGTGACAGGAACCAAACTGTGATGTCCCTATTGGGGATGAGGCGAAAGCGAAAGCGTGCAAGGGCATAGGCTGCGGGTGTGCCGATCACAAGCGCTAGGAGGGAGGCAAAAACCGCAATGATCGTGCTGTTGCCAAGAGCGCGGGCAGCCTCTGGTGTTGACAGCTGGCTGAGCCAATTGTCGAGCGTCGGTTCGAAATCAAGCCATGGAATGCCAAAACCGGCCACTGTGAAGGTGTCGATCGGGTTACGCAGACTGGTTGAGAAGGCCCAGTAGAGGGGAAAGAGAAATATTAGGGCAATAACAATCGCTAGTAGGGAGGAGAGAGCCTCGCCCATTCCTGGTCTTTGGCGATTGTTCATACTCGCTTTACTCATAGCTTTCGCGCAGTCGACGGAAGAAGAGGGTGACGATAATCATCACAATGATGAGAAGCCCATAGGCCATAGCGCTTGCGTAGCCGAGATCGAAGAAGCGAAGACCTGTCCTGAACGCGAGGAATGAATAGGACTGGGTTGCGATCCCAGGACCTCCACCCGTCAATGCAAAAGGGATATCAAACAGCTTCAGGGCTTCAGCGAGTCGAAGCAGCAGGACAATGAAGATCGTTGGCTGAAGGAGCGGTAATAGGACCTTAGTGATCATGTCGAAAGCTGAAGCGCCGTCGATACGTGCAGCCTCATAGAGTTCGTCTGGTAAGCCCTGGAGCGCCGCGAGAAATACTAGGAAACAAAACGGAGTCCATTGCCAGACATCAACCAAAATAATCGAAAAGAGCGCCCAGTCCGGGTTGGACAGAAAAGGAATGCCGAGAAAGCCGAGTGGGCCACCTTCCTCATAGAAAATTGTGAAGAACAGGTAACCAACGGCGATTGGTGTGGCGAATATCGGCAAGATCATGACGGCGCGCAAAGCAGGTCGGCCGAAGAGATGCTGATTGAACAAGAGGGCAAGAAGAAAGCCGAGCGACAATTGAAGAGGCACTGCAACGCCAACAAAGATCGCGGTGACCCGGACCGCAGACCAGACCTGTGGGTCATTGATCAAGCGCTCAAAATTGAAACCACCTATGAACTCTGAAGTCGAGACTTCATTCTTGTGGACAATATTGCGTGTTCGTGGCTTTCCGGACTTCGTTAATACCGGCTCGCCATGCTCGTCGACCACAGGCACTTTTTCGCGTGTAACTTCGACTTTTTGTTCGATCTTGTGGAACGCAATGTAAAGCGAATAGCCGAGCGGGAAGACGGTGAAGGCTAGAACCCAGATCACCGCAGGCATTAAGAAGAGGAAGCGTACCCGGCTAGTCCAGCGCATGCCGTTTTCCGGAGCGATGAGGGAGGCCGAAGGTCGCGATCATCGACCTCCCTTAGATGATTAGCCCTCGTAGCCGATCGCGGCTTGATAGTCCTTAAGCTGACTTTCTCTGCCGATTCGATCAGTCACGGGATCCCACGCTGCAGCGGTATCATCGAGTGCTTGCTGAGCGGTCTTTTCACCGCTCATTGCTGCTGACAAATTTTTGTCCAGAATGTCCCAATATTCAAACGTGCCGGGAATTCTGAGATAAGTCAGCATCGTGTCGGCATAAAACGTGTCCCGATAGGCTTGTGTGTACGTCTCGACGTCGCCTGGATCCCAGCCTGCAGCAACATATTGATCGACTGATGCGGTGCCACCCTGTTGTTCCAGGAACTGATAGGAGTAGCCTGGATCAACGCCAGTCCAACCGTGTTGTGAGTTCCAAAGGGAGACATCCTTCATTGCCATGAGGGCCAGAAGCGAATAGGTCGCCTCGGGGCTCTCTGAGAAGTTTGAGATCACACCATGCCACGATCCACCTGTCGTGTTGCCGACTGGCACGGGGTTTTCTGCAGCGACGAACTCCCCTGTTTCATGATCATAGTACTCGTCCGAGGCCGGCAAGATCGAGGCTGCACAATCGCCCTGAATGACTGATCGACTGCTATCTTGGCAGAGACTGCCGACATCGCCCCAGGAAAAGACAAAGACGGATTTCCCCCGCAGAAAGTAATCCCAAGCCTCGCCAAGCGACCAGCCGACTTGAGCTGCCGGGCCCGTTTCGTGCAAGTCTTGCAAGAACTCGAGTGCTTTCACGTGACCTGGGCTGTTGATCAACGGAGTCATGTCCGTCGGATCGAACCAATACACATTGTGATGTTTCGTAACCTTGTCGCCAGGCGTTACGGCAAAGGAGGCCGAGAGCGACTGAAAGTGATAGTGCCCTTGCTCGCCAACCTTGAGATGTAGCACCATCCCGCTATCAGGCTCGGCGTCGTTGTCGTCCCAGTTTTTACCATTGAAGTAGCGAGCGACGTCACGAAGTTGTTGCCACGTGCTTGGTGGGACAGGCATGTCATAGTTGTATTCGGCTTTGAATGCCGCCTGATGCTCAGGATTTTCAAGGGCGCTTTTACGATAGTAGAGTACCTGACCATCAGCGTCGTTCAACACGCCAATACCGGCACCGTCCCAAGTATGTAATGCCTTGAGCGAGGGGGGCATATCGTCATAGGTCCAAGCGGGGTAGTCGCCTGACTCGATGAGCTCATCGATTTCGAAAGCGTAGCCCTGTGGGGCAATGTCGCCGTACCAAAACGCGCCGACCATGAACGCGTCATATTCGCCCGTACCATTTCTGAGATCGAGCATCATTTTGGTGTAATGCTCAGCAAATGGTAGCTCGACAATATTCAGTGTCGCGCCGGTTAGTTCCTCCCAAGGACCGCGAAATGCGTGAAGGGGGCCAGAGATGCCGCCTTTCGGACCGCCGGCATTTACGGTCACCGAAATCTCTTCGCCCTCAAAAGGTTTCTCTCCAGGGCCGAAAAGACCGCCAAGATCGTCTTGTCGAACGGTAATGACGGTGTCGTCATATTCAGCGCCCAACATGAGATCAACGGTGCCGTCGTCATTCCACTTTAGATGTTCTTGAGCGATTGCGGTGGGCGACACCAACAGCACTGCCACGGCAAAACCAAGGCTTTTCGCCTGCCAAGACATATAAACCTCCCGAATTGTTGTTAGCCAATATACTCGCTTTTTTTGCGGTATTTGTTGTTTGGCCGTTTCAATCCAAGGATCTCAGATTGGTTTGCGTATGTCCATGTTCTTGCGAATATCTTTCGTGAGATTCGAGTACGGTTTCCGATATCGAAGATCGATGTCCTCAGGGACAATTGAGCAGGAGTCTGAGTCCGATTTCACTTGAATGGCGCCACATCGAACCCTTGCGTCAATGCGTTGAAGATACTGAGAAACAGGGATCCTGTGTTGCGCTTGATCTGAGCAGTGCCGTTGAAATCGAGGTTTGGGGCCGTGTCGACCGAGCCTTCCACTACGCTGGCAGCAGCGAAGGCGATCGGCCATTTACGGGTTACCATGGCAATTCAAGCCCGCATTGCGGACTAGAAGCGAAGGCTAGGGCCAAACGCTTCGGGATTATTGTGCTCTTGAGCTTGGCGTTGACGTAGACGCTGATGCCATCAGATTTGCTGGGATCGCATCGGAGTCGATCTCAGACATCAATGTCTCCGGAAGCGGCCGCCACACGACAGAGTCTCGATCACGATTGCACGACTGCCGAGATGCAAGTTACTCCGCAGCGTCAAGTTTGTCCTGAGTTCTCGTCTCAAAGTCATTCGCGTCATGGCGTTCATGAAGCTGCATCTCGAGTTCGCCGTGAATGCGGTTGACCTTGCGTCCACGCTGCACAGCAGGCCGCTTGTCGATTTCCTCTGCCCAGCGCATGACATTCTTATACGTCGTCACATCTAGAAATTCGGCAGCGCTATAGAGCCGACCAAGGACAAGCTGCCCATACCAGGGCCAAATCGCCATATCGGCGATGGTGTAGTGGTCGCCAGTGATGAACTGTCTTTCAGAAAGTTCTCGATTCAAAACGTCAAGCTGCCGCTTGGTTTCCATTGCATAGCGATTGATGGGGTACTCGTACTTCTCTGGCGCATAGGCATAAAAATGGCCAAATCCGCCGCCGAGATAGGGAGCACTACCCATCTGCCAAAACGTCCAAGACAGGCATTCCGCACGACCGGCAGGGTCTGTTGGCAGGAATTCGCCAAATTTCTCGGCAAGATGCAATAGAATCGCTCCTGATTCGAAAACGCGGATCGGCTTATCACCGCTTCGATCCACAAGCGAGGGGATCTTGGAGTTGGGATTGATACCAACAAAGCCACTCGAAAATTGGTCTCCATCATTGATTTTGATGAGCCATGCATCATACTCAGCACCGTCATGATTCAGTGCCAGGAGCTCTTCCAGCATCACCGTGACTTTGACGCCATTCGGCGTGGCAAGCGAATAGAGCTGGAGCGGATGCTCGCCTGATGGGAGCTCTTTGTCGTGAGTAGGCCCTGCGATCGGTCGATTGACACTGGCAAATTTCCCGCCGTTTTCTTTGTCCCATGTCCAGACGTCAGGTGGCGTGTAGTTGTCTTGTTCAGTCATGGGATTCCTCTGACCAGCTGGTTTGGGAGACGGCGCTAGGATTGAATCGCGACGCGCCTTTAGGACCTGGAGTTCTCTTGATGAATGTCAAATCGTCCGACCACCATCGACCTCTAAAACGACGCCTGTGAGAAAAGCCGCGTCGTCAGACGCAAGATAGACGGCTGCATTCGCAATATCCTTGGGTTCGCTGAAGCGGCCAAGGGGAATCGTCGCTAAGAATTTTTGTCGGTTCTCGGTTGTGTCAGCGACACCCATGAACGTCTCAAGGAGGCCGGTTGCGCCGATCACCGGTGCTATGGCACACACCCGAATGTTATCGGATGCAAGTTCCACGGCCATCGACTTGGTCATGAGATGCACGGCACCCTTTGTGCCATTATACCATGTAAGCCCAGGACGCGGGCGGATGCCTGCCGTCGAGCCGACATTGATCATCACCCCACCGCCGTGGGATTGCCAATACGGCACGATCGCTTTGGTGCTGTGAAAGATCGAATCGACATTGATCTCATAGACCCTTTTGAAGGTCTCGTAATCGACATCCAGGAGTGACTGGTTCTTATGAGTCCAGCCGGCGTTGTTGACCACAATGTCCAGGCCGCCAAATGCTTCAATTGCCGCATTGATGCTCGCCTGCATCTGATCTCCTTTGGATACGTCGCAGGTGAGGGCGATTGCGGCATGTCCAAGTTCTTCTGCAACTGCCCTAGCGCCATCGCCGTTCTGATCGACAACGGCGACCTTCGCCCCTTCCTCGATAAAGCGCTGCGCGATCCCGCGTCCGAAGCCGGATGCTGCGCCTGTCACAAATGTCATTTTTCCCTGAAGCCGCATTTTTCACCGACCTTTGTTAAGCAAGATGGTTCCGATCGCATCGGCTGTTCGAGTCAACCTGCCGCTATTTCCAAATCTTGACAACCAGCGAGCAGCCCGACGCGATATGCTATGGCAAGTGTAGCCTCACGATGTTGTTGCTCCGGGCTTGTTGAAGATCATTGACATGCTCAACGAAGAACGGCTGCACTTGCAATCAAGCTCGCTTTGGCAAGACTGCTCATGTCGTCTGCACCGGTGCAACGCGACGTCGTCTTGACATGTGCGTCAAGCGACGTTGAGCTAGTCTTGATCAGACTTTACGCCAATCATTTTGGGGTATCGGAGGCAGGCTTTGACCCGTTACGTCAAAACTCAAAGACAGGCGCTGCTTTGGGTTGGATCAAGCCGCTTTGCATGCCCAATCGATGCACTCGTCATTTAATAGGGTTCGTTGTTGGCAGGGACTTTGCCCGGCGGCGACTCGAGCGCCACACGAGCCACCGTAACAACTCTGCTGATCCGGCCGAGTTTTACGTTGTGCCAATGTTGTATCAGAGAGCTGGACATCGATTTGATGGCAGGGGCGGTGGGATTCGAACCCACGAATGCCGGAATCAGAATCCGGTGCCTTAGGCCGCTTGGCTACGCCCCATTACATTGATGATGGATAGGTAGCGGGTGGCGCTGTGTCAAGAGTCCGATAGGAGTCGGTCGAGTTCTTCGATCGTCGCGTTGCGATCCGGCTGCAGGTCGTTTTCGAGCCACCAGTCTTCCAACTGCTTCAGGCGTTGTCCCAGATCTGGTCCAGTCGGTACACCTCGATCGATAAGGTCTTGCCCTCTTAGTGGAAAAGGCGGGATCTTTGGAATAGGGAGTGCGGCGTCAAGCTCGTCCAACGTCTTGGCGGAAAGTGCCAGGAGATCTCGATACGTGTCTTCACCGAGGCGATAGACCAATCGTCGGCTATCGGCCTCAGTGAGTGGAAGGGTGAAGCTTGGCTCTAGGGTCAACTGTTCAAGGCGCGAGAATTGGGCCTTTGAAAAGCGCCAGGCAGAAACAGCTCTAAGCGCTGATGGAGAGTCTTGGCTCGACCGCAAAACAGCTGCTAGTCGGACAAGGGCATCGCTATGGGGCGCCAAGGTCACGAGGCGGACTAGAGAAGAGGGGTCGATATCAATCGACATAATGGGCGAGAGAATGTCCTGCTCGATCATCAAAGCCAGGGCCGAAGCCGCTTTGGTGGCAGAGAGCAGCTTTAGTACTTCACTTCGGATCCGTTCGCCGGAGATCTGCGCGAGCCCAGGCGCTGCTTCGCGACAGGCCTCCAATGCCGCTCGATCTGCTGGTGGCCGCCCGTAGCGAGCGTAGAACCGGAAATAACGGAGGATGCGTAGATAGTCCTCACGAACCCGGAGACGGGCATTCCCGACAAAACGAATCTTTCCAACCCTAAGATCCTCAAGGCCGCCAAAATAGTCAAAGAGCTGACCTCGTCGGTCAGCACTCATCGCGTTAATCGTGAAGTCACGGCGTGCCGCGTCTAATTCGAAGTCGTCGGTGAATTCAACGATGGCGTGGCGGCCATCACAAGCAACGTCCTTTCTGAGGGTTGTGATTTCGAAGGAACGACCTTCAACGACAGCCGTGATCGTTCCATGTTTTAGGCCGGTGGGGAGTGCCTTGATGCCACTGCTTTCGAGCCGATCGATCACTTGATCGGGGAGGAGCGGTGTGGCGACGTCCAGGTCGACGTTAGGGGGTGATTGGCCCAAAAGCGCGTCGCGCACACAACCACCAACAAACCGTGCTGGCACGCCGCCTTCGGTTAGAACGTCCATCAGGCGATGGCTTGTCTTGGCATCAAGCCAGACGGCTTGCGCCAATGATGCCTTCATGGAGCTTGAGGCGATGGTGCTTGAACTGTCAGGAGCCGGGAAAAATTGACCAGCATGCCCGCCGTCGCCCCCCAAATAAAGCGGCCCTGATAGGGAAGAACGTAATAGCTTCGGCGTTGATTGTTTCGGATATGAGACTGGCGCTGATGATTGGCTGGATCGAGAATGAAAGACAGCGGCAATTCAAAAATCTCGGCCACTTCGAAATCGTCAGGCGTGATGTCAAAGGGCGGTTCAATCCAACCAACTACGGGGTGAATACGAAAACCGGTCGTCGTATCATAGGGTGCAAGTCGTTGGATAAGATCAACTTTTTTGGGATCTAGGCCGATTTCTTCTTCTGCTTCGCGAAGAGCTGCGGCTTCGATCGTCGCATCCTCAGGTTCGATCCGACCACCGGGGAAGCAGATCTGGCCGGCATGATCCTTGAGATGGTCCGTTCGTTTTGTAAGAAGCACGGTCGGACCGTCCATGCGGTCGACCAAACCGATCAAGACAGCAGCTGGCAATCTAGGGCTGGCTGGCGCCGCCTCGTCCCCGCAGATCTCGCCCTGAGACGAAAAGTGAAGAATTTTGCGGAGATGTTCGCGCGTAAATTGCACTATTGCCTCGCATAATCAGAAAAACCCTCTAACATTATGATCCATCATTGCTTTTGCAGCAACATGACAAAGCAATGACGTCGTCGTTGCATCACTCGAGTGGAAAGAATTGGCCGGCACTCCAAACACCATAGCGGGATGCATCTTCGGTCGTATAGCTCTCCCCTAGATCGACCAACTCATAGTAGGTTGGCCGAGATAGCCGGCCCTCTAGACCTGGCCGGATTTCGATATAGGGAATCAGATCCTTGGTATCGCCTACCTTTGGCCGACGTAAACGAAGCGGGTGGTCCGGACCGATTGCGACCCATTCATCGAGATTGGTCTTCGCGTAGATGGTCTGGAGCTGTCCAGATCCTTGGGTCGAAAGCTCGATCACGATGAAGGGGGCATCTTCTACCTCGATGCGTCCCCGCTCGACCGGGGTAATCAGCCAATAGTCCCCATCGTCCTCACGGCTTAAAACACTGGCGAAAAGCTTGACCAATGGTTTTCTTGCGATAGGTCGACCCTCATGGTGCCATGTGCCGTCACGGTCGATCCTCATATGGTAGACGCGCTCGCTGGTCTGACTCAATTCGAGGCCAGTATCTGCTGCTCTAGGGGACGCATCTGCGGTCCTTGGGGGTTGATCAGAAGTGACCTTGCTCATCATACTCGGTCTAGGCATATCCATCGCTTTGCCATTGGTCGGCGAGCTAATATGAGCAAGCCTTCCTTCAGGGCGCCGGATCCTTCAAACACACCTTCGAGGTATAGTCATCGATCATGTCTGACAATATAGATACGGCAGTTATCGACCAAATCGACGACGCGATCGAGACGTTCGCTAAAGCTCGTCACGAAATCGGCCAAGCCATTTTCGGCCAAGAACGTGTTGTTGAAGAATCTCTTATCACGATCTTAGCGGGCGGTCATGTGCTCTTGGTGGGAGTCCCCGGGCTCGCAAAGACCCTTCTTGTCGAGACGCTAGGCACGGTTCTCGGCCTTAGCCAAAAGCGTGTGCAGTTTACGCCTGATCTGATGCCTGCCGATATCCTGGGATCAGAGGTTCTGGAAGAGAACGAAGCGGGGCAGCGAAGCTTTCGATTTATTGAGGGGCCAGTTTTTTGCCAGCTGCTCATGGCCGATGAGATCAATCGCGCGAGCCCGAGGACACAAGCGGCTTTGCTTCAGGCGATGCAAGAGCGGCATGTGACGATTGCTGGTCATGATCATGTATTGCCATCGCCATTTCATGTGCTCGCCACCCAAAATCCGATCGAGCAGGAAGGCACTTATCCTCTCCCCGAGGCGCAACTGGATCGTTTTTTACTCCAGATCAATGTTGACTATCCCGAGGAGGAAATCGAGCGCCGTATCATGATCGAGACCACCGACGCAACCGAGGTCGAGGTCAAACCAACGATGACGGCGGAAACCTTGCTAGGTGCGCAAAGCCTGCTCCGCCACGTTCCCGTGGGCGATAGTGTGGTGGATGCCATCTTAAAGCTTGTCCGAGCCAGTCGGCCGGTAACGTGCCCTGATCCTGAGCTGGCACCAATGATTGCTTGGGGACCAGGGCCGCGAGCCGGCCAGGCGTTGATGCTTGCGGTTCGAGCGCGCGCTCTTTTACAGCAGCGCCTCGCTCCATCGCTGGATGATGTGCTGGCATTGGCAGGACCTGTGCTTCGCCACCGCATGGCGCTCACCTTCACGGCGCGCGCTGAGGGCATGACTCTCGATGGCTTGATCAAACGCCTTTGCACTATAGTTGAATGAACATGGCGAATGGGGCGAAGCAGGAGCAAAGCAGGCGGGAAGAGGCGGTTTCCGGCATCCATCAGCGTGCCGAGCTGCTGGCAGACCGGTTGCCACCACTGCTGGTTGCCGCAGAACGTGTTGCTATGACAGTGGTGCAAGGCGTGCATGGCCGGCGTCGTGCGGGTGTGGGCGAGACGTTCTGGCAGTTTCGCCCCTACCAACAAGGTGAGCCAATTGGCAATATTGATTGGCGGCAGTCCGCCCGTTCAGATCAGCTCTTTCTTCGCGATCAAGAGTGGGAAGCAGCCGAAAGCGTTTGGCTTTGGGCAGACGGTTCCGCTTCGATGGATTATCGCTCCGATCAATCTGTTCCTACTAAAGACGACCGAGCCCTCCTCCTAGTGCTGGCACTTGCAGCCCTTTTGACGCGGGCCGGCGAGCGTATTGCGCTTCTCGGATCAGGCGAACGACCGACAGGAGGTCGCGCGGGCCTTATAAAATTTTGCGATCAACTCGTGAGGCAAGGAAAGAGCGAAGAGGATTTGCCGAAGACTGAAACGCTTCCTGCGCATGCGCGTGTCGTGATGATCAGCGACTTTTTTGCACCTCTGGACCAGCTGAAGATCTGGCTCCGAGGCATCGCTGGTGTTGGCGCTCGTGGCCATCTCCTGCAAGTCATCGATCCCGCGGAGGAGGATCTTCCATTTGGAGGTCGAGTCCGGTTTGACGACATGGAGGACGTCGACAGCTTTGCGTTGATTAGCAATGTCGACAGCGTGCGCGATCGTTATCAACAGCGCTTTCGCGCCCATATCGACGGTGTCGCCGATCTTTGCCGTTCGCTCGGCTTAGCTGCAGCGCTACATCGAACGTCGTCACCTGCCGAACCAGCCTTGCTTGCGCTCTACAATGCGCTTGCCGGCACGGTAAGAGGCTAGTCGATGCTCAACTTGGGGCTGATCGGCTTCACTCATCCCTGGCTGCTCGCTTTGCTAGTGGCCCTCCCGGCGCTCTGGTGGTTGCTCCGGATCACACCGCCATCGCCGAAGCTGGTTCGCTTCCCGGCAGTCCGATTTTTCCTTGGGATTGAGCCTGAGGAAGAGACATCCGCGCGCACTCCACTATGGCTCCTTATCCTTCGTTTGTTCATGGCGGCCCTGTTGATCATTGCTCTCGCTGGTCCGATTTGGAGTCCAGATGCAGACATCGACGGTGATGGGCCGTTGGTCTTGGTGGTCGACGATGGCTGGGCCTCGGCACCTCGGTGGAACGAGCGACTTCAGGCAATGGAGCGCTTCACCGAGCGTGCCGTCCGACAAAATCGAGAAGTGATTCTATTGGGCACGGCGCCTGATCCCCAAATCCCATACTTCCAGCGTTTCGGTGCCTCGGACGCGCTTCCAAGCATTGCCAGCTGGCAACCTAAGCCGTGGCCCACGGCACGTGGCTTGGCACTCGAGCGGCTCGAGCAGGAGGATTTTGAAGAACCTCAAATTCTTTGGCTGAGCGACGGGGTTGCAGCTGATGAAGAAGCGCGGCAGCAGGCCGAGCGTTTTCGTACGGCGCTTGGATCGCTCGGGAGCCTGACCATCCTTGCATCGCCGGCTGCCGATCGAGCCTTCTTGTTGCGCCAACCTGATAGTGAAGAGGCTGAGCTGATTGTCGAGGCCGTCCGGCCCGCAGCAGGCCCAGAGCGCACGGTGGGATTGCGGGTGCTCGGACCGAAAGGTGAGGTTCTTGCGCGCCAACCGATGGTCTTTCCAACCGGGACGACCGAGGCATCGGTAACCGTCAATTTGCCGCGCGATCTTCGAAATCAGATTGCCCGGCTCGAAATCGACCCACTAGAAGGCGTAGGGGGGGCTGTTCTGCTCGACGAGCGCTGGCTCCGGCGTTCTGTTGGTCTTGTCGGGTTGAGCGCTGAGCGAACCGCACAGCCACTCCTCTCCGAACTCTATTACATCGAGCGAGCGCTTGATCTTCACGCCGACATTGCGAAAGACGAAATTTCAGCGCTGCTGGATCAGGACCTGTCTGCCATTGTTCTGACCGATAGTGCACAAATCAGCGAGGACCATCGGGTCGCCCTCGGCGAGTGGGTTGCTGAAGGTGGTGTCTTGCTGCGATTTGCTGGTCCAAGGCTTGCAAATGCCGAGTTTGACAACCTCGTGCCCGTGCCACTGAGGCGTGGCGACCGTTTCCTTGATGGCACGTTGTCCTGGGCGCGCCCTTTGCCGCTTGTCGGATTCGAAGAGAGTAGTCCGCTTGGTGGTCTGCCGGTCCCCGAAGAGGACGTCGTTGTCACGCGCCAAGTCCTGGCCCAACCAGGACCGGCCCTCGCTGCGCATAGTTGGGCTAGGCTTGAGGATGGCACGCCGCTGATCACAGGAGAGCGCCGTGGTGACGGGTGGTTGGTTTTAGTACACACCACTGCCAACAGCGACTGGTCGTCATTGCCCTTGTCGGGTGTGTTTGTCGACCTCCTCAGACGTATTATCGGCCTTGGCTCAGGGACGGGCAGTGCTCTAGAAGGAGTCCTTTCCCCAATTGAGGTGCTCA
This sequence comes from Geminicoccaceae bacterium, assembly GCA_028285265.1. Lineage (GTDB taxonomy): Bacteria > Pseudomonadota > Alphaproteobacteria > Geminicoccales > Geminicoccaceae > JANQPX01. The sequence goes on from JANQPX010000004.1 coordinate 85,955, forward strand.
ATGCGCGGGGACAGCTGGTCGAGCCAGGCCCTGAAGTTTTACCTGTTGCCGGCGACCAAATTGCTGAAACTGTTGCCAGCGCTTTGAATCCGCCGGGCCTCTATGGCTTGATCGATGCTGGCGATGAAAGTCCAAGGCAGGCGTTGAACCTGAGCGGCGCGATTGGCGAACTTAAGGCGCTTACAGACGTTGAACTTGGCGATAATGTCCATGGATATGAGCCCGCGCATGAATTGAGTCTCATGCCTTGGTTACTGCTCGCCGCCTTGTTGTTGGCTTTGATTGATATGCTCATCTCTCTATGGCTTCGCGGACTCTTGCCTGCCTTGCCAGGCGCGAAACGAGGGGTTGGGCAAGGAGCGTCAGCCGCTTGCATGGCGATCGTGATGATCCTTGGCCATCAGGCCGAAGCTCAAACCGCGTCTGACGAACGTGTGCTACAATCCGCGAACGAAACCCGTCTTGCCTATGTCGTCACCGGCCTTCAGGCGGTTGACGACGTGAGCCGAGCTGGACTTGATGGCTTGAGTCTCGTCTTGAATCGTCGCACTGCCGTTGAGGCTGGCGAGCCTCTGCCAGTCAATCTGAGTGTCGACGATCTCAATCTATATCCGCTCCTTTATTGGCCAATCCCGCCAGCACATCCCGACATTTCGTCGAGTGTACGTGATCGCGTCGATGCCTATCTTCGCCAAGGTGGGATGATTCTTTTCGATACCGGCGATGCCGGGGCCATGATTCCAGGACAGCGAGGCGGCGGTGCAGGTGAGCGGCGTTTAAGAGAGCTTTTGCGCGGCATCAACCTTCCGCCACTAGAACCCGTGCCGGAAGATCATACCCTCACACGTTCCTTCTACTTGCTCCAGGACTTTCCTGGACGCTGGACAGGACGTCCCGTCTGGGTCGACCGTCCGCCCCCAAGCGTTAATGATGGTGTTTCGTCGGTGATTATTGGTAGCCATGATTGGGCTGCGGCTTGGGCGATCGACAGCTTTACCATGCCGATGTTCCCGGTCATGCCTGGAGGTGAGCGTCAACGCGAGATGGCCAATCGCTTCGGGGTCAACCTCGTCATGTACGCGCTGACAGGAAATTACAAGACAGATCAAGTCCATATTCCGGCGTTGCTTGAGAGGCTCGGGCAATGACCGACGCTGCCGTTTCACTCGCCTTCTCCCCTCTTTTGCCGGTGTGGCTGCTTGCAGCGCTGGGTGTGGCAATTCTCTTGGTGGCTGGCCTCGGTCTTTGGCGCCGAGCCAAGGGGACGCTCTTTAGGACGGCGATGTTGAGCTTAGGCTTGCTCGCATTGATTAATCCTGTGGCAATTGAAGAAGAGCGGGATCCGATCGATGATGTTGTCCTTCTGGTCACTGACCGCTCCCCTTCGCAAGCGATCGGCGATCGTCCTGATGAGGTCAACGAGGCGTCGACAAGGCTTCGGGAAAGCCTGGAAGCGCTCTCCGATACCGAGTTGGTTGAGACCACTGTGACAGGCGAGGGCAAGGGCGGTACGCGGCTTTTCAAGACTTTAACAACCGCTATCGCTGAAATCGGTCGACAGAATCTTTCGGGCGTTGCCGTCGTGACGGACGGACAGGTTCACGATATCCCTGAAGAAATTACCAACCTCGAGCTTGGATCGCCGGTACATGTTCTGCTGACCGGGCGGCCGGATGAGATTGATCGGCGGCTCGTGGTTGACGAAGTCCCAAGCTACGGCGTGGTTGGCGATCCGCTTGAGATGGATTTTCGGGTCGAGGAGCTCGGGCCAGTTGGCGCAAGTTCGCCTGTGACGGTCACCCTTCGGCAGAATGGCGAAATCGTTGAGCAACTTCAGGCGATGCCGGGACAAATGGAGTCATTGGTGATCGAGCTGGATCGCGCCGGTCAAACGGTGATCGAGCTTGAGGTTGAGCCGTTGACTGATGAACTCACCCTCCAGAACAATCGCCAAGTATTTTTTATCAATGGCGTGCGCGACCGTCTCCGGGTGTTGTTGGTCTCAGGCCAGCCCTATCCCGGACTTCGTGTCTGGCGAAACCTTCTCAAAGCGGACCCTGCCGTCGATCTTGTGCATTTCACCATCCTTCGTCCGCCGGAAAAGCAAGATGGGACGCCGATCCGCGAATTGGCGCTCATCGCTTTTCCATCGCGTGAACTCTTCGAGGTGAAGCTTGGTGAATTCGATCTGGTCATTTTCGATCGGTACTCGCGCCGCGGCCTTCTTCCACTCGCTTATCTCGACAATGTTGCAGCCTATGTCGAGGATGGTGGCGCTCTTTTGGAGATCGCTGGGCCGGAATTCGCTCATCCGTTGAGCTTGTATCGCACGCCGCTTGCCCGCGTGTTGCCGGCGCGACCATCTGGTGTTGTGTATGATCAAGGCTTCGTGCCCCTGACCACAGAAACTGGCGACCGGCACCCCGTCACCCGAGACCTCGCTCAAACCACACAGATCGGTGAAGATGGAACCAGCGCTCCGGGCTGGGGGCGTTGGTTCCGTCAGGTTGATGTTGAGGTCAGCGACAGCGATGTGCTCATGACGGGTGCCGCCGAGCGTCCGCTCCTCGTGCTTGACCGAATTGGTGAGGGTAGGGTGGCTCAGCTTCTGTCGGACCACCCATGGCTTTGGGCTAGAGGTGTCGAAGAGGGCGGACCGCAAGGGCTTTTGCTCCGGCGATTGGTGCATTGGCTTATGCAGGAGCCGGAACTCGAGGAGGAAATGCTCCTTGCTGCCCCCCAAGGCGAGCAAATCCTGATCGAGCGCCGCTCCCTCGATGATGTCGTGGGTGAGATCGACGTCATTGCGCCGTCGGGCGAAACGCTCAGCGTGGAACTCGACGCTGTTGGCGACGGTATCGGTCATGCCGACTTTCTGGCAGAAGAACGTGGTCTCTATCGCATAGAAGACGATGATCTCGTCACGTATGCTGCCATTCGTCCTATCAGCAATCTCGAGCTTGCTGATATGCGCGCCACCGATGGTGTGCTTTCACCACTTGCTGATAGCACTGGAGGGGCATTGGTCTGGCTTGCAGAAGATGGGATGCCTTCGCTACGCAAGGTGGGCGAGGGCCGCGCGACGAGCGGTCGGGATTGGCTTGGTTTCCTTAGAAAGGAGCGGTATCTGGTGACAGGCGCTAACCAAACGCCCCTTCTTCCCGCTGTTCTTGCAGTGCTCCTCCTACTCGGCACACTTGGCGCTGCTTGGTATCGAGAAGGTCGCTGACGCCAAGCTAACGACAGGTAAGCAACCTGCACGTCCGAATAAGGCTTGGTCGGTCGTACCCTGAGCACGACGATGGGCGGTGGATCGTTCACAGGACATCGTATTGATATCCAAAACGGACCAATCAACCGCCTGACCTATCGTCAAGTTTCATTCTCGATCAGCATCGTCGCCGGTTATGCGGCGAGCACATGCTGTGTCGGTGCCTAGTTGTCGAGGAAACTCCGAAGCTTCCTTGATCGCGACGGGTGCTTCAACTTTCTCAGCGCCTTGGCCTCGATCTGACGGATGCGTTCTCGAGTGACGGAGAACTGCTGACCAACTTCTTCCAATGTATGGTCAGTATTCATGCCAATGCCAAAGCGCATGCGCAGGACACGCTCCTCACGAGGTGTCAAAGTTGCGAGGACCCGGGTTGTCGCTTCTCGAAGATTGGACAGGGTTGCTGCCTCAACCGGTTGCACCGCGTTTTTGTCCTCGATGAAATCGCCGAGGTGGCTGTCCTCTTCGTCACCGATTGGCGTTTCGAGCGATATCGGTTCTTTTGCTATCTTGAGAACTTTGCGAACCTTGTCGAGCGGCATGTTGAGCTTGGTCGCCAATTCCTCAGGCGTTGGTTCGCGACCGAATTCGTGCAGCATTTGTCGGGATGCACGCACCAGCTTGTTGATCGTCTCGATCATATGAACCGGAATACGGATCGTACGTGCCTGGTCGGCGATCGATCGGGTGATCGCCTGTCGGATCCACCAAGTGGCATATGTCGAAAACTTGTAGCCGCGACGATATTCGAATTTGTCGACGGCTTTCATCAGACCGATGTTGCCTTCCTGGATCAAATCCAGGAACTGCAGACCGCGATTGGTGTATTTTTTGGCAATCGAAATGACGAGGCGGAGATTGGCTTCGACCATCTCCTTCTTGGCTCGCCCAGCTTCGCGCTCGCCTTTCTGAACAAGATTGACGATCCGACGCAGCTCGCCGATATGCAGACCATTACTGCTGGCAATCTCGGCGATGTCGTGGCGGATTTTGATGATCTCTTCTGGATGATTCTCGGTCAGCCGCTTCCAGCCGCTGTCCGGTAGCCGTGCGATATGCTCAATCCATTCAGGATCGAGTTCCCGACCCTGATATTCGCTGAGGAAGCTCTTACGGCTGACCTGATTGGACTCGGCGAGCCGAAGGAGTTTGCCTTCGAGCCCATTGAGGCGCTTATTTACCTGATAAAGCTGATCGACGAGACTGTCGACGCGATTTGAGTTGAGCTGGATTTGATTGACCAATTCAACCACTTCATGCCGAGCGTCTTCATAGGAAGCATCAAGTTGTTTATCGACCGGCTCGTTGTTCTGGATCTTGTCCAGACGTTTTTCCTGGAGATCACGCAGGTTGCCATAGGCTTCGGCGATACGGTCGAACGTTGCAATGACGTTGTCTTTGACCGAAGCTTCCATCGCGGACAGCGATAGAGCTCCTTCATCGAAGTCATCGTCATCGTCGCCATCCTCACCGTCTTCAGCATTCGACTCGTCGTCATCATCGTCGTCAGCTTTGCCATTGGCTTTCTTGGCGGGTTTGGCTGTGTCTTCTTCGATAACGGTGCCTTCTTCGCCTTCATCAGCATCCGTCGCTTGCTCGGCGGCTTCTCCGTCTTCCTGTGGGCTACCTCCATAGGTCGCTTCAAGGTCAATGACATCGCGCAGCAGTACCTTGCCCTCGCCGATCGCATCACGCCATCCAATGATCGCGCGCATCGTAAGCGGGCTCTCGCAAAGGGCCTCGAGCACCGTATTACGCCCGGCCTCGATACGCTTGGCGATTTCAATCTCACCTTCCCGCGACAGAAGCTCGATACTGCCCATCTCGCGAAGGTACATGCGAACAGGGTCATCGGTCCGGCCTAAGTCTTCCTCAACCGTGCCACCACTGTCGCCGTCATCGTCGTCTGATTTGGCCTCGCCATTGGTTTGGTCATCGCCGCGGACCACCGAGATACCCATCTCGTCAAAATGCCCGATCAGTTCTTCGACAAACTCCGGCGAAATATCGTCTTCCGGCAAGGCAGCGTTGATCTGATCCAGCGTCACAGAACCGCGCTCACGCGCCTGCTGAACAAGCCTTTTCAGACCAGCAGATCCATTGATCACCGACTGCACCGTGCCACCAGCTGCATCCTTCGGCGGTGGTGCCTTGGTCGTTGACGTCGCGGTCGCCGCAGCGTTTTTCGCCATGCGTCGTTCCCCTCTCAGCCCGATAACTGTTCGCAAAACCAGAAAAAACTAACGTTCACATCCAAACGCCCGTCGAAACGCCGACTAGCAACCACCCGCAATTTAGGTAGACCGAACATCATGATCGGCCACCTCTCTTTGTCTTGATGTCCCGGATGTTGAGCAAACGATCCGTTGTCAATAACTGCACCCTAGCTTCATCTTCAAGCATTCCGGTAATCGCTTCCGACGCGGCCTGCTTGATCCCCCGGCGCTCGCCAAACTGTCGGTATTGGGTCAAGCGCGCACGCCACGCTTCGAGTATGTCAGCCCTCTCTGCATCGGCACGACAATACCAAGCCGTAGCAACCGAAGCCGGCCGTCTGTCGGTCATCGGTTCAATATCCTTGGCAAAACCGTTTGTGCAGAGGTGGTTGTTCAATCGATCCCGGTCAAGATCTTCGCTTTCGCTGTACCAAGAAATTATTTCCTGGCGCAGCATTTCCAGGGCTGGATCGGTAAAGACCACCGCCGCGAGCTCTTCTTCGACGTCAGGAAGCAGGTCCGGATGGACGACAAGTGGTCCCAGAAGCTGCCGCTCGCCTGTCGTTGCAGCATTTTCGATCCAAGCCGCGAGACGTGTCCCGCCTACGCCACGACCTCCGTCAGGTGCAATATACATCGATGGCTTTGCGGCTTTCTTTGACGCACCAGTGCCAAATCGGTTGCGTAATTGTTGCCGGAAAGCCTCATGAAAGGACTGACGGACCTCGGCATGCTCGATTGATCGACTGAGATCGAAGAGCCGCTGCCGGAGTGCGGCTTGTCGTTCAGGCGTGTCTAGCGAGCGCTGCCTGGTCTCGCTTTGCCAAAGAAAATCCAAGAGCGGAATAGCTTGGTTTAAGAGTTGACTAAGTTTGTCTTTGCCGCCAGCGCGCAGCAAGTCGTCAGGATCCTGCCCCTCCGTGAGAAGGGCAAAGCGCAATGACTTTCCGGGTGTCAGCTTTGGCAGCGCACGTTCGATCAAGCGATGGCCGGCGCGAAGACCAGCCTCATCGCCATCAAGGCAAATCGTTGGTTCATCGGCCATTTGCCACAAGAGTGCGAGTTGGTTCTCCGTAATGGCTGTGCCGAGCGGAGCGACGGCATAGTCAAATCCGGCACGCGCAAGCGCTATCACATCCATATAGCCTTCTGCGACGATCACCGAACCCGCAGCCCTTGCCGCTGTTCGCGCCCGCGATAGGCCATAGAGCACCTCACCTTTGTGAAAGAGCTCTGTTTCTGGCGTATTCAAGTACTTGGCCCGTGCTTCGCCAAGTGCCCGACCGCCAAAGGCGATAACCCTCCCGCGCGCATTCTCGATTGGAAACATCAACCTTTGGCGGAATCGATCATAACAGCGGCCATCATCCGGCTTGATCAAAAGGCCGGCTCGGACGAGGTCGTTTTCTGCAAAGCCTTCGGTCATTAGCGCCTGTCGCAGACCATTACGGCTTGACGGCGCGAAGCCGATGCCAAAGCGTTCAACAGTGCTGGCATCAAGTCCTCGGCGCTCGAGATAGGTGCGCGCGTCGCCGCCTCCCTGGCCGTGAAGGCACTGTTGAAACCAACGTTTGGCAGCTTCGTTCGCATCATAAAGTGTTCGCTCAGCCCGCGTTGAGGCCTTTCCAGAACGCAAGGGGGCCGGCAGCCCCGTGATGTCGGCGAGACGTTGGATTGCCTGGCCGAAATCCAATCCCTCGATGGCCATGACAAAGTCCAAGGCATTACCATTCTGGTTACAACCGAAGCAGTGGTAGAACCCTTTCTCTTCAGAAATGGTAAATGAGGGGGTCTTTTCCTTGTGGAATGGGCAGAGGCCGGTGAATTCTCGCCCATGTCGCGTGAGGCGAACATAGCGGCCAATGATCTCGACGATTGGCAGCCTAGCTTTGAACTCATCGAGCGATAGAGTTTGCTGGCTGTTCGACGGTTTGTTCATAACGTCCGCCATAGATAGAAAATCGCAGAAATTCTAGTGGGAAGAGGAACAGATCAAGTTTTCACCGGCAAATATTGCGGATTGGCACCAGAGAACATCGTGCGAACGATCAGCTCAGCTGATCGCATAAGCGCCGCCTCACGGCTGAGAAGTTCATTTGACCGGGATAGCGGCGCTTAAGTTCGTTCATCACGCGCCCAATGTCCTTCAATTTCGAAGCGCCGAGTTCGGCGATGACCTGATCGACCGCCAGTTCTCGCGTCTCGTCATCGAGCTGAGGCGGCAGAAACCGGCGCAGAATATCGATCTCTTCGGCCTCGCGATCGGCTAGTTCAAGCTGTCCGGTCTCTTCATATCGACGCATGCTTTCTTGCCGCTGCTCCACCATCGCTGTCAGCATTGACACGATTTCTTCGTCTGCGATTCGATGTTGGCCGGTGTCCTCCCGCCGTTGATCGTCTCGTTCTTTGAGCGCTGCCTGAATAAGCCTGATGACAGCAATAGTCCGCTGATCGTCCTGCTCGATTGCCGCTTTCAGAGCTGCAGCCATCTCGTCACGCAACAGATTTTCGCTCATGAACGTCTCTATCTCCCCGGTCGCCCGGGCGTTATAGCCGAACATCATCATCGAAGCGAGACCATTGCTGCGCTTGACGCTGGATTCGTGCAAACGTAATCTCCCGCAGATTTAGGCGCTGCTGACCGAGCAGCCAACGCTAAGTTTGATCCTACAACAGCAGAAAACGGTTGAAACGTCGTCATGCCCATCACGCCTGATGCACCTCTCGATGCGGCCCTCGTCTTGGCTGATGGCACCATCTTCCAAGGCCATGGCCTTGGACGACGAGGTGACGTCGTCGGCGAGATCGTGTTCAACACAGCGATGACTGGCTATCAAGAAATTCTCTCCGACCCGTCCTATGCCGGTCAGCTCATCACCTTCACATTTCCGCACATCGGCAATGTTGGCGCCAATGATGAGGATATCGAAGCAGGCACATGCCATGCACGTGGCCTCGTCTTGAGGGCGCCGATCACCGATCCTGCTAACTACCGCGCCTCGGATCATCTCGATCGCTGGCTCGAGGGGCAGGGCTTGATCGGTATCGCTGGCATTGATACGCGACGCCTTACCCGCCATCTGCGCGAACATGGCGCGCAAACAGCAGCCTTGGGTTATCATCCCAACGGCGATTTGGACCTTGCACGCCTTAAGACGATGATTGACGCATGGCCTGGTCTTGTCGGGATGGATCTCGCTTCAGATGTTTCTTGCCGACAACGCTACACCTTTGACGAAACCATCTGGCAATATCCCGGAGGATATGGTCGGCGGCAACAAACCGACAGGCATGTGGTCGCTATCGACTATGGAATCAAGCGCAATATTCTGAGAAGCCTGGCCTCATTAGGGACAAAGCTTACCATTTTGCCGGCTTCGGCGTCCGCTGATGATGTGTTGGCTCTCGATCCTGATGGCATCTTTTTGTCCAATGGACCAGGCGACCCTGCGGCGACAGGCAGGTTCGCCGTGCCGCAAATTCAGAAGCTTTTGCAGAGCGGGAAGCCAATTTTTGGCATCTGCCTTGGCCATCAAATGCTCGCTCTGGCACTGGGCGCAACCACTGAGAAAATGAAATTCGGCCATCACGGAGCCAATCACCCCGTCAAGGATCTCGAGACTGGCAAAGTCGAGATAACCAGCCAAAATCATGGCTTTGCTGTACGCGGTGACAGCTTGCCTGACAATGTCGAGGTAACGCACGTCTCATTGTTTGATGGTTCCTTGGAAGGTCTCGCCGTTCGTGATCGACCGGTTTTCTCAGTCCAATATCATCCAGAAGCCGCCCCTGGTCCTGAAGACAGCGCTTATCTCTTCGACCGCTTCATTCAGCTGATTGAGCGACAGTAGCATGCCGAAACGAAATGATTTTTCCTCAGTGTTGGTCATTGGCGCTGGGCCCATCGTTATTGGTCAAGCTTGTGAGTTTGACTACTCCGGAACCCAAGCCGTCAAAGCGCTAAGAGAGGAGGGGTATCGGGTCATCTTGGTCAATTCCAACCCGGCGACCATCATGACCGATCCCGAGCTAGCGGATGCGACCTACATCGAGCCGATTACGCCGGCGATCGTCGCTAAGATTATCGAGAAGGAACGCCCTGACGTCTGTCTGCCGACGATGGGCGGACAGACCGCGCTGAATACCGCGAGAGCCCTCTCCGACGACGGGACGTTTGAGCGCTTTGGTGTGGAGCTCATTGGCGCTAACAAAGAAGCGATCAACAAAGCGGAAGATCGACAATTATTCCGCGAAGCGATGGCGAAAATCGGCCTGGAGCTGCCGAAGAGCAAGGTGGTGAAATCGCTCGACGAGGCCCTCGCGATATTGCCTACCATCGGTTTGCCCGCGATTATCCGGCCGAGCTTCACGCTTGCCGGCACCGGCGGTGGTATTGCCTATGATCAGGCGGATTTCGAGCGGATCATTCATGCCGGCCTCGACGCGTCGCCAATCAGTGAAGTGTTGGTCGAGGAGAGTGTCCTCGGCTGGAAAGAATACGAGATGGAGGTTGTCCGCGATCATGCGGACAACTGTATCATCGTTTGCTCGATCGAGAACGTTGACCCGATGGGGGTGCATACGGGTGATAGCATCACTGTTGCCCCGGCATTGACATTGACTGACAAAGAATATCAGCGCATGCGCAACGCCTCGATTGCGGTGTTGCGTGAGATAGGTGTGGATACCGGCGGATCGAACGTTCAATTCGCAATCAATCCCGATGATGGTCGCATGGTTGTGATCGAGATGAATCCACGTGTTTCCCGCTCGTCGGCACTCGCCTCGAAAGCGACCGGCTTTCCGATAGCCAAGGTCGCAGCCCGACTTGCAGTTGGGTATACGTTGGATGAGATCACAAACGACATCACTGGATGTACGCCTGCATCCTTCGAGCCCACCATTGACTATGTCGTCACAAAGATACCTCGCTTTACCTTTGAGAAATTTCCCGAGGCGGAGCCGACTCTGACAACTTCGATGAAATCGGTCGGTGAAGCGATGGCAATCGGACGGAGCTTTCAAGAAAGTCTGCAAAAGGCGCTTCGCTCCCTTGAAACTGGCCTCGACGGTTTGGACGAGATCGTGATCGAGGGCGGTGATGATCCGGCACGGTTAAAGGATGTTTTGATACCCGCGCTGAAACGCGCCTTGCCCGAGCGCATTCGCATCATTGCTCAGGCATTTCGTGCCGGCTTGTCGCTGGCCGACATCCAGCCTGCGTCCATGTATGAAACATGGTTCCTGAGGCAGATCGAGGACCTTGTCGCCGCTGAACGTTCCGTTCGAGATCATGGCTTGCCGAGTGATCGAAAGGGTGTGCTCCGGCTGAAGTCCATGGGTTTTTCTGACGCCCGTCTTGCCAGGCTTGCGGGGATGACCGAGGCTGAAGTGAGATCGCATCGGCATAGCCTTGACGTTCGCCCAGTCTTTAAGCGGATTGACACGTGCGCCGCCGAATTTGAGGCACAAACGCCCTATCTCTACAGTACCTATGAGACCGGCGGCGGTGACCACATTTTGGCGGAATGCGAGGCCGATCCTTCGGAGAGGACCAAGGTTGTCATCCTTGGCGGCGGTCCCAATCGGATAGGACAGGGGATCGAATTCGATTGTTGCTGTGTCCATGCCACGATGGGGCTGTTGGATGCCGGCTATGAGACGGTCATGGTCAACTGTAATCCAGAGACCGTGTCGACCGACTATGACACATCCGACCGCCTCTATTTCGAGCCACTAACTGCTGAGGACGTTCTCGAGATCCTCGACGTTGAGCAGAAAGCGGGTCGGCTGCATGGTGTCATTGTGCAACTTGGCGGTCAGACGCCGTTAAAGCTCGCTAGTGCGTTGAGCGATGCAGGTATCCCCATCTTGGGCACCTCACCCGATGCGATCGATCTGGCGGAGGATCGCGAGCGCTTCCAGCAACTTTTGAAGCAAGTTGGGCTTCGTCAACCGGACAATGCGATTTGTTTCGATGTGGATGAGGCCGAGGCCAAGGCGAATGCTATTGGATATCCACTTGTCATCCGTCCGTCGTATGTTTTGGGCGGTCGTGCCATGCGCATTGTCCATGGCGCAGACGAGCTGCGCCAGTTTATGGCAGGCGCGGCAGAATATACGACACTCGGTCCGATCTTGATTGATCGTTACCTCGAGAACGCTGTTGAGGTCGACGTTGATTGCCTCGCTGACGACGACGACGTCTTTGTGGCCGGAATTATGGAGCATATCGAAGAGGCCGGTGTTCATTCCGGCGACAGCGCGTGTTCGCTTCCTCCCTACTCTTTAGCGTCGTCAACCATTGCTGAGATCCGCCGACAGACCCAGGTTCTGGCCAAGGCCCTGAAGGTCAAAGGCCTGATGAACGTGCAAATGGCGGTCAAGGATGACGACGTCTACATCATCGAGGTCAATCCCAGAGCATCGCGCACGGTTCCCTTTGTCGGGAAGACCATTGGCTATCCTATCGGCAAGATTGCGGCACGCGTGATGGCAGGCGAAGCCCTAGCCTCCTTTGGTTTAGAAGAGCGGAAACTGCGTCACGTCGCGGTAAAAGAGGCGGTTTTTCCCTTCGCCCGTTTCCCGGGTGTCGATTTGCTCTTAGGCCCTGAAATGAAGTCGACAGGGGAGGTGATGGGACTCGATCGGGATTTCGGTGCGGCCTTCGCCAAATCCCAACTCGCGGCCGGTTCGGCTTTGCCGACGGGGGGGACCGTTTTCATCTCGGTGCGTGATCAGGATAAGGACGATATGGCAATGGTCGGCCGCGACCTTCTGCAGAATGGCTATGAGCTACTCGCGACCAAAGGAACCGCTGAACTTCTCGAAAAGCAGGGACTCGCGGTCAAAACGATCAACAAGGTCTATGAAGGCCATCCGCACATCGTCGATGCAATTCAAGGTGGTAGTGTCTCTCTCGTCTTGAACACAACCGAGGGCGAAAAAGCGATCAAAGACAGCTACACGCTTCGTCAGGCAGCCCTCAAACATCGGGTGCCCTATTGCACAACGGTAGCAGGTGCCAAGGCTGCAGTTCGCGCAATGGTAGATACTTCGCCGCATGAGCTTGAAGTTACGCCGCTTCAATCCTATTATTAACCCTCGGGGCGTGATGGTAGCGCCTATGTGGGCACCCAGGCGGTGCCTTTCTTTATTATGTGACGGTCATCCATGAATGATAGGATTCCGATGACCTCGGGCGGCAGGGAGCGGCTCGAGGAGGAGCTGAAGCGACTGAAATATGACGAACGGCCGGCAGTCATCAAGGCGATTGCCGAAGCACGCGAGCATGGCGACTTGTCCGAGAACGCGGAATACCATGCCGCACGCGAGCGTCAAAGCTTCATTGAGGGACGTGTCCTCGAGCTTGAGGACAAAATTTCTCGTGCTGAAGTGATCGACATCAGCCAGCAAAGTGGCGCGACCGTCAAATTCGGCGCGAAGGTCAAGCTGGTCGATGAAGAGACCGAAGACGAGGTCATCTATCAAGTCGTCGGTCCGGAAGAGGCGGATATTCAAAATGGCCTTCTTTCCGTCACGGCCCCCCTCGGTCGCGCTCTAATCGGCAAAGAGACTGGCGATACGGTCGAAGTCACGACCCCAAGGGGCACCCGCTACTTCGAGGTGCTCGATGTTGCCTATCCCGGCAAGCTCATAACGCAGTAGGACATTAGCTCTCGATGGTAGGGCCGACCTCGTCCATACCAATGGATTGGGGCAGGAAGGGCATTGATGCACCGCGGGTGTGGATGCTTGCTGATGACCGTCCTGGCAATGTGAATCAGGCGCTGGGCCTTGCCGAGGCGCCTGCCGAGCCATTTGAGGTGAAATCGGTTGGTTATCGGCAGCTTGCGCGGCTGCCGAACTGGATGTTGCCGTCAAACCTAACCGGACTAACGAGAGCAACGCGTGAGACCTTAGTGCCGCCCTGGCCAGATCTTATCATCGGGGCTGGTAGGAGGACCGCGCGTGTTGGACGTTGGGTGAAACAGCGGCATCCGTCAGTGACCTTGGTCCAATTGATGTGGCCTGGAAGTCCTGGCGGCTTCGATCTTATTGCCGTCCCCGAGCATGATCGTATACCTGACGATCCCGTCCTGATGCGCACGCTTGGACCGCCCCACCGGTTAACGCCCGAACGTTTGAGACAGTCGGCGGAACAAATCGCACCAAGACTGCAGCACTTGCCAAGGCCCTACGTCGTCTGTCTTGTCGGTGGCTCGAGCAAGCATGTTATCTTTACGCCCGATGACGCCGGAGCCTTAATCGATGGCGCACATCGTCTGGCGAAAGAAAAGGGGGGAAGCCTTCTCGTCACCACCAGCCGACGAACCGGCGATGCTTGCACGGTGGTACTGGCTGACAAACTTCGTTCCTTGGATGTGGGCGAATACTGGCTGCATCGGTGGCAGCCCGAAGGTGACAATCCCTATATCGGTATGATCGGCGCCGCTGACGCAATTGTTGTCAGTGCCGACTCGGCTTCGATGTGCACAGAAGCCTGTGCTTCCGGCAAGCCGGTCTTTTTGCATGAGCCTAAAGCAGGTACGCCGGACAAGTTCGATATTTTGCATCTGCGACTTCGAGAACATGGGTGTCTTCGTCCGCTTGGAGCCTCTTGGTTTGAGGTGAAGGAGCCCCCGTCGAACTCGGCCTTTGAGATCGCTTCGACCATTAGACAGATTCTCGCCGAAAAGAGTAACGCAAATGGCTGTAAACAGCTGGCATCGGCGGCCTCGGCACCTTAAGTTGATCATCTAGGTCACCTACCGAGGATTGGGGAATGGCGGCAACGCGTTCTGTTAAGCTTTTAATTATTGGCTCTGGCCCTGCCGGCTACACCGCAGCGATTTATGCGGCTCGTGCAAATCTGGAGCCGGTCTTGTTCCAGGGCTTGCAGTCCGGAGGGCAACTCTCGATTACGACGGATGTCGAAAACTACCCAGGATTTGCCGACGTCATCCAAGGCCCTTGGCTCATGGAGCAGATGGCTGCACAGGCAACACATTGTGGCGCAGAACTTATCGCTGATCTTATTGCGTCAGTCGACTTTAGCCGCGCGCCTTACCGTTGTGTTGCCGATTCCGGTGACGTGTTCCTGGCCGATTCGGTTATCCTTGCCACAGGAGCGCAAGCCCGTTGGCTTGGGCTTGATAGCGAGCAGAAATTTTCAGGGTTTGGTGTTTCCGCCTGTGCCACCTGCGATGGCTTTTTCTTTCGAGGAAAGCCGGTTGCGGTTGTTGGCGGTGGCAATACAGCGGTCGAAGAGGCAAATTATCTGGCAAAGCTTGCCAGCAAGGTAACCCTCATTCATCGTCGAGACGAGCTTCGTGCCGAAAAAGTGCTGCAAGATCGTTTGCTCGCAAATCCAAAGATTGATGTCCTTTGGGACACTGTCGTTGATGAAGTCTTGGGCAATGACGAGCCGCTGGGTGTTACTGGCGTCCGCGTGAAAAACGTCAACACCAACGCTATGCAAACCGTCACGGTGGACGGAATCTTTATTGCAATCGGGCATGATCCCGCCACGGCGCTGGTGAAGGATCAGCTGGAGATGGACGATCATGGGTATGTTTTGACCAAGCCCGACAGCACTCAAACGAGTGTCCCAGGTGTGTTTGCAGCAGGCGATGTTCAGGACAATATCTACCGCCAGGCGGTGACGGCGGCCGGCACTGGCTGCATGGCGGCATTGGAGGCGGAGAAGTTCTTAGCCGAGCAAGCGGCGTCGGAGACGACTATTTCTGCCGACGACGTGCCGAAGGCGGCCGTAGGCAGCTGAGCAAGGAGACTTAGCCTTGCAGGATTGGGACCGTATCCGTGTCTTTCACGGGGTGGCAGAGGCCGGTAGTTTCACGCGCGCGACGGAAACGCTCAATCTTAGCCAGTCCGCAATCAGCCGGCAGATCAGCGCGCTCGAAGAGGATGTCGGCACGCCGTTATTCCACCGGCATGCTCGAGGACTGGTCTTGACCGAGCAAGGTGAGCTTCTGCTCGAGAGTGCAAAGGCGATTGCGAGCAAGATCGCGACGACCTCGAGCCTTTTGAGCGAAAGCAAAGAGGAGCCTACCGGTCACCTTCGGGTGACAGCAAATCAAGGATTTGGTTCCTTTTGGCTTACCAGTCATCTCCAGGAGTTTCTCGACCTTTACCCCGAAATCACCATCAATCTCCTGGTGCTTGATGCTGAACTCGATCTCGGCATGCGTGAGGCGGATGTTGCTATTCGGCTCACGCCTCCAAGCAAGCCTGATCTCATTCAAAAGAAGCTACGTACGGCTCACACCCATCTCTATGCGTCACCACGCTATCTGGATACGGCATCTCCATTGGAGACCATCGATGACCTGGATCGTCATCGTCTGATTGATTATGGGGCTGGCACAACACCGCCGCCGGTACCGAGTCTAAATTGGGTCCTCGAAGCGGGTCGGGATGATGATGATCCAAGGCCCAGGCGGCAGCCTGCCCTCTCTATCAACAATGTTTATGGCATGCTACGCGCGGTCCAGAAGGGGGCAGGTGTCGCCTCTCTGCCCGACTATCTAGGTTCCATCTCGGACCGGCTTGTTCGCGTCCTTCCGCAACTCGAAGGCCCAAGCTTCGATGTCTATTTTGTCTACCCCGAAGAAATGCGTTCATCGGCGCGTATCGGCGTCTTTCGGGATTTTCTTCTAAAGAAAATGGGTGAGCAGCAGGTCTGGTGATTCAACTGTTGCTTCCAAAGCACAGCGGCACAATTACGCATAGCAGCTATGCAACCAAGGACTAGCATTTTCGGCGAAATATCTATATCTATTGCATTGCAGCATGAGAACAACGCCTAGCGATGATCTCGCTGCCGAAGTCGAAGCCCCATGTGCGGCATCGATTTCACCCTTCAGGCGCGATGCCTGAAGTTTCGAGGATCGATGATCCTCACGTCTCCCAGACGTTAAGCCTCCCTGATTAGCTCCGCCGGGCCGTTGTGCCCGGCTCTTTTTTTTCCAAAACGGATTTCACCGGAACAAAACGTGAAATGATCTAGCAGCAAGTGCCATCTCGGATCAACCGTTTTTGCAATGCTTGGTGATTTCGAACGTTTCGTGAAATTTCTGTTTCACTGCGTGAGGCAGAATTCGCGCTTTCGGCGTGCAGAAAAGCCACATTCTACCGAGCGGTGAGCCGCTTTACATGAAGAGCGGTTCGTCCTGGAGATCCTTATACAGGTCAGCGACGAATTCCTCATAGCCGTTATAAAGCAATGTCGGAATCTTCTCTTCTCCACCGAGCGGCTTTTCCATCGCTTGGCTCCAACGCGGATGAGAAACTTCTGGATTGACGTTGGCCCAAAATCCGTATTCGGAGGCTTGAGTTTCTTCCCAGAAGCTTATCGGGCGCTCATCCGTGAACGCAAAACGAACGATTGATTTGATTGATTTGAAGCCATACTTCCAGGGAACCGCGAGGCGGAGCGGCGCGCCATTTTGTTTTGGCATCGGCTTGCCATAGAGACCTGTCGCAATAAAGGCGAGTTCATGAGTCGCTTCTTCAATCGTTAGACCTTCAACATAAGGCCAAGGGTACCAGAATTGTCGTTGGCCGCTTGCCATATCGGCATCATGGAAGGTTTCCATACGAACATATTTGGCACTGCTCGTTGGCTTTGCGAAATCCACCAGCGCTTTCATCGGAAAGCCGCTCCAAGGTACCGCCATGGACCAGGCCTCGACGCATCGATGCCGATAGAGACGCTCTTCGAGCGGCATCTGGCGAATAAGATCATCGATGTCGACGGTCTTCGCTTCCTCGACATAGCCTTCGATGATCACTGTCCAAGGCCGGATCTCAAGTGCCTGAGCGGCCTGCCAGATTTGCTTGTGGGAGCCGAATTCGTAGAAATTGTTGTAGGTCGTCGCCAGCTCTTCCGGTGTCGGTTCGGGAAAACGGTCGTCGAGCGTGTAAGTCGGATTGCGCGTAACCGGATAAAGATCAGCTGTTGGATCATCATTCGCCCACGCCGATCGAAGGGGCATGAGCCCACCTGCCAACATGGTTGCACCTGCACTTAAGCCTTTCAGCAAGTCACGGCGCCGGAGGTAAACTGACTCGGGTGTCGCGTCGCGCTCAGGTATCTCCCAACCTCTACGTCGCTTGATCAGCATCGTTCGTCTCTCGCCGTTGCCATTTCAATCCAATGTATGGCGATCTGAAGTCGAGCGCAAAAGGGCGACAAACCTAGGTCCAAGGAATTGATGGCCAGATCACGGGTCTGTGATCAGGGTCGTCCTACGTTCATCTTTTTCGTCGCGAACCCTGTAGATCGTCAGAAGCTCGCTTCTCTCGATGGACTCGACGCGATCAAGGGCATCGAGCTTCGCTCGTGTCGCCTCAATATTGATGAGATAATCCCCGGCGAGATCCGACAGCAGGATCAGATCTCCAGGCAGAAGATCTTCCTCATCCCATGTCGACCGCAACATGACATAGCGGTCCCGGCTGGAGACATAGGGCCCAAGGCCGCTCTGAGCAAGGATGGCTTGATCAGGTGGAGCTTTGCGATAGGGGGCAAGCTCATGATGCAGGGCCCAGTGCTCAGGAGTTGGCCAGTGTTTCACTAAGTCGGTTATCGGGGTTCGTCCTTTGTTGAGGAGAAGGGCGAGAACGACGGCAAGAGCCAATGCATGAGCCGGTCGCGCCTTCGGAATCAAGAATGCTCGGTGGAGACCAACAAGGCGGTTCAAACCGTGCATCGCCGCAACCAAGAGAAAAACGCTGATCAGGTCATTATAGTGATATTTCAAGTCCAGCTGTGCCTCATAGCCGACAGCTAGGTTGACGGTGATCAGGGGCAACGCAGCCATCGCGGCTCGCCAGCCCAAGAGCGGCAAGAATGCAAGCGGAAGAACAAGGAGAAACACATAGAGCGTCTTCTTGCCCAAGAGGGCAAAGGGTGCGAGCCGGTCAGCTAACACCCAGTCAGTGTCTTGAAACGCCGGCATGATGACGAGCACAATAACAGCCAGGGACGCAAGGCCAATCGCGGCAAGAATGCTTCCCGTTGACCAACGATCCTGGACCAAGGCTGCATAGATGCCGAGGCCGATGACGGCGAGGGGCGCGTTTTCTTTGGCTGCAATAAGAAGCGGCACCAGAACAATAAGAAGCCACATCCGTCGTTCGATAAGGGCGAGTAGGCAGCCAGCAAGAATTGGCATCGCGACTGTGGGTGGGTGAAAATGCGACAACAACGCATTGGTGAACGGTCCGTAGACAAAGGCAAGCAGGCAGAAGCCCAGGAGTATCCAGGGACGCCGCGCTCCGAAAGCAGATCGATCAAGGAGATGCGTGCCAATGCGATAAAGCAAGATCAGCGTGATCCCGACCGCAAGTCCCTGGCCAATCATGAGGACCATTGGCGTGGGAAAGAGTGTATAAAAAGGAGCAAATATTGCGGTTAGGGGAGAAAAGTGAACGGCAAGATGGCTTCCGCCCAGAACGTCGGAATGAAAGCCTTGACCGTTCGCCAGATTCCAAGCGACGTTGCTGTAGATTCCAGTGTCATAGTCATTCAGCGCGAATCCGTAGAACTGAGTCGTCTTGCTGACCACGCAAAGCAGTGCGAGCAGGCAAAGCCCACCGAAGACCCACACATTGCCTCTGGTCTCATTCATGCCTTCGGGCAAGCCATTTGCTGGTACGCTTGAGAATGACGCCGGCTGTTTGTCAGGGCGTTGTCAACTGTGTAGATACCCCACACCGCGACACGTCTTAGGCGGGATTTTACGATATCGTCAAGATAGTAAGATCGGGAGACTCACACGTCTCTGGATTTTACGTAGCTGCCCGGGGCGTCTTCGATCGCGATCAAGCCGGCATTGCCGGGCGTGCGTGCTTTCACCTTGCTACCGGATTTCCGTCGAATCCAGCTGAGCCAGTTCGGCCACCATGACCCCTCATGTTGATCGGCACCCTCAAGCCAATCTTTCGGGTCCATCGGCAGATCGTCGTTCAGCCAGTATCCGTATTTCTTCGATCCTGCCGGATTGATCACGCCGGCAATATGGCCCGATCCTGCAAGCACGAATGTGTTTTTGCCACGGTAGGTCTGGGTTGCAGCATAGGTCGAGTCCCAAGGTGCAATATGATCTTCTCGGGTCGAGAGCACGTAAGCTGGGACACGGATCTTGGTGAGATCGATCGGTACCCCATCAAGCGTCACGCCGCCTGGTTTGATGAGTTTGTTGTTCTGATAAAACTCCCGCAAATAAAAGCTATGCATGGCGTAGGGCATACGTGTGTTGTCTGCGTTCCAATAAAGAAGATCAAAGGGGAATGGCTCCTTGCCCAGGAGATAATTGTTGACCACAAACGACCAGATTAAGTCGTTGGCGCGCAGCATATTGAAGGTTGTCGACATCTCCCGACCGTCAAGATAGCCCTTTTCGGCCATCATATGATCCATGGATGCAAGTTGTTCTTCATCGACAAAGACACCGAGATCACCGGGTTTCTCAAAGTCGATGAGCGAGGCGAAAAATGTCGCTGATTTGATCCGCTTGTCTTGTTTTTCCGCCATGTATGCGAGCAGAGAAGCCAACAGCGTGCCGCCGAGACAATAGCCGATGGCATTGCATTGAACCTCGCCTGTCGCCTGCTCGACTGCTTTGAGTGCCGTAAGAGGCCCTTCGAGCATATAATCTTCAAATGATTTGTCAGCATGGCTTTTCCCGGGATTGACCCAGGAGATGACAAAGACGGTTAGGCCCTTGTCCACTGCATATCTGACGAAGCTGTTCTCGGGTTGGAGGTCGAGAATATAGAACTTATTGATCCAAGGAGGAACGATCAGAAGCGGTGTCTTGTATACCTCTTTCGTCGTCGGCGAATATTGGATCAACTGCATCAAGTCGTTTTGGAAGACGACCTTACCTGGAGTGGATGCAATATTGCCGCCGACCTCAAAGGCATCAGCATCAGTCATGGTGATTGCTAGCTTACCTTTCCCTCGATCGAGGTCGGTGAGCAGGTGATTGAGACCGCGGAGAAGGTTATCGCCGCCCGATTCCAGCGTGGCACGCAGCACCTCTGGATTGGTGGCCACGAAATTACTCGGTGCGATCGCATCGACGAACTGGCGCGTATAGAAGTCAAGCTTCTGCCTCGTCTTATCGTCCAAGCCGTTAACTTCATGCATGACTTCGGTGAGCCAGCGCGACGTCAAAAGGTAAGACTGTTTGATGACGCTGAAGACGGCGTCGTCGTTCCAGGCAGGGTCGCGAAACCTGCGGTCATCTCGAGCAGGCTCGATCATAGGATCGGTGCTCTGCCCCAACATGCGTTTGCTAGCATTGCGCCAGAGGTCAATATAGCCTTGCCAAAGGGAAAGCTGCGCTTGGACCATAGCAGCCGGATTGGCCATCATCCGGGTGGTTAGTTCCGTGACAATGGGTGTCAGATTGAGAGGATCTGGCGAGTCGCCGCGAGTGGGAGATTGGCCAGCATTTTTGGCAAATTCGGTCAGAATCTTCTGGCTACGCTCCATGATCTCGCCAATGAGTTCAAGCTGCTCACTTTGATTGCGCCGATCGGTTTTCCCTGCACCCATATGTTGTTCCTTTACCGACTTGACCGATAAGATTAAGCTTTGGCGTTAACGTCCATGGCGGTCAAGTCGTCCTCGCTTCGGCTTGGCGACAGTCTGAAGGACCGGGTTCTTGACGATTTCGCCACGACGATCTTGAGGCGGACGGCAATGCCGAATGGGTAGGGATGACTGCTTGGACTTCACTGGAATGTGCCTCAGAGGATCGCCCATAGCCATTGCTGTTCTCGTCCTGCTTCTGGCTTTATTGCTTGCCGGATGCAGTCCCGGCCGAGACGATATTGGCTCCTATCCGCAGCTCAGCACTGTGCCAAGCAAGCCGAGGCCAAGCCTGCCGATCGAGGAGAGGCGTAAGATCGTTCGCGACTTGATTGAGGAGCGGGATGCTAGTCGACGCCAGACGGCGGTCGTCCGCAGCCGTAGCGGTCTGAGTACGAGCGAATATGGGGCATCATGGGACGGCACGGCTAATGCTGAAACCATTATCCCTGATGAGCCAGCTGACCAGGAGGTCTTCACCCTAAGAGGTGAAAGCGAAGACAATAAGGGCTCTGAGTACCGAAGTGGCGCACAGTTTGACGATGGCAGCCTTGATGACTTTATTCGGCAGCTCGAACGTGACACGAGCCCTGGAGTACCCAATGATCCGGTTTCGGACGACGCGTTAACAGACGAAACCAGTTTTCATCTCTTCGAGATAGGCGACGAACCGGCGAGCGTTCTCATCCTTGCCGGATTTGCGCCAGCGATCATGCGCCATCCACAGGCGCAAGGCGATCCAAGAATCCGACTGGCCGCCAATGGCGACGAACCGGGGTTCGTTTGCCGATGGTTAGGCTGGGCTGTCGGCTGGTCAGGCGCTTGTACTCGAGCGGATCAAGAGCAGGCCGAGCAGAGCGACCAAGCTGAAAGTGTGGATGGTGGTGAAGACAACACCACGGCTGAGATCGAAGAGGAAACGAGCCGGTTGCAGCAGGAGCGCGTTGCCGATCGTGAGTCTAGTTCGGACACCGCTTCGCCTTCACGCCGGTCAAGTGGCGATGCTGCAGAGGGGTTCAATGCAGACGATGCCTCGGATGCCATCGAGGATTTGGGTCGTGGGGCCCTGGCGCCAGTCAAGAGTTCATTGGAAAAGCTCCGCGACTTTATGCGGGCTCGGCGATCGACAGACCCGGAGACATTGCCAGCGGACAGGCGCTCCTTGGGAAGCCGTGGGGAGGCGCCCACTGGACGGGTGACGGTGGATCGTCCGCCAATCCCGTCCCTTCGACCTAGGGTAAGAGATGACCTTACGATCGAGGATGCTGGCGAAGCATTTGAATTTAGGCGCCTGCCGCCCCCGGCATTCAAACCGACTGCTGCAGATGAGCCCGTGATTCTGCCGGCGCCTGCGCAATCGTCATCGACATCAATCGACAGTGACACACGCACGAAAGAGCCAGTGCCAGCCTCCCGAGTCATCGAAACTGCCGCAAGACCGCACTTGCCGGCGATACGCCCGAAGGATATCGTTCAGCAAACAGAAAACCCCGAAGATCGTGCTACGCCCTCAGCTGCAACGGAGAAGCTTGAGAGCATGACCCGGCGGCTCGTCGATGGACTGAAGCGCGCACAAGAAGAATCGCTGTCGGGCGCTGAGCCCAAGGCCAGTGACCAGCCAGCCGCGACAGCCGCTTTGACCCCACCTTCGATTGACGACCCGCAGCGGGGCGAAAATTGGCTGCCACCTCAAGTCATAGATCTTGAGCCGGGGTCTTCAAACGTGACCGCTGAAAACATGGCGATCCTTGACAAGACCCTCGCCCATGCGCGGGCGAACGGCCAGAAGATCCAGATCATTGGTGAAGCGGGTACGACAAAACTTGCGCTCCGTAGGGCGACTGAAATCGGTGCGGCATTGGTCCGGTTGAGCGCGACCGCTGAAATCCTCGAATATGACTTCAGCGTTGTCCAAGGTGTCGATCGAGTCAGGTTGGTGATCATTCCCTCGGCATCGATAGACGACCCTGACATTGCCCCTGCAGGTTAGCGACAACAAGCCAACGGGATCTCGGCTCCTGCTCGGATGTGGATTGGCTTCAAGCGTAGTTGTGCTACACATCCGCCATGACTCCACTAGAGGAAGGATGATCGGCCATGCGCGAGCCGCAGTTCCATCGCATACGGCGTTTACCGCCTTACGTGTTCAGCGAAGTGAATGCGATGAAGGCGGCAGCGCGCGCTGCGGGACGGGACATCATCGATTTCGGCATGGGCAATCCGGATCAGCCTGCCTCCGATGCAGTGGTCGACAAACTCATCGAAGCGATCAAGGACCCGAAGACTCATCGCTATTCGACGTCACGCGGCATTCCAGGTCTACGTCGCGCTCAGGCCGCCTACTATGCTCGCCGATTTGGTGTAACGCTTGATCCAGAAACTGAGATCATTGCCACGCTCGGTTCCAAGGAAGGACTAGCTAATCTAGCGCAAGCGATCACGGCACCAGGGGACGTCATTTTAGCCCCCAATCCGTCTTACCCAATCCACGCCTATGGTTTTATCATCGCAGGCGCTTCAATTCGACATGTGCCGATGACGCCAAAAACTGATTTGATGGCGGAGCTTGCCCACGCAGTGCAACACTCGGTGCCAGTGCCGACCGCAATGGTCCTGAACTTCCCGTCCAATCCAACGGCGCTCACTGTCGACCTCGACTTCTACAAGGAGGTCGTTGCTTTCGCACGAAGACACGAGATTTTCATTCTTTCCGACCTCGCTTACGCCGAGATTTTCTTTGACCAACCGCCACCGTCGATCCTTGAAGTTGACGGGGCTAAAGATGTTGCTGTCGAGTTCACGTCGATGAGTAAGACATACAATATGCCGGGTTGGCGGATGGGCTTTGCCGCCGGCAATTCGACACTTATCGCGGCCCTAGCGCGCATCAAATCCTACCTCGACTACGGTGCGTTCACACCGATCCAGGTTGCAGCAGTTGAAGCTCTGAATGGTGACCAGTCATCAATCGATGCAACACGTCATCGCTATCGTGAACGCCGAGACGTGCTCGTTAAAGGTCTGACCGCTGCTGGCTGGCAGATTCCATCACCTCCTGCAACTATGTTTGTTTGGGCGCCGATCCCCGAGCGTTTTCACAATCTTGGCTCGCTCGAATTCTCAAAGTTGCTTTTGACCGAAGCGGGGGTCGCCGTCGCCCCGGGCATTGGCTTCGGCGAATATGGTGAGGGCTATGTGCGCCTTGGCCTGGTTGAGAACCGCCAACGCATTCGGCAGGCAGTGCGAAGCATTAAGGCCTTCCTTGCGCGTGCATCCAAATCGGAAACAGCAGAAAGGGCGGTGGCCTGACCATGACCAAAGCTCTCAGGATTGGTATCGCAGGTCTTGGCACTGTAGGGGCGGGCGTGATCCAGATTCTTCGACAAAATGGAGAACTGTTGAGCGCGCGCGCTGGTAAGGAGGTCGTGATCACAGCGGTGTCGGCTCGCGATCGCAATCGAGACCGTGGTGTCTCACTCGATGATCTCAGGTGGTATGACGACCCGACCGCGCTCGTCGCCGATCCCGACGTCGATGCCGTTGTTGAGCTGATTGGGGGCTCCGACGGGATTGCGCTCGAGCTTACCAGGGCTGCTCTAGTTGCAGGCAAGCCCGTGATCACAGCGAACAAAGCTCTTCTTGCCCATCATGGGGCTGAACTCGCAAGGCTTGCCGAAGCAAACGGGGTCACAATCGGTTACGAGGCCGCAGTAGCCGGTGGTATCCCCATCGTAAAGGCGCTTCGCGAAGGGCTGGCCGGAAATCGCATCATCAGTGTCTATGGCATCCTAAATGGCACCTGCAATTATATTCTGACGACGATGCGCGAAACAGGGCGGGACTTTCAGGATGTACTCGCCGAGGCTCAAGAGCTGGGCTATGCAGAAGCTGACCCAACCTTTGACATCGATGGTATCGATTCTGCCCATAAGCTGGCGTTGCTTGCAGCCCTAGCGTTTGGCTGTCCTCCTGATTTTGATGCGGTCAATATTGAAGGCATTCGCCATGTCAGCGCCCTGGATATCGCTTTTGCCACGGAGATGGGCTTGCGCATCAAGCTCTTGGGAGTGGCCAGGAAGACGGAATTCGGTCTCGAACAATGGGTCCAGCCCGCCATGGTTAAGATCGGGACACCGATTAGTCAGATCGAGGGTGTTTTCAATGCCGTCGTCGCTGATGGCGACCAGGTTGACACGACACTCCATTCTGGTCGTGGAGCCGGCGCGGGCCCTACGGCGAGCGCCGTTGCTGCGGACATCGCAGATCTCGCTCGAGAGGCGCTTCCGCCTGTCTTCACTCTTCCTGTCGATCAGCTCACCCGGATTCCACCGGCGCACATGGGGCGGCACCAGGGCGCTTACTACATTCGTTTGATGGTGGTTGACCGGCCGGGCGTGCTCGCTGATGTCTCGGCTTTAATGCGTGACCATAATGTTTCGATCGAAAGTCTGATTCAGCGCGCCAGAAATCCGGGGGAGGCGGTGCCCATCGTGCTAACCACGCACGAGACCACAGAGGCTGATATGATCGACGTATTGGCACGAATCCGTGCACTCGATTCCGTTCTCGAGCCGCCTCGCATGATCCGTATCGGGACACTCTAGTTTAACAAGAGCCTGAACTGCGTTCACTTCATTGATGACAAGGAGTTTCTGAAGCCATGACCACCTATCAAAGCGAGGACAGAAACTTCGCATTGGAGGCGGTGCGCGTCACCGAAGTTGCAGCCATTGCAAGCATGCGCTGGATGGGGCGCGGCGATGAAAAAGCCGCCGACCAGGCCGCCGTGGATGCGATGCGTTCTGCGCTCAATGTGCTCGACATCGATGGCACAGTTGTTATCGGCGAAGGCGAACGCGACGAAGCGCCGATGCTCTTCATTGGTGAGAAAGTTGGTACGGGAAGAGGGCCGAAAGTTGATATCGCGCTTGATCCGCTTGAGGGCACAACGATCACCGCAACGGGTGGCCCGAATTCAATCGCCTGCATCGCCTTTGCACCTGAAGGTGGCTTTCTGAATGCGCCTGACACCTACATGGAAAAGATCGCAATTGGAGGCGGGCTTCCGGACGATCTCCTGGACATCATGGCATCGCCATCCGAAAATCTGGGCCGCCTTGCTGAGGCGAAGAAGTGCTCCGTTGACGATCTTGTGGTTCTGATCCTCGATCGTCCGCGGCATCAAGAATTGATCAGTGCCGTTCGCGAGTGTGGTGCCCGCATCCGCCTCATTGGCGACGGCGATGTTGCCGGTGTCATTGCTACATCGCGACCGGACAGTGGCATCGATATCTATATGGGCAGTGGTGGCGCTCCAGAAGGTGTTCTTGCTGCCGCCGCTCTCCGTTCGATCGGCGGGCAGATGCAAGGCAAGCTAAAGTTCAGGAATGATGATGAGCGGGCGAGGGCCGAGCGCATGGGCGTGAGCGATCTAGAAAAGGTCTATGATCTCTACGAGCTTGCCAAAGGTGACGTCATGTTCGCTGCAACCGGAGTCACCGATGGTACCATGTTGAAGGGGGTCCGTCGCATACCAGGCGGTCTTGTGACCGACAGCATCGTCATGCGCTCGAAGACCGGAACGGTCCGCCAAGTCACAGCTGAGCACCACCTCGAGCGAAAACTTGAAGTCGTTCCCCACTTCGACCGGGCATAATCTGACCTCGACTTGGTCTATTACGCAATTGGGATAGGGAACAGCTAGCCCGATGGAACAAGTGCGAAATCAGCTCAATGAGCAAGCGGCCTCATTCTTGCCGGACTCGCATGTCGAGGAGCCATCGTTCAGCGGGCGGACTTGGCGGCTGCGATCTGTCGACGAGGCGAAGGCGCTGGCTTTAAGCCAGCGTTTCGATCTGCCAGAGATCGTCGGTCGCATCCTCACCGGACGTGGTATCGATCTCGAGGATGCAGCAGGATATCTGGAACCGAAGCTTCGCAATCTCCTCCCAGATCCATCCCATCTCATCGGTATGGACGATGCGTCATCTAGGTTGGCTGATGCCATTGAGGATGGCGAGCCCATCGGCATCATTGCAGATTACGATGTGGATGGTGCGACGTCCTGCGCCTTACTCACCCGCCATCTCCGTGCGCATGGCGCGGAGGTGCATTTCGATGTACCTGACCGTCTCGACGAGGGATACGGTCCGAACACGGAAGCCTTCGCCCGGCTGGCGGAGCACGGCTGCCAGTTGGTCGTGGTCGTTGATTCGGGAACGACCGCATTCACGCCGCTAGCCGAAGCGGCGGCGAACGGGCATGAGGTGATCGTCGTCGATCATCACGCAGCAGAGGAACGCCTGCCAGAAGCTCTGGCAGTGATTAACCCCAATCGCCTCGATCAGCAGAGTCCACTAGGAGATCTCGCTGCTGTCGGGGTGACATTCATGCTGTCCGTAGCGCTTAATCGGACCCTTCGTCAACGCGGTCGGTATCAGCCGGTCCCGGATCTACGACAGTGGCTAGATCTGGTGGCTTTGGGCACGGTTTGTGACCTTGTTCCACTCGCCGGTTTGAATCGCGCGCTTGTGGCGCAAGGCCTTCAAGTGGCGGCGCGCCATGATAATCTAGGACTCAAGGCCCTGGCAGCGGCTGCGCGGCTCAAGGATGCTCCGGATGCAGGCCAGTTCGGCTACGGTCTCGGCCCGCGCATCAATGCGGGTGGACGCACGGGGCAATCAAGCCTGGGTGCTCACCTCCTGACATCGGACGATCCAGAGACTGTCACCATGATCGCAGCGCAGCTCGACGCTCTCAATCAGGAGCGCCGGCGGATCGAAAAAGACGTGCTGCTGGCCGCCGAACGTGACCTCCAGCCGATCTTAGTCGACGCTTCCGCTCTAGTGACCGCAGGTGAAGGTTGGTCCGCTGGTATCGTCGGCGTGGTCGCTTCCCGCCTCGTCGAACGCTATCACCGGCCTGCCATTGTTATTGCGCTTGACGGCGACGTGGGTAAGGGGTCGGGGCGTTCGATTAAAGGCTTTGATCTCGGTGCCGCCATCATTGCTGCCCGCCAAAAAGGTCTCCTGGTCGAAGGGGGAGGGCATCCTATGGCAGCTGGCCTAACCATTGCCGCTGACAAGATAGGGGCGTTCAAGGACTATCTTGTGGATCGCATGGCTGCCTCCTTCGGTCCCGGTCCGCCGCCACCGCCTGAACTTCAGCTCGATGCTGATCTCGAAGTCCAGAGTCTGACGACAGATCTCGGTGAGGCACTCGATCGGCTCGCCCCGTTCGGCCGCAGTAATCCCGAACCGCGTCTTCTTATCCGAAACGCGCAGATTCACGGTGTCCGCCGGATTGGCGACAATCATTTAGATGCTTGGTTGGCCTGTCCGTCCGGCGCCAGGGTGCGTGCCGTCGCGTTCCGGATTGCCGACCAGCCGCTTGGCGGAGCTCTTCTAAATGCCAGTGGCCGGACGTTTCAGATCGCCGGCCGTCTCAAGATTGATACCTGGCAAGGCCGCCGCCGTGTTAGTTTTCAGATCGATGATGCCGCACCTGCTTGAAGAGACGAGCCAATCCTATTGATTTTCGATGATTCGAACGTTAGATAGGACGCGGTAGGTCCCCATCGTCTAGCGGTTAGGACACCACCCTTTCAAGGTGGAGACACGGGTTCGATTCCCGTTGGGGATACCATTCTTGAATCATCGCCCGAAAATGCGCTTAACGCCTTGAACGGAAAGGCTGGATTCGCGGTTCCATAAAATTCACCGTCAAAGCCTATACCGTTGGGCAGAATTGCTTCCTGAAAGGCGACCTTCTGATCTGAATTGAGGCCCGACCAAAACTGACCAGGGCCAGCAATGACGTTGGTCGCAAACTCCAAGACCCGATCGACATCGATGTCGTCTCTCGCTTGGCTTAATAGCTCAGCCTGAGCCTTCTGGCTTTGTTCGGTGAGCTTCTTCTTTTGGCGCTGGTAGATCGCCTCATCTATCTTCGCTTCGAAGAGAAAGGCCTCATCCAGCTTATCGCGCCGCTCTCTCACTTCGTCGAGCCTTCGCTTGAGCTGCTCTCGACGAGACAGTTCCTGCCGCTTGCGGTCCTTCCAGAGATCGCGAACGATTCCTCTGAATAGGGTCAAGAGTTCTGACGATACAGACATAGCGCTTAGGATAGCTACGAATTTAGCCTCCAACTGCTCCTTTCTGATTTGGACCTGTCCGCAATCACGAGCTTGGCATCGGTAGTAGGGATATTTCTTTGTCCGCCCGCTGGACCAGCTTCCGGTCAATGGCCGCTTGCAGATATCACAGTGCACAATTCGACGGAGCGGGAAGTCTGGGTTGTTAAGCTGCCGCTCTTTTGATGACCCCGCTCGGTTCTTCAGGATAACCTGAACGGTATCGAACGTCTGAGGCTGAACGAGTGGCTCGAAATCACCCTGGCAAGCTATGCCAAACCGTTCCACTTGGATGCGCCCGGCGTAGACCGGTCTTCGAAGCAGGTTGGAGAAGGATTGAAAGCTGACCGGCCTTCCTCTCTTCGTCCTTAGCCCCAGCGCTGTGACATGCTTCAGTGCATCTCTTATCGAGAAACCGTCTTGAGCGATCAAGTCGAATGCAATTGCTATGAATCCGGCACGTTCGGTATCAGGGACCATGCTTGGCACATTAAAGGCACGACTAACGAGCGGTTAGGCATATCCAAGTGGCGGCTGAAATGTGCACCTGCCCGCTTTTATGGCTCCCACCATGCCAGCTCGGGTCTTTTCAGATCTTTGATCATTATCGAGCTGAGCCATTGCTGAGAGCATCGTCTCGACCAGTCGGCCTGTCGAGTCGTCGTCAAACTGCTGCGTTACTGAAACAAGCTTGATGCAGAGGGCCTTGAGCTTGGCGCGCAAGATCAAATGATCTTCGGTCTGCCTAGCGAAACGGGATACGTCATAGACGACAACCTGGTCCACTTCCTT
This sequence comes from Geminicoccaceae bacterium, assembly GCA_028285265.1. GTDB lineage: Bacteria > Pseudomonadota > Alphaproteobacteria > Geminicoccales > Geminicoccaceae > JANQPX01. The sequence goes on from JANQPX010000004.1 coordinate 115,990, forward strand.
CTTTTTATTACCACAATAAGACAGCATCTTCTGAAACCGAGCGATGGTGGGGTGAATGTGAGCGAGCACTTAAGCATCGTCGCGCATCGGGAAGGCCTGGTTCTAGAAGGCCGAGGTCAGAATCGAATTCGGGAAAACCGACTGTCCGGGATCGCAGGGGGTCATGAGGAAACGTGACCTAGGGGAGCCGTACTGAGAACATGGGGAAACCCATGAAGAAACCACCGGACCCTAAGGGTGCGCGCACCGTAAGCCTACCCGACCTCTCGGTGCAGCAGCTGGCCTTGATTTATGAGCACCCGCTGAAACACGATGTCATTGAGCAAGATGGTGCGGCCGCAGTGAATGACGACGAGACGGTGCGCAAAGACTCCGGCTCTTTCTAGCACGAGGTGCTGGTGCAGTTCATCCTCGAACGCACTATCGGCCCCCAGGTAATCGAGCGCGTCGGGCGCTTTAAGACCAAGGCGGAAGCGTGGACCGGTGATCATCGATCCAAGGTGGAGCGCCTTGACGAGCTGACCCGGCTCGATCCTGCCATACAGCTGCTTGAGCTGAAGATTTTCAGTTCTTGGCTCATCTTGCGCATGCCGATCGGATTCAGGCACATACCTACTGAAATCAGCTGGTTAACGCTCATGCTGGAACTTCGAACCTACCGATCAATTCGGAACATATCGGAAACATGACGGACATGATTACACGAGACCTGCACTAACGCAAAGATGGAAAGATCTCGATGGTAATGCGATCTCGATAGCTGCCGGCGCGCTGATTGCCGATCGAACCAAGCCGAAATACAAGCGGCATGCGATCGCCGCCTGGATCGGTGGGGCCGGAGAAGCGACGACCAATCGCCACGGCCTTTTCCAGGTCGACGATATCGCCGTCGATTGTCGTCCGATAAGGGACACTCCAAGTCTTGCCGTCCGCTCGCTGCACCAATTTGCCTCCCTCCTCCGAGGTCAGGCGGACTTCGTAGTCGGCGGTGCTGCGCACATCAAGGAAAACAGGCGGTGATGCTTTGTCATCGGTCAGCTCACCGAAGTCGACGGTCTGACGGCGGCCGATTGCGCCGACGAAGCTGATACGCGCGCCGGAGCCTGCCGTTGCCCGGACTGGAACGTCGCGGCGGTCTTCTGCTTCCAATGTTCCGTTCAAATCTTCGGCCAGGTTGATTGTCAGCTGCCCATCATAGGCACCACTGCCGACAAACTGGCCTGGCGGAAGGAAGATGAAATAGGCGACGCGCCTCCGTTCGCCCGGCTCCAGGTCAAGGCGAAACGTGACGCCAGCGCCGCTTGGAAGGTTGGCGTCCGTTCGAATGTCGTAAGCGAGCTTGTCCCCGCCTGGCCCATCAAGACGTGCTCCGGTCGTCGCCTCAAGGGTCGCGACGACCTCGCAAGGTTCTCCATCTTTATCGAGATGGAGAACCTCGAAACCGAACTGATCGGCATAGCCGACGGGATCGAACGCGTCATAGCCACCGCTTCGGCTCCAGGATGCCGTGTCGACCCGTTCGAGCTTGGCGTCGCATGCCGCCTCTGCCGCCGAGACGCCAAGCCCGATGACGGCCGGCACCAGCCACAGCAACGTCGTCGTTCGAAGAAACGTCATCGTCATGCTCCTCAACCCGACACAACCAGCTTGCCGATGCGATGCAGCCCGACCGACTCTTCCGGCACGTCGAACTCGATCACCTTTTCGTCATTGGTGTTGAGTTTCAGCTCATAAGCTCCGGGCTTGAGACCGGAGATTGCGAACCGTCCGACACGGTTGGTGAACATCACGACCGGCTCGAAATCCTCGTCCTCCTTGTTGAACGCCTGGCCTGCAAGGAGCGACACCGGCTCGCCACTCTCATCCTCGAGCGTGCCCATGACGGTCACGGTCGCCGCCGAGCCGACCTCGAGCGCATAGCCGCTTTGATAGGTCGGCTGCAGCGTGAAGGCACCGGCACCCAGGTCGTATCCGGTCGGCAAGTTCTCGACATCATAGACCAAGCGCTGGGTGTTGTAGGCGTTGATCGAGGGGACCAGCGCCGGCCCCAGCCAGTCGCTGGTGGCGAGATCGCCGTCTTCGGAGGGATCGGCGTAGACATCCCGACCCTCCAGCGTCGGATGGGTGGAGAGGATCGCAAAACTGTCGGTGACCGGCCGGCCGATCGCGACCTTGCTGCCGGCGAAGGCGAGCGCCGTCTCGGCGCGAAGGCGCGTCGTGTTGATGCGGTCCTCGCCGTCCAGCTCGGTGAAACGGGTGTCGTGGTCGACGGCGGCGCGAAAGCGGTTGCCGACATAGTCGGCGGAGGCTTCGAGCGACAGGTCCTCGTCGTCGCTGCGGGCGAGGCTGACCGAGGCGCCATAGCTGCCGACCCGGCTGCCGCCGCGATAGGCATAGGTGCCGCGCACCTCGTTGTCGGTGCTGTCCGCAGAGAGCGAGAGGTCTTGATTGAAACCGAGCGGGATGTTTACGGATGCCAGCACATTGACGCCGTCATCGTCGGAACCCTCATCCCTGAGAAAGCGGCTGCTCAGGAGCCAGCTCGCCCGGCGACCGAGTGGGCCGCTGACGCTGGTCACCACCGAGGCGCGATCGCCCTCTCCGCCGCGGCCGAAGCCGTAGGCCACACCGAGGGAGCCGCGCAGGCTCCAGGGCAGGGACTGGCTGTAATTCGCGGAGAGATCGAGTGCTGTATTGTTCAGCACCTCATCGTCCTCAACATCGAGGTCGAAGTCACCGCCGGGATCGGCACCGTCGAAATTGGCGCTGACCGCTTCCGCGGAGAGCACCAGGGTCCGGTTCAGCGGATCGTTGTTGGCGAAAATATACTGGTAATCGATGCCGAGCGCCGCGCCATAGCCGAGATCGTCGAAATGGCTGCCGGCGGCATCGATGGCGACATTGCCGATCACTAGTGGCATAATCACCTGCGCTCCGACCTGGCGGCGCGCCGAGCTTGCCTGCGCATTGGCGCCGACCGTCAGCGAAGGCAGCACGCCCGCTCGCAGGAAGCCCGACACCAGCGCCTCGTTCTCGTCATAGTCCGGCTCCTCGCCGAAATTCGCGGCAATGCCACCGCCGAAGCCGAAGGCGATCACGCCGGGGGCCAAAAGCTCGAAATCGTAAAAGGTCGAATAGTCGATCCGCTGGACATTGCCGGCATCGTCCTCGATCAGGAGCTCGATGTCGTTGCCGCCGGCGGAGAGCGGAATGTCCCGGAGATCATAGGTGCCGGGAAGGAGCCGCAGCCGCCGCACGACTGCGCCATTCACGATCACATCGACGCTGGACGGCCGCTCGATCGTGAACTCCCGCCTGCCGGTCGGCCGCACGTTGCGCCCTGGCTGCAGGGCGAAGCTCCGGGCAATGCCGATGCCGAGAACGTCCAGCGAGTCCTGAAAGCCTTCGCCGCGCAAGGTCAGATCGCCGCCGGCATAACGGACCGCCCGCTCGGGATCGTCGACGATCAGCCGCGTGCCCGCCCGATAAAAGTCTCCCTCGCCGTCGATCTCGTCATCTTCATAGGTGAATTCGGATTCGAGTACCGGGCCGAACAGATAGAACGAGGTATCGAAGTCAATCAGGAACTGATCGAACTCCCCAAGCTCGCCCTCGTCCTCGCTCTGACGGTCGCCGGCATTGGCCGTGTGCGTGATTCCGGTGAACATGTTGACATAGCCGGACAGCACCGATGGTTTGTCGACATCAGCCGGCGCCACCTTTTCATCCGCGAGGTTGACCACCTGGTCCTTCCGGCTCTCGACTGGCGTGACCAGGCTCAGCTCCAGGAGGCCTGGGTCGTACTCCAGGTCCAGGCTCGCGACCTGGAAGCTCCTTGGCGTCAGTCGGCCGTTCTCGGCGGCGCCCGAAAGCTTCTCGACAACGTCGGGATCAAACAGCTCCTCCAGGAGCGGCAGCACGCCCTTGGCTTCCAGCGACAGGCTGTCATCGGCGCCGATCCGAAGCAGCACCGAGCCGATCTCCCGGCCATCATCCTTGAATGGCACCTGCAAATCGATGTCGCGTCCGGTCGGATTGAAACGCGGCGCGGCGGCCTCGGCGAGCGGCGGCAGCTCGTCCTTCATCGGCTCCGGCTCGACGACGTGGTCGGCAGGCGGCAGAGCGGTGACCTGGACAGGTTCGTCATCGGGCGGTGCCGACACCTCTCTCTTCGGTAGCGGGCCGGAGACGACGGCGGCGTCCGTCGCCGTCTCCAGTGTGGCGTCGGGCGGCGTCAGCGCGGTGAGCTGCTTTCGCGGCTCTTCCTGTTTCTGCGGCGCCGGCGGCAAGGTGGATTGGCGGGCGCGCTCATCGACCGGCGCATCGTCGTCGATCAGGTCGCCGTCATTCGCGAGCCAGGTTGCCAGCAGGACATGGGTGAGTTCGGAAAGGTCACCATCGTCTCTCGCGGCGTTCAAAGCGGGGCGCACTATGCGACGCGGCGCCCCCAGCTCACCGAAAGACCGCCGGGTCGCGAGCGCGACCTGCATCAAGGGCTCAAGCTCATCCGCGTCCCAGCCGCCCCACGTTGTCTGCATGAATGGTTCGGATCGCTCTTCAGGCCTCGGCCGCTCAGCGGCGACGGGCAGACCCGAAAGTGCGATCGCCGGGATCGACAGCGCCGCAACCGACCGGATTCCGGCACTTGCCCGGGGGCGTCCGTGGGCCTGGCCCTTTCGCCGGCGATCGCTTGGTCGAGGCTTGCCCATCCCCCGGCATACAGGCCGTCAGCCGGCGTCGCGCGGCTGTAGGGTGATCGTCACTGGCTCGGTCCAGGTTCCCTCGCCGACCGGAATACGCAGGGTCTTCTGCCCCCCCGGCGGCAGGAAGGTATCGAGCTTGTTGGCAAGAATTTCCTCCGGTTCCAGAGTGGTCGATGCGGATGGCGAGGACAGCACTATCGCCATCCGGCTGGCATAGGTGTGCTTGCTGCCCGCATTGGCCAGCGTCGTACGCAGGATGGTCCGACCATCCGCTGACTTCTCCAACTCGGCATCAAGCACCTGGACCTGTGGTGTTGCCCCTTCGGGCGCGACGTGGACCGCAACATTGAACGCCAGCACGAACTGCACCTCAGAGCCGGTATCCTCTGTGGGTGACACCGGCAGCTGGGCGACATGGGCATAATAGGACTGCGACGCCGCGAGTTCAGGATCGCCCAGCCATTGCAGTCGCACCGCCTGGGTGCCGCCAGGAGGGATGAGCGCGGTCGGTGGGAATAGCAGAAAGTCGTCGTCTGCTGGCACCGAAGTTTCGCCAGACGCGCCGTCGAAGACCCGGCGGTTAATCGTGACTTCGACCGGGAGCGACTGATCAGAGGGATTGGAAATTGTCAGACTGGACGCGGCCTTGCGGCCAAAGGGGGCTAGTTCGTGGACGAGAGGTTTGACTTCGAAGGCCTGTGATAAATTTGGTTGTATAAGCGAAATGCAGGAAACATATATCGCGAAGAAACACAACAACCTAAGTTTCAAACTGGTCATGACGCCTCTTGATCCATTAATGCTTGGCAATCTTCGATGCATTAATTTGCTCTAATGTTGATTTCCAACACATCCCGGTATGATCCGCTGAAGCGTGCATAATCATCCAGCGTGACAGATATGATAGCGTTGGGTGAATGAGGTCGAACTAAAGCAGGTTGCAGCGGAGTTAATGTTGCCCTCGCAATAGCCCCTGAATTTGGACTAGGACTACCCGTGGCTCTAAGGTATAAAGGCACATTTCGTAAAGGAACTAAGATATCAGAAGAAATAACTGCTGTGTAACCAAGTAGAAATGATTTTACCCTTGAATGTATCATGCCGCCATTTTTTGTCGAAATGCTAAGTTCAGCACCAGTCGAAGAATCACAAAGCAGAGTAAAGTCATCACTAACGGTGGCGCCTTTATTCCTTGAAGGTAAAAAAAGCCGGTTTAGATCATTTCCAACTTCACAAGTTGGTAGTATTTCTACAGAAAATTGTCCAAATTCAATTGCATAAACATCTTCGAGTAAAATAAGATTCTCAATGAAAAAAGCAAAAATTATTAGTAAACTAATAACTAATTTCTTGTATATTGAACATATATTGCATTGTATATTGTAAATTTCCTCGTTTATTTGGATTTTAGTCATAAAATTGATCTTCGATGTCATCGAAATCATGTATATTATTGAATAAGAGAGACATTTATAATTGAATCAGAAAAAGAAAAACTGTCAGGCGCAGGAACTCTGATTGTTTGTACAGAATTTGGAAGTAACAATGCTTTTTTGTTCAGCTCAACTAAATCTTGACCAGAAAAAAAGACAGTCTCTCCATTGCCGTTCTCAATAACCCACTCCGTTCTAATCAACCTCACATAACGGTTGCCCGAATTTCGCAATCTGACATCCCAATAACCTGGCTCGACCTCATCCCCTATCATTTCTACGATCGCATTTGGCACCGCTCCAGGAGGAACAACATTGACTAAGGTCTGGAAATTCACGAGCACCTGGATTCGGCTCTCGCCAGATCCGCTTAAATCGACAGGCACCTCTTTAACTGCAACCCTGTATGCTTCCGAATGCGTCAAATCAGAAGCGCCGATATACTGCACTCGAAACGCTTGTGTATTACCTGGCTCAACAATAGCGGTTGGCGGAAAAACAATAAAATCGTCATCTGATGGCGTTGAAATCTCTATGCCGTCTTCATCGATGTTTATTTTACTTATTGTAATTTCGATCGTCAATTTTTCACTAGTTGTATTATTTAGCGTGATTGTTTCATGCGCGTTTTCACCTACGGAGCTTAGTTCGAATGCCATTGGCTGCACTGTCTGAGCATATGCTTGATGAGAGATCATCAACATAGATGCTGCTAAGTACAAAGTTAATGCGCGCATTTGGCGACACTCCTCAAGTTCGAAATGAGTATTTTCTTCTGGGTAGCAAAGACACTGATCTAGACGTCATTCAAGATCAGTGGGAGGAAGAAAAGTTACCTTCCTCCCACATTCTGAAAGACTAGATCCCAGCGATGTCGATGGTGAGCGTATCAGTGTAGACACCACTAAAGGTAAACGTGCCAATATCGACTGTTAGCGTAGCATTGTCGTTATTGGCATTGTTTGCTAAATCTGCATTGGCCGTCTGAGGGACAAGAACCGAAGCCGCTGTCGGTGTGTTCAAAGTCGCAGTTGTGATACCAGTGCCCGTAACTTGAGCCTGATAGCCCACCTTTTCAGTAGCAAGCTGATCATTCTGCAAACCGACATTGGAAGACGTAAGCGTCAAGTTCGCGCCATTTGGATCATCACAAATCAAGGTAAAAGCATCAGTTTGATTTGCAAGACTATTCGCAGCGGCCACATTAGCAACAGACAGAGTAATGTCGTCGACTCCAGTCGCTGTGCAGGTAGCGGCAACTGTTATGCTCATATCCGACGCATTCGGTGCACTCTGAGCCATCGCCTGGCTGGCACCGAGGAGAGCGAAGCTTGCCGCACCCACCATCAACATGTTACGCATAATGAGACTCCTTATTAGGGTTTTTTGCGTTGAAAGTCCGGCCATTTCGTTTGTGCAGAACGGGCTGGACGTCTTCGTTGCTGCCATCCGGAGGGCGGATGGGAGGACGAAGCTCTGGAGGCGCACCTTCTCGGCGTGCCGTGTCTCGTGAAATCGACCATAGGGCGCATAACGTCAGACCCCGGCACCGCCTTCGGGGAAGACCGTGATGCTGATCACGTCCCGGTATCGGCCTGCAGGATAGCTGGCGCCGCCGGGCCGCGGCTCGACCACCAGCTGGCCGCTGGTGTCGAACGGGATGGCGCTGCCGCTTCGATAGATCACGCCATTCGCCATGGCGTCGCTGTTCGTGGCCTCGCGAAGGCCGATCGAGTCGACCGTGATCGTTGCGTTATAGGGCATGCTTGCCGACCAGGCGCTATTGCCGCTCGCGAGCTTCTGAAGCTCATCGTTCACCAGCGCACCGTTCGCCGAGGACAGCTCGAGCTGCATCGGGAGGTTGCAGCTGATGTCGAAGTCGAAGGTCTGCGTGCCGCCCGCGGCCAGATCGACTGAGCCGGTTGTGGCGCCGAAGCCCAGCACCTCACAACGTGCAGAGATCTCGCCCTCGAGGTCTAATTCGAGTGGCGCCTGCTGTGCAACAACCAAAGGTTGTGAAAAAACCGTTAAAAAAACACCGGCAGCAGCCAGCGTATAAATAGCCTTTGGGGCGATAGGCATTTTCCTGTGTTCACCCAGTTCTTTAATGATGAACGGACACTAACGAAGACGCGCAGCACTTTCGTCCTACATATGGATGATATTTTGCCTTTATCGGGTGCAAATTTTAGCCTGTTGCGTTTTCGTCACATCTGTATTAACTATATGATTTATATAAAGAGTTTTTGAATAATTGCACATGAAGTAGCATCAATCGCCAAATTCTTACGCCATTAACGCGCGAAAAAGCCGGCTGCTATATGATCGACCTGTTGGCGATCAAATCCGCCAGCTCGGTGTGGGTCTTGGTGAGGATATTCTTCATATACATAGGCGAGGTCGAGGAAGCAGTACTGCTGCAGACCGACCGGCTTGAGGTCAATCGGAAGCTTGGTGATCTCGATGGGCAGGAAGCGGCATTATGAGATCTGGCCCAGATCAAGCTTGGTCGCGATCGGCTCGATATCTTAGGCAGCATGCTGGCGATTGTTTGCGAAGAGTCGGACGAGTCCGCCCAGCTGTTCCCGAGCGAATTGCCCTCCCAAGGCGCGCTGTTTTGAAGCTCCACCCTCGATCCCGACCATTGCCGTCTCGCGGACAAACTGCACGATCTCGAAACGGGGCACCGCTTCCTGCATTGGGAGTTGGCCTTCCCCAATGTCTGGCAGGGCTGACTTTCGGCTGAGGGCAAGGGCGGGTTCGATGCGGTCATCGCCGACCCGCCCTATGTCCGCCAGGAACAGATCAAGCCGTTCAAGTCTGCCTTGAAGCAGGCCTTAGAAGCGTTCTACGGCATGGCCAATCCCTAAGTCTATTTCTACAAACTTGGCCTGAAGCTGCTGCGCCTCGGCGGCCGCCTCTCCTATGTCGTCACTAACAAATGGCCGCGCTCTGGCTATACTGAAGAGTTGCGCGGCATGCCGCTTCCCGCAGCTGGACCGAGGCGGTCGCCGATTTCGGCCACGCCAAAAAGTTTTTCCGGGCGCGGACGTATTTCCCTGCGTGATCGTTGCGAGGCGGCCTGGCGGAGCCGAGCCGCCGGCCGAGACCGAGTTCTGCCAGATACCGTGCGACGTGGTCCGGCGGGAACGGGTATCACAGCAGATCCGCGAGATGGCCTTTCCAATGCCGCGTGCATCGTTCACGAAGCAGGCCTGCCAATTTGAGCGGCCTGAGGTACCGAGCTGATGGAGAAGATATGGCGCACGGGCGTGCCGCTCGAGGACTACGCAGACACAAAGCCCTGTCACGGCGTGCTTACCGGCTTCAATGAAGCATTTCTGATCGATACATCGACTCGTGATGCCTTATTGTCGGCTGATCCAAAGTGCGAATTAATCATCAAACCGTATCTCAGAGGACAAAATGTCAAGCGTTGGCACGTTCCATGGGCCGGCCAGGGGATGATATTCGCTCGCCGCAGGATTGATATCGATAGCTATCCAAGTGTGCTTGCGCACCTTGAGAATTTTCGTGAAAGTCTTGGGCCACGTCCTAGGGATTGGACCGGTGACCCGAAAGCGTGGAAAGGTCGAAAGCCAGGCAGCTACAGATGGTTCGAGATTCAGAATTCGATTGAATACCGGAGTTAGTTTGAAACGGAGAAAATTACCTATCAGGAAATGCAATTCTATCCATATTACGCATTTTATAAAAGTAGTATTTCTTCAAATAATAAGACATTTATTATTTCTTCTTCAGACGGAGATATTGTGAAAACACTTAATTTTGCTCTTTTGTGGTGGCGTAGCTGGTGATATTTGCCACATATGAAGGACGAGGCGCTATCGCCGATGGGATACCGAATGGAGAATTTCCCGATAGCGCTACCAACCGACGACATCCGCAATCACGCAGCGCTTGCAGTCGATCGATTGATAGACATTCGAAGGCAAGTCGCCGAGGCAGGCCGCATGCTTCATGATTGGTATGCCTTCGAGTTTGAAATCGACCGTCCGAGCCGCCTCCTGGCTGATCCATATAGTATTTCCATCGACCAGTTTTTGAGCGAAGTCAAAAGCGGGCGGGGTAGAAGCAAACCTCCATCCGCAGCCGGTGTGCAGGTAGCGCGCGAAGAGTACTTCAGAACCATCCAACCGGCTCAGCGACTATTTCACGGAGCAAACCAGTTAGAGTGGCGTCTGTACGATCTCGTCAACGAAACCTACGGCCTCACACCTGACGATGTCCGCCTGATGTGGGACACGCCGCCGCCGCCGCGTAGGCCGCTGGCTCAAGAGCACGCCGCAGAGACTGAAACCGCCGCCTAGCGCCCCTCATCTCGGTACCTCTCTGCACGTTGGGTCAGCAGCCGAAACTGGTTCAGGAGGAGGCAGCAGAATGGTTTCAGAGCACGAGAAGCTCTAATTCTCGCATTCTCTCTGCTCGTTTGCGTTCGAGAGCCCGTTCCTTTTGCTGCTCCTCTGGTGCACCCGGACCGATTGGCCGTGCCTCGCCGGGTAAGAAACCCAGACCTTTAAGGATTGCCATCGTGACACGCTGATCCGTATCGTCCAATGCCTTGGCGACGGTCTCTATCGAGCGACCAGCGAGCGCAAGAAGCTTCAGCTCTATCTCACCTCTCAGCTCAGACCGGGCGCGATTGTGCGCAGCACCGAAGGCAAGATCCTCTCGCAGCCACCGATGCACGGTCGTCCGATCGACGCCGGCCGCCGAAGCCGACTGTTTGACGCTAGCTCCAGCCAAGAGTTGCTCCAACGCCGCCAGTTGGGACGGCGAAAGGCTGTGATCCTGATCCATTGGTCATCCACCATGATGTCTTAACGTTGCGGATTCTGTTTCAGAGTGTTGCATGATATCGAAAATCGGCTGATCTCCTGGGACTTATCGAAATAACTATTGCATTTCCGCATACCTTCGTCCGATCTAGTGCACTGACGCATTCAGACGGTCCAATTTATTTGTGATGTCACTAGCTGACTTTGTCCAAGTAAATGGTTTGGGGTCGTCATTGTGTTCTTCGATGTATCTTTTGATGGCGCCATGAAGATCGACAATCGAATGGAAGCTGCCGCGTTTGAGGCGTTGTCGGGTGATCGTGGAGAAGAATGTCTCGACAGCATTCAGCCATGAGCCGGATGTTGGCGTGAAATGGAAGACCCAACGAGGATGACGTTGGAGCCAGGCAATGACCTTGGGGTGCTTGTGGGTGCTGTAGTTGTCGAGGATGGCATGGATCACCTTGCCAGCAGGGACATCACGCTCGACGATGTTGAGAAAACGAATGAACTCCTGGTGACGGTGTTTTTTCATGCAGCGTCCGATCACTGTGCCGTCGAGGGTGTTGAGGGCGGCGAATAACGTCGTCGTGCCATTGCGTTTGTCATCATGGGTCATCGTTCCGCATTTACCGGGTTTAAGCGGCAAGCCTGGCTGGGTGCGATCCAAGGCTTGGATCTGGGATTTCTCATCGATCGATAGAACAATGGCATGAGCGGGCGGCGCCATGTAGAGACCGACGATGTCCTCGAGCTTGGCAATGAAATCCGGATCGTTCGATCGCTTGAAGATGCGAAGACGATGGGGCTGGAGGTTGTGTGCCTGCCAAATCCGCTGGACGGTGTGCAAGGACACGCCCATGACTTTGGCCATGGCTCGCCCCGTCCAATGCGTCGCCTCACCTGGCGGTTCGCCGCAAGTCAGGGCGATCAGGCGTTGAACGTCGTCGGCAGGCACCGGTGGCTTGCTCGGCTTGCGGGTCGCATCATGGAGAAGACCATCAACGCCGGCTTCGACAAAGCGTCGTTGCCAGCGCCAGACTGCCGGCCGACTGACACCAGAGCGCTTCGCTATCTCAGCGACGTTCAGTCGGTCGGATGAATGCAAAAATGATCCACGCTCGCGCCACATGCTATTGAGCGCGATTACGATCGCCAATGATCGCTTCCAAACGAACACGATCATCAGTTGAAACAACAGGGCAATCGGTTTGAGAAATGGCCACCTTATACCATACTCAAGCTAACTGTGAATCCGATGAATGCGTCAATGCACTAGAGGGAGGCCATTAGCTCAGATCATAGCGGTATTTGATATCTACCATGGCTGCACCAGCTGGCGAATTCGACGTCTTTTTTGTCCCACGCAACCCCGGACTAACCCTGCGTGTTGTTGCTTAAAGGGAAGCTCGAAGCGCTCGGCCTTCGGGTTTTTCTCGATCAGGATGAAATCGACGCAGGCGAGAATTGGGTGATTCGTCTCAGCGACAGCCTGCAGACTAGCCGCTACATGGTTCCGGTGCTCTCCGACCACATCACTGACGGCCGACCCTGGGTCGAGCAGGAATAGACCAGCTTCATAGGCGGCCAAGGCCCGTTCGGTCGCCTGCTGCCGGTCAGGTTCGACGCGGTCGACCTCCCCTTCATCCTGAACGCCAGCCAGGCGATCGACGCTGTCGACCGCGATGCCGAGCGCACCGCCGCCGAAGTCTTTCGCACGGTCTGCGACCCGTCAACCCTCTCGTCGGATGACCAGGGGCGTCTGGTGATCCGACGGGTTCTGGTCTTCACGGTGTCGATTGACTGCGACAACCTGTTGATCGTTCGCCCGGACGGTAGCGAACGTCGCTCGACGCTTCCCTGGAAGCAGGACAGCGCCTTCGGCATCGCCCATCTCGAGTTTTTCAAACTCCATCGCGAGGCGCTGCCTGATGGGCCGGATCGGGCCAGCCTGACCTGCTCCGCAGTCCTCGCGCTGAATGATGAATTTTCGGGGACTAAAGCTAAGTGTTTCGCCGAAATCCGACCGACGGCTAAAGTAAGAGAAGGATTCCATTAATGTATGGGAGTTCGGGAGGATGCATCAAAGCGACACAGTTCTAAAGGTTCTTGCCTACTAATCCCAATCATTCCAATGATCGACGCAGTGCATCGAGGCCAAATAGTACGTCGCTGATATGGTTCCAACTTACAGCGTTTAGGGATACCATTTCCAACATAGTGGGATGGAACGAAGCGGAGGCCTTTGGGTCTATGGCCGTTACCCTGACTGATGTAGAAGGCGCAGCGTCACGATTACGAGGGCAGATCGTAGAGACGCCTTGCGTGCGCTCGGAAACCCTTTCGAGGGTGACGGATACCGATCTATTCTTAAAATTCGAAAACCTTCAATTCACGTCGTCTTTTAAAGAGCGCGGCGCTCTTAACTGCCTCCTTCAGTTGACACCGGATGAGACTAGCCATGGCGTCATCGCGATGTCTGCAGGTAACCATGCTCAGGCCCTAGCTTATCATGGCAGTCGGCTAGGCATCCCGACAACGATTGTGATGCCGCGTTCCACGCCCAATGCGAAGGTCGAGCAAACCCGGGTTTTTGGGGCTGACGTCTTACTCCATGGAAATCAATTTGATGCAACGCGCGCCTTCACGGAATGCTTGGCCGAAGAGCGTGGCTTGACGCTCGTTCATCCCTTTGATGACCCGCGTGTTATCGCGGGACAGGGAACAGTCGGGCTTGAGATCGTTGACCAAGTTCCTGATCTCGATGTCGCCATCCTGCCGGTCGGCGGTGGGGGGCTTATGAGTGGGGCTGCGGTCGCCATCAAAGGACGATTACCTTCGGTGGAGGTCGTTGGCGTCCAGGCCGAGCGCTACGCCACGGCGGTCAACGCCTACTACGATCGGCCCACCGTGGAAGCGGCAACTGGAACTGTTGCCGAGGGCATCGCGGTGAAGTCGCCAGGTACGCTAACGCTACCGCTCATGATGACGCATGTCGACCGCATGCTGACCGTCAGCGAAGAACGGATCGAGCAGGCTGTGTTTGACCTCTTGGAGATCGAGAAGACGGTCGTTGAAGGGGCAGGTGCGGCGGCTTTTGCTGCCCTTCGGGGCCACGCCGAGTTATTCCGTGGCCGACGCGTGGTCTTAGTGTTATCGGGGGGCAATATCGACATGATGATCTTGTCTTCCATTCTCCAGCGCGGGTTGGTTCGTACACATCGGTTAATCCGTCTCGGCGTTGAGCTTCCGGACATGCCAGGTGCTCTTGCTGCGCTCACCCAGGTCTTAGGCGAACTCGACAGCAACATCATGGACATCTCGCATCAGCGAACCTTTGGCGGTTCATCCGTGCGCACGACATTGGTGGATCTGGTCTTGCAAATGCGTGGCGAGGAACAGGTCGAACGCGTTGTAGAGGGACTAAACCATCGCGGTTACGAGGTCCGCCTGTATCAATGATCGGCGGCCCATGCCCTGCTTCCCTATCGAAAGCCTCGGGTCAGCTTGCAGCTGGACGAGCCGTCATGTCGACGACGAGGGGCTTGGGGAGGTGTTCAAAGGCTTCATCATGAGGACGACGCTCTTTGTGCGATCCTCGTTTGCGAGTTCGCCAACCGAGCGAAAGTGCAGGGCTTCGTGAAAGCGCATCGAAATCGGGTTGGGTGGTTCGCTATTGACCTCAAGAGCAAGATGTTTAGCTCCATTGATCAATGCATAATTTTCTATGTCGGCGTATAGTCTCCGACCATAGCCACTTTTTCGGGCCGAACTATCAATCATCACACGGTCAATATACAAGAATTCGCTTTGATGTTGACTAAACCATTGATAGTTAGCACTTGCGTAGTTCTGTCCCGGCCAAAGAGCGACAAGCGCCCCGACCAGCTTCTCGGATTCGAAGATTCCTCGTGCGTAGGCCGATAGATCAAGGATGCCGGTCAGCTCATCGCGTTGCAAAAAGTTGACATGCGGAACAGATGCATTGTTGAGGGCAAGAAGAGCATCGACGTCGATGCTGCTTAGATCGCGGGGGCGCACCAAGAGGTTCGATTGCTGTCTTCCGGCATCACTCATTGGTGATCACCGCGCCTTCAGCAGCGAAGGTGGCGAGTTCAGCTTCACTGAAGCCAGCCTCCAAAAGGACCTCTCGACTGTGCTGGCCATAGGTTGGTGCACCGGTTCGTACTTTGCCCGGGGTCGCCGAAAATTTGACCGGGAGGCCAATAGTCTCAATGGATCCTTCGTTAACGTGCTCGACTGATGTCACCATTTCACGCGCGCGCACCTGTGGATCTGCTTGCATCTGCAACACGTCATAAACCGGTCCTGCCGGTACGCCAACTGCCTCAAAGCGCGCAAGAAGCGTGGTGGCACGATGGCGCTTGAAAAACGGTGCGAGCGTGTCTTCGAGAGCCTTAAGATTTGCCATCCGTGCCGCGTTGTCGATGAAGCGCTCATCGTCTGCGAGATGGTTGGCCTCCAGCGCTTCGAGAGCGCGAAGCCAGTTCCTCTGATTGCTGCCGCCAATCACGATCCAACCATCTGAACACTCGAACGCCTGATAGGGGGCGTTGAGGGGGTGTGCGGATCCCATTGGACCCGGTGCTTCACTGGTCGCAAATGCAATTGCCGACTGCCAATATGTTTGAACGATGCCGGCTTCGAGTAAGGAAGTATCAACCATCTGCCCTTCACCGGTTTGAAGTCGATGGCTATAGGCAGCGAGAATCCCCATGGCAGCGAGAATGCCGCAGGTAATGTCGGTGACCGGCGCACCGCATTTCACAGGAGCTCGGCCTGGAGCCTCGCCGGTGATGCTCATCAGTCCGCTCATCGCTTGGGCGACGAGATCGAAACCGCCTCGGTGGCCGTACGGCCCAGAGCGCCCGAATCCAGACAGTGCGCAGTAGATTAGGCCAGGGTTTTGTTGGCGTAACTCGTCGTAATCAAAACCAAGTTTTGCCATTGTTCCCGGCCGGTAGTTCTCGACCACGACGTCTGCGTCAGCCAGCAACCGTTTGAGGATCGTCCTGCCGCTGTCCTTTTTGAGATCGAGGGCGATACCGCGTTTATTGCGGTTCATCATCATGAAAGCAGCCGCTTCATCACCTATTTGTGGAGGTAAGCTTCGTCGGGTGTCGTCGCCATCGGGCACTTTTTCGACCTTGATGACATCAGCACCCATGTCCGCCAGCATGAGTGTGCACGTTGGCCCAGCCATGACATGGGTGAGATCAATGACCTTCATACCAGTGAGCGGTCCCATGCTTGATCCTTTCGTGAATCCAGCTTTTATCTGCCGGTAAAGGCCGGTTTTGTCTTTGCAAGAAAGGCCTTGTAGCCGATTTTAAAGTCCTCGGTGGCAAAGCAGGCATAGCTTTCATCCTGCTCTGCTGCAGTCAGAGGGATCGGCGAGAGGAGGCGGCGCGTAAAGGTCTTGTGCCAGCGGGCGACGAGCGGAGCTCCTTCCACGATGCGTGCGGCTGTCGCTGCAATTTCATCATCGAGGCTATCGTCGCTAACGACACGATTGACCAAGCCCATGTCATAGGCACGTGCGCTCTCGAAGATTTGGCCCTCAAACAGGATTTCTTTCGCGTTCGCCGGGCCAACAAGCTGGACCAAAGGTTCTAGTTCAGCGTAGGCCACCACGAGGCCTAGGCGCTTGATGGGAATACCAAAGCGGCTTCGTTCGCTACAGATTCGAAGATCTGCTGTCGTCGCAATCTCTAAGCCGCCACCGACGCAGAGGCCGTCAATCCGAGCGATGACGGGGTGACGGCAGGCGACGATCTTCTCCATCGCACTATGAGTGCGGGCACCATAAGCTTTTGCCTTTTCGGCGGTGCTACGATGCTGCTCAAATTCGCTGATATCAGCTCCGACGGAAAACGCACGCTCGCCGCGCCCTTCCAGAATAACGCAGCGAAGATCAAGATCTTGGTCCAATTCCGAGAAGACATCACCCAAGCGATCCCACATGGCGAGACTGACGGCATTGAGTTTTGTCGGCTGATCCAACGTCACGGTGGCCGTGAGGCCCTCGCGCTTGAGCGCAATCCGATCGTCCATAACTATCCTCCAAGCTCAGCGGTAAAAGAGCTCCACGAGTGCCAGCGGAATGATCGGTACATAGGTCACCAGGATCAAAACGGCAGCGAGTACGCCGATAAAATAGACATTGACCTTGGTGACATCCCAGACGTCCGCCTTGGCGATCGAACAGGCTGTAATCAACACGCTGGCGACAGGTGGTGTTTGCTGTCCGATTGCTAGATTCAAGGTGACAATCAGCCCGAAATGCACAAGATCGAGGCCGATGGCATGAACGATCGGTAAGACGATCGGGACGACCAGGATAATCGCCGCGGCGCCATGGAGAAAGCAACCAAGAACAAGGAAAAGTACATTCAGCATCGCGAGGATAAGATAGCGGTCCTCGGTGAACTCGATGATGCTGAGCGCCAATTCCTGGGGGAGGCGCGACTCGGTCAGATAACGCCCTAGAAGCGCGGAGGTCGCGACCAAAAGCATGACGACAGCGGTCTGGACAGCACCGTCGATCAAGGCTGTGTGCAGATGGCGGATGTCGAGCTCGCGATAGATGACTGTACCAATAAAAAGGGCGGCAACGACGGCAAGGCCCGCCCCTTCGGTTGCCGTGACGAAACCGCCGAAAATGCCGCCCAGAATGATGATCGGCAAGAGAAAGGCCCAGGCCGCGT
Source organism: Geminicoccaceae bacterium (assembly GCA_028285265.1). Lineage (GTDB taxonomy): Bacteria > Pseudomonadota > Alphaproteobacteria > Geminicoccales > Geminicoccaceae > JANQPX01. The sequence continues at coordinate 133,653 of JANQPX010000004.1, forward strand.
CTTTGAACGTCTCCCAGACCCTGCTCAGCTGAAAGACCTCCTCCACCGGAAAATTGTAGCGAACTGCGAACCAATAGGAGACGAGCATCAGACCGATCGCACCAATGATGCCGGGCACAATGCCAGCGACAAAGAGTTGGACGACTGAACTCCCGGACATCACCGCGTAAAGGATCATCGGGATCGACGGCGGAATAATGATCGCAAGCGACGCTGACGAGGAGGTGATCGCGGCTGCGAACTCCTTTGGGTACCCTTTTTTCTTCATCGCCGGCATCAAGATCGAGCCAATGGCGGCGACATCGGCGACCGCGGAACCGGAGATTTCGGCGAAGAACATCGAGGTGCCGATGTTCACCATGGAAAGCCCACCGCGGACAAAGCCAAGCAGGGCAGAGGCGAAGGCGATCAGGCGTCTCGAGATTCCTGAGGTGTTCATGATCGCGCCAGCGAGCACGAACAGCGGAATTGCGATGAGGGAGAACTTTGTTGTCCCGTCAAACATGGTCGTTGCGGCTGACAGCAAGTTGTCCAAGCCACCCTTCGACACCATCGCAACCGTGGCAATAACACCAATCGCCACGGCGATTGGGACGTTGATCAACACCAACAGAAAGAGTGCGATGAGCATCGTGATGACAATCATCGTTCGTGCTCACTGTCGCGGACGGCTGCTTCGATCGCCTCGTGCTCATCATCATGAAGCGCAAGGCCGAGGCGAGCTTCTTGGAAGCGTTCTGGCAGGGTCACGATCTGACAAAGCGTGATGAGCGCGCACCCGATGGGGATCACCGATTGCGTAAATGAGACCAAGATCCACGGAATGCTGACAAGTGTGTCGCCATAAAGGAGTACGATGACCTGCCAACCATACCAGGCAAGGATGGTAAAGAAGCCAATGAAAAGAACGTCGCCTACCAAGAGCATGGGCAAACGAAGGGCAGGCGGGCTCGCGGCGTAGAGCCCGGGGAACCCAAGATGGGCGCGACGCAGGGCAGCGAGAGCGGCCCCGTAATATGTAAGCCAGGCGAGCATGATCGCCGCAATCTCGTCATACCAGGTGAGCGATGAACCGGCCGTTCTATAGATCACGGCGACGACGACGACGACGGCAAGGCCAATCATCAAAACGATACAGACAAGCTCCAAGAGCCGCTCGAGGACCGTTCTAATGGCCTTCACCGGCGTTGTTTCCAATCATGCTGCTTCATGCCAGCCTCCCATTTTTTACTTTGCCAGGGTGTAGCTTGGCGTCAAGCGGCTGCTCGCATGTCCTCTTAAAGAACGTTTCAATCAAGACGATGAAAGCGCTGAACCAAGCCGACCGCCATAAACGCAAAGCCGAGACGGGCGAGGCGAGACCGATGCAAGCATGGTCGCGATCGAGGTGACAGGCTTAAAGTCCCTAAAACGTAAGGAAAAACAAAAGTTTAGTCAGCCTGCTGGGGCTAGCTCGATCGAGCGGGGATAGTATCAAATTCGGTGCTATCGTGCCGAAATCGTGCGCCCTGACATGAGATCGACAGGCCGCGGCCGATTGACCTGATGAAGGCGTTTGAAAACCTTTTGTCATCCTAGGGCGTACATCACTGCTCCGGACACGTGACGTCACGAAGTCGCGGAGGTATCGTCCATCTCCCGTGTCAGTCAGCTTGGGCCAGATTGCCGAGGGCCGACTTGACAGCATGCTCCAGCGCGACGACTTGGCCGTGCTCGTCAACAATTCGATCGTTGATTTCCCGATCAAACTAACCAAATCTGGACATAACACTGTTGGTCTTGAATCTCATTTTCCGATGGTCCTATGGTCGAGATCTTAAACCGCACCACCGCCAACAACCTGACGAGAAAGCCGCCTTGGATACGCGTACGTGCGCCGAGTTCAGAAGGTTATCACACCACGCGAAAACTGATGCGTGCGAAGAGCTTGAACACTGTTTGCGAGGAAGCGGCTTGTCCGAATATCGGTGAGTGTTGGTCCCAAGGTCACGCGACCGTCATGATTCTTGGCGACACCTGCACACGGGCCTGTACCTTTTGCAATGTGAAGACCGGTTTGCCCCGTGCCATTGATCCTAAGGAACCGGTCCATCTCGCTGAGGCTCTTGCCGAATTGGGTCTTAAGCATATCGTCATCACCTCGGTTGACCGGGATGATCTGGTGGATGGTGGTGCAATCCAGTTCGTGCGCAGCATTCAGGAGATTCGAAAGGCATCGCCGGACACGACGATCGAAATTTTGACGCCTGACTTCTTAAGGAAGCCATTCGATGCCATTGCGTCGATCGTCGACGCGGGACCAGACGTCTACAATCACAATCTGGAAACGGTGCCCAGGCTCTATCGGAGCGTGCGGCCAGGTGCCCGATACTTCCACTCACTTCGCTTGCTCGATCGTGTGAAAGAACGTGATCCCCGCCTTTTCACCAAGTCCGGCATCATGGTAGGCCTTGGTGAGGAGAAACGTGAGGTCTATCAGGTGATGGACGATATGAGATCCGCAGGTGTCGATTTCTTAACGATCGGTCAATATCTGCAGCCGACTCCACGCCATCACCCTGTGGAACGTTATGTTGAGCCGAAGGAGTTCGAAGACTATGCGCGCATGGCGCGCGCTAAGGGTTTTCTGATGGTCTCTGCCTCGCCATTGACGAGGAGTTCATACCTCGCTGGCGACGACTTCGCAAAACTGCAGGCCGCCCGCAATGCCAGCCTCGCCGCCGAGTAGCTCGCGGTCACGGGCTGTCTGTCCACCTCGATCAGGCCAGAGGCAAAAGTAACAGACCATGCCGACCCATGCAGAAAAACGGCATCTGCCTTACAGCCAAAAGCAGCTTTTTGATCTAGTCGCCGACGTAGACCGATATCCGGAATTTCTTCCGTGGTGCACGGCCTGTAGAATCACCAGGACGGAAGGTGACAGCTTTTACGCTGATTTGGTTGTACGCTTTAAAGTGTTCACGGAACGCTTCAAGTCCAAGGTCACCCTTCACGAGTTCTATCAAATCGATGTCGAATATATCGATGGGCCTTTTCGATACTTGAACAACCACTGGCGTTTCATTCCTCAAGATGACGGTGGTTGCGTGATCGACTTTTTTGTCGATTTTGAGTTTCGTTCGAAAGTGCTTCAGACACTAATCGGATTGTTATTCAACGAGGCGGTTTCGCGCATGGTTGGGGCGTTCGAGGCGCGAGCGCGCGAACTCTATGGCGATCAAAGTGAAAGCCCAATAGCAAACGAGGAGACGCCGCCTGCCGCCTCGAAAGCGTGAGCGCGCGAAGGAATTGGGCGTTCATGGCTCGTCTGCTGAAAAATTCTGCTAATTTAGCGCTCCAGTGGCAATCGACCTGTTGCCAAATTGCGCCCTTGCCTGCACCTTATTGGGATCTCCAGCGAAGGAGGATCACATGCGTTTTCTGGCCGTTGCCACCGCGTTGGCTTTTTCTGTCGGCGCTGTCTCCATAGCCCAAGCTTGCCCTTCGATGAAGACCGCCAAGACCGATGAGCAACAAGTCGTTGCTACGGACAAGGCTCCGAAGGCTCCCAGCACACCGATTGTTATTCCCAAGAAGGCAGAACAGTCCTGAGGCTGCTCCCTTCGAAGCGTTAACGTTCTCACATTCGCTTTATGACCGCCGCTCGAAAGAGCGGCGGTTTTTTATGACGATGGCGGCAACGCATCGGCAAACGCTTTAGCATTGGCCACCAGGGTCTCAAGAGACAAATCCGGTTTGAAAAGCGCTGATCCCAGTCCAAAGCCAGATGCGCCTGCTTCGAGATAGGCAGCCATACTTTCAGGTGTAATTCCGCCGACCGGCAACAGCTTGATAGGCGGACGGATGACCGCTCGCCAGGACTTGACGACCGCGGGTGGCAAAGCCTCAGCAGGGAACATTTTGAGTGCATCTGCGCCAGCTGAAAGGGCTGCGAAAGCTTCTGTCGGCGTTGCCACGCCAGGAATACAAAAGAGCCCGAGATGATCGGCTTGGCGGATAAGGTTAACATCTGCATGCGGCATAACGATCAGCCGGCCGCCGGCCCGTGCGACATCACTTATGTCAGAAGACTTCAAGACCGTGCCGGCGCCGATGATCACTTGGTCGCCGAAGGCATCGGAGAGGCGTTCAATGCTGGTGAGCGGATCCGGCGAATTTAAGGGTACTTCAATGACGCAAAAACGGGCGTCGATCAGTCGCTCGCCGATATCGATGGCCCGATCCGGCTGCAGGCCGCGCAAAATTGCGACCAAGGGAAAGCGGTTCAGCGCATCATCAAGGGCTGTCATCGAAAATCGTCCAGTTCAAAAAGGAAGGATCTTAGCGGCTCTGGCCAGCCGGCTTTGACCGCAGGCCGCCATATGGTCGCCGGCGGTCTCAGCCACAAGCCCTACATGTTCGAGAGCGGCGACATAGCGCTGCGCTAGGGCTGACGCACCGATCACGGTGATCGGAGGTAGGTCTGACGACATGTTAAAGGTCTGGAATGCCTCCTTGAGTTCATGGCCAATAAGGAGGCCAGAGAGATAGTCGGCGATCGACTCAGCAGGCAACTGATCGAACAAGCTAAGGGTGCGTGCGCTGAAGAGATGCTGCAGTAGACCACCAGGTAGCGTCGCAGCGGCATCCAGACCCCGCTTGAAGGCCGTGTTGTTGTGTGGAACGCCATTCTTGACCATAAGGCGGCCGAGAATGGAGTGATCTTTCATAACGGCGAAGAGCTCGCCGGTCATGAAAGTGGCAAATCGGATGATCTGTTCAGTCTCAGCCAGGGCCCATTTTGAGTGGGTGCCGGGCATGATTAAGAGTTGGCGATCCGATGTTGCACCGATGGCGCCGATGATTTGGGTCTCCTCACCGCGCATAACATCGGGTGCTTCGTCTGGCAGATTTTGGGCAAGGCCTGGTGTTATATAGATGTCGGAGTCATCGATGTGCCGAACTAGAGCGTTCGCGATCGCATCAAAACTTGTGGGAACGGGGAGGTAAGGCACTTCGATCCAGCCTTGGCGCGACCCAATCATACCGGAGAGAATGATCGGCAGGCCGGGCCGACGCCAGGTACCGATCATCGCCTCCAGGGTTTCGGCAAAGGCGCCGCCTTTGACATGGAGAATGCCTTGATCCGTTGTCGTCGAGTTGAGGATTCGTCCTTGTGTGTCCATCAGATAGGCGCGGCAGGAGCTTGTGCCCCAGTCGACGCCAATGAGCGCCGATTTTTCATTGGTTGGTGGGGCTTGATTGAGCTTGCCTAGCATGAATGTCGTTTGGCCTTTTCTGGAATACACGGTGTTACGATAGGGGATCACTTCTCCTCCCGCCACGGCCAAAGCAGCGCAGGGCCGAATTGAACCGAGACGGCCTCACTCCGGAATCGTTTTGACAACAAGAACAAAACAAGAACATATTAGGAGAACAAAGGCTTTCCTCTAGGCAACGGAGCATCTGAATCATCGATGATCAGCGCGAACACCAAGCACAGCGTGCCTTTCAAAGGAAAACGATCTCAACGTCTTGCAGCACTCAAACGGCAGATAAGCCAGATCGAAAGTTATGATAGCAGGGTAGGCGATGCCGAAGTGGTGGATCACGACGTGGCTGGTGAGCTGCCGCCACTGATCGGTAAAACCGCAAGGCGGCCTGCTTTGCATGAGCTAGTTGCAAATACCTATCTCGATCAGCCAGCGGTACGAGAGTTCACACTCGCGCTGATTGCTTTCCTCATGCAGGGAGGATCGCTTTCTCAAAAAGGACATCAGGGCATGGTACTTTGGTGCCAACGCCGGATGGATAGTGCCGAATTCGGCAATCTCTACGGTCCTGGCCTCAAAGCACTCGGCTTGCCGCCGGAATGCTTTTTGATCGTCACGGGAAACCGGGATACTGATTGCCTTTGGGCAATGGAGCAGGGGCTTGCCTCTCGGAGTTTCCTCGCGGTTGTTGGCGCTGTCGACCATATTAGCTTGGTCGCGAGCCGCCGCCTCTCGCTTGCTGCCAGGGCGCATGACACCTTTTGTTTTCTCCTGCCTATCCATCAAGGCCAAGAGCCGAGTGCTGCACGTACGCGTTGGCGGATCAGATCAGCACCGAGTACGCCTGATCATCTCGATCGCAAAAGCTTAGGCTTGCCCACCTGGAAGCTCAATTTGGAACGTTCGCCGACCGGCCGCATCGGCCATTGGACTGTGGAATGGGACCATGCCGCGCATCATTTCCATCTATCTCGCCGCCAGTCGTCTACAAGGCGATCTCGTGCGGACCAAGAGGACGGTGACATCATCGCCTTCGAACGGGCCGGATGAAAGCAGGCCATTCGTCCTCATTGCGACGGTGAAAAATGCGCAGACCGTGGTCGCGATAAATGATGCTGCCGCAGCCGCTGGACTCTCGCCTGGCATAACACTTAGCCATGCACGTGCCCTCGTGCCCAGTCTACAGACCGCACCTGCTGACCCTGAAGGTGATCGTGCCGCCCTCGAAAAACTTTCAGACTGGTGTTGCCGTTATAGCCCGTCCTACGGCATCGATGACAGCGCACGAGATTGCGTGGGTGAAGATTTCGGTCTTTGGATCGATAGCACCGGATGTTCTCACCTCTTCGGTGGGGAAGAAAAAATGCTCGCCGATCTCGACCAAAAACTGCAACACTTCGGCCTTCGCTACCGTCTCGGTCTTGCTGATACATTGGGAGCTGCCTGGGCGCTCGCCCGCTATCAACTGTTAGGACGAAGTATTGACCATGACGCCCGGATCGTCTCTTCCGATAACGCTCGAGAAGACCTAGCGACATTGCCGGTTGCTGGGTTGCGTCTGTCAGCCGACACTTTGATGTTGCTTAATCGCCTTGGTCTGAAGAGCGTTGGCCAGCTTGCGGCAATTCCTCGAGTCGCTTTAGCAAAACGTTTTGCCTCACCGGTAAAAAGCGAAGCGGTGCTTAAGCGACTTGATCAGCTTTTTGGCGAGATCGAGGAACCGTTAACACCACGCCGCCCAAGGCCGATTTATCGTGTCGAGCAGGCCTTTATGGAACCCTTGATCGAAGCTACAGCTCTGACCCATGGCCTTGCCCTCCTCACCTTTGATCTTTGCGAAAAGTTGACGAAGGCGAATGAGGGTGCGGAGCGTATCGTTTTTCTCGCATTTCGGGTGGATGGGGATGTCAAGACACTCCGTGTTGGTACCAGTCTTCCGACCCACGATCCCGTTCACATCACCCGCCTATTCACTGAAAAATTAGAAAAGCTCGATCCCGGCTTTGGAATCGAAAAGCTCGCACTACATGTCGAGAAGACAGGTTTGATCGAGCGAACTCAGGGCAAGCTAGAAGGTGGCGGTGCAGCCACCTCCAGTCAGGACGAGCGCTTTGCCCAGCTGGTCGATCGGCTTTCTGTGCGCCTTGGCGATGACGCCGTTACCGTCATCACACCTGTCGAAACCCATATCCCAGAGAGGCAAGGGAGACCGGTCCAGGCTCTGACTTGTAAAGAGCGAGTCTTGGGCCAGAGCACTTTGGCCCCGACATTCAAGTCGTGGACAGACATGCCTAGACTGGATGGTCGACCATCCTGTCTTCTGCTCACACCCGAACCGATCAAGGCCCTCGCCGAAGTGCCAGATGGCCCACCTCTCCGCTTTACCTGGCGCCGTGTCACTCACCGTATTGTCAAGGCCGAAGGCCCTGAACGCATCGCTCCCAATTGGACCGATACAATCGGTACGGCCGACGGCGTGGACTTGGCGTCAGAAACACGTGACTACTACCGAGTCGAGGACGAAGAAGGCCGCCGCTACTGGCTATTCCGACGAGGTCTCTACGACCCCTCGGGATACGCCACGACCAATGCAGACCAACATATGAGCGCAGCCGAGCATCGCGACCAAAGCGCTACCGTTGATCGTGTCGATTGGTTTGTTCACGGGGTGTTCGGATGACATGCGGCACGACAGACCATGACTATACCCGCGCTCAAACCCGATTCCCTCAGTTCAATCAAGGGATAAATGGCTGGAAGCCCCGAGTCCGTGCTTCCCATTTTCGGATATCCTGATCGATGACGATATCGCCAAGTGAACAAGCTTATGTCGAGTTGCAAGTGTCGACCAATTTTAGCTTTTTACGTGGTGCGTCCCATGCTGAAGAGCTTGTGGAAACGGCAGTGACGCTTGGTCTTGCTGGTATCGGTGTTGCTGATCGGAACACGCTTGCGGGTGTTGTCCGAGCGCATAGTGCGGCGAAGGCTAGGGAACTGCCCCTAACAGTTGGAGCAAGACTGGATCTTCAAGATGGCCCAAGTTTTCTTTGTTTCCCCAAGGATCGGGCTGCCTACGGCCGTCTTTGCCGTCTTTTGACTCTTGGCCAGCGTCGGGCTGAGAAAGGTGAATGTACACTTTATCTCGACGATCTGTTCGAAGCTGCAAAAGATCAGGTGTTGATCGTTATACCCCCTGACGAAGCAGGCTCAGATGACGCTTTTGAGCGACGACTGAAGCACATTGTCACCAACCTCGACATGCGTCCCTACCTTGCTCTTCACTACCTTTTTCGCGGTAATGATCGAGGTCGTCTCACCGCCCTTGTCAATCTAAGTACGCGCGCTGACATGCTGTCGGTGGGGACGAATGATGTCTATTTTCACGTACCGGCCAGACGACCTTTGCAGGATGTGATCACTTGCATCCGGGAAGGCTGCACAATCCAGGATGCGGGTTTTCGTTTGATGGCCAATGCCGAGCGGCATCTGAAAACGGCGAACGAGATGCTGCGTTTGTTTAAGGGACATGAGGAGTCTATTCGACGGACGATCGAGATCAAGGAGCACTGCGGGTTTTCACTTGATGAGCTTTGCTACGACTACCCAGATGAACCTGTACCTCTAGGCAAAACCCCGCAGTCTCATCTTGAGGACCTGACTTGGGAGGGAGCATCAAAACACTATCCTGATGGCGTCCCTGAGAAGGTTCGGACGATCTTAAGGAACGAGTTGAAGCTGATCGCGGCACTCAACTACGCTCCCTATTTTCTGACAGTTTATGACATCGTCGCTTATGCCAAATCTAAAGATATCCTCTGTCAGGGGCGGGGCTCGGCAGCGAATTCTGCTGTTTGCTATTGCCTCGGCGTCACTGCCGTCGATCCGATTGAAGTCGATCTTCTGTTTGAGCGATTTGTCAGCATGGAGCGAAAGGAGCCGCCGGACATCGATGTCGATTTCGAGCATGAACGCCGTGAAGAGGTGATCCAATATGTCTATGACCGTTATGGCCGCGAGCGCGCTGGTATCGCTGCGACCGTGATTACCTACCGCTCACGCAGCGCTGTTCGCGAGGTCGGCAAAGTCATGGGGCTTTCGGAAGATGTAACATCGGCGCTCGCCAGTACGGTCTGGGGGATATCAAAAGGCGGGATGCCGGAGAAGCGGGTTCGAGAAGCAGGCCTCGATCCAGAAGAGCCAGTCATCAAGAAAACACTCGAGCTGACGGAAGAACTAGTCGGGTTCCCACGTCATCTTTCCCAGCATGTCGGCGGTTTTGTGCTGACTAAAAGTCCTCTTTGCGAAGTCGTACCGATCGGTAATGCAGCGATGGACGGTCGTACCTTTGTCGAATGGGACAAGGACGATCTGGACGCGCTCGGCATCCTCAAGGTGGATGTTCTTGCTCTCGGCATGCTGACCTGCATCCGGAAATGTTTCGAGCTACTGCAGCATCATTATGAACTATCGCATACACTCGCTAGCGTGCCGCCAGATGACAGAGATACGTACGAGATGCTCTGTCATGCTGATTCGCTCGGTGTTTTTCAGGTGGAAAGTCGGGCGCAGATGAACATGCTACCGCGGCTCAAGCCTCGGAATTTCTATGACCTTGTGATTGAGGTTGCGATCGTTCGTCCCGGTCCGATCCAAGGCGATATGGTTCATCCCTATCTTCGTCGTCGTGATGGACTGGAGAAGGTAGATTTTCCGTCTCCCTCATTGGACTGCGGTCCGCCGGATGAACTTCATCGTATTCTCAAAAAGACCAAGGGTGTGCCGCTTTTTCAGGAGCAGGCGATGCGCATTGCGATTGAAGCAGCGAGGTTCACGCCTGACGAGGCCAACAAGCTCCGCCATGCTATGGCAACTTTTAGACGACGCGGCACCATCGATCAGATGCGGGAGCAGTTTGTAAAGGGTATGACGCAGCGCGGCTATGAGGCAGACTTCGCTGAACGCTGTTTTAAGCAAATCGAAGGCTTCGGTGATTACGGCTTCCCCGAGAGCCACTCCGCCAGTTTTGCAAAGCTCGTTTATGTCTCTTCCTGGCTTAAATGCCACTATCCCGCAGTCTTTGCCTGCGGTCTTCTGAACAGCCAACCCATGGGTTTTTATGCGCCGGCTCAGATCGTACGCGATGCCCGCGAGCATGGCGTCGAGGTGCGGGAAGTGGATGTAAACCACAGCGATTGGGACTCCGGGTTGGAGTTGTTCGATTCTTTAGAACTTGATCCCAATAATACTCATGCCCTCCGTCTCGGCATGCGCCAGGTAAGCGGCATGCAAGAGGACCAAGCCGCCCGTATCGCCGTTTGTCGCGATAGTCCCTATCGCGACATTCGCGATATCCGAGATAGGGCAGGGGTTTCGATGAGGACATTGGAGAGGCTAGCCGCAGCGGATGCTTTTCGCTCTATGGGCCTTGATAGACGCCAGGCACTCTGGGAAGTGCGCTCCATCAAGTCAGAAAAACCACTGCCGCTTTTTGCTCATGCCGAGATCAGCGGCCAAGGCGACGACCCAGCCGTTGACCTGCCATCCATGCCGCTACCCGAGCATGTGGTGGTAGACTACCAAACGATAGGCCTTTCCCTTAAGGCTCATCCCCTCAGCCTTCTCCGTAGTGACTATCAGAGGCATGGGATCCTCATGACACAAGATCTCGCAAGGCTTAGACACAATGCCCGCGTCGCCACGGCTGGGGTAGTGTTGGTGCGTCAGCGGCCGGGGACAGCAAAAGGTGTCGTGTTTATCACCATCGAGGATGAAACCGGCATTGCCAATTGCGTGGTCTGGGCTGACGTTATGGAGCGCTATCGCCAGATATTGATGGGTTCCCGCCTTCTCTTCATTCAAGGTTGCCTGCAAAAGCATGGCTCGATCATCCATGTTGTGGTCGAGCGGATGGAGGACTGGACCCATGATCTAATTAGTCTTGCGGATGGAAATGTTCCAAAGGGTGGCATCATTCCGAAGAGAGCGGCCCTTGCTCGCGCCGACGAAGTGGCCCGTCCGATCACTGATCCAAACCGCTGGCGCCAAACCCCACATCGTCATCCACGCAATGTCCGCATCATGCCAAAATCACGGGACTTTCACTGAGGATTGCCCTGATCCAACACTCCCTACACGCCGTTTAAATCAGCGTATTCAGGCATAAACGTGGTACATATCGACCCGAAGTGTGCCTTCAACACCTCATCATCAACAAAGTGTGGCGGACTATGATATGAGCGCATTCCTTGCAGCCTGGGGTGTTACGGCATTGGTCTTCCTAGTGATCGATGCCATTTGGCTCGGCATGGTCGCTACATCGTTTTACGCACGCTCCCTCGGCGACTTGATGCTGGACCAGCCGAAGCTCGGGATCGCAGCTCTCTTCTATATCGGCTATACATTCGCCATTGTCCTTTTAGCCTCTGCGCCTGCAGCAAAGACAGGATCGCTCACCCAAGCGCTTCTCTATGGGGCTGTCTTCGGCCTTGCAGCGTACGGAACTTACGACATCACCAACATGGCAACCCTCAAAAATTGGCCCGTCACGATGTCTTTGGTCGATATGGTTTGGGGAACGCTGCTGACGGCAACGGCTTCAGCTGCAGGTTACGTTACCCTGCGCTATATGTCCTAACCCTCAAAAGCGCCCCCTTTCTTGTTTGCTACACTGATGATGCCAAGCAAACGAAGGGCTTGGTTCAACGACGACGCATTGGACAGGCCTGTCCACGAAGCTAGATTCTCCTGACATGACAGCGAGCTCGCGTCAGCTTTGGCTGGAGACGGATCCTCAGCAACAAGGTCGGCCCAGTCTTCACCACACTCATTCTCACTACCCGTAATGCGCGCATCGCAATGCTGCGCCACGAACGCCGCGGATTTTCAGAGGCACGCAGGCGGTATCAGGTACAAAGACCCTGGACACTTCTAGCCCAACTAAGCGAAGCGACTGACGATGAGAGTGTCACGCATGGGGGCCTAAAGCCCGCGGCGGTACACCATGTCATTAGGATTCGGACGTGAGCCGTCCGATTAGGATTGAGCGATCAGTAACATTCGGGCATTGGAGTCAATCCGATGGAACTTGTCGCTTGGATCCGTCATCCAACGATCCATCAAGGGAGGCTGGTCGGTTGTCCTCTTATGGTTCGATCACGTGATGCCCTCTCGATCCGAGCCAGGTGTATGAGCCCGTCGTCTTTCGAGGGCGCTCAACGCCGCTCCCTTTGCTGCTAATCGACGAGGTCAATGCCAAATCAACATGACGACCAGGCCATCTCGAGAATCCATTAGAACTGCTGGGGAAGCGATGACATTCCGTGATCAGACACCGGGCGCCATTCGCCTGGATGGCAACGAAACGACAATCATTTTTGCTTGGACCGACGGCTTGCCTGCCATCCTTCATCATGGAGAAAAGCTCTCTGAGGATGCGGACCTTTTAGGGATTGCTGCTGCATTAGCGCGTCCGGAAGCTCATGCTACGCTCGATATTAACGAACCCGTTTCACTGCATCCCGAGCCAAGTCGGGGTTTTCCGGGGCATCCTGCATTAACCGGGAAACGCCGAGATGAGCCCAAAAGCTGGGCGGGCAAGTTCAACCTGATCGACATCACAAAACAGCCAAACCGCGTGCGTTTCCATCTTACTGACGAACCTCGTGCGCTCTCTTTGGATCTCGATTGTCAGATCGATCCCGAGTCCGATGTGGCAACATTTAGGAGCCACTTATTGAACCGGGGTGACGCACCGTTTATCGTTGACTGGTTGGCCCCTCCGGTCATCGCTCCAGATCGGCGCTATGGCGAGTTTCTAGCTTTTCATGGCCGTTGGTGCGCTGAATTTGCTATCGAGCGACGGCCTGTTTCTATCGGTACGATGCTCCGGGAGAACCGTCGGGGTCGGACCTCCCATGACGCCTTTCCCGGCATCGTTTTGCTAACATCCACGACGGACCAAGAGCAAGGTGTATGCCTCGGGTGTCATCTCGGTTGGAGCGGCAATCACCGGCTGCTACTGGAGTGTCTGCCGAATGGCGACAGGCAACTTCAGATGGGGGCTCTCTTCATGGGCGAGGAGGCTGTGATAGCGCCAGGAGAGGCGATCGAGACGCCGCCGCTCTACATCGCACAATCCATAGGCGGGCTGAACGCTCTTTCGCAAAAGTTTCATGATCATGTCCGAAAACGGATCCTTCAATTGCCCGATCCGCATGCGCCTAGGCCGGTGACGGTCAATACTTGGGAGGCCATTTACTTTGATCATCGTCATGAACGACTGACGGCGCTTGCCGATGCTGCAGCAGCCATCGGCGCGGAGCGATTTGTCCTAGATGATGGTTGGTTCCGTGGACGCCGGGATGATACCAGCAGCCTGGGCGACTGGTATCCAGACGAGGAGATCTATCCCCAAGGCCTCGGACCAATCGCTGACTATGTACACGATAAGGGAATGCAATTTGGGCTTTGGGTTGAGCCGGAAATGGTCAGTCCGAATTCTGACCTCTTCCTTGACCACCCTGATTGGGCACTATCTGTGGATCCCTATCCCATGATCACTGGGCGAAATCAGCTTGTCCTTGATATTGCCCGGTCGGAAGTCAGCAATTACCTGTTTGAACGCTTGGCAAGTCTGATCAGCGATCACGACATCGACTACCTGAAGTGGGACATGAATCGGGATCTCACGCTTCCGGGGGGTAAAGGTGGAACAGCTGTCGCAAGCCGGCAGATCGATGCTCTCTATTCATTGATCGATCGACTTCTCCGCACATTTCCATCCCTCGAGATCGAGAGCTGTGCTTCTGGGGGAGGACGTATTGACTACGGTATTTTGCAAAGAACCCATCGTTTCTGGGTGTCTGACTCCAATGACACGGTTGAACGTCTGCGAATTCAGTGGGGTTTCTCCTATTTTTTCCCTCCGGAAGTTATGGGTGCCCATGTCGGCCCTACCTGGAGCCACACCTCGGGCCGAGGGCTTCCAGTCGGATTCCGGGCCCTCATAGCGAGCTCCGGCCACTTTGGTATCGAGGACGATCTGACCAGGATGAGCGACGCTGATCTTGACGTTCTGTCTGATGCAGTCGAACGTCATAAGGAGGATCGAGAGATTTGGCATCGTGGCCGCTTCTACCGGCTTCAGACGGTCGATGCCAGCCTGAATGGTTGCATGGCGGTGGCAGCTGATCGACAACACGCAAGGCTCATTGTGGCTGCAATCGATCGGCCTGATGTTAGTCTCATGCCTAGGATGCGGCTCCCCGGTCTTCAATCCAATCAGACCTATCGGATCAGGCTCCAATACACCTCCGAGACCGTCGATCGTGCCAATCGTCGTTTCGATAACTTAATCGCAACAGACGGGCTCATGCTCCGCGGTGAGGTCTTGGCCATCATTGGGCTAAGCTTGCCGATCCTCAATGCGCAGAGTGGACTTGCCATTGCGATCGACGCGGTCACAGCCAACGGCGGATAACGGTCGTGCGAGCTGGTTTAAGGCGATAATCAACATGCGCGCCCATCCTAACTGAGGCGTCGTATCGACGAGGACGCCTCGCGTACCTATGCTGCTGGCGTTCGGGCGACTTTTGGGCTGAGGAACGTTTCCCATGAGCAAATCATTGATCCGACTGGGTGTTGACATAGGCGGAACCTTTACCGATGTCGTTTTACAACACGGTGACCGACAAGTCTCAGCCAAGGTTCTGACGACCTACGCAGCTCCAGAGGATGCGATCCTAGGCGGTATTCGACAGGTCGCGATGAAAGCCGAAGTCGACCCTGGTGAGATCGGCCAGATCATCCATGGAACGACGCTCGCGACCAACGCTTTGATCGAGCGGCGAGGTGCCAAGACGGCGCTGATCACCACCCAAGGTTTTCGCGATGTGATTGAGATGCGGACCGAGTCCCGATTTGAGCAGTATGATCTCAATTTGCTTTTGCCGGAACCGCTTCTCTCTCGCCAGCAGCGCTATACGGTAAGAGAGCGTCTTAGCGCTAAGGGAGACGTGCTGATTTCACTCGATCGCGCGGAGGTCGAGGAGGTGGTCGAGGCGATTGCCGAGGCTGGCTATGAGAGTATCGCCGTCGGCCTCCTTCATTCCTATGTCGATGGCAAGCATGAGCGCATGATCCGAGAGGTGATCTTGGATAGGCTCCCTAATGTGGTTGTCTCGCTTTCTTGCGAAGTCTCACCGCAGATGCGGGAGTATGAGCGTTTCAATACCACGATCGCGAATGCCTACATCAAACCGTTGATGAAGAGTTATCTCGATCGTCTAGGTGACCGCCTTGCCGAGGAGGGCATCAGGTGTCCCATCTTCCTTATGCATTCGGGCGGTGGGATCATGTCGATCGAAAGTGCTGCCGAATTTCCAGTGCGCCTCATTGAATCAGGCCCTGCGGGTGGTGCCATTTTTGCCGCGCATATTGCGGCCCGCTACGGGCTCAACAAGGTTTTATCCTTCGACATGGGAGGCACGACGGCGAAAATCTGTCTCATCAAGAATCAAACACCTAAGACAAGCCGTGTTTTTGAGGTGGCGCGTACCTATCGATTTAAGAAGGGCTCGGGCATGCCAATTTCGATCCCTGTAATCGATATGGTTGAAATCGGCGCAGGGGGCGGCTCGCTTGCTCATGTGGATGCGATGCGCCAGATTCGGGTTGGGCCGCAGTCAGCCGGATCGGAGCCAGGTCCAGCCTGTTATGATCGAGGCGGCGAATGCCCGGCGGTAACTGACGCCGATCTTACCCTTGGCAGGCTCGATCCCGCGAACTTCGCTGGCGGCTCGATCGTCCTGAAGCCGGAAAAGTCCAAATGCGCGCTCGACCAAGCTGTGGGCCAGCGTCTGGAGATGGACACCATGACGGCGGCATTCGGTGTATCCGAAGTGGTTGATGAGAACATGGCGAATGCAGCCCGGGTCCATGCGGTAGAGAATGGCGAAGATCTTTCGGACTACACGATGATTGCTTTTGGTGGTGCAGCACCGCTGCATGCTGGGCGTCTAAGTGAAAAACTGGGTATTGAGCGTTTTTTGGTACCTCCCGGCGCCGGCGTCGGTTCAGCAATCGGTTTTTTGCAAGCACCCTATAGCTTTGAGGCGAGCCGCAGTCAGCCGATGCGGCTTTCAGCATTTGATGCTGGGGGGGTCAAGGCACTGCTCGCTGAGCTTGAAGATGAGGCGACGCGTTTTGTCCGTTCTTGCGATATGGCGGCGGAGGTCAACGCTGAGTTCAAGGCCTATATGCGTTATGTCGGCCAAGGGTGGGAAATTCCTGTACAACTCGACGTCGAGCAAGCGTTAAACCCTGATGTCACGGTCTTAAAGCAGCTGTTCGAACAGGATTACACCCAGCTTTTCGGTCGGCCGGTTGAGGGTCTGGATATCGAGATCATCGTTTGGGCCGTGAATGCCAGCACCAAACCAAGGATCGTTTTGGAAATCGCTCCGGTAGAGGACGCTGTCGATATGCAGACGGGGGAAACGCGTGAGCTTTTTGACCCTGGATTGGGCGTGATGGTACAGGCCGGATCGCTACCTCGAGCGATCATGCAAGCGGGTTCTACGGTCCAGGGGCCGGCAGCCATTACCGAAGACGAGACCACCATTATCATTCCGAGCAGTCGATATGCTGTCGCTCAGTCGGATGGTTGCATTGACATAAGGCAAAAGGTTTAGGGAGATGGCATTATGGTAGTGGAACTGTCGGCCGTGTCCTATCAGGTGATCTGGAACCGTTTGATATCGGTTGTTGAAGAACAAGCACAAGCTCTTGTTAGGACAGCTTTTTCGACTTCGGTTCGTGAAGCAGGCGATCTCTCAGCTGGGGTCTACGATCTTGAAGGCCAGATGCTTGCTCAGGCCGTTACCGGCACGCCCGGCCACGTCAATGCAATGGCTGCAGCTGTTCATCATTTCATTCGTAGGATTGGGCGCGAGAACATCTTTGAGGGCGACATCTACATCACCAACGATCCATGGGAGGGAACAGGACATCTCCACGACATTACCGTCGTTAGCCCATCCTTCCTCGATGGCAAAGTCGTCGGGTTTTTCGCCTGCACCGCCCACATCGTCGATATTGGTGGCCGCGGCTTCGGTGTTGATGCCAACTCGGTCTATGAGGAAGGCCTCTATATTCCGATCATGAAGTTTGCAGAGCGGGGCGTGGTCGACCAGACACTGATCAAGATTGTGCGAGGGAATGTCCGACAGCCTGACCAGTTGATTGGCGATTTATATGCGCTCGCGACTTGCAATGAAGTCGGCCATCGCCGACTGGTCGATATGATGACGGAGTTCGGTCTGGACGGACTTGAGGGCGTCTCGGCATTCATTCTTGAACACTCGATGCGTGCTACTGTGGAGCGCATTGCAGCATTGCCTAATGGCGGCGCCGAGGGGGCGATGACCATCGACGGTTATGATCAGCCCATTACCCTCAAGGCGACGCTTGAGATAAAAGAGGATCGCATTATCTGTGACTTCACCGGCACATCGGGCGTAGCCAAGAAGGGAATCAATGTGCCGGAAGTCTATACCAAGGCTTATGCCTGCTACGCGCTGAAATGTGCGATCGCTCCAGATATTCCTAACAACACGGCTTCGCTGGTTCCCTTCGAGATAACGGCTCCAATAGGGTCAATCCTGAACGCTCCCCATCCTGCTCCCGTGGCACTTCGCCACGTGATTGGGCACATGATCCCGGATACGGTATACGGCGCATTGGACCAGCTTCTACCAGCAACCGTCCCTGCGGAAGGGGCGGGGAGTCTTTGCAATTTTATGGTTTCCCTTCGGCCGAGAACCGATTTGCAGGCCCCGAATTCCGCCGAGCGTGCGGAGGTTTTGGCGTTCAATTCTGGCGGTTCTGGTGCGCGCCCTACGTCTGATGGCCTTAGTGCTACAGCTTTCCCATCGGGTGTCATGACCATGCCGGTTGAGGCAACCGAGAATACTGGACCCGTGCTCATTTGGCGAAAAGAGCTTCGCCCCGACAGTGGCGGTGCTGGCACATATCGAGGCGGCCTCGGGCAGTTCATGGAGGTTGGCGCGATGGAGGGCCACGAGTTCGATTTCCAGGCTATGTTTGATCGCGTCGAACATCCCGCACGTGGCCGGCAAGGTGGATTCAACGGTGCAGCCACCACGATCGCCCGTGATGATCAGGTGAAAATGAGAGGGAAGGGCAAGCAATTTGTGCCCCATGGCCGTCGTGTCCTCCTCGCATTTCCTGGTGGTGCTGGCTACGGCGACCCTCTCTTGCGTGATCGCGCGCTCGTGCGTCGGGATCTGGCGCGAGGATACATTTCTGCTGATGTTGCCAAATCGGAGTACGGCCTCAGCGAGCAAGATGTCCAAGATGTGATGAAGGCGGTCAAACAGGGAAAGTTCAATTAGCGGTTTTTGCCATAGAGGCGAATCGTTAAGCCACTAGCCGCTAGCCGCATCCAGCTCTGCCCGCAGAGCTTCGATATCATCACGCGGCAGACCAGCCGTGGCGGCGACCTCGTCCATCCGTTCGATAAACACGCTCGCTTTATCATAGCGGCCCCGTTCGATATCGCGTTGCACCAAATCTTCATAGGCTGTCAGAATTTTCTGACCGACTTTCTCTGCCGCCGGCTCTCCATCAACGCCCATGATCAATAGTTTTTCGACGATGCCGAGGGCTGAGTCGGTTCCTTCTGGTGCGACGGTCAGGTGGAATTCTGCAATGGCACGATCGGCACGTTCGAGAAGATCATTGATCAAGTCGTTGATCAATTCCTGATGACGCGTGTTCTTGGGAACATTCCCAAGCCGAACCGATGGCGGCTGAACATTAGTCAATCTGGTCGTCGTAGAAACGTCTGACGTTGGTTCCTCTAGGCTCGCCACCGCCGCTCTCGCAGGCGGGAATCCGAGTACTGGGCCGCCTGCAGGACCGCGTACTTCTGTCTCGTTTGATACCTCTGCAAGGTCAAGACTCTCCGCACCTGCATCATCGGTCGCCAGAGTGTCCGCTTGTTGATCATCAAGACTTGCTTCAGTCAGCGTCTCGACATCGTCAACCTCAGAGGTCGCTAATTCAGTCGTCTCCGGCATAACATCCGCCGTCGCCATGGTATCTTCAGGCGTTGCTGAATCGGGAGTCTGGGTGACCTTGTTCGCTTGGTCGTTTTCAACGGGCTCCGAATCCGTGCGGCGAGTTTCCCTAAGCTTTCGTAAGCGCTGATTGTAGTCACGCATGGTGTCGAGATCTGAGACCTTTATCGCCTCTCGTATCTTCTTTGAGTAGTCGAGCATCCGCTGCGTCTTGGTCCGCCAAATCTTATCCTCAAGTGTGCGCTGACCCTTGGAGTCGACGATACCATCAGCGGCGAGCTTCTCGACGAAAGCGAGTGCACCCTGAATGTCGTCCTGATCAAGATAATCAGAAAGCTGCTGCTCGATACCGCCATCTTGAGCAGCAAGGCGGGATTGCAGGACCTCGCCAACGTCGCTCTGTAACGCCCAAGCCGGTGTACTCACGAAATAAAGCAAAAATGCAAGAGAAAGAGCGATCATCCTCTAATTTCCCAGTTTTCACGGCTGATACATGCCACAGCTCATACCAATCTGTCGAATCAAGGCGACGTGATTTTCATCGCCTCTGGGAAAAAACCGAAATCGACCAAATATCTAGGCTAGGAACTCGCTCCCAAGTGAGTGTCCGAGCCTTCAACAAATGCATCATACGCCCTTGATAAGCGTTTAGTTTCAATTTCACCATTGCTATTCTGGCGTTTCAGATAACGACCTTTGGCACCCAAGCTTCGAACACCGGGGCATAGAGCGCTACCTTGCCGATGGCCAAAGCGTCATTTTTCCAGTGGAATGTGTCATGCTGACATTGGGTTACAAGGCGTCGGCGGAGCAGTTTTCGCCACGCGACCTTCTAAACTTCGCTGTTTATGCCGAGGCTGTCGGTTTCGACCAGATTATGGTCAGTGATCATTTTCAGCCTTGGCGGCATACCGACGGGCATGCGCCGTTTTCTTTTTCTTGGCTAGGCGCCCTTGGTGAGCGGACAAGTCGCGTCACGATAGGAACAAGTGTCGTCACGCCGACCTTTCGCTATCATCCTTCAATCGTTGCCCAGGCCATGGCGACACTTGGCGTGCTCTATCCGGGCCGCGTCGTTCTCGGTGTGGGGACCGGGGAATCCCTGAATGATGTCCCAGCAACTGGGATGAGTTGGCCACCCTTTAAGGAGCGTTTTGGTCGTCTCAAAGAAGCGATTGATCTCATGAAGCGCCTTTGGAGTGAAGAACGGGTGACCTTCGAAGGGCACTATTACCAGACAGCTGAAGCCACTCTCTACGACCGGCCAGAAACGCCCATACCGCTTTACGTTGCGGCATCAGGACCAACGGCGGCAAAGCTCGCAGGTCGCGTGGGCGATGGATTTATCTGCACGAGCGGTAAGCCGAAAGATCTATACACTGAAACGCTGCTGCCGAAGGTATCAGAGGGCCTGGAGCAGGCGGGGCGAAGTCCTGACGAGCTCGACATGGTGATCGAAATGAAAGTGTCGTTCGATACCGACTTCAACCGTGCCAATGAGGATACGCGTCATTGGGCTGCGCTTGCCTTGTCGCCGGAGGAGAAAATGGGGATCGAGGATCCGATCGAGATGGAGCGGCTTGCAGATGCCCTTCCCGTCGAGCGCGCGGCCAGTCGCTGGATAGTCTCGAATGATCCGGAAGAACATGTTGAACGGTTGTCCGAGACAATTGATCTTGGATTCACCCATTTGGTGTTTCACGCACCTGGCCAAGACCAGCAGCGCTTTCTCGACCTCTATGCCGAGCTCGTTTTGCCAAGGTTACGCGACCGCTATGGCGCTGCGGTCTGACCTCTGGCATATCGAAGCTTGCGATCGCCAAGTGGCAATCGAACATGGAACGAAGTGATGCGGGGGAGGCCGCCATAGGTTTGACCTGTTTCGGCGGGCAAGATGTGAGCTGGAGCAAGCTCTGATGCGCGTCGCTGATTTTGACTTTGATTTACCCAAGGAATTGATTGCGCAGCGCCCGATGACGCCACGTGAGCGGGCTCGCTTGCTCTTGGTCGGTCAAGACGACGTTTTCGATCATCATGTCGAGGATTTACCCAGTCTTTTGACGCCAGGTGACCTCTTGGTCTTCAACGATACGCGGGTCCTGCCTGCACGTCTCACAGCGAGGCGCGGTCAAGGGCGTGTGGAACTCACCTTACATCAACCGATCGATTCGATGCGATGGCGGGCATTCGCTAGGCCAGCTAGGAAATGTCGCGTCGGTGACCAGCTTCAGATTGGGCCTAGCTTCGATGCCGTGGTGATCGAGCGTGGTGTACACGGAGAGATCGCCTTGAGCTTTTCCCTCGATGGGCCCGCCCTGATTCAGGCGATAAAGCGTTACGGGCGAATGCCGCTCCCTCCCTATATTAAGCGCGGCGACGAAAGAGACGAAAGCGACAATCATGACTACCAGACGCTGTTTGCTCGTCACGATGGTGCCGTTGCCGCGCCGACGGCATCGCTTCACTTTACCAAATCGCTGATGACGCAACTCGCTGATCGAGGTGTTTCGCATAGTTTCGTCACACTGCATGTGGGTGCAGGGACTTTTCTTCCCGTGCGTGCTGAAGACACCGATGACCATGAGATGCATGCTGAGCGATTCGAGCTCAGCCCAGCCACGGTCGCTGCGATCGAGCATACGCAGTCAACGGGTGGTCGGGTGATTGCCGTAGGCACCACGGTGATGCGCACGTTGGAAGGAAGTGTTTCGGAAAACGGTCGGCTTCGCGCAGGGCGAGGGGTGACGCGCCTCTTCATTACACCAGGTTATCGCTTCAATGTGGTCGACCGACTTTTGACCAATTTTCACTTACCGTGCTCGACGTTGTTCATGTTGGTGTCGGCCTATTCGGGCTTGGCGCGCATGCAAACTGCCTATGCTCATGCGATCGATGAGCGCTACCGTTTCTTTTCCTACGGCGATGCTTGTCTCCTGTCGCCGTCGGTCATTGCGCGGGGAGCACGCGCATGAGCCGCTTTCACTTCGAAGTTCTCGCCACTCAACATCGGGCCAGGCTTGGGCGTTTGCAGACGGCTCATGGTGTTATCGACACGCCAGCCTTTATGCCTGTCGGCACCGCTGCGACCGTCAAGGCCATGACCAACGATATGATCCGTGCGACTGGTGCTCAGATCATTCTCGGCAACACCTACCATTTGATGGTACGGCCTGGGGCTGAGCGTATTGCTAAGCTCGGCGGCTTACATAGCTTCATGAATTGGCCTGCGCCAATCCTGACCGATTCTGGTGGTTTCCAAGTCATGTCGCTCGAGGGCCTTCGCCAGATCAATGATCATGCCGTCACGTTCGCATCCCATCTCGACGGCAAGCGCTTCGAATTAACACCTGAACGTTCGATCGAAATCCAGGATATGTTGGACAGCACCATTACCATGGTGTTGGATCAGTGCTTGCCAGCTGACTCGCCTAATTCGCTGGTGGTGACGGCCATGGAACGGTCCCTTTGCTGGGCCGCGCGAAGTCGGACCGCCTTTAGACGTCGTGAAGGCTACGGTCTCTTCGGAATCGTTCAAGGTGGCACGAATGCGTCGCTTCGTGAGCGTTCGGCAGAAGGGCTCGTCGAGATCGGCTTTGACGGATATGCTATTGGCGGACTTGCCGTCGGTGAACCACAAGACGTGATGTTCGAGACCCTCGATGCAACCACACCGATCTTGCCGTCGGCCCAGCCCCGCTACCTGATGGGAGTTGGAAAGCCCACCGATATTGTTGGCGCTGTCGCTCGAGGTGTCGATATGTTTGACTGCGTGCTGCCAACACGCTCTGGTCGCACAGCACAAGCGTGGGTACGAACTGGCTTCCTGAACATCCGAAATGCTCGCTTTGCGGAAGATGCGGCGCCACTCGATCCTACGTGTCCGTGCTACGTCTGCCAACATCACAGCCGCGCTTATTTACACCACCTGACCAAAGCTAAGGAGATTCTTGGCTCGATGCTCCTTACCTGGCACAATATCCATTATTACCAGGAACTTATGAGTGACATGAGGCGTTCAATCGCCGAAGGTCACTTCGGAGATTTCTTGTCCGAATTCGAACGCCTTCAGACTGTAGGCGATGCTGCTGAAGGTGAACGCTAGCGGATCAGGACCTGGTATGCACAGAGTTGGTAGTCCAAGCGAGCGGAGCTGAGCATGGTTCCTGCGGTCTCATGGCTTGCGTAATGAAGTTCGACACCGGGCAAGCTGCGGTGGGGCAGCGGACCACTCGTGTCGCTGGCGCCACGCATGCGAAGGCCGACGGCTATAGGCCGTGTAGGCTCGAACTGTGCCTCAATGGCTTCAAGCTCGGGAATTCGTCCCGTAGCAACGACCAGGTAGACCGTTAGCGGATTGATACTCTCCAGATGTGCACGAAAACGCGAACGGTCATCCGACTCGATCACTGCGAGCGCACGGCTTCGATCATCTAATGCCGCTAGCCCGCTTCCTGAGCTGAGCTCCCAGGCGAGATCAGGGTCGGTTACCGTGAAACCATAGAAGTAGTAGGCGGGGTTGGCTTCACCGTTGAACATGATCTCATAGTCCGGAACGTCACCGCTGATCGCGTCACTTGGCTGAACGATCCACGGGCAGCTAGCAAATGCTGGGCTGTTGACGAAACCGGCTGCGAGTGCAGCTAACACGGGAAGCTTAAGGAGGCGATTGGCTAATAGCCATCTAAGCTTCAAGGGTCGCATCGGTCTTCCCCTTCCACTGTTCTAACATCGAATCGTACCGAGCCGGGTGCAAGTGAACTTAGGAAATTCGCAGCTGCAGTCAAATCTAGATCGCCGTCTGCGTTGGTGCTTGGAAACTCCTCAACCAGAGCGTCCCTGATGGCCGCTGCATCAAACGGCTTTTGGGGCTGAGCGAGTAAAACCAGCATGTTGTTCTCAGGCTTGTCGGTCAACTTCCATCCCCATTCCCAGGCGCTACCCGGGGCGAGTTCAATCGGGCGACCGTCCGGTGTGGATGGTGTGATCACTTTCGCCGGCGACGAGCTTGAAAGCATGATCTGGGCGACATGGTACTGGTGCGGACGGGTCCAGCGGCCGAGCAAATGGGTATCGGTGACTTGATCGTCGATCGTGACGTTCCAGCCCAGAGTCGAGCCCGCTGGCATTGTACGGACGATTCCCTCTCGGTCGAGAGGTACCGGGTAATAGCCGCCATCTGAGGTAAAACAGGCTTGATAGGGTTCTGCAGCCAATGCCATGCCTCCTGCGGGCAAAAACGCCATTGTGACACTTGGACTTGGCCAAAGATGCCATGCGGCTCCGCCAATAATGATCATCGCCATGAGGGTTGCGGCGGCCTGAAGGAGGCGATCGGCAGCGAGATGCCGGGCTCGTCTGGCTCTCAAGATTGTCGCCGCCTCGCCAAGACGCCCCACCGGCATTACGCGAACCCCAAATTTCGCGAGCTGTTCGACCTCCGGCAGTGAGGCGACTTCATGCTGCTCGCCCTGTGCCTCGAACGTTAGGGGGGTAAAAAACAGCAACTCGCGATCGCGATTGAAGCGCGGCAGGTTGTCATGGCTGGCGAGCGTCAGCACCAGGCTCAGTTTGGCTCGAAGGCTTCCGACGGGAAGGATTTCGACATCGTCAATGGGATGACCGCTTGGCTGGCCGCCGAGCGCTCCGGTCGCGATCACCTGGCGGTCTGGACTTCCGCTAGCTCCCATCAGCAAGGCAAGGGCGAGCCCGAGCTCCGCACTACGCCCTTCGCTCGGTCCGGAAGGGCCAGCCGCCTGTAGCCGTTGCCCTTCGATCCAAGCGAGTCGTGCCACATGCTGATAGAGCGCTCCGATCGGCGGCTCAATGCCGAGTTTACGAACAGCACCCGCTGCAGCGCAGCCGGCCTGATAGAGGCCCACTTTTCTGAGTGGAGCAGCAACCTGGTCCCAATCCTTATCGCGCGCCTTCGCATCGATCGCGGCAGCCTTCTCGGCCTCATCGCTGCTGAGGGCACTGAGCCCACGATGTTGGGTATAGATTTCGATCAGCCGATCTTCTCGGCGCGGCGTCTCTGCTGTCGTCGCAGAGGCACTTGGCCGAACGATCGGAATGTGGACGGTTCGTCTACTCTTGTGCATGGCGGTCTGACCTGTTGGCAGAAGATCTACAGAGGTCAGACGTCGTCGATCGTACCGAGTACAGGGCGAAGCAAGGCCTGTCGCGTTGCTATATCGTCATGTAAACGGATCGTGCCATCGCCGTCTTCATCCAGTTCAACGAGACCGATCAATGTCTCGTAGTTACCTTCAGCTGCAAGACCAATCAGCCGCCCTGCAAGCTCGTCGCTAGCATCACCTAGAGCTTGGACTAGAACACGGATCATCTGATCATCCGCCTCTCCAATCTCTAACCTGAATCGACCATCACTGGTCTCCAGCGGGGCTGCTGGGAGAGGAATGTCGCCACCGGCGCTATCCGCTGCGAGGCGTGTAAACTCAGCGATCTGATTGAAGCGTTGACGCTTTGGATCAAAATGGATGATCTCGGCCGTTGGGGTGACGGCACCGGCGTCTTGCAAGTCGACGTTCTGTTCCGCCGTGTCCGCTAGCCAGTCGCCAATCGACTGACTTTGGGCACGCGGGCCAAGCTGATCTAGGAGTTGATCGATGGTCTCTGGCTCGACCTTGGGTTCCGTATCGACGAGCTTTAGGCGGTGTGCTGCGATCTTCCACAGCGTTTCGCGGTCATCGTCGTTCAAAGGTTTCGTCGTCATCTCATGTTTCTCCTGGCCCGAATCTGCAGCTGATGTCTCTCAACACTATGCTGATGCTGAGGACTGGCGGTTGAGACCGCGCTTGATCAGCTTTTGCGCACGGCGGTACAAGACTGCCGCGAGGGCTTCTTCGTCCTGTTCGGCGAGTTCCGGATCAGCAGCTACCAAGGCTAGAAAATCCGGGTCGAACAAAACGCCCTCATCCGCTTCTTCGGGATAGAGAGGCCGTCCCCGGCCCAAAACATGGTCGAAAAAATAGCGCATCACCGGATCGAACCAGCCCGGACGATCTGATACCAGCCGGTTGACCCAATCACCTGCGGCCTCCTGCCTCGCGAGGCTCTCCTCAGCATCGACCGCACTTTCATCGGCGAGTAAATCATGGCGTGACCGATCATCGTCCTCATCATCGCCGCCAATGGCATCATCCAACGACTGTATGGGATAGCGCAGCATGGCCATGCCGACTTCGCTGGTGGCATAATCGTCGAAACTGTCGAAGCCAGCCAGCTCTCCGTTGTCGCCGGCGAGATCACTAAACGCTTGTCGGTAGGCGCTGACGGCCTCATCTTCAATGCTCTGTCGGAGATAATCCTCGGCTTGGCTCCGCAGGCGTTTCAGGTCTCGAAGCTTAGCGATTGCGGGCGTATCACGTTCATGCCAGCGCTCAGGATCGAGCCCACAGCTTCGAAGGAGCGTATAGCGCTCGTTCAAACTGTCGAGCACACGAACCACCAACCTTTGGGTGTCGACATGGGCGGTAACGCCAGCTGCAAGGGGCACGGGCGCGGCATCGATCACGTCGAACCAAGACATCTCTTCTGGCATCTCGGCGACTTGAGGTGGGCGAATCAGCCAAAGGGGGCCATATTCGTCCCGCCGACGTCTCGCCTCGTCACCAAAGTCGTCTCCGAGCGCATCACGTTGCATTGATAGTGCATTGGCCAATGTTTCACAAAAGTCAGCTGCATCGTGATTCGCCTCGAGCGCTGTATCACGTCTGAGCTCAACTTGTGGCCAGCTATCATCTGTCGTGCCGAAACGTGCAAGCTGCGCTAGCAGCAGATGCATGTTACCGGGCTCGTGCTTTAGGCGCCTTGCGAGCCTAAGACGCCGCATCAAGACTTGATGCAGGTAAACGATGCTCTGCTCATGAACTTTCGCTGAAGTGTTGTCGGGAAGCTTATAGCGATGCCATTGTTGATCACCGGCGATACGGAAATCTCGATACAGCAACTGATCTGTGTAAAGTCTCTTGGACAGGGTCAAAAGGATTGCGAGGTAATAGCCGTCACGATTGAGCGGCGCTTTCGTCAAATAGCGCTCAGCAAGGTCGAGCATGTCGATTGCCAGACGGTCAAGAATCGTATTGACCTTGAACCCTCTGATCGCTTGATCAGCCATGCGTTTCTCCCTTTGCAATCGCGGTCTTGGATTAATGCTTTAACGCCACCAAGCTTCTTTAGCAAAGGTTCTCGATAAGCGCATCAATGCTCCGTCTTCGGCCCTGCCAATCGACTCTTTTTTGCAATAATGCCCCTGCGACGAATGACTTCTGGGTCGCAGGGGCAGGTGATTTCGATGTATCGCGCGGAAACCGCCAATTATTGCTGAAGCGCCGCTTGATCGGAAAGATTCGTAAATTCGACACGGCGATTCACAGGTGATTTTGGATCGGCGGCATCGAACGGTTCCAGCTCGCCCTTGCCAACTGATCGCAGGCGCTCGCCAGCGATACCGTAGGCGGTAACGAGATAGTCGCGTACGGACCCTGCGCGCCGGGTCGATAGGCTAAGATTATAGTCTTCGCCACCGCTCGCATCGGCATGGCCTTCCAACATGATGACCTTGTCGCGCATAAGGTCATCCTGAAGCACCTGAGCGATTTGGCCAAGCGTTGCCTTGGCCTCTGGTGTCAATTCGGCCGAGTCAAATTTAAACTGGATCCGCATGGCAAGAGAGAAGGATTGCGGCTCGGCAGCAGGTGCTGGCCTGCCTGCCTCAGTCGTCGCAACACCTTGATTATTATCGTGAATGCGAATACCGCGAGTTTTGCCAAGCCCTCTTGTCTTACCCAAGCGGCATTCCGGCGGAACATCAGCGCTTATGACGCGAAAAATTTCACATCTTGACGCATCATTCCCCAACAGCACGGCATCATCAGCTTGAGCTGAAAGCGGAGCAAGGCCGATCAGGCCTGCGAGGAGTAAGGAACGGCTAACATCTAGCATGGACGCTCTCCAGATATCATTGTCTAAGCCCACCTTCGGGATAGCCAGGCATGTTATTGCCCACATCCGGCGCAGTTTTGTCGTCATCCATGGTGATCAATCATAAATGTCACGCATCACCAGAACGACAACGACATATTAATTTTTCAGCGAAATCCGTCAAAAAGATGCTTTCTATCCCGAAGGCAATGGTCAAGGGTAAAGAGCCCGGTACATCAAATGATCGCGTCGGAGCGGATCTATGTTGAGATTGTCAATTCCCCTTCTGATTACCGCCTTTGTTGCGACCTCCATGGCAGAGGCCGGTCAGTACAATCAGCCAAAGCATTTGAAGGTGGGCTCTCAAGCCAAGGTGAGCCGCGTCATTGCTAAGTCAAGGACGCTGAACGCCCAGTCCAAGAGAAGCTCCTCCGAGACGCCCGGCTGTGGCGAAGAACGCAACGGCGTCATTATAGATCGTGGCATCGGCGAAGAGAAGATTGTCGTCGTGACCAAGGACATCATCAATACGGGCGGTAATGTCGAAATCGGCCGGGATTGCAAATAACCCACAGATTAGCCAGCAGAGGAGTTGGCAGCCATGTTGAAGAACGTCATGAAATATCAGTCTCGTCTGGCCATGAGTGGCCTCGCCCTCCTCATGCTGGCCGGCTGTGCGACCGATCCTCAAAAAGCGATCGAAATTGCTAAACCAAAAACCCTACCGGCGACGAACCTGACCAATTTCAGCGACTCGCTTCGTTGCATGGACGAGCTTCTGCTGTCCTTTGGTCGACACAATATCGTCGTGACGAGTGCAGGTATTCCTGATGCAACCGGCAGCGTTTCCGCCGGCACAAAGGATATGCTTATCTCGGCCATCTCCCGTATGTCGGTGAAAAGCGGTGCTTTCTCCTTCGTCGACTACGATGCAACCCAGGCAGATGTGCACGATTTGCAAAGCCTGGTTGGGTTCACCGACGATTTCGTCGTACCTAATTACTACATCCGAGGCGCCGTCACCCAACTTGATGAGGGTGTACTTGACGAGGCACAGGCTGCAGCGATTGGTATTCCTGAGCTTCAGATCGGCGCTTCTCGGGACCAAACAGTTTCGGTCGTCTCGCTCGATCTGAACGTCGGCAATCTGGTGACCCGCCAAATCATCCCAGGATCATCGGCGCATAATTCGATTGCGGTTGCGCGAAAAGGGTATGCCGGCGATCTCGCAGGATCAATCAGCAAACTTGGTCTGAACTTCAATGTCGTGCTCAATAAGGGTGAGGGCATGCATCAGGCGGTGCGGACGCTGGTCGAACTCTCGGCGATCGAGGTGCTCGGCAAGCTGGCAGAAGTACCATACTGGCGCTGCTTGCAGATCGAGCAGACCAATCCTGCCATCGTCGAGGAGGCGAAGGATTGGTACAACGAGATGGAGTCAGAGGAACGCATCAGTTTCGTTCAGCAGGCCCTTGCGAGTGAGGGGTACTATGGAGGCACGGTCAGCGGCGTGTTCGACGCCACCACCAAAAGCGCGGTCGCGCGCTATCAGAGCGAGCACAGCTTGTTGGCTGATGGCCGGATTACCTTCTCCCTCTATCAAAGCCTGATCCACGAGGATCTTGCGCTTGGGCGTCAACCAAAGCTGGTCAAAGCGAGCCTCGAAAAGCCTGAGGTTCGGCCTAATCCGCTGAAGCTCTTTGTCCGATCACTTGGTGGCGATGCTGCTGCTTATCCACTCGGGCAAAACCTTGAGATCAGTGCGAGCACCAATCAGGATGCGTATCTCTACTGCTATTATCAGGATGCTGACCTGAACGTTGCAAGGATCTTCCCAAATCAGTTTGATCCGGATCCCTATGTGGTCGCAGGGCGGGCGGTAGCGATCCCAAGCGCTGACGCCGGGTTCGACATCGTGCTCGATCGCCCAGGGGCCAGCGAGCAGATTACGTGTCTAGCGTCTGAGGTCGAAGTTGGCCTGCGCTTGCCACCTCCGCTCAAAGCCGCGGATCTTGTGCCACTGCCGGTCAACTCAATCGATGACATCACGGCAGAATATCGGAAACTCGGAAGGCAGAGCGTGGTTGAAGCTCGTTTGGACATCACGGTCGCACGTTAGCTTCCTCAAAAAAGGCCATGTAACCCAGGAGGTTTCCGCGTCGATGGACGTGGAAACCTCCTAGCGTTTAACAGGGAAGTGGGGCATGACTAACGTCAAAATTTCAACCGACGAGCCGATATGCCTATCCCATCCTTCGATCTTGCTATCCTCGCCGACTGGCGACGCGCAGATGCAGTTTCTTGGTACCAGCGAAACCTTATAGAAGCAGCTCTTAGAGCTGGTTATCGCGTTGCCGTGCTTCAGGTCAATTGTGACGATGGCGCCGTAAAATTGGGTTTTCGTCCTTGGCTGCGCGCAATGATCGACCAGCGCAGGCTCACGCTGCTTGATCCGATGGCAAACATTATGAGCGGCCTCAGCATCACTGTAGATTGTGCAGGCATTGAGCGTCCGCTCGACAGGCCAATTCGTCTTCGAAGCAGTCTCAATCTGGTTATTTGCACAAGTCGACCAGTGACCGCGACGATGGAAAGGAAACCCAACGCGTTCGATGAACAGCTGGTGGCTCAGTTTCGAGGACCTGTTCAGCTGGCGGCCGCGACGGATTTGATCGCTGCCGAACTCCTACCAACAGTTTCCGGCAGCACACTTGCCGAAAGGATATGGCGGCCAGCAGTTGATTTGGATGAGCGCGCAGCAAATGGATCTAGAAAAAAAGGCAGTCATCCGCTCATCGTTGGCGCACAGATTGAGGCATCTGAAGAATTAGACAGCCGTTTTTTGAGCTGGCGTCACAGGCCTCTGAAGCTCCGGGGACCGAGGGTAGATCTGCTATCTAGTCGGCATACATGGCCGTCCGCCTGGCAGATTCTCGATTCTGCCAGCGTCTCGACAAACGCATTTTGTCGTAGTCTCGACGTCTATCTGGAGGGTTTCGACCCTCGGGGTGATGGAGATGCGCTTTGTGCCGGGTCCATTATGACAGCGGCATCTGGTGGTCTGGCCTTGGTGCCGCCGAGCCTCGAACGCTATCTTGATGGACTGGCAACGTCCTGCGACTCACCTGCACGAACCATCGATACGCTTTGCAGCGACGAAGCTGGTATGGACCGCGCTCGATCGAGGACTGCCGAAGCCTTGCGTGAGCGACACGATCTTCGGTGTCATCAGGAGAGGCTGGCCGAACTCATTGGCAAGCCACGACATTCGCAGGTTCAGGTCCTCTCTCGCCCCTTCATGCCCAAGCGACGCGCTTTGTTCTTTTCCACCAATGGCGTTGGTATGGGCCATCTAACCCGTCAGCTCGCTATCGCCAGGCGACTGAAGTCCTCGATAGAGCCGGTTTTTCTTAGTATGTCTCAGGCTTGTGGCCAGGTGGAAAAGTTCGGATTCTCTGTCGAATACACGCCTTACCACCAGTATTATCAAGGTCACGTTGACCATTGGAACCAACATTTGACCCACCTCTTAAACGAGATGATCGCCTTTTATGATCCATCCGCGTTGGTGTTTGACGGTAATTATCCCTTTCGTGCTCTTTTGAACGTCAGCAATCAACACCCAGGACGTGCGTTTGTCTGGTGTCGCCGTGGGCTTTGGCAATCTGGACAGAACCCGAGAGCTTTGGCACGGGCCGAAGCATTCGACATGATCATCGAGCCACTCGATTTGGCAACTGCCTATGATCGAGGGCCCACCAAGGCGGAACAAAGCGGTGTTCTCTGTATTCCACCCATTCGCCTGCTCAATTCAGCAGAAGTCGAAGATCGCGAGTCCGCTGCTAAGGCACTGGGCCTCGATCCAGCGAAACCTGCGGTGCTTTTGCAACTCGGCTCACGCAACAATTATGACTTGGGGCCCCTAATCGATCGGTTGTTGCCAGCTTTGCGGTCGATCGACGGCCTTCAGATCGCGACGGTGCAATGGTTGATCAGTGAAAGAGATCATGGTTGGCCAGATGACGTTCATATCCTAAGTGCCTATCCTATCGGCCAGTATTTTGCCGCCTTCGATTTCTCGATCGCAACACCGGGCTATAATTCATTTCATGAGCTCGTTAGCCATGCCATGCCGACGATTTTCGTTCCTAATGAAAATGCGACCATGGATGACCACGTGGCACGTGCCTTGTTCGCCGAGCGGCAAGGATTCGGATTTAGCCTACGTCGCGCTGAGGTTTATAAGCTTGCTGACGTGATTCACGCTATCGGCAAATCGGAGGTGCGAATGACCATGCGAGACGCAGCGCGAGGTCATGCATCTCCCAACGGCGCCGGTATTGCGGCGAGGGCCATCGAGGAATTGATCTATTCGGCAAGGCGGCTGAATGCTCCTCTGGATGCCGATGTTCATCGTCGACTTCTGGACTGAGCGGTTCCGCTATCGCGCTTCGAGTTTTACCAACGGACTAGGCGCTGACTACGATGCTGCTGTGACTGCGAGCTCTTCCAGCACACCTGTGCTCTTGCAGCGATGGCCGGTCGAGGTCACGGCAGAGCCACCGCTTTCGAACTCAAGACGCTCAGCCTTGTGGCCAATGCGCTCATTGAGGTCATAAACTTCAGTCACCATGGAAACGATGTAGCGGCTTCTGGGCTCAACCTGCATGGCCTGGCTGTTGCTCCGTACTACAACATTGGTAAGTACGTCCAAACGAACCCAGCGTTCGATCGAGACCGTATCGCCTTTGGGATCGATCGTTTCGAAAGCCGTGCTTTCGGATAGATCTACGTTGGTGACGCCACCGTCGGGCAAGAGCCATCCAGCTGTATCGCAGGTAATGAAGCGATCGGCCGGACCAGAATAACGAAGGTTGACTAGGCCCCGGTCGCCATCCATCTCGACTCCCATCACCTCTTGTCCCTCAGCTGCCGCCTCCAGGGTCAGTTTTCCAAGTGCCGAGCGGATACGCTCTTTGGGATCCGGATTTGCTGTCAAAGCAACAGGTTTACTTGTGGTATCAGCCTGCTGAGGGACGGTCTCGCAGGCCGAAAGTGCCAAGAGCGAAGCCAGGACACCACCTGCCCGGAGGGCAAGGCTGCTGCCGATTACTGGACGGTTTATCATCATGGCTTTGTCTTTCCAGGAAGGGGTTGACCGGGTTGGGTCACGAGGACTTGTCCACTGCCTTTTTTGCCATGTGGGCAAGGAGATTTGGTGTGATTTCAGGATGACTCGAGGTCAACTGAGAATCGACGACAAAGCGGTCAATCGCTGCCTTAGTCTCCGGTCCAAATTGGCCGTCGACCACGCTGATCGCATAGCCGGCTTCCTTGAGAAGATATTGGGCGCCCTTGACCCTTGCACTGGGCGGCAGCTCCGAAAGTCGTTTGCTGACAAGCGCTTCAAGCTCTGTGTCGCCGTTTGCATTCGATAATGCGCTTGCATACCAAGCCACGGCCTGTTCGATCGATTTGTCAACGCCTTTGCCGCTTTCAAATAGACGGGCGAGATCTCTTGCTGACCAAGCAACCCCTCCTTCGGCGGCACGCTGGTGCCATCTTGCAGCAGCGGCGAGATCATGGGCCAGCTGCTCGCCTCCGGCTAGCAGCTTGGCGGCATCGCGCGCCGCCCAGGGATTAGTCTCCGCTGCTTCGAGAAAGAGCGCGAGTGCCCCTGGCTCATCGAGAGGCCCCCCTTGACCGCTCGCCTTCATCTTAGCGAGATCCCGGGCTGCAGCACCCTCTCCGTTGGCAATTGCCTCCTCGAACAGCTGTCTAGCGCGCGTGTGGTCCTGATCGACACCTTTGCCGTCACGATAGAGTCGAGCAAGGCGGAATTTGCCTTCAGGATCATTCAGGTCAGCCGCACGTCGATAGAGTTGCCATGCCCCGAGAAGATCTATCTCGCCGATCATGCCACGCTCGCTGATCACGCCGAGGCGGGTCATTGCGTTGGGCACACCCTGGCCGGCAACGGTACGATACCAGCGTTCGGCTTCGCCAAGATTGCTTTGAACACCAAGGCCTTGCTCATAAATCTTGGCGAGTCGATACTGTGCCGTCAGCTCGCCGCTTCTCGCTGCGCGCGTATACCAGCGCACTGCCTCGCCGATGTCATTTTGGACACCTTTGCCTGTCTCATACATCTCGCCAAGATTATACATGGCCCAGTCGTTACCGCGGGACGCGGCTTCCAGATACCAACGCAGCGCTTCGCTATAGCTTTGAGGGACGCCGGCACCCTCGCGATACATCGCTGCAAGTGCGGTCCCCGCTGCCGATTCTTCGCGTGCCCACGCGTCCTCGAAATAGCGTCTTGCGCGTTCGAGATCTCTCTCAACGCCCTGACCAGCCCAATTCATCAGGCCAAGAACGACTAAAGCGCGATTGTGACCAAGTTCGATTGCGCGGAGGTTTTCTGCGACGGCCTCTTCATAGCGACCGGCAAGCCGATATGCACGGGCAAGTTCTGCCGCAAACCGTCCATTGTTCGGATAGTCGGCAACAGCTAGTTCGCAGACGTCGATCGCTTGATCTGCACGCATCGACAAGATGAACTCGCGTGTTCCAGCGGTCACCCGATGACCATCCTCAGGCATGCCAGCAAGCATGTCACAGGCGTGGATCCACGCCTCGAGCCCGATTTCATAGCCGTGGCGTTCGCCCTCCTTGTCCAGGACGGAAAAGCCGATAGCTTCTTTGCCACCATGAGTTCCGAGAGTCGGCCGGAAGCGTGCGCTCAAGAAGGCTCGGCCATCGATAACGTCTCGGGCTTCAATCGGGTCGCCGTTTTCAAGGATGAGTTGGCCAAAATTGGGTGCATCCTCTAGCTGAACCCAGAATTGACCCTGATGATGTTGATCGAGTGGCGGCAAGTGAAGCGGAGTTGGCTCAACGCCGACGGGGGCCGAAGTTTGCCAACTCGTTTCTCGATGGATGTCTTCAGCGGAAGATGCCTCAACTTCTGATGTAACAGGATCAGGAGCCTTGCTTTTGTCCTTGAGCGAATCAAGGCGTGACATCACAGAGGCACGAAATTTTCCGTCTGGAAACACATTGAGGTAGGTCGAAAGCGCCCTTGGTCTTTCGTGGTGCTGGATTGAGTACCAAAAAGAACGGTCAAGAACCTGACGAGGAGGAAGGACACCAAGAGTATTGGTGGCAACTTGCATGCCGGTCACAGCATCGGTGGCCTTGGTGATATCAGGGCGGAAGTAGAACTCCTGCTCTAGGGTGCTGGAGGTCCAAGGGATCTGGTAGCCGTCCGTGTTCTCGCGAACCGCGCCGCGGACCTTCCTGAATAGCATACCAATTTCGAGTCCAGGCTCATCCAGATGGTCAAGCAGAGCCTGAGTGTAAGGGCTATGATCTGCTTCGCCATCGAGCGCCACCTCACCGGGTGCCGTGGCATAAGCGACGAGCGTCTCTGTTCGGCCACTGGCACTCATTTCAGCAAGGCCACCAGAGGGTTGGGGAGGGGGGGCAGCCTCAGCCGGGTTGCTCTCGGCATCTACACTCGCACCGCGTCCGGCATTCGGACTCAGCGAAAAACCTGGACCACGGTCAAAGGGATTGTTTCGACAGGCATCCAGGATGACGACACTAAATTTGGCGCCAGACTGCTCCATCGTTTGGAGTACCGTCCGCGCGGCAATGCCAGCGCCGACAATTTGTGACTCCGATTGGACCGGCGTGGCTACCGGAATGAGGTAATTGACATTTTCAACGGCAACGCCGTGACCCGCATAGTAGAAAACGGCCTCGGCGCCGGGACGGAGACGATTAGCGAAGGTAGCAATGCCGTTGATCATTTGTTCACGGTCGGCATCGATCAGTTCGATCACTTCGAACCCGGCGTTCCAAAGCGCTTCGGCCAAAGCCGCTGCATCCTTGGGTGGATTGGGCAATACGTCCAGTGTTTCATACTGACCATTGCCAATCACCAACGCCACACGGTTGACGGGGCGAAGTTCCTGCGCTTCTGCTGGAACGGCAGCAAGAATGCTGGCCGCTAGCGCCAATGGAGCCCAAAACCGCCAAATGTCAGTCTGCGACTTCTTTTTGGGCATGATGCTACCCCCGCTGGAAGCCATAATCGCCTAGCCTCGCAGTACTGTTGCTAGATCGATGGTCTCAGTATGGATCTAACTGGCTCGCGACCGTCCGCCGATTGTACGTCCGTTCTGTCGACGCCGGTGCTGTCGTGCTTGGCGTAACAGAGGGTTTCGCTGCAAGCGTAGGCTGACTAGAGGGCTGCTGCGAATCTGGCTCTGATGTTGCGGTCAATGTTGGCTCGACAGGTGCCGGCATCAGTCCCTCAATGACCAGTTGTTGGTCGAACGCTGGCTCAAATAGAGGGCGTTCCTGCTTGACCAGTGTACTCACGAGATCACGGAATGCCTCATCAGTCAGCTGACCTTCGGGAAATCGGCGAAGGAAATCGCGGTAGGCAGCTTCCGTGTTTTTGGCTCGTGCTTGCTCAAAAGCCTGAAGTTCTGACTTGAATCGGTCATAGTCAGAGTCTGACACATTCTGGGCAAGTCCACCCTTCGAAAACATGCCGAGGATCATGGCAACGATTAACGTCCACCAGCGAGTTACTGACTTCGCCATCGTTTACTCCCAAAGCTGGTTCTCTTGTTGATGATTTCGGGATAGGTATAAGCCACCTTGGACAAAACGCCACTAATAGATCACGAGAAGGCACACAACGGGAGCTAAATCTCTCAAAATTCAAGTTTTCGGTGGAAATCTTCGGCCATGCATCAACTTATTTTCTATCCTGACTATCGGCGTGCCAATCCGTATCAGTCCCTTCTTTATCAGCATGTTGATGCTGCCTTCGCCGTTTCTCCAGGGTCAATCGACGAAGCGCGGGCGCAATTGTCGCTTCAGGGACGACGAGAGCGCGAGGTCATTTTTCACTTGCACTGGGAGGATGCACCGCTTCGCGCAATCAAGGACGTACAGGAAGCAGAAAGGGCAGCGCGCCGCTTCGCAACTGAACTTGATCGTTTCGTGAATGCTGGTGGTCGACTGGTCTGGACCAAGCACAATTTAAAGCCGCACGACTTCATCCACGCCGATCTGGCGGAGGAGATTAGCACCCTTGTCGCTCAATATGCTGAGGCAATCATCGTGCATTCGCCTGCGGCTATCGGAGCTGTTGCCGATCATTATCGTCTCGATCGGCGTCGCTTTGGACTGCAGCTTCATGGGAATTATCGAGGACACTATCCGACAGTTTCACGCGACGTGGCGCGCAAGGCTCTAGGCATTGCCTCCGATAGCCGTTGCATTTTGCTGTTTGGCCGGCTCACTCGCTATAAGGGTGGCGATCTTCTGATTCAGGCGTTGAACGATCTATCGGAGACCTCACTGCATCTCCTGGTGGTCGGCAAGCAGCCATTCGATAGGCTGGAGATTCCGGCGGGATTGCGCGATCGCAGCACGGTCATCGACCGATTTGTCGATGACCAGGAAGTAGCCCAAGCATTCGCTGCAGCCGACGGTGTCGCATTGCCCTATCGGGAAATTCTAACATCGGGAACACTATTTCTCGCGCTTGGCGCAGAGCGGCCCGTTATTCTGCCACGGTTGCCGACGTTGCTGGAGGCCGCTCAAGAGGAAATGGCATTTAGCTATCAGCCCGGCCAGAAGGAGAGCTTGTGTCAGGCTCTCAAGGCTTTCGCTGACGCTGATCCGGGAGATCTCTCGATGATGGGTGAGCGGGGCGCAGCGTATGCGATCGACCATGACTGGCATCTGGCAGGGCGTCAGCTTAGCGATATTCTCCATGGGATCTTGACTAGGCGCCCAATGGCTTCTTTTGGCCGGATTGATCCAGCTGAGGAGCAAAGGCAGCAGGAACCTGACTACTTGAAGCCATTGACGCGACCTTTGCTCGACGCTGCGGAGTGAGCAGATGACAGATCATGTGCGTCGCGGCTGGCCGTGGCGGCGTCAGGTCGATGAGCAGAAGGGAGGGGAATCCTCAGCTGCGGCCGAAACTCCTTCGGCATTGCCATTGCCTGAAGCAATTCTGGACGAGAGCGCTCTGCGGACGCGATACAAGATTACCGACACGCCAACTTTCATGTTTATCAGCCTATTTGGCATGGCCAGTGAGGCGATTACCAAGCGTGCCGAACTTGTTGATGAGGAACTGGCATCAAAGAGTCTGATCCCGGTCTATCTCGTTGATGAGCCGAATTTCTTGCCATTTCGAGCCGAACAGCGGCTCTTTGAACATCTACCATCCCGTTGGCGGGCGGAGCAGCGTTGCGCTGGCCTAGATTGGCCTTTCTACCTGCGTCGGCGATATCTTCTCCTACAGGCTAAGTGGCAGCCCATCGGCAGGATCGATTTTGGTGAGGTTCCCGATTGGCTGCCGGAAGATCGGCAGGTTATCCCGGACGGAGATGCAACAACGCCCCGGCGTTAAGCCGGGGCGTTTTCATTAGTGTCGCTCGTTGGTTTGTCAGGTCTTAGTAGTCCTGGCAGGGAGCGAACTCGCCGATCGAACCGATGGCTTGGCAAGCGACGGCATGGTCACCATCAGCG
>JANQPX010000031.1 GCA_028285265.1 Geminicoccaceae bacterium
TTGTTCTCGTCGACATAATCATCAAGTGACGCAGGTAAAAATGTACTCTGCCCACGAGCATCACCTTCCACAAAACGCTTCAACGCCAACCCCCAATTCAAATTGGCCTTACTATAGATAATCTAACGTTTTGACACACCCTCGACCCCAAGAAGACCTTAGGAGGGGCGACTTTGAGCGATGGCGTCCATTAATTCCTAGATTCCCTGACGATTTGACTCTAGGAGGCTTGATATTGGCATCATAGCCTTGCCACGGTTACTGAATCCCGCGTCCTCAACCGTCAATCACAGGCAAAGCTGGTTCGAAGAACAGCTGACTGACTTCCATATGTCATTCTTTTATTTTTTTGAATGGATCGATATCGATCACTAGATTCCGATAGAGAGCTCAACGCCAATATTGACCTCGCCGACACATTTGCCCGAGAAAGGCACCGTCTATTTCACCATTTGAGCGATACCGTTGACTGACGACTTCGATGTTTTTCTGAGCTACAGCCGTAATGATCTCGATCCAGCAACCCTGCTTCGAGAGCAGCTTCAGGCGGATGGGCTCAGCGTCTTCCATGATCAGGAAGCGATTCGGCAAGGCGAGCTTTGGCTGGACCGGCTGCAGAACACGGTCGATGCCTGTGGCAGCCTCGTCTTGCTCGTCGGGCGCGACGGCGTGCGGCGTTGGATCGGCGCTGAGGTGCAGGCGGCGCTCAATCGCCATTTCGGCCCGCATGAGGACGACCAGCGGCTTCCGATCTTTCCGATCCTGCTTGGCGATGCCGAGCCGAACTCGCTGCCGGCCTTTCTCCGGCTGTTTCAGGCGACGTCCTGGGACGGCGCGTTGGCGCTACCCGGCGAGCTGATCGAGCAAATCCGAAAACGAAACCTCGTCGCCAACAAGGAACTCCGCTTTGGCGGCTGCCCATTTGTTGGCCTCGATGCCTATCAGCCGAACCAGGCGAACCTGTTCTTCGGTCGGCAGAAGGAAACGCTGGACGCGCTTGCCTGTTTTGATCAACGCCAGGGGCACGCGCCCATTCGCTGGCTGGAGATCAACGGCAACAGTGGTTCGGGCAAGTCATCCCTGATGAATGCCGGCCTTCTTCCGCTGATCGATCAGGGATGGCTTTGGCCACGTACCGGCTTTGCCGACTGGCGGCGGATCGGGCCGATGATGCCGGGCGAACGCCCTCTGTCGATGCTCGCTGAGCATCTGGCGCGCGCTTTCGACAAGGAAATGAGCGATGTCCGCCAGAAGCTCGAACAAGATCACCGAGCGTTGGCTGAATGGTTGCGCAGCCGAAAGTCGGATGAAGAGACGGCGTTCCTTTTGGCGATCGACCAGTTCGAAGAGCTTTTCACCTTCGCCGACAAGGATGAGCGGCTGGCCTTCGACAAGGCGCTCGCCTGCGCGCTGGAGGATAGCGACTGCCCGCTCTTCGTGATCTCGACGGTGCGCGCGGACTTTCTCGATCGCTTCGACGAGCTGCCACGCCTGGTTGCGGCTCGCAATCGCCTAGCAAGGCCCTGGACCCTGCCCGCGATATCGAGCGCGGGTCTTCGCGAAATCATCGACGGACCCGCCCGCCTCGCCGGCCTCGATGTAAGCGAAATCCGTGAAGCGATGATCGGGGAAGCCGCGGACGAGCCTGGCGCCTTGCCTCTGGTTCAAAACGCATTGAACCGTCTTTGGGAGCAACGCACGGATGGCAAGCTCCACGGTAATCTCCTGACCGACCGCGGCGGTCTTGCAGGGATTCTTGCAGAAGGCGCTGACGATCTAATCGCGTCGCTCGGCAGTGATCGGGAGCGGGCGTTGGAGCTCCTGTTTCGTCTTACCAAAATCGATCCCGAAGGCAGGCGTCACACCCGACGCCGCATAACGGCTGGCGAGGCAATCGCCGAGGCTGGCGGCGGCGACGCCGGACAGACAGTTGTCAACCACCTCGCCGGGACAAGGGCGAAGAACGGCGGCAAGGCCTTGGGCCCTCTAAGACTGATCACCGTTAGCGAAGAGGTTGCCGGCGAGACGCAAGCAGGAGCGCGCGACGGCTTTGTCAGTCTCATCCACGAAACCCTGATCCGAAGCAAAGGAGCCGATGAGAAAGGTCAGCTCAGGCCCTATTGGCCGACGCTATGGCGCTATATCGAGCAACACAAGCAGCGGGCAGCCAAGCGCGAGCGCCTGCAGCTTATGGCGCGCGAATGGCAAAAGAGACGTGGGCTCGGGCGCATGACCGGCCTGGCTGGCTTGTCTGTGCTCTTTGGGGAAAGCTATCGTACGATCCCAGGCACTGTGGAGCATGACTACCTTCGGACAAGCAAGGCGTGGGCCTTAAACCAGATCATTTGGCTTGCCGTATTATTGCTTCTTCTATTGAAAAGTAACTTGACTTGGATACTTGAGGCTGGAGAGTCGATGTTAGTTCAGCGTCCGGACCAGCGTGTGCTAGCACGCTTGACTTATGGTGTTTGGAAAGATGTCCCGACACCAGAACTCATGAGAATTCCAGCTGGAAGCTTCGAAATGGGAAGCACCAGTGGCACAGAATCTGAACTACCGCTTCATACCGTAACGATCGAAACTTCCTTCTACTTATCCAGGACAGAAGTCACGTTCGAGGAATATGACGCCTTTGCCCTGACTACTTCCCGTCATCGACCGCGCGACATCGGTTGGGGCCGAGAGGATCTGCCGGTAGTTGACGTCAATTTCCATGATGCTCGCGCCTATGCCGCGTGGTTAGGCACGATGACTGGAAGCGTCTGTAGGCTTCCAAGCGAAGCTGAATGGGAATATGCCTGCCGTGCCGGCGCGACGACCGACTATGCTTTCGGTGAGCAACTTACTCAAGAGCAGGCGAATGTCAGGGAATCTGGTATCAATAGAACGACAAAAGTCCGGAACTATCCAGACAATGCATGGAGACTCTATGGCATGCATGGCAATGTCTCTGAGTGGGTCGACGACTGTTGGCAAGATAGCTACGAGAACGCACCAGCAAATGGCGAACCTTGGCATGGGGAAGGGGTCGACTCTGACAAATGTGGTCTCCGCGTGTTGCGCGGCGGGTCCTGGGACGACGATCTAGTCGATGCGCGCTGCGCCGCCCGTGGCAAGGGCGAATCGTACGACCGGAGCCGCATTCTGGGCTTTCGCGTTGTTTGTTCTTCGCCGATCTTGGGCACTGACCCCTGATAGGCACTGTGAGAGCGGCGCCTTCGATTCTTTGCTACTTTCTCTCGACCGATCGTCGGTGCCGGCCCCCGGGATCAAGGTAGCTAATTCGGCGCGTGTTATCGTCAGAGAAGGGAATTTCCACAAAGAGGAATATTGTCAAATGGCGGCTTTTGGCACTAAGCGGAAGCCAGCTTTCCATCTGCTTTCGAGCGGAAAGCTGCCGCTTCAATCTGGCCCGATTGGCTCGCTTGCTAGCTAACAGTAGAAAGCTACCAAATGGTAGCTACCAATAACTGCCTACCAAAGGCTACCAAATAGTAGCTACCAGTTAGTACCAAATAGTATCTACCAAATGGTA
>JANQPX010000037.1 GCA_028285265.1 Geminicoccaceae bacterium
GGTGATCAGATCATCGACATTGCGGACGCTCTCGGCGTGACCCGCCAGGCCCTCTACAAGGCCAGGCGGGATCACAAGGCGTTTCGTGACGCCTGGGACGCGGCCAAAGAGATCGGTGACCAGATCCAGCTCAGCGAGTGCGAGAAGGAGGCCGATTTCCGAGCTCGCATTGGCTGGCTCGAGCCGAAGTTCTTTGAGGGGCGTAACCGAACGTGTCCGACCTGGCGCCTGAGAAGGTGAGAGGGGTCTTGATGGAACTGTTGCGCTCGACGTTGTTGCGGCCGTTGCCGAGCGAACCACGCGGGCAGTCGAAGATGACACCCGCTCGCCGATCGCGCATCGTGTTGGCGTAGCCGAGCTGGTAGCCGATATCGAGGTTGTTCTGGACGGCCGCCTGAGCTGCTACGTCCGCGAAATGGGCGGTCATCTCGACAGCGAAGCTGAAGTCGCCAGGAACGATCTCGAGGGCACCAAACTCACCGTGAGCGTCTTCGATGACCGCATTGTTGGAGAGTGTGAGCGTCTGCTCAGTTAGGTGCTTGACGCCGCTATTCCCGTCAGTGTTGAACTGATTAGAGCCCGCGGAACCACCGCCGCTATAGATCCACATGCCAGGGATTAAGTCGGCAGTGTTGAACGCGTTGGCAGTACTGACGAGCGTTGGATAAGAGCCGCCAGTAACGACGACATCAACATCGGCCGCGTCGAATTGATGTCCGACAACTTTGACATAGGCGTCTGAGGGAGGTGAACCCTCGACAGTCAGGCCAGAGACCTGGACAACATTGGCGAGCGTGCCCGTCACAACATGCAAGCCGTTGTTGCCGCTCTCGCCCCAAAACTCTGCATAGACCAACTGGCCTGCGATAAACCCAGCCGCTGCAGCATCGGTACCGATGTCGAAACCGGTAGCGACCACTGTGGGTGTTCCGGATCCAAACCGACCACCGCTCGAGGGCGTTGCCTTCTCGGTAACGAGGAAGACGCCATCGGCGAAGTGACCCAGGCTTTCCGGGGTGAAGTTAGCCTTGAAGCCCGCCGGCGCATTGATGCCGACTGAGACTTCCTTTTCACGGTTACGACCAGGCTCGATGACCTGGTTCTCTTCCTTTTCGGTTTCCGCACCGAAGTCTGCATAACTGACAGGCTTGAGAGTCAGCCACTCGCTCGCGTTTTCACGTCGAATTGCAAGGCGCGAGACGTTTGAAGCAATGGTATCGACTTCGGCCGTCATTCCCGACACTCCTTGATGTAATCACGCGCGGATGCTAGCTGATTGATTGTTGGTTGTTAAGTAAATGATGATTTTGCTATTTTAATTATTTAATAATTATTGCAAACCGCAAAAAGGAAACGCAATGTGAGCACTGATGCTGATGAGTTAGCGAAGGCAGTCGGCAATATAAGTCCGAGGAGGGTTTTGGTTCTTTTCTTCGGATGTGCCGCCATTATGGCAGCCGTGTCAGGATCAGTTGCGGCTTACAGATCGTTAGGCGGTCCGATCCCAGCAACCAGGGAATTCGTCACCGCCCAAGTGCGCTCGGTTGAGGATAATGTCGAGGTCCTGGCCGAATCGCTAAGGCAGACGCAACAGCTGGTTCTCGGCGACAAATGGTGGCGGCTTCAGGAGAAGATCGAGGAGCTCGAGAGCCAGACTCAGACCAACATGCTAAGAGACCAGATCCGCCGGTTGCGCCGAGACCAAGCAGGCGTCCAACGCCAAATGGATGCTCTCGACAAGAACGGGATCTAGTAAGTCCAGCAAAACAGGCCTTTGCCGTCCGGCCGGACAGCGAAACCATCCTTAGCGGTCATGTCGTCAAGGTGCATGCGGAAGCTCCTCGATGTCAGCTGCAGACCACATCGGGTCATCCCGTGCTCCCGGGCAAGCTTGCGGACAAATCGCCCTTGATTGATGGAGCGACGCTCCTTGAAAAAACCATCGGAAACGGCATCACCGTGACTAACGGAGCAACGTCCGGCGTTGTGGACATCGCAGTCGTGCTCAGCCCAAGCGACACCGCAAAC
Source organism: Geminicoccaceae bacterium (assembly GCA_028285265.1). Classification (GTDB taxonomy): domain Bacteria; phylum Pseudomonadota; class Alphaproteobacteria; order Geminicoccales; family Geminicoccaceae; genus JANQPX01. Next base: position 2,029 of record JANQPX010000037.1, read on the forward strand.
CTAAGCGGAGCGTATTATCACGCGGTAAAAATTACGGCATCAGGCGATGAAAGCCACGTGGCAGATGGCACGCTTCGCCTTCATCCGCCGCCATCTTGACCTTTCTCACCGACACGAAGCATCACGGCGAACACGATGCCAATACAGACTGCGGCTAGAATTAAATACGTCCACATAGGCAAGCGTCACAAGTGCGCCATGGCGAATCCAGCGACCAGCGCCACAATCACGGCGAAGCAAAGGGCGAACGGGTGCTTAACGGAGCTGTCCTTCCACGGCATCGACACCTCCAGCTAAAAAGCTAAAGGTGTTACCCATGTCTCCAGAACGAAATGTCACCTATGTCTCAAGTCGGGCATTTGTCCAGCCCGGACACATAGGTAACAGAACGTTCTCGAGACATGGGTTACAACCTCGAGCCGAACGGGTTGCCGATTGTTTGCAGGGTATTCTGTTCCAGATCGATGTATCCGAGGCCATAAGCCAGTCGGCCTGCGCTCCGAGTTTCGTTGTGCATCTTCTTAGCGCAGGTTGCTTGTCGAGCGAATGCGAGCGGGCCCGTAACTCCCTTCTCAGGGGCGGGCGCCGTCGCATGCAAGGAGGTGATAAGCCTCGAATTCGGAGCGAACACCGGTGACTCATTAAAGATATAGGTCGGTCCTAAACAGCCTCTGATCTCCGTAAACAGTGGCCAGGGATGTAATCCTTTAGGTTCACTTCCTTTCGACGTGCTTGCTTGCTGAGAGAGCATGTCTGGCTCTCTCAAGTATCTCTGGCCGATGGCCAGATTCAAATTGTTGACAAAGCAACAATAATGATGACATAACAACTCTTGAATGTCGACGTGGAAGGCTATGCAATCAATCAAGGATTCACATCAGAAGACCCTGGACGGCATTGGCAAACTCGAGTCCGTCCTGTCTTTTCGCCTTGCTGTGATGCAACGTCTTCTTGACCGTCAGATGGCTCGCGTCTTGGAACGTCATTGTCTTAGCCTTCCGGCATATCGGATTCTCGTCACCATTGAAGCTTTTGAAGAGATCGCAGCGGCAGATCTCGTTCGGCTTGTGGCCGTGGATAAAGGCCATATTAGCCGATGCTGTCGGGATTTGATTGCAGCCGGATTGATTGCCACACGTCCCGATCCGGCGAGTGCTCGGCGAAAACTACTTCGGCTTTCAATGAATGGACGTGGCAAACTTGCTGAACTTAAACCTGACGTTGATGCCAGAAATGATGCGCTTGACGCGGAACTCAGCGATCAAGAACGCATCGTTCTTGATCGTTCTATAGAGAAGCTCACAAGGCATGCCGCAGCAACTCTCAACCAGATTGAGTGACGCCGAGGGGAAGCTGGCTCGGACGACGATTCTTGATCCTTGGAGATGACAAATGGGCCCATACCCGCACAATGCGCCAAAGGCGAGAATTGACGATGTCAATATTGCCGGCACTGATGGCTTTGAGTTCGTCGAGTTTGCCTGTCATGAGCCCGGTAAGTTGGAAATCCTTTTCCAAAAGATGGGCTATACGGAGATCGCCCGGCATAAGTCGAAGAAGATCGCTCTCTATCGACAGGGACAGATCAACTACATCGTCAATCACGAGCCCGAATCACATGCCGCTCGATTTGCTGCAGCCCACGGTCCCTGCGCGCCGTCGATGGCCTGGCGCGTCGTTGATGCGAATCACGCGCTCAGATGTGCCCTTGACTACGGTGCCGAGGAGTACACCGGCGGCGACAAGACGCTCGATGTGCCGGCGGTTATTGGCATTGGCGGCTCGCTACTTTACTTCGTCGAAACCTATGGCGAACGTGGATCCTGCTATGCGAGCGAGTTTGAGTGGCTCGGCGAGAGCGACCCTCAGCCAAAAGGGGCAGGATTCTACTATCTCGATCATCTCACCCATAACGTCCAACGTGGCAATATGAGTACCTGGTATGACTTTTATGCCAAGGCGTTTAATTTCCGAGAGATCCGATTCTTCGACATACAAGGCAAGCTAACAGGCCTGTTTTCTCGCGCACTCACCAGTCCATGCGGAAAGATCCGCATTCCAATCAATGAGAGCGCGGATAACAACAGTCAGATTGAGGAGTATCTGAAGCAATATAAAGGCGAGGGTATCCAGCATATCGCCGTTGGTAGCGAGGACATCTATCAAGCTACTGATGAAATCGCCGACAATGGCATGCAGTTCATGCCCGGACCGCCGGATTTGTATTACGACAAGTCCTTTGAACGCGTGAAAGGCCATGATGAGCCGATCGAGCGCATGAAGAAGCACGGTATCCTGATCGATGGTGAGGGCGTTCTTGATGGTGCCGAAACACGGATTCTCCTTCAGATTTTCTCGAAGACCGTGATTGGCCCGATCTTTTTCGAGTTCATTCAAAGAAAGGGAGATGATGGGTTTGGCGAAGGGAATTTTAAGGCCCTTTTCGAATCCATCGAAGAAGATCAAATCAGACGGGGCGTTCTCGGTGAACACGACGCTTCAGAGAGCAAGACCGTGACTTAAAAGGAAGCTGCTTGGCAGTTCTTTCTGAGAGCGTTAGCCTCGATCTTGGACAATCAAGAAAAGGGGGGGGGCATGCGCTTCGAGGGGATCTATACGCCGATCGTTACCCCCTATCGCGACGATTATTCGATTGATCGAGATCGTTTCGCCGACATCACCGAGCATCTGATTGCGGCTGGCGTTCATGGTATCGTACTGGCTGGCACAACAGGCGAGTACTATGCACAAACGCTGGAGGAGCGTGTCGACCTAATGCGACTCGCCAAGGACGTTATCGGGGGGCGAGTTCCGCTGATTGTAGGTACAGGTGCCATCCGGACGGAAGAATCCATCACCTATGCGGAGCAGGCTGCCGAGATCTGCGTCGATGGCATCATGATCTCGACGCCGCCTTATGCCACGCCCTCAGGTAGGGAGAACGCAGAACACGCTCTTTCGATTGATCGGGCAGCCGGCCTCCCGATTCTCCTCTATAATTACCCCGCGCGTACTGGCGCTTCGATGGATGAAACTTATTTGAATGCGGTCAGTCAGTCCGCAAATTTCTGTGCGATCAAGGAGAGTTCCGGGGACATCGATAGGCTACACTTGCTAGCAAACAACTATCCGAACATTCAGCTTTCCTGTGGCATGGATGATCAAGCCTTGGAGTTTTTCGTTTGGGGGGCCCGAAGTTGGGTCTGTCCCGGCTCCAATTTTGCGCCTGAGGCACATGTGGCACTCTATCGTGCCTGTTCACTTGACGGGAATTTTGATAAGGGGCGGCGGATCATGGCTGCGCTACTGCCAATGATGAGCTTACTTGAGCGAGGGGGTAAGTTTGTTCAATGTATCAAGCAAGGTCTGGCTCTTCGTAATCTCTCGCCTGGACCGCCGCGTCGCCCATTGCAGCCGATGGATGAAGCCGAGCAGCAGGTTCTAGCCGAGACGATCAAAAAGATGGATGTCGAGGTTAGGCGGATTGAGGCGGGGGCTTAAACGGCGACCCAGCCGCCGCCTCTCTTGGCGCGTTTAGGTTGGATCCAAAGTCGCGTGATGATCTAGGCTCCGAGATCTGTAACCTGCACGACACCTGTTTCTTATATGCGGCTGATAGACCAATTGCGCCTGCATGATGTTTTCAACGGTCGTGTGTCCCGTCAAACGTGCGGGGCATGCTGGGGCCTGCATGTTGATCGGTCTATGGGATGAGACCGTCGGACGTTCAGGCCTTTGCTGGACCACGGGCACACTGCCCGCGGTCCATGGCGAACCATGGCGTGAATGACGGCCCAAGATTTTACCGATATGTGTTAGGGACTAATCATCTGTGTCACCAGGCGCTGATAGTGTTACGTGCAGCTAACCAATGGCCTCGATTAATGCATCCAGGGTCGCATCAGGGTTTTCCACCATCATGAGATGACCCGAGCCATGGATGCTCACAAGTTGAGCCTGAGGCATGGCATTGACCAACTTCGCCCCCTGCTTCGCCGGCGTCATGCGGTCTTGGTCGCCAACAATGACCAATGTAGGACATTGGACGGCTGCTGCAGCCTCTTCACCTGCGCGATAGTTGTTGCAAGCGGCGAGATCGTTGTGAAGGACACCTGCGGATGCTTTCTCCAGCAACCGCTGGGCATGGCCTATCAGCCAACCGCCAGGTGCTTTGTTGCCACCGAAGTGTCCCGTTGGCCCATGGCCCCAACTGGTGACAAGCTCAGCGGCAAGGGGCTGATTAGACTTCGCTGCCTCTAAGAGAGCGGGGTGCACGGGCATGGCTGGCGCGACGCCAAGCAATGCGAGGCCATCGACAACATTAGGATGCCGTCGCGCAGCTTCCAAGCAGATGAGGGCTCCCATAGAGTGCCCGACAAGTTTTGTTTGCTCACTGCCGAGTTTGCCTGGCACCAAAACAAGCCAATCTGCCAAAGCCTCGATCGACGCGATGGGAGCTCCTCCACTTCGGCCGTGACCGGGCAGATCCACAGCAACCGCATTGATGCCGTGATGAGCAAAGTATCGCGCCTGCAGTGTCCAAATGCTGTGATCCATGCCGGCGCCATGGACGAACAGGATTGTCGGCTTTGTCGCGTCAAAGTCTCGACCGAACGTGAATACGAAGACCCGATGATTGTCGACGATCAATTCCATGAGGTTAGCCTCGCTGCGATGCTTTTAGAGCGCCTTTTAGATCATCGATGATGTCATCAGCGTCTTCTAATCCGACGGACAGCCTGATCATGTCTTCACCGACCCCTGCAGCGATCAAATGTTCTGCCTCGACTTGAAGGTGTGTCGTGGATGCGGGGTGAATAACCAATGTCTTTGCGTCGCCGACGTTAGCCAGATGAGATGCGAGCTTGCAGCCTTCGATAAACCGACGCCCCGCATCCCGCCCGCCCTTTACACCGAACGAGACGATTGAGCCTTGGCCTCTGGGCATAAGTTCCTGCGCAAGCAAATGATCAGGATGCGACTCCAGCGACGGATGGATGACATAGGCGACTGCGTCGTTACCCCTCAGAAATTCAACGACAGTGGCCGTGTTCTCCACGTGACGTCTCATTCTCAGTGGCAGTGTTTCAACGCCTTGAAGCAAATAGAAGGCGTGCTGAGGGCTCATGCAGGCACCGAAATCTCGAAGCCCTTCAGTGCGTGCTCTCATGTGAAAGGCGCCTGGCCCGTAAGTATCGACATAGTCGAGACCGTCATAGCCTGCATAGGGTTCGGTCAGAGTAGGGAACTTTCCTGAAGCCTCCCAATCAAAGTGGCCGCCATCCACCAAGATGCCGCCTAAAGCGATGCCGTGACCGCCAAGCCATTTCGTTGCCGAATGCATGACGATGTCGGCGCCTTGCTTGATCGGATTTGAGAGATAGGGCGAGGCAAACGTATTGTCGACGAGAAGCGGCAGACCGTGATCATGAGCGACGTTGGCGATCTCCGGAATATTCAGGACTTCTAGACCTGGATTACCCAGGGTTTCAGCAAAGACTAGCCTCGTTTCGGGCCGAATAGCAGCGGCGAACTCCTTTGGATCCCGTGGATCGACGAAGTCGGTCTCGATGCCGAAACGTGGTAATGTGAGCTTCAGAAGATTGACGCTTCCACCGTAGAGCGACTTTGAAGCGACGATGTGGTTGCCAGCGCCCATAAGCGTTGAGATCGCAAGATGAAGAGCTGCTTGTCCGCTCGCAGTTGCGATGGCGCCAACGCCACCTTCGAGAGCTGCCACTCGCTCTTCTAGGACCGCCACAGTTGGATTGGAAATACGCGAATAAATATGTCCAGCACGCTCGAGATTAAAGAGCGATGCTGCCTGATCGGAATCACGGAAGACATAAGATGTTGTTTGATAGATTGGTACAGCCCGAGCGCCTGTCGTCGGGTCAGGTTGCTGCCCACCATGCAAGGCCAGGCTGTCAAACTTCAAAAATTTCGGGTCGACCATCGGCGGCTCTCCTTTAACCCGTCATGTCAGCAATGTCGTCCTAGGTCATTGGGGAGGGTGTGCACAAGGGGGAAGGGCGCATGATCACCTAAGAGCAATGCCGATTAACGCGAAGTTAACCAAGCTTTGCTTGACTGTCCCGATCGAAACTTTCGAGGGACAAGGGCTTGCCATCAACTCCGACGGCTGACAGCGTCGCCGAAGATGCGAGATGTTTGCTGGCCGCGCTCGTCGCTCGACCGATTATCGATGACCAACATGTCCAGCGACTTCGTATTTTCGCCTATCGGTGTGGCAAGATCGATCGACGATTTGCTGCACAACTATTCCTTGCGAATCGGGAAGCGAGTCTGCAATCGCAAGACTGGACGGAGCTTTATCTTGAGCTTCTCACCGGCTTCTTTCTTGAAGACCAGGAGGGCCAAGACTGTTTGTCGAGGGAAAAAGAGGCGCTTATTCTCTCCTGGTTGGGCGCTGAACCATCATCGATCAGGTCTTTGGCTGAGCGTCGGCTCGCTCTGCGGGTTCTTCTAAGAGCATCCCGGGGAGCCCCACTTCTTGAACAGCGCATCTACATGGCGGTCATGGAAAATCTGCTACATCAGCGGGAGCGTTGGCTTTGGAATGGCGCACGTCGTCCCGGTGAAATCGATGCGATGGATATATGGCTTATCAGGAACTTGATCGACCGTAGGTCAGCAGGTGGCGTGTTCAAGATTAGCTGTGCGACGATTACGTTCCTCTTAGCGATTGAGCAGCATGCGTCTCGGTTCGCTGATCCAATCAGCTGGCAACAACTTTTCGTCAAGAGCCTTCTAAGGCATCTCGATCCTGTTCGATGGAACCAAGTAGATGTTACGAAAGGCGCCGGCCTCGCTGCATCCCTGGCGCTGTTGCTCGATCCTGAAACTCATAGAACGTTTGGCACCGTTATGGGCATTTCAAGTGACGAGGCCACCAGAGAGCGACTCATCCAGAAAATTCTCTCTAGCGCGTCCTCATGGCGATGACGGCGGTTCAGGACTTCAAAAAAGTTTGAGATTTCCTCAGCGCCAATGCTGTTTTCGGGCGAACACGCATATCCTCAAGAAATCCTTCAACGAAAGGAACAAAGAGGGTACGACGTTGTAATCAAGCAAAATCCTGAAGATAGCGATTGGAGCCAAAAGATAATCCAGTAATAAAGAAAAAGAAGAAACTAAATCGTGATGAAATTCCTCTGTTTTTACTCCAGGTTGTGATCACCTCACCAGCTGCTGCTGTGCAACAACAAATTGGGGTCATCCTTCATCCTTCCTACTACATGTAGTCGCTTAAAGCACATCTAAAAATTGTCTTGATCGAATCCTGTGGATAACTTTTTTGTTCAACAGAGGCGAACAACTCATTGACCTCCGACGATTATTGAGAGATGTTGCAACAATCTTTGGGTCCTAAATTCGAACCACAGGTTGCTGTCTGGAGTCGATGTGGCTGAAGCGATGGCAGAACCGGTTAAAAGTCAATCGGTAGACTTTGCGAGCCAAGGCGAATTCTTTCAAATTCGCGGCCAGCTTTACACGCTTGTCACATTGCGTGTGGTCGAGCCTGATGACCACCAATTCTTCATGGGACTTCACAAAGAGATTGGTCGTTCCCCTGACTTCTACAAAAATGCGCCCATTGTGATCGACGTTGGCCCAATCGCTGAGCGGAAACCGACCAATCTGGCCGAGTTTGCACGGCGGTTGAGGCAATTGCAGCTGGTCCCTGTCGGCATTCAAAATGGTAGCGACGAATGGAACCGAGTTGCGATCAATGCAGGGTTAGGGCTTTTTCCCGCTGGCAAGGCAGCCTCAGGACACAAGCCAACGGCAAACGGTGAGCGTCCAGCAGTTGCTGAAGCACGGAAGCCGGAACCGGCTGCCGCGCCCGCCACTCAAACTGTGCCGTCCGCTTCAGCGGAGCGAGCGATAGCGCACCCAGCCCCGGCCAAAATCGTGTCTGAGCCGGTTCGTGCCGGACAGCAAATCTATGCAAAGAATGCTGATTTGGTTGTGCTCGCTCAGGTCCAGCCGGGTGCGGAGCTTATGGCCGATGGCAATATCCACATCTATGCCAGCCTCCGCGGGCGTGCCCATGCCGGCATTGGAGGTAACACGGCTGCACGTATTTTCTGCAAGAGCATGGAGGCCCAACTTGTCTCGATTGCGGGCCTCTATCTGGTGAATGATGAAATCGAGAAAGAGTTTTTGGGGCATCCGGTACAGATTGGGTGCCAGAACGAGACGATCGTCATGGAGAAACTGCCCTAACGATCGGTTTCCCAGCATTGGGAGGTGAAGAACTTGGCAACAGTCATCGTAGTGACATCTGGCAAAGGTGGAGTCGGAAAGACGACTACCGCAGCGACCTTCGGCACCGGCCTCGCCCTTCAGGGCTTCAAAACAGCTGTTGTCGATTTTGATGTCGGCCTGCGTAATCTTGATCTGATTATGGGGTGCGAGCGTCGGGTCGTCTTTGACTTTATTGATGTGATCAATGGCAATGCCCGCCTCAATCAAGCCTTGATCAAGGACAAGCGGGTTGACGGACTTTATGTTCTGCCGACCTCACAGACCCGAGACAAAGACGCCTTGGACCAGGCTGGAGTCGCCAAAGTCATCGGTGAGCTCAAGGGCGATTTTGACTACATCGTCTGTGACAGCCCAGCTGGCATTGAGCGTGGCGCCCAGTCCGCACTGTACTACGCCGACGAAGCGATCATCGTCACCAACCCCGAAGTGTCTTCGGTGCGCGACAGTGATCGAATGGTCGGCTTGCTTTCCAGCAAATCAAAACGTGCAGAAGAAGGGGAATCACCGATCAAGCAGCATTTGCTGATCACGCGTTATGACAATGATCGTGTCAAACGCGGCGAAATGCTGAAGGTCGATGATGTTTTGGAGATGCTCGCCTTGCCCTTGCTTGGCGTTATTCCCGAATCAAAATCGGTTCTCCAAGCATCGAATACGGGCACACCGGTGATCCTTGATGACCGTTCGCTCGCCGGCAATGCCTATCGCGATGCTGTCGCGCGGTTCATGGGTGAGCAGATCGAGTATCGATTTGCTTCTGAGAAAACAGGTTTGATGGCCAAGCTCGGCTTTGGTCGCCTATGGCGGCGAGACGCATGAGCCGCTGGGCGGAAGATTGGGTGAGAAAGAGCGTGGGTATCTTCAGCTTCTTCAGATCGTCACCGCCACAACGCAGTGCTGACCAGGCGAAAGAGCGACTGCAAGTATTGTTGGCTCTTGAACGGAGTTCAAGCAATGCGCCGAGCTTCTTGCCACAGCTGCAGGATGACATCCTCAAGGTGATCGCAAAATACATTCAGATCGACAATGACAAGGTGTTGATCGAGGTTGAGCGAGGACCTGACGTGTCGATGCTTGATATTAACATAGAGTTACCGGCAGCGATGGAGTCCAAGCGCCCAAAGCCTCCAGCGAGACGGCGTCTGGAAGGAGCCGCCGCCGCAACCTAGTTGCTTAGCGGTTGCATGACTTGGCGCCAAGATTCTGCGTTAAGTTTCTTGGTCCCTGACGACCGACCCCAACGGTACACGTGTGTATCGAACAGTTTGTCGTGACTTTTTTCCAGGACCCCTTGCCGGTTTGTAAAAACCGCCTACGATCATACGAATAAAGACTGTTTAAGCTAAGAACAAAGCCGCGTTTCAACAAAGGCCGGGACGTTGCAAGCGCAAAAACATCGGTTTCCTTGGTCCAAGCGGCGTGCGACCGACGCATATCTCAGCGATCTTATCCTCTTCTTTATGGGCGCAGGTCTGCTCATCTGGCTCATCTATCTCGGTGCCACCAGTATGGGCTACAATTGGCAGTGGTACCGGGTGCCGCGCTATGTCTACCGTGTCATCGACGGCGAACTCATTCTGGGCCCTTTGACGAAAGGTCTCCTGGTTACCCTGCAGATCACATTCTGGAGTGCGCTCTTGGCGCTAGCCGTCGGATGTTTGACGGCTGTCCTCAGATTGTCCCGCTCTGTTGCCGGTTCGGGAATAGCCACAGTCTATCTGGAGCTTGTGCGTAACACACCGCTTCTCGTCCAGATGTTCCTTTTCTATTTTGTGCTGTCGCCAATCTTCGACATCGAACGATTCTGGACCGGCGTAATCTGTCTCGCTTTTTTCGAAGCGGCTTTTATTAGCGAAATCGTCCGAAGCGGTATTCTTTCCGTGGCTCGCGGTCAATGGGAGGCTGCTTCGGCGCTGGGGCTAGATGAGCGTGATGTTTATGCCCGTGTCGTGATGCCACAAGCTCTACCACTTATGCTGCCGCCATTGACGAACGCCATCGTCAATTTGATCAAGAATTCGGCGATCGTCAGCACGATTGCGATCTTCGATCTGACCACCGAAGGTCGAAATGTCATCGCGGACACCTTCATGAGCTTCGAAATTTGGTTCACGGTGGCGGCGATCTATCTGCTTTTGACAATCAGCTTGTCGGCTGTGGTCGGCATTCTAGAGCGGAGGTCGGCAACGACAAAGTTATGACCTCCAGCCGCACAGACGCGTTTTGTGCTCGATGATGAACCTGAGGGAGGATGAGATGAACAGACGGATATTGATGGGTGCATTTGCCGGAATCGCGCTCGCTGGCATGACGGCGACAGCAGCCGTTGCTCAGGAGGCACAACAGGCGCTGTCGTCCGAGAGCGTCATCGAGACGATCAAGCAGAATGGCGTCCTTCGTGTTGGGATGTCGACTTTTGTCCCTTGGGCGATGCGAAATAAGGAAGGAGAGCTAATCGGCTTTGAGATAGATGTAGCGACCCAGCTTGCCGAGGACATGGGTGTCGAAGTCGAGTTCGTTCCAACGGCATGGGATGGCATTATCCCGGCCCTGTTGGCCGGCAAATTCGATGTCATCATCGGCGGTATGACAATCACCCCAGAGCGTAATTTGACCGTAAACTTCACGGCCCCTTACGCACACTCCTCTCTTGGCGTCATGGCGAACAAAGAGCTGGCCGAGGGGCTTAATTGGCCGGATGACTTCGATAGCTCCGATGTCACTTTCGTTTGTCGACGAGGTGCTACCCCTTGTTCCTACATTGAGGCCAAGTTTCCCAAGGCGACTCTTCGTCAGTTCGATGATCAATCACAGACGACTCAGGAGGTTATGAACGGCAATGCCCATGTTCTCATGGGATCGCAGCCACTTCCGAATTTCATGATCTACGACAATCCTGAGGTGCTGTTTGCACCGACCGATGAAGGCATTGATCCGGGCAACGAAGCGTTCGCTGTTCGCAAGGGTGACCCCGATGCTCTCAACTATTTCTCCAACTGGATCTTGCTCAAAAAATCCAGTGGTTGGCTCCAAGAGCGGCACGACTTTTGGTTCGGCGGTCGTCCTTGGGCAGATCAAGTCGCCGAGAATTGAGAACCTCGAAATGACACGATCCAGGAGAAAACCCAAAGTCGATCGATCACATCGTAGGAGAATAGGCCTGCGGACAAGGCTACGCTTTGTACCCTGATCCCAATGCGCCAAGGCGAACAGGTTGGTTTGATGTTGTCATTATAGCCTTGGCCTTGGCCTTTGTTGTCTATGTCTACGGCCGGGTCAGTGACGTTCTGGTCTATAAATGGGACTGGTCGTTTCTGCCCGGCTTTTTTCTGAGATTTGATGAGGAGAATAACAGCTGGCAGGTCAATATCCTTCTCAAAGGGTTCTTTGCGACCATACGCCTTTCGATCTTGGCGATGGTGGTCGCCTCGATCGTCGGGTTGATCCTTGGCGTCATGCGGACGTCGCACCGGCTCCTACCACGGATGGTTGCATCAGCGTATGTCGGCCTAATCAGAAACATCCCGCCACTAGTCTTCATCTTTGTTTTTTACTTTTTTATCTCGAGTCAGCTCATGCCGCTGTTAGGCATCGATCGCTGGGCGCGCAGCCTGGATGGTGACCCTGGGTGGCTTTTCGAGTTCCTCCTTGGTGAGCCAAAGCTTTTGGAAAACATGATATCTGGTGTTCTTTGCCTTGCCATGTTCGAGGCGGCTTATATCACCGAGATTGTGCGCGCTGGCATTCAAGCGATTCCGAGTGGTCAGACTGAGGCGGGGCAGAGCCTGGGGCTTTCGCGCTACCATGTGTTTCGCGACATCATCTTACCTCAGGCGTTGCAAAAAGTGACACCACCCCTTGCTAATCAGTTTATTATGCTCGTGAAGAACTCGGCGATCGTTGCTCTCATATCGGTGCAGGAGCTTACCTTTCTCGGTACCGAAATCGCGGTGTCAACCAGAAAGCCATTTGAGACATGGATAACGATTGCAGCAATGTACTTCGTTCTTTGTTATGGCCTGGCGTTACTCTTTGGCTGGATTGAACGTCGAAGCCGGCGAGCGGAGCGCTAGGTAATCCTTGGCTCTTTCGTTTGATACGGCACCAGATTCGTCTGCGGGTGTTCGCTATGCCATCATCGCTTCCATTGGAACGGCTTGCATCCATGCGACGATGCGTTGGGTCGATCTTGAGCCATTTCTGATCGCCTTTTGGCGGAACATGCTCTGCCTCGTCCTTGTCCTGCCCTTGGTTACACTCAGGGGGGCTTGGCATATCGGACCTGGAGCTTTGCCCTGGCATGCCCTTCGAGGCATCGCGAACACTGCTGCCATGGTATTCCTGATCATGGGCTTGGATCGCCTGCCATTCGCAGAAGCAACAGCCCTGACGTTTGCCACACCGGCGTTTGTACTTGTGGGTAGTGCCATTTTCCTGCGAGAGCATGCGAGTTTGGCACGATGGCTTGCTGCTGGGCTTGGGCTCGCAGGCGTGCTGATCATCGCGCCGCCGGGTGCAGGCTGGCTTGGTTCCGGGGGTATGCTCATCGTCTTGTCCGCTGCACTCTTTGCTGCAGCTTTCATCATTGGCAAGACACAGACCTTATTCGCAAGCGATCTTTCAATTCTCTTCTACCTCTATCTGATCCTGACTATTTTCTGCACACCGCTAGCGGCCAGCGTTTGGTCATGGCCTGATGCGACGGCGTTTGCGGCACTCGGTCTGATCGCAATTCTCTCGATCCTTGCCCACTATGCAGGCATTGTCGCTCTGCGTCGCGCTGATGCCTCGTTGGTTGGCCTCTTCGACTATCTCCGCCTCCTTTGGGCCGCGATGATTGGACTGACGATCTTTGGCGAAACGCCAGATCTCGCAACGATGATCGGCAGTACGTTGATTGTGTCGGCTGCTCTCTTGCCGATAGCTCTCGATCGCCAAAAGTGGATGGGCCGCATTGGCTGATTGAAGGTCGCGGATGCTGGCATCACCACCTTGCCGACCCCATCACTTAGTGCTTGGTTCCTACGGCCTTAAATCGCTTATCGGAGACATGTGATGCCTTCGTCATTAACACTTTATACAAACCCGATGTCTCGGGGACGAATTGCGCGCTGGATGCTGGAAGAAACAGGGGCAGCGTATGATGTTTCTTACTTAAGCTACGGCCCTGAGATGAAGTCGAGAAACTATGTCGCGATTAATCCCATGGGTAAGGTGCCTGCGATTGTCCACGGCGATGTTGTCGTGACAGAATGCTCTGCCATCTGCGCATATCTCGCTGATGTATTTCCAAACGCTAACCTCGCGCCTCCGCTCACTGAGCGGGCCTCCTACTACCGTTGGCTCTTCTTCTGCGCCGGGCCGATGGAGTCGGCGGCGGTCAACAAGTCTCTTGGCATCAGCCCCGCTGCTGATAAGGAGGGTATGATTGGCTATGGTAATTACGATTTGGCATTGGATGCTTTGGAGAAGATGCTCCCACCGTCTGGTTTCTTATGTGGTCAACAATTTACGGCAGCCGATGTTTACGTTGGCGCTAATGTCGGTTGGGGCTTGGAATTCGGGACGATCGAAAAGCGCTCGATCTTCGAAGACTATGCTGAGCGAGCACGTGACCGTGACGCCTATCGTCGGGCGATGGCCGCAGATGACGAGGCGATGCCAAAAGATTAGGGGGCAGCCTCAAAAAATTCTGTTAGGCGCTCGCCTTTTGCCGTCGTCTTAGACCTACTGGATGGCGGCCGGCAAGCACTCCTGACTCTTGTACGATTTCAGATACAAGGTGTTCGCGCCGGTAGGCCATCACATGCACACCGGCGACGCCTTTGATCTCGCGCAACTGCTGAATGAGTTCGATGCACAGGCGCTTGCCTTCCTCGCCCGGTTTTTTAGCACCTTCCATGCGTTTGATCACATCGTCCGGGATATGAATACCAGGCACATTCGTACGCATCCATCGTGCCGCTTTGGCTGATGCGAGTGGGCCGACTCCTGCTAAGATGAAAACGCGACTATCCAAACCGAGATCCCGTGCTCGCGCCATAAACTTTTCGAAAAGTGGAACGTCGTAGATGTAGTTGGTCTGGATAAACTCGGCCCCTGCTTCAATTTTTTTTGCCAAACGTTCTGGGCGCCACTCATAAGGTGGAATGCACGGGTTTTCTGCCGCACCCAGAAATAGTTTTGGCGGTTGCTTGATCTTCCGACCGGAGAGAAAACAACCTTGATCGCGCATCATTTTGATCGCGCGCAGTAGCGAGAGTGAGTCGAAGTCAAACACAGCTTTCGCGCCGGGCTGATCCCCAACCCCGACCCCATCACCGGTTAGGCAAAGCACGTTGCGCACGCCCATGGCCGCCGCGCCGAGAACATCGCCTTGGATCGCGATTCGGTTCCTATCACGACAAGAAATCTGATAGACGGTGCCGTAACCAACGCGCGTTAGGAGCGAGCAGATGCCGATTGAGGACATGTGGCAATTGGCGCCAGACGCATCGGTGGCGTTGAGTGCGTCAGCAACATCGCCGAGCGGTCGTGCCGCCTCATACACATCGTCGGGATCAGCGCTATCTGGCGGATTGAGTTCAGCGGTAACAGCAAACTTGCCAGAGCGGAGCACACGCTCAAGTCGACTCCCGGAGACATGGCCAGGTGGCGGAGTCTCGTAGGCGGGTGGGAAAGGGTCGGGGGTGATATTAGCCAGTCAAGCCTCCACTCAGTCAGCAATCACGATCAATTCGGTGATATCCGGCGTTCGGGTTCTTCGGCGAGTGGTGTCGTTGCCGGCTCAAGCGTACGCGCTTCGGGGAAGGCTTGGGCTAACGCCTTTCTCGCTGCGTCGGCATCGCGTTGAGCTTCGGCCTTTTCGCGAGCGACGCGAAGCCAGCTCGACGAACCCTGGAGCGATCGATCAACCGGAGGTAGGACTTCGTTGATCTGATGGCCATTCTTCATGCGTGTCGCACCATCCCAGGCCTCGCACCACACGCAGCGCATATCGGGCTTCACTTCGCAAAAGCCGCCGGGGCGCACACCGCCACAGGGGCCGTTGCGAAGTTCCTTGGGACAATTCATTGGGCAAGACATACCAGTGGAAGAGAGGACACATTGTCCGCACATCTTGCAGTCGAATAGCACTGTTTTGACGACCTTTTCGACAGCGGCGACGGGTCGCTCGACCCGGCTGTAGCCGATCCGGGAAAAAACTGGATCAAGCACTATCATCAGGCGTTCAACGACCTGGTAGATGCGCTCAAAGACGCCAGCATGACGAACGGCGAAAAGACGGGCACGGTACATGGGTCATCATTGCCCCAGTTAAGGCGATCCTTGATTTACTATGAAATAGGTTTCCTTCACCATTTGATCGACTCCGACACGAGATGCCGTGTTCGCGACGTACGCTCAATCGCCGGGCGGCAGCGCGCATACTTGGTCGTAACGATACCGCTCCTTGAGCGTCCCAGCATGTTCGAAAACATCCAGCGTCACGTCCAGCGCTTCTGGTTTGATCTCGACATGCGGAGTCCAGCAACCAAGGCGTTGGTATGTGGCGATGCAATCCTCGAGTACGTTCTGATCGATCTTGGGAAAGTACGAGGCTTGAGACGTGGCGATGTCTCGAGCGCTTGCCTCAACCATATAGAGGCGTGTCTTTCTGTAAGCGCGCATGAATGCTTTGGCCTGGGGAGTCGCCAGCCATCTGCGCGTTGCCGCAACGCTAGAAAAGGCGCAGGGCCCGATGAGTGGGCCAACTTGAGCGACAATATGGCCGACGCCATCAGCAACGAGTTGCTGCGGGAATGGACCTTGCTGCTGGACAAAGGCGCCTTCGCCTGACCGAAAGGCTTGGTCCATTTCTGCAGCGCCACCGACGACTATGGCGTTGATCTTTGATGCGTCGATTCCAGCCTTATGGCAGGCATAGTCGAACATGGCTCGCGGCTGTCCGCCACCAAAGAGAATCACCTCGGCACCTTCGAGCTTTTTCCAGGAAAAGTCTGCGTCCGGCGTGCGGCCGGTAATGAAAAACCCATCCATCTCGTTGATCTGTGCGAAATGGACGGCTACCGGCACGTCACCGCCACCAAGTGAGTTGAAGGCTTGGCTGGGCGCTGTCTGGATAACTTGTGCCTCGCCCGCCGCTAACGCCTTGATCGCAGAGACCCCGGGCGGCGCGACCGACCAGGACGCATCCAATCCTTCATCACGCAAGAAACCAGCAGCCATTGTCGCGATAAGTGGCGAATAGAAGGCCGAAAACAGCGTGAATTGAATATGGATCTTTTCCAAAAACCATCTCCTTTGTCCGCAAGCTCTTATGGAACCATCCAGTCAGATCTATACGAGTAGCAGCGTCGTGAGAAGCAAACGACAGCTCCATCTGAGAATGAGCGTGAGGCATGACTTGGCGACCGGAGGCGAGTGTGGCAGATAAAGGGCTCAATTCCGCGGCTTGGTTCAGGCCGCATGGTGGAGCAATTAATCGACATGGGCGATGCTGCAGTGGCGCTGGACAACGACCTGCGCCGGGATTTCATCCGAGACATCATTCGAAGCGACCTTTCGGAGGGGCGTGTGAGCGAGGTCATCACGCGTTTCCCGCCCGAACCCAATGGCTATTTGCATATTGGCCATGCCAAATCGATCTGTCTCAATTTCGGTGTCGCAGAAGAATTTGGCGGCCGATGTAATCTTCGTTTCGATGACACCAATCCCACCAAAGAGGAGCAAGAATACATCGATGCCATTATCGATGACGTGCGTTGGCTTGGGTTCGACTGGGGAGAGCACCTCTACTACACCTCAGACTATTTTGAGCAACTCTATGATTGGGCAGTTCACCTAATAAAAGCCGGCGATGCGTTCGTTGACGATTTGTCGGCAGAAGAGATCCGCGCCCATCGGGGTACACTCAAGGAGCCGGGTCGGAATAGTCCCTACCGCGATCGGCCTATTTCGGAAAACCTCGAGCTTTTCCAGCAGATGCGTGCGGGCGAATTCCGGGACGGGGAACGGGTGCTCCGCGCCAAGATTGATATGGCTTCTGGCAACATCAATATGCGAGACCCTGTTCTCTACCGGATTTTGCATGCCCATCATCCTCGTACGGGTGATGCTTGGTGCATCTACCCGACCTATGACTTCGCGCATGGCCAATCCGATGCCATCGAGTGTGTGACCCATTCGCTCTGCACGTTGGAATTCGAGGATCACCGCCCCCTCTACGATTGGTTGGTCGAGCGTTTGCCGACGAACGCCAGGCCGCGACAGTATGAATTCGCCAAGCTCAGCGTTGGCTATAGTGGCATTTCATTGGGTAAACGACGCCTTAGGCAGTTGGTCCAGGATGGTGTTGTGCGTGGCTGGGACGACCCGCGTATGCCAACGCTTTCAGCCCTTCGCCGTCGAGGAACACCGCCTGAGGCGATCCGAGATTTTGCCAAGAAGGTCGGCATCGCAAAGGCTGAGAATCTCATTGAGCCTGCTCTTCTCGACCACTGTATCCGTGATCACCTCAACCGACATGCGCTTCGCCGGATGGCTGTGTTGCGCCCCCTCAAAGTCGTCATCGAGAACTTCCCTGAAGATCGAGTGGAAGACATGCAGGTTGCCAACGGGCCCGAGCCAGGCATGGGTATGCGCGAGGTGCCCTTTTCGAGAGAACTCTTTATCGAACAGACAGACTTCATGGAGGATCCACCGAAAAAGTTCTTTCGGCTGGCCCCTGGACGTGAGGTGCGCTTGCGCTCTGCCTACTTCATTACCTGTACCGATGTCGTCAAGGACTCGAACGGTGAGGTGGTTGAACTCCGTTGTACCTACGACCCCGAGACCCGCGGTGGCGATGCTCCTGACGGCCGAAAGGTTAAGGGCACGCTCCATTGGGTGTCAGCACAACATGCGCTGCCGGCAGAAATCCGTCTCTACGAGCCACTCTTTACGGAGCCGATACCCGGTCGCGACGGCGATTTCCTGAATGATATTGATCGCGGCTCATTGGACGTGCTGAGCGGATGCAGGCTTGAACCATCGCTTGCCAATGTCGACCTTGGCAAGGCGGTTCAGTTCGAGCGTCAGGGATACTTCGCGACCGATCCTGACAGCAAAACGGGGGCGTTAGTGTTCAACCGAACGATCGGCCTCCGGGATAGCTGGGGTAAAACAGGCAAAGGCTAGGTCCGCTCAAGAAACATGTTGGTGCAGTCGGTGTGAGTTTTTTGCAATCGAGAGAGTCCAGACACTCCCCTTGCCATCATGATACGCCAATCTCAATCAGAACCGAGTGAGCAAGCCTCTTCTGGGTGACCCTTAGGATGCTGTCTTACGTAGCCGAGATTTCGGCTGCCTCAGGCGATACTTTCGACAGGTATAGTCGCCATTTTGACAGTTGAAAGGACGACGAGACAGGCTTCCGCTTTTGCTAAGTATGAGAGCGAGTTGATCGTCTTCTGTCGTCCAGAACGCAAAGCAGTCTTCTCCGACTGTTGGGGCCCAAAAAAATGATCTGTAGGCGTCACCTTGCAGTCTCGATGATATTCGCTCCTGAGGTTTGACATCGTCCAGATGGACTGTCACTGTTTCTGCAGATCAGGCGTGTGCGGTTTCAAGGGTTCACAGTAAGTTGAGCCTCATTCCGACAGGACTAAACGGCGTGGAGCAGGGAGACGTTTCGTGAGGACATTTTTTGGTTGCAGTGTAGCGACAATCGCCTTGGTGGCATCCAGCGCATTCGCCGAACAGGTGACGGTTTTCGGACCTTGGCTAGGACCTGACCAGGAAAACGTTGAAGCCGTGTTGAGTGCATTTGCCGATGCCTCCGGGCATGATGTCCGATATGTCGGATCGGATGCGCTGGAGCAGCAAATTTTGGTGGATGCCGAGGCAGGCTCTGCACCAAACGTTACCGTTTTCCCACAGCCGGGACTTGCGGCAGACATGGCAAGTCGAGGTTTCTTGACGCCGCTTGCCGATGGTACGGCGGATTGGATCCGTGAAAACTATGCCGCGGGGCAATCTTGGGTGGATCTAGGCACCTATGCTGACGAAAATGGCCAGGATCAGCTCTACGGATTTTTCTACAAAGTGGATGTGAAGTCGCTCGTCTGGTACATCCCGGAAAATTTCGAAGACGCCGAATACGAAGTGCCCGAGACGATGGAGGAGCTAAAGGCGCTGACCGATCAGATCGTCGCCGATGGCGAAACGCCTTGGTGCATCGGTCTAGGTTCAGGTGGGGCAACAGGTTGGCCGGCGACAGACTGGGTCGAGGACTTGCTTCTTCGAACACAGCCGCCCGAGGTCTACGATGGCTGGACCGACAACTCAATCCCGTTCGATGATGAACGCATTGTGGCAGCAATCGAAGAGTTCGGGTCATTTGCGCGAAATGACGATTATGTTGCCGGTGGCACCGGTGCTGTGGCCACGACTGACTTCCGCGACTCACCGAAGGGATTATTCGACAGCCCGCCGCAATGCTATCTGCATCGTCAGGCATCTTTCATTCCGGCCTTCTTCCCGGAGGGTGCCGAAGTCGGCGTCGATGTTGACTTCTTTTACTTTCCTGCCCTCGCCGAAAAGGATCTCGGTACGCCTGTCCTGGGTGCAGGTACTCTTTGGGCGATTACCAACGAAAACGAAGCTGCACATGACCTGATCAAGTTTCTGCAAGAAGTCGAAGCGCATGAGATTTGGATGGCACGTGAGGGTTTCTTGACCCCGCATACAGGAGTCAACCCCGAGGTGTTTGGCGATCCAACGCTGCGCAAGATGAACGAAATTCTGCTCAATGCGACGACGTTCCGCTTTGATGGATCCGACCTGATGCCTGGCGCCGTTGGTGCGGGGACGTTCTGGACGGGTATGGTTGACTACGCAGGAGGAAAAGAGGCATCCGCTGTTGCCAGCGAGATCCAGGCCTCTTGGGAAGCGCTCAAGTAGGTAGGTGGTTGGGGTCGGACCAGGTTGATCCTGGTCCGGTCGGGCTACACTTTGGCCGAACCGGAGGGGAGAGACAGTGAATCCTGCAATTCAGGGATTGATCACTATCGTCATCGGTGTCGGTGGTTGTATCGGATACTTTTATTTTTCCAATCAGATTCTGGATAGGGTTCTCTTCCCTGCAACGGGACCTAACGCGGGCCGCAATATCAACCGCGCTAACCAGATCCGGCCTTGGCTGTTTCTTTTCCCAGCCCTTGTCGCGCTTGGTCTCTATTTGGCGTATCCGGTCTTTGAAACGCTAAGACTGAGCCTCACGGATCGCAGCCAGGATGGCGCGTTCGTTGGGTTTGCTAACTACAGCCAGATGTTTGGCGAAGGTAAGTTCTGGGAAGCGCTCAGGAACAACCTGCTGTGGCTCATCGTGGTGCCGGCTGCATCGACGGCGTTCGGCTTGCTTGCCGCTCAGCTCACTGACCGTATCGCATGGGGCAGCGTGGCCAAATCATTGATCTTTATGCCGATGGCGATTTCTTTCGTCGGCGCTTCGGTGATCTTCAAGCTGATCTATGACACCCGGCCGGTCGAGTCGAGCCAGATCGGGGTCCTGAACGCGGTCTGGCTGCAGTTCGATGGTGGGATAGGATCGTTTCTGTTCCTTCGCCTCCTGCCGGCGATCATGTTGATCGGCTTCGCCGGTCTTGTCGCCTATGTCGGCTACATCCTTTGTCGGCCACTTTGGAATGCCACTTATCGTGCCGGCACTATAGTGATGAAAGCGCTACGCCTCGTTGCGGGTCTGACTGCCATCTATTTCGTCGGGCTTTCTTTGATGAATGTGGTCGATGTTTTTACCATGAGCTTACCCTATGGCGAGCCTCAGACCTGGCTGACGCTTCCCTTCTACAACAATTTCTTCCTTATGGTGGTGCTGATCTGGATCCAAACTGGCTTTGCCATGGTCATCCTTTCAGCAGCGCTTAGAGGTATCCCTGAGGAGACCGTTGAAGCGGCGATTATTGATGGCGCCAATCCGTTTCAGGTCTTCTTTTCGATAAAGGTGCCCCAGATTATGGGGACGATCGTCGTCGTTTGGACAACCATCACGTTGGTCGTTCTTAAGATTTTCGACATTGTCTTTGCCATGACCAACGGCCAGTGGGAAACCCAAGTGCTGGCCAACTACATGTTCGACAAACTCTTCCGAGCCAATGATTGGGGTGTGGGCTCGGCCAGCGCCATCATCATCATGCTGTTGGTGTCGCCGATCTTGATCTGGAACGTTTACAACGCCAGGAAGGAGATGCGCTGATGGATGGCATGGCAGGTACAAAGTCGACTCTGACATGGGCCGTGCACATTTCGGTTGGCCTTCTTGTTATTCTTTGGCTTTTCCCCACAGTCGGCTTGTTCGTATCGTCCTTTCGCACAGCCGATCAGATCTCTAGCTCTGGCTGGTGGGCCGCCATGTTCCCGGCGGTGCAGAACGAAGTGCTCAGAGCCGCCGATCCTGATGAAAATCGTCAAGCGGACGGGGATGCCTTCGTCGTATCGGGTAATATCTTTACCGAAGCTGGCGACGATCCAGGCACCAAAGTCATTAGCGTTTGGGGCACCTCATCGCGTGCGATCTCGGCCTATCAGCCCGGCGAGATCGCGGACCTCGGCGACGGTGAGACGATGGCGCTGGAGGCCAATGGAGATTACCTCTGGCGCGGCAATGACGAGCAGATCTCGGGCCGTGGTCAACGCCTATTCGTGACCGCGGAAGCGCCACCCGAATTTACCGTCACGAATTATGACACTGTCCTGAGCAGCGGATCTGGTAACGACAATTTGACCAGGGCGTTTTTCGCCACACTGACCGTCACGATTCCGGCGACGATTATTCCGATTGTTGTTGCCGCCTTCGCTGCCTATGCACTCGCGTGGATGGATTTTCCAGGACGAGCACTCCTGGTGGCAGTGGTGGTTGGCCTCCTGGTCGTCCCGTTACAGCTGGCGCTGATCCCGCTTTTACGGTTGCATTTGGGTATCGGCATCGGGAAGGGGTATATTGGCGTTTGGCTGGCGCATACAGCGTTCGGCATGCCGCTCGCTATCTATCTTTTACGCAACTATATGGTCGGGTTACCTCGCGACATCATCGAAAACGCCAAGGTCGATGGCGCCACCGATTTCCAGATCTTCACAAAGATCATCCTCCCGCTGTCATTTCCGGCGCTAGCCTCCTTTGCGATATTCCAGTTTCTCTGGACTTGGAACGACCTTTTGGTCGCTCGGGTCTTTCTCGTCGATGCAACCGGCGAAACGACCGTCATGACCAATCAGATCGTCGAGCTTCTCGGTACTCGTGGCGGTAATTGGGAAATTTTGGCAACGGCGGCATTCGTGTCGATTGCTGTGCCGCTCGTGGTGTTTTTCGCCATGCAGCGCTATCTCGTGCGTGGCCTTCTGGCCGGTTCGGTGAAGTAAAGGGAAAACCAATGGCCGAGATCAAACTCACCAATGTCCAGAAGATTTACGGCGGTGCGGTCCATGTCCTGAAGGATATCAATCTCGACATCAAGAAGGGCGAACTCATTGTCTTTGTCGGGCCGTCTGGCTGTGGTAAGTCGACGCTTTTGCGGATGATTGCCGGACTAGAAACGATTACATCTGGTGATCTCGAAATCGATGGCCAGGTTGTCAATGACATCCCGCCGGCACAGCGCGGCATTGCCATGGTCTTCCAATCTTATGCGCTTTACCCCCATATGACCGTGCGTGAGAACATGGCGTTCGCTCTTCGACTCGCCAAGAAATCGGCGCAGGAGATTGAACAAGAAGTGGGTAAGGCGGCGCGCGTGCTTCAGCTTGAGCCTTATCTTGACCGACTACCGAAAGCGCTTTCCGGCGGTCAGCGGCAGCGTGTTGCGATCGGGCGGGCCATTGTACGCGACCCCAAAGTCTACCTTTTCGACGAGCCTCTTTCCAATTTGGACGCGGCACTCAGGGTGGCAACTCGGATCGAAATTGCGCAGCTCAAGGAGTCGATGCCTGATAGTACGATGATCTACGTAACCCATGATCAAGTCGAAGCGATGACGCTCGCAAGCCGGATCGTTGTATTGACGGTTGGCGATGGCATTGGACAGGTCGGAACGCCGCTTGAGCTCTACCAGCGGCCGGAGAACGAGTTCGTGGCGCAATTTATCGGCTCGCCCGCGATGAACATGTTACCCGGAGAGATTATTGGCACGGGGGCACAGACAACCGTTCGGCTCGACGGCGGTGGCACCGCGATTTCTGCGGCACCGTCTTCGGACAGTCAGAAGGGTCTGAAGGTCAATGTTGGTGTGAGACCGGAAGACTTTATCGAGACCGGAGACGACTACCTTTTCGAAGGTAAAGTCGAATTCACCGAAGCCTTGGGCGAGGTGACGTTGCTTCATTTCGCCAGAGTCGATGGACGGGATCCGGTGATCGGCAAACTACCAGGCATTCATCTGGATCGAGGCAAAACGCTGAAGATGACGGCCGTTCCTGACAAGGTTCAGGTCTTCCATGAAGGTAGGTCGCTACACTATTTGTGAGGGCAGGACAGCGTTTTTGGCCATCTCACCAAAAGCACGGTATGGCATTTTCATGCGTTGATCCTGCTACGCCAGAAGGAGGCTTTGGAGCGACATGCGTCGCGCCGATTATGATCCATTGATCGTTGGCGGCCAACTTGACCGGCAAATCTGAACTCGCCAGACTGGAATTGCTTAGATCAGTTTGAAAGTAATCATGTGACGCTGAAGGAGCTTGCTAGTCGTCTCGGCCTTTCGAAGACGACAGTCTCACGGGCGCTTGCCGGCTATTCTGACGTCAGCTCAAAGACCCGCGAACGCGTCCGGATTGCAGCGGAACAGTATGGCTATCAGCCCGACCCGCTCGCCCAGCGCTTGCGAACTGGCCGCATGAACGTCGTAGGTCTGGTCGTACCAAGCGATCTCAAGCCGTTCGGTGATGCCTTCTTCATCGACCTGATAACTAGTATGAGCAACACCCTAGCATCTCAAGAGCTCTATTTGCTCCTATCAACTGCGGATCGTGGCGAGGCTGAGTTGTCGGCCCTCAGGCGTCTAGTCGAAGGACGGTGGGTGGACGCTATCGTTCTAGTCCGGACTCTGTGCCATGATCTGCGTGTTCAGTATCTGCTTGAACAGAAAATACCCTTCGTCTGCCACGGTCGCACGGAGGACGCCAGCAACTATGCATTTGTCGATATGGACGGAGAAGCGGCTGGCCGAGTTGCGGTGGAGGCGTTGGTTGCACGCGGCCATAGAGACATAGCTTATATAGGTCCACCTTCCTCGATACTTAATTACGCTCGGCATCGACGATCCGGCTATGTGGAGGCTATGACTGACCATGGCCTGCTGGTGCACACCAATCTGATCCGCGAAGGTGATGGGGGTGAAACCTTTGGCGAACGTGCTGCTATTCGCCTTCTCGAAAACGAACCGTGCCCTACCGCTATGATCTGTGCCACTGATCTCGAGGCGATCGGCGCGTTACGTGCCATCGACTCGGCAGGACTGAAATGCGGGCGGGATCTCTCGGTCATTGGTCATGATGATTTGCCGGAAGCCGCGCTTACCAATCCGCCACTCGCAACAATACGGCAGCCACATGCTCAAGTGGGCAAGCGTCTCGCTGAAATAGTCACCGCTCTTATCGGTGGTGCTAACCCATTAGATTATCAGGAGATTTGGCCTGTAGAACTCATTGAGCGCCAGTCTCTTGGCATGGCGCCTGAATCATCGACAAAAAGGCTTCGTTTGACCCGCAAGCAATGACCACGATTATATCGGCCTACAAACGCCACTCTTTTGCCGAAGCAACGATGTCTCGTTGCAAACGGATTATCGGTCCCACCTTGCGATCTCGTGAACCGGCTCATCAGAAGATTGAGGCGATGGTCGGTGTCGACGTTCTCAACAAAAGTCGAAGCTCGGAAGGCTCATCACGAGAATGATCGGACAAAAAACTGGGATGAGCTGGAGACGGATCGATAAGCATTACCATGCGCCGAAGAACTTGAGAGGGTTCCATTTTTAGGTGAACAACAGGCGAACTCTGCCGTAGATCGTCGTTTTTTGGCGATTTCGCGTGCTAAACCCGGCGCAAGGAGCTTGTCGATCGGCGATTAAGCCACTACGAGCTTCATTTGTAAAACGAGTTTCTCTTTGTCCGTTCGAACTAGGCAGAAGAAGATTATTGGGCGTCCAAGGCAAAAGTCCGGAAAGAGACTGATGCGATTATCGCGATGTTTACTGGTTTCCTTGCTTTTCATTTTTAGTATTGGCGGTTGCTCGATTGGTCCTGCAAGTGAGCGCATCGGCGATGAACTGTTCTTGACATCGAGAAGCGGTGAAGTTTGGTCGCTGCTCACGGATCCGACTGAAAACGGCACGCTGACCTCACGATTTGGCTATCGTCGTCACCCTCTAACTGGTCTTACTCGGCCTCATCGCGGAATTGATCTTGCAGCACCGAAAGGTACGCCGGTCGTCGCCGCCGCTGACGGTGTGCTGCTTTTTCAGGGCGATCGTGGCACCTATGGTAATCTCAGCCGGATTAAGCACGGGCGAGATGTGGTGACCGCTTATGCCCATTTAGATCGTTTTGTGCTCGGCTTGGTGCCCGGCATGCATGTTCAAAAGGGCCAAGTGATCGGCTACGTGGGAACCAGTGGGCAATCGAGCGGACCACATCTGCATTATGAAGTCATCATGCACGGTCATTGGATCGATCCACTCGGTCTGATCGAGACTCAGCTGGCAGGCGGTACAGATCTCGAACCCAACGATTCAGAAGATCGCTTCGAGATTGCTCTGCGCTTGTCGAGTGACGATGGTTCGGACGAAGGTCTCTAGCGACGGTTCGATCTTTCGGTCTATTGCTTTAAGGTAGGAGCGATGCACTTCTGCTTCAGAGGAGCATAGATGAAAATCAAAGCCGCGGTTCTCTATGAGATGGGTGCTGACCGTCCCTATCGGCAGTCCCAACCGGTGCAGATCGAGCAGGTAGAGCTGGCGCCTCCTGGTCCCGGGGAAGTCCTGGTGAAAGTCGCGGCAGCTGGCGTCTGCCACTCGGATTTATCGGTCGTCAATGGCAATCGTCCCCGCCAAATGCCTATGGTGCTCGGGCATGAAGCCTCGGGTGTGATCGAGAGGGTTGGCGAGGGGGTAACCCAGCTTTCTGCAGGAGATCATGTTGTCTTCGTTTTTATGCCCAGCTGCGGCGCGTGCGACATGTGCTTGGGTGGACGGCCATCGCTTTGCACACGGGGGTTTGCCAGCAATGGCGCGGGAACGCTTCTGAGTGGTGCCACGCGATTATCAAGAGCTGGGCAACCGCTATACCATCAGGTTGGCGTTTCCTGTTTTGCTGAGTATGCGGTCGTCGACCAGAGCTCTCTTGTCAAAGTTGACCCCGATCTACCGCTCGAAGATGCCGCGTTATTTTCGTGTGCTGTCATCACGGGGGTCGGCGCCGTTATGAATACAGCCGCCATGCCAAAGGGCGCCAGCGCTGCCATTGTCGGTCTCGGCGGTACCGGCCTTGCGGCGCTGATGGGAGCAAAGGCGTCTGGCGCATCAACAATCGCGGGTTTTGACCTTTTGCCGGAGAAACGAGCTAAGGCCATAAGTCTCGGCGCGGATAGTGTTTATGATCCGATGACGGATGGTATTGCCGAGCAGGTAGGCGGCTTCGACTATGTCTTTGAGTGCGTCGGTAATGTCCAGGCGATGGAATTCGCGTATGGCATCACCAAGATGGGTGGCACAACCGTGTCCAGTGGACTCTCTCATCCCGATCGAAAGTTTGCGATCCACCATGTTGACCTGGTTGCCAAAGAGAAAACCATCAAAGGAAGCTATCTTGGCTCCTGCTTGGTGAAACGAGATATCCCGCACTACATTGCGCTATTTCAGCAGGGTCGATTGCCGGTCGACCAACTCATCACCCGAAGTATCGGACTAGAGGAGTTGAACGAAGCATTCGATCGTTTGGCAGACGGTTCGGAACTCCGACAAGTCATCATGTTCTGAATCTGTCCTGGTTTAGCGCATGCTACTGACGGCGAGGTCATCCCCAGGCTGGTTGTCGTTTCTCCAGGAAGGCGGAGATGCCCTCTCTCGCTTCTTCTGTCTCCCAGGCATCGGCAAGTTGGCGGATTTTATCGTCAATGACTGCCTCATTGATGGTGATACCTAGGGAGCGTGTTAGCCGCTTTGCCCTGCCGACAGCTCCTCTAGGGAGCGCCAGATAGGGGGCCAATTCGGCCTCGATGGCAGCGTTTAGATCCTCGGGGTCAACCGCCCGCGCAACCACATCAAGTGACTGTGCCTCATCGCCTTGGAAGATACGTGCGCTCATCAAGACTCGTCTTGCTTTTCCTTCCCCCATACGAGCAAGCACATAGGGGCTGATGGTCGCTGGGATGATACCCAGCCGTGTTTCGGTAAAGCCAAAGCGGCAATCTCTTGTCGCAACGGCCACATCGCAAATGCAAGCAAGCCCCATCCCGCCGCCAAGAGCGACGTTTTCGAGCTTGCCGATCAGGGGGAGTGGTAGTTCATTCAACGCTTTCAACATCATGGCGAAACGCTTCGCTTCGGCCATGCGCGCCTTACGATCGGCCTCGATTTGCGCCATCATCCAAGTCAGGTCGGCACCGGCGCAAAAGGTACCATCCGCCCCCGACATGACCACGACTTTGACGTTCTGGCTCGCTGCAACTGCCTCGGTGAAGGCGACGAGCTCGTCCATCATGGTCCCAGAAATAGCATTTTTTCGTTCCGGCCGGTTGAGGGTCAAGCTTGCGACACCTCGGGAATCGATATCAACACGAAGCGTTTTAAAGGGGCCCATGGCTGTTTCCTCAATGTCGTCGGTGTGCAACGAAGCTCTATTGTCATAGTAGAGGACGTGTGCGCACGTCGAGGCTCTGCTATGCTAGGAGGCCGATCTCGACAACTGCATTAGGCCAAAAATTGAGCGTTTCTATGCTGCTACACTGATACTTGCGCATCTGCCATCTTAGGCGCGCGCATCTTGGCATAGGTTTCGAAGAATCGCTTGATTGGCTGTGGCTTACCGTAATAGTAGCCTTGAGCCTGATCGCAACCTAGCGCGATGAGACGATTTCGCTGAGCGGGGGTTTCGACACCTTCGGCAATTGTTTGAAAACCAAACGCCTTGCTCATCATGACGACGGCTTGCACGATTGAATGGTCCCCTCGGTCGTGTTCTAGGTCGCGGACAAACGCTTTGTCGATCTTGACCTTGTGAACACGAAAACGTTTCAGATAGCTAAGCGACGAATAGCCCGTGCCGAAGTCGTCAATCGCCAGTTTGACACCCATTTCATCGAGCTTGCTGAGCATATCGATCGCCAATTGGTGATCCCGCATCAACAAGCCTTCTGTTATTTCCAGTTCCAGATTGTGAGGTGATAGGCCGGTAAGGGCAAGCACGTCCTCGACTTCCTGAACCAGGTCTTGATGCGTGAATTGAGCTGGTGAGATATTGACGGCGATAAGACCGTCACTGAAGGTGGATGACGCCTGCTGTGCCATGCGACATGCCGTTTCCATGACCCAACGGCCGAGAGGAAGAATGAGCCCTGTCTCCTCCGCAATCGGTATAAAGATGTCCGGACTAATCGCACCTAATTCGGCATGATGCCATCGGATGAGGGCTTCACCGCCGATGAAACGCTCACGATCGAAATCGAATTGCGGTTGGACGTAGAGGTCTAACGCGTTGGTCTCCAGGGCTATTCTAAGATCATTTTCAAGCTGTCGACGACGCTCGAGATGCTCGCTCATGCCGACATGATAGGCGACTGCTCTGTCACCATCGGCGGCCTTCGCCGAATAGAGCGCCAAATCGCCAGCCTTCATCAGCGCTTCGACGGTGGTGCCATCTGCCGGAAATCGTGCGATGCCGATGCTGGTGCCGACGACAAACTCGTAGCCCTTTACATTGAAGGGTTGCTTGACCAAAGAGAGGACGCGGTCGCTCAACATTTCTCCGCTGATATCGGTCAGGTCTTCGCCGGTCCGGACGATGGCAAATTCGTCACCGCCAAGCCGAGCAATCAAATCTGTGCGCCTCAGCTCGCGCTGCAAGCGATCACCGAGAGCAACGATTAACGCATCGCCAACATCATGACCAAAGGTATCATTGATGTCTTTGAAGCCATCTAGGTCGAGCATCAACAAAAAGCCGTGCCTGTCGCTGAGACGCTCACCTTCGAGGATCATGCGAAGCTGCTTTTGCAGGTAGGCGCGATTGGCCAGACCCGTCAGATGATCGTGTTCAGCGAGGAAGCGAATGCGCCCCTCACGCCGAACGTCGTCGGAAATATCACTACAGGTGCCACGAAAGCCCACAAATGCATTGGCCTCGTCATAGGTTGGATTCCCAGAGAATCGCAAGAATCGTTGCTGGTCCTCAGAGCCAACAAGCAGGTTGCGAAAGGTCGTTCGGCGCGACAGCATATCGTCCAATTCATGGGTGTCGCAGTCGCCGTCCAGTTGTTTAAGAAAACTGGCAACGGGTTGGGCTTGATAGCTTTCAGCCGAAAGGCCGGAAAATGCCTCGATTTGGTCGGATATGAACGTGAGTTGTAACTCTGAGTCGGTTTCCCAAAGCCAGTCTGAGGCGGTTTCAGCAAAGTCTTGAAAGCGGCCATGCTGCATCCGTGCCATGGCTTCGGCTTCACGTGCGGCAGCTTCGGCTCGGCGTGCGTCTCGAGCCTCAAACGACACAAGTGTGAGAAAGATCGCGCCGAATACGACGATAGCAAGGAGCAGTTGGCGATTGAACCCGATGAGCGTCGATGCGTTGGTGAGGTCACGCTTTTGAAGCTCGATCCGGATATGGGTCAAGTTGACCATCAATTCCTGCAGTTCGCTCAGCCAGGGACTTAGGGCTGATCGTGCGTCGAGAAGCAGGGCGAGGTCACCGCGGGCATCGAGTCGGTCGGCAAGTGACTCTTCGATACGTTGCAGGGCTTGTAGGAAGTCAGATCGAAGATCTTCTTTCCCCGGGATAACCTGGATCTCGGGGCTTCGTTCATGAAGATTGAGGAAGCGCGCCGCGCCTTTTAGATGACTGAGATGGTCGCGGACGTCCTCTAGACCGATCGACTCATTTCCGGCGACATGCTCACTGAGGGCGAGCAGAAATCGGTAAGATTGGTGTTCGGTCTGTTGTGTCGTCCAGGCATCTACGCGGGCGTGCCGAACAAGATCATCGGCCTTCCCGGCAAGCGCGTTCAGGGTTACCCATGCGGCGGCACAGCCGACCAGAAGTACGATGGCTAGGAGAGCATAGGTGCCGATACGAACAACTCTAAGATTCACGTCGACAGTCCGCAATCACGGCAGAGGACAGCCTCCACCATCCGATCTTGACACTATCACCGAAGCGTTAAGAAGCTTTTAGCAACATGTTCCCGAGCTGGACGTGTTGTCTTGGCTCATCCACTAATATTTGAGCGATGTCGCTGAGAATGTGAGATTTGGATTTGAGCCGCCAATTGTAACAAAGCCGCCTGAGAGTGATTGAAACAAAAGCAGGCTTTGCAAAGGCACCGTGACTGAGACGGTGACATCTGTATTGTCGTCATCGATGGGTGTTTCGGTAACGAGTACTTCACCATTGAAGCCGATCGTGTTTGTGACTTTTTGTTGGATTAGGTCCTCGGTCCCAACTTTGTCCAGTGCCCCGATAGCAAACCGGCGGGTTGCGTCTCGAACGGCTTCGTTGAGAATGTTGCGGACGTAGAACACATTGCTCATTTCAACAATGCCAATCGTCAAGGACAAGAGAAATGGTACAATCAGCGCGAATTCGATTAGACTAGCACCTCGATCTCCGCGCCGAATACTCGTTTCCTTGTCATTTTGCTGGCTCTGTCCCAGCAGCGACCTTAATCCTGCAATCACATTCCCGCTCACTCGACCGCTTGGCGACTTTGATCCGACCCTCGCAGAACGCTAGAGCATAATGACTAACCAATCCTAAACGACCATGAGCGGAACCAGATCGCGGAGGCGTCTTTGGCCATCGCCGGATTGGGATCCGGGTTCTTCATGCTTATCGTTAGCTTCATGTTAAGACCTGTGGGGCAGGATACGGGTTGGCTCAACATTGAATTTGTGGATATGACCAACTTCGGGCCCCGATCCTATACCCTGCCACATGACGAGGTGGGTCGCCTTGCGGAACTCGAGCGCTATCGCATTCTCGATACGCCTGAGGAGCATGTTTTCAATCAGATTACGCAATTGACCTCGCGAGTCTTTGACGCGCCGATAGCGCTGATCTCGCTGATTGCGGCCAGGCGGCAATGGTTCAAAGCGAAGGTGGGTCTAACGGTATGCGAAACGCCGCGTGATGTAGCGTTTTGCACCTATACAATCCTCGGAGAGGAAGTCCTGGTCGTACCTGATGCTACGCTTGATCCGAGATTCTGCGACAATCCTCTTGTTACGGGTCCTCCAGATATCCGATTTTATGCCGGAACCCCCCTCATCGCGCCAAGTGGCCACAAGCTCGGCACCTTATGTGTGATCGACACCAAGCCGAGAAAACAATTTGATTCGAAAGATGAGCGAACACTGAGGGATCTTTCCGCACTTGTGATCGACCAATTCGACCTACGGCGCGCTGGCGGCGAAAGGCGAGACCAGGAAGCGCTTCTTATCAAGCAGAATGAAGAATTGGAGAGTCAACGAGCAGAACTTCAGCTGGCGCTTGATCAGGAGAAGGAGCTGACAAGCCTTCAGCGGCAGTTCGTGTCTATGGTAACGCATGAGTTGCGCACACCGCTTGCGGTTATCGACGGTAACGCTCATCGCATCCTTCGATTATCCGATCATGTCACATCCGATAAGGCAAGGAATGCGGTCACGACCATCCGTCGATCGGTCGGCCGCCTTGTCGAACTGATGGAAAGTGTCCTCAGTGCGTCTCGACTCGAAGCCGGTGCTGTCAAATTCGATCCTGAACTCTGTGACCCGGCCCCCGTGATTGTTGAGACTATTGGGAGTTATATCGAGCTTCATCCAGACCGTGAGATTGCTGTCGATATCGAGCGACTGCCGAAAGACGTCACGATGGACGTCAAGCTCATGCGCCAAGTCTTTTCCAATTTGATCGCAAACGCGATCAAATACTCCCCTGAAGGTGGCAAGATCACGGTACGTGGTGAGGTTGATGCTGGAGATACGGTGGTTTTTTCGTTTGCGGACGAGGGTGTCGGTATTCCAAAGGATGAGCTTAGCCAGTTGTTCCAGCGTTTTTTCCGGGCGACCACATCAGCGGGTATCGCTGGCAGTGGTATCGGTCTCCACATGGTGAAATCAATGGTCGAGATGCATGGTGGAGACATCACCGTGACCTCTGAAGCCGGCCAGGGCTCAGTCTTTTCGGTTCGGCTGCCCCTGCGCCAACCGGACTTGGCCTCCGCTGAAGGGGCTGCGGTCAGTGCCTGACCATTCGGCCAATCGATAACGGAAGCTGACGTTCGCTTTGCGTTGACAAAGATCTATGATCCTCCTTGAACGACGTCGCCGTCAACATGTCAGCTAAGCAGGCTTCGATCTAGCCGATCGCTGTGGCTGGCGAAGGGAGTTATGTCGACGGCTATGACAGCGCTGATGGTTCCGACAACAAGAACCTGGGCGACAATAGGGCATGAGCGTTCCATAGATATCGGACGACAAGTCCGACAGATCGCGCAATAGCCCCCAGATCAAACCCAACGGCCCCAGATCACGGAGAGCGCACCTCTTTCAGTAAAAACGTGTCGTGGCGAAGAACGGTGCTTTTCCAGGATTTGATCTGAACAGTCTAAGCTTACGCTCAGCCCCAACAAATCGTGGCATTTGCTGTCTTCAAGGTTGTCCGTTGAGGGATGGCCGGCAATCGACAAGTCCGTAAAGGATTGATCAACCCTCTCCAACTGTGGTCTTTGAGGTGTCATGGTTCTACGTTAGTCGCATGGGTTGGCTTTTTGTGAACGAACTGTCGAAGACAGAAAGAGGGAGAGCGTAATGAAGCGAACATCCTTATTGGCGGCGGCGTTGGTGAGCGCCAGTATCTTGCCGTTGGGCGCCGCTCAAGCGGCGACGGAGATTCAGTGGTGGCATGCGTTTACAGGGCGGCTCGGTGAGCTTCTGGCAAAGCAAGTTGAGGACTTTAACGCGTCACAATCCGACTACGTTGTTGTCGCCAGTAATAAGGGCAATTACTCCGAGACGCTTAATGCGGGCATTGCCGCGTTTCGCGCGGGTGAGCAGCCCCACATTCTCCAAGTCTTCGAGGTCGGGACCGCGACGATGATGGCGGCTGAAGGCGCCATTAAGCCAGTCTACGAGGTCATGGCAGAGAGCGGCCTCGATTTCGATCCGAGTGTCTATCTCGCTGCGGTGACAGGCTACTATACTACGCCAGAGGGCGAGATGCTTTCGTTGCCCTACAACAGCTCCACGCCGGTTCTCTATATCAACAAACAGGCGCTCGAGGATGCTGGCGTTGATCCGGAAACTGTGCCCACGACCTGGAACGAGGTCGATGATCTGTTGAGGGCTCTGAAGGCTGGCGGCAGTGAGTGCCCGCTGAGTACGGCGTGGCAGTCCTGGGTCCATCTAGAGAATATGAGCGCCTATCACAATGTCCCCTTTGCGACAAAAGACAATGGTTTTGGGGGGACCGACACGGAACTTGCATTCAATGGTGAGATGCAGGTCACTCACATCAGCAAGATGGGCGAGTGGGCGCAAGAAGGCCTGTTTATCTACGCAGGTCGGCGGAACGAGGCCGGAGCGCAGTTCCGCGCCGGCGAGTGCGCGCTCTTCACCGAAAGCTCGGCCGGTTATGCCGGTGTTAAGGCTGAAGCGGAGTTTCCATTTGCTGTGGTCAACCTTCCCTATTGGGACAGCGCTGACGGTGCACCGCAGAACACCATCATTGGTGGCGCATCGCTTTGGGTCATGGCTGGACACGAAGCCGAGGAATACAAGGGCGTTGCTGCGTTCTTCAACTTCCTGTCGTCATCCGACGTGCAGGCGGCTTGGCATCAGGACACGGGTTATCTGCCGATAACTTATGAGGCCTATGAGCAAACCAAGGGCGAAGGCTTTTACGAAGAGAACCCTGGTACTGATGTTGCCATCATCCAGATGACTGGCAAGGAGCCGACAGGGAACTCGAAGGGTTTGCGTCTTGGCAGCTTCGATCAGATCCGCGCGCTCATCGATGAGGAGCTAGAGGCGGTCTGGGCAGGCAACAAGGATGCGCAGGCAGCGCTGGACGATGCGGTGAGCCGCGGCAACGAGTTGCTTCGGCGGTTCGAGCGCAGCGCTCAGTAGTCCTGACGTTGGTAACGGGGAGAGTGATAAGCGACCGCGAGTTTTGCCTCGCTGCTCTCCCCTCCAGCCGATATGTCGCTCGCTGAGCGATGGAAAAAAGAATCGTATTTCAGAATAAGGTGCTGCCCTATCTCTTGGTAGCTCCGCAGATTTTGATCACGGCAGTTTTCTTCTTCTGGCCGGCGAGTCAGGCTGTCTACCAGTCCTTCCTCATCGCCGATCCATTTGGTCTAGGCAGTCAGTTCGTTTGGTTCGAAAATTTTTCCTATGTTCTGGGCGACCCCTACTATCTCGAAGCTCTATGGGTCACTGCCGTCTTCAGCCTTTCGGTAACTGCTCTTTCCATGAGCGTCGCATTGCTGCTCGCGGTACTCGCAGATGGAGTGATCAAAGGGGCCACGACTTATCGAACACTTGTGATCTGGCCCTATGCCGTTGCGCCGGCCATCGCCGGTGTTATGTGGCTCTTTTTATTCAA
The DNA here is from genome assembly GCA_028285265.1 of Geminicoccaceae bacterium. Lineage (GTDB taxonomy): Bacteria > Pseudomonadota > Alphaproteobacteria > Geminicoccales > Geminicoccaceae > JANQPX01. Next base: position 37,165 of record JANQPX010000037.1, read on the forward strand.
TCCTTCTACTGGTTTGATCGCCTACTACCTGAAGGTGATTGGCTATCGCTGGAATCATGCGTTGAATGGCCATGAAGCGATGCTCCTTGTGGTCATAGCTGCATCTTGGAAACAGATTTCCTATAACTTTCTCTTTTTCCTTGCGGGACTGCAGGCGATTCCCAAGAGCGTTATCGAGGCATCAGCGCTCGATGGCGCAGGGCCCTGGCAGCGATTCATAAAGATCATTTTCCCCCTTCTTTCGCCAACGACCTTTTTCCTGTTGGTGGTCAATCTGGTCTACGCGTTCTTCGAGACCTTCGGCATCATCCACACGGTGACATCAGGCGGGCCTGAGCGGTCGACGACAATACTGGTCTATAAGGTCTATGCCGACGGATTCGTCGGCCAGGATCTTGGCGCTTCTGCTGCCCAATCTGTGGTCCTGATGTTCATCGTGATCGCGCTTACAGTCGTTCAGTTCAAATATATCGAACGCCGAGTCCACTACTGATGTGGTCAAAAAACTCTCCCAAGCACACAGGATACCAATCCAGTCGACCGCTTGTTGAGAATTGCGTCTTGGTCATCCTGAAAATATTGAGGAGTTCCTTCTAATGGTTGGTGAAGGAGGATGGCGCATTTGGATCACCCATGGGATCTTACTCTTGGGGATCGCCATTGTTATCTTCCCGATTTATTTGACCTTTGTTGCCTCGACGGTGACGCATCAAGAGGTGGTGCGGCCGCCACTTCCGCTCTTGCCGGGCTCACAGTTTGTTCAAAACTATGAGAACGCTCTGTTCTCCGGGGTCAATGTGCCTGTCTGGAGAATGCTTGCAAACAGCATGGTCATGGCCATTGGAATTGCCGTCGGCAAAATCGCGATTTCGCTCCTATCAGCCTTCGCAATCGTCTATTTCCGCTTTCCGTTTCGGCAATTTTGTTTTTGGACAATCTTCATCACACTCATGCTGCCCGTCGAAGTGCGTATCGTGCCGACTTACGAGATTGCGGCCAATCTCAATCTACTGAACAGTTACAGTGGGCTCATTTTGCCACTAATTGCATCAGCCACGGCGACCTTCCTTTTTCGCCAATTCTTCATGACCGTCCCGAATGAATTGGTGGAAGCAGCCCGGATCGATGGGGCAGGGCCAATGCGCTTTTTCTTCAGCATCCTCATCCCTCTCTCCCGGACAAATATCGCAGCCCTTTTCGTGATCCTTTTTATCTTTGGCTGGAACCAATATCTCTGGCCACTTTTAATCACCACGGATCCGTCTATGAACACGATCGTCATGGGCATTAAGCAGATGCTGCCAACGGCTGATGATTACGGGAACTGGCCGGTCACGATGGCTACGGCCATGCTTGCCATGGTTCCGCCGGTGGTTGTCGTGGTTGCGATGCAACGGCTTTTCATCAAGGGATTGGTGGAAAGCGAGAAGTGACCGAGACGACGGCCATCCGAGAGGCCGGCCAACGCTAGGGACAATCGGGCAACAATCGACATCACTGTTTAAAGACCGGCGAATCGGGAAGCTTGCACTGAGCAGCTTCGCATGCGTTCAATCGAACGTCGGCGATGTTTGGTTTCATCCTCAAGGCGTGACGGGCCTCGTCACCAATCACACAACCATGCCGGAGGCGCATGCCCTGTTATGAGAAATCCCGTTCGAATCGGTTTGATTGGTGCCGGCATGATCGGCCGGAAACACGCTGCTTATGTCAGTGCATCGCCGAATGCCAACCTCGTGGCAGTCGCCGATCCTTTCCCAGAGGCCAGAGCCTGCGCCATCCAACAACAGGCTACCTATTACCCCAGCTTTGAAGGCATGCTGTCCTCCGAAGAACTCGATGGGGTCATTATCGCCGCGCCGAATGAATTGCATGAGGCGGCTGGCATCGCCACTGCGCAACGGGGCCTCCCAATGATTATTGAGAAGCCGATTGCTGCCGATCTATCGGCGGCGTCGCGCTTGACCGCTGCAGCTGAGAAGGCGGGCGTACCGCTGCTTGTCGGACATCACCGGCGCTATAATCCTCGTGCCCAAACGGCTCGGCGTTTGGTGCAAGATGGAGCTCTTGGTCACTTAGTTGCGGTCAATGTGACCTGGTGTGTCAGGAAGCCGGAACCCTACTACGAGGCGGCTTGGAAGACGCTGCCTGGAGGTGGGCCGATTCTTATCAATCTCATTCATGAGATTGATCTGCTTCGTTTTATCTGCGGAGAGATTACGGAAGTTATGGCGCTCAGCTCGAACGCCATCCGAGGTTTTGACGTAGAGGACAGCACGAGTATAGCCCTTCGTTTCGAAAACGGCGCACTTGGAACCGTGCTGATTTCAGACACCGCTCCTTCGCCCTGGACGTGGGAGCAAGCGACTGGGGAGAACCATCCGACTTTTCCAGCGAACGAGGAGAATCCTGCTCGATTCTTCGGCACTGATGCCGCGATGGAGTTCCCCCGATTAACACTATGGCGACATGAGACGGCCATCGACTGGAATCATCCGATTGCAGCTGAAACGGTCTCCCTACCGACGATCGATGTCTACGCAGAGCAGATCGAGCATTTCGTACGTGTTATTCGCGACGAGGAAGAACCGATCATCACTGGTAAAGATGCAAGCCAATCTCTTGCCGCCACACTTGCGGTGATCGAAGCAGCTGAGACGAGGAAAGCCGTGCGGCCAAGAAAATGATGTCAGGCCAATCCGGTCACAGGCAATCCGACTGGGAACGACACCGCTCGTCTGACCGGCTAGGCATCATGCTTTGTTCGACACCCATTTCAGGATATGCTTGGCTACTGCAACCAGATCGCCATGTTGATTATGGACCTCAATATCAGCGGTGGACCTCCGGCGCACGTCGTCGACAGAAGCAATCCGGTATGTGACGGTAATCGTGTCGCCAAGAAAGACAGCTTTAAGAAACCGAATTCGGTCGTAGCCCAAGGACACGGGCGTTTCATCGTCAACACTGATTTGAGCGGTAACCATGGTTGACGTGGTGGACATATAGCCGATCAATAGCGCGCCATGCGCGATTCGGCGGCCGTAGCTCGACTTTTGCATGTAGATCTCATCCACATGGTTCGGTCCAAGATCGCCTGTGATGCCTGCGAACATGTAGACATCCGATTCGCCTACAGTCTTGGAAAACGAAACTTCTTGACCGGTCTCGACGTGAAATGGCATTGACTTGCTCCCTCTTGGGCTTCGCATCTATCGTCGCGCTTCGCCGCAGACGGATCAACGGGGGGCTTGGGGATTGGCATGATTCATCGAGTGTTAGAGGGGCAAAAGGCTGTCATCACAGGTGCTGCGCGGGGCATTGGGCTTGGTATCGCAGAGGAATTTGCTGAACTCGGGGCTGAAGTCTTCGGTTGGGACATTAACTCGAGCGACAACTCTGTCTTCAGCGCTTTTTTTGTATGCGATGTGACGAATGAGGCCTCGGTCGCTGCCGCGGCTGAACAGACCCTCACTGAAGCTGGTCATATCAGTATTCTCGTCAACAATGCCGGCGTGAATGGCCCGACGAAGCCCACTTGGGACTATTCACTCGATGAATGGACGAGGGTGATCGACGTTGACCTTACCGGCGTGTTCCTGTGCTCGCGCGCGCTGGTTGGACCGATGCGCGACCAAGGCTTCGGTCGGATCGTCAACATCGCGTCGGTCGCCGGCAAAGAAGGAGGACCAAACGCCTGCGCCTATGCTGCCGCGAAGGCTGGCGTGATTGGCTTTACCAAAGGATTAGCGCAAGAGCTCGCAGGCTCTGGAGTCCTGGTGAATGCCATCGCCCCCGCGATCACAGAGACCGACCTATTTGGCGAGATGAGTGAAGACTACATCGCCGACCGCAAACGTCGAATCCCGATGGGTCGCTTTTGCACCATCGAGGAGATTGCCAATGTTACGGCCTTCGCAGCTAGTCCTGCCTGTAGCTTTACCACTGGATTTACCTTTGATGTTACCGGTGGCAGGGCCACCTACTAGTCGTGACGGCGTCACGACTAGCTCCTCGCAGATGGGCGCTTCTTCCACGTCGTATCGGTTGGACGACTAATGTTCCTGACCGTAGCACATCGGAAGAGGCGCTGCGTATGGATCGCCATGTCACGGACGTTGGTTTTGACGATTTGATCGGAAGGCGTTCGTACACTTCTATCGATCGCTCATCGGCTCTCTTCAAACCTTCGGGCGCCGTTTGGTCGGTTTTGAGGCCTTGCTGTTGACCGGGTGGCATGAGCCTTGGTCGAATGCAAAGGGCTCTTCCAGAAGTGCCTGTTCGACAACAGGCTCAGATCGTCATGAAGCCGAGGTAGCCGGCATAGCCGGTCAGTAATAGTCCGCCCTCGATGCGATTGATTCGCCAACTGGTAATGGCGAATATGATTAGGGCGGCGGTTGCAGCGAGCATGACCCAAACATCGAATGTCAGAACGCCCTCGGGGACGGGGATCGGCTGAACAACAGCCGTTGCTCCTAGAATGCCGAGACTGTTGAAGATATTTGACCCGATGATATTGCCAAAGGCGATGTCACCCTGCCGTTTGAACGCTGCAACAATGGTGGTTGCCAGCTCCGGTAATGAAGTACCAATTGCGACGACGGTTAGGCCGATGAGTGTCTGACTGACACCCATGAGTGTCGCAAGATCAATGGCTCCTACAACCAGTAGGTCGGCTCCCACTACGATGCCACCGAGGCCAACTAAAGTCAGCAGCAGGCTGATCGCCAGATTGCCCTTCTGGGTGGGCTCACCACCGTCGCCGTTTGAGGCTGATTCGCGCCGATCCGCCAACGTTGTCCATGTCAGATAGCCCACAAGCGCTATGAGTAGCGTGATGCCAATGAAGCGATTGACATATCCGGATAGCAGGATGGCGGTGCAGGCAATGGCAGACAGCGCAATCACCGGTCCGTCTCTCTTGAAGGAATCCGGTGAGCAGGCGAAGGGGCTTAGGATCGCGCCAATCGCAAGAATCAGGAGCACATTGGCAATATTGGAGCCAACAATATTGCCAATAGCAATGTCAGATGCTCCCTGTAGGGCGGCATTGATGCTGGTAAACAGTTCTGGTGCTGACGTGCCGAAGCCGACAAGCGTGACGCCAATGATGAGGGGAGACACACGCAGCCGTTCGGCCGTAGCGATCGAGCCGCGGACGAGGAGTTCGCCACCGACGAGAAGAAGGGCGAGCCCTGTGATCAACGAGAAAAGCATTGCATCCTATTCAACCATAGCAAGGTTACAGAAACGTAAATGTCTACGACGTCGCTTGATCGTTGACATGGGACTGCTGCCTGGCCTCATCGATCACGGTCCGCTGCCAAAGTGGGGTGCCGCTTCGATAGGCAGCTCTGCCGATCAGATGTGCGGCAACAGGAGCCGTCAGCAGCAGGAAGATGATGATGAGGACAGCTTTGCTGGTCACCAGTAAGTCACCTTTGTGCGCGGCGACGGCGATGACGATCAGGCCAACGCCCAGAGTTCCAGCTTTGGTCGAGGCATGCATCCGAATGAGAACATCGGGCAAGCGAAGCAGGCCGAGACCTGCGACTGCAGCGAAGGCACCGCCGGCGATCAACAGAAGCGATATCAAGAGCTCAATCATCGGATTCACTCACGGTCAGTCGCTTCTGATATGGTGACCTTGGGCGTGAATTCGCTTCGGTCGTCTTGACGTAAGGGGCGCCGTTCCGCGTAGCGCGCGAAGGCGACGGTCGCGAGAAAGCCGACCAGAGCGAGCGCTAGGCCAAGGTCTAAGTAAACGGCTTCGCCGGTTTTCAGCGCCAGGAGAGCAGCAACAGCGATGAGAAGAACAGTCACGAGGTCAAGAGAGACCACGCGGTCAGCAAGGCTTGGCCCTAGGACCAGGCGGATACAGCCAGCAAGTCCGCCGATAGTTGTCAGGCCAAGGCAGATCAGTGTGCCCAGTTCAATGATTGTCATACCGGACAAGTCGATCATCGAAGGGCCTCGAGAACGCGTCGCTCCATGCCTTGTTTGATGTCACGGCGGATGTTGTCGGGATCATCGACGAACATCGCATGCACATAGAGCGTTTTGTGATCACTGCTGAGATCGAGCGAAAGCGTACCAGGCGTGAGCGATACCAGATTGGCCAGCGTCGTGATCTCGAGCTCGGTTTTCGCATCAATCGGAACAGCGACGATTCCCGGGCGACTTCGATGCATGGGCGTAAGCACATCCCACGCGACCTGAAGGCTTGAAACGAGTAGCTCCCAAAGAAAGTGAAGCGTCAGGCGGAGAAGATCGAAGAGCTTTCGACAGTAGCGGCTGTCGCCGAAGATGGGGCTCAGCAGCCAAAGAACTGCATAACCCACGGCAAAGCCGGTTGCGAGACTCGGCAGTGTAAAGGCGCTGAAGAGGGCGGCCCAGCCCACAGCAAGTGCGAGATTGATGACAAATGGGGTCATTGAGCGGGCTCCGTCAGTGCGGCGACACCGTCGTTAGATGTTCCAAGAACGGCCTGGAGATAAGCATCGGGTTCAAGAAGGCTGGTGGCAGCACCATCCGCAATTTGCAGAAGCAACTCGGGCATCAGTCCGATCGCCAAGATGACGATGGCGAGCCCAGCCGCTGGTATCATGAGCAGTCGCTGCTCGTTTTGTCCGCCCCCGACCCCAAGATCAGACTCCGACCCTGTCGTCGGCATCGGCGACCAGAAGGCGCTTGACCAGATGCGGATCAGCGGAACAAAGGTCAAGAGGCTGTAAACGATCACGATCGTAACAACGGTGACCGCACCTAAGGCGAGACTGGTCTCAATCATCATCACCTTGGCCCAAAAACCGGAGAGCGGTGGAATGCCAATCAGTGCTAGAGCACCCAAAAGAAAAGTCATCGCGAGCCCTGGCCTTCGCTTATAGAGGCCACCGAGCCTGTCGAGTTCGAAGCTGCCCGCCTCACGCCCGATGATCCCGATGGTCATGAAGAGTTGTGTCTGTAGCAACATGGCATGGACCATGTAGAAGACAGCAGCCGTCATGGCGAGCGGTGAACCAAGTGCTATGCCGAGGAGCAAAAAGCCAATGGAGGCGATGACGTGGAATGAGAGAATGCGACGAATGTCGGTTTGGGCGATCGCCCCCAAGACACCGACCATCATCGTGATGAGAGCCAAGAACAGCAGGATCTCGACGATGATGCCGATGCCTAAGGGAAAGATGAGGGTGAAGGTTCGGACCAACGCATAGACGCCGATTTTGGTCATGAGGCCAGCAAAGACGGCAGAAACAGCCATCGGCGGCGTGTGATAGCTCGCTGGAAGCCAGAAAAAGAGCGGGAAAACTGCGGCTTTGATACCAAACGCGATGAGAAAAAAGACGGCAACGACACCAAGGAGTCCCTGATGTTCCAGCCCTGTCAGCTTGTTGTGCAAGTCCGCCATATTGAGGGTGCCAGCGAGGCCGTATAGAAGACCGATGGCGGTGAGGAGTAGGACCGTCGAAATCAGATTGATGGCTACATATTTGACGGCACCGTCGAGCTGGCGACGGTCACCGCCGAGAGTCATGAGGGCGAATGAGGCAATGAGCATCACCTCGAACCAGACATACAGATTAAAGAGATCACCCGTCAAAAAGGCACCTGAGACCCCAGCAAGGAGCATCTGAAGAAAGGTGTCGAAGCCCCCTGCTGCGCGCTCATGATCGATGTCGGCGAGGGCATAAATGCTCACCGCGACACCGGCAACACCAGTCGTGAAGACCATCAAGGCACTGATGAGATCAGCGACCAGCGTGATTCCAAAAGGCGCGGGCCAGCTCCCCATATCAGCGGCAAGGGGGCCTTGTTGCAAAACCGTTGCCAGCAAGAATATCCCCGAAATCGTCAGGGCGCTCGTGCCGAATACGCTGATCCATCCGCGGATCAGGCGGTCGGCCGGTGTAAGAAACACCAAGCAAGCCGTCATCAATGGAATGAAAATTGGTGCGACCAGTAGCCAGCTCATGCAGCATCTCGCATTGAAATGACATCCGCCTTCTCGCGATCGATGGCGGCTGTTTGGCCCTCGGCAAGATTCATGGCATCAACATTGACGGTGCCGATCTCCTGATAGGCGCGTAGAGCGAGAACCAGGGTGAAGGCGACCAGGCCAAAGCCGATGACGATTGCGGTAAGGATCAAAGCTTGAGGGAGGGCGTTGGCAACGGTTTCAGCAGGGACCGTCGCGCCGTCTGCGATCAAGGGCGGGGCACCATATGTCAGTCCGCCGCTGGCAAAGATCACAAGATTAGCGACATTGCCGATCAAGACGAGGCCGAGCAGAAATTTGACCAGATTTCGGCTCAGCATTAGCCAAACACTGGCTGCCATCAGAACGCCTGCGAGTGATCCGAGGAGGATTTCCATGGTTAGATCTCCTCCTCAAGCGCGATCACCATACCGAGCACGCCTCCCACGACGACGAGATAGACACCGATATCAAAGAGAAGGGGCGTGCCTAGCGCTAAGCCCTTCGAGTCGGCTGTGGCGCCGATGAAGGTCCAAAGGCCAGTAAGAAAAGGGGCGCCGGCAAGAGCGGCTAGGAGGCCAGAGAGAAGAGCGGCCAGCAGTCCCGCCATGGCAATCATACGCGGATCAACTCTCAAAATATCGCGAATCGCGGCCGGCCCATCAGCGATGCCATAAACGATAATGCCGGCTGCCGCCACCAGGCCGCCGATAAAGCCGCCGCCGGGTTCATTATGGCCGCGAAGCAGGAGGAAGACCGAGAATAGGAGCATCAGGCCGACAAGAAAGCGGCTGATCGTCTTGAAAATCAGCGAGTTCATTCGGCGCCTCCAGGAGCCCCTTTGGGTGGGCGAACCTTCAGCAGCGCGACAATGGCCAGTGCCGCCGTCGCGACCACAGCGATCTCACCAAGTGTGTCGATAGCGCGAAAGTCGACAAGGATGACATTCACGATGTTACGACCGTAGGCTTCAGCGAAGCTGGCCTTCTCAAAAAAGTTGGTGATTTCGAGATCGATTGGGGTAAGAGCAACGCCCATCGTGACCAACGCGACGACAATGCCAGCCCCGACAGCGATGGCTGCATCGCGCAGGCTGCCGAAGCGACCAGGATGGGCATTGCCAGCGAAGCCAGGCAGGCGGAGGAGCACAATGGCAATCAGCACGACAAAGAGTGTCTCCACCATGAGCTGCGTGATCGCAACATCAATCGCGCCAAACATCAAGAAGATGAGTGCAACGCCAATTCCGACCAAGCCAAGCGCGCAGATGGCTAGCAGTCTCGAGGTACTGACGACGATCACGGCGGTCGCTGCCGCCATCACGAATGCAATGACCCAAGCAAGGATCGGCACGGGGCTCAGTTGGCTCCAATCCATCGTCAACCCTCCGCCAAAGAGGGCTGCACCGCCACCAACGACGATCACAAGGAAAACTGTCGTTAAATAATGACCAAGGACCCCGGTCTGCAGACGGCTCGTCACCGCTGAGGCGATCGTTGACGCGCCTATCATGCACGCGTCATAGCCACGATCACCGGTGAGTGGTAAGGCCGACACGAGCGTATCGAGGCTTCGCCGAACGGAGTCAGTCCACCAAAAAAGTGCGATACCGAGTGTGATGGTGACACCACTCAAGATGAGCGGCAGGTTGATGCCATGCCAAAGCGAAAGCTTGACCGTTGCGGGTTCCTGCAGAATGCTCGTTACTGTTGGTTCGATTAAACTTTTGCCGATCCATGACGGATAAACGCCGGCAATGAATCCGCCGGCGGCGAGCAGCAATGGACCAATCCACATCGCTATCGAAGCTTCATGGACATGATCGGCGACGGATTTCCTCTTACCCCAAAAGACCCGGAGCACAATCAATAGCGCCACGGCGACCATCATTGCGTTTGCGGCTACTGCCGCCACGGCGATCAGATAAGGGGCGCTGGATATGGTGAGTGCGCCTTCATATTGGAGTTCTTTGGCAATAAAGCCCAGAAAAGGCGGGATGCCGGCCATTGACAGGCCAGCTGCGGTTGCGATGAGGGCGGTCATTGGCATGACGGGCGCTAGGCCACCGACTTTGTCGATGTCACGAGTTCCGGCCCCGTGGTCGATATTTCCTATGACCAAAAAAAGTGCACATTTATAGAACGCATGAATAATCAAGAAGGTCATGGCGGCAAGCACGGCAATTTGCTGATTTGAGCTCAGGAACATCGTGATGGTCCCGAGCGCCATCACTGTCGTCCAGGCGAGCATCAGCTTCATATCTGTCTGGCGAAGGGCCATCATCGAGGACCAAACCGCAGTGATCGCACCGGCGATCGAGAGGGCATAGAACCAGGCATCACCATCGCCGAGCGTCGGCTGAAGACGGGCTAAAAGATAGAGCCCTGCTTTGACCATGGTTGCGGAGTGGAGATAGGCACTGACAGGCGTTGGCGCAGCCATGGCGTTTGGCAGCCAGAAATGGAAGGGGAACTGCGCCGACTTGGTAAACGCACCGACGAGCACCAACACCAGGACAGGCAAATAGAGCGTGTGCTCGGTGAATGCCACGTCGCTTTCAAGAATTCCGGAGAGCCGATAGCTGCCAGCCACTTCAGCAAGGACAATGAGCCCGACGAGAAGAACGAGACCGCCGGCACCGGTCACCAGGAGAGCCTGCAATGCAGACCGTCTAGCCGACTCCTTTTCATGATCAAAGCCAACAAGCAGAAATGACATGATCGTCGTCAATTCCCAGAAAATAAACAAAAGGATCACATGGTCGGCAGTTACCAGACCGAGCATCGACAGCATGAATGCCAGCAGCAAAATCTGTAGCCGGCCAAGATCTGGATGTCGCTTTAGGTAGGCGGAAGCGTAGAGGATAACCAGCACCCCGATGATGCTGATCAATAGGGCAAAAAGAAGGCTTAGACCATCGAGGCGAAAGGCAAGGTCGACGCCAAGGCTGGGGACCCAAGTTTGTGACAAAACCAAGGGTTCGCCGCGCATGACTGCCGGCAGTTGCGAGGCAAAGCCGATGCTGAACAGGATGGCTGTGACCAAGGCGACAAAGGACCAAAGGCGCGAACCTCTGTTCGTCTCGTCGGATCTGGTCAACGCAGTGCTGCTCATCATGTCCTCAAAAAAAAGCCGCGCCGGAGAACGTTCGACGTCGGCTAGTTCAGTGCGAGTGGGGCTTAAGAGGTTCTTATTGCGGGGCGGATGATTTTGGGCACATCATCCGCCCCGTTTTTGGCGCTCGGTACTTGGTGACAGGGTGCAAGTGCTACTCTTGCTGCTGCATGCCAAAGAACTGCAGGAGAAGCATGAACAGATTGATGAAGCTGAGATAAAGCGATAATGCGCCCATGACGGCTAGCTTGGACATACTTTCGGAGCTGGCGCCCTCGTCATAAAGCTCCTTAATCCGCTGGGTGTCATATGCCGTGAGTCCGGTGAACACCAGGACACCAATGATCGAGACGGCGAATTGCAACGCCGAGCTTTGCAGGAACAAATTGACGAGGGATGCGATAACGACACCAATCAACCCCATGAAGAGGAACGACCCGAACCCGGACAGATCCCGCTTGGTCGTATAGCCATAGAGGCTCATCGCGCCAAACAGCGCTGCTGTGATGAAAAACACGCGGGTAATGCTTCCACCCGTGAAAACCTGGAAGATCCAGGCGCTGGAGAGCCCCATAACCGCTGCGAATGCCCAGAAAAGGGTCTGCGCCTTCGCTGCTGACATGCTGTCTGCTTTGAACGAGATGAAGAAAACAAAGCCGAGTGGGGCTAGCATGACGACCCACTGCAGCGGAGTTCCGAAGATCGCGTTGTAAAGGAAGGGGGTGCTTGCCGTCACCATGGCGGTGATGCCGGTCAGGACAAGACCCAATCCCATGATATTGTAAACGCGCAGCATATGCTGACGAAGGCCCTCATCATACTCGGCGCGATCGATAGCGCCTGCTTGACCTAAAGGCCGCTGATAGGTGTCGGTGTTCATCGGTGTCCTCGTCGGTTGAGTCATTTAAACGATGTCATGCCGCTGAAGCGGGCACTCCAGCTGTAGGACTTTCCAATCGGGCAAGCCGCTCTCGGAGCGATCGCCCATCCACAGAAGTCCACGGAGATCGTGTGCCGAGAACGGCAGCGATATTCGGATCGTGCTCGAGTCGATCGCTTCGCACCCTTTCGAGTTTGTGTTCAAACGCTTTTCGTTCGGCGCGGATCTTCGCCGCGTCACCGTTCATCGAATCGAGCGCAACGCTTATCGCGGATAGTGCCGACGTCAGCGCAGACGCAGCTGTGAGCCGACCGCTCGGTTCCTGATGATTACTACGTTGGATTGTCGAGGGCAGATCGCTCTGGGCTTGGCGTAATCGGTGAATCAGTGTCTCGACAGACGACCGTAAATGGCTGGTCCACGCAGCGAAGACTCGATCATCATCCTGCTCTTGCGCGAGCTCGGGATGGAGCCGCTCCAATTGATCGACCAACTTTACCAAACTCATTTCAATGTCGGCATGTCGACCAGTGTTGCCGATTTGATCCAGCTCATGCTGCAGAGCACGAGCCGCATAGAGATAGCGATGATACGTTTGTTGAAGCTCTTCCGTTTCGCCAAACTTCAACTGAGCTTCGGTCTCAAATTTGGCGAGGCGGTCAGCCAATGTGTTCAGTTCGGCCTGCATGAAAGCAATTTCGGCGCGGCTAGCATGGTTCGGATCAAAATCGAAAACGGCAGCCGTAAAGTCGGCCAGCAGTGCATCGGCCTTTTGCATGCCATAATGATCCAAAATTTGGCTCACCATCATTGTCTCCAGCGACATGACGAACTTCTTTTTGACGATATGTCGGTCCTCAGCGTTGATCTCCAATCGTTTCATTCTTGGCTTTTGATAGGAAAATCCGATCATTTCTAGAATTTTTGATTAAAAAAAACCGGCCATCGGAGATGGCCGGCTAAAGGAGGGGGGGCTTATCGAGAGGCGACGACTGGAGCTGTCAGCAGACCCGATTGATCAGTAGATCACACCAGCGAGCGCCCCGGGATCAGCGAATTGATAGTGGTCTGGGTTGGACGGTTATGGCTCTCCATTCTCAGTGATTGTAGAACGAGGCCGGTTCAATCTTGTCATCGCCATCGGCGGGCGCTCAGGGTCAATTTTCAACGTCGATTAACCAGCCTCTCAGGAGATATAGCAAGCAAAAAGCGATCGTTCTAATTGATTATTATCAATCTTTTGATCGACTCTTCCAATTGACTTTGCGCGGGCAGGCGTCATGTTAAGGGCGGTTTCATCCTGACAATCCGGATTGGCCGATGCCCACGCTCAAACAGTTTAAGTATTTAGTCGCCCTTGCTCATACGCTGCATTTTAGAAAGGCTGCCGAGCAATGCCATGTGAGCCAACCGACGCTATCCGGCCAATTGCAAGAGCTCGAAGAGCGTCTGGGGGTGCAGTTGGTCGAGCGCAGTCGGCGTTCCCAAGTGGTGCTCACGCCGATTGGTCAGACCATTGCCGAACGGGCACGGATCGTATTGCGCGACGTGCAAGACATTGTCGATCTAGGAAAGCACGGGCAGCAATGGCTGGACGGAACGATCAAATTGGGATCGCTCCCGACACTTGGCCCATACCTTCTCCCTCATGTACTCCCCGAATTGCATAAGAGCCACCCCAACCTGAAGCTCTATGTTCGGGAGGGCATGCCAGCGCCACTCATCAGGAGTCTCGAAGACGGAGATTTGGATCTCCTGTTGTTTCCGATGCCACTGCGCGAGTCGGACCTTGAAAGCACACGTCTCTTTCGTGAGCAACTTTGGGTGGTTATCCCGAGCGATCATCCCCTGGCGGTTAAGAAGGTGATCGAGCGCAAGGACCTTAGCGGTGAAACGGTTTTGGCTCTTGAGCCCGGGCATCGATTGTATGAGCAGGTTGCTGAGCTATGCCGAGAGTTCGGGGCGGACCTTTCTCACGACTTCGAAGGCACAAGTTTGGACACGATCCGTCTCATGGTCGGCATGGGTATGGGGCTTTCTTTCATGCCCACAGTCTACATGCTGTTCGAAGTCGCAAAGGACCAACAAGTGGTGGCACGACCGATGAAGAGCCGAGCGCCGATGCGCACGGTTGGTTTGGCTTGGCGTCGTCAGTCAGCGCGAGGTGACGAGTATCAAGCACTGGCAAGTATTATCCGTGGCATTCTCCGCTCGAACCTTACCGAAGTCACGGTCGTTGACTGATATTCAGTCAGTCGCCGTGGCCTCATCGATATGCAAGGTTTTCCAGACTTCCTCGGTCTAATCCCATTAAGGGACCGTCAGCGCCTGCTCCTTGGCGGACTGTTTCTGCGGCCAGTCAAGCCGCCGTGCTCCGTCCAAACCGCCGTTGGGCAGGTGTAGCGAGAAGGTCGTGCCTTGATCCAATTCGCTGGTCACATCGATCGTCCCGCCATGCATCTCCACCAACGCCTTCGCCATATTGAGCCCAATTCCGGTGCCGGCAATGCCGGTTGATGTGCTGGCGCGAAAAAACCGGTTAAACAACTGCCCCAGTTCTGCTTTGGGGATGCCGACCCCCTCATCGCGGACCGATATGTCAATGCCACCATCACCCGAACTTTTTCCCTCAATCCAGATGCTCGAGCCACCAGGTGAATATTTGATCGCGTTCGATACGAGGTTGGACAAAACCTGGCGAATGAGCTTGACGTCCAAATAGAACTCGGACGGTAAGTCGCTGAGATCGGTTTGGATTCGATAGTTGGGGTAAACATCGCGGTAGGTGGTGCAAACGTCGACGATCATTTGAGTGGGATGACTGGGTTCGGGGTCAAATGCGATGGTGCCCGCTTCCAGCCTGGCGGCACTAAGAACTGTCTCCATAAGCTCTGTGAGGCGGCCCACAGTCAGACGGATTTTCTCCATCGTTGCCAAAAGGCGATCAGACGGCATCCTGTCGCAACGTCGGATGACTCGTTGGGCGTTGCCGTCAATGACGGAGAGTGGTGTGCGAAACTCGTGGCAGACCATCGAGACGAAGTGCCGTTGCAGTGCACTCAATTCGCGTTCTTTATCGAGTGCGTCAGCGACCAGGCTCTTTTGCCGTTCGAGTTCGGCTGTACGCTCAGCAACCAGCTCCTCCAGCTCATCGCGATGCTTGGCTAGATCAAGTTCCATGGCTTTGCGTTCGGTGATGTCGCGACTGCAGCCAACCAGCCCGACGATCGCGCCATCGGCATTCTTTAAAGGGATCTTCGTCGCGCTGAGCCAAGTCGGCTGCCCACTCCCAAGTCTTGTTACGCATTCTTCATTGTCAATAACGCAGATCCCATGATTTATGACCTGCATGTCCAAATTATATAGCTTCTCTGCCAAGTCTTTGGGATAGTAATCAAAATCTGTTTTTCCAATTGTTTCTTCTGTTGATTTCGCTCCCATCAATTCTGCATCAAAACGATTCTTTAGGATGAACTTGGCATCACGGTCCTTTGCATAGATCGCATCTGGAATATTATCAACAATAGCTCTTAACAGAGATCGCTCCTCGGCGAGGGCTTGCTCTGCCTGACGGCGTTCCGTGATGTCGGTTGATGTTTGCAAGATTGTGCCGTCGGCTAGATGCTTGAGGCTGACTTGATACCACCGACCGTCAGCAGCCTGCAGGTCGACGCGGTTTACTTTTTTGCTGAAAGCCAGGCGACGTTCTTCAACCCAAGCGGTCTCCCTACCGATCGCGTCCTGGATCAAGCCCTGATCGACGCGGGCCTGAACAACTGCAGCATAGGTCATGCCAGGCGTGAGAACGCCGTCGAGCTCCGGATAGATCTCGACAAACTTACGATTCCAAACGATCAGCCGATGGTCCTGATCATAGAGCGCAAGCCCGTCCGAGAACTCTTCGAGGGCTTGTAAGAATAGTTCATTCGTCGCCTCCGCCCGCTGCAGCCGTTCCGCGATGGCGTCATTGCGTGGCTGAGCATCGATGACGGTACACTGGACGGCCGGCTCGCCGAACCATTCTAGCGTCTGGACAAAGATCTCGACCCACCGAGGGGGGGGGGCAATCGGTGCGATGCGATATTGATACCGCGTCGGGGCAGAACGGCTGGCAAGCCGATTGGTGTTGTAAGCGACGAGGCGTTTCCTGTCCTCCGCCGAGATGAGATCGAGCACATCGTTGCGAGACATGATTTCTTCAGGATTGTAGCCATGAAGTGCCGCCCAGGCTTGGTTAACGTAAAGCGGCTTGTGTCGCCGATGGACCAACACGCCTTGTTGCGACGCATCGAAAACGGCGCAAAATGAGTCGAAGTCAATCGACTTTCCGGCTGAAACTTCAGTCGTCGAATAACCGGAGAGATAACAGATTGCCATTGACAGTCCGTTGCCACGACTAAGTGAGAAGAACGATCATTCTACCCAGTAGCTTCGGTGAACTTTGTTAAAATTTGCTTAGTCATCAGCAAGGCTTCCTAGAGCAACGTCCTTTGTGTCAATTTCAACCTATCTTGGCTTCTTCAAAATGCACGTTTTCAGTGTTCGGTGCAGAGGCTTAGGATTTGATGAGGGTTCCGTTGGTCCTGGTCGCGATGGTCGTGCAGGGTTTTCACGAACGCGAGGCTCGGTCTGTTTTGGGGTGAGGGAGGCCTGACGGCTTCATGCGAATTGCCATCTGCGGAGGCGGCGTCATTGGGGCAAGTCTTGCCTATTACCTCAGCCTTGGTGGCGCAGACGTCGTCCTCATCGAGCGGGATCAGATTGCCGGCGGGGCTTCGGGAAAATCCGGCGGCTTTCTCGCGCTCGATTGGTGCGATGGATCTGCGCTCGCTCAGCTTGCCCGACGCAGCTTCGCTCTTCATGAGGAGCTGGCCGAGACTTTTGGTAATCCTTGGGGCTATCGGCGCCTTGATACCTATGGAGCCTTTGCGCCGGCGACCTCGACTTCTGGTGAGAGTGGGCGCGCAGACCATCGGGTTTGGCTGAACAAGAGCGTTGCCACTTATCGTCAGCTCGGAACGGTCTCAACGACGGCACAAGTCACGCCTGATGCCTTCACGCGTGGCATGGTCGATCAGGCTGTCATGCGGGGTGCGTCTGTTCAAATCGGCCAAGTTACGGGCATCATACAGGATCAGGGCAGCGGCCGTGTTTCCGGCGTGGAGATTGGAGGACGTCCTCATGAGGCTGATGCGGTCGTGATCACCATGGGACCTTGGTCAGCACAAGCGCGTCATTGGATGCCGATGCGAGATGTTTTGGGGTTGATGGGCCACAGTGTCTTGCTCAAGCCGACAACATCCATTCCGGCCGAGGCGCTTTTTCTTGAGCTGGAAAGGCAAGATGGCAGTTCCGATACGCCCGAAGTTTTTCCACGTCCTGATGGCACGGTCTATGTTTGCGGTCTTTCTACCAACGCGGTGCTGCCGGATGATCCCCGTGAGGTGAGAACCGATCCTAAGTCGACATCGCGTTTGCGGACAATGGCTGCGGCGATTTCACCCCTTCTCGCGGATGCAGAACTCTTGGCGGCACATGCCTGCTATCGACCGGTAACAAGGGACGGTTTGCCACTTATGGGTGCAGTGCCCCATATTGATGGAGCCTTCGTCGCAACTGGTCACAGTGTTTGGGGCATGTTGAACGCTCCGGCAAGTGGTGAGGCGATGGCAGCGTTGATCCTGAAAGGCCAATCATCGGGCGTCGACCTAACCCCGTTCGATCCCGGGCGCGCGGTTTAGGCTGGCCGTTGCTGATTGGAGAGGGTGACATGAGTGGCGACAAAACCGAGGACAAGGGCGGGCCGGATATCGCTGTCCATTATTTTGAAGATGATGGCAGAATTCCAAATAATCCCAGGTTGCCAGTCCTAGTCTATCCTGCCGTTCTCAATCTTTCCGGGGCTGATTCCGCCCATGATTGTATCGGTCAATTTGCCGAACACGGTTGGTCGGGAGCTTGGCAGAATGGCATTTACCCATTTCCGCATTACCACTCAACGGCTCATGAGGTCCTCGGAATCTGCAAGGGGTGGGTCAGCGTGCGCCTTGGCGGCGAGATGGGCTTGATTGTAGACATGAAGGCTGGCGATGCGCTCTTGCTCCCGGCCGGCACCGGTCACCAAAATCTTGGCTCCAGCCCTGACTTGTTGGTGGTTGGAGCCTATCCTGACGGTGCGGACTGGGACCTTTGCCGCGGACAAGAGGACGAGCGCCCAGCAGCCATCGCTCGAATAGAGGGTTTACCCTTGCCGCGGACTGACCCGATCTTTGGATGCGGGGGGCCCCTTCGACGTCATTGGTGCTGTGCCGCCGGGTAACTGCCTCAACCTTACAGCAACAAGCTCTTGCATCGACAACGCCTCGATACGCTCGGACATGTCTTGAGTGTC
The DNA here is from genome assembly GCA_028285265.1 of Geminicoccaceae bacterium. Lineage (GTDB taxonomy): Bacteria > Pseudomonadota > Alphaproteobacteria > Geminicoccales > Geminicoccaceae > JANQPX01. The sequence continues at coordinate 55,528 of JANQPX010000037.1, forward strand.
ATTGTCGGCGGAACGGCGATGGCCCGGAAGGTCCTCTTTTCCCGTTAGGGTGGCATCTACGAACACCGCACGAAACTGGCCTTTGCGTTGCCGATTGTGAGCATGACGTTGCCGGCAACGGAGCCCGCCGGAGGTACCTATCCTCAAGCCTTCTGGCCGACGCCGAGTGGTGGATGACCCCTCGCTCTCGATGAGCTTACAGGACGATTGCGCTCGGCGCGGCTAGTGTGAACGCGGCTTTCGTCGACCATCAGATCAGCCGAGGTGGCCAGCCCTTCATCCACCTTCGACGCCTTGCGTGTTAACATAGAGAGCGTAGAGGGATTGGCTTGCCGCCATGAAGAGGCGATTTCGTTTGGCTCCGCCAAAGCAAACATTGGCGCAACGTTCTGGGAGTGCGATCCGTCCTATCGGTGCACCATCGGGCGCAAACACCATAACCCCGTCGAGCGCCTCGTTGCCCATACCCCAGCCGCACCAGAGGTTGCCATCGATATCGCAGCGCATTCCGTCCGGTGTGCCGCCAGGGCCGGCATCAATCAACACGCGCTTCCCCGAGATCGTCAGCCCGTCGGGAGAGACGTCATAGGCCAGGATCTTTCGGTGCGGCTGACCGCGGGATTCGACGACATAGAGCTGTTGCTCGTTTGGTGAAAAGCAAAGTCCGTTCGGTCCAAGGACGTCATCCGCCATGACGGTGACATTACCAGTCTCTCCGTCGATCCGATAAATCGCCTGTGGTAGCTCCACTTCAGCCATATGACCTTCATAATGGCCAAGAATGCCGAACGGTGGATCGGTAAACCAGATTGATCCATCGGACTTGACGACAACGTCGTTTGGCGAATTCAAGCGCTTGCCGTTGTAACTCTCCATCAAGACTGTGATGCTGCCGTCGTAGTTGGTCCGCGTTACCCGTCGGGCGCCGTGTTCACACGTGACCAACCGCCCCTGGCGATCGCGCGTATGCCCATTTGCGTAGGCTGACGGGCTCCGATAAAGCGACACCGTTCCTGTTTGCTCCTCCCATTTGAGGATGCGGTTGTTCGGGATATCGCTCCACAACAAGAAGCGTCCATCACCGAACCAGACCGGTCCTTCAGACCAACGGCATCCGGTATGAAGGCGTTCCACTGCGGCACTGAAGATCCGATAGTGATCGAAGCGCGGATCCAAGCTTTCAATCAGAGGGTCGGGATAACGGGGATGTGGCCTCCAGCCGGCGCTGGGTGGGTGGGTCATTCGTTTTGATCCTGTTTTGGTAAAACGAAATGACTGAGCACGGTCGTTCGGAAATCGACCGTGCTCAGTTCTATTCGTCGACGATGCTAGGTGCCAGCTCAGGGAATAGTCTGTGCTGGAACGCAAGGAGTGGAGACGACTTCGCCCCTAGGCGAACCACCAACGCTCGGCATTCTTGTGACCGTCGAGCTCCCAATTGTTAGCGATTTGCTCAGGTAGACCGAGGCTCGTGGAGACGGCATGGGTATATGCCAAGAATAGAGGGATGACTGAACCGCCTTCGTCAGCACAGATTCGCTGCATCTCGACATAGAGTTCGCGACGCTTTGCATCATCGAGCTCAGAACGCGCTTCAAGCAGCAGCTGGTTGAAGCGTTCATGTTCCCAATGCGCCTCATTCCAATCGGCACCTGCGGCATAGACCTGGGAGAACATCCAATCCTCTGTTGGTCGCCCACCCCAGTAACTGGCGGCCCAAGGTTTCACCAGCCAGACATTGGACCAATATCCATCATCTGCCTCGCGCACGACATTGATGTTGATACCAGCAGCTTTTGCATGTTCGGCATACAGCGTGGCCGCGTCGATGGCGCCCTCGAAGGCCGTGTCCGCGACATGAAAGTCGACGTTAAGCGTATCCATACCGGCCTGCTTTAGATGGAACTTCGCTTTCTCCGGATCATACGCTTTGACGGGGATCTCATCGGCTGTGGCACGGTAGATGTTAGCGGGCCCAATGGGGTGATCATTGCCAATTTCGCCATAGCCACGGGCTATTTTGTCCACTAGCTCCTGGCGATTGAGCGCATATTTGAGGGCAAGACGAACATCGTTATTGTCGAAGGGCGCCGCTCTGGTGTCCATCGGCATCGTCGTGTGCTTATTGCCGTAGGTCGTCAATAAGCTAACGTTCGGATCGCGCTCCAGGAGATGAGCCGTCTTGAGATCGAGGTTGGACATGGAATCGATCTCTTGCGAGCGAAGCGCATTGGTGCGTGCTGCTACATCGGCAATAAAGAGATTTTCAACTTCATCGAAATAGGCCGCATTCTCTTTCCAGTAATTTGGGTTGCGCTTGACGAGCGTGCGCACGCCCGGATCGAAGCTCTCAAGCGCATAACCGCCTGTTCCGACGCCAGACTCCCAGTCAATACCGCCCTCGTCCTTCGCTGGACAGATATTGAGATGATAGTCACTTACGAGGTAGGGGAAGTCGGCGTTGCCTGCTTCGAGCTCGAAGACCACATTGTCGCCGTCGATACGGACATCCTTAATTGCTTGCACAATGCCCTTCGCAGCGGACTTGGTGTCTTCGCCCATGTGATGGCGGAAGGACTCCACAACATCGTTGGGCTCCATGGATTTACCGTTATGGAACTCAACGCCCTTTCGGATCTTGAAGGTCCAACTGGCGGCGTCGTCCGACGCTTCCCAGCTTTCTGCGAGTTCGGCGCGCAAGCTGCCATCCGGTGCAATCTCTGTGAGGTTGTTCCGAAGCTGTCCCGAGCTGACATTGATCATGTAGGAGTCGAGAATCTGCGCGGGATCGAGGGTGTCGCTGGTGCCGCCGCCGGTAAGGCCTTGACGGAAGGATCCTCCTGCTTTCGGCGCCGCTAGCGCTTCGCCCATCATACGCTCGGCCGCCACGACCGTCGCGCCAAGCGCCAACGCGCCTTCCATGAAGCGTCGACGGCTGAGCTTACCTTCGGCCAGTTGTCCCTTGAGTTGATCAAGCTTTTTCATGAGTAAACCTCCCCTACGTCATCTGCCGGTGCAAAGATTGGTTTGGATGTTAGCAGTTTAGGTCGGCAACTCAACTCTATGGATCGTCTTACGAGAGCATTGCCTAGGACCAGCTTGCCTGTTCCATCAGCTGTTTGTTATGCAAGATGGAGAAGACTGACACTGAAGCCTCTTGCGCTGGCAGAAGAGCGTGAACGTTATGAAGAGCGTCGTCCAATACGCCGTTACCATGTGGGGCTCGGGTTCCATGAAGGGGCGTTTGCCGTGTTGAGCCATCCGATCACACGGATTGTCGGTCAGCGTCTGCTGCTTGGTCTGCTCACTCTGTTCGTCGTGTCGATTATCATCTTCCTCGCCGTCGAGTTGTTGCCGGGCGATATCGCTCAGGAGATCTTAGGCCAGTCGGCAACGGCCGAGACCGTGGAAGCATTTCGCCGACAACTTGGTCTCGATCTGCCTCCCCATACGCGCTATATCCAATGGCTTGGTGGCATACTCCAGGGAGACTTCGGCCAATCACTGGCCAACAAGCGCGAGATCGCTGAGCTGATTGGCGTACGTCTCGGCAATACGCTTTTCCTCGCAGGTCTCGCCGCCGTCATCGCCGTGCCGCTCTCGCTGGCCCTGGGTATCCTGGCTGCGCTTTACCGCAATAGTTGGTTCGACCGCGGTATCAATGTCGCTGCCCTCACCACGGTATCGTTTCCCGAGTTCTTTGTCGCATATATCCTCATCGTCTGGTTGTCGGTGAACACCGGCTGGTTCCCCAGCATCTCCAACATTTCCGCAGATCTGTCTATTGGCGATCGAGTTTACCGTTCCATCCTGCCAGCGCTTACGCTGACACTCGTGGTGACCGCCCAGATGATGCGCATGACCAGAGCGGCGATCATCAATCTTTTGGCGAGCCCGTATATCGAGATGGCCAGGCTAAAGGGCCTTCGTCCAATGCGTATCATTTTGTGTCATGCACTTCCCAATGCCCTTGCGCCTATCATCAATGTTGTCGCCTTGAACCTCGCCTATCTCATCGTTGGCGTCGTGATCGTGGAGGTCGTGTTCGTGTATCCAGGTTTAGGCCAGCTTATGGTCGACTCGGTGTCCAAACGCGACATTCCTGTTGTCCAAGCCTGCTGTCTGATTTTCGCTGCAACCTACATTCTTCTCAATCTGTTGGCGGACGTTCTGTCGACAATTAGCAATCCTCGCCTGCTGCATCCGCGCTGACATGACCGACGCCATCAAACTTATCCGCAGCGCTCCGCCAACAGCACTCTTCGGCCTCCTGGTCATTCTCGTTTATATTGTTGTGGCTCTTCTTGCGCCGGCAATCGCACCGTTTGGCGAAACCGAGGTGGTGGGGGCAGAGTATCTACCTTGGGAAGCGCCGCACCTTCTTGGTACCGACAACCTTGGCCGAGATATGCTTTCGCGGCTGATCTATGGTGCACGCAATACTGTCGGAATAGCCCTTCTCACCACCGTTCTCGCCTTTCTCCTTGGTGGAGTCTTGGGATTGATCGCAGCGACGCTTGGCGGCTGGATCGATCAGCTCTTGAGTCGAACCGTCGATGCCTTGATGGCCATTCCCCAATTGATCTTTGCACTGTTGATCCTGACCGTCGTTGGGACCTCAGTGACGTCGCTGGTTTTGGTGATTGCTGTTCTTGACTCGACCCGCGTTTTTCGTCTGGCTCGCGCCGTCGCTATGAACATCGTTGTCATGGATTTTGTTGAAGCTGCGAGACTGAGGGGTGAGGGTCTCTGGTGGATTATCAAGAGCGAGATCCTGCCTAATGCACTGCCGCCGCTGGTCGCAGAGTTCGGTCTTCGCTTCTGCTTCGTCTTTCTCTTCATCAGCGCTCTTAGCTTCCTCGGACTTGGGTTGCAGCCGCCAACGGCGGACTGGGGCAGCATGGTCCGCGATAATGCAACACTGATTACCTTCGGCGACATTACGCCACTTTTGCCAGCTGGTGCGATTGCACTCCTGACCATCGGCGTGAATTTTGTCGTTGATTGGTTCCTCCACAAAGCCAGTGGGTTGCGCGATGAACAGTGAATCAGAGCCGCACCGACCCGAAATCCTTCAGATGCGTGGCTTGCGCATCGAGGGGCGGGCGGACGACTCATGGCAAGAAATCGTCCACGGAATCGATCTCGATCTTAAGCGTGGCGAGGTTTTAGGGTTGATCGGCGAGTCGGGGGCCGGCAAGTCCACCATCGGCCTTGCAGCGATGGGCTTTGCGCGCGACGGCTGTCGTATCGCCGGTGGTGATATCCACTTCGATGGCATCAATCTCATGGAGGCGACCGAGGTAGAGAAGCGTGCGCTTAGAGGTGCACGCATCGCGTATGTTGCCCAAAGTGCGGCCGCTGCGTTCAACCCGGCTCATCGCCTCGTCGACCAATTTGTCGAAGCACCGGTTCAACATGGCCTTCGTCAGCGAACCGATAGCGAAGCGGAAGCGATTGATCTGTATCGGCGCTTGCAATTGCCGGAACCGAAGAGCATAGGGTTCCGCTATCCTCACCAGGTCTCAGGCGGGCAGCTGCAGCGTGCGATGACAGCCATGGCCATGGCGTGCCGACCCGACCTCATCATTTTCGATGAGCCGACGACGGCTCTCGATGTGACAACGCAGATTGAGGTGCTCGCGTCGATCCGATCTGCTGTCGAGCAGTTCGGCACAGCCGCACTTTACATTACCCACGATCTTGCCGTGGTCGCACAGATGACGGATCGGATTATGGTGCTGCGCCATGGTCACCTTGTTGAGGAAGACAGAACGCGTGACATGCTCAAAGCACCAAGAGAGGACTATACACGTGCTCTCTGGTCGGTTCGAAGTTTTCGAAAGCCGGAGTCGCCTGCACCTGAAGGCATGCCGCTCATTAGTATGGAGGGTGTGACTGCGGGTTACACCAACATTGATGTGCTGAAGAATGTCAGCATTGCCATCGCAAAACAGCGAACTGTTGCCATCGTCGGCGAAAGCGGCTCGGGCAAAAGCACCGCCGCGCGGGTGATCGCTGGGCTGCTTCCTCCAAGATTAGGACATGTGAAGTTCGCCAATGAGGTCTTACCGCCGGATTACAGGCAGAGAACGAAGGAGCAGCTCCGAAAGTTACAAATGATCTATCAAATGCCGGACACCGCACTCAACCCTCGTCAGCGGGTCCGAGACATCATCGGTAGGCCGCTGCAGCTCTACTTCAACCAGAACAGCGCTCAGCGTGAGCGTCGCATCTGCGAATTGCTGGATATGATCGAATTGGAGCCTGGTCAGTTCATCGATCGTTTACCCAACGAGTTGTCCGGTGGCCAGAAACAGCGAATCTGTATTGCCCGTGCGCTTGCCGCCGAGCCTGAGTTGGTGATCTGCGACGAAGTCACATCAGCCCTCGATCAACTCGTCGCTGAGGGGATCTTGAAGCTCCTCCAACGTCTCCAAGATGATCTTGGCCTTTCCTACATGTTCATCACCCACGACATCGGCACCGTGCGCGCGATCTCTGACGAGGTGGTGGTGATGCTGCAGGGCGAGGTCGTGGAAACTGGCTCGCGGCGCACCATGTTCACGCCCCCGCATCATGCCTATACCGAGCTCCTTTTGTCCTCGGTCCCAGAGATGGATCCAGATTGGCTCACCAACTTGCTCGCCGCACGGCGCCGAAGCGATAGCGAGCGTTAGCGACGATCTCCTGTCTAAAGGGCGATCGTGGTCGTCTCCTAAGAGAGGCCGGCTGCTGCACATGCAGTACCGCTGATGGGCTTTGATAGGCCATCGACGACTCTTGATGCTCAATCTATCGATGAAGCATTTGAGAGGCGCATCAACGATGATTTCTCATTGAAATGGCAATCAGAACATCATTGATATCGAGGGGCGAGCCAGGGCCTGTGGTCCTAATGTGGTTTTCGTGTTCCCGCGGTCAGCAATCAGAACCATGGCTGGGTGTGTATCGACGATGTTGCGATTACTGGACCATGGCTTCGTCTTCCGCGGCATCGCATTTGCATGTTAAGGGTGGACAATGACGATAAGGGAGGGACGATCATGACCAAGAAGGTCGCCATCATCGGCGCTGGCCCGTCAGGCCTCGCGCAACTTCGTGCTTTTCAATCAGCTGCCGCTAAGGGCGAAGCCATTCCGGAGGTCGTTTGCTTCGAAAAGCAGGATGATTGGGGGGGGCTTTGGAACTACAGCTGGCGAACCGGCCTGGATGAATATGGCGAGCCGGTTCACTGCTCGATGTATCGCTATCTCTGGTCCAACGGTCCTAAGGAAGGACTCGAGTTCGCCGACTATACGTTCGATGAGCATTTTGGTCGTCCTATTGCCTCATATCCGCCACGCGCTGTGCTCTTCGACTATATCAAGGGGCGGGTCGAGAAGGCTGATGTTCGGAAATGGATCAAGTTTCGTCATACCTGCCGGCGCGTCGAGTATAACGAGGCGACGGCGAGGTTTCGCGTCGTGGTCCATGACCTGGTGAACGATAAAGAAGTGGTCGGCGACTACGATGACGTGGTCTGTGCGACTGGCCATTTCTCAACGCCAAATGTCCCCTATTTTCAGGGCTTTGAGACGTATCAGGGACGTGTGTTGCATGCCCATGACTTCCGCGATGCGCTTGAGTTCAAGGATAAAGACATCCTGATTATCGGCACGAGTTACTCGGCGGAGGACATCGGCTCACAATGCTGGAAATATGGATGCAAGTCCGTGACCGTTAGTCACCGAACGGCGCCGATTGGCTTCGACTGGCCCGACAACTGGAAAGAGGTTCCGCTCTTGCAGAAGGTCGAAGGTAAAACAGCTACCTTTAAGGATGGCTCGACCGCTGACGTTGATGCGATCATTCTTTGCACTGGCTACCTACACCACTTTCCATTCATGGCCGATGATTTGAAGCTTCGTACCGCTAATCGCCTTGCGACTGCCGATCTCTATAAGGGGGTCGCGTATATCAATAACCCGAAGCTCTTCTATCTTGGCATGCAGGATCAGTGGTACACATTCAACATGTTTGATGCGCAGGCCTGGTGGGCCAGGGATGTGATCTTGGGTAAGATTGACCTCCCGGACCAGGCCGCGATGATCGCCGATGTTGAAGATCGTATCCAACGCGAGGACGCAGGCGAGACAGCCTACGACGCCATTCGCTATCAGGGCGATTATGTTCGAGAGTTAGTCGCCGAGACGGATTATCCCGAATTTGATATCGAAGCAGCCAATGAAGCATTCTTCCAATGGAAGAAGCACAAAGGTGAATCGATTATGGGCTTTCGTGATAACGGCTATGTCTCACCCATGACCGGGACCAAAGCGCCCCCTCATCATACGCCATGGGTGGATGCACTTGACGACTCGCTTGAGGCCTACCTTAAGACAACGTGAGCCTCAGCTGACTGATTGCCACTTAGACCCTGAGGATTGAGCGGACTGCTGAGTCGATGATGTCCGTATCCGAGGGTGATTGCCCCGAGCCGCACATATGACCCCAGTCGGTGTCGATGTTGGCGTACTGTGCAGCCGAAATCAACTTGGCCTCTGATTGACAGTCGGCTGGGGTGAAATAGAGATCAGTCGTTGCCGTCATGACGGTCGTTTTTGCCTTAATCTTGCCGAGCTCAGCGGCAAGATCACCGCCGTCGCTGACGTCGTGATTGATCCAGGTCCTTATCATCGCGGTGATATCACTAGCATCGCGGGCTTTGAACAAGGCGTCCCAGTAGCGGATGAGCCAGTCGTCAAGCGATGTGTAACCGGATTCGCGGAAGCGTTCGCGCTTGAGCCAAGGCTGGGAGTAGGCCCAACCAGCATAGATCCTACCAACGGCGCGAAGTCCGCCAAAAGGGACTTCGTCGGAACCGTAGCGAGGATCAGCCTCAAGTGCGGCGAGTAAGCTTTCTAGAAACACACGATTGTGTGGAGTTGTTTTCGCTGTCCCACAGATCATCAAGAGTCGCTGAACGCGATCGGGTTCTTTGACCGCCCAACGGCATGCTTGCTGCGCGCCCATCGACCAGCCTAAGGCAAGGGCAATTGATGGTGAGTCGAAATGTGCCTCCAGCATACGTGCTTGGAGCATGATGTTGTCAGCATGAGTAAGAAGTGGAAACTTGAGGCGCTGACTTGTTGGCTCGACATGGGAAGGCGAGGTCGAAACGCCATTGCCGAGCATGTTGGGCACGACGATACAATAGCGCTCAGGATCAAGCGCCATTCCAGGGCCAATCAGGAAGGCATTCTGCTCATGGGTGCCGCCAAAACGTGTCGGGTAAAGGATAAGGTTATCCTTGGCTGAATTGAGTTGGCCCCAGACGGCATAGATGAGCTTCGCCCCAATCAGTGTATCGCCAGAGGCAAGCGGGAGGTCGGTAATGTAGTTGCGAAGTTCCATAGGGCTAAAAGAAGCGAAGATAACGCTTCATCTCCCAATCCGAGACATGGTTGAGATAGCTTAGCCATTCTTGATCTTTAAATGCTGTCCAAGAATCAAACATCGATTCGCCAAAGACTGCAGCAGCAAGCGGATCATCTTTAAAGGCGCGCACCGCTTCATCGAGGGTTCTGGGTAACATCTCGATTCCACGCTCAGCCCTTTCAGTATCACTGATCAAGTACATGTTGTCCGTGTTGGGCTCGCCAGGATCGAGATCATCAGCAATGCCTTCAAGGCCGGCGGCCAGGCAAAGGGCAGCGCCGAGATAGGGGTTGCAAGCGCTATCCGCAGCACGCAGCTCGACCCGTCCGCCGCCTTTGGGGATGCGCATCGCGTTGGTGCGGTTGTTGTTGCCGTAGCAGGCAAAGATCGGCGCCCAGGTGAATCCCGACATAGAGCCCTGCTTCACGAGGCGTTTATAGCTATTCACTGTCGGGGCCACCGTCGCCATAATCGCAGGCAGGTGCTTTAGGATACCGGCCAAGAACTGATAGCCAAGCTCGGAAAGGCCACAATCGCGAGGATCTTTGTCCGCTTTGAAGAGATTTTCTCCCGTCCTAGCATCGGCAAGGGACATATTGAAATGAGCACCGGAGCCGGTCCTATCGCCAAAGGGCTTCGGCATGAAACACGCATAGGCGCCATGGCGGTTTGCAATAGCATTGGCCATCATACGCAGCAGAACGAAGCGATCGGCCATGGTCTTGACGTCTGCATAGGCAAAGTCGATCTCGAATTGACCAATGCCATCCTCGTGGTCAAAGGAGTAGACATCCCAGCCCAATGTGTTCATCGCTTCAACTAACTCACCGAGCCAATCGAGGTTATGGAGAAGCCTGGTCGTATCGTAGGCGGGCTTGTCGAGATGGGGCAGGGCGGAGACAGGCGTCGGCATGCCTTCACGCTCGGCGAACACAAAAAACTCTGCCTCCATGCCGAGGTTCATCACGAAGCCCATCTCTTCAGCCTTCGTGATTTGACGGTTCAGGATGTTGCGTGAACAGGCATCGAACGGATTCCCTTGACACCAGAGATCGCAAGCGAAGTACGCAACTTCCGGCTTCCAAGGGAGGATCGCCAATGACGCAGGGTCTGGCATGCAAGCGACCTCTTCATCATTGATCTCCTGCGGCACGCCATCAAGAGCGGCGCCAGTAAACATTTCAGAGCCTGCCATCATCTGTTCGAAATGGCTAACCGGCACCATCTTTGATTTGGAAACGCCATGCATATCGACATAGGAGGCTATGCAGGTCGTCACACCCTGATCAATTAGCGTCTTATGAAGGTTCGCGACGTCGCTCATGCATTTCCCCTCCCTGCTGGTTCTTTGTGATCTTGTCTATCATTTCAGAAGTAAGAACGGGCCACCAGAGGTGGCCCGTTTGTTGCCCTCATGATCCGGACCAGCGGATCATGAGGGCAGCGTTCATTTGTGCTTGCTGTAGGACTTCTCCTCGCTGATTGCGCCATAGGCAATGGCACCGAAACAAACCGCCAGGGCTATCAACAGAATGATGAACGGGCTTGCGCCTCCAGCGCCTGTGAAGTAAGCGGCTGCTCCCTCCCAGCTATCGATTGGTGAACCCATTTTCGTTTCTCCAGGTGTTGATGTATGACCGTTGATCCACCTATTCGGCAGGCGTTGCAGCCGGTACGGATGAACCATTTGGATCGGGGCTGTGCATGCCTTCTGGGTAAGCGAGGATCGGCACCTTGGCCGCATCCATGCCCAGGATTTCGACGCTTTCGGGAATGCGTAGCAAACCCGCCTGCTTCAAAATGAGGGACGCTACATAGCCTGGGATCAGACCGAGTAGCAGCATGCTGACGGCGCCGATGAGCTGGCCCATGAAGTTGGTATCGGGATAGTCACCATTCGGGTACCCACTGGCAACAATCCCAAAGGCAAGGACACCAAACAGACCGGCAAAGCCGTGTACGGAGACGGCACCGACGGCATCATCGATTCCGAACTTCTCCAACCATTTCGCGCCGATCGGGGCAATAACGCCGCCGCAAAAGCCGAGCAAAAAGGCGAGTGGTGGCCAATAGACATCGAGACCGGACGCCGCTGCAAAGATCCCAGCGAGCGCGCCGGACATCATCCAGAAAGGATCATTGGTCATGATCCAACCCCCGATAATGCCACCTGCGAAACACATCAGTGTGTTGAAGGCGACAGCCGAGAGCGTCGTCGGATTGCCGAAGATTGTCACCCATTGATCGTTGCCGATGTAAATGATGCAGCCCCCGAGAAAACCGAAGAAGCCGACGATCAGCACCATAAGACCGAAGGTCGCCATTGGCACGTTGTGCGGTACGATCGCATTGGCGCTACCGTCCGGATTGAACTTACCGATTCTCGGACCGAGGTTGATCAACACACCTAGCGCAAAGAAGGCCGCGACCATATGGACGCATCCCGCAGCGCCAAAGTCATGCCAGCCGAACTGGGTTAGAAGCCAGCCATCGCCATGCCAGGCCCAGGAGGCGCCAAGGATCCAAACGACCGAGCCCAAGAGGATCGCGAGAATGATGAAGCCCGAAAGCTTAATCCGTTCGATGACCGCCCCTGAAAAGATTGATGCGGTCGTCGCCGCAAAGAGGGTAAACGCCGCCCAGAAGATTCCGGTTGCGTTGTCGGAAAGATTGGGACCCATGGCATCAGACCAAGGAATGCCGCCCGCCCCCGCTTCGAGATCTGGGATTAGACCGTTCGGAAAGGCGAGATAGATCCACCAGCCGAAGAAGAAGAATGTCGGGATCATGAACGCAAAAGCGAGAATGTTCTTGATGCCCGAAGCGAGTACGTTTTTCTTCCTAGACGCTCCCATCTCATAGCCCAGAAAGCCCGCATGAATGATGAACATTAAAGCGGTGCACCACCAGTAAAAGACTTCAAGGTTGACGGTCGTGGTCCAACCGGCTCCCTCTTCTAACGCTGCCACCTTGGCCGCGAGATCAGCGATTTCCTGCTCCATAGCTTTCTCCCGTAGCTCTGCCCTTGTTTGGCCAGGGCAGAATTATCCAGGAGAGATCGTTGCAAGGACGGTGCCAGGCCATTGTCGTAGCAAAAGACGGCATGCGCACAGAATTTGAGCAAAAACACCGGTTCGCTCGGCGATTTTTTGATTAAAGAAGTGGCAAGCGAATGATCACCGCCGGCTGTACCGCCAATTCTCATGCCGTCGATGATTGGCTGATCTTCGCTTTGCGCACGGCATATCGAGCAAAGGAATGGCTGACTAGGTTCAGACGTCCGATGTTCCGGATCGCGGTCAAAGCGGAGTGTCACCAATCCGTGGCACGACCGACGCCAATCGCAAAGTCAGGCTCGACTTCCCGCGCTCAAAGCTTTCGATGCATCTGTTTCCGGATCCTTCCGCGATAATCGGTCGGTGTTTTTCCCGTCTTTTGCCGATAGAAGCGACTGAAATACCCGAGGTCGGTAAAGCCAAGCCGATCGGATATCTCGGCCACTGACAGGGGCGTATAGGCGAGCTTTCTATTGGCCTCTTTGATGATGCGATCGTGGATGACCTGAAGGGGTGATCTGCCAAGAATGGCGCGGCAGTCACGGGTGAGTTGACTCTTTGAAACACCAATCGCCTTCCCGTAGTCAAGCGCGCTCCAACCTTTGAGATAGCCTCGCTCGACCAAATCGAGGAAAGAGCGTACACGTCGCTGGGCCGGTGATTGGTAGACGTCAATGCCTCGTACGTCGGCTTGAGCCAGTCTAATGCGCTCGATCCAAACGCCGATCAGCCTCACCAGGAACAAAAGCGCGTTCTCGCGCGCAGGCCGCTGTGATGTGTATTCATCTTCGATCTGTTGCAAGATCTGCGCTAAATGTACAAAACTGTTATCTTGTTTGGAAATCAGAACCGCGGGTTGCGCCCAAGGAGCCATGGTTGCTGTGGCGTCAATAAATAGATCTTGGGGTATGGTTGTGACGCTTCCAACGACATCTGGAGCGAATTCAAAACCGTGAACAACGGTGGGAGGTACTATCAGAATTGAGGGGCTGTCCGTCTTCTTGATCACGCCATCGAGGTCGATGCGAACATTTGGCGTCTTGAAGTCGATGATTTGCACAAGGCCTGCATGGCGGTGCGGCTTGATCTGCCAACCATGCAGCTGACTACGGTCTTTCAAGGCCTCAACGTGAATGAGATCGGGAAGACTATTGTTTGGGGCTTCTCCGTAAAGTGTAAAGCTTGGGACGACGTCACGCGTGGTCGTTGACATGCATGTACTTTTTCATGAATTGATGAGCCGATAGTACAAAAGGTGGAACCAAAAATCCATGGTGTCGATCGTGCAGTCTGTGGCAAGTGTAATGACGGCAGACTCACAAAAAAAGGATGCACGAACGATCAAGCCGTGAGTCTGAGCTTCGCAAGCTTTGGTGTCTCCGATGGGGAGGTGGGTACCATGACGAGCACAACTGATCGGCAGGACGGCAAGGCAAATGTCCTGAAAACCGACGTTGCGATTATTGGCGGTGGACCGTCTGGTCTCTTGCTCGCGTGGCGCCTCACGCTCGATGGGATTTCGTCAGTGATCATCGAGCGGCAGTCGGTCGAGCATGTTCAAGGCCGGATACGAGCAGGTGTTCTGGAACAAGGAACGGTCGATGTGCTGACACGTGCCGGCCTAGGCCAAAGACTGGAGACTGAGGGCCTACGGCACGGCGGATTTGCGCTGGCACTTGATGGCCGGGTCTGCAGAATTGCGCTTGACGCGTTGACAGGACGTCATGTGACTGTCTACGGCCAAACTGAAGTGACCCGCGACCTGATGGCCGCTCATTTCGATGCTCGTACCAAGATGCATCACGACGTATCCGATGTTGAGCTTCATGGCCTTGAGACCGAGACGCCTCACGTAACCTTTGCGAAGGATGGCGAGCTCTGGCGGATTGATGCCGACTTCATCGCGGGCTGCGACGGTTTTCGTGGACCGTCACGACTGGCCATACCTGCCGATCAGCGAGATGAGTTCCAGCGGGATTATCCATTTGGCTGGCTTGGCATTCTCGCTGATGTGCCACCTTGTCGGGAAGAATTGATCTACGCCAGTAGTGAACACGGCTTTGCTCTGGCAAGTATGCGCTCGCCGACGAGATCTCGCTACTACATTCAGTGTCGCGCAGATGAGCCCTTAGAGGAATGGCCTGACAATCGGCTTTGGGATGAACTGAAGCGGCGCCTTGGATCTGACGTGGCAGCGACGATCACGCCAGGCCCGGCGATTGAAAAGAGTGTTGCGCCCCTTCGAAGCTTCGTTTGCGAGACGATGCGCTATGGGCGCCTTTTTCTGGCAGGTGACGCCGCTCACATTGTGCCGCCGACTGGCGCGAAGGGGCTCAATCTTGCCGTTGGCGACGTTCATTATCTGGCAACGGCGCTTTCCGCCTACTATCGCAGGGGCACAGAACTGGGCTTGGATCGCTATGCCGAAGCTGCTCTTAGGCGGATCTGGAAAACGGAACGTTTCTCATGGATGATGACAGCACTTCTTCATGACTTCGCGGACGAGGATGCCTTCGCTAAACGGATGCGGGCTGCAGAGCTCAATTACATCTTCTCGTCGCATGCTGCTCAAGCGTCGATAGCAGAAAATTATGTCGGGTTACCCTTCGAAGACGTACTTGCCTAAGACCAGATCGGCCTCCAACAAGCCTTGTTGACCATAGGGAAAAGATCACATGACCGAACCTGGGCCTCTCATTCCACGAAAGAGGGATGTTCATCCCCTTCCATATTATCCCGACTATAAGACAAGTGTTGCGCGCTCACCGAGGCTGCCTCTCCTCTCAATGGAGTCGACGCCTTCCGAAGAGACAGGGCCAGTTTTTGGTCATGACCAGCTTGGCCCTCTTGACGACAACTTGATCTTAAATTGGACAGGCGGCGGCGCACCCGCTATCGGCGAGCGCATCTTGCTACACGGACGCATCGTCGACGAGCTCAACCGTCCCGTACCAAACACGTTGGTTGAAATCTGGCAGGCAAATGCCGGCGGTCGTTACCGCCATAAAATGGACACGTACTTTGCTCCGCTCGATCCAAATTTTGGCGGCTGCGGTCGGACACTGACCGACGATGACGGCTTCTATCAATTTCTCACCATCCGGCCAGGCGCTTATCCCTGGCCCAACCGTGGCAACGACTGGCGCCCGATGCACATTCATCTCTCAATCTTCGGTCACGCCTTTGGACAACGCTTGATTACCCAGATGTATTTCGAAGGTGATCCGCTTATCGACCGTTGTCCTATTGCAGCGACCATACGGTCGCGTCATCAGCTTGATCGGCTCGTGGCGCCGCTCGACATGGCTCATTCTCGACCCCATGACTTTCTCGCCTACCGTTTCGATATTGTGTTACGCGGGCGTCGGCAGACCAGGTTTGAGAATAGATTAGAGGGCCTTTGAAATGACTCAGCCGCTGGACTACCGCGAAGAAACGCCGTCACAGACGGCGGGGCCCTATGTTCATATCGGTCTGATGCCGTCGTTTACCGGCAACGGCCAGATCTATGAACACGAACTCGGCAAGAGTCCAATTCATGACGGTGCTAGGGGGCAGATCATCGAGGTCGTCGGTTCGGTTTTCGACGGCACGGGTTGGGCTATGCGCGATGTGCTGATCGAAAGTTGGCAAGCTGACGCTGCCGGTGTTTATCCCGGGCAGATTAATGCGGATCCTGCTGTATCAGGATTCTGCCGCTTGGTTGCAGAGGACGAGAGCGGCGAATTTCGCTTACGTACCGTCAAGCCAGGTCCAGTCCGGATGCGCGGTGGTTTGATTCAATCACCACATATCTCGCTTTGGATCGTTGCGCGTGGCATCAATATCGGGCTGAGCACGCGCCTCTATTTTGAGGATGAAGACAATAGCAGCGACCCGCTGCTTGCGCGGATCGAACAGCGTCCACGCGTTCAGACACTGATCGCCAAGAAGATTGTTGAAAATCAATATCGGTTTGACATTCGTGTCCAAGGCGAGGGCGAGACCGTTTTTCTCGACATCTGACCTGTGAGATCGTCGGCGTCGGGCCAGGGGACGATGCCGCCTGAACGGCATCCTAGGGGCCGTTTGTGACGCGAGTAACGACGACATGCTACACCGCCTCGTCGTTCCTCATCACCGTGTAACCGCTCGTCAATGCGGCTCGATAGCCGAGGCTTCGCTAAATTGTGATTTGGCACACCGACGAAGTGGACATTGAACCCTGTGCGAGGGGGGCGAGTCCGATTATGGTTAGGTTCAGTGAGGCAGCAAATCTTGGGGGCAACCTTGCGCGCTATATCATGGAGCATCTTCGGGAGTGTAACGGCCGCCATCCTGGGCATGTCAGTTCAGGTCCAAGCGGCCGAGAAAACAACATTGACCGGTGAGCTGATCGACACGTGGTGCTACTACTCCGGCGTGATGGGAGGCCCCGAAGCGACTGTGGGAACGGCACATCATACCTGTGCTCTTTGGTGCGCAGCTGGCGGCATTCCGGTCGGATTGCTCGCCGAGGACGGGACTGTTTACATGCTTCTCGGTTTTGAGGGCGAAGATCCCATCGATAACGATCGTGTTCTTGACCTTCAGACCCACGAAATCACGGTCGACGGCACCGTCTATCAGCGGGATGGGCTGCACTATCTTACCGTCGAGCGCGTCGTCGCCGATGCGGGAATTGTCAATCAAAACCACGAAGACTTCGGTCCTGTGCCACCATTCGCCATTCCCGAGTTGAATTGACGACGAGGTAACATCGATGATGAAGATTTTCGCAGCCAGTTTGGCGAGCTTTACTGTTTTTGCGATCTCAACGTTGCCAATCCATGCGCAGGAAAGTCAGGCCAATAGTTGGAATCTTACTGAGGAGCAAGCTGCGACGTTCGCGGCGACGGTCGTCGATCCGCTCTGTGACTTGTCCGGTGATTGCCCTGAGAATTGTGGCAACGGCACGCGCCAGCTGGCTTTGAAAAAGCCCGATGGCGACCTTGTTTTGGTGCTGAAGAATGGCCAACCGCAATTCAATGGCGCTGTCCCCGACCTCCTCGCTTTTTGCGGCCAAGATGTCGAGGTCGACGGACTGTTCACCGGATTTGGTGGCGCCAGGTTTTATCAAGTCCAGCTGATACGGACGGCAGGTGCCGGAGAATGGCAAAAGGCCAATACGTGGCTTGATGCTTGGAAGGCTGCCCATCCCGAGCAGGCCGAAGGTGAGGGGCCCTGGTTTCGGCGCGATCCAGCGGTACTCAAGCGAATTGAGAAAGACGGCTATCTCGGTCTTGGTAAGGAAGCCGACGCGAAGTTTATCGCGGAGTGGTGAAGCTTGGCACCTCAGCCTCGTTGATGACGGTTTTGGACAACCTCACGGTCTCGATGACGGCCGCGGCCCTCGCTCTCACTCTGTTGGCTGCGGCACCTTCTGGTGCAGCTGATGATGATCATCGGCATCACCAAAAGGTAATGATGCAAGGGAGCGAGGTGACCGGGGCCACTCATGGACACCACGGATCTCACCGTCAGCCGGGCACGGTCAGCGAGCCACCAGACATCAAGCCTAGCGAGACGAAGGTTCAAGATGATCTGCCGATCGATGTGGTCTTAGATGAGCGATTCAGCCTGATCGATCAGCAGGAGCGGCGGTTTGGCATCCCCGAACTCAAGGGGCAGATGACGTTGCTCTTCTTTGGGTACGCCAATTGCGACGGTGTCTGCTTGATGGCTCTACCCAATCTCGCCGAGACCACGGCCTTGCTTGAAGACGACGGTATCCGGGTGAAACCCGTGATGGTCACTATTGATCCGGAGCGTGACACGCCTGCTGTTATGAGATCGGAGTTACAAGCGCTGCATCCGGAGTTCACCGGACTAACGGGTAGCGACCAGGCGCTGTCAGATGTGATGGCATTGTTCAGTGTGAGAAAGCGTGTCCTCTTTCACGACCCCGATGGCGCACCCATCTACCGGCATGGGACTTTTGTCTATCTCTTCGACCAAAACGCTCAGCTCTTGACGGTGTTTCCGCCAATCCTCGCGCCTGAGGATATGGCTCGGATCGTTGCCGGTTATACCAACAGGGGTGGTTCGGCGGGATAGACCATCGTCTAGTGATTGACACCATGTCGAATGCGGGTGGCTAAGCGACGCATGATGGCGTCTAGGCGATAAACTCCTTTGGTGAACCCATAGATCATCTTATATCTTGGCGTAGCTGCCCGCTGACGAGCGCAATTATGGCTCGTGATGGATGCTTTTCTCAGCCGAATCGTCGACCCCCAACGTTAAACTTCAAAGGCTAATGCCCGATGCTGTTCCGCTGGTTCGAGACACGCGTCGATCCATTTCCGACGGAAGAGCCGACCAAGCCGCCGATGGGCTTGGTCGCGTTTTGCCTGCACTACGCAAAACCTGTCTGGAAGCCGCTTGCCTTTATGTCCCTAACGTCCGTGGCGATTTCGATCATGGAGGTGACGTTGTTTGCCTTTATGGGGCAGCTGGTGGATTGGCTGGCCGCAGCGGATCGGGCGACATTCCTCGCTGAGGAGGGCTGGACCTTAGGGTTTATGGCTTTTTTTGTTCTTGTGTTGATTCCCTTGATCATTCTCCTTGGCTCCCTGGTCATTCATCAAACGCTTCTTGGCAATTTCCCGATGATCCTGCGTTGGCAGGCGCATCGCTATTTGCTTGGCCAAAGTCTTGCTTTTTTTCAGGACGAATTCGCCGGACGCGTTGCCACAAAAGTGATGCAGTCATCACTTGCTGTGCGCGAAGTCGTCATCAAGGTTCTGGATGTGCTGCTCTACGTCGCTGTCTATTTCACGAGTATGGTAGTCCTGGTTGCAAGCTCGGATCTTCGGTTAGCCATCCCCTTAGTCTTCTGGCTGTTCGCCTATATAGGAACGCTTTGGTTTTTCTTGCCCAAGCTTCAGGCCGTATCGAAGCGCCAGGCAGATGCGCGTGCTGTCATGACGGGGCGCGTGGTCGATAGCTACACCAATATTCAGACCGTCAAACTGTTCTCTCATGCGCGACGCGAACTCGCTTATGCCAAGGACGGGATGAACGGCTTTCTCGATACGGTTCATGGGCAAATGCGTCTGGTCACGATGTTACAAGTGACGGTTTGGGCATTGCAGTCGTTCCTCTTATTCGCCGTTGGCGCGCTCTCAATTTGGCTCTGGCTTCACGATGCAGCCAGCCTTGGCATCATCGCGGTGTCGATTGGTTTGGTCCTGAGGCTCGGCGGGATGTCCCATTGGATTATGTGGGAGGTCTCAGGCCTCTTTGAGAACATAGGTACGGTCCAGGACGGAATCACAACGCTCTCCCAACGTCAGGCCGTTGTTGACGAACCTGATGCTGCAGCGCTGAAGGTGAATGCTGGCGAGATCAGGTTTGATCATGTGCGGTTCCATTATGGAAAGACGCAAGGTGTCATTGAAGATCTTTCACTTGTGATCGAACCTGGAGAAAAGGTGGGTTTGGTTGGTCGTTCAGGGGCAGGTAAGTCAACGCTCGTCAACTTGCTGCTACGCTTCTATGACGTTGAGGGAGGGCGAATCTTCATTGACAACCAGAACATCGCAGCTGTCACGCAAGAGAGCCTTCGGGAACATATCGGCATGGTGACACAAGACACGTCACTCCTTCATCGTTCCGTTCGCGACAACATTCTCTATGGCCTGCCGAATGCCGGCGAAGAAGCCATGCGTGCGGCCGCCGCCAAAGCGGAAGCTGATGAATTCATCGACGACTTAAGTGATCCAGCAGGTCGGTCCGGATATGACGCCCATGTCGGCGAACGAGGAGTCAAGCTCTCTGGTGGCCAGCGACAGCGCATTGCTATCGCCCGGGTCCTTCTGAAGGACGCACCCATCTTGCTTTTGGACGAGGCAACCTCGGCACTCGATTCGGAAGTCGAGGCCGCTATTCAAGAGAGCCTCTATCGCCTGATGGCAGGCAAAACTGTCATCGCGATTGCACATCGCCTTTCGACCATCGCCGCAATGGACCGTTTGATCGTGCTCGACCACGGACGGATCGTCGAGGAAGGCAGGCATGATGATCTGATCAAGGCAGATGGTGTTTATGCTCAACTTTGGCGCCGTCAATCCGGTGGGTTCATTGATGCGACCCAAGCCGCGGAATAGAAGCCGCAGTCAGCGGCACCGATGGATCTCTCGTGGCAACCACGTTGGTGGCGCGTCTTTTCCTGTGACGACCGACGGTCAAATGGCACTAGGTCAAGGTGCCGACTCATGCCGTCGGCGCAAACAAAATGCCCCGGTCTTTCCGGGGCAAGAGTAACTGGTAGGAGGGAGGCGAAACTCTGAGCTACTGGGTGCCGGTCATCCTGAGTGCCTATGATCTGACGGTCATGCGGTCGGATCACTCTTCACCATCGCTTGTCCCTCTGGTATCCGCGGCCTTGGCCGGGCTCGGGGTTCTTCAGTGGGGGCTTTGGTTGGAAAGATCGGTTGGTCCCTTGGCTCCATCTTGTTTCTCTCTAGACCTGATGTTCGGGATAGAAACGAATAATCTTGTCACGGAGTTCAAGAAATCCTCTGCGTGCCTCGAAAAGATAATTTGTAGCGTCTCTAGAAGACGCTCTAAGCTACTATGATACCGCAAGAAAATATGGAATCGTCACCACGTTCGTCGGCGGCACGATGCAATCGTTTCCGTTGAACCGCTTACTGGGAAGCAAAAAAAATCGTGGCGGCGCTGGTCTTTGATCCGGCCTGTTCACGTGTTGCTGGCGAGATGAGGTGGCTCTCCGTTAGGAGAACGACAACGTTTCGATCCATTGGAGCCTTGCCAGATGTGCACCTATCAATATCAAGCGCCCCTCCATTGCGGTCGACTTGTTGGTCTCATGCCAGACGTTGCGCGATGACATGGTTCGGCGTCGCAGGCGTTGTAGGCCTCAATCAGTCAATCCAAGATCGGAAGGGATGTCGTCGGACCGACCTAAGAGCCAAAAAACATGGATCGTCGCCATGGCGGGTCAACGCTTGTCTGGTTGAGTCGATAGCGGCGTGTTTCTTCGCTCTAGGAGCACGCTGCTTTGGCAAGTTCAGCGAAGTCCGGGTGCCAGCGCGAAAGAGGTGGTCGGTCTTCAATTATATCCTCGGCGCCCCAAAGGATGCGCTTGCGGTCCATTTCCGGGGTGACCTCATCATCTGGACAAAGAATATAGAAGCTATCTCGTGCGATGGTGCTTACCATCATATCAACCACCTGCTTGGGGAGCCATGCACCAGGCTTATGGGCAGCCTTGCCGCTTGTGGTCCAGCCTGGGATCAACAAGTGTGCAGACACGCGCCCGTCTCCTTGATTGTTCGGAATGTTTCGCAGTTGATGCTGCAGCGCTTCGGTATACGTTTTGATCGCTGATTTTGCGATGTTATAGATGGGGTGTCCGGGTGGGTTGGTAATTCCTTGCTTCGAACCAACGTTAACGATAGCGCCGGGCCCAGTGCCGTCGAGCATGGCTGGAAGGAAGGTGCGCACGCCTAGAATCGGCCCCCAGAGGTTAACATCAATCGCGCGGCGCCATTCGTCGAGCTCAGCATCAAAGCCGCGGCCGATACGCGTTACAGCATTATTGGCTAGGAAATTGATCTTACCGAAGGTCTCCATCGTCTGATCCCTTAACCTGGCCACCTGTTCTGGTTCCGAAACATCACTGACCACTCCAAGAACTGCTTGAGGGCCACTTTTGGCAATCTTGCGAGCGCTTTCGAGGGACGCATCAAAGTCATCGCTTTCGAGGTCTGCCATCACGACAGACATCCCAGTTTCAGCGAGATGCATTGCCATTGCTTTCCCAATTCCCAGGCCAGCGCCCGTAACGACTGCCACATTGCCCGCGCTGAAAATGGCCTTCCTATTCATATCACTCTCCTTGCAGGGTGATGTCGGGTGCCTTGCTGTCATGGTCGACAAGCACCACGTTGGAGCGCTGCCTTCCCTGTCTGCTTTAACGCAATGGTGCAGTAGCGCCCGCGGAAGGAACGGCTGTCCTCGGCAGGCGATCAAGTCGGCGTCCCATGGCAAGACTGAAGGCGGGTGGCACAAAGTAGAAGGAAACGATGGTCGACAACAAGACGCCGCCCGCGATGGCCATAGCGAAGGGGGGCCAAAAGCCACCACCTGCGAGGATGAGAGGCAAGAACCCGCCGAAAGTCGTGATGGTGGTCGACAGAATATGTCGACTGGACTCCATAACAGTGTTGCGAATTGCAAGGGGATCGCCTGCCGCGGCGTCCGGCTTGGCCTGGAGGGCCGTCATAATGATGATCGCCGCGTTGATTGAAACGCCGATGGAACCAATAACCCCGATGAGCGCTTGGATACCGAAAGGGTAATCAAAAATCGCAAGTGCCAAAAGGCTCAGTCCCATCGAGAGCAAAGCCACCAAACCAGCTATGAGCGAGAGCCGATAGGAATTAAAAGTCAGCACGATCGAGGCGATCATGAGCGCGACGATGAGGCCGATCGGGCCGAGCAGGTTGTTAATGGTCTCAGCGCGCGCGTCCGAGTCGCCACCGTATTCGATACGATAGTTCGGAGGCAGGTCGAGAGGCTGCGTCATCAAGAGATTTTGCAATGTCGCAAGGGCCTCTTCAGGCAGCACGCCAAGTTGCAGGAACGCGCGAACTGTTACGACCCGTTCACCATTCCTGCGGTCGATGGGGCTCTCTGAAGGTGTTAAGCGCATCTCACCAAGCGCCGATAATGGGATGCCGGGATAGGCTCCTGCCATGACCAGGTTTCTGGCATTGGGTGGGAGAATGTCGAGTGCTTCGATCGCAGGAACATCCTGCCGATCGATGCCGCTGACGCGCACGCGGACTGGTAGCTCTTCTGGGCCTTCAACCAGCGATCCGCCGGTAACACCGGTTGTTAGGCTGTCGAGTTGGCCTGCCGCGTCGGTGAGTGTTAGACCGGCAAGCCTGAGCTTGTTCTCATCGAAATCAAAAACCAGTTTTGGCGGCGCGCTCTCTAAACTGGATTTCGTGTGGGTGACTTCCGGTATCGACGTCATGAGCCGGCGCATTTGGCTGGCAGCGTCCTTTAAGACAGGCAGCTCCGGACCGACGACGCGCACCTCGACCGGTGCGGCGACGGGTGGCCCCTGAACCAAATGACGAACGATACTCTGTGCTGCAGGGAGCTCTTGATCGAGAATGGTTTGAAGCTCAGGGACAAGTGCTTTGGTTAGACTCTCGTTCTTGGTCGTTACCAAGGCTTCGGCAAAGCTCGGGACGCCGTCTTGGTTCATCATCATGTTGTAGTAGAACGATGGTGCGCTCTCGCCGATAACCCAAGTGACCGCATCGATCTCAGCACGCTTGCTAAGGATCTGATCAGCCTCAGCGACCAAGCGTTCGCTCGCAGCAAGGCTGGCACCATCCGGCAGCTTGACCTGGACATAGAATTGGTCCCGTTCGACGCCTGGAAAGAACTGGGCGGTGAGTACGGGGAAGGCACCGAAGCCAACGATCGGGAGAATGAGGGCCGCCAGGATGGCAAGCCAACGATAGCGAAGCGATAAATCGAGAGAGGCTGCAAAAAGGCTGCCTATCGAGGCAGACCTGACGCCATGTCGCCACCAGGACAAACGGCTCGCGTCGGTGTCATATGGCAACAAGATACCAGCGATGGCTGGGGTGACGGTTAATGCCAGGAGGAAGGATGCGATCAGCATGACGATGACGGCGGTAGCGATCGAACCCACGAAGTCACCTGCCGGCCCGGGCAGCACCGCCATCGGCATGAAGGCAAAGACGGTCGTGGCCGTGGAGGCCAGCAACGGCATGGCGAGACGGCGAACGGCGGTGCCGATCGCCTGATCGCGTACCAGGCGGCTTCGGATACGTCGCGCGATTTCATCGGTCATCACGATGGCGGCATCGACCATGAGACCAAGAGCCACTATCATTCCGGTGACCGACATTTGATGAATCGGCACGCCCAACTTTTGCAAGACTGCGAGAGAGACGAGGGCGGTAAGCGGTAGTGTAATGGCAACCACGAGAGCCGCTCGCCAGCCCAACGTAATCAAGAGAACACTGATCACTAGGCCGACGCCGATCAGGAGGTTCTGACCGAGTTCGCCAAGGCGTTTTGACGTGTAGGCGCTTTGGTCAAAGAGAATCTGGTGTTCGATGCCGAAGGGTAGTGAGGCTTCGAAATCAACATGGGCAGCGCGCACATTGCTCATCCAACCGTCGACCTGAAGGTCGCTTTGCATGCGCGCGGCTACTAAGACGGCAGGACGACCGTCGACGATTGCCTGTTTGGCGCGTGGCCGCTCAATATCGCGCGTCACATCGGCGATATCGCCGACGCGCGTGATGGCACCTTCCTCGGTCTCGACGAGTGGAATGGCACGGATGCGGTCGAGGCCGTCGATCTCGCCGGTGACTTCAATCAGGAAATCCTTATTCGCTCCTGGAACGCGACCAGCTTCTATTTTTGCATCGGCTTGGCGGATCGCGTCGGCAACCTCGGTGGCGGTGAGGCCAAGGCTAGCTAATCGTCTTGGTTCGATCTCGACCCGGACTTCTTCTGTAGGATCGCCGAACAAACGCACGAGCTCTGTGCCAGGAACGGCGCGCAGACGATCTTGCAGCAACTCGGCATAACGATTGAGAATCGCGGGCGGAACGGTGCGTCCGTCTCGGCCCATGATGGCGCTGATCGTTGTATATGCGCCTGTCCGATCATTGTCGAAATCAGGATCTGGTACGCCTGCCGGCAGCTTAAGCGCTGCATCTGATAGGGCATCTCGGATTTCGGACCATGCCTGCTCGATCTCAACATCAGAAATGAACGACGAGAGTTCGATACTGATTGCGGAGATACCGGTGCGAGAGGCGGAGGTGATCTCGACGATCGTATCGATCTCACGAAGCTCCTCCTCGATCTTTTCCGTTACCAGCGCTTCGACACGAGCGGGATCGGCGCCGGGATAAGGGGTAATCACCGTCGCAAAGAGATTTGTAATCGTCGGGTCCTCTTGACGACCGATGGTCAAGAGCGATGTCGTGCCGATGGCGGCGATCATAAAGATAACTAGGCCAAGAATGCGCCGTTGGCGGTAGAGCAACGAGCCCATGAGCGATCTCCTCAGCCTTTGCCAGCGATTACGATGCGTTGACCGGCAACGATGCGATTGCCGCCGCCGATGATGATCTCGTCGCCTTCGACGAAGCTGCCGCGCACGAAAGCCTGTTCACCTTCGACATGCAGCAACTCGACGGCCTCGCGACGCGCGACGACGGCACTATTTTCCTCAACTGTGGTCATCAACGACCAGAGGCCGTTGCGGGCTTCCGATAAAGCGGCAAGGGGCACCCATGTTCCCTCGGTGGGAATGGTCCGGCCGACTGTGAACTCAACCAGATCGCCAAAGGCGAGACCCTGCACATCTGCCACGGTAAGCAGGGCCGCCACCGTGCGTGTCGCTGGTGAAAGGTCGCGGCGAACGGAGACAAGTGTTGCGCTAAGTCGACGATCGCCTGCGCTTAACGTCGTGACCATGCCTGGCTTCAGGTCTTGTATATAGCTCGGAGCAACGCCGATCCGCACCTGCGCAGCGCCTGCCTCCATGAGATGGACGACAGGCACGCCTGCGCTGACGATCCGGCCTTGATCGAGATAGCGGTCAGCGACAATTGCGTCAAAGGGAGCCCTGATTTCCGACTTGGCCATGTCGATATCGACGGAATGGATCGACGCGTCGAGGGACTCGATTGCCGCCTCAAGTGCCTTGGCATTGAGCCTCGCCTCGTCAAATTGCTGGGCCGACGAGAAGCCTTTGTCGCTAAGCCCTGACTGTCGCTCAGTCGTGACCCGGGCGAGCTCGAGTTCGGCCTCCATGCGGCGCCGGTCTGCGAGTAGACCCTTTCGGCGTGCATGAAGCTGATCCCGATCGAGGATGGCAATCACTTGACCTGCATCGACTTGATCCCCCTCATCAACAAGAACGTTCGTGACAAGTCCGGATCGTTCGAAGGCGACTGGTGTCTCGCGCTGGGGCTCCAGTCGACCTGCGAAGCGCTGTTGGATCCTGTAACTGTCCTCGATCTCGATTCTCATTGTTGATACGGGCAATGGAGGCGAGGGAGCGATCGACGCTTCTGCATCAGCGCGCCAGTGAAAAGCCGCGATGCTGGCCGCCATCGTGCCGATCAGGACAAAGGCCACAAATACCTGGAAACCGAAGCTGATCAGTCGTTTTGCCAGGGGGCGGGTCGATCTCGACATGGCAATCCTCGCCGTTGAATGTTACCGTCAATAACATATGTTAGCTACGTTAACATTCTAGACTTGGATCAGCATTAATCTGTATCAATGGTCACATTCGTGAGGATTGGAGTTACTGGATGGCGAAGGCGGTTCGGACAAAGCGGATGCGTTACCATCACGGTCAGCTGCGTGAGGCACTGATCGACGCAGCGCACCAGTTGATCAATTTACATGGACCGGAAGGGTTTAGCCTTGCCCAGGCCTGCCGGCTGGCGGGTGTGTCCACGGCGGCTCCCTATCGCCATTTCACTGATCGCGGCGACCTCGTCAATGCCGTCGCGTCAGAGGGATTTGCTTGGCTTCAAGAGCGAACGCAGGCGGCGCGAGATGCGCATCGACCTGGATCGGTTGAGAGCATCGTAGCGATGGGCAAAGCTTATGTGGCGTTTGCGGCTGATGAACCAGCAGTTTTCAAATTGATGTTTGGTCGCCATCCCGATGTGCAGCCGGAAGGCGAAGCGCATATCGCGGGTGGTCCCTGCTTCCAGGTCCTTTTGGATGCTGTCGATGCTTGGATTGAACGTTCAGGGGCGTCTGTCGATCATACACTGGATGTAGCATTGCCATTATGGACCATCGTGCATGGCACGGCCTATCTCCTCATCGATCATGACTTTGATGCGGTTGCGCCCGGGACAGACACTGAGCGATTGATCGAGCGCTCGACGGTTGCCTTTCTTAGGGGGCTGACGGTCTGATCGTTCTGCTAAAGTCGATTGGTGCTAGCCAGCATGACGAGCCGCTTCATGAAAACGGCGATCTGACCACGTCTTGTCCGTGGTCTGTGCTTGACCTGAGGCGTACCGTGATGCAGAGCCCGACGTGGGACAAGAATGGCGCCGCGCTATACATTGAGATGTCGATGTCGGAACGCACCGTCAATCCGGATCGCATTGGTTTCAGCGTTATGCAGGCAAAACCTATCCTTGGCCAGGAGCTGAGGAACGAATCAAACGGCCAGCGTTAAAGCCTCTTGCGACAAAGGAGTTGTGTCACGCTTCCGATCTTGGATCCGAAAGCGGACTACGCTAATGGTTAAATGCAATACAAATTGAATCATAAAGGGGGGGGAGCGCGTCTAGCTCGTGAAGCGAAGCAAGCAACGTCACACCAATAAAGACACGCCAAGGAACAACCCTGGGAGGACGGCCTTTGAGCCTATTGGAATTGACGGATATAACGAAGAGCTTTGGCGCGATCCATGCGCTGAGTGGCGTTAGCCTGTCCGTTGCTCCCGGCGAAGCGGTCGGCCTGATGGGCGATAACGGCGCTGGCAAGTCGACCTTGATGAAGATCGTTGCGGGGAATTTTCTGCCGACGGCGGGCGAAATTCGGATCGACGGTCGAAAAGTTGAGTTCAATAAGCCGATCGATGCGCGGGAGGCCGGGATCGAGATCGTCTATCAAGACCTCGCCCTTTGCGACAACCTGACGGCGGGCGCGAATGTCTTTCTTGGTCGTGAGCTCAAGAAGAAGATCGGCCCCTTCGCTATGCTCGACTATGGCGCGATGTATAAGCGTGCGGGCGAGCTCTTCGCCGAGCTCAAATCGGAGACCCGCCCCCGAGACCTGGTCAAGCAAATGTCCGGTGGCCAACGCCAAGCGGTCGCGATCGCCAGGACCCGTCTTTCCGATCCCAAGCTGGTGCTCATGGACGAGCCGACGGCCGCTATTTCCGTCCGCCAGGTCGCCGAGGTGCTGGCGCTGATCAAGCGGCTGAAGGACACCGGCCACGCCGTGATCCTGGTCTCGCATCGGATGCCCGATGTGTTTGAGGTTTGCGATCGGGTTGCTGTTCTGCGTCGTGGAGCCAAGGTCGCAGATAAGAAAATCAAGGAAACAACGCCCGAGGAAGTCACAGGGCTGATCATCGGGGCGATTGAAGCGGCATGACGGACGTTACGCAAACACCGACAGGGGATCGGGATCACGCGGCGATCGACGATAGCGTCACGCTGCGTCAGGAGGTTTCAGGCTTTGGTGCGGTCCTGCGTGCGCAGCCCTTTTGGGTCTTCATGGCCATTCTTGCCCTCGGTCTCGTGATGTCGTTCGTCTCCGATGTTTTTCTGACCGAACGCAATCTGTTCAACATCACCCGCAATTTTGCCTTTTTCGGGATCATGGCGCTTGGGATGTCGGCGGTGATCTGTACGGCCGGGATCGACCTATCGGTCGGCTCCTTGGTCGGTTTGTCTGGGATCGTGACCGGCCTGATCATGCAAGCGGGTTATGGGATCGAACTTGGGTTTCTCGGCTGTATGGCCGTGGCCGCCTTGGTCGGCTTCGTCAATGGTGTCCTGATTGCCTATTTGAGGATGCCGCCCTTCGTCGTGACCTTAGGCATGATGTCGATCGTCGTGTCGCTGGCACGCGTCGTCTCAGACAATAAGATGATCTATGATTTCGGACCGGACATGGATCTGTTCGAATGGATCGGCGGCGAAAGCATGATGGGCGTGCCGAATGTGGTTTGGGTCATGATCGTCCTGACGGCGAGCTTCTGGTGGGTTTGGCGCTACACGACCTGGGGTCGTTGGGTGATCGCGATCGGTGGCAATGCCCATGCCGCGAAGCTTGCTGGCATACCGGTCGAGCGGATGATCGTGTCGGTTTATGTCGTCTGCTCGCTCTGTGCTGGTCTCGCCGCCTTTTTGTTCGTTGGCTATACCGGATCGGTCACCAATGGCATGGGCTTCACCTGGGAGCTTACAGTAATTGCCGCCACCGTGATCGGCGGGGCGAACCTGATGGGTGGGATTGTCTACGCTCTTGGTGCGCCGATCGGTGCTGCGCTTATTGAACTCATTCGCAATTCGCTGTTGCTCGCGGGCATTCCCGCTATGTGGCAGCAGTTTTTTGTCGGCCTGTTCCTGATCCTTGCTGTTCTTTTGGAGCAGATCCGCAACCGCGGGGGCAAGTAAGACCCCCAAACTCGACTCTTCGCCATCCAAGGGAGGACCTAATGAAGAGACTTTTGACCACGACCGCCATGCTCGCCGTGCTGGCACCTGTCGCCGCCATGGCAGACAGTAAGACCTTTGCGCTGGTGCCCAAGGCGATGAACAACCCGTTCTTCGACCTCGCGCGCGACGGTTGCTATAAGGCTCAGGACGAGCTGGACGACGTCACCTGTGAATATATTGGTCCGGGCGAGCATACCGAGCTGGAGCAGATCCAGATCGTTCAGGATCTGATCACCAAGGGTGTTGACGGTATTGCTGTTGCCCCGTCGAATGCGCCGGCCATGGCCAAGGTGCTCAAGGCAGCAGCGGATGCCGGCATTCCGGTGATGACCTGGGACTCGGATCTGTTGGAGGAGGACAAGGGTCTTCGTACGACCTATGTCGGCACCAACAACTACAATATCGGTGTTCATCTTGCCGAGCTGGTGCAAGCGCGTCACCCCGATGGCGGCACAATCTGTCTGCAGACGGGCGGTGCCGCTGCGGCCAACCACAATGAGCGTCTGAAAGGGGCTCGTGACACCTTGGCCGGTACAGACACCGGCACACCTCCGGGTGCTGCTCTCGCTGGTGACGGCGGGTGGACGGAAATCTCGGGCTGCCCCTTGATCACCAATGACGACGGCAACGTCGCCGTTCAGGGCATGACCGATATCCTGGCTGCAAATCCGGACCTGACGGCCTTCCTCTCCACGGGTGCGTTTACCCAGTGGTTCGACAATGCCTATCGTCAGGCCGCTGAGCCCTACAAAGGCAAGATGGACGCTGGCGAGCTGACGATCGTCGTCGCCGACACGCTGCCGATGCAGCTGGAACAGACCAAAGACGGTCTCGGCAACGGCCTGGTTGGCCAACGGCCTTTCGAAATGGGCTACAAGTCCATGTACATCTTGAAGGACATTGTCGAGGGCAAATCGGTCGAAGACCCGATCTATACCGGCCTGGACATTTGCAACAATGAAAACGTCGACAGCTGCGTGCAGTAAGCTCCAGCGACGATGTGAAAGCGGCGGCGCGGGAAACCGCGCCGCCATTTCTTTGCGATAGCCAGCAGATTGCTCCCTAAAGTCGCTGCTGCACTTCGTCCGGGTCGTCGCTCACTTGACCAGACATCGGCCCCTAAGGCTGAGCAAAAATGCATGCAGAGATCAGCGATAAGACTCACAAGAGGCTCGGCCTTGCTCAGCCAGTACATCCCGTGCCTCCGGAGGATCAGCGGTCACGTGTTGAGCAGGTAGCCATCTTGCAAGAGTTCGATTGCCGACACTGAGGCCGTCTACTCCATATGATAGCTGTGGGCATTTGGACGCGTTGGAGCGACCGTATGGAAGGAAGTGCGCCCGCGTGTCTGGTTCACTTGCGGCGGACAAACTCGTCACGAGATTCCGTTGTGTCGCCGTCAATGATCTCGTCTAGGATCAATGTCGTCGTTGAAACAGATTTGGATACGTGATGACCACCGCCCCCTTCGAGCCTGAACGTTTTGAGGATGCGGTGCCCTATTACCTAAAGCATCGTGTTCGTTATTCCGATCAACTGATTGAGCGGCTCGCCATTGAGGCCTCGCTCAGCCCCTCAGCACGGGTTATGGATCTCGGCTGTGGCCCTGGTTTCATCGCCAATGCGATTGCCCCTTTTGCACACCAGGTCATTGGCATTGATCCTAACGAGAGCATGCTTGCTGCTGCTCGCGAAGAGGCGAGCTCGGCTGGTGTCAGCAATGTCACCTATAAGCTCGGCAGCTCATTCGATCTTGCGTTCATTGATGGCCCCTTTCAACTCGTCACCATGGGACGCTCCTTCCACTGGATGGATCGCGCTGCGACGCTCAAGGTGCTGGATGGTCTTGTTGCGAAGCACGGGCTCGTAGCGCTCCTTTGGGACAGGAAGCCGGAAGCACCGGAAAATGCCTGGTGGGAAACGTTCAAGAAGATCTGTCGCGCGTTCGAGCCCGAGGGTGACGTCTGGAAGGAGCATCGGGACAACGATTGGGAACCACATGTCTCGCTCCTGATGCGATCAGCCTTCTCTGATGTGACGCATATCGGCCGCTACGCGCATTTGAGTTGGACTGTTGATGATTTGATTGGCCTTGCGCTCTCACACTCCGGTACGACCAGTCGGCGGCTTGGCAATCAGCAAGATGCGTTCAAGCGAGCGATCAGAGAGGCGTTGGAGCCGCTTGCGAACGGTGGGCGTCTCACCGGACTCGTTGAGCATGCGGCAACGCTCGCGCGCCGCCCCGGCTAATGTGGTGCGGCCGCAGTTATGGCATGGTGTATCGAGCCCTATCATCAGTCGTTGGAAAACATCGGTGCCTGACGATCAATCACCAGCGGTGTTTCGTTGTGACTCGTTCAGCAATGCCTGGCTTG
The DNA here is from genome assembly GCA_028285265.1 of Geminicoccaceae bacterium. Classification (GTDB taxonomy): domain Bacteria; phylum Pseudomonadota; class Alphaproteobacteria; order Geminicoccales; family Geminicoccaceae; genus JANQPX01. The sequence continues at coordinate 87,640 of JANQPX010000037.1, forward strand.
CGTGTGTAGCGACTTAAGCGAGACGTTGTTCCGTCGCCAGATCAAAGAGGTGTGCATGGCTGGTTTCGGCCTGGATGCCGACGGTCTCACCAATCGCCTTACGCATGTGTCGGGACCCTCGCGCTGCAATTTGCTGGTTTCCCACGGTGACCGTAACTAAGACGGATTCACCGGTGAGTTCCGTTGCGAAGACTGGTGCATCAAATGCCCCCTGTCCGGGCTCGGTAACGGAGAGATCTTCGGGACGAATACCCAAGACGAGATTACGTCGCGTGTCACCGCCAACATCCGGTACGCGGATGCCCTCAGCCTCAAACGTGCCATTGTTGGTCTCGCCTTCGATCAGGTTCATTCCCGGCGAGCCGATAAATCCAGCAACAAACAGATTGGCCGGGCTGTCGTAAATCTCCTCGGGAGGGGCAAGTTGCTGAATGATGCCGTGGTTCATGACGGCGACGCGATCGGCAAGCGTCATCGCCTCAATCTGATCGTGCGTGACGTAGATCGTCGTGGTCGCTAACTCATGCTGAAGGTGTTTCAGCTCTGCGCGGGTTGAAACCCTAAGCTTGGCATCAAGATTGGAAAGCGGCTCATCCATTAAGAAGACTTTGGGCTCGCGTACGATGGCTCGCGCCAAGGCAACACGTTGCCGCTGACCACCAGAGAGCTGTCGGGGTTTGCGGTCCAGCAAATCGCCGAGTTGGACTCGTTTTGCTGCAACGGCGATGCGCCCCTCCCATTCTGACTTAGGCACGCCACGCACCTTAAGCGGATAGGCGATGTTCTGACGCACGGTCATATGTGGGTAAAGACCATAATTCTGAAAGACCATTGCGACGTCGCGGTCTTTCGGCAGGTCATCATTGACCATGCGATCGTCGATCCAGATTTTGCCGGATGTCGGCTCCTCTAGGCCGGCGATCATACGCATTGTTGTGGTCTTTCCACAGCCGGACGGGCCGAGAAGAACCAAAAATTCCTGGTCGCGTATATCGAGCGATTGATTGTCGACTCCGACGACATCGTCCCAGCGCTTCGTGATGTTTTCGAGACGAACCCTTGCCATTAGCGGACGGCCCCCATGGTCATGCCTTGCACGAAATGTTTTTGAATGATCAGGGCTAGAACGAACATGGGCACCATAATGATGATCCCCGCAGCGGCCAGGAGATTCCACAAATCGCCTTCTTCCGCTTTGAAGAGAGCGAGGCCGACCGGCAAAGTAACGGCTTCATTGGTGGTCAGAATGAGCGCGAACAAAAAGTCGTTCCAAGCGATGATAAAGCAGAAGATCGCAGCCGTGATGATACCGGGTGCAGCCATCGGCAATACAATGTTCCGGACGACCTGCCAGCGCGTTGACCCGTCGACGAGCGCCGCTTCTTCCGTATCCAAAGGGATACCGTCGATGAACCCTTTGATCATCCAGACGGCAAACGGCATGACGATTGATAAATTGACGATGATCAGACCAAAACGTGTATCGAGAATGCCGAGATCGCGGAACATGATGAAGAATGGCAGCACGATGACAACAGCGGGCACGAACTGCGTCGCTAAAATCATGACGAACATAATGCGCTCGCCTTTAAGCCTAAATCGCGAGAACGCGTAAGCTGCCATGGTTGCAAGCGGGATCGCAATGAGCACGGTCACGAAGGCAACGATCGTCGAATTCAACAACTTCTCATGCAGGTCATAAGGGGACTGAAAGACGGTCTCGAAATTCTTCAACGTCGGTGTAAAAAATAGTTTCAGCTGATAGACGTCTACATGCGTCTTAAACGCTGCCATACCGATCCAGAGGATTGGAATCATCATGACGGCGGCGACAATCAGGACAAGCGCGTCTCGGATGCGTGCGTAGATTCGCTGCTTTTGTTTATTTGTCAGCTCCATCGCTCAATCCCGCCGGAAAACATAGCGCGTATAGAGGTAGGTGAGCACGATCATGGGTAGCACCATGATCCAGGCAATCGAGGCGGCAAAGCCCATGTCATAATATTTGAAACCATTGAAATAGGCGTAGTGGGCAAGCGTTTGCGTCGCGGTCCCGGGCCCGCCATTGGTCAGCATGTAGATCTGATCGAACGTTTTGATGGAAAAGATCGATTTTAGGATCGTGACGATGGCGAGAACGGGCATGAGCTGCGGCAGGGTGATGTCCTTGAAAGCCTGCCAAGCAGATGCACCGTCGACGTAAGCGGCTTCAATTGTTTCCTTAGGTAAGGCGGCGATGCCGCCGATGATGACCAGCGTAATGAATGGTATCCATCCCCAGACATCGGCCATCACGCAGACGGCGAACGCAAGTGTCGGATCAGCGAGCCAGGCGACCTCTGCAAGGGGCGGGAAAAGAATGCCAAAAAAGGCGTCAAACAAACCAAATTCCGGATTGAACATGAAACGGAACGAGACACCGACGAGGGCAGGGGACATGGCAAAGGGAAGGATCAGCAGCGTTCGAACGGTGAGCCTTAACCGCCCACCTGGTGCCAGCAAAAGCGCGATGCCAAGTGCAATCAGGACGGTCAGGGCGACGGTCAGAATTGTATAAAGCGTGGTCACCCATGTTGCGTTCCAGAAGGCTGGTTCTTCGAACAATGCCCATTCGTAGTTTTCGAAGCCGACGAAGGGACCAGGTACGTTCGATTTGGAGAGTCGCCACATCCTGAAGCTAAGGACAAGCGAATGAATGAGCGGCCAGATCGCCGTTGCGAACACGACAACGACGGCCGGCATCACCAGCAGATATTTCAGATGACGGTCACGCATGCCGCGTTTCCTAACGATGCACTAAACGGGTGGGCAGCCTGAACTGGTCTGTTTGACTGCCCACCCTTCAGCCTAGTAGTAGCCAGCGCGGCTCAAGATTTTTTCGGCGCGCTCAGCGGCATCGGTCATGAGTTGGGCGACATCGCCACCTGCCGCAGCCTCGGCGATTGCAGCAGACAGAATGTCACCGATCTCAGGCCATTCTGCAATTTGTGGCATGATGTCAGATTCCTCGAGGGAAGCCCAAGCAGCTTGCTGGATGTCGTCATTCGCCGCGTTGACATCGGGATCCTGGAGGTTGGCGATGTGGGTTACGACATTGTTGACGATTGGCTTGCCGGCGACCTCACGCTCGGTGGCATTGGCCTTTTCCATGTCCGGATTAGACAGCCACTTCAGGAACTCCCATGCTGCATCCTGATTCTTCGAATAGCTGGAGATCGAGAACGGCATGGAGATCGCATAAGTCACAGAGCGATCTTGATACGTTGGAAGACCGGTGAAGGCGACTTGTTCCTTCGTGACCGTCGAGCTCTCAGGGTTGGTCAATGGCGAATAGGCCCACCACCATACCGGGAGCATTGCTGATTTGCCTTGGGCAAAGCTCTGACGCGCATCCTGCTCGACGAAAGAGAGTGACGCGGGGTTCGTGACTTTGTGCTCGGTATGTAGAGCGATGTAGTCCTTCGTTGCTTGAATGCCGGCTTCCGACGCCCATACCGGTTTGAAGTTCTCGTCAAAGACATCGGCTCCAGCTGACCAGAGATAGCTGAGCCAAATAAACAGATTCTGGCGGTTACCATCATTGTGGTAGTAGAGAGCGAGCGGTTCGATGTCCTTACCCGAGTCACGTATAGCATTCCCTGCGGCAATGACCTCATCCCAACTTGCCGGTGCAGCTAGTCCAAGTTCGTCGAAGATATCCTGGCGATAAAACATGAGCATCGCATGGGCACGGAGCGGGAATCCAAGCGTCTTGCCTTCGAATTGCGCTGACTTGGCAAAGGCACCTGGATAGCGCTCCATCGAAATACCATCCCTTGCCATCCAATCGTCGATTGGTACAAGCCAATGCGCGTTGGGAGGTCCCCAGCTGTCGAGATAGTTGACGACGTCGAAATTGCCATCAGCGGCGACACCAACCGACGCGACTTTTTCCTGCAGGGCAGTAAAGGGGATGAAGGTCCACTCGGTCTCGATGCCAGTAAGTTCCGTGAATTCGCCGTCCCGAAGCATGAGTCCGTCGAATTGTGGTGTAACCACCGAGAGAATATTGAGCTTTGTGCCGTCATGCGGTTTTCCCGGCGCGAGGCCGTAAGGCATGTCGTCTGCTGTAACTTGAGAAGTCAGCAACAACGTCGTTGCTAACGTGGCAAGAAATTTTGTTGTAAGTAGTCTCATGTCTTTCTCCCTGACGATGATGACGATTTTGTTGTAACGGTACTCACTGCATCTCAAGATTTGACTGCTAAGCGCGTCTCCGAAGTTGCTTGAACCCTTCCATTACATGATAGGTGGTGCCTGGCTCGCTGTCGGGGCACATGATCTAAGGTCGACATCCATCTGACGGAACAAATCCATGTAGTCTAGAAGGACCCAATTCTCGATGATGCGCCCGTCTTCGCAGCGATAGAAATCCATGACGCGAAGCGTCAACGCTTTGTCCGTTGCCTCAATCCCCAAATAGTCACCTCGATGTGTCATGGTCATCGAGGGCCAACCCGAAACGGCTGCGTAGTGACCGTCGCCGATTCGGCAGTAATGATTGCCGCCCTTCCGATCGGGGAAAGCTCTGAGAAAGGAAGCGCGATGATCTTTGACAAAGCCCTCCCAGCGGTAGTTTGAGCCGATTCCGCCGGGGCCATACCACATCATGTCTGGGTGCCAGTGACCAGCGTCGCCAGTCTGGTCTTTGCTCTCGAACGTATCGGGATCAAAGGCATGAAGGTCCGAGAGCATCGCCTCTACGAGGTCGAGGCTGGTGGCACCATCCCCCTCACTTGGCAAGACGCCGTCATGAGTGGCCGGTCCCGGGAATAGCATTTCTGTTCCAAGTTTATCCTGGAAAGGTGAGCAGCCGGCCTGGCGCATGAGATCGGGAAGATCGAGAATGATTTTGGCTTCGGCGATTCGATCATCTTCGATCCGATAGAACTCACCCGACCTCAAGAAGACGAGCCGATTGCATGGCTGGATGCCGGCGAGTGAGCCGTTGAAATTGCCGACATAGTGGGTGATCGAAGCGAGCCAGTCTTCGCCCTGACCTCGGCGATTAGCGCCGCCAATAAAGATCTCATCTCGTCGGCGAATGCCATGAAGCGCGGTTCTCAGCATAGCAAAGTAGTTTTGAGCGATGCTCTCTCGCCCTTCGAATCTCTCGAATGGGTAGGAAATGTCAAAGGTGCAGGTTTCGGTCAGCAATTCATCGAGCAGGCTGGGAACCAAGTGATCTTGTGCGGTCAATATGTGGTAAAGTTGGGTGCGAATCCGACCTCGCTGGCCGCCCATTTTCCAATGCTCCTGATAAATTGCACACGAGTGCAAAAAAAGGTTGCCAGATCAAAAAAGCGTTGTCTATGGTTTCCACAATAGTGGGTAAGAAAATCTTTCTGGGATAGAGAGCCCATGGCTCAGGTGCAGCTTCGAAACATCTCAAAGCGCTGGGGATCGTTCGTCGGCGTCGCGAATTTTGACCTGACCATCGCGGATCAAGAATTTCTCGTTCTGTTGGGGCCGTCCGGCTGCGGCAAAACCACGACCATGCGGATGATTGCTGGACTTGAAGACGCCACTGAAGGGGAGATCCTGATTGGCGATCGGGTGGTCAACGATCTTGAGCCGAAGGACCGAGATGTGGCGATGGTGTTCCAGAGCTACGGTCTTTACCCCCACCTCAACGTTTTTGAGAACATTCGCTTCCCATTGAAAGTGCGGAAAGTCGACCCGACAACGCATGAAGAGCGTGTCATGCGCGCAGCCCGAATGGTGGAGCTTGAAGACTTCCTTCACCGAAAGCCGGCCGAGCTCTCTGGCGGCCAGCGGCAGCGGGTCGCCTTGGCGCGTGCGATCGTACGCGAGCCGAATGTGTTCTTGATGGATGAGCCGCTCTCCAATCTCGATGCCAAGCTTCGCGTCTCGACACGTGCCCAAATCAAGAATCTGAGCCACGAACTCAAGGTAACGACGGTCTATGTAACGCATGATCAGATCGAAGCTATGACGCTTGCCGATCGCGTCGTGGTGATGAAACAAGGCGTCGTCCAGCAGGTCGGAACACCGACCGAAATCTACGACCGACCGGCCAATACGTTTGTGGCAGGCTTTATTGGCTCCCCTGCTATGAACCTGATGAATGGGATCGTCGAGCAAGGCACGTTTCGCGGGGATGACGTCGAGATCAGCGGATTGCAGGCTCAAGATGGCCCGGTCACCTTGGGCTTTCGCGCCGAGGATGCTGCGATCGCAGAGGGGAAGGCCGAGATCAATGCACCGATCTATACGATCGAACTCTTGGGAGACGCGACCATGTTGACCGTTCGTGCTGGCGGCGAGCTGGTCTCGGTAAAGGCGCACAAGGAATTCCGCGCTCAGATCGGCGAAGCGGTATCGTTTGCGGTCCCCGTTGCCGCTTGTCATCTTTTTCATCATGACACGGGGCAGCGCATCGTTCCTTGAGATCGCCAAGTCCACAGTCACCGGCGACAGTCGCGCCTGACAAACATGAAGGGAATGGGAGTAAGATGATGATTAACTTGAGGAAACTACCGCTTGCATGTGCTGTTGCTGGCGCCGTGTTGCTTGCCGGTGGGACGGTGATGGCGGAATGCGCGCACGAAAACACTGTCGAAATCAAGATGCTTTCAGCAGGCTTCGAAGCTTGGAAAGCCGTTGCCGATGCCATGGGCGAATGCGGCAATTTTGAAGCTGAGCTCGATCAGGAGTTTCGTACAAAGCAACCGGCAGCTTTTGCTGCGACCCCTTCACTTTATCACATCGGTGGTGTCTCGAACGGAACGATCACGCCGTTGGTTAACGAAGGTACAATCCGGCCGCTCGACGATCTTGTCGAAAAGTACGGGCAGGATCTTACCGCCAACCAATTGATCCGGGTCGACGGCAAGATCATGGCCATCGCCATGATGGTGAATACCCAACATCTCATGTACCGCAAGGACATCTTCGACGATCTCGGAATCAGCGTGCCGGCGTCGTGGAGCGACGTGTTGGAGGCATCAGCCAAGATCAAGGAGGCTGGTGTCGTCGATTACCCGCTCGGCGCGACGATGAAGTCCGGTTGGAACCTCGCCCAGGAGTTCGTTAACATGTTCGCCGGCTATGGCGGTCAATTCTATGACGACGCCAATATGCCGACCGTCAACAATGAGGCTGGGATCAAGGCCCTCGAGACGATGAAGGCTATGGCGGATTATCTTGACCCAGAATATCTGGTCTCTGACTCTACCTATGTTCAGCAGCAGTTCCAGCAGGGCAAGATCGCCATGGCAAACCTTTGGGCAAGCCGCGCTGGTGCGATGGATGACGACGCTGAAAGTCAAGTCGTGGGCAAAGTTTTTGGCACCACGGCACCGATTGCAATGGATGGTGGTGCACCAGCGACGACGATCTGGTGGGACGGTTTGGTCATTGCCAAGAACATCACTGATGAGGAGGCCGAAGCCGCATTTCTATTGATGCTGGAAGGGCTTGATAGCGAGATGGTCCAGGCGAACGCTGACGCCGCGATTTGGCTGATTCCCGGATATGAGCCGACTCGTCTTGCTGAAGGAGCGATTGCGACGCTGCAGGCCAATCCGGGTGCAGCAGCCTATCCCTCGACCTCGGCGATGGGGTTGATGCACACCGCGATCGGCAACGGCGTTTCCGACTATATGACTGGCGTGAAAGATGCGGAAGCAGCCCTCTCGGATATTGAAGCCGCCTATCTCACGGCAGCCCAAGAAGCGGGCCTCATCGACGGTTAATGGAGCGCGGGGCGGTGCATCTCGTGCCGCCCCTCATCATCGAAATCGTGTAGACAAGGGTCAAGACTGATGAAGACGAAGACTTTCATCGCCTTCGTCGCACCGTCCCTCCTGATGATGCTGATCTTTATTGCGGCGCCGCTGATCAGCGTCTTCGTGCAGAGTTTCTATAATACCCAGCCCGTGTTCGAGCAGGTTGAAGTCGAGACCTGCACACCTGGATTTCCCGAGCCGACCTGTGTGACCGAGACGAAGTCAAAACCGATCTTGGACGAGGACGGAAAAATGCTGAGGCGCACCACCTTTGTCGGTCTGCAAAGCTATTGGAATGTCCTCGAACCCGATCGATTTTGGGCAGCGATTTCCGCCGGTAGCTGGTCGCAGCTCATGGCGATCGATTTTTGGAAAGCACTGCGTTTCACGCTGACCTTCACCCTCATCACTTTGCCGTTGGTACTTGTCACCGGTCTCGCCATTGCACTTGCGGTGAACAACGCTGTTCGTTCAATTCGAGGCCCTGTCATTTTCGTCTCGTTGCTCCCCTTTATTATCACGCCGGTGATTGGTGCTCTTTCGATCCGCTGGCTTTTCATTGGTGATGGCATCCTGACCGCCTTTCTCGAATGGTGGCTTGCCCGTGACATCGCGATGTTTGCACAGGGCTGGACGATCGAAGTCATGATGCTCTTCTACCGGGTCTGGCATGTCGCGCCATTTGCATTTGTCATCTTCTATGCAGCGCTTCAGACCGTGAACCAGGATACGTTGGAGTCAGCGATTGTCGACGGCGCAAGCCGCTGGGAGCGGCTTCGCTATGTGATCATTCCGCATCTCGCCCCACTGATCACCTTCATTGCGTTGATCCACTTAATGGACTGTTACCGAGTCTTCGAGGAGATCGTCGGCTTTTCCAGTCAAAGTCACGTGATCTCGCTGCAATGGTTGACTTATGACCTCCTGAGTCCCGATGACTCCGGCAATCGTGCGATTAGCCGCGCTTCCGCCTCGGCCATGTTGACGATGGTCGGCATCGTCATTCTCTTGATCCTGCCACTTCGCCGATCCTGGCGTGAGCATAAGGGGACGCGCTGATGGCAACTCCAAGGGCCATGCGCCAACCGATCGCCTTGCGATTAGCGTCCGCCGGCTTTCTTACCTTTTGGTGCCTGCTCGCGGTGTTCCCGATCTTCTGGATCGCCGTCATGAGCTTTAAGTCACCTGTAGACGCCTTTGCTGCCAATCCGCTCTCCGTCATTTTTGGTCCTGCAACCCGAGACGACGGCAAGGGCCTTTCGCTGATCGACATGGTACTTGGCCTCATCGTCATTATCTGGTTGGTGCGCTTCGCCTTCACACGTCTACCAGAGCTGGTTCGGCAGTTTTCGCCTCCAAGGATCATCGTCTTTGGCTGGCTTATTGGCGCGCTTGGATTCGCCTTGATGTTCATCATCAGCATCTTCGGCATCCTTCCCGTCATTCTCGATGCCTTGAATGCCATCGCTGGACCGCTAGGAAGGCCTATCATCGGTGCCACAGCCGAACACTATGTGGCGGTGTGGGTCGAAAATCAGTTCTATCGTAATTTCATCAACTCGCTGATCGTGACCGCCGGTGTCGTGACCGTGTCACTAACCGTTGGTACGCTCGCCGGTTACGCACTCGCTCGGTCTGGGTCGAACCTTGCCTTTTGGCTTTTGATTGCAGCACTTGTCTTCCGAGCGCTCCCGCATTCGGTCCTGGTTGCCGGCTATCTTCCAGTTTTTATCACCTCGTCAGAGTGGCTTCGTCCTATTTTGGGAGAGGCCGCACCTACGCTTTACGGCCAGCCTTATGCTGTGATCGCCGTTCTCGTCGCGATCAATCAGCCCTTCACCATCTGGATGCTGCGTTCGTTCTTCCACAACATTCCGACTGAACTTGATGAGGCCGCACGTGTTGACGGATGCTCGCATTTTGAAGCGTTTCGTCGCGTGATCATGCCAGTCATGTGGCCGGGTGTGATTACCACCGGTCTTTTCAGCTTCCTCCTCGGCTATAACGACTTCCTTGTCACGTCGCTGCTTTTGGATGCGCAGAATCAGACGATGGTTCCCGCGATCGCTGGGTACTTCAATCGCGAGACAACCACCACAGACCAGGTTGAGGCCGTGGCCGCCGCCGTTTCGATCACGGCCCCGCTGTTTCTTCTGGTGATGGTGTTCCAGCGCCAGATTGTCTCGGGTCTCACTGCAGGAGCCGTCAAGGGATGAAAACAGAGCCGGTGCAGGCGCTACTCAGTCGCAATACCGATATGTCGAAAACCGATGATACACGTCGGGTCATCGAGACGATGGTTGATGGCTTGAATGATCACCGCATAGATGACATTGGCGAGTTTTTCAAAGACGGCTTTCGCTGGATCGGCAATGCCGGCTGTGGCACCAAGAACGGATTGAAGGAATTCCAAGACAATTGGCAACGTCCGTTTCAAGCCGCTTTCTCTGACAAAGTCTGCATCGACGAAGCGAGGCTCTTCATGGGCGAGTGGGCCGCTGCCTTCGGCCGCCAGGAAGCTACCCATTCGGGTCGTTTCATGGGGATAGAGCCGACCGGTAAGCGGGTCGAGATCCGCTACATGGACTTCTGGAAAGTCGAGGATGGCAAGATCGCCGACAACTGGGTGATGGTCGATTTTCCTCATGTCTTGTCGCAGCTCGGTGTCGATATTTTCCGAGGTGAAGGTTGGGAGGCCTACGACCGCGGCGACAAGGTTCCTCCTCGTCCAAAGACGGCGTCCGGAAGCTCTAGGGCCGGGCAATGACGGTCGTCGACTTAGACCGACCGAGCACCCACAAAGCACTCTTGCAGCCGCTACGTCATGCTCTTTATGAATTTGAGGAATCGAGTGTCCGAAACGCGCTCGGCAAGCTGTTGACGGAGCAAGCGGTCGTCCATCTTGCTCATCCCTTCGGTGACCTTCATGGTCCTGACGCATTCTACAGCCAGGCCCTTGCACCCTTGTTTCGAGCAGTGCCCGACTTGGAACGTCGCGACTATATCGTCATTGCAGGGCCGACGCCTGAAGGAGCTGATTGGGTCGGTTGCGGTGGCTACTATACCGGCGTCTTCGTCGAGCCGCTCCTGGACATCCCGCCGACGCGACACATTATGCATATGCGGTTCCATGAGTTCTTCCGCTTCGAAGATGGCCAAGTCACGGAGATCCAAGCGCTCTGGGACCTTCCTGAAGTGATGATGCAGGCAGATGCGTGGCCGATGGCGCCGTCTCTTGGCCGCGAATGGCATGTGCCTGGACCTGCGACGCAGGATGGCCTCATGTCCGGACCTCATGATGAGGTTGCCAGCATGGAGTCCTGCCGCCTCATTATGTCGATGCTCGAGCATATGAAACGCCATCCAAGTCAGGGAGGTCCTGATGTGATGGAGATGCCGCGTTTCTGGCATGAGCGAATGACTTGGTATGGCCCTTCAGGAATCGGTACGGGGCGGGGGGTCAAGGGCTTCCGCGATTGGCATCAGATCCCCTTCCTCAACGGCATGCCTGATCGTGGCCAATTTGTGGATCAGATCACCTACCATTTTTTTGGTGATGGCAACTATGCTGCCGTTACCGGTTGGCCAAACATGATTCAGACCGTCTCTCATGATGGCTGGTTGGGAATCGCGCCCTCTGGCAAGAGAATCGAGATGCGATCGCTTGATTTCTGGCGGTTAGAGGAGGGGCGGATTCGCGAAAACTGGGTGATGGTCGATCTGTTGCACGCCTATCAACAAATCGGCGTTGATGTGTTCCATCGTATGCGCGAATTCAATAAAGCGCGCATCGGCTTCGATGCCGAAACGGGGCGAGCGCAGTGATCGGCCGGGCGATCAACTGATGGCAGATAAGGTGTCCGCCCAGCATGTCGCCGATCTCGCTGGGGTCAGCCGCTCCGCCGTCAGTCGCGTTTTCACGCCAGGTGCCTCGGTTTCCAAGAGAACGGCGGAGAAGGTGCGCAAGGCTGCGGCCAAACTCGGCTATCGACCGAATGCAGTGGCCCGTTCGCTCATTACCGGCCGCACGCGCATGATTGGTTTGGTGGTCGCCTATCTCGAAAACTATTTCTATCCGGAGGCACTCGAAAAGCTCTCCAACGCTCTGCAAAAGCGTGGATATCACGTCTTGGTCTTTATGGCATCGCAAATGCCGGACAATATCGATCAAGTGCTGGACGAGATCCTCGACTACCAGGTTGATGGTATCATTGCCGCCTCCGTTGCACTCTCGTCAGACCTTGCCACACGTTGCCGCGCCCACGGTGTCCCCGTCGTACTCTTCAATCGTTATCAGGACATCGATGGCGTTGCTTCTGTGACGTCGGACAACGTTGGTGGCGGCAAAGAGGTCGCCCGCTTTTTGGTGGCGGGTGGGCACGAAAAAATCGGCTACATCGCGGGGTGGGAAGGTGCGTCGACCCAGCGGGACCGGGAGGCTGGCTTTCGAGAAGGTCTCGGTGAAGCTGGTCTCTCTCTTCATTCCCGTGAGGTCGGTGATTACCAAATAGAGCATGCGCGAGAAGCTGCGCGGAGAATGTTCTCCAAGCCAGACCATCCGGATGCGGCGTTTGTTGCAAACGACCACATGGCCTTCTTGGTTATGGATGTCCTGCGTTTTGAGCTCGGTCTCTCAGTGCCGGATGATGTTTCCATTGTAGGCTATGACGATGTCCCGCCAGCTGCGTGGCTTGGCTATTCCTTAACGACGGTCCGCCAACGGACCAATCTGATGGTGGAGCGAACGGTCTCGGTGTTGCTTGCGCAGCTCGACGAGGATGATTCGGAGGCAGGACCTCATGTCATTCCCGGTCCGTTAGTCATCCGAAACTCAGCTCGCATTCCGGAGCAATGGCCATGATGCAAGGTTTCGATTCGAAATTCCGCGACTTCCCGGACTATATCATCGGGATCACCAAAGAGATCTGGGAAGACCGGGGCATCGCAACCCTGCACAACTACTATGCACCAGATATCGTCGTGCGCTCACCAGGATCGGTGGTTATTGGCAATGAGAACGTTATTGGTGCGACGACAGCGACGCTTGCCGAATTTCCTGACCGAAAACTGCTAGGCGAAGATGTGATTTGGTGCGGTACACCTGAAGCCGGCATGCTGAGTTCGCATCGCTTGCTGTCCACAGCAACGCATCTCGGTGACGGTGTTTATGGCAAAGCGACCGGCAAGCGTCTGACATATAGGATCATTGCGGACTGTCACGCTATCGGCAACCAAATCAATGACGAATGGCTGATCCGCGATCAAGGTGCAATCGTCCGCGCCTTGGGGATCGATCCTAAAGACTATGCTATTGAGCTCATCGAGAAAGAGGGCGGAGCCGATGACTGTGTTAAGCCGCTCACTCCGGAAACGGATGTTCGTGGCCCCTATGGGGGCCATGGCAATGACGATGAATGGGGTGAACGATATGCTAACATTCTGACCCGGATCATGAACGCAGACATGGCGGTCATTCCAGCGGAGTATGATCGTGCGGTTCAATCTGAGTATCCCGGTGGCTTAACGGGTCATTCATGGGATCCAGTCGACCGATTCTGGATGGGGCTTCGCGCCAGCTTCCCTTCAGCCAAATTTACCATCCACCATCGGATCGGCCGCCAGGACCCGACCATGCCGCCACGAACGGCGATTCGTTGGAGTCTCTGGGGCAAGCATGACGGATGGGGTGTTTTTGGCGTGCCCACAGGTGCCGAGGTTTATGTTCTTGGGATTAGCCATGCTGAATTTGGCAGTCTTGGCGCTGCGCCCGCAACACTAAGGCGCGAGTTCACGCTCTACGACGAAACCGCAGTCTGGAAGCAAATCGCGCTACAAAGCGGCTAAGAGCCGTTCTTTGACGAATCAGCGGCGCGAGGATTGCGCGTCAATTAGGAGGCAGACGATGCGACCTGAACCAGTTGGACGACCCGAAGGGCTTTCGACCGCCGAGATGGAGGCGCGTATTGTGCGCTATGGCGAGCTTAAGCCCTGCAAGACAGCGTTTATCGACGCGCACACGCCAGGCTCTGACCAGAAGGAGAACTTCACGATTGTCGGTGGCGGCGTTTCAGAAAGCCCGGACCAGCATGTGCACATCACCATTCCGCATGGTTTCAACATTGGCGCTGCCGGCCAGCCACCAAACTGCCGGAACTCGTTGCACAGTCATCGAACGGCAGAAGTGTTTTTTGTCCTCTCTGGCCGCTGGCGTTTTTTTTGGGGGCGATGGGGTGATGCCGGCGAGGTCGTGCTCGAGCCTGGCGACATCTTCAACATTCCAACGGGCATTTTCCGGGGCTTCGAGAATATCGGAGCGGAATATGGAATGATCATGGCCATCCTTGGTGGCGACGACGCCGGAGGAGGTGTCATCTGGGCGCCGCAGGTTCTTGAGGACGCCAAGGACCATGGACTCATGTTGGGGGACAATGGCTCGCTCTATGACACCAAGAAAGGCGAGAGGCTGCCTGATGACGTTCATCCGATGCCGTCACTCAGCGACGAAGCCCTTAAGGCTTTCCCAGAGCCAACCACGACTGAGGTCGTTCCGCGCTATGTTGCCCGCTATTGGGATCTCGTGGCCCTTGCCGATCGCAAGCCGGTACGGGTCATCGGCGAAAACGCCAAATTGCGCGACCGGCCAGGATTTGAGGTCGATTTCCTGACGCGGATGTCGGCACAGAACAGCATGCATGCCAGTGACCGTATCTCGGTTCTCATGCCGGTTCGGGGTCATTGGCGTATCAGCTGGCCTTCCGGAGCCGCTGTTCTTAATCCAGGCGACACGATGTCAGTGCCGACACATCTTCCTTACAGTGCTGTTCCGGCCGTGACTGGCGACGCAGCACTGTATCGGATTACCGCCACCGACGATCCCGCCGGTCCAACTTGGAAAGCTTGATTGATGGCTCGAATTTTGACTACGCATGTTGGTTCTCTGCCCAGGAGCCAGGAGGTCGTTGAACAGATTTTCGCGCGCGAACGCGGTGAGGCCGTTGATCCGGACACCTTTGACGCTTGCATGGGCACAGCGGTTTCGGACACGGTGAGAAAACAAGTGGAAGCTGGCATTGACATCGTGTCAGATGGTGAGACGTCAAAAATCTCCTATGCGACCTATGTCAAGGATCGTTACACGGGCTTTGCTGGCGACAGCCCCCGCAACGCACCTGCTGATCTCAAGCGCTTTCCCAACTTCTTGAAACGAATTGCCGACTCAGGCGGCACGCCGACCTACGCTCGTCCAATGTGTGTTGGTGACGTTAAATCGAAAGGTCAAGGTGAGCTGGAGAAGGACATCGCTAATCTCAAAAATGCGATGGCGACGCACGATGCTAAGCGCGGATTTATGAATGCTGCATCGCCCGGTGTGATCTCGCTCTTTCTGCAAAATGACCATTACCCCAGTCGCGAAGCCTATCTTGAAGCACTGGCCGACGCCATGCAGGAAGAATATGAAACCATTGTCGGGGCCGGTCTCGATCTACAGCTCGACTGCCCCGATCTAGCGCTTTCCCGCCACATGCTTTTCGCTGATCTCAGCGATGCTGCTTTTGTCAAAATCGCGGAATGTCATGTCGAGGTGTTAAACCACGCGTTACGTACTATCGACCCCTGCAAAGTTCGCATTCATATCTGTTGGGGCAACTACGAGGGGCCCCATGTCTGTGATATCGATATGGACAAGGTCTTTGCGACGCTCATGAAGACAAGGGCACAGTATCTTTTGTTTGAGACGTCAAATCCTCGCCATGCTCACGAATGGACGGTCTTTCGCGATCGGCGTTCCGAGATACCGGATGACAAGATCTTGGTCCCCGGCGTTGTCGACACCACGACCAACTTTGTTGAACATCCTGCATTGGTCGCAGAAAGGATCTCTAAGTTCGTTAATATCGTCGGCACAGAGCGGGTGATTGCTGGCTCCGATTGTGGCTTCGGTACATTTGCCGGCTTTGGCGCGGTCGATCCTGACGTAGCATATGCCAAGCTGGCAACGCTGTCCGAAGGAGCCGAATTGGTGGCAAGGTGAGCCTCTCATCCAGGTGGAGCAGGGGACTTGGTCGACACGGGGTGAGGTGGTAAGGCGCCATAATCACTATCTGATATTCATCGGGTGCCCTGTGCCCTGAAGCTTGGCTCCTCTACGCCGGTCGCTTGGTGGCCTTCTGTTGGCACTCACGGACTGATATCGAGCGTCTCGACGTTGGCCGACAGCCGCGTTGACGGTACCGATCAGATAGCTGACCGTATTAGCGCCTCTCATCGATGAGCGAGAACATTGCCGTCAAAACGAACATCCTAGAGTGACTGTGTCCGGACGAGCTCTTGGCGGCACCAAGGCAGAGCCAGCCATCCGACAGAATAAGCAATACAACCTTGTTTTTCAGTTCGTTGGTTCGGCGGATGAGGGGGCTGAGTAACCAGCCGTCAGCATGGCTCATCGACTGTTATCGAGTTATCGTTTGTGATATCAATAGTGCTCAGTGAGGTTGACACTAAGCAAGGCTCGGTCGGTAATGACCTGGGCAATAAAACGAGTTGGGCGATAAATGGTCCATATAAAGCTCGACAACTGACGCAATGATATCGGGGAGGAGTTTATGAAGTTTCGTGCGATTCAAGTCGGCCTTTTGGCGTCGGCTATTCTAGCTGCACCTCTTGTGAGTAAGGTTGCAGCAGAAGGGAGCGCTGCGCAGACAGCGGTCGAAGCAGCCAAA
This sequence comes from Geminicoccaceae bacterium, assembly GCA_028285265.1. Classification (GTDB taxonomy): domain Bacteria; phylum Pseudomonadota; class Alphaproteobacteria; order Geminicoccales; family Geminicoccaceae; genus JANQPX01. The sequence goes on from JANQPX010000037.1 coordinate 104,150, forward strand.
CAATATGCAGGCACGGAAATCACCATCGTATGGGAGGCAGGGCTTCAGTCGCTTGATCCCCTGAACTTCTCTGGACCCAAGTGGAAGGAACTGACAGGGATCGACGTCAAGGTCATCGAGGTGCCGACCGCCGAGATGTTCACCAAGATCTTGCAAGAGCACCGCGCTGGCACGGGGGCTTATGATGCGCTCAACGTCATTCCTGCTTGGATGTCTGACTTGGCGAGGGCGGGAGCATTGGAGCCACTTGACGCGTATGTCGACAAATTCGGCTATCGCGATGAGCTTCAAGAGATCGCCCCAGTCTATCGCGACAATCAGATGAAAGTTGGCGACACGATTTACGGCTTTCCCGATGATGGCGATGTCTTTCTATTCTACTACCGAAAGGACATTCTCGAAGAAAACGGCATGAACGTGCCCACGACGTGGGAAGAGTTTTCCGAAACCGCGCAGGCGTTGACCGATAAGTATGCTCCGGACATGTATGGCGCAGCGTTCTTCCGCGATGCACCTTATGCGCAGTTCATGTTCCAGGAACGCTTTCGTACCGAAGGTGGCAAGTTCTTTGATGACGAGACGATGGCGGCGACCGTCAACAGCGATGTCGGCGTGAAGGTCTTCGCGGACATGCGCGCCGAGAACGCTTTCATGCCACCCGGCGTCGAGACCTGGGGCTTCGTCGAGAACCTTGCCGCCTTCCTCGCAGGCGACACGGCGATGACGATCTCCTGGCCACCCTATGGCCGCTGGGCCGCAGGCTACGGTACGGATCAAGAGGCACTTTCCTGGGTGCCGAAATCTGAAATCGGTGGCAAGGTCGGCTATGCTCTTCCGCCAGGTGGCCATCCGCAGCTTGCCGCTGGGTTCTCGCTCGGCGTTTCGGCGTCATCGAAGAATAAAGAAGCCGCTTACCTCTTCATTCAATGGCTGAACTCGAAGGAAACCTCGCTTGAGCGTGTGCAGCTGCCTTATGCTCTTCGCGATCCATTCCGGGACAGCCACTTCGCGAGTGAAGAATACAAGTCTCGCTGGGGCGAGGCTGCTGAATATCTAGACGCGTTGCAGCAAGGCGCTGTGAGCGGTCTTCTCGATCTTTCCCTGATCCAGACCGACAAATATGAAGAAGCCCTTCGTCAAGGAATTTCGCGCCTCTGGGCAGGCGAGGATCCTCAGGCGATCTTGGATGACGTCGCAGCACAATGGGATGCCGTGACTGAGCGGGTTGGCGTGGATAAGCAAAAGGAGGCCTATCTCGACTGGGCGTCCAAGCCAAACGCCTACCCCCAGTAATGAAGGAACTGATCAAGGGGCAGCTTTGGCTGCCCCCCATCCTTAACCAGGGCTAGCGATGGCGATCACCCATCAGGCTATCGGGGATCGTGGCGTCAAATACTGGCTGGTCTGGCCGGCGGTCCTGATCCTGCTTCTAATCGGCCTGTTTCCGATCATCTACACCCTTCTGGTCAGCTTTCAGAATATCAACATGCTGGAGGAGGACACGTCCTTTTCCGGTTTTATGCACTATGCAGCGCTCTTCAATGACGCCAGGCTTTGGCAGTCTGTTCTGCACACGCTGATCTTCACGGCGATCGCACTCCCAATCGAGCTGATTCTCGGCCTTGCCATGGCGTACCTGTTTTTGGATCGCATGCCCGGTCGGCAAATTTTCGTCGCGCTTTTGGTGTTGCCGGTCATGATCTCACCGATCGTCGCCGGAGCGACTTGGCGGCTTCTCTTCGACAACCGCTTTGGCCCCATCAATCAGGTGCTCGGCTGGATTACTGGCGAGACCCAAACCATCCTTTGGCTGGTCAACCCGAACTTCGTCTATCCGGCAATTCTTCTAGCCGAGGTCTGGCAATGGACGCCCTTTATGTTCCTGCTCTTGCTCGCAGGGCTTTCGAATGTCGACCAGTCCCAGCTTGAAGCCGCTGAACTCGACGGTGCCTCCTGGTGGCGAACTTTTACCAAGATCGTGCTTCCGGCCATCCGTCCCGTGTTGGCGATTGCCCTTCTGATACGCTCCCTCGATCTCGTCCGTCTGTTCGACGTGGTCTGGGCGCTCACCAGGGGTGGCCCCGGAACGATGACCGAAACCATCTCGATATACGCCTATGTTCAGGGCTTCCAGCAGTTCGAAACCAGCTATACGGCGGCGGTAGCGATTATGATCATCATTCTCCTTTCGGTGATCGTCATCTTTGTCCTGAAGCGCATGGAGATTGCGCGTTGACCTCGACGGCGCCGACCGGCGCGAACTGGCGCAAACGCGAACGGCGGCGTTTGGCGTTGCGCTACGTCGGTGCGGTCATTGTGACGGCGCTGTTTCTATTCCCGATCTACTGGCTGTTCATGATCTCCTTCAAAACGCCGGAAGAGATCTTCGCGTCGCCGCCAGCATGGTACGCCAAGAGCATCCAGTGGGCGAACTACGAGGTGTTGTTTAAGGACGGTGATGCGGTCACCGTCTGGAACAGTTTGGTGGTGGCGTCAGTCTCGACCGTCATCGCCATGGTCCTCGGCACGATGGCCGCCTACTCGATCGCACGCTTTCGGACCGGTGGTGATAATCTCGCCATCTGGATCATCTCCCAGCGCATGATTCCGCCGATCGTGATCGTTTTTCCCGTGTTCCTCCTCTACGTCTGGCTTGGAAGATTCGGCGTCGCCTGGATCGACAGCTATCACGGCTTGATTATCCTCTACACCGCCTTCAACCTTCCCTACGTCATATGGATGATGCGTGGCTATATCGAGGACATCCCGATTGAACTTGAAGAGAGCGCACTCGTTGATGGCCTGACCCGCTTTCAAGTGCTGTGGAAGGTGGTCTTTCCAATGGCACGAGCAGGTCTGTTCGCCACGGCTGTTTTCACCTTCATGTTCGCCTGGAACGACTTTATTTTTGCGCTGGTTCTCACGAGGACGGATGTCACAACCTTCCCCGTCCAGGTGACGCACTATTTTGGCGGACAGTCTAATTTCTGGGCGAAGATCGCAGCGATGAGTGTGCTCGGTACGGTACCGATCTTCATCGCAGTTGCCATTCTTCAGCGCTACCTCGTACGTGGCATCTCCCTCGGTGCCGTAAAGGGCTGATGAGATGACCATGCCATGGACGCGGACCGACAGTGTTAGGATCGACCGTATGCCACCAAATAGGACGACAGATCAAGGAAGCGTCGATGGGTAGGCTAACTCTCACCGACCTGCACAAACACTATGGCGACACCCACGCTGTCAAAGGCGTCAGCCTCGACATTCCTGAGGGGGAATTCGCTGTGTTGGTCGGTCCGTCGGGATGCGGGAAGAGCACCTTGCTCCGTTCCATTGCCGGCCTTGAGAACATCGACCAGGGTACGATTGCGATCGACGACGAGGTCGTAAACGACATGCGTCCTCGTGATCGCAATATCGCCATGGTCTTCCAGAACTACGCTCTCTACCCGTACATGTCGGTCTATGACAACATTGCCTTCGGCTTGCGTGCGCGTAACGCAGCTGACTCGGATGTGAAGAGGCGCGTTGCCGCCGCGGCGGAGATGTTGGGCATCGAAACGCTGCTCGACCGGTTGCCCCGTCAGCTATCGGGCGGCCAACGTCAGCGTGTTGCGATCGGCCGCGCCATCGTGCGCGATGCCCGCCTCTTCCTCTTCGATGAGCCGCTTTCCAATCTGGATGCTAAACTTCGGGACGAGATGCGTGCGGAGATCAAGCGCCTTCATCAGGAACTTGGCAAGACCATGATTTATGTAACCCATGATCAGGTCGAAGCAATGACGCTCGCAGATCGAATTGTTCTGCTGAAGGACGGTGTGATCGAACAGGAGGGCGCACCACTCGAACTTTTCGAACGACCGGCCACCGGGTTCGTCGCAGGTTTTCTCGGCTCGCCGTCAATGAACATGATTCCTGCGGCGCTCACCAACGGCGCTGATGGCCCAACACTTCGATTGCAAACCGGCGAGGCGCTGCCTTTGCCGGCTGAACGAGCATCAGCGCTCCGTGAAGAAGGCGAGCGCGAGATCACGCTCGGACTTCGTCCGCAGCATTTTTCTCGAGCCGCCGAGACGCTCGCACCTGGCCATGTGCCGATATCGTCGATCGCGGATCTCATTCAGCCAACAGGAACGCAAACCTATGTGACATCGACGATCGGCGGTGTCCCCGTGATCGCGGAGGTCGGCGCGCACGACGTTTCAGCGCAGGGAGCTTCGATCGATTATGCCATCGATATGGCCCGTGCGATCCTGATCGATCCGGAGACCGACAAGGTGCTCTAGGCACAAAGGGAGAAGAATAAAATGGCAGTTTTTGCGACGAACATCGGGGCGCCTGAGGGCCCTATTTGCTTTGACGACGGCTCGATGTACGTCACCGAGATGTCGAACGCAACGCTATCGGTTACTAAGATCGATGCGGCTGGTAACAAGAAAGTTCTCCACAAAACAAACGGGCGTCCCAACGGTTTGGCGTTGGATGGCAAGGGGCGTATCTGGATCGCCGAGGCAGGACACAGTGCCTTGATTTGCATTGATGCCGAAGGCAAGGAGCTGCGTCGTAGTACGGGTGACGGTGACGTTAAGACGAACTTTCTTTTCCCTAATGACCTCTGTTTCAGCGACAGCGGCCTCCTCTATATGACCGACAGTGGCATGAAGATCGCCGAGTTTCTTGACGGCCAAAACTTTGCCGATGGGTATAAAGGGTTCGACTGGGACGGCCGAGTTTATGAGATCGATCCGGTTTCTATGAAGGTTCAAAGAGTGATCGACGATCGGATGCTCTTTACCAACGGAATTTGCTTTGGACCGGATGGGATGCTCTATGCGAACGCTTCGTTCACTGGCGAGATCTACCGTTATGACTTAAGCCAGCAGCGCCCGACACGACAGATTTTCGGCAATGTTCTCCAACCCATTCATGGTGATGATTTCGCTGGGCCCGATGGCATGAAGTTCGGTACGGATGGGCGGCTTTATTGCACCGTTTATGGACAGCAGAATGTAACCGTGCTGAACGCTGATGGCTCATTGGCCGAGCGTCTGCCGCTGGCCGGACCTTGTCCGACGAATTGTGCCTTTACCATGAAGGGCAATAAGCTACGCGTCACCGAAGTGGGAATTGGCCAAGTCGAAGAAATCGATGTTTCCTGCAATGGCCTCCAGTTGGCCATGCCCATCTTCGATTGAGGAGCGATTTGACCGAATTCATGGCTGTTGCTGCATAAGCTGCTGCTCTTGACGACTCAGCCCGACAGCAACGCCACCCTGAGGGCGCAGGGCAACCAAGGTTCGTCTCGAACCTTGGGAACGATCATCGCCTGGGCGCCTGGCTCGAAGACGTCACAGTTCAAATCGGCATGGGATGTTTCGGCTGCGTCGATAAGAGGCAGCGACATCAACGTCGACTGGGTGCTTTGGTGCTTTGAACGTGGCTGTTTTGGCAGATATCAGACCGTGCCGGCGACGCCGACATTGAAAAACTTTCCCGGAGGGCGGCAAAACACTCCAGGGCGAAATTCCACTAAGTCATCGAAGTCATGGTGCCGGCGACAGGACTTGAACCCGTAACCTCCCGCTTACAAGGCGGATGCTCTACCAGTTGAGCTACGCCGGCATAGTATCCTCGGCTTCATACGAGGGTTCGTTGACTGAGGCAAGCCCGGTCTCGTCGGCTAGTTGTCAGCAGAAGGGGATTTTCCCTCCACCTCTACCAATTGCTGATCTCTCAGTTTGTAACCGGTGGGTGTTGAGGCTGCACCGTCATCGTTAGGTAGTGTCAACCAGATCACGCCTTCGTCGATCTCTTCTACGCGCGCCTGCGCAGGTGGTGGCTTGACGCCCGTGAGAAGTTTGACGCTTGCAAGCTCATAGCCTCCATCGGCGACGAGATAGCTCATCAAGTATTGGCGGTACACAGATTGGTCGGACTGATAAGCGAGGAACACAACTGCGTCGTCCGCTCCGTCATCGTTCAGATCGCCACGAGCCGCTATTTCAATGTCTGGTTCGACCTCCATCCATTCGCCAATGCGCTCGGCATCTGCGGTGATGATCGCTTCTAGCGTCGTGTCCTGGACTTCCGGCTGTCCATCTGACTCAACCTCGTCCGAGAGTTGCTCGGCCGCTTGAATGTCTTCAAGTGCTGGGACATTCTCTTCGAGCGCTGCGACGTCGTTCGATGCGCTTGGCTCCTCGGCGGGTTCGTCCAAAGGAGCTGGGGTCGGCTGGGCTACGGTCGACTCAACGGCAGCCGTCTCGACAGCTGGAAGATCTGCTTCACATTGCCAACCGTCGCCGATCCATTTACCGACGATCGTTTCGAGTCGTCTTGGACAAAAGTCCGCATCATGTTCTGCGCGCCAAAGGAGCTGGCCAGGCTTACTAACGTCACCGTCTGCCCAATACACGAGCTCGCAAGGTTTCCGATCATTGGGATTATTGACCTCGATGTGAATGAGCCTGGTCTCATCGCCATTGCGGCATTGGCGGCTGGCGAGAATGTACTTCCCGTCTTGGATCGGCTGGAGGTTGCCACCCTGCGGGGTCGCGGCTGGTTCAGGGGCCACTTCCGCCTGCTCTACAGGACTTCCTTCTTGGTCGCCACCTTCCTTAACGACATTGACGTCTGAGGTTTTTTGGCAGCTCCAACCATCGCCTTCTAAGTCGGCTTTTGTATTCTCAAGTCTCGTTGGACAGTAGTCACGATCAAATTGTGCCTTATAGAGAACCGCACGTTCGCCCTTATCATCTTCAGCAATAACCTCGCAGGGCAGCGTGTGACCGGCTTTTTTGACCTCAACGGCGATACGGACGGAGGAGTCAATCTTTTGACACTGATACTCCGCCGCTTCAGCCTCAGCGGCCGCCCAGACCGTTATGCCCGCTACAAGAACCGCGGCTCGTGAACTCAAGGGCATCGCAGAACCTCGTCGTGGCCTTGTCGCAATAGCGACATAAAAGATGCAGTTGCCTAGCACAGAATGTTCCGAGAATCGACCTTGATCGGTGGGTCAGCGTGGTTTCAAAGGCGAGATAGACCGCTCGAACCTCAAAGTTGGCGATGCCACCAAACGTCTGTTCGATTTTCTCAGGTTTTAGACGCTTTTTGGTTGTGGATATGTCACTCGTGTCTGAGACGAAAAAAAGGGTAGCCGAAGCTACCCTTTCTCCCAAAGCGTTTGAGCGTAGTGCGTTTAGCTATCGCCCTTCATCTGATAGGCGGTGCCCCAGCCCCAAGCGCCGGAACCAAAGCCACGAGCCACGACGCGTTCGCGGTAGATGTCGGAGAGTACGTCGCCGTCACCACCCAAGAGTGCTTTGGTGGCGCACATCTCAGCGCAGAGCGGCAGCTTACCTTCGGCGAGGCGGTTGCGGCCGTATTTGGCGAATTCATCGGACGAGTTATTCTCCTCAGGACCGCCGGCACAGAACGTGCATTTGTCCATCTTGCCTCTTGAGCCGTAGTTACCGGCCTGCGGGAACTGAGGAGCTCCGAAGGGACAGGCGTAGAAGCAGTATCCACAACCAATGCAAAGGTCTTTCGAATGAAGGACCACACCTTCATCGGTCTGATAGAAGCAGTCCACCGGGCAGACCGCCATGCAAGGTGCATCCGAACAATGCATGCAAGCGACTGAGATCGAGCGCTCCCCGGGTTCACCGTCATTGATCGTGACGACGCGTCTCCTGTTGATGCCCCAGGGCACCTCGTTCTCGTTCTTACAGGCGGTGACGCAGGCATTGCACTCGATGCAGCGCTCGGCGTCGCAAAGGAATCTCATTCTTGCTGCCATGGTTCAGCTCCCTTACGCCGCTTCGATTCGGCAAAGCGTTGTCTTGGTTTCTTGCATGTTGGTCACTGAGTCGTAGCCGTAGGTGCCAACGGTGTTCGAGGCTTCGCCGAGGACATAGGGATCGGCGCCGCTCGGGTATTTGTCGCGTAGGTCTTCGCCTTGGAAATGGCCGCCGAAGTGGAACGGCATGAAAGCGACACCTCTGCCGACCCTTTCGGTCACCATGGCCATGACCTTAACCTTGGAGCCCTCTGGCGAATGGACCCACATCATCTGACCATCCCTAATCCCAGCGGTATTCGCGTCAAACGGGTTGAGCTCGCAGAACATGTCTTGTTGCAGCTCAGCCAACCAAGGATTGGAACGGCTCTCGTCACCGCCACCCTCATACTCGACCAGGCGCCCGGATGTGAGAACGATCGGGAACTCTTCCGAGAAGTCCTGCTGCTGGATCGAAGCATATCGGGTCGGCAGGCGATACATCTGCCGGTCTTCGTAAGTTGGGTAGTCCTCGACCAAGTCCCGTCTTGGCGTGTAAAGCGGTTCTCTGTGAAGCGGTACAGGGTCTGGGAAGTTCCAAACGACACAGCGCGCCTTAGCATTGCCGAAGGGGGCACAGCCGTGCTCGATCGCAACCCTTTGGATGCCGCCGGAAAGATCGGTCTTCCAATTGGTCTTATCCCCAGCGACAGCATCAATCGCTGCACGTTCATCGTCTGTAAGATCACCGTCCCAGCCAAGCTCCTTCAGCATGGCCATGGTGAACTCAGGATAGCCGTCCTCGATTTCAGACCCTTCGCTGAAAGAGCCTTCAGCAAGGAGATTGTCGCCATCCCGCTCAACACCGAAGCGTGCTCGGAAGGTCAGGCCACCCTCGCCGACCGGTTTTGAAGGATCGTAAAGGACAGGCGTGCCGGGATGCCCCATTTCAGCCGTCCCCCAGCAAGGCCAGGGCAGTCCGAAATACTCGCCATCACAAGGCCCACCTACGGCAAGCAATGTGGTCTTGTCGAAGGTGTGCTGGTTTTCCATGTGTTTCTTCAGGCGTTCCGGCGAATGGCCGGTGTAGCCGATGGTCCACATGCCACTATTGATCTCGCGAAGCGTCTCCTCGACGGAGGGCGAGCCATTCTCCACCGGGATGTTTTTGAACATCTCTTCAGCAAAGCCGAATTTTTCGGCAAGTGCATAAATGATGTCCTGATCCGGCCGGCTCTCGAAAAGCGGATCAACGACCGTCTCGCGCCACTGGATCGAGCGGTTGGAGGCGGTCACGGAGCCATAAGTTTCGAATTGGGTGCAAGCTGGCAGGAGATAACACCCGTCCTGACGGTCGTGGAGCACTGCCGACATAGTGGGGTAGGGGTCGATCACCACCAGCATGTCTAGCTTTTCCATCGCCGTCTTCATTTCGGCGAGGCGGGTCTGGGAGTTTGGCGCATGACCCCAAAAGACCATAGCTCGGACATTGTCCGGCTGGTCCATGTTGGCCTTGTCCTCGAGCACGCCGTCGATCCAACGGGAGACCGGCATACCGGCCGTCTCCATAAGTTCTTTCGACTGAAACTGTCCGAGCAGGTAATCGTGCTCGACATCCCAGACACGAGCCCAATGCTTCCAAGACCCTTCTTTTAGACCGTAATAGCCAGGAAGTGTGTGCGAAAGAACACCAAGATCCGTCGCGCCTTGGACGTTGTCATGGCCTCGGAAAATGTTGGTGCCGCCGCCTTCCTTACCCATGTTTCCAAGGGCGAGCTGTAGCACACAGTAGGCGCGCGTATTGTTATTGCCATTCGTGTGCTGTGTACCGCCCATGCACCAAATCACCGTGCCAGGGCGGTTATTGGCCAGAGTTCGGGCAACGCGTTTGAGCTGGGAACCAGGAGCGCCAGTGACACGCTCAACCTCCTCTGGCGTCCACTTCTTCACCTCTTCCTTAATCTGGTCCATTCCCCAAACACGCTGGTTTATGAACTCCCGATCTTCCCATTCATTGTCAAAAATGTGCCAGAGTATACCCCACACCAAGGCGACGTCGGTGCCGGGACGGAACCGAACATACTCGTCGGCATGAGCCGCCGTGCGGGTAAAGCGGGGATCGCAGACGATCAGCGGCGCGTTGTTCTGTTCCTTGGCCTTCAGCAGATGAAGAAGGGAAACTGGATGTGCTTCGGCAGGGTTGCCGCCGATCAGGAACATCGCACGCGAGTTGTGAATGTCATTGTAACTGTTGGTCATTGCGCCATAGCCCCAGGTGTTGGCAACACCTGCGACCGTGGTGGAATGGCAAATACGCGCCTGATGGTCGACGTTGTTGGTTCCCCAAAAAGCGGCGAACTTGCGGAAAAGGTAGGCTTGCTCGTTGCTATGTTTGGCTGATCCCAACCAATAAACTGAATCAGGGCCACTCTCGTCGCGGATTGAGAGCATCCCGTCGCCAATTTCGTTAATTGCGTCTTCCCAGGACATACGCTCCCATTTGCCGCCAACGAGCTTCATCGGATATTTGAGGCGACGTTCGCCATGGGCGTGTTCACGCACCGAGGCGCCCTTAGCGCAATGCGCACCGAGATTAAACGGGCTATCGAAACCTGGCTCTTGGCCGACCCAGACACCGTCCGAGACCTCGGCGAGAACGGTGCAGCCAACCGAGCAATGGGTACAAATGGATTTCTTGATTTCCATACCGGCGGCGGCAGCTGTCTGCGCCTGGGCTTTGGTCACCATGCCGCCAGACAGCACGCCAGCTGCAGCGACGCCGCCAGCGGTCAAGCCCGAACGGCGGAGGAAGGTGCGGCGGTCGACAGCCTGACCGGTTACACCGGCGAAGGCCGCTGCAAGATGAGGTGTACTAGCGGTGCCGTTGGATTTCTTTCTGAGCATCGTCTTCTCCAGCTTCCAGAGCAAGCGCTAGAAGCGCGCGAGATCGTAGGCTTGTTTTACATGAGCGGTTTCGCGATAGCCGGCGGCAGTTTCGCTCGGCACAGCCGCTTCAGCAGGCGCGGAAGTTCCCAAGGCAGCGGCGGCGGCGCCAGAGGCCGCACCCACACTTGCAAATTTCAGGAAGTCTCGACGCTTAGCCGTTGATACTTTCTCATTCTTATCCACTGTCTCTACCTCCTCGTTCCGCCGATGCTGCTCCTGGCACTCTCTCGGCTAGTCTTCCTGTCCTTGTCCCGACGCCGTTGTCGCCTAAAGTCCATCGCACCCGCATTGGCAGCACTTCGCTGCTAACACGCTAAGGCGTCATCCCAAACGCGGTTGTTTCGATCTCCATGAACACCCGTCCAAGGGTGCCGATTGGCGTGTAGAGTGTCGCTGCCTTGGCTTTCTCAAGATCAGAAAAGAACTGGCCGGCCCATGGTGATAAATGCCGGTCGAAAAAGCGTTTCTGCTCGGTCAGATCTTGGGGGGCACCGAAATCACCCATGATCAGTCCTGCCATCATATCGCATAGAGCCGCGATATGATCCTCCGGTTCCGATGTGTCTTTAGCGCGCGCGATTCCATAAATGCCCATTTCGCGCCGGAGTTCGGCGAGGGGCTTTTCGTTCAAGAACCCTGTCATGTAGTAAGAGCCATAGGGCAGGAGTTCGCCGCGTCCCATGCCGATGAACAGCTCGTGAAATTCCTCACTTGCTGCAGTTTCGGTTGTGTTTCGCGCTAGTCGTGCGAGCAGCCCCAGAGCCGTGCCCAATTCGGTCTCATCACCAGAAAACCGAGACACGAATGCCAACAGGCTTGTATCAGCCGGCCGCGCCAAAAACCGAGCAAGCAAGCGATATTGGCTTGCCCTAAGCTCGTCCTCCGGAAGAACCCCTAACTCATCGATCGATTTTGCTCTCGAACCCGCCATGCGCGGCCTTAGCCATCCCCAGTCGAAGTCGTGCGATCATTGACGCATTGGTCAAGCACATTGGTATTATTCTAAAGATAAACTATCGCTTCAAGCCCCGCCTGGCAAGCCGCAAACGCGCTCGGGTTTCAGTGCCCCGCTCCTGCCATGTTCGGTGACGTCAATAAGGTCGTGGATCGAACGACCACCTGGGCGGTGTGGACATGAGAAAGGCCCTGCTCTGTTGACCGACTTGATCTTCAGATCATTCATCATGTCGGCTGGGTTGCGGGGCTTCCAGGTTTTGATCGCTGAGAACGAAGGTCTGTTGTTGAGCTCTAAAAAATGCGGTCGACGTTCGCTTTGCCAAGGTCTGGCGCCAGGTATGGATCCTACACGCCATCTGCTGTCATTACACCAGAGTGTCCCATCGCATACATCGGATCGGAATACGGCTTCGCTGAATTACCGTCAGAGAACCGTTTCTTGACGAGCTGATCCAGCGAGAGCTGCGGGCATTCGGTCGGGCTTGTCAAGGTCGTCTCTGGTGCGGCTACTCCGTTGCTCGTGGGTCGCCATCTTGCTCACCGTCCATGGTAATTTCATCAGGATCGACAGCCGGTGAAGACGGTTCCTCCTTTGAGTTTTCTAGAGGAGCGTCTTCATTGCTGGTTTGATTAGAAGGCGCGACGGCATCGTCATCGAGCATGGCCTGATGATCGTCTTTTGGCTCCTGGTCGTCTCGCAAAAAGCCGCGGCCAACTTCATAAGCAGTCTTCAATTGATCCACCACCTTAAATGAGCCAGTCAAATCCTCGCCGTAGTCAATAAGTCCGTCCAAATTGGCGAGATCAGCTTTGACCCTCCACAGCTTCCGGAGTGCTTTGGTTTTGAGATCAGCCGGTACACCGGCCTGCATGAAGACGCTAAAGTCTGACGTCGGACCGAGACTGTCGATATCAGGCAGGCTCTCTATATCGAACGTCGGCCGTTCAATCTCTTCCGTCGACCGCGAGCCCTCCACGGCTTCGATCTGTTCGAATTCAGCATCAGTCTTGGCAGCGACCTCCGCGGTACGAGCCTCTGCCTTCCGTCGAGACCAACGACCTAAGAATCCATTATCATCAGTCGCTTGTAATGGTTTCGTCGTTGTCTTGTTTCGGTTCGTCGTCATTGCCGTCCTGACGATCCGTTGAGGCTGCCTTTGGGGCGCCGGCTGAAGCCGACGTCGTCGGGATCATAGCGCTTGCGCTTTCGCTTCTTGAACGGCTCGTCCACGTGATGATGATCGCAAAAGGCCTGAATCCAGGCAACAACGGCGTCTGGCATCGTCACGCCCTCAATGATGTCGTCGCCAGCATCAAGATAGTCTTGAGCTTGGAAGGGAGAGGCCGTCACCAAAAACGGATACACGTCGTGCTCAACGCCGGAATCATCGGATTGCCGAAGCACAATATAGAGCTTCGGTGGGTGGCTGTTGAGATTTGTTTTGTAACCAAGGGTTTCTTTTCGATGCAATTCCAAAGGCAATGTCGCCATGTGGAAGTGAACCCAACGATCGCCGCGCAGCAAAACCTTGCTCTCAGCGATCGGCGCAGCGCCCGGAAGAACCCCAACTGGCTTCCACGCCACCTTCTGCCAGCGATTGTCGAGTTCGCGTCGTTCGACAACGATTCCGACTGGCATGGCTATTTGTCGTTCCATGACGCCCCTGATTAGATCATCCCTGCGAGTCATCCAAGAGAGCATGCCAGATACTTAAAAAGTCTGGCAAGCACGGTCTTCGCGATCGGAGACTTGTCAATAAGTGACTGATCGGAGAAGGTCTTGCAAAACTGGATAGCGGCGTTCGGTGCCGCAGCGTAACTTTCTGAAATTCGCTTGGGATGGCTGAGGCGGCGGGATGACGATATCAAAAAAGCAAGTCCTGGTCTGCAATTGCGAAGTGACGATGGCGTTAGACGGCAAGCGTCTTGCCGAGCTGCTGCCTTCCGAGCTTGGCGGTGGCCAGCCTATCGAGGTTTGCACCCAGCTTTGCCGTGCTCAGATCAATCGATTTAAGGAGGCCATCGAGAATGACCAAGCTGTATTAGTCGGATGCACGCAGGAAGCGCCACTGTTTGAGGAGACCAAGGCTGAGCTTCGCCCCGACAGCAGCACCGCTTATGTCAATATTCGCGAGCGCGCTGGCTGGTCGGAAGAGAGCGGGAAGGCTCTTCCGAAGATTGTTGCCTTAATCAACGAGGCCGCTCTCGATATTCCCGTCACCTCGAGTGTGTCGATGGAGACTGCTGGGCAGTGTCTGATCTATGGTGCAGGACAACAGGCTTTGGACGCGGCGCTCCAACTCTCCTCCCGTCTTGCGGTCACGTTACTGTTCACCGACGAGGGTGATGCATTGCCGCCACGACAGGTCGCTATGCCCGTCTTCAAGGGAAAGATTACTAAGGCAACCGGCCATCTTGGCCGTTTCCGTCTAGCCGTGGACGGATTTTCGGACGTGGTCGTCTCGTCAAAGGAACGACTGTCTTTTGGGTCATCCCGCGATGCAGTTGAGGCCGAAGCTGAGCTCATTTTGGACCTGAGCGGTGGCGCTCCATTGTTTCCCGCCCATAAAAAGCGCGATGGGTACTACCGGCCAGATCCAGGCGATCCCGCGGCCGTTCAGCGTGCTCTCTTCGATGTCACTGACATGGTGGGCGAATTCGAGAAGCCTCGTTATGTCGATTTCACGTCGGATCTTTGTGCCCATTCCAGAAACCAAAAGACTGGTTGTACCCGTTGTCTTGACGTTTGCCCGGCCGCGGCAATTCACCCTGATGGCGATGCTGTGGCGATCGATCCCTTTCTTTGCGGAGGATGTGGCGCTTGTCATTCAGTCTGTCCTACGGGGGCGGCTTCGTACGCCTTTCCGCCCGCGGCCAGCATTGTTGAACGCCTTCGGACATTGCTCGGCAGCTACCTCAAGGCAGGAGGCGAGCGGCCGGTGCTTCTCATCCATGACGAGACCTATGGCCTCGATATGTTGGGCATGCTCGCGCGCATCGGACGAGGCCTGCCTGCCAATGTCATCCCCTTTGCGTTGAATGAGGTTACACAGCTTGGACTGGAAGCGATCCTAGGAGCTTTCGCCTACGGCGCGGAGCGTCTTATGTTTGTGATCCCACCCAGCCGCCAAGATGAACTTGTCGGTCTCGAGCAGCAAATGTCTTATGCCGAGATGATTCTCGGCGGGCTTGGCTATGGTGGCGATGGCCGCCTTCGGTGTTTGATCGAGAGCGATCCAAGTGTGATCGAAGACATGCTTTGGGGTCTCGATCCGCTTCATCCACTTGCTTCTGGTGACTATCTACCGCTTGGACAAAAACGCTCGCTCTTGCGTAGCGCACTCGACACGTTGTTTGAAAGCGCGCCAACATCACCTGCACGGATCACGCTGCCGGCGGGGGCACCGTTTGGTCGTGTCAACGTTGACATCGAAGGCTGCACCCTTTGCCTCGCCTGTGTCGGGGTTTGCCCGACCGGTGCCTTGACCGACAACCCGGAAAGTCCGGCACTTCGCTTCCAAGAGGACGCTTGTGTGCAATGTGGGCTTTGCGCCAACACTTGCCCAGAAAGCGTCATCGCGCTCGAACCAAGTGTTAGTTTTGAAGATGCCGCAAGGCAACCCAGCGTCGTTAAGCAGGAAGAACCCTTTCTTTGCATCCGTTGTCAGAAACCCTTTGGGACGAAGAGTTCAATCGAGAAGATTGTCACGTTGCTCGGCGAGAAGCACAGTATGTTCCAGGATAATACTGCTATTGATCGCATTCGTATGTGCGATGATTGTCGCGTTGTCGTTCAGTTTGAAGCCACGGACAACCCCATGGCCGGACCGGCTAAGAAACCGGTTCGCACGACTGATGATTATCTGCGCGAGCGGGAGGAGATTGAAGCAGCCAGGCGTCGCGCCAAGGACAGAGACGAGGACGAAGGCTGACGGCCTACGTCAAACCCTGTCCGCATATCGGCACTGGCAGCTTCTGCCCCAAGATAGACGCATCACACCCTAAGGAATGATTTCGACCCGACGGTTCTCCTGTTCGCGGGTACCATCCGGAAGTTCAATACGAGGTTTCGTCTCACCAAACCACTGAACTCTTACGCCATCGCTAATCCCGCGCTCAGCAAGCGCTGCGGCCACCGCTTCGGCACGGGCTTGCGACAGCTTGTCGTTGTAAGAGTCGCTGCCAGATGAGTCGGTATGACCAGCAATTGTCAAAGAACTTGACCGGTTCGAACCGCTCAATTTGCCAATCAATGCATCGAGTGTCGCGAGCGCTACTGGGGTGAGATTGGCCTGATTCCATGGGAAGAAAACAAGATGAGCACCACTGATCTCACCGGAAAGGCTGTCCTCGACCGCAGCCAGTTGTTCTCCAAATCGTGCTTTGCAATCTTCGATCATCGCCTGTGCCGCGCCTTCTTCGGTGCGTTCAATCCAGCAGTCGAAGGCTGTCTGGGCGCTCGCAGCTTCCCAAGGTGCTTTCTTTCGCCCCCCTTGATCGAACGCACCCATAAGCCGGGCGCGTGCCAAGGTTAACTCGTCGATGGCGGCTGCTGGAATTGTGCGCGCGGCGATTTCATCGGGAAGCACGGTTTCACCCTTCGCCGAGTCGACAGCCTTGAACGCAAAATGGATGAAGTCCTTGATGTCGGGTTCATCATACTGTTCGTCGCCATAGTCCAAGTATCCTTGTCGAAGCCCCTGATTGAACTTGGGGCCCTGTGGCTCCATGTCTCTCACGGCCTGATACTCGTACCGCACCACTTCAATGTCGTCGATCAACTCAGGATCATAGCTGCTGCAGGCAACGATCGGTGCCAGCGTCAGTATTGTTGCACCAGTTTTCATCATCCTTTGCATCGATCTACCGCGCTCTCTCACATAAGTTCTGGTTTGACAGTTGGCCGGGTTGAAACGAGGGCTTTTTGACTGATGCGGGTTGGTCACAGGCCCAACAACCGAGAACGTCCCTCATGAACCCTTAGTTGAAAAGTAGCTTTCGACATCGCTGATCGCTTGCTCAATAGCATCGACTAGATCTGCAGATGGTGGCGCGAACTCAGCCCTTCGAGCGAGTGCTGCAACGCGCCTTGCGCCTAGATTGGCGCCTGCTCCCTTGAGTGCATGAGCTTCTGCAGACCAGGGGCGCTCTTCACGCAAGGCCTCCTTCATGCGCTTTAGATAACCGCGCGACGTATTGGCAAAGAGATCACCAAGTTCCCGTTCGAGTTCAGCATCACCATCTGTGAAGGAGGCCAGGTGCCTCTCATCGACAATCTCGAGACTCTCGATATCTGCGCCTTCGCTCGCGGCAAGCTCTGTCACGGTCATACTCCGAAGAGAGAGAAGGTGGCGTCTGATCGACGGGGCAAATTCAGAGCACGCAAGAGTTTGAGCCTCGTGGATATTCAACTATAGATAGTTATTTGTGTTGTCGAATTTTCCAAAAACGTCAAGGACTTTCTTCATGATCGCGTTCGGTCGTGACCGCGCGCGTTGCGCTTGAGCAACCAGTACCCTTTCATGAAATCCCCTAGCGCTACCTCGGCGAAGACAATCTGGTTGCAATTTTTGCAGCCAAGGTGGCGTTTGCGGTTGCGAGCTGCATATTGAGTTGCACGGTGCGACCATGGCTCGCCGAGGCCATGTGGCGAAGCATGAACGGCGTCTGCGCCGGACCGAATATATTCGATTGTTCGGCTGCTAACCTTGCCTCTTCGACCAGCTTGGCCGTTTCGGAACCGCTTAGGGCCAGGTCTTGCGGCGGCGGTGTGACCACCAACAGGCCACAAGGTAAATTGAGAGCTTTGTGACACCGAATGATTTGGACCAGGTCATCCAACCTATCGACACCCGGAATGTCGATGCCACTCTCGGCTGTGTAGAAAGCGGGAAGCTCGGTGCAGCGATAGCCGACAATTGGCACACCGAGACTTTCTAGAACCTCCATTGTACGGGCTTGGTCCAGAATTGACTTGATGCCAGCGCAAACGACGGTGACGGCGCTCCGCTGGAGTTCCTGGAGGTCGGCGGAAATATCGAAACTTTGCTCACCGCCGATGTGTACCCCTCCCAGCCCACCTGTGGCCATAACTCCGATGCCATGTTGCGCGGCCAGATAGATTGTAGAAGCAACCGTTGTTGCCCCGAGCCCCCCGTTTGCCATCACCATTGGAAGATCTCGTGTCGTGCATTTCGCAACATCGTCGGCTTCGGCGAGGCGTTGAAGTTCTTCGGCTTCAAGGCCAATCCGAACCGTACCATCAACAACTGCCATCGTGGCAGGACAAGCGCCCTCAATTCGAATCTGGCTCTCCATTTGGCGCGCCAGGTCTGCATTTTCCGGCTTAGGAATGCCATGGCAGATTAGGGTGGACTCGAGAGCCACGGTCGGTCGGTCTTGAGTTAACGCTGTGGTCAATTCTGGAGTCAATTTCATCATTATCGAAGGTGCCTTCATCCAAGGTTTGAGCTAGGGTTCGGCGCAATGCGAATCGCGAAACGAGACCGTCTTTCGTCATGGTATCAACGAGGAACAGAACCAAATGCCACAATCCACCGACCATCACACCGCTTTGATTTATACAATGGTGCTGGTTTCGGCAGCAGAGGGTGTGATGGCTGACACCGAGATCGAGACGATTGGCCGGATCGTCAGATATTTGCCTGTCTTTCGCGACTTCGATCATGATCGTTTGACCGAAGTCGGCCGGGACTGCACCTATCTCCTGCGTGAGGAGGATGGGTTGGACCAGGCCTTTGACATCATTGCCGAAGCGTTACCCGATAAACTACGCGAAACAGCGTATGCTTTGGCTTGCGATGTTGCCGCCGCTGACGGCGCGCTAGCAGAGGAGGAACTCAATCTGCTCCACCTCTTGCAGACCCGTCTTGGTATCGACAGCTTGATAGCGACGGCGATCGAGCGAGGCGCCTATGCTCGCCATGCTTGCCTATAGTTGCATGGATCGAGGCCTAGAATAGGTTATGGCACCAGGGATAGATGATGGGCGCCTGTTTACTGTCGCGCAAATGCGACAGGCTGACTCCGCTGCGATTCGGGCCGGCATTTCCGGCATAGACCTCATGGAAAATGCCGGGTCAGCAATCACTGATGTCATCGTCGACAGCTTCAATCCGGTCCATACGACCGTTCTTGCTGGTCCCGGCAATAATGGCGGCGATGGGTTTGTGGTAGCTCGTCGTTTGGCAGAAGCAGGGTGGCCGGTGACCATCGCTTCCTTGATGAACCCCTGCCAGTTGAAGGGCGATGCAGCCATCGCTCGCGACCGTTGGCATGGACCCATCAGAACGATCGAGGAGGGCGTTCTCGAGGGAGCAGGATTGATTGTCGACGCGTTGTTTGGTGCCGGCCTAGCCCGGCCCATCGAAGGAGTCGCTGCCTCCGTCTTGTCGACTGCGAATGAAAGTGGGGTGCCGATTATCGCAGTGGACACGCCAAGCGGAATTGATGGAGATACGGGCGCAGCGCGGGGCTTTGTGGCAAACGCTCATATTACGGTTACCTTCCATCGTCCAAAGCCCGGCCATTATCTTTTGCCTGGGCGCCTGCATGTCGGGCGTCTGGTGGTTGCCGACATCGGTATTCCAAAGGCCGTCGATGACAGTCTAGACTTGCGTCTGTTCGCGAATACGCCTGTTCTTTGGTCAGCTCATTGGCCAAAGCGTGTTTCCGCCGCTCACAAATATCATCACGGGCATGGGTTGGTACTTGGTGGTGGCATGGCCTCCTCTGGTGCAGCAAGGCTGGCGGCGCGGGCAGCCTTGCGCGCAGGTTCGGGGTTGGTGACGGTCCTCTGTCCGTCTTCGGCGCTTCCGACCTATGCGGCTACGTTAACGGCTGTCATGGTCCAGCCTTTTTCCGAACATGACGAGAGCTTCGAGCACCTTCTGAACGACTCCCGACAAAATGCTTTTTTAGCTGGTCCGGGCGCGGGCGTTGGTGATGCCCTTTGCAGGAAAGTTGAGGCCGTCCTGAAGACCGGCAAGGCAGTCATATTGGATGCGGATGCCTTGACGAGCTTCTCCGGGAACCCAAAGAGGCTTTTTCAGATGGTAAGAGAGAATGCCGCCGTTTTGATGACGCCTCACGAAGGAGAGTTTTCGCGACTCTTTCGGCCTGACGGCGATAAACTGACTCGAACACAGCGCGCGGCAACCTCCAGCGCCGCAACAATCCTGTTAAAGGGCGCGGATACCGTCGTCGCTCACCCCGACGGGCGTGCGTCCATCCTTACGGACGCGCCACCAAGCCTAGCAACTGCCGGCTCAGGAGACGTTCTTGCCGGTATCGCTCTAGGTTTGATCGCTCAATCAATGCCGATGTTCGAAGCAGCTAGCGCTGCTGCATGGCTGCATGCGGAAGCTGCGAAGATCTTTGGTACAGGTCTAATCGCAGAAGATCTATCGGAGCAGCTTCCTATAGTTCTCTCAAAACTTGAAAGGAGCCTAACCGAATACTGATTGGACCCAGTACGACGATGGCTAAGCTGGTGGTTCGGTGTCATCGGCCTCGGAAGGTCGCTCTGGAGCGACTTCGTGACGGCTCCGCCGGCAACGTCCGATGGAACCCTCTGCACAGATGGTTTTCCCATCGGTCCAAGTTGCCCCATCCAAAATCGCTTGCAAAAGGTCCGTATTGTCGAGCCGCGCGCCTGATAGATCCGCACCGCTGAGATCCGCTCGGAACATGCGAGCCCAAGTGAGATTGGCGCCCTTGAGGGATGCACCCTTGAGATCCGCCTTCGTCAGATCGGCACGGACCAAATTGGCGTCGTCGAGCACGACGTCTCGCATAATCGATGTGACGAACTTCGCTCGCCTTGCGTCAACAGCCTGAAGGACGCTGAAGCTCAGGTCAGCCCGCTTAAACGAGGAGTCACGAAGGCTAGCGCCGGTTAGGTCGACGTCAGTTAGATCCTGCCGATCGAAGACGCAACGCCGCCAGTAGGCATCGGGCGCAGGGACGTCGCTGCACGCGGCATAGGCCGGTGGAGCAAGACTCGGCCAACCAAGGGCCGAGACGACAACAGCAAGTAGCGAAAGACGCTTCATTCTTTTACTCATACGCCAACCGTGTTGCAGGCGAAAGACCGGGCGTGCCTAATCTGGGAGAGGAGATGGCCGTGATCGAGCGAATTTACAGGCACGTTCGCATCGAAGGACGAGTCCAAGGCGTCTGGTATCGAGGTTGGACCGTGCGCCATGCTGGGCGGCTCGGTTTGGATGGGTGGGTGCGCAATCGTGCGGACGGTTCTGTCGAAGCCGTTTTTGCTGGGCGACCTAACGACGTCGACACCATGATCAAACGGTGCTGGCGCGGACCACCATCGGCTGAGGTTTCCGCGGTACACGTGACAGCCTATGACGGCAAAGTTGAGCCCGGTTTCCAGCAGTGCTAGCCCACAATCAAAGACTTTGTAGCCTGACGATGCGGCCTATTGCGTCGCCACTCAACTCCGCAGAAGATGCAGACCATCGCCGATATATCCAGGGAAAGAGATGAGCAAGACACTGAAGCTCGTAAGCCCCGTCGACGGCAGTCTTTATGCGGAGCGGCCGATTGCTAAACGCGATGAGATTGAACGACGGCTTGAGCAAGCACGCCAAGCGCAACTGGCATGGGCTAACCAGCCGCTCGACGTCCGTGTCGATGTTGTAAGGTCCGCCATCGCGTCGCTCCGTTCGATGAATGACGAGATCGTGCAGGAGCTTGCTTGGTCGATGGGGCGGCCGGTTCGCTATGGTGGTGAAATCGGCGGTGTCGAAGAGCGCGCTTATCATATGGCTGACATAGCGAGCGACGCGCTCGCAAGGATAGAAGTCGAGGATAGCGAGGCGTTTTGTCGCTATATCGAGCGACTGCCAGTAGGCCTCGTCTTCGTTATGGCACCTTGGAACTATCCCTATCTCACGGCGATCAATACAATCGCTCCGGCCTTGATTGCGGGAAATGCAGTGGTGTTGAAACACGCCACACAAACACTGCTGACCGGTGAACGCTTTGAGCAAGCTTTTAAGCGTGCAGGTCTTCCTGAGGCTGTTTTTACCAACGTTTTCCTCGACCATGAGACCACCGAAGCACTGATCGGTGCTCGTCGCTTCGATCATATCAACTTCACAGGATCAGTTGTTGGCGGTCGAACGATCGAGCGGGCTGCGGCTGGCACATTCACCTCACTTGGCCTGGAGCTTGGCGGTAAGGATCCAGGTTATGTGTTAGAAGATGCCGATCTCGATAAGGCAGTCGACACGCTTATCGACGGTGCCATGTTCAATTCAGGCCAATGTTGCTGCGGCATCGAGCGGATCTATGTTGCCGAACCCTTGTTCGACGCCTTCGTCGATAAAGCAGCCTCGATTGTCGAGGGCTATGTCCTCGGCAATCCCTTAAACGAAGCCACGACGCTTGGCCCAATGGCCCATCGTCGCTTCGCGGATGAGGTCCGAGCTCAGACCGAAGCTGCGATCGAGGCCGGCGCGAGGGCGGTGATTGATGTGTCCCGCTTCGCCGACGACCAAGGCACGTATTTGGCGCCCCAGATTCTTGTCGATGTCGATCACGGTATGAGCGTGATGCGCGATGAAAGCTTTGGGCCGGTGGTCGGCATTATGAAGGTCGCAAGCGATGACGAAGCCATCGCGCTTATGAATGACAGTGACTTCGGCCTGACGGCTTCGCTATGGACGAATGATACCGATCGTGCCGCGGCGATAGGGAAGCAAATTGAGACAGGAACGGTTTTCATGAACCGCTGCGACTATCTCGACCCAGCCCTTTGCTGGACCGGTTGCAAGGATACGGGCAGAGGTGGAGCCCTTTCCGTCATTGGCTACCATCATCTGACCCGGCCGAAATCCTATCACATGAAAAAGGCTTAATTGTGTCATGGTATCTGTGAATTGGAGTTTCCCGACGTCGATCCGCTTTGGCGTTGGCCGTATTGCCGAACTGCCCGAGGCCTGCCAAGCCTGCGGCATCAGAAAGCCGCTCTTAGTCACTGATCAAGGCATGCGCGACCTTCCGATTACCGTCGATGCCTTAGAGCAATTACGCGGAGCAGGGCTTGGCGCCGACATCTTTGCCGGTGTGCAATCCAATCCCACGGACGAGAATCTCGATGCGGGCATTCGTGCGTTCAAGGCGGGTGGGCATGACGGTGTTGTCGCCTTTGGCGGCGGCTCAGGTCTAGATCTTGGTAAGCTGATTGCATTCCAAGCCGATCAATCCAGACCTGTCTGGGATTTCGAGGACATTGGCGATTGGTGGACACGAGCCGACAGCAGCGTGATCAAGCCGATCATTGCCGTTCCGACGACTGCCGGCACGGGATCGGAAGTTGGGCGGGCGAGCGTGCTCACCAATACAGCAGAGCATGTCAAGAAGGTGATTTTCCATCCTAAGATCCTGCCGTCGGTTGTTATTGCTGATCCGGCTTTAACCATCGGTATGCCGAGCGCGATCACCACCGGTACAGGAATGGATGCTCTTGCCCATTGCTTGGAAGCCTATTGCGCTCCGAGCTATCATCCCATGTGCGAGGGTATCGCCATTGAGGGGATCCGCTTGGTTCTGGAAAACCTTCCTCTAGTTTACCAAGACGGCTCGAATCTGGAGGCTCGAGGGCACATGATGAGTGCCGCAGCGATGGGTGCTGTCGCTTTTCAGAAGGGGCTCGGCGCAATTCATGCTCTTTCCCATCCAGTCGGTGCCGTCTTTGACACGCATCACGGTATGACTAACGCCATCGTCATGCCCACAGTCTTGGCGTTTAACCGGCCGATGATCGAGGTAAAGATCGAGCGACTTGCTGCGTTTCTTGACATTGAAGGTGGCTATGAGGGCTTCTTAGACAAGATTACGGAGCTTAGAGCGATGCTGAGCGTACCAGACAAGCTCGGAAGCCTCGGTGTTACGCCTGATCGAATTCCGGAGATGGCAAAGATGGCGCCCAACGATCCGACGGCTGGCGGCAATCCGGTTGAGCTAACAGAGAAGGCAGCAGCCGATCTTTTCGAACAGGTGATATAGGCCCTCGTTGGGCCGTGTACCTCCTCAGCGAGGTTTGCTTACAATTTGTTAATTACGTTCACAACTTGCCTCGTGACACGCGAGGCTAGCTTTGAGCAATCCTCAATCTTTTTCTGAGATCATCGAGCTTGTAACCACGAGGATCCTGGAGGATCGGGCATGCGCTGGATGATGTTGTTGGTCGTATGGACGCTTTCTGCCTGCAGTTTGCAGTCGGAACAGCGCTCTCCATATCTGTCACTTATCGACACGGACGAGATAGGCCCCAATGGCGATGCGGTCTTCGTCAGGGTCGAAGAGCATGCACGCTGCGCCGGCTTTCATCGAGCATCGGCCGATCTCGCATCCGGCGCAGAGACAAAGGCTGCTTTCTACAGATCAATTGCAGACGACGCAGAAACGGCCGCCATTCAGCTCGCCAGTGCCAAAATTGCCAAGGACCTCGCGGCGCAAATGGTTGATGAGATGGCGAGCAGCCAAGCTGCCCGCTGGTCTTATCTCATCACTGCGGATTCCAAGTCTGATGCCGTGAAGCGTCAAGCAGCCCAATGCTTCGATATGGCAACCGAACAAGAGGAAATCATCCGTGAGGTCGTCAAATCGAAATATGGCTTCGACAATCGATGACCAGCCTCACGTTGCCGAGCTTACTTTAAGCCCGCGAGAGTTCGTACCGTCTCGAGGATCGCCGTCCAGTCGTCGCGACCGCGACCCTGGACTTGGGCACTGGCATAGACTTGGCGCGCCGCAGCGCCCATCGGGATTGGTGTCTTCATCGCCGCGGCGAAGTCGAGGGCCAGTCCCATGTCTTTGTGGGCGAGGTCAACCATGAACCCTGGCGATACGTCTCCTTTGAGAACTTTTGCTGGGTAGGTTGTCGCCAAATGACCTTGGCCTGCCGTGGTGCCCATCATGACGTCAATTGCAAGGTTTCGATCCACGCCGCTTCTTTCCGCAAGCGTTAGAGCCTCAGCCGTGACAACATTGCAGGCAATCGACATGTAGTTGTTGATGAGCTTGACACGTGCGCCTGAACCGGTCGGGCCGCAGTGGATGACC
Source organism: Geminicoccaceae bacterium (assembly GCA_028285265.1). Taxonomy (GTDB): domain Bacteria; phylum Pseudomonadota; class Alphaproteobacteria; order Geminicoccales; family Geminicoccaceae; genus JANQPX01. The sequence goes on from JANQPX010000037.1 coordinate 128,943, forward strand.
GTGTCACCCATGCATTCGAGGATTGGATGCACTGCTTCAACATCCGCCGTCTCGCCCCCTGCCATGATCAGGAGTTTTCCCTCCTCAGCGTGACGGGACGTTCGACCGACAGGTGCGTCTACCATGCGATGTCCTGTTTCGGAAAGACGACTGGCAATCTCGTCGGTGACGGTTGGCAAGATTGTGCTCATATCGACGAGGAGCGTTTGCGGACCCATGCCCTCAATGGCGCCATTCGGCCCAAAGACTGCATTGAGGACGTGATCACCATTAGGAAGCATGGTGATGACGACGTCTGCATCCTGGGCAGCCCCTTTGGCATTGTCTGCAACGCCTCCACCGTCCTGGCGAAGTGTCTGAAGCGCGTCTGCATTAATGTCGAAGGCCGTGACCTCGAATCCGCCCTTGATTACGTTGCGCGCCATTGGCAGGCCCATCACGCCAGTGCCGATAAACCCGATCTTTTTCATAGTGTCTCCCTGGTTTCCACGTCGTCGGTAGTGCAAGCAAATCGCGTTGCTCGTTCAGTAGGAGCAAGGACCGTCGCTCCGAATTGAGCCCAAGTCGGATTAGTCGACAAGGGTGAACCGTGTGCTTGCACGGCAAATTGTTGGGTGCTCGACCATTCCCGCGTCCGCAGATAAGCTGTTGATCAGGTCGGCTAGCTGGAGAGTTGAGGATGCGCTGGAAGTCTTTCGCCGTAGCTGCTGTGTTCGTGATGTTTGCACATACGGCTGCTGCAGATGATGAAGTCGATCTTGAGTTAGTCCTCCTAGCCGATGCCTCGCGCTCAATCGACAATGCAGAGATTTTGTTCCAGCGTCAGGGCTATGCTAATGCGATAACCCATCCGGAGGTGCTTGACGCGATCGACCAAGGCTTCCGTCAGCGGATCGCCGTCACCTATGTCGAGTGGGGCGATGCAACTTCGCAAGAGGTTGTGGTCCCTTGGACCATCATTGAGGACCAAGCGTCTGCTCAAGCATTCGCCGCGGCGCTTCTTGACGCGCCGCGCCTCGCTTTCGGCCCCAACGCGATCGGCAATGCACTCGCTGCGGCGCAGGCACTGATCGAAGAAAACTCGATCGATGCCTTTCGACGGGTGATCGACTTTTCAGGAGACAGTGCCAACAGCTTTGGCGGTATCCCAATCGCCGTAGCACGCGCTTCGGCGCTGTCGGCAGATATCGTGATTAACGGCCTTGCCATCCTTTGCCGTCAGGACGATTGTAGCGGCCGGCCCAACGTTTACGATCTTGAGGAGGCTTTTGCCAAATCGATTGTTGGTGGTCCTGGCAGTTTCGTCGTAACTGTCGATGGTCCGTCAAGCTTTGCTGATGCGGTTCGCAGAAAGCTCATCCTCGAAATTGCCAATCTTGATCAGCGTCATCGTCAATAACTTAGGGCTGTGAGGGGTGATCAGTGAAGGCGGCTGTGCTGCGGATTGATTGCAGCTAAAGATTGCGGCAAGCTCCGGATTGATATCTCTCGCAAGACGACTGGAACAAAGTATGACGCGCATCGGTGTCTTCGGTTGTGGCCGCATTGGCCGCATGCACGCCTTAAACATCGCAAGCCATCCCCGAACCGAACTCGTCTCTGTATTTGATGTGATTGAAGAGGCCGCAAGAGAGACGGCGCGTGTCACGGGTGCGAAGGTAGCCTCCTCGATCGAGGCGATTGTCGATGACCACCAGATCGATGCTGTCCTGATTGCATCACCGACAGACACGCATGTGGACCTCATGACCTTAGCAGCAAAGGCTGGAAAGGCCGTCCTTTGCGAAAAGCCAATCGATCTCGACATGGATCGGGTGAAATCTTGCTGGGCTGAAATAGCTAGTCTCGATCCCGTCGTGATGATTGGGTTCAATCGGCGGTTCGATCCGACCTTCCAAGAGTTAGAGCGCCGCCTGTCCAGTGGCGCCATTGGAAAGCTCGAGCAGTTGGCGATTACATCCCGTGATCCAGCACCCCCGCCGGCCGCTTACATCAAGGCTTCGGGTGGACTCTTTCGCGACATGACCATCCATGATTTCGATCTGGCTCGCTATTTCGCCGGTGACATCGTTGAGGTCCACGCCACTGGCGCTAATCTCGTTGAGCCCGAAATCGAAGCGCTTGGCGATATCGATAGTGCGATGATCACGATGCGTACTGTGAGCGGTGCACTGGTTCACATCAGCAACAGTCGGCGCGCCATCTATGGTTATGATCAGCGGATCGAGGCCTTTGGTGAAAGCGGTATGCTACAGGCCGGCAATCAGCGGGACACGAGCTTATCGTTCTGGGGAAGCGCCGGAACAGATATCAAAGATCCGATCATGGACTTTTTCATCGAACGCTACACGCCTGCCTATCATGCCGAGATCGACCATTTCATCGATTGTATCGAGAAGGGTACGAAGCCGATTGTTGGCTTCCAGGATGGGTTAGAAGCGCTGCGACTGGCCGATGCCGCGCTGAAAAGTCTGCGCACCGGCCAGACGGTCAAACTAGACTGATTTGACTGCTAGAGCGCGGCAAGGATGGCGTTGGCGCCGCTAGCCTCGGCTTGCGTGGGAACATCCTCGACCAACAGTGTTTTAACCACGCCATCGTCGACGATCATGGCATAACGCTGCGATCGCGTGCCCAGTCCGAAGCCACTGGCATCGAGCTCTAAGCCGACCGCCTTGGTAAATTCGGCATTGCCGTCTGCATAGATATCAACCTTGCCCCCAGCACCCGTCACTTTGGTCCACTCGCTAACCACGAAGGGGTCGTTGACGGTAATGCAGGCGATACTGTCAACGCCTTTGGCTTTGATTGCATCTGCATGTTGCATAAAGCCCGGAAGATGTTGCTCCGAGCAGGTTGGCGTGAAGGCGCCCGGCACGGCGAACAGCACGATTTTTTTCCCTGCTGTAAGGCTATCCGTACTAATTTCGTCAATGCCGCCATCTCCGAGGCGCCTGAGCGTAACGTTCGGAAGCTTGTCCCCAACCTTGATGGTCATCTCGACCTCTCTCCCCTGAAACGAAAGGTTTTTTCCCGTGGTCAATCTGACATGGGAGTTGGGATGAGGCAATGCTGAGCATGAAAGGGAAACCAACGATTTAACGACGATCAATCAAGCGAATTTTCGACAGATGCAAGCGGGTATGGCAACACCACCTTGCTGCGGCCGTGGGGACGGTCTAAATCAATCATATGATCAGTATCGAAACCACACAGTCCGAGATCTCGCTGAGCGGTCAGCTGCTTGTCGCTATGCCGCATATGGAGGATCCTCGGTTCGCCCGTACGGTTGTCTACGTCTGTGCGCACTCCGATGATGGCGCCATGGGCTTGGTGGTCAACCGGTTGATCGACAGTATGCGTTTCGACGCATTGCTTGACCATCTGGGTTTAGAAGCGACGGAAGCTCACCCGAACCTCCCTGTCCATTTCGGCGGTCCCGTCGAGTCCAGCCGCGGTTTTGTCTTGCACAGTGCTGATCTGGTTCAGGATGCGACGTTGCTGATCGATGATGACGTAGCGTTAACAGCTACCACTGAGATGCTCAGGGCCATCGCCGATGGCTCTGGGCCCGAGCGATGCGTGCTCGCACTTGGCTATGCTGGATGGGGGGCAGGACAGCTGGATCAGGAGATCCAGGACAATGGCTGGCTTCTTGTCCCGGCTGATAACCAGTTGATCTTCGGCCTTGATAATGACGCGAAGTGGGAAGGCGCCATCGCGAAACTCGGCATAGACCTGTCCTTGCTTTCGACCGAAGCAGGGCATGCTTGAAGCAAAACGGGCTATGATGCCCGAAGATCGCCATCATCATCTAGAAAGACTGTTGGACTGCGACAGGTGATGAGCGGCGGCGAACGAGCCATTTGATCAACGGACTGGTCCCGACGATTGCGAGGAGACCGAGATGTGCAGTCAGCCAGTCAATTCCCACGGTACGAAGCGCCAGGCCAAATAACGCTGCGGCGATCAAATAGGCGGGTAAGGCAGGCATCAGCAGGCCTAGTCCGATCGAGGCCATCGCCACCAAGAGTATCAATGCAGCGCGTGACTCGCCAACAAGGGCGACGAGGATCTGGGCTAGATCGTTGGCAAGCCCGGTCTGTTGAATAATGGTCATGATTAGGCCTGCGGTGCAGACGCCGATCAGCAGCTTAGCAAAGACAACGACCATATTACCGGCAACTCCCGGACGGTCGGTTCCATTCGCATGGAATTTTGGCCCCCCGGCTTTTGAGCGTAAGATGTAAAACACAACCGTTCCTAAGGCGAGCGAGAGCGCTGTTAGCGACAGGGCCCACGCCGACCTCGTCTGATCGATCCAAAGCACAGCGCTCGCTAGCCCTCTCTTGATGTTCAGCCAAATGGCTGCGCCTGCATCTTGAAGCGTTGTGATGAGTGATCCATCCATCGAGACGAGCATATGGTTCCAGATCAAAAAGTAAGCGAGAGCCACAATACCGAAGGAGGCCAGGGGTGGGCCATGGGCCCGCCAACTTGATGCCAGGAAGATCAATGAAGCCAGCAGAATGAACCAAGCCATGATCACATCCAAACCAACCTGTATCAGGATCTCGCCGATGCGGTGAGCTTTGAGCGAATATCGCGTTCATCGTCGTCTGGCGATAGATCGATTATCATGAGCGACGTCTCGTCGGGATGCTGAATCCGGCCGCCGCATCGCTCCGCCATCTGACTGATTCGAAGCTGGAGGTGAGCGGGGCCAGCGAACAACAGCTGTTTCGAGCCGGCTCTAAGAGCCGCCATGGCAAGGCCCGGATCGTCATCGCAATCGATGACCAACGAATGACCAACTTCGTCGCCGAGCGCTTGAAGGTAGCCAACACCCGCTGACGCAGCAGCGCCGGGCGCACTTCTGAGTTGGACCTTAAAAATGAGCTCATCTGCGATGCGCACCACAGACTTGGCTTGCGCCAGATGATGGACGATGACGATGAACTCAGCCGTCATCGTCATCGTTCAGTGTGCCTTTGAGAAGAGTGCGGCGCGGCCGCTTCACATGTGTCGACTAGGAAGCGTCTGCTGCAACCTGCATCTTGATGATTTTGTCCGGAGTGGCTGGCGGCTCGCCTTTCTCAATGGCGTCGACATGTTCCATGCCGTCGACAACCTGACCCCAGATTGTGTACTGACCGTTCAAGAAGGGTGTCTCGACGAAATTGATAAAGAACTGGCTGTTGGCACTGTTTGGATTTTGTGCGCGCGCCATCCCGACGGTGCCTCGTTCGAACTTGGCGTCCGAGAATTCTGCCGGAATATCCGGAAGATCGGATCCACCGGTACCCGTGCCCGTAGGATCCCCAGTCTGCGCCATAAATCCATCAATAACGCGGTGAAAGACGATGCCGTCATAGAAACCTTGTCGGGTCAGCGTCTTGATTTGTTCCACATGCTTTGGGGCTAGGTCGGGGCGGAGCTCGATCACGACACGGCCATGGGCAGTGTCAAGGTAGAGTTGGTTTTCGAGGTCGGCGGCCCCGGCGGTGCCGTTGGCAATAGTCATGGCGAGAACAAGACTCCAGAAGAGATGGGCGAGGCGTCGCATGCGTCAAAACTCCAGCGTCATGAGACTTGGTTAGAATATTCGACGATGAGCGGCGTTATCCCCATGGATGGCGTCCTGGGTCAACCCCTTTTAGGTAGATACATGCGCTTCGGATGATAAATGGCATCAGACGCCATGGCCCGAAATCACCATTCCGCTGAAACGTCCTAAGCTGATCGGGTGTTTCTCAGCCGGCGCAGGCAATGCAGTAGAGAACGCTTGGATCAAGGTCTAAGCGCTTATTTGCAATGGGCTCACCACATTCCACGCAGTCGCCATAGCTGCCGTTGCGCAAGCGTACAAGGGCTGCATCAATCCTGGTTAGTTCTTGCTGCCGACGTCGCTCAGTCTCCTGCGCCATCGCTTGATGTTGCAGCGCATCCATGCGTGACAGGCGGCCCACTCTGGTCTGATCGAGCTCGACCGGCTTGCCATCCTGGCTATGACCATCAAGCAGCGCGAGGATGTCTCGTCTGCGCTTGAGAAGCCGCTCCTCAGCCTGCTTGTCTGTGTATGGTGGGTCATCTGGCATAGCAGATCTCCTCTTAACGACCCCAGACTCTATCAATCCAACAAGCGGTGACAAGAGTGCGGTCGTGACCGTGCAATGGCTCACACGGTGAGGCGCCAGGCTGCCGACCGGCCGTGCCGATTCGGTGATTAGGCAGCAGACGGTTTTGCGTCGGGGGGTGGTTCGATGATTGTTCGGTTGCGTCCCTCATTCTTGGCACGATAGAGGCCTTGATCTGCGCGCTCGATCAAGGCTGAAAGACTTTCGCCGGGAACATATTGTGTCGCTCCAATCGAGAGCGTTATAGCACCAAGCGTTTGACCGCTGGACTTTAGCCGAATTCTCTTGTTGGCGATCGACTTGCGAATCTGATCTCCGACGCGGCCAGCACCAATCATGTCGGTTTGCGGCAGGATGACGGCAAATTCTTCGCCACCATAGCGTGCTGCAACATCTCGTCCCTTAATGCACTGTTCAAGCGTTAGAGCCACTTGTTTTAGGACTTGGTCGCCGACTCGATGGCCGTGGGTGTCATTGAAAGCTTTGAAATGATCGATATCCCCGAGAAGCAGGCAGAGGGGTTCCTGCTCCGATGCTGATTCGTTCGTCAGCAATTCAAGACTGTCGTCAAACGAGCGGCGGTTGGCGATCCCCGTAAGACTATCCGTCAGCGCTTGTTGACGGGCGGCGACGAGATGGTCACTGATCGAGGCGAGTTCCTTTGACGAGTCGTCGAGGGCTCGCTCAAGCTCTTTGGTGCGGTCTTGCATGCGCCGGGTCTCAGTCAGCACCTGTTCGACCAGAGTCTTGACTTCACTAACGCTCTCAGGCTCTGCGAGCTGAGCTTGAAACCCTTCAAGGGTTTCTCCGTAATCATCTGATCCCGCGCTGACGCTGCTCATTTGAGAAAGAATACGGCTCATCGATTTCTCCATGCGGTCGCATGTTTCCTCGATAAAGCGGGTTTGTTCGTCAGATCCAAAGAAGCGCTCGTAAACCTGGCCACAAATCTTGTCGTCGAACCCCTTGCCTTGGGTTTCGATTAGCCGGAGGGTTTTGCTGAGATCAGGATTCGCCTGAATGTGATCATAGTACCAAACGGTATAATTCTCTGGCGTCGGTTGCAAATCGAGCTCAACAAGCTTGGCCACGACAGCTTCGCTGACCTGTCGATTCTGGGCACTCTTCGAGCTTGAAGACATCAATTAAACCTCTGGCCATTCAAAAAAATTGGTCCAACACGACATGCTTGTGAACGCCTTCGAAACCAGCAAACACACGCGCATGACGACGCTGCGACCCCGAGGTTATTATGGTTCGATGAAGATGCAGTTAAGCACCGATCTATCCGTTTCGGGCTTCAGCTTGCATCAAGAACAACCGCGGCGAGGCCTTTCGTTGACAAAAAAAGCGCCCGGTTCCGAAGAACACGGGCGCGAGTGGAGCAGGGAGGCTCAATCAATGCCGGGACCACGTCTGCGCTCCCGGAATGTGCTCTTAACAGGCGGCTGGCAAAGTCATTCCATTTAAAGCGCAAAAAGCGAGAAAAAAAATAATTGTGATACGATTCTCGCCTTTTGGGTGTGGTTTTGTCGCGCATTTTTGCCAAATATGCGCGAAATACCACTAATTTTGATGGAGAACCATTAGTTGTGAATGCCACCTTCGATTGTGACTCAATTTGCGACAGGAGAATGGTTTCGCCGCCTGACGATCGACGATCGTCTTGGTGCGATTGACCTTGCTGAACCATTCCTGATCGAATGGTATTTATTGGTTTTTGCTCAGATCAGAGAGATCAACCCGTGAAGCCGATTCGAGCTGAGAACACGGCTTTCAGCGCCTTTTCTTCAAATAATCATCGACTGAGCTGTAGTTTTTGCGGTAATATTGGTATGAATTGGTTTCTCAATCGCGAAAATTGGTATGACAAAATACAAATTTGCTATAATGTGAGCGGAATGGTTCTGGCTCTTGTTCATGCGTGTTGCAAGCGACGCTGGCCTGTCAGGGTAATGACGAGGGTGTTTGAGTAGCGTCGGATTCGGCGGAGAACTGTCAAAGAAGAAGAAAATCTCGATCGGCGCTTAATTGCGTGATGATCAGACCTCGGTGCAGGAAGCATCAGATAACTGAAAAGGAGGCATCGATGATGAGAGGATATATACGTCTAGGAGCCGCGGGGGTGGCTTTGAGCATGGCATTCAGTTTAGCCGGTACTGCTCTATCTGCCGAAAGCGACGATCCCATTAAGATCCCCCATCACAATTGGTCCAGTCAAATTGTTGGCGCTTATATCGTCGGCAAGGTTCTTGGTGAAGCTGGCTACAATGTCGAGTACATCTCGTCTGACAGCCAAGTTGTCTATACGTCGATGTGCGAGGGCGATATCGATCTTGTGCATGAGGTCTGGGAGGGTGCGTTCGGTGTAGCCTTCGAGAAGGTCGTGGATGAAGGTTGTGTCATCGATGCAGCGACTCACGATGCCAAGACGCGTGAGGAGTGGTGGTATCCATCCTATGTCGAGGAACAGTGCCCTGGGCTTCCTGACTGGCAGGCGTTGAATGCTTGTGCTGAGAAGTTCGCGACGGCTGAGACCTCGCCGAAAGGTCGTTTTCTCGGTGGGCCGGTAGATTGGTTGAAACACGACGCTGAGCGTGTCGAAGGTCTTGGCATGGACTTCGAGGTTGTTAATGCTGGATCGGCAGCAGCTCTTTGGGCAGAACTCGATGCTGCGTCACAGCGAAACGAGCCGATTGTGCTGTTCAACTGGACCCCTAACTTCATCGAGGCGGTCTATGATGGCAAATTCATCGAATTCCCTGAGTATGGTGAAGGCTGCAAGGATGATCCATCATGGGGTACAAACCCTGATATGACCTATGATTGCGGCAATCCCAAAGACGGCTATCTCAAGATCGGTGTTTGGCAAGGCATGCCCGAAAAGTGGCCCAATGCCTACAAGATCGTTCAGCGGATCAATTTCACCAATGGTGAAATCGCAGAGATGGCCAAGCTCGCCGACATCGATGGCATGGAGCCTGAAGAGGCAGCTGACAAATGGCTTGCTGAGAACGATGGCAAGTGGCGCGCCTGGATCGAGGGTGTGTCTGGCTAAAGGCTTTGCTCCCGTTAGGACGCTAGCCCAATGACGTGACAACGCCGCCCCGGTATCACCGGGGCGGTTTCTTCGTCGGACGTGCTTGAAGACCCGGTGGTCTTCGATCTGATCACGGGTCGGTGATCACGGGGTTGTGTGCGTAAGCTCATCAGCGAGAAGCGCTGTCGCAGATCTCCGTTGGTTTGGAGCCGATAGGAACATTCTCGAATTCGGGATGACGGCAGAAGGGCATTGTCATCCATTGACCAGTGCGTCGGGTCAGTCATCTAGCGACGTGCGCTTGTGCCGATATGGTAAGCGAACTGGTCTTCGGTGTTCTTCGGCCATCCGGCAAGATCGATAACGCAGCGACTGAGGGATAGAGATGCCGATCTTGGTCAAGCTGTTCTGGCGTAACCCGTTGAGCCACCGGCAACGTTGTGATTGTCGTCGACTATGTCTCCGCTTGCGCCGACCATCGATTTGTTCTCTCCTGGAGTTCGGCCCTTATCAAGCAATGGCCACTGAAAGAAGCCGATAGGGAGACGTTGCGTGTCCGAGCTTATCCTGTCCTGCCGCCACGTCTGGAAGCTATTCGGTGCGGACCCCGAACGCCTCTTGGCACAACATGGTGGTCATCCTTCGTCGGAGGCGATTAGTGCAAGCGATCATATCGCCGCTGTGCGTGATGCCAATCTCGAGGTCACGCGCGGCGAGATCCTGGTCATTATGGGCCTCTCAGGTTCCGGGAAGTCAACCTTGGTGCGGTGCCTCTCCCGTTTGGTCGAGCCAACGTCGGGTGAGATCTACTTTCAAGGTCAGAACCTGCTAGCTGCGAAACCTGCGGAGATGATCGAGATACGGCGGCACAAGATGGGGATGGTCTTCCAGCATTTTGCACTCTTCCCCCATCGGACCGTCTTACAGAACGTCGCCTTTCCGCTGGAAGTACAGGGTGTGGAGCGGACGCAGCGCGAGATGAAGGCGATGGAGATCATTGAGCTGGTCGGGTTGAACGGGCGGGAGCGTTACTATCCCCGCGAGCTGTCAGGTGGGCAACAACAGCGTGTCGGCATTGCACGATCGCTCGCAGTCGATCCTGACGTCTGGTTCTTGGACGAGCCCTTCTCTGCACTTGATCCCTTGATCCGACGTGAAATGCAAAACGAGTTCTTGCGACTCCAAAACATGCTGCACAAGACGATCGTCTTTATTACGCATGATTTTGATGAAGCCATCCGTCTGGCTGATCGCATCGTGATCATGTACGAGGGTGCCATTGACCAGATCGGTACGGCGGAGGAACTCTTGACCAATCCCGCCACCGACTATGTACGCGAGTTCACCAAAGACATTGCCCGCGAGAAACTCCTCACCGTTAGCAGTATCATGGTGCGTGGGCGGATTGCAGAAGCCAATAACGGCCTGACCGTTCGTCACGATGAGAAACTAGCCAATGTTGCCGGGCGAATTATTCGTCATGGGGGACAGGTCCCTGTTACCGATGATCAAGGGGCGCCTGTTGGGGTGATTTCCGTCGATCACATTCTGGATGCGCTTTATGGCGCTGAAGGCTGAGTCGTGAAAGCTAGCGCGACCATCGAGGACGATCGCAAGAGCGGCAGAGGGGACACTGCTGGGGCCATGCCGGCAGCCCTAGTCCCCTGCGGGATCATCGTCGTCTTCCTATTGTTAGTGGTCGGGCGACGTGTCATGCCCGAATGGACCGTGGTCGTGCCGGATGGATGGGTTATCCCTTTTATCGATGGAATCAACACGATCGTAGAGTTCTTACGAAACGTTCCGATCTTTTTCGGGCTATTCACGTTTCGTGATCTGACAAGAACCCTGGCCGTTGCCATCGAATGGCCACTCGATCTGATCGAAGGGATTCTGATATCGGGCTTCAAGTCCATCGGTGTGCCGGCACTCCCTTGGATCATGGTCGCGGGGCTTGCCGCGGTCTTCGGTTGGTGGCTCAAGGGCTGGCGACTTGCACTTCTCGCGGGGACATGCATCACCTACGTTGCCCTGTTCGGCAAATGGAAGCTATCCATGATCACCTTATCGGTGGTTCTGGTTGCCGCGCCTGTTGCGGGCCTGCTTGCATTGGGATTGGGGATTTTGGCGTTCAATTGGCGCCCCTTCGAACGGCTTTTAGTGCCCGTTCTTAACGTGATGCAGTCGCTCCCTCACTTTTCTTATCTCATCCCGGTCTCAGTCTTCATCGGCGTTTCTCACCGGGCCGGAGCTATTGCCACCATCCTGTTTGCGATTCCTCCTATGGCAAGGCTTACGGTCCTTGGACTTCGCGGCGTTTCGAGCGAAATCATCGAGGCCGGGAAAATGGCCGGCAGCACGCCGCGCCAGATGCTCTGGAAGGTTCAGATTCCGGCAGCGCGCGACGCACTGATGGTTGGTGTTAATCAGGTTATCATGCAATGCCTGGCTATGGTCGTCATCGCATCATTTGTCGGGGCCAAGGGGTTAGGTCACGATCTCCTGTTTCGTTTGCAGAGCCTCCGTATCGGCCAGGCACTTGAGAACGGCGTCGCCATTGTCTTCATAGCTATCATGCTCGACCGACTGAGCCTTGCTCTCTCGGAAAAACAGCCTGAACATAAAGAAGATGGACCGTTTTGGCGAAGCCACCCGTTCCTTGCATCGGCTGGCTTGGTCGTTGTTGTCTCCGCAATTCTTGCCCAGATTACGCCGCTCGCCCAGACTTTGCCCAAAGAGTACACGATCACCACGGCTCCCTTCTGGGACAGCCTCGTTGATTTCATGACGGTGAACCTCCACGGTCCTCTCTCGGTCGTGAAGGATGGTCTTCTGCTGCATGTTCTCATTCCCCTTCGATCGGCATTTCAGTCGGTCCCCTGGATCGCGGCCGTGTTCCTCGTTGGGGCGATCGGCTGGCGTCTTGGCGGATGGAGGCTTGCAGCAACTGTGTCCGCCTTCGTCCTGTTCATCGCGTTTTCCGGATTTTGGGAACGCGCGTTGATCACTGCCTATATGGTCGCATTCGCTGTCTTCCTTTGCGTGTTGATTGGCGTCCCAATTGGCATCTGGGCCGCGGGTGGCGAGGGCAGAGCAAAGGCCGTGCAATTGTTGTGTGACACTTTTCAAACATTCCCCTCCTTTATCTACCTCATCCCGGTCATCATGTTGTTCCAGGTAGGCGATGTCGCGGCGATTGCTGCGATCGTGATCTACGCCAGCATTCCAGCGATTCGCTATACGATGTTCGGCCTCAAGAATGTGCCGGCTCAGACCGTGGAAGCAGCAACGATGGCTGGATGCACGCCGTGGCAAGCGCTTTGGAAGGTTCGCTTGCCGCTCGCATTTCCGGAGATCATGCTCGGTGTCAATCAGACGATCATGTTCGCTCTCTTTATGGTCATTATCGCCGCTTTTATTGGCACGAAGGATCTTGGTCAGGAGATTTTCCGGGCCTTGACCTTCGCTGACGCTGGCAAAGGCCTGGTTGTTGGCCTTTGTGTCGCGTTTATGGGGCTCGCTGTAGATCGCCTCGTCTCAGCTTGGGCGGCGAAGCGCAAGCAGGAACTTGGTCTAGCCTGACATGTCAAAACCAGGCAGAACTTAAGCATGGAGATCCGCAGGCTGATATGGAGGGCATAGCGTGGCTTCAGCCTGAAGGCTTGGCGCTTTGGGCGAGTGGCACGTTGATTTTGGCGAGCGGCGTGACGTCCTTCATTGCCGGTGCTTTCGGGCTCGGCGGGGGCATTGTTTTGCTCGCGATCATGGGCTCATTGATGCCTGTTACGACGATGATTCCTGTGCATGGTGTTGTCCAGCTCGGGTCGAATGCTGGCCGGATGGCGCTGCTGTTGCGCCATATCAACACCAGCGTTCTTCTGCCATTTACTTTGGGTAGTCTAATTGGAGGGGCGATCGGGAGCGCTGTCGTCATCCGGATGCCTCCAGAACTGCTTCAGATCGGCCTTGGGTTGTTTGTTCTCTGGTCGATTTGGAGCCGACCGCCTGCTCCTAAGTCCGGCGGCTCGGCCATGGCGGCGACAGGGCTCGTGTCGACATTTCTCACCATGTTCTTTGGCGCAACGGGCGTGTTCGTTGCAGCCGTCGTCAAGACATTCGGCTTTGATCGCCTTACATTCGTCGCCACCCATGCCACATGCATGACCTTGCAACATGGCATCAAAGTCGTGGCATTCGGCTTGCTTGGTTTTGCCTATGGCCAGTATGCGCCGTTGATGCTTTTGATGGTGGCGAGTGGGATCTTAGGGACATATGCAGGACGTTATGTTTTGAAGCGTACTGCGGATGACCGCTTTCATCTCATTTTAAACTGGATTTTGACGATCTTGGCTCTCAGGTTGCTTTGGCAAGGGTCGCAGGTCGTCTTGTCGACAGCGGCGTAATGCCATCGGCGGTCAGCGCTCGCTTGTTCTAGCCTATCGTGACGCTATGGTGCTCCTTGTGGCGTAAGTCGTCGTTGCCCCTGAGAGGTGGATCCATGAAAGCGCTAAGAGCGAATGGTCAGATCCTGCATGTTGCAGATGAGGGGGCTCGTGATGGCCTTCCCGTCGTTTTCTCGAACTCGCTTGGAACCGATTTCAGATTATGGGATCTGATGCTGCCGCATCTTCCAAGCGGACTTCGCCTGATTCGCTATGACAAGCGCGGCCATGGCCTGTCGACCTGCCCCGATGGACCCTACTCGATCGAGGATCATCGGCGGGACCTCGAAGGCGTGCTCGATCAACTCGGCATCAAGCAGGCGGTCATTGTTGGCCTTTCGGTCGGTGGCATGATCACACAAGCATTGGCGGCGGCTCGACCAGATCTCGCAAGAGGGCTCGTGCTTTGCGATACAGGCCACGTCATCGGGCCGCCCGAAATTTGGGATGCACGCGTTGACGCGATTCAAAAAGGCGGTATCGGATCGCTTAGCGACGCTATTCTGGAGCGTTGGTTCAGCACGAACTTTCACCGTGACCGGGCTGAGGAATTAGCGCTTTGGCGAGGCATGCTGACGCGGACACCGGTCGAAGGCTATATCGGAACCTGTCGGGCCATTCAGAAAGCCGACCTGACCGAAGCGACAAGACGTCTTGCGATGCCGACGATTTGCGTTGTCGGTAGTGAGGATGGTGCTACGACCCCAGACTTAGTGCGTTCCACAGCGGCGTTGCTTGGGACGGAATGTATTGAGATCGAAGGCGCGGGACACTTGCCCTGTGTCGAGGCACCCGCCGTGCTGGCAGACATCATCAAGACGTTTCTTCAGGAGAATGGCTTTGACGGATCAAGAGCGGCGGTTTGAGAGGGGCATGGCGGTTCGCCGCTCAGTCCTTGGTGATGCTCATGTTGATAGAGCTGAAGCGTCCAAAACTGTCTTCGACGAGGACTTTCAACGGTTCATCACTGAGGGGGCTTGGGGGTCGGTCTGGTCCAGACCTGGACTGACCAATCGTGAGCGTAGCTTAGTCACGATTGCCTTGCTCGCAGCGCTCGGTCATGACGAGGAAGTCGCTATGCATGTCCGAGCAACTGCCAATACCGGCGCCAATGCGGACGAGATCAAAGAGGTGCTCATGCACGTTGCCGTCTACGCTGGCGTGCCTGCTGCCAATCGTGCGTTTAAGATCGCCAAGAAGGCGTTGGCCGAGATTTGAAAGATAAGCCATGTCCCGTCGGTTAAAAGTTGCATCCGCTCAGCTCGGGCCAATCCATCTCGCTGATGACAGACCCTCTGTCGTGAAGCGTCTGGTCGAAATGTTGAAGGAAGCGCATGGTATGGGGTGCCGCTTCGTCGTCTTTCCGGAGTTGGCGCTCACCACGTTCTTTCCGCGTTATTGGTACGATCAAGCGGGTGAGGCCGATCGATTCTTTGAGTATGAAATGCCAAGTGCCGAAACGCGGCCGCTCTTTGATCTGGCAGCAAAGCTCAACATTGGTTTCTATCTCGGCTATGCGGAGGCGGACGGAGAGGGCCGGCGATTTAATTCATCCGTTCTTGTCGACACTGACGGCAAGATCCTAGGCAAATATCGCAAAGTGCACCTGCCCGGGCATGCTGATAACCGTCCGCATCTCCCCTTCCAGCATCTCGAAAAGAAATACTTCGAGCCAGGTGATCTCGGGTTTCCCGTCTGGCGCGCCTTCGACAGCATTCTCGGGATGCTCATCTGTAATGATCGGCGTTGGCCTGAGGCTTATCGTGTGATGGGCCTTCAAGGGGTCGAACTTATCGCGCTCGGTTTCAACACGCCAAGCCACAACATTTATCACCCGGAAACACCCCACCTTCGCATGTTTCATCATCGACTCTCCGTGCAGGCGGGGGCTTATCAGAATGCAACCTGGGTCGTGGCCACGGCGAAGGCGGGCGCGGAGGATGGTTATCATATGTTTGGCGGTTCGTGTATCGTAGCACCCACTGGTGAGATCATGGCGCAGACGGTGAGCGAAGAGGATGAAGTGGTCGCCTTCGATTGTGACCTCGACCTTTGTCGTCACTACAAGGCCAGCACATTTGCGTTCGAACGCCATCGCCGCATAGAGCACTATACTCGGATTACGGCGCAGACAGGCGTTACCTTACCGTCAGAGGATTGAGACAGACCCCATGCATCAAAGCTTTGAGCTGGACCGCTTAGAGGCGACGGATCGCTACAAGCTGATCGCCGGTTTGGTCGTGCCGCGACCGATCGCATTCGTAACCACGCTAGGGGCTGATGGCGTGCACAACGCAGCGCCCTACAGCTTCTTCAATGCATTCTCCGAAGATCCCCCACTGATCATACTTGGCATAGGCGCCAATGTTCGGGGCGGTGAAAAGGACACGGGTGTCAATATTCGTAATGGTGGCGAGTTTGTGGTGAATCTAGTGGATGAGGCAATGGCTCAGGCGATGAATGTCTGCGCCATCGACTTCCCGCCTGACGTCAGCGAAATCGACGTCGCAAACCTTGAGCTAGTTGCGAGTGTGCTTGTTGCACCAGCCCGCTTGAAGACGGCCCCGGTTGCCATGGAGTGCACGCACTATCAAACACTCCGTCCCGGCAACAATCGCTATCTGGTGATTGGTGAGATCAAAATGATCCATGTCGCCGAGCAAATTATCGATTCCGAAACTCTGCGTATAGACCGAGACCGCTACGCGCCCATCGGTAGGCTAGCCGGCGGGGGATATTGCCGGACCAACGACCGTTTCGAGATGAAACGCATGAGTGTTGAAGACGGTATGACCCTGATTAAGGATGGACGATGAGTTCAATTTTGTGAGCATTCGATAACAGTTCAAAGTTGTTTATGCATGACTGCCATACTGAAAAATGCGTGATAACTGCCATGCAGAATTGGATGGTGTAGGCGCGGTATAGCAGCATTACATCTCGAGCATCAGCATGCCGCCGCGAATCGTGAGGAAGCGATGTAGCGGCGGGCTCAAGACCTTCCTGTAGAGGACGTGAACGATGTTCGAATCCGTCAATCATCTTGCCAAGCGCTTGCCGAAGCCGGTATGGACCGGCGATCCAATGAATGACCGAGAAGCAATGGAGCAGCATATTGCTAACGGCATGCGTCTGCGCAGCGAGGCGTTCCGATGTCTCGGCCGTGCGCTGATGAGTTCCATTCGGGGTGCGATGAGCCAGGGAAGCGCATCAGTCGGCGGAACGCCATCACACCAGCACTAAGTTTGGTTTGGTATCGCCGGTGCGTTCAGATTGAGCAAATCGTCAAGCGTATAGATCGATTGTGCCGACCTAACGCCTCGGAGTGCGAAACGGCCGATCGAGACAAGGCGGTCGGCCGATCGTGTCGCTGCTCTAGCGAACGTTTCCGATACGAGCAGTTTCCTCTCATATTGAGCGCACAAGGCCTCGATGCGCGCTGCCTCATTGACAGCAGGACCAATGATGGTGAAGTCGAGCCGTTCTTCTGATCCGACATTGCCCCAATAGACATCGCCGAGATGCAGTGCGATATCCATATCCATTACAAGCTGTCCCGCTGCCTCGCGCTCCGGATTGATGGCGTCGACACGGGTCAAGATCTCAGATGCCGCATCAAGCGCATGTTCGCACAAGACATCGGCAGGTTTGCCGTTCAAAGGAAAGGTGGCGAGCAGGCCGTCTCCAAGGAATTTCAGGACATTGCCGCCTCGATCAAAAATCGGTCCAACAATGCAATCAAAATACTGATTAAGCATCTCCACCAAGTCGTCGCGATCGGCACGTTCGGCCATGCCGGTGAAGCCTTGGAGGTCAGCGAGTAAGATCACGGATGAGATGACGTCGAGCGCGCCTCGCCGGATCTCCCCGCTGAGAATTTGCTTGCCGGCCGCTCTGCCAACATATGCATCAAGCAAATTGATCGTGATGTCCTGCGAGGTCCTTGTTTGCACCGCAATCGCAAGTCTTGGCACCAGAAAGCGCAGAACCTCGATCTGCTTGTCGCTAAAGCCTCCTGGGGTTGACGATGTCCAGGAAAAGATGACACCCGTCCGACCATCGGCGACCCCATCTCGTCCAAAGCGTTGAAGTTGCATGAAATAGTCGGTTCCGCCCTCCGCGCGCAACTCGTAACAGTTAGGAAAAGGCAGAGAGCCCTCGCCTTCGAGCCCAATCCGAAGTTCATCCAGATTATTATCGATGATGTGTTTGATTGGACTTTGCAAAAAAGCTTCGCTTGGACTTGTTCGATAGAGATAGGTGTCGGACTCGACCCCCGCGCCAGGGCGCCAGACGTAGCCGAGACCCGTAATGCGGGGATGAAGCGTCTGCGCGGTGTAAAAGCCGCGCAACAGAGGAAGACCCATCGCCGCGAGCTGCTGACAAAATCCGTCGAGCAGATCTTCTAGATCGATCCTCAGCAGGCCCTGATGACACAGCCAGTCACTGAGATCGACGACCTCTGGAGCCAGGGAAAATCGACTCAAGGGCAAAGATCCTTTGGAAGGTTTTCGCCTCTATCTTGTTAACTACGTGGAGAGAACATTTAGACGACAAATCGACGTCATTTTAGCCCCTCAATCGATCCGAGGCACGTCAAGAAGACGTGAGAGTCAAAGCACGGTACGGCGCTAACATCAAGGGAGCATCGAAGGCTTATGGTCGGCAAGGTGGAGCTCTGGTCTCAAGGCTCAGCGTTGGAACCTGATGTTACCGAGTCGTCACTCGGCGGGCCGATGTCGACGGCGTCTTTTGCAGAGCGCCCGCCGCGATTGAGCGACGCGGCAGTCCTGACGCTGGATGGCTATGGCACCTTGGTTGATCGGGAGACCGGTATTGTCTCCGCATTGATGCCATGGCTCCACGACGTCGGCGTTTCGGCGGGGCGCAATGAGATCCTCCGAGCCTTTAGCCAGGCTGAACGTGCTAGTCTCAGGCCGGGCGTGAGCTATCGCGACATTCTGCTAAGGGTTCATGATCAGCTAGCCGAATTTTTTGGTGTAGAAGCGGATCGCGCTGCTGCTGAAGATTTTGCTGGATCGGTCGGGCGTTGGCCTGTGCATCCTGATGCGGCTGCGGCACTGTCCTATCTCAAACAGCATTTCCAACTCGTCATCCTCACCAATGCTGACCATGCGTCATTCGATGCCACTAATCAGTTGCTGGGTGTCGAGTTTGATGCCGTCTATACGGCCGAAGACACCGGCACGTTTAAGCCCAGCACCGGGATGTTTGCATTCCTTCTGGATCGCCTAGAGGAAGCGGGAATCGAAAAACGGCGGGTGCTGCATGTGGCGGGGTCGATTCGTTTTGATCACGTGCCGGCAAAGCGGTTGGGGATGAGAACCTGCTGGATCCACCGCAAACACGGTCCCGAACGCTCATCGGAAGCGCACAAACGTGGCCTTGACGTCCATCCAGATTTTCGATTTCGAACACTCGGTGGACTCGCTGACGCACATTGGGCTGAAATTCGCGGATCGTAGCTCCAAGTTCGATCATACTTGGACAGTTGCTGCCAACATCTACTTGCGCGACGGTAGGATCACGGATCATTGACTCGTGATGACGAAGCATTCTTGGCAAGCAGGGCGAAGCGTTTGGCGACAGGCTCAGTGATATCGTCGATCGTTTGGCGTTCAGCATTACTGAACTTCGGCTGGTAATAGCTGGGAAACTTTACTTTTTCAGCTAATTTTTTGATGCTGCTTTGATTGATCGAGAGATCGCAGTGATCGAAAAGACGTCGAATCCAAGCGTCTGGCTCCGTGCATAGCTCTTCATAGCTCACGATCAAGACAGCGTTCTTTAGCTCTGTATCTGCCTCGAGTTGGTCGGCGACTTTGCCATGTAAATGCGCCCAGTAGCGTGCTTGCCCCTCGATTTCGCCACCGTTGTCCCAAAGGTCACAAATGTTGGCGATTGCTTCACTGTCGCCTGCATTAATGGGGCGGCGATCCGGACCGAATTCAAAGTGGCCGACCCTTCGCATATGATCGAGAGCCCGGCGGTTGCCGGTCAGGCCATCCTTAAAGAGGGTATGCTGCTTGATCAGCGAGGCGATGTGCCAGGCAGGCGCACGGATCGGCAGTACAAATCGTGCATCCGGGAAGAGTTTTTGGAGATAAGCGAGCCTGGTCAGATTGTAATTGCCCTTGGACAGGTATCGATTGCCGCCTCGTACAGCAAGCAATTTTCGGATGTGGTCACGATAGAAGCTCTCAAACGCCTCATGGGCGTGATCTCGGTCGAGGATCGCTGACGTGGTTGGATCATGCAGTTTCGGGAAAAACGCCATCCATAGCGCCTCTTCGAAAGCTTCGGGACTCTCCTCTGTGATCACGATGCCGTCTTTATGGGCTCGCTCGGCCGGTAAAGGGGCCTTCTCCGGCATGAAGCCGAGAAAGCGGTTCCACCAGTATGGTGTGAAGACGGGTGGAAAGTCCTTGTAGCGGTGAGTAACGGTACTGCCGTGAGACGCAAGAGCCTCAAGCAAGAATGTACTGCCCGAGCGTGCAAGGCCGGCTATGTAGATTGGCTTTTCGATTTTGATTTCGCCAAGGTCATCTCTCAAAAAACGGCTCTCAAGATTGCCGAGTTTGATCCAGAAATTGGGATGACGCTCCATGTGGCCACCGAGGCGGTCGACCCATCCAGCGACTTCGAAGCCGGTTCCGTCAGCTGAAGATGCCATATAGATATCTCGTTATTCGATTCGGCCAAGCATCTTGATCGTCAGCGAACCGAGCACGAGAATGGTGAAGAAAAGGACATACCAGGGTCTGAGCCAACGTGGCCCAAAACTGAGATACTCCTTCTCCTGGAGATCGAAGGTGATCGTGTCGATATCGCTTTCATCAGGCAAATAGCCGATGGGGTTGCCGAAGAGCGCATTCCACCATTGTTTCTTATGGATGGTGGGGACGGGCGCCGCGAGCGACACATCACTGATGATCCCGCCGCCGGACGTCGTCACCACCAAACGTGGTGGATTGCCAGGTGACGCATTGTCAGGCGTTCGGATCTCCGCTGATGCGGAGACATCCGGAGTCGTTTGAACGCTGAGAACTTGTTCGTTGGCGGGAAAAGCGTAGCCGTAAGCCGTGCTTAACCAAACGATAACAGCTAGCACTGGTAGCGAGGCGACAATCGCGGGAAGCGTTGTCATCGCGAGTTGACGGAAGGAAAGGCCGAGCATTGACCGCATCAAAGGCCAGGCGTCCTGAAAGTCTCCATCAAACGCGTTCAGATCCCGACGCGCCCTTAGAGCTCTTGTCTTAATATCGGTTAGCTTCCCCTGAGGAGAACACAGCCAATAGAGCCCCATAGACAAAGCCGCTGATAGTAATCCCCAAATCACCAATCGCCATGGCGGCGATGCAAAGCCGCTCATCGCCTGGTCGACCCAGGCGATGAGCGGAGCTGGAAGGTCGAAAATACCCATCGTTACAATAATCAAACCAAAAGCTGTACGATCAGGGGGCGGGCTTTTCCTGCGGCTCGGTCTCAGCATTTGCTGACGTGCGCTTGAACATCTTGCGGAATGGCCAGAACAGCAGGAAGCCGAAAGCGGCAAGAACCGCCACCAACAGGCCCCACACAGCTCCTACCATCGAAAGACCGGCGCCTGGGCCAATATAAGCATAGGCATCCTGACCAAAACCAATAGTCAGTGAAACGGCTATTACAAAAGACATAACGGTCTTCATTGAGTCATCCTCCTCCAGATGATTGGGCTGTCGCCCGCTAGCTTGACTTGCCTAGAGATTGCAAAAAGTCGGGATCGAGTGTTGTCGGATCAATGCGCTCACCGGATGAAACAATCGGAATGAACTCATCATTATCGCCACCGCGCACGGGGTTGATAAACTCCCAGACGATCTCGTTGTCAGGGGTTACCTCAAATAGACGACCGCCATCGCTTTCGGTAATCAACGTGTTGCCGTTGGCTAGACGTGATTGAATAGAGCGAAGGACACTCTCAAATGGGTGATCCGCCGTGCCCGTGTATTTCCAGACGATCCCATCGTTCTTTGGATCGAACTCGATGACGCGCGCCGTGCCGTGCTCGCCGAATTCACCACGGTTGTCGAACAAAAGAATGTTGCCGTCTTCCGTGATGTCCGGATCGTGCTGTCCGGCCCAAGAACCCATGGTCGCCCAGCTAAACTGTTCCGTTTCCATGTCGACAACCGCGATGGCGCCGGTTGCGAGCTCACGCATTGAGATCAGGACATCGCCTTCTTTGCCAAAGGGAAAGACTTCTGCTTCCGCAGCTTCGATCACATCGATCGAATTGGTGTGCAAATAGTCGCCGCTTTGCTCCGCATACCAGGGAAGGCGGGTCAACATTCGCCCGAATGTCGAGTCGACCAACGCTCGGGTGACATCGACCTTTTCTAATTCGTCGCCCTCAGGCGATAGAACAACGATGAAATCGTCGACGCGTGGCGGTTTGAGCTGTGTCCACTCTTCGATCGGCTCATGGCTGATTTCGTGCGTCAGCAGATAAATCTTTCCATCCGCGCCGACATCGAAATCATGGTGCGCTTGACCAAGATAGCTCCAGACAATCTCGCTGTCCTTCGTCATGCGCGCCATGCCATAGCCCCAAGGCGTATCGCCAGAGGCTATATAGATTACGAGAAGGTCGCCATTCGGATACAAATAGGCGCGCCGATAGTAGATATACTCGTCACCAAGCGGTGCTTTGACCGGTGACGTTTCATCCCAAATTGCACTAAATGGCAGATCCCACTCGTGCAGGACGTCGCCGTTCATCGAGATCAGAAAGGCACGCTGATCGTGACCGGATGTGTAAAGCGTGAAGCCATCCTCCGCCTTGGCGGGGTCGTAAATCGTAACGCCACGCTGATCTGTACGTGCCTTTTGGTGAAAGCGTGAGAAGTAGGGGTGGCGATAATTCGTTTGCTGATCAATGATCGCATGCCCTGCCTTGTAGGCGTTGCTCAAAAACCCAGCAGGTCCTGCTTCGGCAAACATCACATAGCTGCCGGCAAGAAAGGCCAAAAACGCTACTGCGATGGCCGGAAGAACAACGTCCAGTGCTTTCATGACATTGATAACGGATCCGCCGACGGTTTGAGACCGATCGTGCGCGTCGCCTTTCCTTTTTCCTCTATTAGGTTGGCGCCAATCGCCCAGTTAAAGGGATGATTGTGGCATTCTTTGCAGGGTTAACATTCTTTGCCCCCCATTTGTTCCACGGAAAATCGGCTAGGGCTTGGAACATATTCTCTGCGCTGCTCGAATATCCATCTCGCAGCTTAGCCGTCGGTCAGGCTGCGATCTCGCACATGACGGGCGTGTGGTCAGATGGTGACTTCTGCCGTCTTGGCGCTTCGTCAATTTCGACGCTCTCCAGACTGTCTAGGGCACTCGGCGACAACAGGAGGTGGTCGATACGAAGCCCATGCCCAAGCTGAAACGACCGTGCCTGATAATGCCACCAGCTGAAGGCGATCGTGTCCGGTTCTATCGCTCGGTAAGCGTCATAAAGGCCGATATTGATCAGTGTCCGCCACTTTTCGCGCTCGGCTGGATGGTAACAAATCGTTCCTTCAAGTTCTTTGGCGTCATAGACATCATGAGGTGTTGGCGCGACATTATAGTCCCCTCCGATGACCAACGGCTGATCATCTTCTAAGAGACGTTGGGCATGTGTCCGAAGGCGGTCGAAGAAGGTAAGCTTGAACTCGAATCGAGGACTTGCGAGGTCGGTACCATTCGGCACGTAGACTGACGCTACACGCACATCGTTCACGGTTGCTTCGATGTAGCGTGCCTCTTCATCCAAGTCGTCACCCGGCAGGCGCTCGACAACATCTTCAATAGGTGATTTTGCGAGGATGGCGACGCCGTTCAGCGATGGTTCACCGATCAACGCGATATTGTAGTTCATATCCTCGAACGGTTCAGCGGGAAATTTTTCGACGAGGCATTTCGTTTCCTGCAACAGCAACACATCAGGTTGTACCCGTTGGAGCCAGTCGGTTACGATCGGTACTCGAGCGCGGATCGAATTCACATTCCAAGTTGCTATTTTCATGGTTTCACTTTGTATCCGGACGTCGGGGAGCTGCCAGGCAGGCGCATCAGCAACCAAGACCTGCCAGAAATGACAGAAAGTTTCACGCATTTTTAACCGTGACTGGATCTTTCAGCGTCGACTGCCAATAGGCCCGAATTCTCTAAACTCGCTTGAGTCTCCGCTTCGGCCGGCTTCCGAGAACAGAGCACCTTGTCAAGAAATTGACCTTGTCGCTTTGTGCGAGCAGACGATACGAATCCAGCGTTGCCGGATGCGAAGAGGACGCCTCAGCTATCGGATACATCCATATCTCAGTATTTTCTTCGCGTCTTGCTGATAGGTATCATGAGATCTATCAGGACCGAGATTTCATTGTGACGCTTGGCGATGTGACCGGAGGGATTATTGCCGATGCAAAATTGCTTCAACAGGTCTTTTCGAACATGCTGTGCAATGCTTGAGATATTCAGGACTCGGCTCCCATGTGGGGATCGAGGGCCGAGATGATGGTCCTGCTGGCCTAGCGATCATCCTTCGGGATGAAGGTGTTGGCCTACCGCCGCAAGAAGTCGACTAGTTGTTCGAGCTTTTTTCCGCACGAGCGCATCCACAGATGTGGCTGGCACGGGAATTGGCCGTCACCTCATACAGCACATGGTGAGCTTGTATCAAGGCTGGGTCGAGGTCAAAAACGCGGTTGGCGAGGGAACCACATTTACCGTGCATCTTCCTGTCCGGTTGCCCACAAAAGGTGCTATCGCCAAAGCCGTGTAGCGTCCCGGTCCAGATTAGATGGCGAATGAGTTGCCGCAGCCGCAGGATGAAGCAGCGTTGGGATTGTTGACCCGAAAATAAGACCCTGTCAGGTCTTCGACGAAGTCGACCTCGCATCCCATCATGTAAAGTAGCGACATGCCGTCAATGACAACAACGGCGCCTGCATGCTCAACAGCGATGTCACCATCTTGATCAGTGGAGTCGAGGTCGAAGCCGTATTGAAAGCCAGAGCAGCCACCGCCTGAAACTGAAATTCGCAGTTTTTTGGTGCTATCCCCTTCGCTTGCCAAAATCTCGCCGATACGCCGCGCAGCACGGTCAGTTATATTGAAAGGACCGGGGGGCGTTGGCCGTGATACGGCTTGATTTTCAGACATGAACCTGACCTTTATTCAACCGCCGTGTCAGCGTGGCGTTGATGAACCCACCGACATACCCAAGATGTAAGCGCAGACACCGCCTTGTCAAACCGTCATGACTGACAAAAAACGATGCCAAGCCCAGCCATAAAGGCCTACGCCCTTTGTCCTGAAGCCAGCCGAGGACGGCGCTATCCCGAAGAAGAGAGCTTTGTTCGCTCAGCCTTTCAGCGCGATCGCGATCGTATACTTCACAGCGCAGCGTTCCGACGCCTGGAGTATAAGACGCAGGTCTTTGTCAATCATGAAGGCGACCATTTCCGCACGCGACTAACCCATTCGCTAGAAGTCGCCCAGATCGCAAGGACAATCGCACGCTATCTTGGGTTGAATGAAGATGTGGCTGAGACTGTCGCGCTTGCCCATGATCTCGGCCATAGCCCATTCGGCCATGCGGGTGAGCGAGCGCTCAATGCCGTCCTCGCCGATTTCGGCGGATTCGACCATAACGCGCAAACGCTTCGGGTCGTCACCGCCCTCGAACGCCGATATGCATCATTCGACGGCCTAAACTTGACCTGGGAAACCCTCGAGGGCGTGGTGAAGCACAATGGTCCGCTGACGGGCAACATTCCGACTTATATTGTCGCCTACAATGCAGAACATGATCTCGAGCTGGCGAGCCAGCCCAGTGCCGAAGCACAGATCGCGGCTCTAGCTGATGATATCGCTTATACGAACCATGATTTTGATGATGGCCTCCGGGCAGGTCTTTTTTCCCGAGAGGATCTCCTCGATTTACCGTTAATAGGCGCAATTTTCAAAGAGGTTTCAAAACGTTATGACGGCATTGAGCCGATAAGACTGATCCATGAGAGCGTTCGGCGCTTGATCAATCTCATGGTCGACGATTTGATCAAGGAGACCGAGCGCCGCCTCTCTTCGGCAGCGCCGGGCTCGGCTGAAGCACTAAGGAGTCTCACACATCCCGTCGTCGCATTTTCGGCCGACGTGGCCGAACCTTTGCAGGTCTTACGGCAGTTCTTGCACAGCAACATGTATAGACATTACAAGGTGATGCGCATGACGCGTAAGGCCGATCGCGTGGTAAGAGAGTTATTCGAGGTTCTGTTCGATCATCCCGACTGCCTGCCGCCGGCATGGCAGCGGGCTGCGGCGGAAGGTGGTGAGTTAGGGCGAGCCACGGCGATTAGCGACTATATCGCTGGCATGACCGATCGATTTGCACTTGAGGAGCATGACCGTTTGTTCAAATTTTCAAAGCTTAACCCATGAACCTATTTGAACAACTACGCCAAAGTGTGATTAGCGCAATTGAGACGCGGCAGGCCGCGGGCGAGTTGCCTGCTGATCTGGATACTGGGCGGATCAACGCCGAGCCACCGCGGGATGAGAGCCACGGCGATGCGGCTACTAACGCGGCAATGGTTCTAGCGAAACCTGCGAAGATGCCGCCAATGGCAATCGCCGAGATGTTGGCCGCTGATCTCGAGCGTCTCGAGATTGTCGAGAGCGCAGAGATCGCAAAACCCGGCTTCGTCAATCTCCGCATCCATCACAATGTCTGGCGAGATCAAGTCCGCCTAGTTCTTGCTTCGGGCGCCGAATACGGTCGAGCTAACATTGGCCGCGGTGAGCCTATCAATGTCGAGTATTGCTCAGCCAATCCGACAGGCCCGCTACATGTGGGACACGGGCGCGGTACCGTCTTCGGAGACGCACTTGCTAACCTGTTGGAAAAAATGGGTTACGCGGTGACTCGCGAGTACTATATCAACGATGCTGGCGTTCAAATTGATCATCTCGCGCGCTCTGTTCATTATCGCTATCTTGAAGTGTTGGGCGATCCACCGCCCGACATGCCCGAAAACATGTACCCCGGCGAATACTTGATACCCGTCGCAGAGAAGGTTGTTGAAGACGACCGGGACCGTTGGCAGTACGCTGCCGAGGTTGACTGGATGCCGGTGTTTAGATCGCGCGCGATCACGGCGATGATGGATCTCATCAAGGACGATCTCGAGGCACTCGGCGTGCACCATGATGTCTTTTCTTCAGAAGCGGCCCTGGTCGCCGAAGGAAAGATTGACGAAGCCTTTTCCTTATTAGAGGAGATGGGCCTGATTTACGAAGGCACGCTGCCGCCGCCGAAGGGAAAGCCTGTTGATGATTGGGAGCCTGTACCGCTTCTCCTCTTCAAGGCGACGTCATTTGGCGATGATGTTGATCGTCCGCTTCGAAGCTCCAATGGCGAGCTGACCTATTTTGCCAAAGATGTGGCGTATCATCTCGACAAATACAGGCGGGGTGGCCGCGAGCTCATTAACGTTTGGGGTGCCGACCACGGCGGATACGTCAAGCGGATGAAGGCGGCGGTCAAAGCATTGAGCCAGGGGGGCGGGTCCGTTGACGTTCGCCTTTGTCAGCTCGTCAATCTCCTTGACCATGGTCAACCGATTCGCATGTCCAAGCGAGCAGGTCGGATTGTGACCCTACGCGACGTCGTGGAGGAGGTCGGCAAGGATGTCGTCCGCTTTATCATGCTGACGCGGAAAAACGATGCGCCATTGGACTTTGACCTAACCGAGGTCACTGAAAAGTCCCGTGATAATCCGGTATTCTATGTCCAATACGCCCACGCGCGGATCCGCTCCGTCGAACGTCACGCCTCGGAACTGGGATTGCCTACCGAACCGTCAGCGTTAAAGGATGCCGATCTCGGTCTCTTGGGCGATCCGGCAGAGCTTGTTGTTATGCGACAGCTCGCTCAATATCCGCGCATTCTCGCGGCGGCTGCAGTCCACCGAGAACCTCACCGCATCGCTTTTTATCTCGGCGAGCTTGCAGCAAGCTTCCATGCTCTATGGAATCAAGGTAAGGAGCAGGCAGAGCTTAGATTTCTGCTGCCCGATGCTCAATCGACGAGTGTCGCGCGTTTGGCTTTGATCGGCGCCGTACGGACCGTGATTGCCTCGGGATTAGCGGTTATTGGAGTACAGCCGGTCGAGGAAATGACGTGATCACTCGGGAGGCCATCCGTCATTTGTGCTATGATCTAGCGTCGATTGAGTTATGGTTGCAATCGAGACTGAGTGTCGTTGGAGACGTTGAGAACAGTTAATGATGGGGCTTCGCTTCTCACTTGCACCGTTGTTGGCGTTGATGGTTTTTGCCGTTTGCGGTGTTGTCGTTTGGCTTGCGCATATTGAAGCTGGTGAGATGACGGCATTGCAGGGGCCGCCGATCGTCAAGGCGGCGTCGACGCCGATTAAACGTGCGCCTGACGACCCGGGTGGCAGTGTCGTTGCTAGTCTCGGTGGTGTCGGCGATCTTTTGAACGATCAACCGGTCGAGACCGAAGAGAATTTGTTGCCCCGGGCTGAGCAGCCTGTAGCACCAAGGCCGGCGGAACCGAATATTGGACAAGACCAAGCCGCCACGGCTCTCAATGCTCTTCTTGCCGAAGTGCGGAATGGTGCGGCTCCTGCCAGTGCAGACGGATCAGGTGGGCCCAACCCCGATCTTCCCGTGACGTTTCCGTCACCACGGCGACCAAGCGGTTCGCCAGGAGCAACCGATACAGAGCTGACAGTATCGCGTGTCGAACCGCCAAGAGCGGTCAGTAACCGCTCGCGCGCGGTGGATGAGCCAGATCAAGCTGTTCTCACTGCTGCCTCGCCAATCTTTCAGACGGCGGCAGAAGGCCGCTTTCGCGTCCAGCTCGCTGCGGTAAGAGATGAGAAGGATGCGCAGCGAGCTTGGGACATCTTTCAAGACCAAATCGGGCCCTTCGTCGCTGGACTCGAGCCCTTCTTCGAACGGGCGGAGACGAGTAATGGCGTGTTCTACCGGCTCCAGGTCGGGCCCTTTGGCGAAGATGGCGAGGCAAACCGCCTTTGTATCGAACTGAAAAAGCAAGACGTGAGCTGTTTTGTTGTCTCCCGGTGATCGGGAAGGCCGGTCGACGAGATCGAATGCCGCGGCGATCGTAGGTATCTCCGGCACGGCTTTGACTCCCGAAGAGATAGAACTGTATGCCAGCAAAAGGCCCTCGGGATTTATCCTGTTCGCTAGAAACTGCGAGAGCCCCGACCAGGTGGCATCACTTGTTCGGAGCTTGCGCCTTGCCGTTAACGATGCTCATGTACCCATTCTTATCGATCAAGAGGGCGGGCGCGTCACGCGGTTGAAGCCCCCCCATTGGCAAATGCTGCCACCTCTTCGGCGGATAGGTGAATGCGCAAAGCTTGCTCCCGAGCTCGCCAGAGAGGCAGCCTGGTTGCATGCTCGATTGGTTGCCTTCGATCTTGAGCCTCTTGGGATTACGATCAATTGCTCACCCGTGCTTGATCTTGGCCTTAAAGGGCAAACGGAAGCGATCGGTGATCGTGCATTCTCGGAAGATCCTTCTATTGTCGGCGAGCTCGGTCAAGCGATGATTGAAGGTTTCCTTGATGGTGGCGTGATCCCGGTCATTAAACATCTACCAGGTCATGGCCGTGCCACTGTCGATAGCCATGCCCACCTTCCTCGTGTGTCGGCTCATCGCGATGTTCTCGCTGCGGCAGACTGGCAACCATTCCGCCAGAATGCGGAAGCCCCCTTGGGCATGACGGCCCATATCCTTTTCCCAGCGCTGGATTTGGCCTGTTGCGCGACCCAGTCGAGCACGATCATCAACGACATTATACGCGGTGAGATCGGTTTTTCCGGCGCTCTCTTGAGTGATGACTTGAGCATGGAAGCCCTCGGTGGATCGTTAGGCGAACGGGCTAGGCGGGCAATTGAGGCTGGCTGTGACCTTGCACTCCATTGCAATGGTGTGATGGCGGAGATGACTGCCGTGCTCACGGCATCGGGGCCGCTCGAGGGGGACAGTCTCAAGCGTTTTAATCAAGCTTTATCGATCAGGCGGCCGCCCGAGCCCTTTGACGCTAGTGCTGGACGTGAGCGATTGATATCCCTTCTCGCGCCGTTTGCTCGCGAATCAGAGGCGCTGAGCTGACCATGGATCTGGCACTCATCGGCCAGGTCTTGTCGGTCTGGTTTCTACCGGTCATCATCGCGATCACCTTTCATGAGGCAGCCCATGCCTGGGTCGCCGATTATTGTGGTGATAGCACGGCGCGCCTCCTGGGTCGTGTCACGTTCAATCCGATCAAGCATATTGACCCCTTTGGTACACTGCTCCTGCCAAGCCTTTTGGTGTTGGTTGGCTCGCCCTTCATTTTTGGTTTTGCGAAGCCGGTTCCAGTGAATTTTAATCGTCTCAATAAACCAAAGCGGGACATGGCCCTTGTGGCCATCGCTGGACCAGCCATCAATCTCATTCTGGCAATTGGGGCCGCCCTTTCACTCCATCTGGTTTTTCCTCCGAGTAGTGACCTAGCCGCGTGGATCTACGAGAATCTCCAGAACGCTGTGATGGCAAATGTCGTGTTCGCCGTCTTCAATATGTTGCCTATTCCACCGCTCGATGGTGGACGGGTTTTGACGGGCCTTCTGCCTAGGCCACTTGATTGGCGCTTTGCGAGTCTCGAACGCTATGGTTTCCTTATTCTGCTTGGTCTTATTTTGGTCTCTGTGTTTGCGTCTGATTTAGGCTTGCCCTTTAGCCCCTTGGAAGCGATCCTCTGGCCGCCGATCGAAGCGCTGATTGACGTCATCGCTGCTTTGACCGGACTTGGGCGCTAAATTGGCGGATCTTGATGAAGGACGCATCCGTACCAGAAAACCAGGCTGACCCGACGCAGCAGGCCGTGCCCAGACCGGTACCTTCTGGCTTTGTCGTCGATCTAGAAGGGTTCGAAGGCCCGATTGACCTGTTGCTTAGCCTTGCGCGTGATCAAAAGGTTGATCTGGCTCAGATTTCGATTCTGGCGCTTGCTGAGCAATATCTCTCCTATATCCAGCGCGCGCGTGATCTGAAGCTCGAAATTGCGGCAGACTATCTCGTTACCGCCGCTTGGCTCACCTACCTAAAGTCACGCTTGCTTTTGCCGCCCCCTCATGACGATGACGAGCCAAGTGGCGAAGAGCTTGCCGAGGCGCTGACAGAGCGCTTGCAGCGACTGGATGCTATCCGCCGCGCAGCCGACATGTTATTCACACGCCCAAGACTTGGAATCGAGCGCTTTCCGCGTGGTGAGCCGGAAGGACTGCGTATTCTGAAGAAAAGCCGTTATCGGTTGAATCTTCATGAAGTACTGCAAGCGTATCTCGATCAGCGCGTGCGAGGAACCAAGCCTGATTACCGGATTACGCAGCCTCCCGTGATGCGTGTCGAGGAAGCGGTCGAGCGAATTACTGAATTGCTCGGCGGACCGGATTGGCAAAACCTCCTCGCCTTTTTGCCTGCGGGGCTGATGAATGACTCCTTTAGGCGCTCCGCCATTGCTGCCCATGTTGGCGCGAGTTTGGAACTGGCTAAGGACGGCGTGGTCGACCTTCGCCAAGCTGCGCCCTTTGGGCCTATCTATGTTCGCAAGAAGTCGAAAGGCCCTGAACCAGCATGAATGCTTGTCGGCGAGCCGATCAATGTCACCAGAGGACACCAAAATGGACATGACGCTCGCCAAGCGCATTGTCGAAGCGGTGCTGTTCGCGGCTGAAGAGCCGCTTGATCTGCATACACTCCAAGCACATTTGCCCGGCGAGCTGCATGCGCGCGACGTGGTCGATTTACTCGCTGAAGATTACCGCGAACGCGGCATAAGACTTGAACAGCATGGAAGCCGCTATGCTCTGCGCACCGCGCCAGATATTGCACCCTATCTTCAGCGGGAGACGGTGCAGAGTAGGCGTCTTTCCCGAGCGGCCTTGGAGACGCTCGCGATCATTGCGTATCATCAGCCCATTACCCGCGCCGAGATTGAGGAAGTAAGAGGGGTTAGTACCAATAAGGGTACACTTGATCTCCTGATTGAAACTGGTTGGGTGCAGCCCAAAGGTCGACGAGAGACTCCTGGGCGTCCTGTGACTTGGGTGACGACATCGACATTTCTCGATCATCTCGATCTGTCACATCTCGATGATTTGCCGCGGATTGAAGAATTGATGCAGGTTGGCTTGCTTGGCACGCCCGGTGCGCTTCGTGGGGACCCGAAGCCAGAAGACGAAGGCGCGGAGACAACGGAACATGGTGACGATGCCATTGACGTCGTTGACGAGCCGTCTTCTCAGGAGCCATCATCAGTGCCTCGGGCTTGACCCAGGCGGATCGAGGTCCCACTTCCGAGTAGAGTGCTTAAACGACTGGCAAATAGAAACAAGCGTCTATGGCGAAAGCCGCTTCCGAGCGTTCCACAAACGGTCTTCACGTCTCCCATGAAGTCCTTCCCACGGAAGGTCTCTATGTCGATCACCTCTGTCATGCCTATGGGAACAGGCGGGTGGTGGAGGACGTTGCCTTTGGCCTCGCTGCGGGCGATGTCCATTGCCTTGTCGGTCCATCGGGTTGTGGCAAGACGACCATTCTTCGTTTGATCGCTGGATTGGAGCCGCTACAGGGCGGGCGGGTGATTATTGATGGCGTGGTGGTTGCTGAGCCAGGACGGGCCGTTCCGACAGAGAACCGCCGGATTGGTCTTATGTTTCAGGATTTCGCGCTCTTTCCCCATCTTCGTATTGGCGACAATGTTGCCTTCGGCTTAACGGATCTCGAACGGAAAGAGCGCCGACGTCGAGCGGCCGATCTCTTGGCACATCTCAGCCTTGGGGCCCACATCGACGCCTATCCGCATATGCTCTCTGGTGGAGAGCAACAACGCGTCGCCCTTGCTCGCGCCCTTGCTCCACACCCGCGGCTGATGCTGCTTGATGAGCCGTTTTCTAGTCTTGACGCCACCCTAAGGGAGCAAGTGCGCGACGACACGATTGCGCTGCTGCGTGCCGAAGGCACACCGGTTTTGATGGTCACGCATGATGCGGAGGAGGCGGTCAGGGTTGCGGACCGCATTCACGTGATGTTGGAGGGGAGGATCCTTCAGTCTGGCACGCCCGCGGAACTCTACAGCCACCCTGCCAGCCCGTTCGTTGCCGGTTTCTTTGGGCCTCCCAACCGCTTTAAGGGCTGGGTGCTTGCGGGTGAAGTTTCGACGCCACTTGGCCCAATGAAAGTCGAACATCTTGCGGACGGCACGGCCGTTGATGTGCTGATCCGGCCGGAAGGCCTCCATCCCACAAAACAGCTGAACGGCAAGGAGCCTCACTTTGACGTCCACCGGATTCGCGACCTTGGCACCAATCGGGTGCTGGAACTTAAGCTAGCCGATGGTCCCGTTCTTTCGGTGCGTATGACCAGCTACGCCGATTTTGAAGCTGGTGATACCGTCACGGTCGACGTTGATCCTGGCCAAGTCCATATCTATCCAACAGATAGGCGTACCTCATAACGCATTTAGCGAATGTAGAATGGGTGTCGTCATTGCACCTAATCGGGTTTTTTGCGACACTTAGGGTAAGTGGTAAAGGATGTAGCCGCTTTGGATGGCGGCCTTAGGAGGAAGGGTTCAATGAGTATTGGAATATGGCAGGTCGTTCTGATCCTGCTGATCGTCCTTATTCTTTTCGGCGCAGGCAAGCTGCCGAAGGTTATGGGCGATGTCGCCAAGGGCGTTAAGAACTTCAAGTCTGGCCTTAAGGACGAGGACGAGCCTGGCGAGGATAAGGTTCTGACCTCTGATGCGACGCCCAAGGGCTCGGAGCAGAATCTGAAGCAGGACGAGGCCGCAAAAAGCTGACCAGGCCCGGCTGGGCTCTTAGGCCCAGCC
The DNA here is from genome assembly GCA_028285265.1 of Geminicoccaceae bacterium. Classification (GTDB taxonomy): domain Bacteria; phylum Pseudomonadota; class Alphaproteobacteria; order Geminicoccales; family Geminicoccaceae; genus JANQPX01. The sequence goes on from JANQPX010000037.1 coordinate 162,541, forward strand.
TCGGCCTTGCACCTTTGCTTTAAGGAAATTGTGCCTTGTTCGACATCGGCTGGTCCGAGATGGCCATCATTATGGTGTTGGCGCTGATCATTATCGGGCCGAAAGATCTTCCACGGGTTGCGCGGACCATCGGTCAATGGGTGCGCAAAGGGCGGATGCTTGCCCGGGAGTTCCAATCGTCATTGGAAGATATGGCCAAGGAAGCGGAACTCGACGATGTCAAAAAGGAGATCGAGAAGGTAGGGAAGACTGATCTAAAAAAGGCAGTCGAGACTTCCCTTGATCCCAAAGGTGAGCTGAAGAGCGCGTTTGATACGTCGGATGGTACGCCCGGTGAAGAGACAGTTGGCAAGGTCTTGAATGGCAATGCAGCGGCTAAGGCTAAGGAACCGGTGGTGCCGGCTGGTTCCTCCCAACTGGACGCGCCCGCATCGCCACAAAAACCGCAGACGAAGCCTAAAGCGAAAGCAGGTCGCAGTAGTTCGACTGCGAAGAAGCCCGCGCCGACGAAGAAGGCCGCTGCATCCTCTGCGCGACCGGCTGCGACGACAAAAAGTGGAACCGGCACGAGGAAAGCAGCCGTAAAGAAACAAACCACCCGTAAAAGAGCCGCCAAGCCGGCGGCATCAACATCATCAGGCAGCGACGCGTCATCCGCAGACAAAGACGGCGGATCTTCTGCGATGGCGGCCAAATCGAGCTAAGCTATGGCCCTTATCAAGGACATTGACGATCGGGAAATGCCGCTCTTGGATCACCTCCTGGAGCTGCGGAATCGCCTGATGTATTCTTGCGCGGCAATCCTTCTTGGGTTCCTCCTGTGTTATTTCTTTGCAGAAGATATTTACGCATTTCTCGTGCAGCCATTGGCCGATATCTATGAAGGCCAGACCGGTCGGCGCATGATCTATACGAGTTTGACTGAAGCGTTTTTCACTTATCTAAAGGTCGCTTTTTGGGCGGGCGCTTTTCTCGCCTTTCCCTTTGTCGCGACTCAACTCTGGATGTTTATCGCGCCCGGCCTTTATCTGAACGAGAAGAATGCGTTTCTGCCTTTTTTGGTCGCCACGCCGGTTCTGTTTTTTCTCGGCGGTGCTATGGTCTACTACTTCATTTTCCCGCTGGCTTGGCGGTTCTTCTTGAGTTTTGAAACCGGCGGAGGTCCTGGTTCTCTCCCGATCGAGCTTGAAGCACGCGTCGGTGAATATCTCGGCCTCGTCATGAAGTTGATCTTCGCCTTTGGCCTTAGCTTCCAACTTCCGGTCGCTCTAACACTGATGGGACGGGTCGGCCTGGTCTCATCTGAAGGTCTCGTGCGTAACCGCAAATTTGCCTATGTCGGTGTCTTTGTCGTCGCCGCCATCATCACACCGCCGGATATCATCAGTCAGGTCGGTCTCGGCATTCCAATCATCGCACTCTATGAGATTTCCATTTGGATGGTGCGGATGGTCGAGAGGAAGCGAGCCGAGGCCGAGGCTGAAGAGGAAGCAGGAACAGACGTTCAAGCGACGTAAGGCCGTGATGGGCCGTGGTCAAGGATGGCTCGAGAAAACGAAGGCTTGAAGAAACCTTGATAGGTTGGATGGATATAGAGCACAATGCGCTGAGACGGTGCTGCTAACACTAGCCGACGGCGCTGGGATTCATGCTTGAGTTGGAGCGGTCTTGTTTTTGTTGTTCTTCCGCAAAGACTTCTAGCGCTGCATTCAAGCCATTGATCGCCGAAGGAAATCCGCCATAGAGTGCCATCTGCCAGATCGTTTCGGCAATTTCGGTCTCGCTGACACCAGCCTTTAGCGCACCGGTAATGTTCACCTTAAGTTGCGGGCGGGTCTGGCCACCAAGCGCGGTAAGAGCGGCAATCGTCGCGATATAACGTGACTTCAAATCGAGACCAGGCCGCGCATATTGGCGTCCGTAGGCGAAGTCGACGACGGCTTCGGCCATACCAGGAAGGAGATGCCCGTATCGGGCTTCCAAGGCTTCCTCCATGCCGGGATTCAAATCATCGACGAGGCGGCGGCCGGCATCAAGGGCATCCATCAGTGATCCTCTCTTTAGGGCTGGATTCGAAGATGTTAATGGGCTAACGGGGCCAAAGAGCTCAGGAAAATGGCCACCACCAGCGGCTGGGATTCTCGAGACCTTCGCGGCACTCGTTCAACTGGACCCGATAGCGGTCCGCTGTCGTCGCCACTCGCTGTGCATAACGCTGGATGCTGGGCTTCGCTTTCCACGTGCCGCGTTTAAAGCCGTTTTGTCCCTCGTGATAGGCGAGATAATGACTATAGGCGTCTTCTGGACTGAGTCCGATCTGATGCTTCGAGGTGTGCAGATACCAGCCGATAAAATCTAGACTATCATCGAAGTCGCGACGGCTAGCGGCGCGCCGGTTGTTTTCACGCTGATAACGCTTCCAGGTGCCATCGAGAGCCTGAGGATACCCCTCAGCGCTCGAAATGCGTCCCCAAGGTATAAAACCCAGGAAGTAGTAGCGAGGCGGTTTTGCATCATGGCGAAAGGCACTTTCATGACGCATGATCGCCATCTTGACATGGATCGGCGTTCCCCAGCGCTTCTGGGTCAGCTTTGCCTGTTCGTACCACCCATCCTTTTCGTAAAAGATATCGCAAAGGTTGTCTGGGTTCGACGGCGGGGTTGTCGCACATGATGCCAAAAGCATCACTGAAAGGCTCAGTACCGTTAGGCGCAATCCAATATGATGGGATCCTGTCAAGCCTGGCATCGCAGATTTCAAGCGCCGAGAGCGACGCGCTCGGCGCGCGGGGTGCGACCATATTTCTGACGATAGCATGTCGAAAAGTGCGAAGCGGACACGAAGCCGCAAGCAAAGGCGACATTCATAATCGGCATGCTGGTCTGGTAGAGAAGGTGACGTGCCCGTTCCAACCTAAGCTCCAGATAATATTGCGCCGGTGTTCTTCCGAGATGTTTTCTAAAAAGACGTTCGAGTTGACGTCGTGACAGTCCTATATAGCGCGCAAGCATTTCCTGATTCAACGGTTCTTCTATGTTACTTTCCATCATCTCGATAGCGTTAATCAGCTTCGGGTTGTGAACGCCCAGCCTGACTCGATAAGGAATGCGTTGATGATCATGGGATTGACGAACCCGATCTTGGAGACACTGCTCAGATATTTTTGACGCAATTTCATTGCCTTGCTTGTCTGCTATCAAGTGTAACATGAGGTCGAGTGCCGCTGTTCCTCCTGAACAGGTGAGGCGTTTTTTGTCCACAGCAAAGAGATCAGCTGACACGTCGATGTCGGGAAAATCTTCGATAAATCCTGGGAGATTTTCCCAGTGAATCGTGCATTTGTGACCATCAAGGAGTCCGATGCGCGCCAGGACATGGGCGCCGGTACAAAGGGCACCGACGGCGGCGCCTGACCGATCGGCGCGACGAAGCCAACCAAAGACCTCCTTATCTTCGTACTGCTCAACGCCAACGCCGGTGCACAGAATGATTGCTGGATTGGTTCCGCCCGGCGAGAGCCTGACGTCGGTCAAGCTTTGGTCGACGGCGACTTGCACACCATTGCTGGCACGCACTGGTTCGCCATCCTTGGAGACGACCTGCCACTGATAGATTTCGCGGCCCGTATGCCGGTTGGCGAGACGAAGTGGTTCGATTGCTGAGGCGAAAGCAATGAGGGAAAAATTGGGGACGAGAACAAAGGCGAAGCGATCGGGCGCCTCACTCCAACTTTCGCTTGTCGGTGCCGACACGGCATCCACCATGGCCCACCTCGCAGAAAAACGGCAGGTAAATCCAGCCATGTCGCAAACACGTCATCTGTTTGTCAATAAGCGCTCCTTAGACTAGCGGAAATTTCATGTCGCTGAGCAGAGGTGAACCGTCGTTTTTGCCAAGGAAGATGCCAGCGGCAAGCGTTTAATCATTGGCGATAAGGAATTGCCTGTCGCTGTCGGCTTCGCCAGGATATGGAACGCCGTCCGATGCCATGGTGCAACGGCAATCGCTGGTCCACATAATCGGCAATCGCTATGAAACGCTACTCGATCTTCAGCCTCGCAAGAAATGCACTGACCGGACACAGGGACTGGGAAGCCGTTTGGCGCAGTCCAGACCCGAAACCTGCTTACGATGTTATCGTACTCGGTGCGGGAGGGCATGGTCTTGCCACGGCCTATTATCTCGCCAAGGAGCATGGCGTCACCAACGTCGCAGTTCTGGAGAAGGGCTGGCTGGGAGGCGGCAATACAGGCCGCAACACCACAATCATCCGCTCCAACTATCTCTGGGATGAGAGTGCACGCATCTACGATCACGCGGTCAAGCTCTGGGAGGGATTGTCGCAAGAGTTGAACTATAACGTCATGTTCAGCCAGCGTGGTGTTATGCATCTCGCCCATACCGTCCACGACTTGCAAGAGGTCAGTCGGCGAAGCCACGCCAATCGCCTGAATGGTGTCGATAGCGAATTTTTGACGACTGAACAGGTCAAGGCAGAAGAGCCACTCCTCAATATCTCAACAAACGCGCGCTATCCGATTCTTGGCGCCTCAATCCAACGTCGCGCCGGTACGGCCCGTCACGATGCCGTTGCTTGGGGATACGCTCGAGGCGCTGATGCGATGGGCATCGACATCATTCAAAACTGCGAAGTCACGGGCGTCTTGACCGAACAGGGCAGGGTGATGGGTGTCGAGACCGTGCGCGGTCAGATTAAATGCAAGAAGCTAGCGGTTGTCGCCGCTGGTCACTCAAGCGTCATCGCAGATATGGCTGGTTTTCGACTGCCAATCGAGAGCTTCCCGCTCCAAGCACTTGTCTCCGAGCCGGTCAAACCTTGTGTCAACACCGTCATCATGTCTAACGCGGTGCACGGCTATATCAGCCAGTCGGACAAGGGTGAACTCGTCATCGGTGCCGGTACTGATCAGTTCACCTCCTATAGCCAACGGGGTTCCTTTCACGTCGTCGAGCATACGTTACAGGCTATCCTCGAGCTGTTTCCGAGCTTTTCTCGAATGCGTATGCTCCGTCAGTGGGGGGGTATTGTCGATGTCACGCCTGACCGAAGCCCGATCATCGGTAAGACACCGGTTGAGAATATGTTCATCAACTGCGGCTGGGGCACAGGTGGGTTCAAGGCGACACCGGGCTCTGGCCACGTCTTTGCCCACACTATTGCGACAGGTGAAGCGCATAGCATTAACGCTCCCTTCGCCCTTGATCGCTTTATGAGCGGGGAGTTAGTTGACGAACACGGCGCTGCCGCCGTCGCTCACTAGCGCCATGCCAGCGTCATTGATATCGACACGTTGCAACAAGATTTCGCTTCATGCTGCGGACGTTGTCTCGCATAGGGAGCTCGTCTCCACCCTTGGCAATGCTCCGTGTTCGTTGCACGTCGCTTCGAGACTTCATGCTTCGATTTCATCCCTGGCCGGCAACGTCAGTTTTGGGAGATGGTGTTCATGTTGTTAATCACTTGTCCCTTTTGCGGTCCGCGCGAGGAGACAGAATTTCATTGTGGTGGCGAGGCGCATATCGTGCGGCCGCTTCAGCCATCCGCGCTCAGTGACGATGAATGGGCAGATTATTTGTTCATGCGGAAGAATCCGAAGGGCGTGCATCTTGAACGCTGGCGCCATGATGCTGGGTGCGGGCGCTGGTTCAATGCTGCACGAGATACGGTGTCGGATCGGTTTCTTGCCGTCTACAAAATGGGAGAGCCCTGTCCGCCTCTTCCTGGTGATGGAGGGCAATGATGTCCGATCAACCCTACCGCTTGGCGGCGGGCGGTCGAATCGATCGCTTGCGACCCCTGGCATTTACATTCAATGGCGAGAACTTGCAGGGTTACCAAGGGGACACGCTCGCCTCTGCCTTGCTGGCGAACGGCATCCACCTCGTTGGTCGGAGTTTCAAGTATCACCGCCCACGCGGCATCATGACGGCTGGCCCAGAGGAACCCTCAGCTTTGGTTCAACTAGGGAGCGGAGCAAGAACCGAGCCCAATATGCGCGCGACACAGATCGAGCTTTTCGATCGTCTTGTCGCGACGAGTCAAAACTGTTGGCCAAGCGTCACCATGGATATCGGAGCACTTAACGGCTTAGTGTCGCCGCTCTTTCCGGCGGGGTTCTACTACAAGACCTTTATGTGGCCACCGGCTTTTTGGAACGCAGTCTATGAGCGCGTCATCCGTCGAGCTGCTGGTCTTGGTAAGGCGCCAATCGAACCGGATCCAGATCGTTACGAACACCGCTATGCCCATTGCGATGTGCTCGTGGTTGGTGCTGGTCCCGCAGGCCTCGCCGCCGGGCTTGCTGCTGGACGAAGCGGTGCTCGCGTCATGATCGCGGATCAACAGCCTGAATTCGGCGGCTGTCTCTTAGACGAAGAGAACGATCATCCGCTGGCGGATTGGCGAAGCGAGGCGATCGGCGAACTTGCAGCGATGGGCGAAGTTAGATCTCTGCCACGCACCACCGCTTTTGCCTATTATGATCATAACTATCTGGCGCTGGTCCAGCGGGTCGCCGAGCATGGTCAAGGAAGTGCAGCGTCGCAACCGAGGCAACGCATCTGGAAAGTGCGTGCAAAGCAGGTCGTGTTGGCGACAGGCGCTATCGAGCGACCGCTAGCGTTTCCAGGAAATGACCGACCCGGAATCATGATGGCGAGTGCTGTGCGCACTTATGTCAACCGGTATGGTGTTTGCCCCGGTAAGCGTGCCGTGATCTTCACCACGAATGACAGTGCTTACGCAACGGGCCTTGACTTGAAGGCCGCCGGCGTAGACGTGACCGTCGTGGATGCGCGCGAAGGCCCAGGTGGCGATCTCGCGCTTCGTGCGGTGACAGCAGGTATCCAGCGAATCAACGGCGCCGCCATCATCGGCGTTAAGGGCAGCAAACGTGTCCAGTCTGTAGAAGTCGGCAAGCTGAGCAGTGCTGGCGAACGGGTGAATGGCGGCTTCCGTTGGGTCGATTGTGACCTTGTCGCAATGTCAGGGGGCTGGAACCCAACGATCCATCTGCACTCCCAGTCACGAGGCCGACCACTCTACGATGCTGAGCGTACGATTTTCTTGCCGGGTATCCCTGCCCAGGATGAGCGATCTGCAGGTGCGTGCGCGGGGGTTTTTTCGCTTGAAGACGCTCTGCGATCTGGTGCTGAGGCTGGATTGGCCGCCGCCAAAGCGACGGGCTTCGAGGGAATGGCGCCACAAATTCCTCAGCTTGATCGGGATAGCGAAGGATCCGAACGTACGCTATGGCAAGTCCCGGCAAGGACGGAAAAAGCTGACGCCAAGAGCTTCGTAGATTTTCAAAATGACGTGACGGTTAGTGATATCAAACTGGCGCTGCGCGAAGGCTACAGCTCGATCGAACATGTTAAACGCTACACCACCACCGGCATGGGCACGGACCAAGGCAAGACGAGCAACGTAATCGCTCTTGGGATCGTCTCGGAAACGACTGGCCAACCAATCGCTGAACTCGGCGTGACCACCTTCCGTCCGCCTTTCACGCCCGTCACCTTTGGCGCGTTGGTCGGTCAAAATAGGGGACGCCTTTTTGATCCGGTCAGAAAAACACCCATGCATCAATGGCACGAGACCCATGGTGCGGTTTTCGAAGATGTTGGTCAGTGGAAACGGCCGAGATACTTCCCCAAAGCCGGTGAAGATATGGCGGCATCAGTCGATAGGGAGGTCCGCGCCACCCGCAAATCTATTGGCATGTTGGATGCTTCAACGCTCGGCAAGATCGATCTGAAGGGCCGAGATGTCGCTGAGTTTCTGAACCGTGTCTATACCAATGCATGGTCTAAGCTTGCAATCGGCCGTTGTCGTTATGGCTTAATGCTGGGCGAAGACGGCATGGTCTTTGATGACGGCGTCACGGCAAGGCTTGGTGAGAACCACTACCTTATGAGTACAACTTCAGGTGGTGCAGCGCGTGTGCTGGCCTGGATAGAGGAATGGCTGCAGACAGAATGGCCGGATCTCCAGGTCTATGCGACATCGGTCACTGAGCAATGGGCGACTGTCTCGCTTTCGGGGCCACGATGCCGAGATTTAGTCGCTGAGCTGGTTCAAGATGTCGATCTCGACCCGGCAGCTTTTCCGCATATGAGCGTTCGCGATGGGACGGCTGACGGTATCCCTGTGCGCCTCTTCAGGATTAGTTTCACTGGGGAAATGGGATATGAAATCCAGATCCCTGCGGAGTATGGCCGTGCGCTTTGGGAGCGTTGTATCCGGCTTGGTGAACGCTTCGATTTGACACCATTCGGTACCGAGGCCATGCATGTGCTGCGTGCTGAGAAAGGCTATATCATCACCGGCCAGGACACCGATGGGACCGCGACTCCCGCTGATCTCGGCATGGAATGGATCGTTTCGAAAAAGAAAGGTGACTTTATCGGCAAGCGATCACTCGCACGAGCGGATATGCAACGAGATGACCGCAAGCAGTTGGTTGGGCTCCTGCCAAACGACGCGCAGGCTCTGCTGGAAGAGGGGGCCCAAATCATTGCCGATCCGAATCAAACCATCCCGATGACGATGATTGGCCATGTGACATCCAGCTACAGAAGCCCTGAGCTTGGTCGGACATTTGCGCTCGCAATGTTAAAGCGTGGGCACTCTTTGATCGGTAAAACGGTCTACATCCCCATGATCGATCGCATGCTGGCCGTCGAGGTGACCGATCCCGTGTTCATTGATCAGGAAGGAGAGAGGCTCCATGCCTGACGGTTTTGTCGCTGAAGGCGCTGTTGCCGCGGCACCCTCACCGCGCGGTGTTCGCCTTTCCGAGGTTAAGGATGTTGGTAAAGTCGACCTCCGGGGCGACCCTCGCGATAAGGCTTTTATGAGTTCTGTTGGACGGGTCCTAAACCTCCTCTTGCCAACGGAAGCTTGTCAGTCTGCATTGCAGGGCCATATCGCGGCGCTTTGGGTTGGGCCTGATCAATGGTTGATTACCTGTCCCAAGGCCGACGTCACCGCGATCGCTCGTGAACTTACGGACTCGCTCTTAGGGATTCACGGATCTGTCACTGATATCAGTGCTGCCCGCGCTATGCTTCGTCTTTCCGGACCAAGTGCCCTCGACGTTCTGGCGAAGGGGTGCCCGATTGATTTTCATCCGAGAACCGTAGCCCCGGGATACGTGGCCGGTTCCGTGCTCGCCAAGATCAGTGTCTTGCTCCACCTTCGTGATGTCGATGTTGTCGACATTTATCTAGGCCGTTCCTATGGCGACTACCTTTGGTCTTGGCTCGAAGAAGCGGGCTTGGACTGCGGTATCATCATCGAGTGAGCTGAATCAGTTGGGAGCGGTGTCGGGTAGATCCGGACTTGGCCGTCCGAAATGGTAACCTTGGCCGAGATCGAAGCCCAACCGTTGCAATCGATCGGCCTGAGTCTTCGACTCGACCATTTCAGCTACCGAGACGACACCAAGCTCTTTGCATAACGCCGCCATCCCACGAAGGATACTCTGGTCGCGCCGCCCTGTGGACCGCACATAGAGACCGTCCACTTTGACATAGTCGAACGAAAAGGATCGAAGATAATGAAAAGCTGCAGCGCCGCTGCCGAAGTCATCTAGACAGACCTTATAGGTTCTTTTACGCAGTTTTTCGATTAGATTTGCTACGGGCTCAGGGTCGGTAATTGCTGCTGATTCCGTCAATTCGAACATGATCTGGCCGCGCATTGATGGAAATTTGGCAAGGAGAGTCATAAGGCCCTCGGCAAAGGCGCGACTCTCCATGGAACGTGCGGAGAGATTGATGGCCAGAGGGGTCGGCTTACGCCATCGCCTCCGATCATCCAGCATGGCCACGACTCGACGACAGACCATCAGATCGAAATCAGCGATCAAGCCGACCTGTTCGGCAAAACAAACCAGATCGAACGGCGATTTGCCATTGGTGAGGCGGCTCAGCACCTCGTAGTGATGTATCTGCCCTGTCTTCAGATCGACGATGGGCTGGAAATTGAGCTCGATACTGTCGTTGTCAACAGTTTCTCTGACCTCAACGACACGCTTGACCGTGTCCTTCACCATGACGTCGAAACCATCCTGAAGCGATCCGATGCGGAAACCTTCGCCTTTTGTCTCGGCGAAGCGATTGATCGCATAGAGGAGAGCCTGGCCAGCTTCGCTTGGATGTAGGTCGCCTGACTCGAGTGAGATCGAACTGGCCTTGGGTGTGAGGCCAATGCCGTTGGGATCAGCGATCTTGGAATGGGTCCTGATCGTGGCTTCTAACGCGTCGACGTCCATTTCAGTTTTCTGCATGATGCCGAGAATGCCATCATCCAGCCATCCTGAAGCGCTGTCCTCACAACAAAGCTCGCTCAGGCTCTTTCCAATCTCATTTCTGCATGCTGATGCAGCTTCCTCCGACCAGTCTTCAAGTTCGCTCAAGTCAAGCATTGTTAGGGTCGATGCTTGATCCGAAGATTGGAGATGCTCCAAGACCTGGTTCTTAAAAGCATTCTCTTCGATCAATGGATCCCGCTCGGGAAGGCTTGGAAGATCGAAACGAAAGCTGAGCTGCAAAACACCCGGTCGGTCGGGACTGCTGTGACCGGACAAAACGAGCCATCGACCTCCAATACCGTCAAAGCCCATCCGAAAGGGCATGGCGCGACCCTTTGTGCTGACTGCCGCCAGAAAGTCGGTCGTCTTCGCTCGCAGTTCCGGAATGACGAGATCAGGAAGCGTCTTGCCAATGAGGTGATCGTCTGATTGGCCACTCATCGTCTGAGCGGCGCCGGCAACATAGGTTATGCAACCGTCGAGGTCGGTCTCCAACAGGAGATCGCCGCCGGCAAATGCAAAGCCGACAAAACGGTCCCGCTGAAGGCGAAGGGAGGCGTCGTTTAGCATGGATCGGGGCACGGGTTCGGCAATCGAGCCTCTCTAAGCGACGGCTTGTTTTTGCGAATCTGTTTGGTAGGAGCGGCAGGTGACCAAAAGATCTGCTCAGCACTGACATTAAAGCACTCGAGGGTAAAAATTGGTTTAAAGATATCCCGCGCTCGTTGACCAGGATAGCGGGTTTGGACGTCTGCGGCCGGTGAATCGGGTCGTTCTTATGCGCAACACCTACGAATCTTAATGCATGTTTCCGAATGTTGACGGCTGTAATTTCAAACGATGCCGGTTATATAGACGTCGGTCCACGTGCAATTTCCGCACGACAATGAATTCTCGCAATGAAAAGAGGTCGATAGATGACCGGAGGAAACCTGCTGCAATGGCTGCAGAGCAGCCGATTGGCATTGTCTACGCCTGCTCTCCTCATTGCTGGCGTACTAACATCCTGCATGACCGTTGAGGCGACAGCAGAGGAATGCCAGCTTGTCGACAAGGTCAATGGTGAGCCGTTCAAAGTCTACCAAATCATGGGATATCGGAATATCCCGGACTTGGGGACCCATTGTGTTGAACGGCTCAAGATTTGGTATGGCCATGAATTCTGGCCTAATGGCGTTCCACGAAAGGACGACTTTGACCTTGGACTGCCTGACCGCGGCCGGGTCCAGCGGGTTGCTGAGCGGTCGCCTGAATTTGGTCATCTTACCGTGCTCGATATTGAGCACTGGCCAGTCGAAGATGAGACTTTTGCTCAAGCAGCGGTTGATAATCATATCACCGTGCTCGACTGGTTTCGAAAATCGGCTCCTGACGACCAGGCGGTTGGGTACTACAGCATGGTCCCGATTCGCGATTATTGGCGAGCGATCAGGGGAGAGGATCATCCGAAATATAAGGACTGGCAGGAGGAGAACGACCGGCTGGTCGAGCTCGCTTCAGAAGTCGATGTGCTCTTTCCATCAATCTACACCTTCTATGAGGACCAAGAAGGTTGGCTTACTTACGCTAAGGCCCAGATCGACGAAAGCCGACGCATTGCGCCTGACAAGAAGATCTATGCGTTTATCTGGCCCGAGTATCACCCGTCCAATGATAGCCGCGCGGGCGAGGCGATCGAGCCAGACTATTGGCGCGTGCAGCTCGATTTCTTAAGAGAGCATGCTGACGGCTTGGTGATTTGGACAATCGATACGACCAAGGCGATCGACTTCGCTGACATTCCGCCTTGGTGGGACGAGACAGTCGACTTCATCGAGGACAGTTTTGCCTGTCAGGGCTGCTCCTCTTAGATCTTGCGTATGGTTCGGACAGTTAAGCCAGATTGAGCGACTGAATGTGTGGCATCGCCGGTTTCCAAGGTGGTTACGGACGTGATCTGCTGACGCGTTTTAACGTCAGACAACAACATCGCGGTCCGGATGATCAGGATATCTGGTACGATAGCGTTGATCGCATAGGACTAGCTCATCGCCGCTTGAGCATCATTGATCTCAGCCCTGAGGCTGCCCAGCCGATGTGCGATGAGAGCGGGAATATACAGCTGGTCTGTAATGGCGAAATCTATAACTTCCGTGAACTTCGTAGCTTTCTTGAAAGCAAGGGCTACTCGTTCAAGACGCAATGCGATGTCGAGGTCCTGATCCACCTTTATGACTTCGAGGGTCCGGATATGCTGGACCGACTCAACGGTATGTACGCGCTGGCAATCTGGGACCGACGAAAGAAGTCGCTGTTTCTTGCGGTCGATCACGCAAGGATTAAGCCGCTCTATTATGCCGAAACGCCGAACGGTTTCGTCTTCGCCTCCGAGATCAAGGCGCTGTTGGAAGTCCCGGATCTCGATCGCTCGATTAATCCGAACGCCATTCACTATCATCTTGCTTATCTATGGTGTCCGGCAGGCGACACGATGCTGAAAGCCGTTCGGAAATGCGAACCTGGCCAGGCCCTCATGGTCGAAGAGGGTCGTATTCAGCGGATCTGGACCCACGAACCGCCCCACTATCATGCGCCAATCCGGGCGATCGATGAGCGTGACGCAATTGCTGCCCTAACTGAGGAGCTTGAAGCTGCCGTTGAGCGTCAAATGGTGAGCGATGTTCCCGTTGGTGCCTTCCTCTCGGGCGGTCTCGACTCAAGTCTCATCGTCGCGTTGATGGCAAAGCATACTGAGGCGGCTAGCTTGCCCTGCTACACGATCAAGTCAGCGATTGGGGCGCATCGTGGCTGGGTGGATGACTTGCCCTATGCTCGGCAAGCGGCACAGCATCTCGGTGTTAAGCTCACAGAGATCGAGATCACGCCACCATCGGCTGACGACGTCGCGTCCATGATCTATACCCTCGACGAACCCCAATCCGACATCGCGCCGATCAATGCTCTCCTCATTTCAGCGCGTGCGCGACAGGACGGTGTCAAAGTGCTGCTGTCTGGCGCCGGCGGCGATGATGTGTTTTCAGGCTATCGCCGCCATATTGCTCTTCGATTGGAGCGCTATTGGGGCTGGCTACCATCATCTCTTCGACGCGCTGTTCGCCAGGGCTCGAGGCTTGCGCCGGGAGGTACAGGTTGGGGGCGGCGACTGCAGACAGCCTTTCGTTCCGCTGATCGACCACAAGACGAGCGATTGATGTCAACGTTTTTCTGGTCGGATCGAGACGTTCGAAGCGAGCTCTATTCCAGTGACTTTCATGCAATGGTGGATGGTGAGCCTGTGCTCAAGCCACTTGTCGAACGATTTGAGCGGCTCGGTTCAAATGTGCCGGATTTGAATAAGCTCCTTTATCTTGAACAGCAATTCTTTCTCGCTGATCACAATCTAAACTACACCGACAAAGCAAGTATGGCTGAGAGCATCGAGGTGCGCGTACCTTTTCTCGATCGCGAACTCATGAAGTTTGCTGCAACTTTGCCCGTGGATCTCAAGCTGAACGGCACCAAGACCAAGTATCTTCTTAGGAAAGTGGCGGAGCCGCTCTTGCCCCGCGATGTCATCTATCGTCCGAAGGTTGGTTTCGGAGCGCCCTTACAAGAATGGCTGGACAATGATCTCAGGGGCATGGTTGAGGACACTCTCTCGCGCGAAAGCTTAAGAAACCGCGGCTGGTTTGATCCCGACGCGGTCGATCGCCTTCGCGCCGACAACAAGGCTGGTCGTATCGACGCGGCCTCGACAATTTTTGAGATGGTTTGTCTGGAGCTGTGGATGCGACGCTTCGTCGACAATCAAGGCCTGGCTGCGGCTGCCTAATGATGACGAGTCCGCGCCAACGTCCGCTGGTCCAGATCCTCTTGGAAGGTCTTCCGAAGTATCGAAGCGTTTTCTTAAATCGATTGAAGCAATCAGGACGGATCGACTTCAAGCTCTATCCAGCTCATCAGGCTGATCCTGGTCTCTTCGATCGGGGTGAGGCGAGTGCATTTGCTGAGGATATTGTCGCTCCCAAACGTCCAACCCGGGAGTTTCTGGGGGGAAGGCTAAGTTGGCACAGCCATTTCGAAGTCGACCCCAATCTTGGTCCGGGCGATGTTATCGTCAGCACGGGCAATCCTCGATTTCTCAACATCTATCCGATGGCCCTGGGCGCCCGGCGACGGGGTGTACCGATCATTTGGTGGTGCCAGGGATGGACTCCAGAAGCCTCTCCGGTGACGACTAAGGTAAGACATTGGCTGACGAAACATTTCCCCAATGCGGTAATGGTCTACACGGAAAAAGAGGCCAACGCCTTTATCAATATGGGCTTCCCAGCCGAGCGGACCTTTTATCTCAACAACACCATCGATGAGACGTTGATCAAGGATGAGATCGAACGGATCAGCCCAAGCGATCTCGAGACCTTCCAGATCAGACAGGGCTTGATGGGTCGGAAACTCTTGGTCTTTTGTAGTCGGCTTACGCCTAAGACCCGGTTGCTCCAAGCGATTGACGTCGTTCACCGGCTTCGGACCAAACACCCCGAGGTGTTGCTTGCTGTCATTGGTGATGGGGTCATGAGGGCGGAGGCCGAGCATCATGTTCAAGCTCTGGACCTTTCAAATCATGTCCATTTTCTCGGCGCGATTTTTGATGAGGCGGCCTTGTCGCCTTGGTTCCTCTCAGCAAAATGCCTCCTGTATCCGGGACCGATCGGACTCAGTCTCTTGCATGCGTTCGCCTATGGCTTGCCAGTCGTAACCCACGATAATATGCGAAGTCAGAATCCGGAGATTGCCGCTCTTGTTCCTGGTGAGAACGGCTTGTTATTCAAACAGAATGATATCCAGGACTTTTCGAATAGTGTCGCCACGATTCTGGCCGATCCCATGTTGCAAAAACGCATGGGGAAGAACGCTTACCGCACCGCCCATGAGGATTTTACCATGGCTGCCATGGTAAGAAACTTTGAGGACGCGGTTTTTGCCATGCGAAGCGCAGGGGAGCCTGCGCGGCTGGCAGCTTAGTACGCTCTGCATCGTGATAGGTCTCTGATATGCCTGTTGGCGCGCTTTCAAGCGAGAAGCTTCTTAGCCTGGTTCCGGCAAAGCTGATGACTGGAGCTGCGTGGAATGCGTTGGCACAGGTCATGTATCGGGGGCTTGTCATTCTGGCGATGTTGATCGCCGCTCGCCTCCTCGGTCTCGAGCCCTTCGGTCAGCTGAGCCTGCTCTACAATACTGCAATGACCTTCCACGTGGTTGCATCGCTTGGTCTCATCATGACCGGAACCAAGCTGGTTGCCGAGTTTGCTAAGACCGATAAGGTCAAGACCGGCCGTATCATGGCCCTCTGCCACTATATCGCATTGATAAGTGGTGGATTAGTCGCCCTTTTGATGTTGTTAACTGCACCTTGGATTGCAGATACGGTCCTGAACGAACCGTCGCTGGTCACAGGCGTCAGACTCATCGCACTTCTATTGTTCTTTCAGGTACTTGCAGACAGTACGCTCGGTATCAATCTTGGCTTTTTAGCCTTTCGCGGCATTTTCGTTGCCAATGCCTTGACGGGCATCTGCGCTCTGTTCTTCCTTGTCGCAGGGGTTTACGGGTGGGGAATTGTCGGCGGCCTGCTTGGATTGTCGGCCGCGGAGGCTGTCCGCTTCGGGATGCTTTATCGCCTGGCCCACCGATCAGCAGATGAGAACGGCATTCCCCGAACTTGGCGGTTCCCTTCTGAAGAGCTGTCGGTGCTTTGGCATGTCAGCCTACCGGCGATGGCTACGCTCTTGCTTTGGCTACCGGTGACATGGATCGGCACACTGATGCTCGTTCGAGAGCCCGGCGGTTTTGGCGAGATGGGCCTTTTCGGCGCTGCTAATCAATGGTTTTCGCTTTTGATGTTCGTGCCGGGCGTGATTACGCAAACCATTTTACCGATCTTGAGCGAGCAAGTGAGCGCTGGAGGACGCACTGAGGCGCGGCATTTGGCTCTACGTTCCGCTGCAATCATGTTGGTTCTGGTTGCGCTGATCGCGTTACCCCTCATGGTTGGCAGCCCACTCATCGCCTCGGCCTACGGCCCGGATTTTGCTGACGGCGCTTTGGTCTTCATCTTGATGTTTGCTGTTGCGATCACAGCGGCTCCTCAAGGCATTCTCAGTAATTATTTGGCAGCGGAAAACAGGTTTTGGCTTCGTTTCCGCCTCAACGTACTATGGGCAATCTGCTATCTTATCGCGGCCTATTCTCTGGTGTCCCACGGTGCTGTAGGACTGACGTCGGCTATGATCATCGCCTATGCCGTCCGAACGCTGGCAACGCTTCTTCATGTCCTCGTCAAAAAGTCTGAACCAGGTCTGTAAATGTCAGTGGAACTGTGGCAGGTCCAACACGTTTTGCCGTAGGTTCAGGCTTTACTGCTAAAGAGATTTTCAATAATTATTTGGTAAATTTAAAGATTAGGGAGCGTCATCCATGCTTAGTCGGGGACTTCCAGGTCGAGGCGCATTTAAAACAGTGCGTGGCACTAAGCCTCTTATTTATCATGACGGCTCACTTTATTGCTCCAGATTTGATAAGATCTTGAAGACTAATGACTATGGCGAGACTTTCGAGCAGGTCGGTCGGCTGGATCTGCAGCTTTCTCATGCTGGCGTCATTGGCATGTCATCACTCGCGCAGCGGTTGTTGCGGGCACAGGTCTACCGGATGCGGGTTCTTCCGAACGGGAACTGTGTCTACATCTTCAAAGGGGGGATCTATACGCAGCGGGCTGGCGAACCGTTGGCCTATCTCTGCCATCCGATCGAACGTGGTAGCAGGCCAATTTCGCTTGCCAATCGGGGCGATGAGCTCATCGTTTTCGGTGAGTATTGGAGCAACAATGAGCGCGAACCCGTCCACATCTATGGTAGCCATGATGGCGGCATCACCTGGGACGTCATCTACAGTTTCGATGCCCGGGCCATACGCCATGTCCATGGCATCAGCTACGATCCCTTTGATGATTGCTTCTGGATTTGTACCGGAGACTATGATGACGAATGCCGCTTAATCAGAGCGTCGAAGGACTTTAGCGATCTTCAGATCGTCCGGCAGGGCGGCCAAGGTTTCCGCTTCTATAGCATTACCGTGACCGAAGACATTTTGTTGACGGCAACAGATTCGCCGATCGAACCCAATCAAATCTGCTTGTATCATAAGCAAACCGATCGATTCGATCGTGTGGCACCGATTGAGAATTCGAATTTCTATCACTGCGTCATTGGGCGTCAGGCGTTCGTTTCGACGAACGCGGAAGCGTCCGAAACCCATGACGAGAGTGCGTCTTATGTCTGGACAGGATCACTAGATGAGGGTGGATGGGATCACCTCTTCAGTTTTCCGGTCGACATTCCCTATCGTATCTCGACCATGCCGTTTGTGCCCGACGGCCTTTTCCAATTCAGCCGTGTTTACTTTCCAGAGGGCGATGCTCCCGATGATATTCTGGTTTGCTATGGAACAGGCCTTTCTGGTTTCTCCGATGTCATGGCCTGCTATCGACGTGACGCGTGGCAAGCCCGGGCTCTCGCCGCATAAAGGTCTTGTGATCCATGAGGTGACGGTTCTAACGCCCGACAAAATGGTCTAGACCGAACATCTCATCATACGTGGCGCCAAACGAATCAAGAGGAGACAGGATTGCTGACGCTCGAACGGATGCCCTTGGACGAGATCGATTGGCAAACCTTGGATGCTTTCGCCGACCGTCAGTTCCATCAAAGACGCCATTGGCTTGAGTTCGTAGCTGCTTTCACCGGCGGCGAGGTCGTGGTTGCCGAAATTAGTGATGGTGGGCAGGCCGTGGGCTACTTCTCTGGTATTTTGTTCAGGAAATTTGGGATTCCGATCCTAGGCAGCCCCTTTCGCGGTTGGACGACTGCCTATCTTGGATTCAATCTGGAGCCTGGCGTTTCCCGTGCCGCAGCCTTGCAGGCGCTTGAGGCCTTTGCGTTTCGAAAGCTCGGTGCTTGGCACTTGGAAGTTACCGATCGCCATATCACCCATGAAGAAGGTGTCGAGCTCGGATTTGTGCCACGAACTTATGAAGGTTATCTGACCGAACTCGACCGCAGCGAGGATGAGATTTTTGCCAACATGAGCAGCGCTTGCCGGCGTGCTATCAGGAAATCGAAAAAGGAAGGGGTCACGGTTGAAGAGGCGGACCCTGAAGGTTTCGCTATCGAGTACTACGAGCAACTCAAGGACGTCTTTGCCAAACAGGAGATGACGCCCACCTACAGTTTCGATCGGGTCAAGAAGCTGATCGAGTTTATTCATCCCTCTGGCGATCTCCTGCTGGCAAGGGTGCGTAATCGCGATGGCCTTTGCATTGCAACAGGTATCTATCCAGGCTTTGGCAAGATGACCCTGTTTTGGGGCAATGGTAGCCTGCGCGCGCATCAGAATGTTCGTCCAAACGAGGCGCTACATTGGTTTGCGATGCAACACTGGAAGACGCGGGGCGTTACCGAGTTTGATTGGGGAGGGGCTGCGAGTTACAAGGCCAAATACGGTGTTCGGGAATTTACCGTCCCAGCCTTTAGGAAGTCGCGTTCAAAGTCGATCCAATATGCCCGCGATCTTGCAGAGCGCGCCTACTACTACCCCCGATGGATCAAGCGCCGCCGTCATGTCAAACGGATTGGTGTGCCGGATGTCGTCGAGCCTGGGGGCGTGCGCTAACAGCACATCGGCATCATGCGCTAGGAAGCATTTTGCTGACAGCGAATGATCAAGGCTTCGTCACCGCGCAGTTCCATCACTTTATCCATTGGTTCACCATCACGGCCGTCGTGTGTGGAAAGGGCCACGACACCTCCCATCTGTTCGTCAAGCCCGACTGTCTTCACTTGGTCATCGAGATTGGCGACAATGAGATAGCGCTCACTTTCTGTTTCTCGCACATAGGCAAGGACGTCGCCGCTGACCTTCGCCGCGCTCCAGGCACCCCTTGATAAGGCAGCACTTGATCGACGAAGTGCCAGGAGATTTCGGGTCAAATTGAGCATTGAAGCAGGATCATCACGTTGTAGCTCGACACACCGGTCCGGATGATCATTGCCGAGGGGCAGCCAAGGCAGCCCTGTCGTAAAGCCTGCATGTCGCTCTTGCCGGCTCCATGGCATTGGTGTGCGCACAGGATCACGTCCCTGCTCCGGATGGGCAAGACCAAACGGATCTTGTTCCTGTCCGGGGGGAATCGGGACGTTCTCAAGTGCTAATTCGTCACCATAATACAGTGTCGGCGTGCCACGAAGCGTCAGCAGCACCAACATGGCAACGCGGGCCTGCGCGGGCCCCACGCGGCTTGCAATCCTCTTTTGGTCGTGGTTGCCCAGCACCCAGCTCGGCCAACCATCGGCGGGCAGTGCTGCCTCATATTCTTCGATGTAGGCAAGAATGGGTCTAGGCGACCAATGTTGCCACATCAAATTGAAGTTAAAGGGCAGATGCAACCCGCGCCCATCCTCTCCGTAATAGGTAACGAGCTTTTCGGCGGGTTGATAAATCTCACCGATAAGGACACAGTCCCGATCCACCGATTCCACAAGGGCTCGCATTTCGGTCGCAATCTCGTGGATTTCCGGTCTGTCTCCACTGAAGATTGGGAGCGTTCGCCGAAAGTCCGGTTGGCCGTCTTGATAATCGGGATTGAGTGGATCGTTCCGAAAACGCCAATCTTTGATGAGCAGCCAAAAAACGTCCAAGCGAAATCCGTCGACACCACGCGCTAACCAGAATTGCATGGCATCGTACATTGCACGTCGAACGGCAGGGTTTCGCCAGTTGAGGTCTGGTTGCTCTTTCAAAAACATGTGGCAATAGTACTGGCCGCTCTCGGCGTCCAATTCCCAACCACCGCCACCGGCGATGCTCACCCAATTGTTCGGCGGACCGCCGGTAGGCGCCGGGTTCTGCCAGATGTACCAGTCGCGGTGTGCTGATGTCGGTCCGGACTTGGCGTCGAGAAACCACGGATGTTGTTCGGATGTATGGTTGGGTACGAAGTCGAGGATGAGGCGAATATTCTTGGCGTGAAGAGCTTCGACCAGGTGATCAAAGGCTTCGAGATCACCGAACAGCGGATGAATATCGGTATAATCAGCAACGTCGTAGCCAAAATCAGCCAGAGGCGACGGATAGATTGGTGTAATCCAGACCGCGTCAATGCCGAGCCATTCGAGATAGCTCAGCCGCTGGATAATCCCTTCGAGATCGCCCACTCCATCACCATCACTGTCTTGAAAAGAGCGCGGATAGATTTCGTATATGACCGCCGATTGCCACCATGTGGCCTTCGTGCTGGGAGCATGGTCATGGCTTGTTGTCATCACGTCATTCCAAGAACGGTCGTCAAGTTGGAGCGATTTTCTTGCTGCGATGCACTGGAAGATGATGTCGTATCAATCTCATTTTTCACCCGATGATTAAGGCGTTCAAGGCGGATTACATAAATGTTGCATTGCACAAAATTTGCTTTTGAAGTAGCTTTCATGGACCAGCCGTGCCATGTTCCGGCAGCCTTGGAACATTTTGACACAATTCAGCTGGACTAGACGAGCTTGGCAACCGAAAACCCACCAAAAGAACAGAACATTATTCCGATCGAGGAGGAGATGCAGCGCTCCTACCTCGACTACGCGATGAGCGTGATCGTCGCGCGTGCACTTCCCGATGTCCGAGATGGATTGAAGCCGGTTCACCGTCGGATTCTCTATGCGATGCGGGAAGGTGGCTATGATCATGGCAAGCCGCCGCGCAAGAGCGCGCGCATCGTCGGTGACGTCATGGGTAAGTACCATCCTCATGGCGACAGCGCGATTTACGACGCACTCGTGCGCATGGCGCAAGATTTCTCGATGCGTTTGCCTTTAATCGACGGGCAGGGCAATTTTGGGTCGATGGATGGCGATCCACCGGCAGCCATGCGTTATACCGAGGCGCGTTTAGCGCTGTCTGCTGACGCACTCCTTACCGACATCGACAAGGATACAGTCGACTTCCGTCCGACTTACGATGAGTCGGCGGAGGAACCAGTCGTCATTCCGGCTCAGTTCCCGAATCTTCTTGTCAATGGACAAGCCGGTATTGCCGTCGGTATGGCGACCAATGTCCCGCCGCACAATCTGGGCGAAGTGATCGACGTTTGTGTTGCGCTCGTCGACAATCCAGAACTCGGCTTCGACGAGATGCTCACCTTGATGCCTGGGCCAGACTTTCCGACGGGAGCAATGATTCTTGGCCAGTCTGGGATTCGTCAGGCCTATGCGACAGGCCGCGGGTCGATCGTCATTCGATCCCGAACCCATGTCGAGGAGATTCGCAAAGATCGCTTTGCGATTGTGATCACGGAAGTGCCGTTCCAGGTGAACAAGGCTCGCATGCAGGAACGCATGGGTGAGCTCGTAAGAGAAAAGCGAGTTGAGGGAATCGCCGAGATCCGTGATGAGTCGGATCGTGATGGAACGCGAGTTGTCATCGAACTCAAGCGCGATGCCGACAGCGATATCGTTCTCAATCAACTCTTCCGACACACACCACTTCAGATCAGCTTTGGCGTCAATATTGTCGCCCTCCGTGGCGGCCGGCCGGAACAGCTGAATGTCCGGGATGTGTTCGAGGCTTTTCTTGAGTTTCGCGAGGAGGTCATTCTCAGGCGTACGGCGTTCGATTTGGCCAAAGCGCGAGAGCGCGCGCATATTCTAGTCGGCCTGGCCGTCGCTGTTGCCAATATCGACGACGTGATTGCCCTGATTCGTGGCGCACCAGATCCAGCGACCGCAAAGGCTGAACTTTGCGCGCGCGACTGGCCCCGCGGGGACATTGCACCGCTTCTCGCTCTGGCCGAAGAAAGCGAGGGAGGGACCGACTCGAACGAAGGCGGTTACCGCCTTTCTGAACGGCAAGCGCAGGCGATTTTAGATTTGCGTCTCCATCGCCTCACCCAACTTGAGCGCTCCAAGCTTTCAGACGAACTCAAAGAACTCGTCGAGAAGATTGAAGCCCTCCTGTTGATTTTGCGTTCACGCGAGCGCTTGTTGGAGGTGTTGAAGGAAGAATTACTGCTCGTAAAAGAGAAGTTTGCGACACCCCGGCGGACGACAATCGAGGATCTGGACTTCGATATCGATGTCGAAGACTTAATCCAAAAAGAGGACATGGTCGTTACCGTCACCAAGCTCGGCTACATCAAGCGTACGCCGCTTTCCACGTACAGGGAGCAGCGACGTGGTGGTAAAGGTCGCAAGGGCATGGCGACGCATGATGACGACCATCTCGCGCAGCTCTTCGTCTCGACGACCCACACACCAGTGCTGTTCTTCTCTTCGGAAGGACGTGTGTACAAGCTCAAGGTCTACAAGCTACCGCTCGGCAATCCGCAGGCGCGGGGGAAAGCGATGGTCAATCTCTTCCCGCAGCTCACTGAAGGTGAATACATCACCGCTGTGTTGCCACTGCCTGAAGATGAGAGCACGTATGATCAACTCTCAGTGGTATTTGCGACATCATCCGGTAAAGTCCGGCGTAATGCGTTGGCCGATTTCATCTTCGTGCCGGCCAACGGTAAGATCGCGATGAAGTTGGATGGCGACGATCACCTGATTGGCGTAGCCGTCGCTACTGAGCAGAGTGATGTTCTCCTGGCCGCCCGTGGGGGTAAATGCGTTCGTTTCCCGCTGTCAGGTGTACGCGTGTTCCGTTCACGGAGTTCAGAGGGTGTGCGCGGCATGGCTCTGTCCGATGATGATCGGGTAATTTCCATGTCGATTCTCGATCACGTCGAGGTGGAAATCGACGAACGCGATGCTTTTCTGCGCTATGACGGCGGACTTCGTCGCCAGAATGGTGATGGCCCTCCGGAAAAACCTTCCGATATCGCTGACGATCGCCTTGAAGAGCTTGCGTCCCGTCAGCAGATGATCCTTTCAATCACGGTAAACGGGTACGGCAAGCGTAGCTCAGCCTACGAATATCGGGTTACCAATCGCGGTGGTCAGGGGATCATCAATATCGAGACATCGACCCGTAATGGGGACGTTGTTGCCGCTTTTCCGGTAACCGAGCTCGATCAAGTCATGCTGGTTACAGATCAGGGTAAAGTCATCCGTATTCCCGTCGATGGCATCCGCATTGCAGGCCGCAATACGCAAGGCGTGACGCTATTCAATACAGATCCGAACGAACATGTTGTGTCGGTTGCGCGCCTGGAAGGGGCCGCTGAAATGGGGGATGATGACGCTGAAGATGAGGGAGATGAGGAGATTGGACACGAGGATCAAGGAACTCCCGATCCGGCATAAGCATTGACCTCAGAAGAAAAAGGAGAGCGCCGATCATGACGACTCCGCGCATCGGGGTTTATCCCGGGACGTTCGATCCTATTCACAATGGTCATGTCGACATTGTCCGACGGGCCACCAAGGTGGTGGATCGGTTGGTGCTCGCGGTCGCAGCTAATATCGGCAAGGACCCGCTTCTCTCTTTAGAGCAACGCATTGAGCTCGCGAACTTTGAGGCCGAAAATCTGATGAGCAGCGGCCGTGCGAATGGTTGTGAGATTAGGGTGGCTCCTTTCGAAGTTCTTCTCGTCGACTTCGCCCGTGAGGTCGAGGCAACCTTGATCATTCGCGGCCTTCGTGCGGTCTCTGATTTCGAGTATGAGTTTCAGATGGCGTCAAACAATGCGCGGCTGGCACCGACCATCGAAACAGTGTTTCTGACTGCGTCGGAAACGAACCAATTCATCTCATCGCGTTTTGTTAAGGAGATCCATCGCTTTGGTGGGGATGTCTCCAGTTTCATTTCTGAGCACGCCATGGCAATGCTTGATCACTATACGAAAAAGCGCTGACTCTCGTTGATTGACAGGCCCCGCACGGCTCCGGCAATCATGAGGAGTGCAAGAGGGGAGACGATCTCATGGATCTGAGGCTGGATGGCAAGCGGGTTATTTTGACTGCGGGCGCTGCTGGGATAGGCCATGTTACGCTAAAGACATTTGTTGAGGCTGGCGCAGAGGTCTTTATCTGTGATGTCGATAAGAGGGCATTGGATGAGGTCCGCGACAGCTTTCAGACCGTCGGTACCTTGCAAGCCGACGTTTCAGATCCAAACGACGTCGATCGTCTTTTTGACTTAGCCCTCGAACGGTTGGGCGGACTCGATATTCTTCTCAACAATGCCGGCATTGCCGGCCCGACTGCGCCGGTGGAGGAGGTCGAGCTTGATCATTGGCGTCAAACTCTTGATATCAACATTACCGGACAGTTTCTTTGCGCCAAGCGGGCGGTGCCACATCTCAAGGCTTCTGGCGGTGGCTCTATCGTGAACCTGTCGTCTGCTGCGGGGCGTTTCGGCTTTCCTCTCCGTTCCCCCTATGCCGCGTCGAAGTGGGCGGTTGTGGGCTTCACCAAGAGCCTTGCTATCGAGCTTGGCCCCTCGAAAATTCGTGTCAATGCCATCTGCCCAGGTGCGGTCGCTGGTGATCGGATTAATCGCGTCATCCAAGCCAAGGCCGAGGCGCGGGGCGTGCCGTTTGAGGAGATGTATCGGAGTTATGCGAACACTGCTTCGATGCAAACGCTCATCGACCCTCAGGACATTGCCAATATGATGCTCTTCATTTGCTCTGATGCTGGCCACCTCGTCTCCGGTCAGGTCCTTGGCGTTGACGGGAATGTCGAATTCCTACGCTAGGAAAGAGCCCTCTCTGTTTGAAAGGGTAAGCCGAGCAATCATGATCGATCGATGTGTTTCAAGAGCAACTGATCTTCCACGTTCGTCTGGCAATTATCGGATGCGATGGTAGGAGCAAAGCGCGACATGAAGCCAGAACCTGACAAAGTCAAGCATGTGGCCGTGATTGGCGCTGGCACGATCGGTTCGGCTTGGGCGACGCTGTTTCTCGCTAAGGGACTTGAAGTTACCGTCTATGATCCCGCGGCAGACTGCGAGAGCCGAGTCCGCAGCTTTATCGACAACGCTCTGCCGGCCCTTAAACGCTTGGGTTTGGACGACAACGCCAACTGCGAGAAGTTGAGGTTCGTTGATGATCCAGCGGCTGCTGTGGCCGATGTTGATTTCGTGCAGGAGAGCGGGCCAGAGCAATTGCAAGCGAAGCGTGACCTCTTTGCGAAGCTCGAAACCACATTACCTGCTGAGACTATCGTCGCGTCGAGCACGTCGGGTCTGATGCCGAGTGCGTTGCGCGACGGCAGGATTAAGCCGGAGCGCTTTCTCGTTGGGCATCCCTTCAATCCGCCGCACTTGATCCCACTGGTGGAGGTCGTTGGTGGTCCTGATGCTGATCCCGCCATCATTGATTGGACCGTCGCGTTCTATACGCGCCTTGGCAAGAAACCGATTAGAATCGACAAAGAAATGCCCGGTCATGTCGCAAATCGGATGCAGGTGGCGCTTTATCGTGAGGCCGTACACCTGGTTTTGGAAGGTGTTGCCACGCCAGCGGATGTCGACGCTGCCATTGCCTATGGTCCCGGTCTTCGATGGGCGGTGATGGGGCCGCATGCGCTTCATGAGTTGGCCGGTGGGGGTGGTGGTATGCGTCATCAGCTCGAGCATATCGGACCAGGCATGGAAGTTTGGTGGAATGATCTTGGTAGGCCAGATATCACGCCAGACACCATTGATAAGCTGGTTGACGCTTATCAGGCCGGCAAGCCACCTTCCGTTCAGGAACTCGCCGCAGAACGCGATCGTTTGCTATTGGCACTGTTAGAGACATTGGGTGCAGCACGACGCACAGATGATGAGGCCGTTGAATGAGGGGCGTGAACATATCGTCTCTCTTGTTGGTCGTTGTCGCTGTTTTTGCCACGACGATGGCAGCCGCACCGTCGGCGTGGTCCGTAAGACCTGATGACGAGACGATGGATACACTATCCGAGCACGATCCCTATGCGCTTGGTCTCAAAGCCTTTGATGCAGAGGAATGGCAGGAGGTCATTCGTCACATGAATGAGGTCGTGCGTAAAAAACCTTGGCATGACAATGCCTATAGTTTGCTCGGCTTTGCGCATC
This sequence comes from Geminicoccaceae bacterium, assembly GCA_028285265.1. Taxonomy (GTDB): domain Bacteria; phylum Pseudomonadota; class Alphaproteobacteria; order Geminicoccales; family Geminicoccaceae; genus JANQPX01. The sequence goes on from JANQPX010000037.1 coordinate 188,947, forward strand.
GAAAGCTCGGCGACTTTGATCGCTCACTCTCCTTTTATGACAGGGCACTGACCCTCAATCCCCATAATCGAGAAGCGCTTGAGTATCTCGGTGAGGCATATTTGGAGTTGGATGAGCCAGAACGGACGGAAGACGTCCTCGCGGCACTGGCTCTAGAATGTGAGCGAATTGCGGTAACGTTTCCCGATGGCAACTGGCAGACCGGTTGCGAAGAGTGGGTGCATTTGAATGCGGCCTATCAGGCGCACTTGACCGGTAGGCCGCATCCGGATCGCAATTAGCTCGCGAGATGTCGTCTTTAGCGACTAGAGCTTCGCCAGGTCGAGCGTGATGCCGTCTTGCGCCCATGCCTTTCTGTAGAGTTTCCTGGTTTCTTGAGCACCTGATGTGTCGCCTGCCTGCTCGTAGGCTTCGGCAAGACCGTAGAGCGCCCAGCCATTGTTCGGGTAATTGACAAGGCTTTGTCGAAAAACCTGGATTGCCTCGTCGGTTCGCCCTGCTGTGGTTAAAGCAGCACCTAGGGACTGGCGTACCGGATAGTACCAGTAAGGCGGTTCCATGTAGGGAAGTGTGTCCTGGATCTGCACAGCGACTTCGAACTCTCTGATGGCGGTTTCGAAGTCTTGCTCGCTCTGCGCAATTCGCCCTTCTAAGACATGGCGAGCAATGCGGAGAAGGTCTGGGGCAGGAACGAACCAATCCAGAAGAAATTGGAAGTCATTTGAGGCGTTTAGTTCGGCGATCATTGCTGCTTCTATGCGTGCCCGCTCCAAGGCACCCTGGCTCACATAGGCAACGCCGCGCATGTAGTGCCACATCGCCTTGACCATGGGGAAACGATCGCCCGGATCTTCGACCGCGAGCGCTTCCTCAGGACTACTAAATTGGGCATGGGCGAAATAGGGCGCAGCTAGGATCGCTTGTATCCAGCCGACTTGCGCGGCGACGTCCTCCGAGACATTGCCGCGCAGTTTCTCAACCGACCAACGCACATTTTCCCGATCGCCAGCATATTGCGCACCCTGAATGACGAAGTGGATGTTGTGAGGGTAATAGCCTGCGCGATAGACGCCCTGATCATCAATCTTGGCAAAATAGGCTTCATCGGCAGCGACGGCGGCACGGTTCGCCTTAATCGAGTCCAAATGTCGACCAACCCTGATGTAGATGTGGGCCGGCATATGCACGAGATGACCTGCTCCGGGCATTAGATCGCCCAAACGATCGGCAAAGGGTTCTGCCTTTTCGGGCATCGACGATGCTTCCATCAAGTGGATGTAGAGATGGATTGCACCGGCGTGAATGGGGTTAGCAGCAAGAACCGCCTCAATGGCGGTAATTGCATCGCCAACATCGCCCTTTGGCGTGCGGCCATCGACCTCCCAATAGTCCCAGGGCATGGTATTCATCACGGCGTCAGCATACAGAACCGCGATATCATGATCGTGTGGGAAGTTTTCTCGTACGTCGCTCATCGCTGCGGCATAGGCGGCAGCTAGCTGCGAAGGATCTGCATTGGGATCGTCTGAGTAGCGTCTGCTCAGCGCTTCGATCATTGCTCGTTCACGCGGACTTGCGTCTCTCGCACGCGCCATCGCTTCGTCCAATGAGACCAAAGCAGGGTCTCGCGCTGCGTCCATCATCGGCGCGTTGATGTTGGCGCCAAGGGCAAAAGCCTCACCCCAAAAACACATGGCACACTCGGGATCAAGCAGCTGAGCCTGACGAAAGGCGCGGATCGCCTCGGCATGGTTGAAGGCGTAAGTGAGGCGAAAACCCTGGTCAAAAAACGCCTGCGCCTCCGGTACGTCGGTGCTGATGGCCAAGCTGTATGTGCCCAAATTGTCCCAAAGCTCGGGCCCGGGGTCTCTGTTTGTTGCGGCGATCGCCGTTGACATGGCGAGCTGCATGTTCGGATTCGTGTAACCGGCTCGCTTGCTCTCTGGTCCGCAAACGCTAAGCGCCAAGGCGGCGGGATCGAACAGTTCTTCTATCGACCTTTCCTTTGCCGCCACGGCCGAACTGCCCAACAGCCATGTAGCGGCTATTATAATGGATGACCAGGAAGTTGGTCGTTTGGGTAAATACAGTCTCGTCGACATGTGCAAAATCCCCATGAATCGTTCATTAGAAATGCAACTGAGAGCGCTGATTCCGAAGCACGCAGCGACGGATCTATATTTGATCCACAAATAAAGAGGGGAAAGCGATAAGGCTGTGACGATTGCCACAAATTGATCGACTTGTTGTGGGAGGACGATGGAAGCTCTTAGATACCAAAGATCGACGCAAGGCCCGCCCGATCACTGAACGTCGACATGACCGTTTCATCAGGCACGGCAACGGCCATCTCGTCGGCCGCCCGCAGCACTAAGGGGAGAAGATCGACATCACCGACTGAATTCAAGAAGAAGCTGCGATGTCCTAACAACCATTGGACGGCGATGCGAATATCATCCTCATCTTCTAAGGGCTGATACCAGGTGTTTCGGTTTTGGTTCGCTCCTGCCGCCCAAGGTCCTCGGGCGATCGACTTAATCGTTTGCACGGCAACATTCCGTTCTTCGCAGATTGCGACCGTCGCCTTGAAATCTTTCGCGTATTTTGGATGCTGAGCAACAAACCAGTTCCAAGGCATCAGCACCGAGTCAAAGTCGAATTGGTCCAAACTCTGTTGATGCATCGCAGCGACCGTCCAGCTGTGCCCGGTTACGCCGATATGGTCGACATAGCCTGCCTTTTGGGCTTCCAGGATCGCTTTCATTGCCCCGTCAGGTGCAAATGTTCTCCGCCAATCATCGGGATGAATCAGGCAATGAAGCTGGAGAAGGTCCAGTCGGTTAGTACAAAGACGTTCCAAGGATTGTTGAATCTGGGCCTTGCAGCCAGCGTAGTCGAATTGGTCCGTCTTGGTTGCAAGAAAGAAATCGTCGCGTGCCCGTTCCATCCATGGGCCAATGCGCAGCTCAGCATCGCCATAGCGAGGCGCGGTGTCGATGTGATTGACGCCGTACTGATACAGAACATCGAGCGTTTGATCGGCCGTCCGTTGACTGACATTCTTAAGCGCAGCGGCACCGAAGATGACGGCGGAGCTCATGTGGCCGGTTCGTCCGAAAGGTCGCTTCTCGATGCCCATGCTGCGTACTCGCGCTGACGTTGATCCCTAAACTATTTGTAGAAAACGTTAGCAGACGAACGTCAAGAAATCATCGATTATGGCGTTAAAACGTTCGATCACGCGTTTTCACTATGGCGAAAGACAAGATGGGAGACTATTGAACTGGCTCAGTCAAAAATAGAAAAGTAAACTTTTGGGAGGTTCCATGCGTGCGATAGCCTTGACCCTATTTATTGGGTTCTTGGCCGGTTTCTTGATGATCGAGGCCTTTCTTCGCTACGACGATTACAGCTCGCTTGCCGAGGACTATACCTATCATCATTGGGATGGGCGTGATCGTCGCGTAATGGCAACGGCAGAAGAACTCGCCGACCCGAGACACGACGTCGTGTTTCTTGGCGACTCAATGGTGGCCGGAGTAAACTGTGGCCGTGAACAAAATCTTGTTGGCCAATTCGAAACAGCCATGCGGCACGTGGCTCCCAACCACAAAGCCATTAATCTGGGGTCGGCCAATACGTCAGTCTTTGCCTATCTAGATCAGTTGCAGGGATATCATACCGGAGTAGGCGCGCCCGCTGGCTTGATCGTAATGCTCTATACGAACGATGCCGACGTGATCGAGCCGCGTATGTGTCCGGTCATCGATGTCATCAAGCGCGCTGACAACCTGTCCACATCCGAGAAGAAAGAGATTGTCGATTTTTGCGACAGCGTTGTGCTTGGCACGCCGGCTTCGAGCCAGCCCGTCTCGACCTTTTCAATTGGCGGGCCTGTCGATCGGTGGTTTCATGGGGTGTCATATGCCTACCGCTTCATCCGCGGGGCGATGGTCATACTTGCTGGTTCGCTCGGTGACGGTGAACCTGTCGGGCGGCTTCGTTATCCCGGCCTTTGGTCGAATGCTGAAAGCCTGGAGATGCGCTTGATCACTGCCGGCATCGAGGCCATCAAGGCTCATGCTGATCAGAACGGCACCCCATTGATGATCGCTTTCTACCCACCAGTCGAGTTCCTCTCTAAAGACAACCCGTCATACGCCGCCACCGAGATCGCCAGTAACGAACTCCGCGAGCGTTTTGCCGTACCGGTGCTCAATGGATTTGAAGCCTATTTCGATGATCCTCGTGCCAGCCGCAATATGTCACGTTCCTTGACGGACGCACATCCAAGTTGCCTCGGACATAAAATTCTCGCCGAATGGTTGGTTAAAAAATTTGGTGAAACTGGCGGGTTCGAGAGTCCATCATCAATTGCTCAACCGGCCTCCGCATCGAATGATACAGTCCTGATCGTCGAACCTGCCGACCAATTAGGAGATTGACATTCCTTGCAAGGCATGATGGCGGTGGGGGCAGCTGAGGACAGGTTACTGGATGATCGATGGCGAAGCAGGATAATGACGGCGCCGAGCTGTTAGGTGAGTTTGACTACATCATTGTCGGCGCCGGCACCGCAGGTTGCCTTCTCGCCAACCGACTGAGCGCAGACCGACAGACCAAAGTTTTGCTTTTGGAAGCTGGTGGCAAAGACAACTGGATTTGGTTCCACATCCCAGTCGGCTACCTGTATAGCCAAGGCAATCCCCGAGCAGATTGGTGCTTTAAGACGGAGGCTGATCCTGGCCTCAATGGGCGATCCTTGAACTACGCGCGCGGTAAAGTGCTAGGCGGCTGTTCTGCCATCAATGGTATGATCTACATGCGCGGCCAGGCGGCAGACTATGATCACTGGCGTCAGCTCGGTAACGTCGGCTGGTCTTGGGACGATGTGCTGCCGATATTTAAAGAGACCGAAGATCACTTTGCAGGTGCAAGCGAACTTCACGGTTCAAACGGAGAATGGCGTGTTGAGGAGCCCAGGATTTCCTGGGACATATTGGATACGTTCAGAGATGCCGCAGCCGAGGTTGGTATTCCTCGAATCAACGATTTCAATGGCGGTGATAACGAGGGCTCTGCCTACTTCCAAGTCAATCAAAAGAAAGGGGTTCGATGGCATGCTGCTAAGGCCTTCCTGAAGCCTGTGCGTGACAGGGAAAACCTCGCGGTTCTTACCCATGCGCAAACGGAACGCCTTACGCTTGATGGAAAACGCGTGAACGGTGTTCTGTTTCGACAAGGGGGTGTCCTCAAGCGAGCGGTTGCCAATGCCGAAGTTGTTTTGGCGGCGGGGGCAATAGGGTCACCGCAGATTCTACAACTCTCGGGAATTGGGCCTGGCTCGTTGCTTGGCGAGCACGGTATTGAGGTAGCTCATGAGCTTGCAGGAGTCGGTGAGAATCTGCAGGACCATCTCCAGCTTCGTCTCGCTTACAAGGTTCGAAACATCCAAACGCTGAATGAGATGACGCAAAGTCTGTTTCAAAAGGCGAAGATGGCGGTTGACTATGCGCTGTTTCGCCGGGGTCCACTAACAATGGCCCCCTCTCAGCTAGGCGCCTTTGCCAAGTCTTCGGAAGAATTTGCGACTGCTAATTTGCAGTATCATGTGCAGCCGTTGACGCTCGAAAAGTTCGGCGAGCCATTACATCCATTTCCAGCCTTTACAGCGTCGGTTTGTAACCTTCGGCCAGAAAGTCGTGGTCATGTTCGGATCAAAAGCCGCGACCCCGGAACAGCACCCTCAATCCAGCTCAACTACCTCTCTGCTGACAAGGATAAGCAGGTCGCAGCCGATTCCATCCGTCTGACGCGGCGCATCGTGCTTGAGACCAACGCCATGAAGCCTTTCCAGCCCGAAGAGTTTATGCCGGGACTCAAAGCACAGTCAGCATCGGACTTGATCAAGGCGGCGGGGAGTATCGGTACGACCATCTTCCATCCCGTCAGCACCTGTAAGATGGGTGTAGACCCGGCCGCTGTGGTTGACGATCGACTGAAGGTTCATGGTTTGGAGCGCCTCCGTATTGCCGATGCGTCTATCATGCCCACAATTACATCGGGCAACACCAATTCGCCGACATTGATGATTGCGGAGAAGGCTGCAGCGATGATCCACGAGGAACGTCGGCACTAAGGCATCGCGAGCGAGGAATGCTAGCAACGGCGTCTCCAACCGCCTCGAAGAGAGGAGGCGGGAAGGGATGATGCCTACTTTGTTAAAGGCTGACACCCGTCTCAATCATCGCATCAGCACCTTCCGTCATTACGAATAAAGTGGCATGGTTTTGGCAATGGCACCGGAAAAGATGTCTGTACGCCAAATCAGGGAAGCAGTCGCAGTCAGGGAGAAACCACATGCAGTTAAGTCGTGAAGAGCTACGAGAGGCCTATCGTCGTATGACGACGATCCGTGAGTTTGAGGATACGCTTCACGAGGAGTTTTCAGCGGGTAA
>JANQPX010000054.1 GCA_028285265.1 Geminicoccaceae bacterium
ATCCGACTTGAAACCGATCGATGTCATCCAGCCAGAAGGTGTCAGCTTTGACATGACGGGGCGGACAATTCGCTGGCACGATTGGTCTATTCTTATCGGATTTAACGCCCGCGAAGCGATCACGCTTCACAATATCAGCTTTGCTGATCGACCTGTTTGCTATCGTGCTTCCCTCGCGGAAATGGTCGTGCCCTACGGTAGCCCTCGGGCGCCGCATTATCGAAAGAACGTATTTGACATTGGTGAGTACGGCATCGGCAAGCTTGCGAATTCCCTTGAGTTAGGGTGCGACTGCTTGGGCGCGATCCACTATCTCGACTGCTGGATCAGCGACATCAATGGAGAGCCGATGTGCATCAAGAACGGCATTTGTATTCATGAGGAAGACTACGGCGTTCTTTGGAAACACTGGGATTTCCGTACCGAACGGACGGAAGTTCGGCGCGCACGGCGTTTGGTGATATCGTCGATCTCGACTGTCGGCAATTATGAATATGGCTCTTATTGGTACTTCCATCTCGATGGTACGATGGAGTTCGAAATGAAGGCCACCGGCATCATCAATACGGTCGCTTGCGAGCCCGGCAAACCAGAAAAATACGGCACGGAGGTATCTCCTGGCGTCGTCGGCCAGGTCCACCAGCATGTCTTTTGCGCGCGCCTCGACATGGCGGTGGACGGAGACAACAACGCCGTGGTCGAATGCGACACCATCGCAGAACCCATCGGTCCAGAGAATCCTTATGGCAATGCCTTCTTTATTCAGGAAACCACGCTCGAGAGCGAAGTCGGACGACCACGAAAGCCCGAAGCTGAACGCTATTGGAAATTCATTAATCCCAACAAAACCAATCATGTCGGCGCGCCCACTGGCTATAAGCTCGAGCCCCGTCACAGCCTGCAGACCTTCAACGACCCAAGTGGCCCTTCGAGCAAGCGTATGGGCTTTGTCAGGAACGCCCTTTGGGTCACCGCGCATGATCCGGACGAACGCTTCCCCGCGGGTGACTTTGTGAATCATTCCGACGGTACCGATGGTGTGACCGCCTTTGCTGACAAGGGACGCCCCATCAACAATACCGATCTCGTCGCCTGGCATGTCTTCGGTCTACATCATCAACCACGGACAGAGGATTTTCCGGTTCAACCCTGTGTCACGACCGGCTTCAAATTGATGCCGACCGGCTTTTTCGATCGCAACCCGAACCTGGACCTTCCCTATGAAAAGAATGAAGCGAGCTGCCACGCCGATGCATCGGATTGACAGCGAATGAACCTGTCCTAGCTGGGAATGGACACGCCGACGGCATGCGATGAACCACGATATCGAGCGATGGGAGGTCTCGAAAAGAGCGGTTGCTTCTGAGGCCGGCGTTGTGGCCGCCCAGCACCACTTGGCGGCCCATGCTGGGGCCGGAATGTTGGTTGAGGGCGGCAATGCTGTTGACGCTGCCGTCGCCACCGGCTTCGCGCTGGCGACGGTCGAGCCCTGGATGCGCGGCCTCGGCGGGTCCGGCTATATGGTGATCTGGATTGCCGAGGAACAGCAGGCTTATGTGCTTGACTTCCAGGGTGTTTTACCAGAAGCGATCAGCGCGGCAGACTACCCTCTTGATCCAACAGGTGCTGCGACGATCATGGGGTTTCCTGGCGTGGTCGGTCGACAAAACGAGATTGGCTACCGTTCGATCGCCGTTCCAGGGGCTGTCCGAGGATTATCCCGCGCGCTTGCGCGCTTTGGACAACTTGGGTTCGACACAGTCCTAGCTCCGGCGATCCAACTTGCTGAACGCGGTCTCCCCGTCGATTGGTTTGCGACCCTACAGGTATCGCTCGCCATGGCTGATCTGCGACGCGATCCAACAGCTGAGGCAATCTATCTACCCAACAAAGTCCCGCTACAGCCCGAACAGTTGCAGCCTCTCGGTAGGCTTGGCGAAACTTTGAAGAGGCTTGCCAATAGCGGCCCTGATGACTTCTATCAAGGCATGCTGGCCGAAAAGATCGTCGCCGATCTCCAAGCCGGTGGTAGTCGCATCGATGCAAACGACCTGGCAACGTACCAGGTACTCGAACATGCTCCTTTAACGGGGGCGCATCGCGCCACAGAACTTCACACAGCGGGCCCAACAAGCGGTGGGCCGCGCCTTATCGAGGCACTGGCCCATATCGCTCATCACCTCGATCCGGCGATTGGCATCGGCGCAGAGAGCTGGAAGATCTACGCTGATGGCCTCAACAAGGCTTGGCGGTCACACAAAAGACGGATCGGTCGGACCACAGAGATGGGTGGTTGCACGAGCCATCTCTCCGTTGTCGATGCCCAAGGCAATATGGTTGCCTTGACGTACACACTCTTGAGCCGCTTTGGGAGCTGCGTGGTCTTGCCCTCAACAGGCATCTTAATGAACAATGCGGTTAGCTATTTTGATCCGCGGCCCGGCTATCCTACGACGATGGAGGGTCGAAAGCGGATTAACGCCAGCAATATGTGCCCGACGATCGTCACGCGAAATCGCGAAGCCATTTTCGCCGTTGGCGCCTCGGGCGCTAACTTCATCATGCCCTGCACCACGCAGATCGTTGCGCTTATGCTCGATTTCGGGCTGTCCCTCGAAGAGGCCATGAACCACCCGCGCATCGACGCGTCGGACCGCGGGTCGATCCGTGTCGATCCAAGGCTGGGGGACGATGTGCTCGAGGCGCTAGGCAGGGACTTTGAGCTCGAAATCGCGCAGCAGCTGGTGTTCCCAAAACTCTATTCCTGTCCATCGGGTGTAAGCCGTGATCCCAAGACAGGCATATGCCATGGTCTTAGCGATCCTTCTCAACCCATTAGTAGTGCGGCAGCTGCAGCACCATTCCGATTGCACAAGCCGTCAAGCGGTGCGACGACACCCAGGCCCTGATGAAACAACACTGCTAATACCCTTGGGTAAGATCGACAAGATCAGGTACGGGCTCGCCTGCCAGAAACCTTCGCACATTGGCGGCAATCGCTTGGCCGCCCGTCACCGGATCAATCAAAGAGGCAACATGAGGGGTGACCAGAACCCTCGGATGAGCCCAAAAGGGATGGTTTTCAGGTAACGGTTCTATTTGAAAGACATCAAGTGTCGCGCTGGCGATCTGTCCGGCGTCGAGTGCGCTGAGCAGATGGTTGTCAACGAGATGACCGCCGCGTGCCGCGTTGATAATCGACGCGCCCCTGGGTAGCCTTGCGAATAGATCCGCATTTAAGATCCCTTCGGTTAGAGGCGTTAATGGCAACAGGCAAACCAAAATCTCGGTGCGTTCGAGAAAGGCGCCAAGACCGTCTTGTCCAACGAAACTCTTGATGCCTTCGATCACCTTCGGGCGGCGCGACCAGCCGGCGACATCAAAACCTAATCCTGCGAGAGCGCGTCCACAATCTGCGCCAAGATCGCCAAGACCCATTAACCCGATTCGACGCTGATAGGCTGGTGGGCTCACGATCTGCAGCCATTCCTGACGCCGCTGTGCGCTTTCAATTTCGGGAAGGCGGCGGTGTAGGCGGAGAACGTGAAGAACGACATATTCGCGCATGCGGATCTTGAGGTCTCCACCGGTGGTCCGGATGATCGGAACATTTTTGGGTAAGTCGGGGTCAGCAAGCACATGGTCGATACCAGCGCCAATCGAGACAATTGCGCGCAGGTTTGGAAATCGCTTCAAGCCACCAGCGGGTGGCTTCCAGACCACCGCAATGTCGATCTCGCTGACATCGCCCGGATCGTTCCAAAGGCGGCAGTCAATATCGGGAAGGAGAGATCGCATATGCTCAAGCCACCATTGTTCCCGCGCGGGACCAACGCGAATGATCAAGGCCATGGTTTCAATCCGATCTTGGTGTAAGGCCCGGCTAGTCGAGGATAGGGAAAGTTTGCGTTCAGAATGACATCCGCTGTACCCGATCGACTCAATGCCGCCAGCTTGCAACACAGAAACAGTGAATGATGACGGCAAGCATAGCCTTCACGATTCCTTCGGTGAGTCTTCCATAATCCCAAACGGTCTTTGGCGTTTGTCCGTTTTGCCTGCCCGAACGACGAGAAGAAAGGGCTGGATCAATGATCAGCGATCATCCCCGCAGACTGGCGGCGGCCCTGCATCATAGTTGGTGAACTGGCTTGTCTGAACATCGCTGCTGAAGCGCAGTCGATCAGGCACGAGAAAGTCGATAGAGAGTGCATGGCGATCACGACCATTAATGAGAAAACGAAGAAGATACCGTCCATTCCTCGGCTTGTTCAGATTAACGCTGATAGAAACGAGGCCGCTTCCTTGGAGCAGCGTGCGCGGTTCAGCAATGGCTTTGGTAAAACTGCATTCCGGCATGTCCTCAAGGTCAATATCGAGTTCAGTCGTGATCAGACCTACCCCTTTTGGCCCCTCCACCGCAACGCCGAAGAGTTGCTTGGCAAGCCCGACGACATCCACGGACTCAAAGCCGATGCTTCCTTCATCGGACGACCATTCACCTCCACTTCCCTCATCATATGCCAAGGAGGTCGTTGGGTCGTCGATCATCGGTAACCTGTCGAGGAGCTGCGGGGTTTTGCGATACCAGTAGAGCTGCTGAGGTAAAGCAATGGTTTGCTGACCCGAACTCGGATGGCCCTTCAGGTCCTCAAATCGATAATCGATGTCGATGGAGCTAACTCTTTTGAGATCGGTCAACTCCATGAGACGAGTGACAGACGTCACTTCCTCATACAGAGCCCTCACGACACCGTTGCAGCGATGGTCTACCGGTTCAATAGGGCGACAATCCACGAAGGGGCCGCGATTGGTCGTACTTTCCTTCGGTTCAATAGTTCGATAGAGCGTCTCAACATGTGCGTCGCTGATATCGGGAAAGGGGCCGATGTAGGTTCCGCCTTTTGGAGTCAAGGAAACCGGCCATTCATGCGTCAGCAAACCTTCGGGCTTGAACGGCTCAAACGGTCGCTTGTCGTCTCCGGTCAACGTCGCAGCAAGGTTGAGGATCGGACCCGTTCCAGAATTGATGAAGGTGAGCGTGCCGTTCCACTCCGCGGGCTGGATCGTTAGGTCGGTTGCCACATCGAGGCGACGCCAATCGAAGGGGCGGTCGTCTTCCAAGATCGCGACGACGCTAATCGAATTCACGAACATGGAACGAGCCGAGGCGCTGTTCTTTAATATAATCGTAAGACCTGAACGCTCGATGTCAGGCAAGAACATGTCGAAGCGTGAAGGTCTCTCAAAGTAAGCCTTTGAGAACTCTGCAAGAAAAGCCGCCCGATAGTCCTCCGTTGGCGACCAATAGTTCCGACCTGCGATCAATGCGCCGGTGTTGCTGACCGCATTTTGGGTATTCCGCTCGGATCGATAGGCGTCGTGTGGCCGGGTAATCTCAGTTGAAGACCAGATCATCTCAGTATTCGTCATTTCATGCCAAGTAAGAAGTGCAATAGCGATTGGCGGAATGACATAGGCAGCGTAGATCAACACCCGAAGAAAAGGCGTTTATCTCGATGAAGAAGAACCTTTTCAAGGATATTGGCGATCTGAACCATATCGATTCCGCTGGCCTATCGGCTTCTTATTTGAGTCCTGTTTCAACCACCATAACCGAACAGTCTTGGAATCCAGAGAACAATGTTGGGGAATAGAATGAGACTCAGGAGCGCGACCACCAAGACAGCCATGAATGACCAAACTTCACGAATGATTTCAGTAAGAGGTGTGCCTGTGACAGCGGAAATGACGAATAGGAGCATGCCATATGGTGGCGTAATCAAACCAATCATGCAGTTGACTACGGCCACGACGCCGAAGTGAACAAGATCGATGCCAAGTTCTCGGCAAGTCGGAATGAAGAGCGGGATAATAACGAGAATGATTGTCGTGGCATCTAGCACGCAGCCGAGCAACAAAAGGAGAATGTTAATACCAATAAGGAATGCAAGCGGTGTCACGTCCAAGCCGACGAGCGCGCTTGCCAAGACGCTGGGGATGTTTTCTGAGGCAACAACATAGTTCAGGATTAACGCCCCGCCGATCACAATGCCGACGGCTGCAGAGGACCGAGCACTTTCAACGAGAATACGGTAGAAGGACTGTATCGAAAGCGCTCGGTAAAAGACGGCCGCCAGGAGAAGCGCGTAGGCTGCTGCGACAGCAGCAGCTTCAGTTGGTGTTGTGACGCCACCATAGATTCCATAGAGAAGGATGGCGGGCATTAGCAGTGCTGGGAATGCGTTGATGGTGTGGCGTGGTAGATCTCTTAATGGAACTGGATCTTCGACGGCAAAACCACGTCTCGACGTGATGACAACGTTCAACGCCATGAGAACAAAACCCATGAGAAGACCAGGTAGAATACCACCTAAAAAGAGATAGCCGATCGACGTATTCGACACCAACGCGTAGAGGACCATCGGAATTGAGGGCGGTATGATGGGGCCGATGGTTGCGGATGCTGCGGTAATCGCCGCCGCATAACCGCGTGTGTATTGACCTGACTTGATCATCATCGAGATGATGATCTTGCCGATTCCCGCAGCATCCGCGATCGCCGAGCCGGACATCCCCGAGAAAATGAGAGAAGCGATGATGTTCACGTGGCCAAGGCCGCCTCGAAATCGGCCAACAGCGGCAACGCAGAACGTCAAGAGCCGTTCCGATATCGTACCCGCGTTCATAATATTTGCTGCGACGATAAAGAGAGGAACGGCGAGGAGGATGAAGCTACTATAAAGCCCATCCATCAACACTTTTCCGGCGACACCGACGCTCTGACCTGACACGGCAAGATAAGTGATCGAGCCCAGAAGTATGGCATAGGCGATCGGTGCGCCAATCCCGGCCATAAAGAGAATGATCAAAAGGCAAACGGCGAATTCGAGCGTCATCGGAGGGTCGGTTCGTTATCGAAACCAACGCGATCCTCAGGGGCTCCATATCGCCAGGCATCAATGGCAATCCAACCGAAGCGCAGACCAGCAACAATTAGAAAGCCGATATAAATCGCGTAGATATCCCGCATCCTGACCCAATCTCCGAGCAGCCCCGAGAGTGTGGCGGTTTTTTTGAGCCTCAGGACGAAGAACTTCGCCCACGTTGGCTCTAGTGAAATCAGGAGGCCGCCACAAATGAGCGCACCGGTAGTGATCAAAAAGGCTCGCCTGAGCGTCGGCGAAACCCATCTGTAGACAACATCGAATTGCACGTGATCCTGGCGTCGTACAATAAAGGCGTTACCGAAGAAGATTATCCAGACCCAAAGAGCTAAACAGAACTCGAGCGTCCAGCCATAGCGGCTTGGATCAAGCCACGCGAATGTGTCAGCGATCCAGGGCGTGCGTGCGGAGTAACGGAGCGTGATTTGCAGAATGAAAGTGGCGAACATGGCGGCCATCAAAAGGGCCGCCATGAACTCCGTTACTCGGATGATCCAGCCGAGCAGTGATTTCATGCGGATCGTCCGGCGTATCGGCTCGCTCTAGTTGCCGAGTTCGTTGATTTTCGCCAAAAGACCGTCCGGCCAGGATGCCGCGAACTCGGAGCCAACATACTGCGCTTGAACATGCTCGCGAAATGCTCTCAGATCTGGCTCATAGATCTCGAGCCCCTGCTCCTTGAGGAACGAGACGAGCTCCGATTCTTTTTCAAGCTGTTTTTGACGGGCGCTCTCAGCTGCAGCGTCGGCAGCCGCCTGCACGGCGGCCTGTTGGTCTTCGGTTAGCCCGTCCCAAATTGCTTTGGAGAAGGCGATATAATTGAGGTCCACCAGGTGGGATGTCAGAATGATCTGATTGGTAACCTCATAGAACTTGGCATCGACGACAGTGGGAAGTGGGTTGTCTTGACCATCAACCGATGCCGTCTGGAGAGCTGTGTAGACCTCTGTGAATGCCATAGGGGTTGGGTTGGCGCCAAGCGCTTTACCCAGAAACTGCCAAGCGTCTGTGCCCGGCATCCGAAGGTTCACGCCAGCCAGATCCGACGGTGTCATCACGGTTAGCTCTTCTTTGGTCTGACGAAGATTCACATGACGACGTCCGAGATACATAATCGACAGCAGTTTGACGCCCAGCTCCTCTTCCGCCTTTTGTTTAAATGGCGCCATCAGTGGATCATCGAAAACCGCGACCTGGTGTGCAGCATCCTGGTGCACGTAACCGGTCGCGAAGATCGAGAACTCTGGAAAAAATGTGGCGAGTTCCTGCGCCGAGGCAATCGACATTTCCAAGTCGCCTGAGGCGATCGCCTCGAGTTCAGCGCCTTGGGCAATTAGAGAACCGTTATAGTGCGGTTCATAGGTAATAAAGTCTGAAACCGCTGGCGCAAAAACCTCGGCGAGCGCAACGGTTCGCTGATCCGTCTCTGAAGCTGGCGTGGACATACGAATCGTCGTGTTATCGGCGGCTGCAGCAATCGTGGCTGCTGCACATGTCGCTGCCGTCATCGCAGCCGCCACCCAGCGTCGCGTGATGGGCGTCATTCGATCCTCCCTGAACATTTTTGACCGGCGGCATTTGTCGTCACCAGCACGATCTTACATTGTCACCGTCAAGTATCGCATTAACGGCGGAGAGAGCCTAGACGTGAAAAGGCTCATGAAAAGCCTACGCGCTGCGGCCATGAATTCCAACCGATGCTTCGCTGATCGTGCATAAGGCACGTGTAGCCTACGCCAACCTTGAGTCGGTTTGGCGGACAAAGAGGACGCCGGCATTGGCAATAGCACAGGTCAAACTATTCAAAGAAGGACCGCCTAGAATGCGTCCCAGGCTCCCATGCACCAGACATCAACGCTTGACGATGATAGCTCGGTGATGTTGGGGCCGTCGGTCGATTGTTGCTTTGAGCGACACATGGCTTTCACAACCAATCGCATTGATCGATCCTTGGGAAATGATGATGTCGGCAACATATGACCATAATCGCCAACTTGACCGCTTGCACCTTTATGAAGATCTTCGCTAACGCGCTGGTTTTAGATCAGCGTTGGCTATCCTAAATAGGTTGTGTCGCCGATGTAGGGCTGCAACCGGGCTCTGACCCTGAATAATCAAGTCTGTATCTGATCAATGAGGTTTGTCGATGGCTACCATCTCAGAAGGCGACCTAATCGATAGCATCGCCGATGCTCTTCAGTATATCTCCTATTACCATCCACCAGACTATATCCGAGCACTGGCAGCTGCTTGGCGCCGGGAAGAAGCCGAGGGTGCGAAGAATGCGATGGCCCAAATCCTGGTCAATTCGCGCATGGCGGCTATCGGTCGTCGCCCAATCTGTCAGGATACAGGGGTTGCTAACGTCTTCATTGAGATGGGCGTCGACGCCCAATTGAAGATCAGTCGTCCTCTTCAAGAAGTCGTCGATGACGCGGTGCGCCGCGCTTACCAGCATGATGCCAATCCGCTTCGTGCCTCCGTCGTTGTCGACCCATTCGACAGTCGCAAGAACAGCGGCGACAACACGCCGGCAATGCTTCACCTAGAGATGGTCGCCGGTGAACAGGTCTCCGTACACGTCGCTGCGAAGGGCGGCGGCTCGGAAAATAAAGCTAAATTTACTGTCCTAAACCCGTCGGAGTCGGTTGCCGACTGGGTGGTCAACACGGTCGAATCACTTGGTGCAGGGTGGTGTCCCCCAGGTTATCTCGGCATTGGTGTTGGCGGCAGTTCCGATCGATCTATGGTCCTTGCGAAGCAGGCCTTGAATGAACCAATCGACATGTTCGATCTCAAACGCCGTGGCCCCCAAAACCGGACGGAAGAGCTTCGTCTTGAGATCTATGACCGTGTGAATGCCCTCGGCATTGGCGCACAAGGACTAGGGGGACTAACGACGGTACTCGACGTGAAAATCAGGAGCTTTCCAACTCATGCTGCCTCACTGCCTGTCGGCATGATTCCCAATTGCGCAGCAACCCGTCATGCACACTTTAGTCTGGATGGTACGGGCCCTGTAGCTCTCGTCCCGCCAGACCTTGCGGACTGGCCGGAAATCCTGCTGGATCAGGCGAGCAGTCATGCACGACGGATCGATCTCGATAGATTGACCGATGATGTCGTCCAATCCTTTGCTCCAGGCGAGACGCTTTTGTTAAATGGCACGCTCTACACAGGGAGAGACGCTGCGCATAAACGCATGGTCGATATCCTTGACGGAGGTGGTGATCTGCCGGTCGACCTCAAAGGACGCGCCATTTACTATGTGGGGCCGGTTGATGCCGTGGGCGACGAGGTTATTGGTCCGGCCGGCCCAACAACCGCAACAAGAATGGATCGGTTTACAGATCGTGTTCTCGAAGCGACAGGCCTCCGATTAATGATTGGTAAAGCGGAACGTGGGCCGGTAGCAATCGATGCGATCAAGAAACATGAGGCAGCTTATCTCATTGCTGTGGGCGGTGCTGCCTATCTTGTCTCAAAGGCGATCCGAGAAGCGGAGCCTGTCGCCTTTCAGGATCTAGGTATGGAGGCCATCTACCGCCTGCGCGTTGAGGATATGCCTGTTATGGTGGCGGTGACCAGTCAAGGACAATCCGTTCATGAGACAGGCCCGGCACGGTGGCGCCGCGCCGCTGTATCGGCGTGAAGTAAGAGCCGGGCGAGATGGCTATTCGACATAGACATATTAGCGTCAATGGTCTCTGTTTCCATGTCGCCGAGATTGGGCAAGGAGCGCCCTTAATTCTCCTCCATGGCTGGCCGGAATTCTGGGCAACCTGGGAGCCATTGATGCTCCGCCTGTCGGACCGTTTCCATTTGATGGCTCCTGATTTTCGCGGTTTCGGAGACAGCGCCAAGCCTGATCGGGAGCCTACCGATCAAGCCGGCGCTAATGTCCACGCCAACGACATCCTGGCGATCATGGACGCTCTGTCGCTCGATGATGCAGGATTTGTTGGCCACGACATCGGAGCTTACGTCATGCAAGAGCTGGCGCGCGCTCATCCCGAGCGCTGCACCAAGCTTCTCTTTTTCAATTGTCCCACACACGGTGTCGGCGTGCGTTGGCGTGACCCTGACCATATCAATCAAATTTGGTATCAAACCTTTCATCAAATGCCCTATGCAGCACAAATCGTCGGGGCCACGCGCGATAGCTGCCGGGCGCATATCGGGCATTTTCTGAAACACTGGTCTTACAAAGAAAACGCCTTCGACGACGCGTTAGAACGCTGGATCGACAATTTTATGCTCCCCGGAAATCTCCAAGGTGGATTCAACTTCTATTTGAGCCAGAATGCCAAACGACTTGCTGTAATGACTGGTACGGCACCGAAGCCCGAAAAGATCAAGGTACCAACGCGTGTTGTATGGGGACGGCATGATCCCGTCCTCAGGGTGGAATGGGCGGACGCCTTACCCGATGCTTTCGAGAATGTCTCGATCGACGTCGCCGAGGATTGTGGCCATTTTGTCCATTACGAAAATCCGGACCGTGCGGCTGATGAGATTGCCGCCTTCTTCACGTGAAAGAACAACTGCCATGCGGATAATCATGCTTTTCCTGCTGGCCTCTGTCCTTGGCAGCGCACGTCTCGGAGCGGAAGACGCCACCATCGGTGTCGAGCTGGTGATCGATGGGCTAACAGCGCCGATCGATCTGGCTGATCCTGACGATGGTACTGGTCGGCTATTCATCGTCGAGCAACAAGGTATCGTCCAGATTTTGGAAGACGACGGCGTGTTAGCCGAGACACCACTTCTCGATCTCCGTCCTCATCTTCTCATTCTCAAGAACGACTTTGAAGAGCGTGGACTACTCGGCTTTGCACTCCATCCCGAATTCACGACGAATGGCCGTCTCTATGTGAGTTATGCGGCTCCGCTGCGCAATGGTGCACCTTCACGCTGGAACTACACGAGACGGATTTCCGAGCTGACATTGAGCCTCGACGCCGACAGCATTGATCTCGGAACAGAACGCATCCTGATCGAACTCGACTGGCCTAGCCGAAAGCACAATGGTGGCGGTCTCGCTTTTGGTCCAGATGGATTTCTTTATATTGGCCTCGGCGACGGCGGCGGCGCTCACGGTGTCGGTGAGGACGTCATCTGGTCAGCCTTTGACGTACCTGCTGAGCAGCTCTATTGGGATCGCCTCGCCCAAGATACAACCTCCCTCTTCGGCAGCATCCTGCGCATCGACATCGACAAGGGCTTTCCTGGCTACAGCGTACCTCCAGATAATCCCTTCGTCGGCAAACAAGGCCGCGACGAGATCTACGCGTTCGGTTTCAGGAATCCCTACCGTATTGCCTTCGATAGCCTGGGTCGCGGGGATTTTCTCGTGACCGCCATTGCCGAAACCCTCTGGGAGGCAATTTACCTGGTTGACCGTCCCGGCAACTATGGCTGGCCAATCCGAGAAGGAACGCACTGTATAGACCGCACAGCGCCTCGAAATCCCCCACCAGACTGTCCACGCAGTGGACCAGATGGCTCGCTCATCCACGACCCAATCGTCGAATATCCGAACATGCAAGTCATGCACCCAGATACGTTGATGGCGGCTCTCGGCGCGGAGACGCGTGGCGTCGGCACGGCGGTGGTAGGTGGTCGGATCTATCGTGGCACAGCCTTGCCCGAACTCGTCGGCAAGCTGGTCTTCGCCGACTGGAGTGCTGCGTTTGAGACACCTTCCGGACAGCTTTTTCTGGCAACGCCGCCTGCGCGATGGCGCGATCTTTGGTCATTCGAAAAGCTCACCGAACTTGAGACCAGAATTATCAGCGTAGCGGAAGACGCCAAAGGCGAGCTTTATGTGCTTACCAATGATCAGTTCGGCCCGTTTGGTGACACAGGAAAGGTGTTCAAGATCGTGCCGCCGCATGACTAAGAACCGGTGCTTGCGAAGCATGACTATAATACGCTCGTTAAGGTTCTGACGCTTACCAAGCCTTTGGTCGCTGAGAGACTTCGTGTACAGTCGACGTTGCACGAAAAAACACACGACCGATCGGGAGGATGACAGTGGCGGTCCCGTTGGGCCTTTTGGAGATGTGGCTGAAACGCCAGCTCGCTGAGCCTGCTCGAGCCTGGTTCGAAGACCAGATAGCTAAACTCTCGCCGGAATCGGCTGACCGGGACCTGTATTTGGCGCTTGGCATGGTCCCGAGAAAGCTCGGCAAAGATGACTTAGCCCTCCTGCCTTCAGATCTGGAACAAGCTGGGGCAGCCCGGCCTGGTTGGGACCCAAGTGGGCTTTCCATCGATCAGGCCGCGCGGATCGCGATCCTGCTGCGGGCCGGCGGCGAAGGCGAGCGATTTCGTGATCGCTTCACCCAGCTATGCCGCACCGCCGATATGGCCGAGCAAGTAGCTTTCTACCGAGGGCTTCCGCTCTATCCTGATCCCGAACTTCTCACCCATCAGGCGGGCGAAGCAGCGCGTACAAATATGCGCTCTGTGTTTGAAGCTCTAGCCCATAACAATCCCTATCCTTTTGAACAGTTTGACGAAAATCGCTGGAACCACTTGGTGCTCAAAGCGCTCTTCATCGGCAGCAAGCTGCACCCAATTCAAGGCCTTGGGCAGCGCGCCAACACCGAGCTTGCGCGTATTCTTCGTGACTATGCGCACGAACGCTGGGCTGCAGGACGACATGTCACGCCGGAGCTCTGGCGTTCTGTTGGCGATGCGCCAAGCCTCGAGAGCGGTACCCTCGATGATCTGAGACGTGCTCTTGAGGGCCGAGATCCACTTGAGCAGCGCGGTGCTGCCCTGGCACTTGCCAGCCGTTCCGAACCTGAAGCCCTAACACTGCTTGCGACAGCGCCTGATCTAGAGAGAGATATCGAACAAGGCCGACTATCCTGGGATAGCCTGGCCAAGCAGCTCTAGGCGAGCGTGCTCCCAGGCGGAGGACTACCAAAGTGTATATCGATCCCCACACCCATATGATTTCTCGTACGACAGACGACTATGAGGCAATGGCGGCAGCCGGCATCGTCGCGTTGATTGAGCCTGCTTTTTGGCTTGGCCAACCGCGCACTTATGTTGGTGCCTATATTGATTACCTCTCCATGATCGTTGGCTGGGAGCGATTTCGCGCGAGCCAATTCGGTATTCGCCACTATTGCACGGTCGGTCTGAACTCAAAGGAGGCGAACAATCCTGAGCTCGCGGAAGGCGTGATGGAGATTCTTCCTCGGTTCGCATTGAAGGAAGGTGTCGTCGCGATCGGCGAGATTGGCTATGACGAACAAACTGACGCTGAGGACAAATACTTCCGACTCCAGCTTGAACTCGCCAAAGAGCTTGATCTGCCAATCATGATCCACACGCCGCATCGCGACAAAAAGCGTGGTACCACTCGTTCGATGGACGTCATTGAGGAACACAATGTGGATGTGACCAAAGTCATCATCGATCACAATAATGAAGAGACCGTCGAAGAGGTGCTGAATCGAGGCTATTGGGCCGCGTTTTCGATCTATCCATCGACCAAAATGGGAAATGAGCGGATGGTCGAAATTGTCATGAACTATGGCGCAGAACGAATCATTGTGGATAGCGCCTGCGATTGGGGAATTTCGGAACCCCTTGGTGTGCCAAAGACTGCGAAGCTTGCCATAGAGCGAGGGGTGCCTGAAGGACATGTACGAAAAATCTGCTATCAAAATGCCCTTGATGCCTATGGCCAGTCAGGCCAGATGAAAGAGGACGATTGGCTGAACCCAGCGCCGATCGATCAGCGTTTGCTCTATGAAGGCAATTCGATCCTGAGGGGCGGGCGCGAAGCCGTGGTCGAGGAGCCAAAAGTGCAGCGTAATCGTGACAACCTCATTATCGAATAGAGAGCCTGAACTATGAATCGTTGGACCGTTTATCTCTCGGGTGAGATCCATTCGGATTGGCGCGAACGCATTATCGAGGGCGCAGGGGCGGCAGATTTACCAATAACGTTCACCGCTCCGGTCACTAACCATGCGGCGTCGGATGAGTGTGGTGTCGCAATCCTCGGCGATGAGGAAAACCCTTTCTGGAAGGACCATAAAGGGGCCAGTGTCAATGCAATCCGCACGCGCACACTGATCGAAAAAGCCGACATCGTCGTTGTTCGGTTTGGGGACAAATATAAGCAGTGGAACGCAGCTTTCGATGCCGGCTTTGCGTCGGCCCTCGGCAAGCCACTGATCATCAATCACACGTCTGATTTGACTCACCCGCTTAAAGAAGTCGATGCTGCAGCCCATGCCGTCTGCGAAACTCCCGAGCAGGTCGTCCAGGTTCTCGGCTACGTCATCACCGCAAAACTGCCGGCTTAGTGGCTATACTGGACCATTGGCACAAAACGAGTTGCTGTTGAGTCAAAGGAGATGCCGACGTGGCCGTCTTGAGGATCGTGCCGGACATCAAGTTCAAGAACCCCGAGGAGACTAAGACCTTCTATCGGGATGTTCTCGGTCTTGATGTTGCAATGGATCAGGGTTGGATCATTACGTTTGCCAGCGCGGAAAGCACCAGACCTCAAGTTAGTGTCATGTCTGAAGGTGGTTCCGGCACTCCTGTGCCAGACATCTCGATTGAGGTCGACAATATTGATGCGGTCTATGAGAAAGCGCGAGCAATAGGCTGTGACATCGTCTATGCGATGACTGATGAACCTTGGGGCGTTCGCCGCTTCTATGTCCGCGATCCAGCCGGAAAGCTCTTGAACATCTTGGCACACAAAGACGTCCGTAGCTGACATCGCGACAAGCCGTTTATGGCGGCGACAGACATCTAACGGTGTCGACTGCATCACGTCAAAAGCGATCAACGAACCGACCTCAATAGTTGCGACGTTTCGGCCAAATGTATACCCGAAGGGCTCGCCAATATCGGGATGTCGATAGCCGCAGCCCACCGCGGGGCTGCATCGAATCTTATGGGAGCGGAGATACCAGGATCCTCGTCGCAAGGTCCTTGGTGATGAGGCGCGTTTGGTGTTTCATAGACCTATCCACAAACGTCAATTGAGGGAGGGTATGATGCGGCTATTTCGGACGATCAGTTTTCCTTTGATATTGATTGCTGTCGTGAGCCTTTTGGTTCCCAATGGCGCTGATGCGAAAACCCGCTGGAAGATGCATTCTGCCTTTGGACAGAATGTTGCTGTGATTGGTCCCGTCGGCCATCGCATCGCCGATTGGGTGAACAAGGCTACCAACGGCGACTTCGAGATCAAGGTGTTTGAGCCTGGCGCGATCGTCGGAGGTTTTGCTTATTACGATGCCGTTGCTGAAGGAGCGCTTGATGCTGCTTACGGGACACCTGGCGCCAATCAAGGCAAAAATTCTGCATATAATTTCTTTTCGACGTGGCCGTTCGGTCCCCCAGCTCCCGAATTCCTCGCTTGGCTTCTATACGGCGGCGGGATTGAACTCGCGAACGAAATGTATGCCCGCGATGGCATCAAGTTTCATGCTTGCGGCATGATACCACCAGAAACGTCGGGATGGTTCCGCGAGGAGATCAAGACGTTGGAAGATCTCCAAGGACTGAAGATGCGCTTCTTCGGCCTTGGTGCGAAGGTGATGCAAAAATTTGGAGTCTCGACGCAGCTTCTCGCAGGCGGTGACATCTACCCTGCCCTCGAGCTTGGCACGATTGACGCGACCGAGTTTTCGATGCCGGCAATCGACCGTTCTTATGGCTTCTATCAGATCGCCAAGTACAATTATTTCCCAGGTTGGCATCAACAAAGCACCACGAATGAGATCTTGGTGAATATGGAGAAATGGGACGCCTTAACTGAGCAAGAACAGACCATCTTCGAGATCGCGTGTAAGGCCAATATTGCTCAGGAAATTGCTGAAGGTGAGTTCCTGCAGGCTGACGCTATGGCTGCCAATGTTGCCGATGGGGTGACCAACGTTCAGTGGTCCGATGAGGTCCTTGCTGAGTTCGAAGCGGCTTGGGACGAAGTGATTGCTGAAGAAGTTGCGTCCAATGCGGACTCGAAGCGAATTTGGGAGTCGATTACTGCCTTTCGTGACAAGTTCAAGATCTGGGGAGATATGGGGTACCTGAAATAGGACGTTGGCCGAAGCCAGCCGCGCACTGAGAGTCCGGCTGGCTACCATTCAGGATTCAAAATCAGCGTGAAGGCATGAGACATGGCAGCTCGGTCAATCGCGGCGAGCTGCCAGTCGCTGGTTTGGTGATGGGTCTTTTCTCGTCATCAAAATGATCGGTTCTTGGGCAAGGTAAAAGACTGGAAGCGAGTTGACGTCGACAATGCTGAAGGATAAGCGAACCGAGTCTTGAGTAGCAACGAACCCCTGATCAAATCGTAGTCGATCAAATGGTTCGTCCTGAATATGATTGTCGGCAAATCGGTCGGAGTATAGAGGCTCCCTAACAAGGCTGGGTTGGTCGAAGGAGAGACCATCACTATAAAGGCTGGCTTGTCCGGTTTGATCCCTAAGCTCTAAATCGAACCCCGACCAGCGCCAAGAGCTTTGGTTCATGATGACCTTGACCAAAGATCGTCTCAACACGCCTTGGTGCAGGGAACGGTCTTTGGCAATACGACTGGGCCGGATTGTCAAAACGGCAGGCTGGAGACTGAGTAACTCCTCCACCAAAATGATCGGATCGGACGGTGTGCCATCGCCACTGGCTGAGATAAGACGGAAACCGCCGAGTTCGTCGCTGAACAGCAGGCCACCGGCTTCAAAGGATTCTGCCATGGCTTGATCATCTGTGCCAAGCGCCGTGACAAAGAGGATCACGCCAATGAAGAGGGCGGAAACGGTCCCTGCCCAATGGTCAAGTGCGGGCTTTCTAGGCCACGCGAAGGCGCCGTAACATGTCAGAAGCACTTGGTGTTTGCTTGGACTGGCCATAAGGCAATCCTTTCGACCTTTTACCGCAATCCACTTCCCCTTTGACACTGTAGTCAAATCACCGAGGAAACGACATGACAGTGAGAATTCACAGAAGGCCTGACGATCTTCCGACAAGCGCTGAGATCGAGCCTTGGCGGGACGTGCCGGTTGCTATTGCGATCGATCTCGTCCCTACCGAACAACTTGATCATCACATCAGGCCCATCAACCCACCTGGGCAACAGCCGAAGCTTTTCGGCCTGGCGGTCACAGCACGATGCACGCCACCGGACTTTGGGGCCGTTCTTTATGCGCTTCTGCATGTCGGCCCCGGGGACGTTCTCGTCATCGCGGCCGACGGTATTGATCATACAGCAATGATTGGTGAGATCTTGAGCGGCTATCTCAGAAGTTTGGGAGCCAGCGGATTGGTGTGCGATGGGGCGATACGCGATGTTGCGACGCTTGCCGCATGGGGAGACTTTTCTGTCTTCGCACGCGCTGTGAATCCACGTGGACCCACGAGTGCTACCGAAGGTGACGTCAACCTGCCCGTTACCATTGGCGACCATCTGATTCGCCCCGGCGATTTGATCATCGGTGATGATGATGGGTTGGCTGCTCTATCGCGAGCGACCGTGCGTTCGCGGCTTGGTGATGCAAAGGCGAAACGCGCACTTGAGGCCACGTGGGTCGAGGGGCTCGCCAGTCGCAAGCCCATCAACGAGATCTTCGACCTCGAGGCCCCCAATGAAGCTGACGATCACCAGCTGTGACGTCAAAACGCCAGCAACCTTTGATCGCCATCGCGGCCGAGAATACGTTGCTCGTGATCGAGCAAGAAACGCTTCGTATCGAGACCGCCACCGAAGCCAGTCAATGAACGGTCCTTACCAATAACGCGATGACATGGCACGATGAGTGGGAGTGGATTGGCACCATTCGCTGCACCCACAGCACGCGATGCTGTTGGTTTGCCGATCGTTGCTGCAAGCACGCCGTAGGAGGTCGTAGCACCGTAGGGTATCTCCAATAGGGCACGCCACACGCTTTGCTGAAATGCCGTTCCGTTGATGCAAAGCCTTAGGCTGAAGGTTGTCATTTCGCCCGCGAAGTAAGCCTTGAGTTGGCTGTACGCGTCTTTGAACAACGAATCGTCTTTCCGCCAGGACGGGTCGGGCTGGACTGTCCGGCTTCCGCTAGGAAAGCTGATTCTATGCAGTCCAACCTCATCACCCGCCAAAAGAAGGGCACCGATTGGACATTCGAGATAGCCGAAAGCCAGGCTTGCTGATGGTTTGACACACGGTTGCCAATCAACTGAGCTCATTCCAACCATCTCGACGCCCCGTAACTAGCCAACTCTCATATCAGACCCTTAGAGTTATGATACGGTCTGGCGCTGCTCACCTAGGCCGTCAATCCCGAGACGCATGACATTGCCGGCGCGCAGGAAGACCGGCTCAGGCTTGATGCCCATGCCGACACCTGGAGGTGTCCCCGTGGAGATCACGTCACCGGGAAGCAAGGTGAGGTGCTCGCTCAAATGGCTGATCACCGTTTCCACGTCAAAAATGAACTGATTGGTGGAGCTGTCCTGATATCGATGGCCATCAACCTCAAGCCAGATTCGGAGATCGTTGGGGTTGGCAATCTCATCTTTGGTTACGAGCCAAGGTCCTACAGGAGCATAGGTTTCCGGGCTTTTCCCTTTGACCCATTGCCGGGCCCCTCCATTCATTTGAACATGACGCTCCGAAACATCATTCACGATGGTATAGCCAGCGATATAGTTCATCGCGTCTGCCTTGCTTACGTTGCTGCAACGCTCGCCTATTACGATTGCTAACTCAACCTCCCAATCGCTCTTGGTTGAGCCGTCGGGAAGGTGAACGTCATCGTTGGGGCCGATGATCGATCCGGTATGTTTCATAAAGAGAACGGGTTGATCGGGAATTGGCGAACCGGTCTCTGCAGCATGATCGGCATAATTTAGGCCGATACAAAGAAGGTTTGGGATAGCCGCGACCGGTACGCCAAGGCGTGGGTCGCCTTCCACAAGTGGTAGTGAAGCTACATCGATTGCTGCAAGGGAACTTAGCCTAGTGTTGCTGAGCTGATCCGGTGTTATATCGTTGATATGGCCGGAAAGGTCGCGGATCTTTCCATCCGTGTCCAGGAGTCCAGGTTTCTCCATTCCCAACTCGCCATATCGAACCAAACGCATTACCGATCTCCGCGATCAAAAGGGGTTGAGCGGCAATTCCTTGGTCTGTTTCGGGCGATAGACCCCTTATGAAAGCCGCCTTTCGAGCTCACCTTAGGCAAGAAGTTCCGAGCCGCCAATCTCGGTCGCAAAAAAAAGACTTCCGCTTGTTAACCATCTATTAGAGTATGCTGCTTTAAAAATGGATCGGTGGATCAACCATGGCCGACAGCGCCTTGTCCAACAGCTATCGTCATATCGTCCTGAATTCCCATCCGCGAAGCGGCGGACAGAAACCGCCTGCGATCGCTTGGGGAGCGACGGACCCCAAAAGTCGTGGGCCCGTCGTCGGCACAGTCTCGGATGCATCGCGTCGAAATGCGATCGGCGCCCATTCCGGCGGCTATGCGCTTTACCGTGCGCTAGCGGTTGCATCAGGAAGCTTGAACGCCCTGCATAAGCCCGACCTGACCAATACGGCGCCTGCTGTCACTGTCGGACCCCATCCACAATGGGCTGATCCAGCAAGAATCGTCTCACTTGACCCCTATGGCCATTTAGTTGGTGACGTCTTCGCGGATGAGCTTGAGGCTGGAATCGATATTCGACCGACGATCGCAATCACGAAAGCCCGCCTAACGGTGCCGGAGTTCAGTGATATCATGACGGAAGGCGGCCTCCGGGCAGATGGTCGAGTATTGCTTGAGACTGGTGAGGCTAACTGTATCAAGATCGCGGTCGAGCCGGTCTGGTATCTGCCCGGTATTGCCGAACGCTTTGGCATCAGTGAACAAGATCTTCGACGCCATCTCTTCGAGCAAACCGGTGGCATGTATCCTGATCTGGTGACACGCTCGGACCTCAAGGTCTTTCTGCCGCCGATCGGCGGTCATACCGTCTACATCTTCGGCGACATTGACGCGTTGACAGACCCGAACAAGACCGTTGCCTGCCGCGTGCACGATGAGTGCAACGGCTCGGATGTGTTCGGTTCGGATATCTGCACCTGCAGGCCCTATCTCGTTCATGGTATCGAGGTCTGCATTGAGACTGCTCAGGCCGGCGGCGCAGGCTTGATCGTCTACAATCGAAAAGAAGGTCGAGCGCTCGGTGAAGTGACGAAGTTTCTGGTTTATAACGCAAGAAAGCGCCAAGCAGGCGGCGATCGGGCCGATACCTATTTTACTAGGACGGAATGTGTTGCTGGCGTGCAGGATGTGCGTTTCCAAGAGCTTATGCCTGATGTGCTGAATTGGCTGGGCCTTAAACGGATCGACCGATTGGTCTCAATGAGCGATATGAAGTACGACGCAATCGTCCGTCAGGGTATCGAGGTTGGTGAGCGGGTAGCCATTCCCGACGAACGCATTCCTGACGATGCCAAAGTCGAAATGGACGCCAAAAAGGCTGCTGGCTATTTTACGGATGCTGTCCCTTCAGCTTCAGAACTCGCCAGCGCCAAGGGACGAACGCTTGGCGACTACGAGGCCAACTGACCCCATGCAAACAACAGGCCTGAATGATCGAGACAATGCTGTCTCAGCAATCGCGTGGCTGAGGACGACTGAAGCGATCCGCCAGAGGGCTGGTATGGTGCTGGGCGCAGCTGAGCGCGACGAGCTCGAGCACTTTGCCTTCGATCCCGAGCGGCTGGACGGCGCTGCGGCTTATGTTATCGATCTAATCCAAGCAACCTACCCTGCTCTCGATATTCCCTATCACAGCCGGTGGCGCCATTTCGCTGCCGGAGGACGTGATCGCTGGCAGGAGCTTTCGGCAGAACTCGAACATGTTGCACGTGTTGAGCGTGCACGCATTCGCTTTGATCTTGCTGTCGTCAGCGTTCTCCTAGATGCCGGCGCAGGCGATCGTTGGCGTTATATCGAACCGTCGCGTGGCCAGGTCTTTAGTCGATCTGAAGGCCTGGCCGTCGCCAGTTTCGATCTCTTCACTGCAGGCCTTTGCTCGGTTGACCCATCGAATCCATTGCGTGCGGACGCGGATGCCTTGGTAGGCTTGGATGTTCGTCAGATCGAACGGCAGTTTCAAGTCGCCGATGACAATCCGCTTCTTGGCACGATTGGTCGTGCGAGACTGATGAACGCCCTCGGCCATGCGTTGCAGTCGAGCCCCGCCTTGTTCGGTGGCGACCGTCCACGAATCGGCAATCTAGTCGATTATTTTATGGATGAAGCCTCAGACGGCACATTGCCGGCGAGCTCGATTCTTGCGGCACTGCTCCGAGGGTTTGGGTCGATTTGGCCTGGCCGGTTGGAGATTCAAGGGGTTAATCTTGGCGATGTCGGTCGCCATCCCGCCGCGACAGCTGACGATCTCACCGATGGCTTCGTTCCCTTCCACAAACTGTCCCAATGGCTTGCCTATTCTCTGATCGAACCTCTGGAGGAGCTTGGTATCGATGTCATTGGTTTGGATGCACTGACCCCGCTGGCCGAATATCGGAATGGTGGTCTTCTGATCGACTATGGGCTGCTCCAGCCAAAGCATGAAGCTGTCATCGGCCAGGCCCACCCAGGAAATGCGGAAGTCATCACTGAATGGCGAGCATTGACCATCGCATTGATCGAACAGCTAGCTGAACGTATTCGCACTAGGTTGGGCCTGTCACCACTTGATCTTCCCCTTGCCAAGATACTGGAAGGCGGAACGTGGGCAGCAGGTCGGCGCATCGCCAAAGAACGCAGGCCGGACGGTAGTCCGCCGATAACGCTTTTGAGCGACGGCACGTTATTTTAGTGATGATATCGATTCGCTAGTCAGGCCGAGTTGGTGTCCCGCGACGCCACAGCGAAAGTCTATTCTTGCAACCAAGAGGCCTAACAACGTCGCGCTGATGCGACGCGATGACCGGATGCCATGCGCCGATGCAATCGCTAGTGTCATTTCGTGGCATGATCTAAACAAGACGAACCCGAGGAGTCCTGTTCATGGACATCAGCAAGGTTGCGATCGGTAAGAGCCCCCCTGAAGAAGTGAATGTGGTTATTGAAGTCAGTTTGCGCTCTGATCCGATCAAGTATGAGTTTGACAAAGACTCCGGCGCAATCATGGTGGATCGGTTTCTCTATACAACCATGTTCTATCCCTGTAATTACGGCTTTATACCTCACACTCTCGCTGCCGACGGCGACCCCGTCGACGTGATGGTAATCGGTCGCATGCCGGTGCAGCCGGGGGCAGTTCTCGCTGTGCGCCCGATCGGGGTTCTCGAGCTTGAAGACGAAGCCGGTGGCGATGAGAAAATCCTTGCTGTTCCAACACGAAAAATCACACAGCTCTATGACCGTGTGCACAGCTGGCAAGATGTTCCGGAGATTGACCTGAAGCGCATTCAGCATTTCTTCGAGCACTATAAGGATTTGGAGCCGGAGAAGTGGACGCGGGTCGGCAGCTGGCGTGATGTTGATGTCGCCCACCGGCTCATCGATGAGGCCATCACGAAAGCGGAAAAAGGCTAGCCCATCCGAGTCGATTGAGCATCAGCCTGAATCATGGCCTTCTGGATAGTTCAGAGCGAGTGGACGCCTGGAGCAAAAGGCAGGTTGGTGAGTTCCTCACTCAAAGTGCCTCTTTCGAAGCGAAGCCTGCCGGATCTTCAAGGGCTGTTACCTAGCCGGCGACCGAGACTCGAACATCGCTATGCCGCATTGCCGAAAACGAGCGTTAGATGATGGATCCAGCGACTGGCGATATTCCGGGCGCATTTTGATTTGATAGGCCCGCCTCTATTGCCGGGCTGTACCCATCGCCTTTGACGCCTATATCAATGGTTGGCGGGGACAATTTGATTGATGCATTCAATGCATTCGTTAGGCACTGGGATTGATGGATAAGATCAGCGCCTAACCGTCAAGACGATTGAGAGAACGTGCACCCGCCAGTCAGCCTTCGGTGAGATCGCTGCCTGGTCGAGTGTTGTCTGCTGTCATCGCACGAGACGGAGGCCGGCCTGATGAAGGCGTTCCATAAAACATTCGATTGGTTCGAAGGGATGATTGATCCTTTCGAAGATCATTCAGCCGAGCGTCCTCCGGAACATCTTCTTGCCTTCTATTGGCATTTCGTCCGCCAGGTCTGGCCGTTCTTTGCCGCCCTCCTCGGGATCGGTCTGCTCGCAGCGTTGATCGAGGTTTCGCTCTTTGCGTTTCTCGGCGAAATCGTCGATCTCGTGAGAAGTGCTGACAATCCGGAGACATTCTTCGACGAACACGGCAACACGCTTCTCTGGATGGGCTTCATTGCTTTAATCGCGAGACCGATCGTCTTCTTCATCCACGACCTTTTGATCCACCAGACGCTAACGCCGACTCTGACCAATCGAATTCGGTGGCAGAACCATCGTTATGTGTTGCGACAGAGCATGTCATTTTTCCAGAACGATTTCGCTGGCCGGATTACCACCAAAGTTGTGCAGACGGGAGCGTCGCTTCGCGAAAGTGCCGTTCAGGTCACCGATGCGATCTGGTTTATGCTCATCTATATCACATCAGCCGTTGTGCTCTTTTCGGACGCCGATTCCCGGCTGGCTTGGCCTCTCCTCGTTTGGCTCGTCATCTTCGCCGCCACATTGCTGTATTTTGTACCACGCATCAAAGAGCGATCGCGCGTCATGTCTGAGGCTCGTTCGATGCTTACTGGGCGAATTGTCGATAGCTACACCAATATTCTAACCGTGAAACTGTTCGCTCATGCCGAGCGCGAAGACGATTATGCACGCTATGCGATCCAGGATCACACCGAGAAGTTCCAAGGTCAGCTTCGATTGATCACGATGATGAAGTTGGTGCTGTGGTGCATCAATGGTGCCCTGATTGTCGGCACAGGCGCCATGGCTCTTTGGCTTTGGAGTATCGGAGAGATCACGGTGGGTGCCTTTGCACTGGCAGCAGGCCTCACCTTGCGCATCAACAACATGTCCGGTTGGATCATGTTTACGGTCACTGCAATTTTTGAGCATATCGGCGTCGTACAGGACGGTATTCTGACGTTATCACAGCCAACCGAAGTGCTCGATGAGCCGAACGCGAAGCCGCTACAAGTTCCCCACGGTGAAATCAAATATGAAAATGTCTGCTTCCACTATGGTCAGGATAAGGGTGTCATTGACGACCTCTCGCTCACGATCCGGCCAGGCGAGAAGGTTGGTCTCGTAGGTCCCTCCGGAGCTGGGAAGTCAACTCTGGTTAACCTTCTGCTGCGGTTCCACGACGTGGAAGGTGGACGGATCCTCATCGATAACCAGAACCTCGCTGAGGTCAACCAAGAGAGCCTTCGCGCTCATATCGGGATGGTCACCCAAGACACATCACTCCTCCATCGCTCGGTGATGGCGAATATCGTCTATGGTAAGCCCGACGTGAGTGAACAAGAAGCATTTGAGGCGGCGGCACGTGCCCAGGCCGCGCAGTTCATTCCCAGCCTAGTCGATCTTCGTGGCCGACGAGGTTATCAAGCACATGTCGGCGAACGCGGTGTTAAGCTTTCTGGTGGTCAGCGCCAACGTGTCGCCATTGCGAGAGTACTCTTGAAGGATGCGCCCATCTTGATTCTTGATGAAGCAACATCTGCCCTTGATTCCGAAGTTGAAGCCGCCATCCAAGAGCAACTTCTCGATCTCATGGCCGGCAAGACAGTCATCGCAATAGCGCACCGCCTCTCAACGATTGCTGCCATGGATCGACTGATTATCATGGACCAGGGCAAGATCGTTGAAGAAGGTAGTCATGAATCGCTTCTCGCGGAAGCCGGTCTTTATGCAAGGTTGTGGGAGCGCCAGTCTGGAGGCTTTTTACTTTCAGAACCCGTTATGGCGCCCGTTGGCTTTGGCGGCGGGCTGCCGGAGAACGATGAGCGCACAAAGCCACTCAGCACCCGACCAACGGTTCTTGTCGACCGTAGTAGTGATGAACGCCCCTAGATTTACAATTCAGAGGCGAACAGAACGTGGAGCACCCGCGGATCACTACATTGTTAAGCGAAAAGACTTTCTGCGTTTCAATTAAACTCAGCCTTGAACCAGAGTATGATGCCCGTCATTTTGACCGCACAGCTGTGCGGCACGTCATCAAACTCAATGCTTAGAATGTATGTTGTGCTGGCCAGTGATTGTCCCGATCGTGGTAGCGAACGGGATTACAAGACGTCGACGCGCGCGTCACTTAACAGTTTAGACGTGACTGGATCTGCAAGGCGAAGGTCAAGACGTTATGTGGCTCGGAAGTTTGGCGATCGAAAGGTAAAATCAACCAGGTGACCCGACTTTTGAAATCAAGATTACGACGTTATCGGCGACGTTACGGTTTGTGTGCGGACCGCTGACTATAAAAGAGATCTCCGAAATTCTCTTTCGCACTCCCCGCGCTTGCATTGACGTTGGCAGTCCTGTCAGACCACGGCCTCAATACGAATCAACCAATGAATGATACCCCTACCATCCCTATCAGCCACTTCACCCTAGCCCCCGAAAACAACAGCTTCGCGACAGTGCATGTCGATCTAACCCATCGCTGCAATATGGAATGCGCCAATTGTTATGTGCCAAACCGTAATATTCCAGACATGGACAGCCGGCGGCTTTTTGATGTGCTGGCAAAGTTGCCGAAACGGACTGACATCCGTCTGATGGGTGGGGAACCCACACTGAGGATGGATCTTCCGGAAATCATTCGTGAAGTGGTCAAGCATGGTCACCGCCCTGTGCTGGCAACAAACGGCTTGAAACTCGCGCACCTTGACTATTGCCAGACGTTAAAAGAAGCCGGTCTGCGATACGTCCTCCTCTCCATGAACGGTGCCGATGATGATGACGTCTACCGTGTGATCGACAGCGGTAAGTATGCGGGACTTAAGGTTCGTGCTCTCCAAAATTCGCTGAGAGTTGGTTTTCGCCTCAACACCGGCACGATCATAGCCAAGGGCGTGAATGAGCATTCGCTCAAGGCCCAGATCGATCTGGTAACACGTGTGGCGACCGAAGTGGGGGTGCATTTTGATCGTGACAAACCTTGGTCGAAAGTCACGCCCATCCTGCGCATGCGTTCCGTTGGTGCGATCGGTCGCTATATGGAGGATCGTAGTTGTAGCTATGACGAGCTTGTGCGGCTCCTTGCGAAAACGCTCGATTGCCCTGTTGAGCACATCCTACAACAGTCTATGACACCAGGGCGAGTTCTGCTTGAGCTAGACGACGATGGGGGAGCACGTTCTGCCCTCGTCCCGGCTCATACCAGAGCTGGCAAACTCTTGATCCGTATCGTTGACTGGTCCATCGACGAAGTTGGTGTTCCTGATGCGGGCAATCCTCATCGTGGTCGGCTAACCAAGGACTTTCGGATTGCGCCCTTTTTCGAGGACATCAAAGTCAATGAATTTGGATATTGATCGGATCAAGTTTGAATTTGACGATAAGGGGTTTGTGCATATTCCATGCACAGAACCTATGTCGGCAGCAGCACTGCTTGAACTCGCCAAGAGTTTTGGTCCCGTGCTCGAAGGGGAGCGTCATACGCGTGATCACCCCGCCATCCAGGTGATCAGCGAATCCGGGCTCTTTGGTGATCAGGATCTCCCCTGGCATAATGACTTTAGCTATGGCGATGGTGATTTTTTTGGGACGCTACTTGCCAATCGAAAGAATGGTCGTGTCGCGTCAACGAGCTTCGTCGATATGGCGACAGCCTGCGCTCATCTGCCTGAAAAGGAACAAGAACGGCTTCGTATGTTGATGGGCCATTACTATCTCCCGGCGGCATTGATGTCTGATTTCTATAGCGATCGTCAGGAGCGGTCGATGAAGCGTGCGCGGTCCACGCGGCCACTGGTTTTCGATCATCCCGCCAATGGCAAGACAGTTCTCTATTTCAGCCCGGGGACGTTGAGACGCATCCGCGGAGGCGATGTCAACGTCAACGGTCTGATCACGCATTGTGAGCGTTTCGCTTGGCAACATCATTGGCAACCCAATGACGTCCTCCTATACGACAATTTTCGCGTCATGCACCGTCGCCCGCCTTTTGTTGGCGAACGCGAATTATGGCGCATCCAGTTTTCTGCATGGACAGAGGTCCGAGCAGCCTCATGAATAAGCTCCGGCCTGTGTGCTCGGCAGACCGAGACAATGCCGCAGCTATCCTAAAGAAGGCCGGCCTCACTGTTCATACCGGCCTCCCCTGTTTTAGCGCTTCTGTCTGGTTGCTCGGTCGATCGGAGCCTCATCGGAATTGGCTCATTGCCGATCTTGACCGCTACCTTATCCCTCCGCTTGTCCTAAAACAGGCTTGGCTTTTTCTCCGCAACCAAAAGCCTGTTGGCTTCTTCAGCTGGGCGAATCTTACGTTTGAGGCCGAACGTGGACTCATCGAGGGCAACCGTCCCATTCAGCCAGAAGACTGGAATGCCGGGGATCGACGCTGGTCTATGGACTGCATTGCGCCCTTTGGCGATCTCAGAACCATCTTTGCCTACAAAAAGGCCATGGGTTTTCCTAATGGCTCTGGTCGGTATCTCCGTCTCGACGCCAAAGGCAAGATCAAACGCGTCCACACGTTTTAGGCAGAACCATTTGCTATATCGTTCGCCTTCGAAGAGAAGCTGTCACCAGTCGTAACTGCAGGTGAGCGAAGTTCCAGAACGATTTTACAAGTTACAAATGAAAAAAAGAGTTGTCACACCAGAACAGCTCATCTAGTTTTTAACCCGTTGATTATGATGAAGTTTTAGTATTTGGATGTTGGTTCACCTCCTTTCTAAAACAATTAGGTTCAATAAATCGTCAGGCGAAAAAAACACGCACATGTAGAAGAAAGAATGAATGAGACTGCCTTGGGTCAGATTGAAAATGGCCGAGACGATTTCGATGATCGTGTCACTCTTCTGATTGAGCCGCGCTCGCTCACGCGGCAATGCCTCGCAGCGTGGCTTGAGCAATGTGAGCAGCGCACCCAAATCCACACCGTCGCTTCGCCGCAAGGTGCCATCGAGCAGGATGATTGCCCTGTTGCCTTGCTCATCTGGTGTATAGGAGCTTTATCGGCATCATCCGACATCGTCATGTCCGGTGTCCGGCAGTTGAGGGAGCGATTCTCTGAAGTACCCCTTGCCCTTCTTGCAGATCGCGAAGGACCGGCCGACATACGAACAGCCATCCGCCTAGGTGTGACGGGGTACGTCCCAACGTCATTGGATCGAGATGAAGCGTTGGAAGTCCTTAAGTTCGTCCGTGCCGGAGGCACTTATGTCCCAGCAAGTGCCGTTGTTGATAGCCACGAGGAGGAGCTTGAGTCGGAAAACGGCCAGTCTCCCTATGAGCATGCTAACAGTCAGGCAATCGATCAGGCGAGGATGTTTGAGGGCC
Organism: Geminicoccaceae bacterium; assembly: GCA_028285265.1. Classification (GTDB taxonomy): domain Bacteria; phylum Pseudomonadota; class Alphaproteobacteria; order Geminicoccales; family Geminicoccaceae; genus JANQPX01. The sequence goes on from JANQPX010000054.1 coordinate 29,407, forward strand.
TGACGCCGAGGGAGGTTGATGTTGTCGATCGGCTTCGTCAAGGCAAACCCAACAAGGTGATTGCCCACGAACTCGACATCAGCGAAAGCACTGTGAAGGTCTTTGTTCACCGAATCCTGAATAAGCTGGGCGCCGTTAATCGAACCGAGGTCGCTTATCTCGCTCAGCAACAGGCGCGCCAAGCCGATAGTCGCCTCAAGCGATTTGTTTGATGCGTTCAGCAGAGACGATCATGCACGATAACTGTTCGTGCCCCTAACCGTCATCACCAGCGGACTGATCGTCTTGATCGTTCTGTTGAGCGTTCGAGGATGACCGGCCCAACGCGATGGACGACAATATTGGACGTGCATCAAATCGGACAGGAAAGGATATGCGGGCGGCGTAGTCTGCCGCATCACCGGTCAGGCCAACGTCCACGGACGCATCCACCAGCACCCCTCGTCCAAGAACTGATGACGCCCCGAGGCTGAGTGTCGCCGCCACTTGGTCAGTTCCTTCCAGTGTTTCGCCTTGGAACTCGGCATCACTGATAAAATCCTGACGCAGCGCTGCGCGGAGTGAGGTTTCAGGGCTTGCCGCAAGAACGGTGCCTATTGAGATTCCGATACGGTTGCCCGGATCAAGATCATCCTCTTCGAAAGTTTCCTCATAAGCAACGGAACCGAAAAAGGCCAGTGGGTCTTGGCTTTTGACAAGAGAAAGCGAACCCGTAAGTTCATGACTACCACCACCAAAGGCGATATCGTTTTCCACGCTTTTGCCGGTTTGAGAGTCCCATCGCACACGCGCGACAATATCGGGGCGCCATATGCCCTCTTTTAGGACTGTTTTTGCAAGCCCAATGCCCAAATCACCGAAGGCTCCGGCATCGTCATCGACTGTGTTCACTGGATCGAATCCGATTGCCACCATTTCAGACTGATCGACATAGGTGAACGGAACATCGATCTCAAGCTGGGCATCGAAGGGTAAGCCTGCACGCAAGGCCAGCGCAGCCGTATAATCATTCCGCGTGATGTTTGCTTCTCCGAAGCCCGGAAAGCCAAACAGATTGATGAGGGCGGGCGTATCGAGTTCACGCCGGGTGTAGCTCAGGCTCGGCTCAAGTTCGATCATGCCAAACGGCATCAGAACGGCGCCTTCACGGCTTAGTGTCCGCTCCAAAGCACGATCCAGTGCTGTCTCATCGACCTGGAACTGACCAGGCAACGATGCTCGCTGCCCCCCCGGGGCGGGAGCCTCACTGGTGGCGGCTGCCGGTCGTCGGAGCGCCTCATTTCGCACCTGCGGTGCGTTCGAAGTGACTCCTGGCGACGCCTTTGCTGACTGAATGGCAGCCGGTCTTGCCATCGGCACCAACGGACGTGGTCCTAGCCTTTTGCCGTCCCTCTCATCGACGGTTGTCGGACTCTTGGCCAGTTTATTGGTCTTGGAACCACGATCGTCTACCCGCTCGACTGGAGCGACCTGAGTTGGTTTTGATGGGCCTGATGTCGGCTGGGTCGATGGTGGCTTTTGGGCGACCTTTTTGATCTTCTGATGTTGTTCGTGTGCCGGTTCAGTCCCTTCGGTGCCGACCCTTTCGTCACCCAGGGTAATGACCAGGTGATGATCTTGGGTGCGTTCGGCGATCACATCACTTCCTGGCGTTAGATCGAAGACCAGCCATCTGGATGGTCCAGGTGCTGGGATACGCGCACCCTTTAGGTGTTTCCTGGCTACATCGGTCAGTGAACTAAGGTCGAACGTCCGCGGTTGATCAAACCAAAGGATCAATTCGTCGCCATCCCTCTGGGCGACATGCCCAACCGCTTTAGACAGATCGAGTGTGATCTGCTCCACCCCATCTTTTATTTCAATGCTCGCCGTCGCCACAGCAATGGCGCTGGAAGCATCTGCTTCAGTTCGGTCAACCGCCGCCCTGGCCGTATCGATCGAAAACGTGGCCATTAGTAAGGCAGCAAAGCCGATGTTGATACCTTGATGAATTCTTGGGAACGAACTGGCTGTATCCATGAAACGTCAAATGTCCATTGTATCGTTGGCGAGCCAAAAGAGCCTTTTTTGGGTTGGCGCCAGTGGCTTGACTAACTAGTGAAACGTCACGAAATCCGAAACTCGGGGGGCTAGTCGGTTTGGCAGAGGTGTATTTTCCTGCTCGATCACCTTAAACCCGACATGGCCAAGTTGGGGATGTTCGAGCCATGCGGCCTCAAACTTCTGAACTGGCATCGTACGATTGCCGTAGGCGGGATCAGCTAGAAGGACGCGCTTTTTTCCCGATGCTGTCTCGACCATGCCGCGGAAGATCACAAAGTGGTTGTAGCCGTTGAAATTGACCGGGACCATCACCGGTGCCGCTGCCAGTAGATCGCTAACCACGAGCTTGCCGAGACCGACTCCCTTATAGCCCCGGCCATCAACGAACCGCTTCAAATCCAATAATGAAAACCCTTGACGAAAACGGACGAAGTTCGGGTCGTTCAGGTACTCCTCGCGATCGATCAAGCCGAGCGCAATTTCCTTTTCCGAAACACCGTCGCCAATCTGGTAGTTTAAGAGGGTAGCAAGTGCCGCTGCACCACAGCTCAAGTCCCATTCTTGAACAACGACGCGGTCATGGCGCATTTCGAGCAAAGATCTCACTGGGCGTTCCCCAATGGCAAGCGCAGGTGTTATCGACACCGCTGCAAGAAGTGTCGAGAAGACGTGCATTGCGATCCATTGGCGAGCGTTCAAAGGAGACCTTTTGATTGATGACATGAAACACGAGAACGCGACGCTGCCTTCATCGGCAACGCCGCGCTCCGTTAGGTAACGTACGGAACGTGTCCGATTAGACCTTAATACTTTCCGTTGCCATGGTCGTTACCATAGCCACCATGTTTTCCATAGTCTCCATATCCGAAGAATGGGATGGAGATATAGATATAGTTATGGTTTTCATTGTAGTTATAGTTGTCGTTATCATTGTCATTATCATTGTAATTTTTATTATAGTAGTATGGGTAGTAGTAGTGGCCGCCATACTTTTTGTATTTGTCATAGCCTTTGCCATGACCATCATGTCGACCATGGTCGTAATCATGCGAGTCGTCATAGCTGCCAGCAGCGACCTGGTCGAGTTGTGCCTCGGTCAATTCCACAGGCCCGGCCAAAGCCGTTGATGCCATAAAACCAGCGGCAAGCGTTGAAACAAGAAGCGCCTTCATCATCCACCTCCATGATTGAGATCGAAATGGCATCTCTCAAAACCTTAAATCGACAAGATGCCGCCTCGATTTCATGTTATGACAAGCCGACAGGAACGCGCGATTAACATTTCGATTTACAACTTTGTCTTAATACCCTGTCCAACAACAACTTTTCGAAAGGCTCTGCTGGAAATTCGATGAAATGGAGTACACTGAAAGGATTACATCCCTAGCGAGACTTGTGGTGTTGACCAACAAAAACACTATATGAAAGGCGCAATCACGACGCGGGGAGACTGTGATCATCTCCGGACACTGAGAGGAGGCAGGGGCATGGCGACTGCATTAAAGGATATTCGGCATCACCTTCGGGATTCATCGCTGCTCAAAGAGCAATGCTATATCGATGGTGAGTGGGTCGATGCTAACAACGGCAAGACAATTGATGTAACAGATCCATCGAATGGCGACACAATTGGCACAATTCCAAACCTTGGATCAGCTGAAACCAAACGTGCAATCGAAGCCGCCCACACAGCATTTCAAAGCTGGAAACGGACGACTGCAAAGGAACGTGCGGCGATTCTAAAGCGTTGGTTTGACCTGATGATGGAGAATCAGGAAGATCTTGCGATCTTGATGACGCGCGAACAAGGCAAACCGCTTGCTGAAAGTCGAGGCGAGATCGCTTATGGCGCCTCCTTCATCGAATGGTTCGCAGAGGAAGCGAAGCGCATATACGGCGATACCATCCCGTCGCCTGCAGCTGATCGCCGAATTCTTGTCTTGAAGCAGCCTGTCGGTGTTTGTGGCGCTATCACGCCCTGGAATTTTCCTAATGCCATGATCACGCGCAAATGCGGACCTGGTCTAGCTGCCGGCTGCACCATGGTGGTCAAGCCCGCAACCTTTACGCCCTACTCCGCTCTTGCCCTCGCTGAGCTAGGCGAGCGCGCGGGATTGCCGAAGGGCGTGTTTAATGTACTCACTGGCAGCGCGCGCGAAATTGGCGGTGAACTGACATCAAACGATCTTGTGCGGAAAATCACCTTCACCGGCTCAACGGAAATCGGTCGCACGCTGTTGAAACAGTCTGCGGACACGGTCAAGAAGGTCTCGATGGAGCTAGGTGGTCACGCACCAATGATCGTCTTTGACGACGCCGATCTCGATGTCGCGGTCAAAGGAGCCATTGCTTCAAAATTTAGAAACTCTGGGCAAACCTGTGTGTGCACAAACCGCATCTTCGTGCAAGAAAAAGTCTATGACGCCTTTGCACAGAAGTTCGCAGAGGCTGTCAAAGCTCTTAAGGTTGGCAATGGTCTCGATGATGGTGTTGCTCAAGGTCCCCTGATCGAGCCGGCAGCCGTCGACAAGGCAGAGGCCCACGTTGAAGACGCCAAGGCTAAAGGCGCGAAGGTCCTCGCAGGGGGCAATCGGCACGCGCTGGGTGGTCAATACTTTGAGCCGACGGTTCTTGGCGATTGCACCAGCGACATGATCATCACGACGGAAGAAACCTTCGGACCGGTGGCGCCCCTTTACAGGTTTAGTGACGATGATGACGTCGTGACCATGGCCAATAACACCGAGTATGGGCTTGCGAGCTATTTCTTCGCTCGTGACATAGGGCGTGTGTTTCGGGTCGCTGAGGATCTTGAAGCTGGCATTGTCAGTGTGAATGAAGGCATCTTCTCGACCGAAGTGGCCCCGTTCGGCGGCTATAAGCACTCGGGCATAGGCCGTGAAGGCTCGAAATACGGCATCGACGACTACCTTGAGATCAAATACGTGAATCTCGGCAGCATCTGAACCGGACCAAGTCTGCGCTCGTTGGACCTTGTCCCCTACCCCGACAAAGAGGTAGGGGGCTAGGCCCGAGTCTCCACAGTGCGCCATCAGCGCTCGATTCATTCGGCGCCAACTCACCTCGCTGAAGTGTGAAGCCTTCTGACGTGTTTGCGACGAATGACGTTGGAAGATCGTTGATGCTGTTCCGTTAGCGAGATAAGTTGCCCGTTAGCGGCTCGCATTCTCTCGACCGTTCTGCTTGCCCGCACCCGCCGCTGGCCACAAATCAACGAATAGTAGTGCATGGATTGTCATTGACACGCTTTCAGCGTGCTCAGAGGAGATAGGCTTGCGAGCTATCCTGAGAACTAGCGAAGATCAAGATCAGCATGGGCCCGTTCAATCACAGGCGGCACAGCAAAGGATGCCATTCAGATCTATTCGCTATTGGGCCTACTACAATCTTTTGACGGCGTATGATGTTCTCCAGGCAGGGGCTTGGCGTTTGATTGCGCCTACCGTCGATGACGCCGCGTTCAATGCTAACTACAAAATGGTGTTTGTGCTCGGTTGCGGTCGTTCTGGGACAACAATCCTTAGCCACTGTCTCGGTCAGCATCACATGATTGCGGAGCTGAATGAGCCGGCACATCTCTGGGTCGGTACGCATGCGAGCATGGATATTCTATCGCCGTTCGCTCGATTGGTCCGCGGTCGCCTTCGTCTGGATAGCCTAGACGTCACGGAGCGAACGAAATCGCGCTATCGCGCTATGCTAGACTTTCAAGTTCGGCGCGGTCGCCCGGTGATCTGCGACAAGCTTCCGCAAAACACATTCAGGGTCGATTTTCTAAACGCCGTATGTCCCAAGGCGAAGTTCATTCTTATCGAGCGTTCTCCGCGCGCCGTCGCTAGCTCTATCGAGCAATGCGTGGCGCGCGACGGCACTTGGTGGGGCTTTAACGACTATAAGTGGCGGTCTCTCGTTCAATACGCGCTCACCCAACCGCAACTCGCTGAGCTCATTCCTTATGCAGTCGATCACTACTACCGAGGTTTGATTGAGTGGCGCATCTCCAGGGATCTTGTAAATGCCGATCTGTCGCAGGTCGAACCAGAGAGGCAAATGCGTGTTTCCTATGAAGATTTTTGCTCACGTCCCGAACACGTTATGAGGGATCTCATGACCTTTTGTGAGGTTCCCCACGACCCCAAAGCCTTGGCCTTTGCGTCTTCGCAGGTCAAGCCGAATCCGCGTCGCGAGGAAGGTGGCAGGTGCTCACCATTCGATCAAAACGTGCATGAACGCATGCTCTCCGGCGATCCAGCCTCCGGCTTGTCGCAGCAACGAGACGTCGCGTAGCGTCGCTTTTTTGGATTACACCAGGTCACGCCTAAAAAATTTTATGGTGGGTGGTCGTTGTTCCGGCCATTCTTCGTGTTTGCTCATTGGCAAACAAATTTTAGAAAGAAAGGGCATTTTCGTCATGGTAGGCCGAGTGATCGTTAACCATCTGCCGACACTCATGACCGTGTTATTTGTTTTTAGCCTTGCAGTCTCTGAAAGCTCTGGACAAAGCAATCGCTACTCAGTGAATGGCACGCCAGTTGCGCCTGAAATGGGTGCTCTGTTGCAGCATTATGGCTTTGAACCGGGCGCATATTATATCGATCCCAACGGCAACTATGGTCGTAGCGGCAGCGCGCCGATGGGCAATCTTAGCGGCGGGCCCATGCGCGGCTGGAGTGGCAAGGAACCGACCACGATCGATGGGAATCCCTATGCGCTAGCTTATGTCAACGGCGTAGCAGGCGTAAGGGTATTCTATGTCTACAGCCCCAGTGTCATGTCGGACATCAAGGGTGGAGCCTCGGGGTATTATCACATATGCCCTGATAACGTTTACTATCAAAGCCACGAGGGCGCCGTAAGCATGGGCGGTGGTCCTGACAAAACAAAAACCGAAGATCGTTCCTGGGGAGGCATGGCGCAGCAATCCAATAATAAGGGGCGTTGGGAGATTGGAAGCAGTCCGCAAGGCCCAACACTCGTGCTCTACGGTCAGCAAGGCGGCGGCCAAGAAGTCCCAATCACCGTCCTTCTGCAAGGAAGGTTCGAATACAACCAAACAGAGTATGTCGTCGAAGCTGGCAAAGCTGCCTGCTAACACTGCCATCTGTCGCGAACACGCATGTGGCCAAACTCCTCCTTGAGAACGCCCCATGAGAGATATTGCCGTTATTTTGATCCCATGGACGGCGTTTAGACATCCGCCACGATCATGCTGCTGACAAGCCTTGTCCGACCGCCTATCTAGGATGAACAAATGGTCTGGCCGGAAGGAATGGGTGTGGCGGATTTCGATCTCTTTGTCATTGGCGGAGGCTCTGGCGGCGTAGCCTGTGCAAGGCGTTCTGCAAGCTATGGCGCACGCGTTGCGCTCTGTGAGGATAGCCGGCTGGGCGGCACCTGCGTTATTCGTGGCTGCGTGCCAAAGAAGCTCATGCGCTACGGGGCGTTTTTCTCGGAGCATTTCAAAGCAGCCCGTGGCTATGGCTGGGATGTCGGCGCCCCTAAGCTTGACTGGAATGGGTTGATCAATGCGCGCAACGATGAGATTGCACGTTTGAATGGTATCTACCGTACCATGCTCGAGAAGGCCGGCGTCGAGGTGATAGAAGGGCGCGGTAAGGTGACAGGACCGAACGGCGTCCAGGTCGATGGTAAGATCTATACAACAAAGCGCATACTTGTTGCGGTCGGCGCGCGTCCCAGTCTTGTGGACATCCCCGGCATCGAGAACGTCATAACGTCGAATGAGGCGCTGGAGGGAATGACCAAGCAGCCCAAGCGGCTTGCCGTGATGGGGGCAGGTTACATCGGCGTTGAACTTGCGAGCATCTTCAGAGGCCTTGGTGTCGACACGTCACTTTTCTTTCGAAAACCTCTTCCTCTGGCAGGGTTTGATCAGGATATCCGCGAGGCATTGGTCGATCAGTATAAGGTTATGGGCCTCGACATTCGGGCGGGAACAACGATCGACGCGATCGAACCCGAGGGCGATAGCTTCAAGCTCGCGACGTCAATGGGCGACATGTACTACGATACCGTTCTCTACGCGACCGGGCGAAAGCCCAGTCCCAACACCCAGGATCTTGGCCTAACGGAACTGGGGGTCGCTATGGATTCAACAGGAGCCGTTCATGTGGATCATACCTATCAAAGCAACGTACCAAGCATCTACTCGGTGGGAGATTGCTCGGATCATGCGGGTGCGGGCCTGAATTCAGGAGCGCATGATCTAACCCCAGTCGCCATCGCCGAAGGGCGAGTAATCGCCGAGACGTTGTTCAACAACAATCCACATAAAGTGCGGTACGACACCATCCCCACTGCTGTCTTTAGCCTTCCTGAGGCAGGGACCGTCGGCTTATCCGAAGGCGAAGCGCGATCAAAGGGCTTTCAGGTCACCATTTACAAGACCAGCTTTCGGCCCATGCTCCATACGTTGACCGGTGAACCCGTCAGGATCATGATGAAGATGGTGGTGGATGCAGCAACTGATCGTGTCCTTGGCGCGCATATGGTCGGCGATGAAGCCGGCGAGATCATACAGGGCCTCGCCGTTGCAATGACTGCAGGCGCCACCAAAGCAGATTTCGATGCAACGGTTGGCCTCCACCCCTCGGCGGCGGAGGAATTTGTCACCATGTATCAGGCTGCGACGTGACGATAGGCGCCCTGTATGCAAGTCCGAGAGGGGAAGGTTGATGACCAAAGAGTGGATGCCGGAGAGCTGGCGTAACCATACGGCGGCACAAATGCCGGATTATAGCGACGCCGAAGCGCTCGCTTCGGTCGAAGCGAAGCTGGCAGGTTACCCGCCCCTCGTCTTCGCCGGCGAAGCGCGCCGTCTTCGAAAACGCCTTGCCGAAGTCTGTGAAGGTCAGGCCTTCATGCTTCAAGGTGGCGACTGTGCGGAAGCATTTGCTGACTTCAATCCAAACAGTATACGAGACACCCTTCGCGTACTACTTCAGATGTCAGTTGTGCTGACTTATGGAGCGGCCTTGCCCGTGGTCAAAGTTGGTCGTCTCGCTGGGCAGTTTGCCAAGCCGCGCTCCTCGAACACTGAGGTGCAAGACGGTGTCGAGTTGCCAAGCTACCGAGGGGACATCGTCAATGGCATGGCGTTCGACGCTAAATCACGAAAACCTGATCCTGAGCGCCAGCTTCAGGCCTATGCACAAGCTGCGGCCAGCCTCAATCTTCTGAGGGCACTGACACAGGGTGGCTTCGCTTCGCTCAATCGCGTTCATAGCTGGAATCTTGATTTTGTGGAGAGCTCTCGCCAAAGCGAGCGCTATCAAGAGCTTGCTGACCGTATTACCGACGCTGTTGCCTTTATGGAGGCCTGCGGCGTGTCCGATATCTCGACGCCAGATATTCGACGGACCACGCTCTATACCTCCCATGAGGCGCTGTTGCTCGGGTTTGAAGAGGCGATGACCAGAATCGATTCGACGTCGGGTCGGTGGTACGATACCTCCGCTCACCTGGTGTGGATTGGCGAGCGCACGCGCCAACTCGATGGGGCCCACGTAGAGTTCTGTCGCGGCATCGCCAACCCAATTGGGGTTAAGGCTGGTCCCAATATGAGTGGCGAGGATCTGCTCAGGCTGTGTGATGTTCTAAACCCCACGAACAAGCCGGGGAAACTTACGGTGATCACACGGATGGGTGTGGAGACCTTGCAGGAGGGCCTGCCGCCGTTGATCCGCGCCATCGAGCGTGAGGGACGGAAGGTCGTCTGGACCTGTGATCCCATGCATGGCAACACCATCAAGTCCAATGGCGGTTACAAGACTCGTCCTTTTGACCGTATTGTCGGCGAGGTCGATGCATTTTTACAGATCCATCGCGCCGAGGGCACGCATGCAGGGGGTCTTCATATCGAGATGACAGGGCAGGACGTGACAGAGTGCACCGGCGGAGCTCAAGAAATCACAGCTGAGGATCTCCAAAATCGCTACCACACACAATGCGATCCGCGTCTCAACGCTTCTCAGAGCCTGGAGTTGGCCTTCCTGATTGCTAACTCATTGAAAGAGGCCCGCATCGCTGATCGGATCGCAGCGCAATGACGGGGGATGTCGACGTGGGGGATGAAGGCCACCCAACCAGCGATCGGTCCGACGTGGCCGCACTTGCCAGTGTTGAGGAAGCGATCGCTGCGATCGCTGATGGCCAGATGGTTGTTGTGATCGACGACGATGATCGCGAGAACGAGGGTGACTTGGTGATGGCGGCGGCCAAAGCAACACCGACGCAGATGGCCTTCATCATCCGGAATACCTGTGGCATCGTCTGCGCGCCTATGGCTGCGGAAGATGCCAAGCGTCTTCATCTTGATCCCATGGTTGCGGCCAACGATGCGCCGCTCGGAACGGCCTTCACGATCTCTGTCGACTACCGCTATGATACCACCACCGGAATCTCGGCGGAGGAACGCTGCTCGACCCTTCGCGCTCTTGCCAACGGCAATTCTGGGGCTGGTGACTTTGTCCGTCCTGGACATATCTTTCCGTTGATTGCCAAAGACGGCGGTGTCCTCATGCGTTCCGGCCACACCGAAGCGGCCGTCGACCTTGCGAGGCTCGCTGGCCTTCCTCCCGTTGGGGTGATTTGCGAGCTCGTCAATGATGATGGGACGGTCAAGCGTGGCCCAGAGATCCATAGCTTCGCCCGCGAGCATCAGCTGAAGGTAATCTCCGTTGCCGATTTAATTGCCTATCGTCAAAGACGCGAACGTTTGGTCGATTGCGTTGGTGAGTTTGAGATAACGACGGAGATCGGTTTGGCCAAGGGCTACACCTACTCCACACCTTTTGACGATATTCACCATCTTGCCTTGGTCTTTGGCGGCGTTGGTGATGGCATTGCTGTTCCAACTAGGCTTCATCGCGAGAATATCATGGAGGACGTCTTTGGACGTCGATCACTGCTGAAAGACGTCTTTCAGCGCTTTGAGGATGAAGGTCGAGGTGTGCTGGTCTATCTTCGCGAGGGTGCTGCTGGCGTGCCCGTCGGCGAATTTGGGCAGTCGACGCCACCCACGAATAGTGATCAATGCCGCAAACAAGACTGGCGCGACGTCGGTCTTGGTGCTCAAATACTTCGTGATCTCGGTGTGTCGTCGATCAAGCTCCTAGCGACGCGATCCCGCCAATATGTTGGGCTAGGTGGGTTCGATGTTTCGATCGACGGCACTGAATTGCTGTCCACCGGATGAAACAGCCGCGAGCGTTCGACGCGGCGATCTAGGCATGAGGATCTGAATGCTCGATATCGCCGTTTGCAAAGCTTTCGCCAAGGCCAATGTGCCGGTGACCCTTGGCGCCCTTCATGCTGATGTCACGGTCACCGAACCCGGACAAGCGCTCGGTGAGGCGCTTGACAAGGTCGCTGCTGAACGTCTCACAAGTCTTTCCGGCGGTACGGTCGGTGATATCTCTCAGATTAGTGAGACGAGAAAAGCCTATAAGATGCTCGGCAAGGATCCGAGCCGTTATCGACCATCTGCTGAAGCACTTATGCGCCGTCTGACGCAAGGAAAGGGCATTTATCGCATCAACAATGTGGTCGACACCAATAACTTGATTTCACTAAAGACCGGTTTTTCCATCGGTGCCTATGATGCGAAGTCAATCGAGCCACCTGTTGTCTTTCGAAAGGGTGAGACCGATGAAGGATATAAGGCGATAGGTCGTGGACGACTGAACCTGGAAAATTTGCCAATTTTCGTGGACGGTGCTGGCCCATTCGGCAGTCCGACGAGTGACAGCGAACGCACGCTTATTTCAATGGATACCGATGAACTCTTAATGGTAATCATCGGCTTCGGCGAAACGCCAGATGTTTCCGCCGCTCTTGAGTTTGCAGCCGAACGCCTCCGCCTGTATTGCTACGCAAAGAATATTCGAAGCGACATCGCGACGAACCGCCCGCTTTGACATGGCTTAATGGTCAGCATTGATCTTGAGGCTGTCGCCCGGCTTGAGCGCGCGATGCTCAACTCTTGGCCATCACTCTCCGTGCTCCATGAACATGATTGGATCGTGCGCCTGGCCGACGGCTACACCAAACGTGCGAACTCTGTCACCTGCCTTGGCGCTGACGACAGCGCCTTGGAACAACGCATTGAACGTGTCGAAACGATCTACACCGATCGCGGTCTTCCGACGATCTTTCGACTCTCGCCGCTCGCCTCCCCTGCCCTGGAAACCATGCTTGCTGACCGAGGATGGCGACGGTTTGATGAGACTATTGTGTTGAGTGCTAATCTCGTTGATCTCCTCCAGCAGGCTACTTCGGCTGTCAGCCACGATGTTACGATTACGCCAAAGCCGGATCAGGCCTGGCTTGAAGGCTGTGATCGTATTGATAGTTCAACGTCAAAGCACCTGATCACGCTCCGCGCCATGCTCGAGCGTCTTGTTCCACCGGCGGGATTTGGGCGGATCAATGGCAAGGACGGTATTGATGCCCAAGCGCTGGTTGTTGTTGATGCTGCCTGCGCCGGTATCTTCGATGTTTTGACCACCCCTAGACGGCGGCGGCAGGGTTTGGCCCGTCAGCTGCTTACACAGCTCTTTGCTTGGAGCGCTACAAAAGGGGCCAAGATCGCTTGGCTTTCGGTGCTTGCCGACAACCAAGCTGCCGTTCAACTTTACCAAAGCCTCGGCTTTTCAGAGAGGTATCGCTATCATCACCGTTGTAACGACTAAGGGTTTGAGGACCCATACGACGATGTCTGGATGCATCGCCTGCCCAGTCCTCTCCCCGTTTGATTGTCTTATGGTCGCCGACGAGTGAACCTTTAGAGGTAGGAGTGCTTCGACGAACGCCGAGAATGGGATGGTCAATAAGCTCTTAGGTCCAGAACGCGTTAGTGACGCTGAGGTTTCTAAGGAGAGCGCCAGCTAGCAGTGAGCAAGATCCAGCAATGCCTGCAATTGGATAAGAAAGACAGTAGCAATCAGTCGAAGTGACGTGGCAAATGGCCATTGATTGCATCTGCGTCTCCTCGGACGGGTTGCCATCAAATCGCCAAGAGCCTATCGGGTAAAGAAATGGCGGCAAGCGGAGACCCGACGATGGGGCCGAGCGAACCTGATCTTAAGCATTTCACCGACAAGTATTTTCTGAAGACCCGCGAGATTGTCCGCCGGTTCGGCGACTGCAGGGTAACCTATGCAGTCTTTATGCGCCGTCCTGTCATCTTTACGCCCAAGCTTGCCATTGATTGGCTCAAGGAGATGGCGGCAGCCCGCGGAGTCGAGTTCGATATTGAGCTCTGCTTTGCCGAGGGCGACTGGGTTGGCGCCGGTGAGCCGTTAATGTACGTCACTGGGCCGCTTGTTCATTTGAGCGATCTGGAGACGGTCTTTCTACAACGCCTGGGACCGCCATGCGTCGCTGCTTTCAATGCATTCTTGATGTGCACTGACCTTCCTTATGTCAGCTTTATCGCCATGGACGCGCGCCATTGTGCTGGGGCTGATATGGCGGAAATGATGGCCTATGCCGCAAGCGTTGGCTCAGCAAAGGCGAGGCACGAGATTGGTGCCAAGGGATTCATAGGCAATGCGACTGACGCGACTGCGCACTATTTCGGCAATGAGAAAGGTCTTGGAACCATGCCGCATGCCCTGATCGGGTATGCGAGATCAACTGTTCGTGCTGCGGAGATGTTTCACGAAACGTTCCCGGATGACCCGCTCTATGTCCTGGTCGATTATTTTGGTCAGGAAGTTACCGATAGTCTTGCCGTCTGTGCACGTTTCCCCGACCTCGCTGCCGAGGGCCGCTTGGGTGTACGAATCGACACCCACGGTGGACGCTTTGTAGAGGGACTAGACACGGCGGCGTCGTACGATGTGCTCAATCGTCATGCTGCACACGCCATTCGCACCTATCGTACGGAGACAGAGTTACGCTGGCTGACCGGCACTGGGGTTACTGCAGCCGCTGTTTTTCATATGCGGGAAAGCCTCAACAACGCTGGTTTTGAGAAGGTAAGAATCATCGCAAGCTCAGGCTTCAGCCCCAAAAAGTGCAAGTTGATGGCAAGCGTGCAGGCACCAATCGACTTTATCGGAACCGGCTCCTACTTGCCGGAGCTTTGGGGTGAAACTTATGCAACGGCTGACATCGTCATTTATGACGGCGAGCAGCGCGTTAAAGTCGGTCGTGAGTTTCTTTTCCCAGATCGGCCCATAGCGGCAGAGTGAGCAGTCTGTCCCCCTGTGTGGCGAACAATCAAGTCGGCCGGGTTCAACAAAGAAGAAAACGGTAAATCGCCCTCGTTCTGCTCCATTTTCTCGATATCCTAAAGACTTGTGTAAAATGTCCTATGACGGCAGGATGCGCGTATCCTTTCTTTGGATGAGAGGCTTAAGCACTGGAAAATTGGGGATCAGGAGCTATCAATGATAAAAGAGTTCAAAGAGTTTATCTTGCGCGGCAATGCCATGGATATGGCGGTCGGCATTATCATGGGCGCGGCCTTCGGCTCCATGGTGGGATCGCTGGTCGAAGATGTCATCATGCCGCCAATCGGTTGGCTTATGGGTGGAGTTGACTTCGCCTCAATCTTCTTCAGCCTTACCGGCGAAGAGTACCCTAATCTCCAGGCAGCCAAAGACGCAGGCGCTCCAGTGATTGGCGTTGGTGCGTTCATCAATGCGTTATTGAACCTTGTCGTGGTTGGTTTTGCTGTCTTCATGCTTGTGAAGGCGGTCAACAAGATGAACCGCGCAAAAGAGGAAGAGCCAGCTCCTGAAGCACCACCTGCAGATGTCCAGCTCCTGACAGAGATCCGTGATCTCTTGAAGAAGTGATAAGTTTAGGGAATTGATGGGGGGCCTCCCTCAGTCTCGGCTGAGGGAGAGCTCACGGGTTAGAAGAGGGAGACGTGATCGATGAACTACCCAATCGAAGAAATCGAGGGCATCGGCCCGGTCTACGGCAAGAAGCTCTCATCGAATGGCATAACCAACACCAAAAAGCTTCTGGATCGGTGCGCAAGCGCCAAAGGAAGAAAAGAGGTCGCAAAGGAGACAGGCTTGGATGACGGCCAGCTTCTGAAGTGGGCCAATCTCGCTGATCTCATGCGCATTTCGGGGATCGGCAAACAGTTTTCCGAGCTTTTGGAAGCCGCCGGCGTTGATACCGTGAAAGAACTTCGCAACCGTCGAGCTGACAATCTTTCGGCCAAAATGAAAGAAGTGAATGCCGAGAAGAAGCTTACCCGTGCAACGCCTACAGAAAAGCAAGTTGCTGGATGGGTGGAGCAGGCAAAGAGCTTGCCGCCGCTGATCACCCACTAGGTCAAACGACACCGACAAAGACGTCCTATCGGATGAGAGGCGTGTTGTCCGACTTGCCTGTGGCTACGTTATGGCAAGCCATGGTTAGAGCACATCGTCGATCTGAAAGCATGACGTTTTGACCGGTCACAGGTGTGGCCGTTTTGCCTTCGATGTTGTATAAAATACAACACGGTTTTGACCTAACCCGTTCAGAAGATTACGATTGACCGCATGTGTTCCGTTGGCGTCGTACCGGCGCCGGTTGCTGTCGGGAATGGTCATGTAGACACAAGAAATCAATGAATGCCTTGGGGTCGGCTCATGAAAACGACAACAGTCTTGGGATTAGGCGTACTGGGATTTGTTTTGCTCGCGCTCATCACGATCATCCTTGCTGGGAGCTGGATCGAAGATGATCTCGCTGAGCGAAGTCAAGAACAGCTTGAGGCGGCTGGCATTACTGGGGTTAGCGTCGAAATCCATGGGCGGAATGCGGTCTTAGTGGACACGGATGGCGGTGACAATACCGAGGCCGCTGAGAAAGCCTTGGAAGTGGTGCGCGAGATATGGGGAATCCGCGCTGTGAGCCACAACACTGACTAAGCCAGATGACCTTAAACAAATGCGTTCTGGGGGCAAAGAACCATTGGTAGCTGTCAGCGCACTGTGACCTAACACGTGGCCAGACGGGGACTAGGGGCTGGCATCAACAAACTGGAGCTAAGGGGACGCTCCTGGAAAATCGACCTTAAGGAGAGGCACCTTGGGCTACCTGATCTTAGAAATTATCTTTTTCTTGGCACTCGCCTGCGCCCTTGGCTTCGCCATTGGCTGGTTCCTGCGCGGCTCGCGTTTTGAGGGGCAGATCCATGATTTGGACGCCAGATGGCGAACCAAGCTGAGTGAGACGGAAAGTGAGCGTGATCGCTTCGCAACTGAGATCAATCAAGCTAATGAGGCGAAGAGCCGTCTAGAGGCTTCCGAAGCTGAAGCCCGCCGTCTTGCAGACACTCATGAATCCAGCCTCCAGCAACTCCGCAACGAACATCAGAATAAGCTTGGCCTCCTCTCGGAGGTTGAGGGACGTGCCAGCGGCTTGGAGCAGGAGCTTGCCGACGCCAAGGCATCGCTGGCAAATTTTGAGGGGGGCAGTGGTGATGCGGCGCGAATGGGTGGAGATCTTGCCGATGCCAAGGCTCGCGTTGCCACGCTTGAAAGGGACCTGAAAGCTGCTAAGGACGCAAACGGTGCCTGCAAGCGCGATGTCGATCGTCTCCAAGCCGAGGTCGCGGCTTTACGCGGTTCGAGCTCGGAGAATACGGGCGGCGGTGCTCTTGGGCTGACCGGCCCAACCGGAAGCTCAACTTCATCTGACGATCATGCTGATTCGACCTCCGCCAGCACATCAAAAGCATGGACTAGCAGCGGACCTTCAGAAAGCGCCGGCGGCGCTGCATCTGGATCAGGCAGTGCGCCTCTTGGTCTTGTTGGCGGTACCGATACGACACATGGAGAAGGTTCAACGGGCAGTGGCACCTCTGGTGGAGAGGCCGGAACAGCACGTGGTCGTAATGAACCTGGTTTCGTCCAACGTGCTGCTTCGCCATCCGGCCTTGCCGAAGTGGGCGGTCAAGGATTGACTGGTGCTGGTGCCAAAGGAACGAGCCAAGCGGATGAGGAAAACGAAGGTGTGCGCCCTGAAGCCTTGACTGAGCCACGAACGGGTGGACCCGATAACCTCAAAAAGATAAGTGGCGTCGGCCCTAAGCTCGAAAAGACGCTCCATGGGCTGGGCATTTTCCATTTTTCTCAGATCGCCGATTTTACTCGTGACAATGTCGCCTGGGTCGACCGTCATCTTCGCTTCAAGGGCCGGATAGACCGAGAAAATTGGATTGAGCAAGCCAAGATCTTGGCTGCCGGTGGTGAGACCGAGTTCAGCAAGCGAAAGAAATAAGTCAAAGCGGCGTTCCGAGAAAGAACGCCGCTGTTCCCCCCTGGACATAGAAACCTGTTGTGACCAACCATGCTCCGAGCATGCCGTTTTTTTGAGTGATCACATTGACCGAACCCCAGATTGTGCCAAGTCTACAAGGGGGTAATAGACAGGGGGCTCCCGATGCTGTTATCGGGATCTGGAAAATTGCAGCACTGCAGTACGTTTTTGGCTGCTTATCGCAAGACGACAAGCGCATGAGCGCGGTGTTGTTCAAGCGATCGCAGAGGCTGTCGAGACTGTCTTGAAAGACTACGCTCAGGTCGTTGTCATTGGCGGTGGCGTCGTAGGATGCAGCCTCATTTACCACCTCGCAGCGCTTGGCTGGCAGGACGTCGTTCTTCTGGAGAAGTCAGAACTCAGTGCTGGGTCGACTTGGCTCTCTGCTGGCAATATCGATCGCTTCGACTTTGCACCCAATCTAATCCGGCTTCGTGACGATAGTATCCGCTTGTATGAACGATTGAGTGAACGACTCGATCTTAAGCTTTCTACACGACGGAGTGGCGGAATCATCCTGGCCACAAGCGATTCGCGCCTCGACGAACTCAAGCGACGGACAGGCCTTGCTCGACCGCTCGGCATGCCGCATCTCCTCCTCAGCCGGCGGGAAATTCTGGATCATCACCCCTTGCTCGATCCATCAGGCGTTATTGGTGGACTCTATGATCCATTGGCGAGCCAGGTTGATGCCTATGAACTGACCCATGCGCTCGCCCGAGCTGCCGAGATGTTGGGAGCAAGCATCTCCGAGCAAACCGCACTCCTTGCTATGTCACAGGAACCAGACGGCAGCTGGCTTCTGATCACTGAGCGTGGCGAGATTGTCGCCGATGTCGTGGTCAATGCCGCCGGTCTTTGGGCCAACGATGTGGCTGCAATGGCAGGTATTGAACTGCCGCTTGTCGCGCTCGAGCATCAATATCTGTTGACCGAGCATATTGACGAAGTGCGAACAAGTCATGGAATGCTACCGTTTCTATGCGAACCTGACAGCGCCTATTATCTCAGAGCAAGGACGGATGGTTTTCTCGTCGGTGCATTTGAAGCCGAGCCGGTTTTATGGAGGGATCAAGACGTATCCGAACATCAGGTTGACGATCAGGGTTCTGAGATCGCTCCACCGGACAGGCTTCTTCCCTACTTAAAGAAAGCGCGCCAGCGCGTGCCTGCCCTCTCGGATGTGGAAATTAAACCGCCAGTGCGCGGACCGATTACCATGACACCGGACGGCAGGCCGCTCCTCGGCCCGCACCCGGACTTCGTGAATTACTTCGTTGCAACGGGTTTCATGAATGGGCTGTCACTCGCCGGCGGCGCTGGCAAGGCACTCGCTGAATGGATTATCGAGGGCGAGCCGCCATTTGACCTATTTACGCTGGACGTCGCCCGATTTGGCGCCTTTGCCGGCAGAAACTATACACGAGAGTCCGCGAAAAAAGTCTATGGCCGTCACTTCGCCATCCGCTTTCCCAACGACCGCGTGACGGCAGGCGGTCCGCTGAAGCGTTCGTCAATCCACGATAAACTGGCAACCCATGGCGCCCAATTTGACGTACATTATGGCTGGGAACGCCCTTGCTGGTTCGCCGTCTCAGGTGCAGAGCGACAAGCAATTCGATCGTTCGGACGGACGGCCCGTCATGACGCGTTGGATCGAGAGTGCCATGCGCTTCGACAGAGCGTGGGACTGGTCGACCTCACAGCAGTCTATGCAAAGCATGTTTTTGAAGGTCCAGACGCCGAGGCCGCTCTTGAGCGAGCTTTGGCATCGAGCTTGCCTAGCCAGACCGGCGCGCTTGCTGAAGGGGTCATGTTAAATCGCAAGGGGCACATTACTGGTCAATTTACAGTTGCTCGTATAGCTGAGGAAGGCTTCTATCTGCTCGGCCCTGCTGCCTATGAGCGCTTTCATCAGAGGAACTTTCAACAGTCTCTGCCTAATGAAGGCGTCCTGTATGCGCCCGTATCGGTGCGCTATGGCATCATCGGTCTGGCCGGCCCAAAGGCCCGTATTCTCCTCGGACGGGTAACAGACGAGGATGTTTCGAACCGCGCATTGCCGAATTTGAACAGTGTCGAAATCGAAGTCGCCGGCTCGCCAGCCCAGGTCATGCGTTTATCGATCACTGGTGATCTTGGCTACATGCTGCATCTGCCGATGGAATATATGGCGACAGTTTATGAGGCGCTATTCATCGCGGGACAAGATCTTGGTCTATTGGACGTGGGGACGGCCGCAATCGATTCGTTGCGTCTCGAAGCGGGCTTTGACAGCCTCGCAGGGGGAACGTCAGGTGATCTCTTTCCTCACGAGGCTGGAATCGATTCCCTCATCAATAAATCGAAAACAGACTTTGTTGGTCGAGCTGCCCTCATCTCGCAGGAAGAGCAGGGTTTCACCCGCCGTCGCGTGCTGGCAACCGTCGATGCCCCGAACGCTGATGCGATCGGCGGCGAACCGGTCTATTGCAACAACAACATGGTCGGGTCGGTGATCGCAGGTGGTTTCGGCCATCATGCCCGTCAGAGCCTGGCACGTATTGTCTTGCCTGTAGATTTTGCGAAAGGCGGAACCGAGATTGCGATCGACATCCTGGGACAGCGCCGAAGCGCCACCGTCCTGGAAGCGCCCCCCTTCGATCAGGACAATCAGCCGCTTTCTATCTGAGAAACAAAGAATTGACGCAGACGGCACGGCGTTTAGGAATTCGACTTCATGGTTGCTTAGACAGACATCTCTATTGATAGAGGACGCCCGATGCCTGCACCAAATGCTCTGCCCGCCTGGAGCGCCCTTGCCGATCATGCCGCGTCGATGCGGACGACTCACTTGCGCGATCTATTCCAACAGGATCCCAGCCGGTTCGAACGTTTCACGATCGAGGACGATGGGTTGCTCTTGGACTTCTCCAAGAACCGGATCACCGACGAGACTCTTCTCCTTTTGATGCAGCTCGCCAGAGAAGTTGAGCTGGAAAGCTGGCGAGATCGTATGTTTGCAGGCGAGCGGGTCAATGTCACAGAGAACCGATCTGTCCTGCACGTCGCCCTGCGTAATCGAGGCAATCGGCCCATCGTCATCGACGGTGAAGATGCAATGCCAGCGGTCAATCGCGTGCTAAACCGTATACGCACCTTCTCCGAACGTGTACGCAGCGGCGAGTGGCGGGGGCATGACGGCCAGACAATCACCGACATTGTCAACATTGGCATAGGTGGCTCCGACCTGGGTCCGCTAATGGTGACAGAGGCACTGAAGCCCTATTGCAGACCCGATCTGCGTTGCCATTTCGTCTCGAATGTCGACAGTGCGCACCTCCACGATTGCCTGGCCGGTCTGAATCCGGCGCGCACGCTGTTTGTTGTCGCTTCAAAAACCTTCACTACCCAAGAGACGATGACCAACGCGACGTCTGCCCGGGCCTGGTTGATTGAATGTATGGGCAGCGAGGAGGCCGTCGAAAAGCACTTCGTTGCGGTCTCCACCAATGCTGAGGCTGTTGCTGCTTTTGGCATTGACACCACCAATATGTTCGAATTCTGGGACTGGGTCGGTGGGCGTTACAGCCTATGGTCCGCCATTGGTCTTCCGATCGCTTTGGCCGTCGGTATGGACTCCTTCGAAGAGCTTCTCGACGGCGCTCATGTCATGGACGAGCACTTCAAGACGGCACCGCTCGAACGAAACATGCCGGTCATTCTTGGTTTGGTCGGCATTTGGTATCGCAATTTCTTCGGTGCTGCGAGCCATGCAGTCCTTCCCTATGACCAGCATCTACATCGGCTTCCGGCGTATCTGCAGCAAGGCGATATGGAAAGCAATGGCAAGACTATTCGACGTGACGGTGAACGCGTTGCCTATGCCACCGGACCGATCATTTGGGGTGAGCCTGGTACAAACGGCCAACACGCCTTTTATCAATTGATTCATCAAGGCACTGAGTTAATCCCTGCGGATTTTTTGGCGGCTGCTATCAGCCAAACCCCGATAGGAGATCACCATAACAAGCTACTTGCCAACTTCTTCGCGCAGACCGAAGCCCTCGCCTTTGGCAAGACCGAGGCGGAGGCGCGTGCAGAACTTCAAGAAAGTGGCTTAGAGAATGAAGCGCTTGATGCAATCCTTCCCCACAAACTGTTTGAAGGGAATAGGCCTACCAATGCGATCTTATATCCAAAACTGACCCCGCATACGCTCGGTCGGATCATCGCACTTTACGAACACAAGATCTTCTGCCAGGGCATTGTTTGGGACATCAACAGTTTCGATCAGTGGGGCGTCGAACTCGGTAAGCAGCTTGCCAAAGCAATTTTGCCCGAACTCAGTGACGATCGAATCGTCAGCAGTCATGACAGCTCGACCAATGGTCAGATCAATGCGATCAAGCGCTTTGGCCGTCTGCCAACCTGAAGGGTGGGTTTGCCAAAGCCTTTATCCACGCGTTCGACGACGTCCGGGTAAAGGATACAACGAACCCTGGTGACGGTGCGTCGCCTATCGATCATTGGTCTGGCAGGACCAGTCAACATGAACCCGCAACGCTCGACGGCTATCCGATCGCTGAAGCGCATCATCCCGCCCTGCCAAAAAGGCCGCGTTAACAATTTTCGAGAAGCTGGCATCTGGTCACGCCATCTCAATGGCGTCGGGGTTGGGCTATCAACACCAGCAAAGTAGCTCCTCATCAATACGAAGGAGAGATGGTCAAGAATCCAAGCTTGCAGCACCTTTCTCCCGTATATCGCGTCAATATGCGAGCCCTTGACAACTCCTCGATTCAATGAGTTTCGTAGCGGTTCAAGGACACATAAAAACTTATGGGGAGGAAGGCCGTTGTCGGGGTGGACGGAGCGATTTGGCGTCGAGGGCCGCGTGGCTATGGTGACCGGCGCATCCAAAGGGATTGGTCTCGATATCTGCAAGGTTCTTGCAGATGCGGGTGCCGACATTATTGCCGTGGGTCGGGATCGTAAGGGCCTTGAGGAAGCGCGCGGCGCTGTCGAGGCGCTGTCAGGACGATGCCACGTCGTGGAGGCTGATCTCTCGACAATTGAAGGATGCAACAAAGCCTCCCGTGAGGCACTTGCTCATGCCAGCATGATCGACATCTTGATCAACAATGCTGGAATTGCCCTGATCGACCCGCTGCTCGAGGCTACCGCAGCGCGGTGGGACGAGACCATGGCTGTAAATCTGAGGGCGCCGTTTCTGCTTGCTCAAGCCATTGTTCCCGGGATGATCGCGAAGAAGGCGGGAAAGATCGTCAACATCTCATCACAAGCTGGCGTTATCGGCCTGGATGACCACGCTGCCTATTGCGCGTCAAAAGGCGGGCTGAACATGCTGACAAAGGTGATGTGTGTTGAATGGTCGAAACATAACATCCAATGCAATGCCATCTGTCCGACGATTATTCTGACACCCATGGGCGAGCAGGTCTGGGGCGAAAAGGCCAAAAGCCAGCCGATGCTCGACAAGACACCACTTGGTCGTTTTGGCAAGCCGGTCGAAGTCGCAGATCTGGTCCTTTTTCTATCCTCCAGCGCATCAGATCTCATTACTGGCGAGTGTGTTCTGATCGATGGCGGCTTTACATCGATGTGAGTCGTCCGACCATCGCTGCCAATGGACGAGGCTAAGCCTCAAATTCAGCTCCGTGAACGTCGAGATCGGTCGATGTAACTGTGGATGATCGGCCAGTTCCTGATCCCGCAATCGCTGCACAATCAGTGAAGGTACGGGATTGAGAAAGCGTCATCAAACCGCTGCGCTTAGCGGTCAGGAAATCCAGTTCATCTTGAAGATGGGGGCTGGTCCTACTTAGTCTTGCGTCCGGCTTTGTTCATTCCCCTGCCTGCTGATTGGTTCGATCACCCTGACTACGCGGATTCCGACAGGCATGTTCCAAGAGCCTTTGGCCTCGCCTAGTTGATGTCTACAAGCCCCAACGAGCAGGCTTGCGCGGTGCTACAGAAGCCTGGACAGTGGCTTGACGTTGTCGAGAGGCGCTTGCTCAACGCACTGAGAACCACGCTTCGAAAGACTAGGTCTTAGGCCGCTGCAGACTAAGCTTTTGGCTTCTCATCAACAGCTGTCTGCAGGATGGCCTTTTCGGCCGTGATCATGTCGGAGACGATCCGCCTGTACATATTCGGACCGCGATCGATAGCTATTCTTACAGAACGACGTTCGGGCTGCTTGAGTTCTTCCGCTTGAATGGCTTCCAGCACTTCTTTGTCCTCGGCAAAAGCAACGCGGAATAGCTCGTTCATTCGGTCTCCGGCGCCATCATCATTTGTGGCTGCATTCCGGATGTGCATCCAGTGGTCGATCGTATTGGTGGCGTCGACCGGTGTCAGAAAGTGCAACGCGAAAATTCGCATGCCCTGGTCGCGATCCTCTTCGTCGAGGCCTAGCTCGCTGGAACTCCCAAAGTCGATGACCGATGTGCACGGAGGATGCAGGTAATAATAATGCCATCGATCAACATGGCCTTGAAAATTTCCGAATGCTTTGAAGAAGCCAACAGGCTCGGCATTTCGTATCCACCGACTAGTGACCACAACGTCGCCTTCGCGCACCACACGAATGGGCACGTCTTCGCTCGCAGCATTACCTAGAGTGGTCGGGTGGACAAAGCTGACATGGGCGGGATCGCATAAATTCTCTGCGACATTCAGATAATGTGAGCCAATATGCAGGTGGTCTCCGAAATGAACAGCCCAGCCGTTCGAATCGAACTCCGGCATATCAAAGATCTCACAGGGATCAGCCTTTTCAGGCGCGCCCATCCATATCCAGACGATGCCATGACGTTCCTGAATAGGATAACGATGAACATGAGCGGACGACGGCAGATTGTCTTGGCCTGGCACTCGCACACAGCGTCCATCCGGACCAAACGTCATTCCATGATAGCCACATTGCACATCATCGCCGAGAACGCGGCCTTTCGAGAGCGGTAAATAGCGATGGGGACATCGGTCTTCCAGCGCGACCACCTCGCCAGACTCTCTACGATAGCAGACAACGCCCTGCTCCAAGATGGTCAGTGGCTTAAGGGTTCGATTAAAATCATCTGACCATCCCGCCACATACCAAGCATTCCTAACATATTCCATGCATACCTCCTCCGCTTGCCATCGTCGGAGCGCGAGCTTAGCCATCGACTTATCGTAGCCTAAGCCGCGGTGTTGGTGCTAATCAACCAGCCAATGGCTCGACTTAGCCCATTTGCGGCCAATCCAGACGCTAACATGCGAAGCCGGTATCGATGAGGCGAAACGTCAAACCGTGGGAGGCGGAGTAGATCCTGATGATCGCGTTGTCCGACAATGTCCGTGGCGCCATCTACATGATGCTGAGCATGGCGGGTTTCGTCTTGAACGACACGCTGATGAAGTCGCTTGCCGACACACTGCCAATGTTCCAGGCAATCTTCATTCGCGGCCTGTTTGCAACCGCGTTGATTGGCGTTCTTGCCTGGTATCGCCGTGCGCTCTGGTTCCGTCCTTGCACAACGACATCGAAGGTTATCAGTTTACGGGTGATCGGTGAGCTTGGAGCAACGATCTTTTTTATTACGGCACTTTTCAATATGCCAATCGCAAATGCAACCGCGATCCTTCAAGTGAGCCCTCTCGCTGTCACCCTTGGAGCCGCGCTGTTTCTTGGCGAAGCGGTTGGTTGGCGTCGATACAGCGCTATCATCGTAGGTTTTTTGGGGGTTCTGCTGATCGTCCGACCTGGATCTGACGGCTTTACGGTCTATTCAGTCTATGCCTTGGCCGCAGTGGCCTTCTTCGTCCTCCGCGATCTTGTCACTCGACGCCTTCCTCCAGATGTGCCCTCCCTCTTCGTCACAGTGATTTCGTCGATTGCTGTCATGGTCATGGCGGGATTTCTGACTTTGCCAATCCCCTGGCAAGCCATGACGTTGTTCCAAGTTGTGATTCTTGCACTAGCCGCAATTTTCGTTCTTGTCGGATACTTTTTTGGCGTTATGACGATGCGCGTCGGTGAGATCGGATTTGTTTCTCCGTTTCGCTACACCATTCTTATCTGGGCGATCTTGTTGGGATTCTTTGTTTTTGACGACATTCCAGATCTCTTGACCCTCGTCGGAAGCGCCGTCGTCGTGCTTACCGGGCTCTATGCCTTCTATCGCGAACGCCAGCTTATCAAGGGCCGAGATAGGCATGCTACAGCCACTGCTCGATCTTGATACATGTGCAGGTCCGCAGGCCGTGCTTATACGTCAACAAGCTCGACGACGAAGGAGGTAAGGACGCCACCGACGCAGACGGACGTTGGCCATGAGAAACAGTGTCCTCTCCCGCCTGAATGACCATGGCAGTGGCATGAACGAAGACGTGTTATCAGTTTCGAGCTGTGCCATTGACCACGAACGGCAGCATTGTCTTGGTTCGTTCTTAAAATCACTGGTAAGGGTGCAGGACTAGGCTTCTTCTGCCGGTGAGGGTAAGGGAAGCCTGGTTGTGTCCTTGACGGTTCGCACGACGATCCGAGATTGCACATCAGCGACAAGTTCGGTCGCGAGCAGCTTTTCCCTTAAAAATTCGTCGTACCCTTGGACGTCTGTGGTGACGACTTTGATGAGATAATCAGCAGCGCCAGTCATGCATTCGCACAGCATGACCTCCGGCCAAGCACGCATGATACCCTCGAAGCGGTTTAATGCATCCCGAGTTGGCGTCGCAAGCTTGATGAAAGCATAAATGACAAAGCCAAGGCCAAGCGATTGACGCTCAAGTTGAGCTGTCTGTCCCTTAATGAGGCCAGTTTCCTGCATTCGGCGTACACGTCGCCAGCAAGGCGATACTGAAAGCCCAACTTTATCGGCAAGCTCCGCCATTGACAGGCTGCTGTCCTGCTGCAGCTGATCAAGAATGCGCAAATCAATCCGATCAATTTTTTGCAAGATTTCCTCATAATTGGAAGTTTCATTGCCTATCATAGCGATTTTTTAGCAATGAAAGCAAATTTTTTTCCAGAAAAGTGGATTATCCTACTACTACTGCTGCTGATCATGGCAGGAGACGCTTTGCGGGAGATCGGCGATGAGTTCTCGGGGTCTGTCTCTGGATGACAAGTACAAGGCCGAAAACGGCCAAGTGTTGATGAGCGGTATTGAAGCTTTGGTAAGATTGCCGCTCGATCAAGTTCGGCTCGATCGCTCTACCGGCTTAACCACGGCGGGCTTTATTTCTGGATATCGCGGCTCGCCACTGAGTGGTTATGATCAACGTCTTTTCAAAGCTAAGGGGCTCTTTGAGGCTCATGACATCCATTTTCAACCCGGTGTTAATGAAGACCTCGCGGCAACTGCTGTTTGGGGGAGTCAGCAGGTTTGTCTACATCCCGGCGCTAGAACAGAAGGAGTTTTTGGTCTCTGGTACGGCAAAGCCCCCGGTGTTGATCGTACTGGAGATGTCTTCAAACATGCTAATATGAGCGGAACCTGTGCGAAGGGTGGCGTTCTTGCTGTTGCCGGCGATGATCCACTGGCAAAGTCGTCGTCGCTACCTAATCAAAGCGAATTCGCCTTTATTGATGCCGAGATTCCAATCCTCACCCCATCAAGTGTTCAAGACGTTCTCGATCTCGGCCTTCATGGGCTCGCGTTGTCACGCTATTCTGGACTTTGGACTGGACTGATCGCCCTTGCAGACCTGATGGACGGCAGCGCGACGATCTCCGTCGAACCAACGCGCTTCACAATATGCGTGCCACCAGACGATGCTCAGCCACGCCATATTAGCCTTGACGCACTCCAAGTCCCAAATCGTATGGCTCTTGAAGAAACCTTGCGTGATCTTCGAATGCCGGCAGCTCTTCGATATTCACGTGCAAACAACCTGAATAGAGTCATAGCCGGTCCGGGAAATGCCCGGATTGGCGTGGTTTCAAGTGGAAAATCCTGGTCTGCACTCCTGTCGGCCTTTGACCTTCTCGGCCTCGATCTTCGTGATGCTGAGCGATTGGGTCTTCGCGTGATGAAGGTGTCAATGCCCTGGCCGCTTGAGCCAGAAGGCATCAGGGAATTTGCATCGAATCTCGATACGGTCCTCGTCGTCGAAGGAAAACGCTCACTGATCGAGGCACAGATCAAGAATCAACTCTATCACCTCCCCGCCGACCGACGTCCCGCTGTTCTCGGAAAGGCGGATCCTCTTGGCGAACCCATTTTTTCCGAGACTGGCGATCTTGATGCAACGACCATTGCGTCGGGGCTGCTTCGGTTATTGCCGACCAACGAAGAAACGGCATCCATGAGCCAGCGCTTGGATCAAGTGAAGATCCGTCAGAACCGCCATCGGCAACTTGCATCGCCGAGTGTGCGAACCCCGCATTTCTGCTCCGGTTGCCCTCACAGCCGTTCGACACGCATTCCTGAGGGTAGCCGTGCCATGGCGGGAATAGGTTGTCACATCATGACCCAATGGACACGCTTGCCGGAGAAAGGTCGCGATTCGGCGGAGGTCGCTCCTGCCGAAGGATACAGCCAAATGGGCGGTGAAGGTGCTGCGTGGATTGGCCAAGCTCCGTTCACGAAGACAGAGCATGTGTTCGTGAATCTGGGAGATGGAACCTATCATCATTCTGGGCTGTTAGCGATTCGAGCAGCCGTGGCCGCAGATGTCTCGGTGACTTACAAAATCCTGTACAATGACGCCGTAGCGATGACAGGTGGCCAAAGCGTAGATGGCCCCCTTTCGGTCGAGCAAATCGTCTCTCAGCTTCATGCAGAGGGCGTTTCCCGGATCGTGGTGGCTTCGGAAACGCCGCAACGGTTCCGCCATGATCTCTTTCCAAGCGCCGTCAGCCTCGTCGATCGTTCGGAACTGAACACGGCTCAAAGAGAGCTCCGTAAGGTGAAAGGTGTTTCAGTTTTGATTTTTGATCAAACCTGCGCGGCAGAGAAACGGAGGCGCAGAAAGCGAGGCCTCGTGCCCAGGTCCGAGAAGCAGGTCCTAATCCACGATCGGGTTTGTGAAGGCTGTGGCGATTGCAGTCGGCAATCCAACTGCCTCTCAGTTGAGCCACTTGAGACGGCATTCGGTACAAAACGTCGGATCAACCAATCCTCCTGTAATCAAGACCTCAGTTGTACAGACGGTTTCTGCCCATCATTCGTCACGATCGAGGGGGGCGAACGGCAGCGTCCAGAGCCACCAATTCAGGATATCTTAACGGAGGCCGCCAAGCTGCCTAAGCCTGACGCTGGAGGATCGATAACTGCCGTAAGCGTGCTGTTGCCTGGCAATGGGGGCACCGGTGTCACCACCATTTCGGCAGTATTGGCGATGGCAGCACATTTGGACGGTCGTCACGTCGCATCGACCGACATGACTGGACTTGCCCAGAAGGGAGGTGCTGTACTGTCCTACCTTCGCTTTGGACCAGATGATCATCCACTCGCCGGTGGAAAGATTTTACCGGGAGGCGCTGATTTGGTAATTGGCTGCGATCTCATGGTGAGCGCGAGTACAACTTGCCTGGAGCTTTGCAGCCCAGATCGCACATCGGTTATTGCAGACCGGACCGTTGCTCCGAGCGGCGCCTTCGCCCTCTTTCAAGACGCTATGCCGTCGTCAGATGATCTGGCAACGCGGCTTTCTCGTGTTTCTAAGTTGGTCGAGATCATCGATGCCGGTGATCTTGCCGAGATGCTCTTCGGCGATCGTATCTTCTCGAATATGATTTTAGTCGGCGCGGCCTTTCAAAGTGGAAAGCTTCCGATTTCTGCTGAGTCGATCGACAAAGCCATCACTCTCAACGGAGCTGCCCGGGACTTCAATAAAGCGGCATTTCACGCTGGACGGATTCTTTTTGCTGCTCCAGATCGCCTGACGACCGAGAGAAGTGATCCCAAGTCTGCCGACGACGCAACGTTGGAGGAGCTGGTGGCGCTATTGGGCGATGAGCTCAAGGCTTATCAACATACTGCACTTGCCGATCGCTTTCGGTCCGTGGTGGCGAGAGTCAGGTTTGCCGAAACAGGTTTGGGTGACAGCCAATTCCTGTTGTCAAGGGCCGTTGCCAAAAACCTCTTTAAGCTCATGGCCTATAAGGACGAGTATGAGGTTGCGCGACTCTATGCCGATCCTGCATTCAAAAGGAAGGTCCGAGATGAGTTTGGAACCCATGCAAAGATATCGATACAACTTGCCCCCCCTCTTCTGAGCCGAATCGATCCTACGACCGGTCGGCCCAAGAAGCACCATTTCGGTCCGTGGATCTTCGCCGTCTTCACCGTTCTAGCTCGGTTCAAGGGGCTTCGTGGAACATGGGCTGACCCATTCGGTTGGACAGCAGAGCGGCGCATGGAACGTGCGCTAATAGAAGACTATCTCTCGCTTATCGATCGTCTCTTACCCGAACTATCGGATGATAGCTACCAAATCGCACTCAGCTTGGCCTCACTACCGGAGAGTATTAGCGGTTTCGGCCCAATCAAAGCGGCCAGGGTTGCTACCATGAAGACCAAAGAAGCCGAGCTATTGGCAAGGTTCCAACGCATGTCGGTAGAGGCAACGTCCTCAAATGAGTTCGCTTTCGCGATAGCTGCCGAGTAAGGCTGCTCGACACAAATGCAAAAGCCGGCGCTCGCGAGCGCCGGCTCTATTCTTGTCAGAGACCATAGACGCTTAGGCTGTCGCTGCAAACGGCAATGGTTTCTCATTTGCAATCACGTTCTTGCTGCGCAAGAGCCGTTCAAAATAGTCAATGGTGCGAGCAAGACCATCTTGTAGCTCGATCGTCGGCTCCCAATTCAACGTGTTGCGTGCCAGCGTGATATCTGGCTTCCGGCGTGTCGGATCGTCTTGTGGCAGGGGTAGATGCACAATTTTTGAGGACGAGCCGGTCAGTTCGATCACCTTCTCGGCCAACTGCAACATAGTGAACTCCTCGGGGTTTCCAAGGTTCACTGGCCCGGTGATGTTTTCCGGTGTGGCCATCATCCGGAGCATACCTTCGATGAGGTCATCGACGAAACAGAAAGATCGAGTCTGGTGGCCATCGCCATAGACGGTGATGTCTTCGCTGGTCAATGCTTTGCAGATGAAGTTTGACACCACACGGCCATCATTCGGATGCATGCGCGGACCATAAGTATTGAAGATGCGGATCACCTTAATTGGCAAATTGTGTTGGCGACGATAGTCAAAAAAGAGCGTCTCAGCGCAACGCTTGCCTTCGTCATAGCAAGCACGAGGTCCAAGCGTGTTGACATTGCCACGATAGCTTTCTGGCTGAGGATGAACCTCAGGATCGCCATAAATCTCACTCGTGGATGCTTGAAGGATGCGGGCGCCACAGCGACGGGCCAGGCCAAGCATATTGATTGAGCCGTGAACGCAGACCTTTGTGGTCTGAACGGGGTCAAATTGATAGTGCACCGGACTTGCTGGGCAAGCGAGGTTGAAAATTTCGTCGACCTCAACATAAAGCGGATGGGTCACGTCGTGGCGCATCATCTCAAAGTTTGCATGGTCGAGTAGATGAGCAATATTGCGACGTGTTCCAGTGTGATAATTATCTACACCCAGCACCTCGCAATCGGCGGCAAGCAGTCGCTCGCAAAGAAAACTTCCGAGAAAACCTGCTGCGCCGGTGACAAGGACGCGTTTGGATCGAAGATTCAGAGTCTCTGACATTATCATTTCAACCCGACTAGCCATACTACCAGAAGCGGAGGCAAAGCCCCCTACGACAGATCGCTAGAGTAGCGACTGACCGCCCGTCTTAAGCAACGTAGAAGGCGTGCTCGCGACACAACCCTGTTGTATCAGCCTTTCCTTTAACTTTGCTTAAGCTACTACTGATGCCGCTATCTTCCGTGAGCGACCAACACGGCAATTGGTCTATTAGCAAACGAAGCGCTCTGGAGCCTTTCGGCTGGCGTCATCCTCCAGCTCTAATTCTGGTTGCGGTTCACCGTTTGTTCGACCGCTTGTTAATTTCGTGTAGCATGGAGGCAGCCCCTGCTCAATGGGTTGAAAGGTGAAAAAACCGTACTTTCCTATGTTCTTTTGAAGAAATTTAGACTAATAGATCCAACTCTTGCTGTAATTTATTGATTTATCGAATGTTTTCATATCACAGAATGAAAAGAAAAAACCCGTTTTGAGTGACATTTGAGGAGATGGCCAATTTGTCGCACTACGGATGGTTTTGTTAAGTCCTGTGGAGAAAACGTAAACGTAACCCTGACGAGGTCAACCACAGGCTGCCTCATCTGTTGCTTCGCTTTCCGCCAACTCGCGTTCAGCGCGAAGCGCTTCACGCGCAGCGAGAGACAACTGTAAGTTCAGTTCGTTGAGTTGCTTTTCGTCAACAACACTGGGCGCGCCTAGGAGAAGCTCTTCTGCTTGTTGATTCAGCGGGAAGGCAGTGACCTCGCGGATGTTCGGCGTGTCGGCGAGAAGCATGACGATACGGTCGATTCCAGGTGCGATGCCGCCGTGAGGAGGTGCACCATATTGGAGCGCTCGGAACATCCCTCCAAAACGTTCTTCGAGAACGCTTCGATCATAACCCGCAATTTCAAATGCCTTGATCATGATGTCGGCGCGATGGTTTCGAATGGCGCCAGAGGAAAGCTCGGTTCCGTTGCAGACGATGTCATATTGCTGAGCGAGGATCGTCAAAGGGTCTTCATTGAGTAGGGCATCGAGACCTCCTTGCGGCATGGAGAAAGGATTGTGGGAGAACTCGACCGATTTGCTCTCCTCATCCCACTCATACATGGGAAAGTCGACAATCCAGCAGAAGCGATAGGCCTTCGTCTCGACCAAGGCCAGCTCGTTGCCAACTCGGTCTCGCGCAAGTGCAGCAAACTTGGCCATTTCCGACGGTTTTCCGGCAACGAAGAAACAGGCGTCGCCGATTTGAAGCCCATCTGGCCTTAGGGTAAAGTATCGATCGATGATTTCTGCCGGCAAACCGTTCGCCAGTTTTCCAACACCGTCACCTGAACGCTTTGCAAACATCCGGACAGCATCCGTGCGTTCTGGCCCGATATTCTTGGCAATGGGCCCTGCTCCGCCGTCCTCACCTTCACGCCAGAAAACATAGCCGAGGCCCGGCTGGCCTTCGCCTTGCGCCCAGTTGTTCATACGGTCGCAGAACGCGCGAGAGCCGCCACCTGGCGCAGGAATCGCCCATACGCGAACATCCTCGTCCTTCTCGATCATTCCCGCGAAAACCTTGAAGCCGGATCCACGGAAGATATCGGTGACATCTGCCATCAAGAGCGGATTGCGTAGGTCGGGTTTATCAGAACCAAAGGCCTGCATCGCTGCACGATACGGAACGCGTGGAAACGGCCTAGACGTTAGCGCCCAGTCAGAAAATTCTTCAAATAGACCATGAACAACAGGCTCAACCGACTGAAAAACGTCCTCCTGTTCAACGAATGCCATTTCTAGATCGAGTTGGTAGAACTCCCCAGGCGAGCGGTCTGCGCGCGCGTCTTCGTCGCGAAAACAGGGGGCGATTTGGAAATAACGGTCAAAGCCTGACATCATGAAAAGCTGCTTATATTGCTGCGGCGCCTGCGGCAGCGCATAGAACTTGCCAGGGTGGACGCGAGAGGGCACCAGGAAGTCCCTAGCCCCCTCCGGAGAACTTGCGGTTAGGATTGGGGTCTGAAATTCGGTAAAACCCTGCTCTTCCATCCGACGACGGATGCTCGAGATGATTTTAGAGCGGAGCATGATATTAGCATGCATATGCTCGCGTCGAAGATCGAGGAACCGATAGCGAAGGCGCGTATCTTCAGGAAAATCACGGTCTGAATTGACCTGGATAGGAAGCGGCTCGGATGTGGCTTCGAGCGTGAATCGATCGGCAACGACTTCAATGTCACCAGTTCCAAGGCTTTGGTTAATGGTCTCATCGCTCCTCGCCACCACCCTGCCCGTCACGGTGATGACGCTCTCCAGGCGCACGCGCTCAGCTTCCTCGAAAAAGGCCTGCTCCGGCTGGAAAACGACCTGCGTCAGGCCGTAATGGTCGCGAAGGTCAATAAACAAAAGCTGACCATGGTCCCGCTTTCGATGCACCCAGCCTGAAAGCCGAACCTCCTGACCGACATTCGCGGCGCGCAGGCTGTCGCAATGATGGGTGCGATAGGGATGCATGGACGTTCTCTCTAGATCTGTAGGCCCGACAGGATCGTCGGAAGTTGTCACGAACGGCGCTAAAGTGCCGCAAGTCCATTCTCTGTCAAGCCATCTTGTGATCATGCCACCACGTGGTGGCATTCTCGCGCTTGCGCCATGCGCATCGACACTTATGCTATGCACTCAATCCATGGGCCGGCCAATTCAGTAAATGCCGCCCTCTTTTACGATTGTCGGACCCGATGACCCTTTTGACGACAACCGCCGAGCTGAAAGAGCTCTGCAACGAGCTTGCCGGCGAAGACTATGTTACCATCGATACCGAATTCATGCGGGATCGGACCTATTGGCCAAAGCTCTGTCTTGTGCAGATTGCTGGCCAGTCACGATTTGCCGCAATCGATCCCATGGCCGAGGACATCGACCTTCAGCCGCTCTTTGACCTCTTAGCCGAGCCTGGCGTGGTGAAGGTCTTTCACGCTTGTCGTCAAGATGTCGAGATCTTCTACAATCTGACGGGCAGGACGCCCTCACCTCTGTTCGACACGCAGCTCGCTGCCATGGTGCTCGGTTACGGTGATGAGGTGGGCTATGACGCACTTGTAACCGAGATTGCCAAGGCGCGTATCGACAAAAGTTCGCGTTTCACCGATTGGTCACACCGACCACTTTCCGAGCAACAACTTACCTATGCACTCGCGGATGTGACACATTTGCGTGTGATTTACGAGACTCTCTGCGCCGAACTTGAGAGAGCCGGCCGCACAGATTGGGCCGCAGAAGAACTGCTCAACCTTACATCGCCTGAGACTTATGAGCAGCCTCCCGAGCTGGCCTGGAAACGCCTTAAGATCCGCACCAAAGACCCGCGATTTATCGCGATAGCAAAAGCTCTGGCGACTTGGCGCGAAGAGGAAGCCCAGGGCCGGGATCTCCCACGAAACCGAATCCTTCGTGACGATCTTCTGCTCGAAGTTGCGGCGAATCGCCCGACCAAGCAGGAAGAGGTCCTGAAGATCCGACGGATTAGTGTGGACAAAAGAAGTGCAGCCAGCATTGCAGCAACCATCCAGGCCGCCCTTGACTTACCTAAGGAGCAGCTTCCACGCCTACCCAAACCACAGCGCTTGCCACGGGGTATCGGGCCCGTCGTTGATCTTTTGCGTGTCCTCTTGAAGCATCAATGTGAAGAGCATGAGGTCGCGCAACGCCTGGTGGCCAATACCGGCGATCTCGAACAAATCGCAGCCGATGATCGGGCCGATGTCCGAGCACTGCGAGGATGGCGTTTCGATGTTTTCGGTAGGGCAGCGCTTGCCTTGAAACACGGTGCTCTCGGCCTTGCGATAGCGGATGGGAAGATCACAGTTTTTCCGATGGATGGTCTGGAAGCCCATGCCCCACCGCCGAAAGCAGCCAGCCATGGCTGATGACGGCCTCTTGTTGGTTGGTCAGAACAGTTTTATCGCCAGCCATCTCTTGTCGATCCTTCCCAAAGACCGCCTGCGCGCCGTTAGCCACGGCGCCCTAGACACCCCAGGCCTGTTGGACGGTATCGGCGTCGTCATCAATGCTGCACGGCACCCATCCTCAGGCCAGACTGACTATGATTTGGATATTATGGATCCTGATGTTCGCTTGGCCAGGATGATTGGTGATCGCAGCATTCGGATGATTATGTTGAGCTCGCGTAAGGTTTACGCACCATCTGATCACCCGTTGGCCGAGACTTCCCCCATTGGTCCGAGTGATGCCTATGGTGCTAACAAGCGGCGCGCAGAGGAACGACTTGCAAGAGAGTTGGGTGAGCGGCTGAGCATCCTACGCCTATCGAACATCTTTGGTGACGAGCGCGTTCCGGGTCGCCGATCGTTTCTCGCTTTGCTCCTCAATCGATTAATGGAGCAAAACCAAATTCGATATGACATGAGTCCTTTCGTCAAACGAGAC
This sequence comes from Geminicoccaceae bacterium, assembly GCA_028285265.1. GTDB lineage: Bacteria > Pseudomonadota > Alphaproteobacteria > Geminicoccales > Geminicoccaceae > JANQPX01. The sequence goes on from JANQPX010000054.1 coordinate 64,870, forward strand.
TTTCTTCCAGTTGAAACACTCACTGGACTGCTAGCGCGTATCGTTCGGGAACCACCCGGAGGCGTGTTGAATGTTGGTTCAGGGATTGCGCTATCCACCGGGCGGCTCGCCCTCTGGATCATGGAAGGATTCGGTGACGGCAAGCTGGTCATTGAGTCATACGAAGAGAAGGATCCGTTCGTTTTGGACATCAGCCGTTTGGAAGAACGCTATGGCTGCCCGTGTACCATTGATGACATTAGAAGTCGCTGCTTGGACCTTGGTAGATCACTTCGCCTCAAGGACTAACGATCTGCATCCGCTCCTGGAGCGCTGCTGAAGCGTCCGATATTACCAATAAGCTGTTGAAGAATCGAAGGCGATGAGCCGACCGTCGGCGTGACCCGATCGACCGGGTCGATCGAAGCTACTTGATCCAACCCATGGCGATCGACAGATGCAACCCGATCCTGATCATCGAACGCGATGGTCAAGACATCCTGTGCCACGACACCCTCTTGATAAAATGACGTCTTCTCAGTGCGCTGGCTGACATAATACCAAGCGTCATCATCGAACGTGGCGAGTGCCGAGGGCGAACCAAGGAGCTGAAGAACTTCCTGGCGCGATGTCTCGCCAGGCTTAATCCTGACGATCTGCTCTTCCTCTAGGCTGTGACCATGGGTTTGGATCGTAGGGGAACAGCCAATAAGGTGTAGGCCAACAACACATGCCGCAACCAGTCCCATCACCTTTTGTGATTTGAACATGGAGTCTCCGGCGTTCCTGTGGCCGACAACAAAACATCCGACGAACATCGACTTTTCTCTCCCAATAGCCGAATTGCACCTTATATAGGGGTCATGAGTGAAAGCAACTATGATACCGCCCAACGTGTGAAGGCACGGTCGCCATGGAGCCGGCTCTGGTCGCGCCTAGCTAGTGACCTCGAGCCCACGTCCACCCATCGGCTTTACGAATGTCTCGTCGCACATGCTCGTTTTCCATTATATTATCGGGATCTTGGCGTCGCCGACACGCCTGAGGGCCGTTTCGAGATTCTGGCCCTACATGTTGGGCTAGCTATCCGGCGGCTTTGTGACATCGATAAGGACGGCCAAGCCGAAGGCCAGGCCTTGTTTGATCTGATGATGGCTGACATCGACATGAACTTGCGCGAGCTCGGTGTCGGTGACTTATCGGTTGGCAAACAGGTAAAGCGGCTCGCCCAACAATTCTATGCACGACTGGCTGTCATCAATGAAGCCTTTGATGGAGACAGGATCGAAGTACTTGCACCCATGATAGAAGCGAATGTCCTTGTAGGCGGCAAACCCGATCCTCGCTCAGCAAAAACCTTAGTCGCGATCATCCAGGAGCTCGAGCAAGCATTCAATCGACAATCTCCCGATAACCTTAAAGCTGGTATCGTTACGCTCCCAGATGAACAAACACTTAGCGGCTTAAGTGAACATGCTGAGGACACTGAACACGAAAATTGAACCCTTGAGGGAATGAAAGAGCCCGATGGTGGACGACGCCCTGGTCAGCAAAATCATTGACCCAGGCCGCTCAGACACTTAGATTGCCGCGGCGTTCGGGAAAACAGGGTCGGGAGTTTGAACCGCAAGGTCCAGGACGTTGCTTACGGAGACTGTCCAAAAATGGGTCTTCGTTGACTTGGAGTTGTGTGGTGACGCCGACAGTTGAGTTTTCGCACAAGGTCACTGTAAATCCGTGGCCGGATGACGGTATTAAGGTCGAGCTAACGGCGACACCCGCCGAGCGCGAAGCTCTACGTACTCGTTTTGATCTAGTGGATCTCCAATCTCTCATCGCTTCGGTCGGCATCGAACAAGGTGTGATGGAGCTGGTGCTCGCCGGTCGAATTGAGGCTGTGGTTGCGCAGCATTGTGTGGTGACGCTAAAGCCTGTGACTTCCACATTACATGTGCCGTTCGAACGCCATTACCGTCGACGTGAGATCCATGAGAGGATGGTGGCTGCCGGCGAAACCCTTGCGAGCGATGCGGACGATATCGATATTGATTTTCTCGAAGGTGACGAGATTGATATCGGTGAGGCGGTTGCCGAAGAGTTCTACTTGGCCCTGGATCCCTATCCGCGAGGCGCCGATGCGGATCAGGCCCTCGAAGCGATCAAGGCTTCGGCTGAAGCCGAGCCAGGTAGCGGGGCAGGAAGCCCTTTTGAAAAATTGCGTCGTCATTGACGCATCCTAGAGACGATGCGCCGATTTGGTTTATCATAGTGGCGCCCAACGATGAGGTGGTGAAGAATGGCTGTACCCAGAAAGAAAGTCTCTCGTTCTAAACGTGATATGCGCCGCGCGCACGACCGGTTGATGACAGTCAATCTGGTTGAGTGTTCGAATTGCGGAGAGCAAAAGCTGCCGCATCATGTTTGCGAAGCCTGCGGACACTATAACGATCGCGCTGTGATTACCGAGAGCACGGCAGACAACGAAGCCGCCTAACGCGATCCGGCCCCTTGCAACGTACCATCGCGATCGATGCCATGGGCGGGGATCATGCCCCGCAAGTGGTGATCGCAGGCGCTGACATGGCACGATCACGCCATGCGGACCTGCGTTTTTTGCTCTTTGGCGACGAAACAGCGATCGCGTCCCTGGTTGCGTCTCGTCCTGGTCTCAAGGACCGAGCGGACATTGTGCACACTCCAGAGAAGGTTGAGGCTGATGCCAAGCCTTCTCAAGTGCTGCGACATGGCCGGAAAAGTAGCATGGGCCTGGCCATCGAGGCCGTGAAAGAAGGCCAAGCCGATGCTGTGGTTTCGGCTGGCAACACGGGCGGTCTGATGGCCCTTGCGAAATTCGTGTTGAAAACACTTCCTGGTATTGAGCGCCCAGCGATCGGCTCGTTGATGCCAACAAAGCGACGGGAGACCGTCTTTTTGGATCTTGGTGCCAATGCCGAGTGTGACGCGGAAAATCTGGTCCAGTTTGCGGTCATGGGTGAAGTGTTTGCACGGGCTGTCCTTGGCATCAAAAAGCCAACAGTCGGTCTCTTGAACATTGGCACCGAAGACCTCAAGGGAAATGAGACGATTCGCCAGGCTGCAGCGGCGCTCAAAGACGCAAGTTTGCCTATCGAGTTCCGTGGATTTGTCGAAGGCACTGATCTAACGAGTGGCACAACCGATGTCGTTGTGACTGATGGTTTTACAGGAAATGTGGCGCTCAAAGTAGCTGAGGGTACGGCGGGCCTCTACACCCATGTCTTGCGACAGGCTTTCAAGAGCTCGTTTCTTTCTAAGCTTGGCTATATTATGGCACGCGGTGCGCTGAATGCGACTCGTCAGCATCTGGACCCTCGACGCTATAACGGTGCGATGTTTCTTGGTCTTAACGGCGTGGTCGTCAAAAGCCATGGCGGCACTGATGCGCTTGGCTTCGCCAATGCGATTAATGTTGCCGTTGATTTGGTTCAGCAAGGTACGAATGAGCGCATTACAGCTGAACTGAACACGCTAGAAGATGATGTAATTCAGGGCCTTAGAGCGAGAGCATCTTAAGAAATGCGGCGTGCATGTATTATCGGAACGGGTGCCTATTTGCCAGAGAAGGTTATCAGCAATGACGACCTCGCCAAATTTGTCGACACCAGCGACGAATGGATCAGGGAACGTACAGGGATTCGTCAGCGGCATGTCGCTGCTGAGGGTGAATTTACATCGGATCTAGCGGTTGCGGCGGCCAAACAGGCCCTGCAGCATGCGGCCATCGAGGTCGGTAGTATCGATCTGATCATCGTAGCAACCACAACACCCGATCACACCTTTCCTGCGTGTGCAGCAGCGGTTCAACGAAAATTGGGTGCAGACAGCGCCGTAGCCTTCGATGTCCAAGCCGTCTGCAGTGGTTTTGTCTATGCACTTGCGGTCGCCAATAACTTCATAATCGCCGGCCAGGCTCACCGTGCCTTGGTTATCGGCTCTGAGACCTTTTCCCGGCTTTTAGATTGGAATGACAGAAGCACCTGCGTTCTCTTTGGTGATGGTGCGGGAGCCGTTGTCTTGAATGCGGAAGATGGTGACGGCACACCAAGTGATCGTGGAATCCTTGCGACCCATCTTGGCTCAGATGGCCGGCATTACGATGCATTGTTCGTCGACGGGGGCCCTTCCAGCACTGGAACAACGGGCCATGTGCGCATGAATGGGCGGGAGGTCTTCCGCCACGCTGTCACCGCCCTGGTCGGTGCAAGCGAAGAGGTCCTGAAGCAGACGGGGCTTCAAGCACAAGATATCGATTGGGTCGTGCCTCACCAGGCTAATGCGCGAATTCTGAATGCAGTGGCACAACGCCTTCATATCGACGATGAACGTATGCTGATGACGGTCGATCATCACGCGAACACATCAGCGGCATCAATTCCCCTGACTCTCGCTGAGGCCGATGCCGCCGGACGCTTTAAGCGCGATCAACTCTTGGTCATGAATGCCATGGGAGGAGGCTTCAGCTGGGGAGCGGCACTGGTTCGCTGGTAGAGTACTGCAGTGCATGCTAACCAGCCATTGGCACAACCTATAGCCTTCGTCGGTTGACGGAACCTGCTGATACCGTTAGGTTTTTTTTAAAGTCCTTGCGGGGGTGCAGAATGATGAAGGGGAAGACCCTGACCAGGGCCCATTTGGCCGAAGCGGTCTACCAAGAGGTGGGTTTGTCGCGCAGCGAGTCGGCTCAGCTTGTCGACTCTATTCTAACAGAAATCGGCGACTCGCTGATTGAGGATGGGATTGTCAAAATTTCCTCGTTTGGCACCTTCTCCGTTCGACGCAAGGGTCAGCGCATTGGACGCAATCCCAAAACCGGAGAAGAAGTGCCAATTCTCCCCCGGCGTGTTCTCGTTTTCCGTCCATCCCAAGTTCTGAAAGACCGCATTAATGGCATCGAAACGAGCGATGTTGACGAGGATCTGGATTGATGGCGAGCTTGATACCGAGTGGTGACGCCTCAGAGGATCGTCAGGCGGCGGGCTCACGCCGCTCAAAATCTGCAGGGGCATTCCGTACAATCAGCGAGGTCGCAGATGACCTCGACGTTGCCCAACACGTCTTGCGATTTTGGGAAAGCAAGTTCCCTCAAGTGCGCCCGCTTAAACGCGGTGGTGGTCGCAGGTATTATCGTCCCGAAGACGTAGACCTTCTTCGACGCATTCGAAGCCTTCTTTACGACGAAGGGTACACCATTAAGGGTGCACAAAAGCTGCTAAAAGGTCAGCGGCGTACCCCTTCCGAACGCCCACCACGCGAAAATGGAGCCAAGCGCACGGCGGAAGCAACGGCACCTTCTACGCATGCACCTGCTGAACCTTCTTGCTCGCCTCTCGACGAACATCAAAGAGAAGCACTCAGTGCCATAAGAGCCGATCTGATACAGCTTCGCGAACAGTTGAGAAAGTTCACTTCCTAACCCGTTGTCCTCGACCAAGATCAGCGATATAGTCCGCGCGTTGTTTTGTCGGAGCGTAGCGCAGCCTGGTAGCGCATCAGTCTGGGGGACTGGGGGTCGCAGGTTCGAATCCTGCCGCTCCGACCAATTAAATCAGTGTCCAGCCCGGACACATAGGTAACAGAACGTTCCTAAGACATAGGTGACAACCTCGAGCCGAACGGGTTGTCGATTGTTTGCAGGGTTTTCTGTTC
>JANQPX010000011.1 GCA_028285265.1 Geminicoccaceae bacterium
ATCCCATGAATAAATCCACAGAATATCCCCGCCACTATGATGCACATAACGACCTCACGCCGCCTGTACATCCCTTCCTTATCTACATTGTCAAAGAGCAGAAGAGACGCGTCTAGGCACGTCTCTTTCCCGGCTCGCCCAGCGGCCGCCGGTCATCTGAGGAAGGTTATAGACAGCCGCTCTGATTTCCACAAGCCCTTTTTTAAAGAAAATTAACGTTAATAATGAAAATGAAAAAATACACCCAACAATAAGATTTTGTTGACAAAATTGACGTACAACAACAAAAAATGAATGTGGATGGTTCAAAAACTTGATGCTTTTGCTGCGGGGATGTGTCGACGTGACTCCAGCTGGTCAGCGTTTTTTCTTGGTCTCTGCGACCCTCGGCGCCTTCGCGTTTGGTACGCTTACCGGCGCCGTCGCCACCTTTGGGCCGGGAGACGACGGGACAGAACTGGCAGCATCCGTGCCGACCGACAGCGATCAGCTCACGATCGTCCCCGATCCAGGTCAGCGCATCGTCCTTGCAGCACAATTCGATAGTGAGACGACGCCGCAACGGCCAGCCGCCACCGGCTTCGGCAAGGAGTCGTTGCAGGGCGAAACGGCCCGAGGCCAAATCTCGGTTAGCGGCGGTCAGCCAGAACTGGCGCTTCATGCGATAGAGCCGAAATCCAATGCGCTCGCAACAGTTCAAGCGTCTGGGCAACACAACCCGCTTCGACCGGCCGCGCGTCCGCCACTCCCGACGATCGCAGCCGAGGATCCCAAAGCGTTAAATGATGTCGAGTTGGCGAGCATCGCTGCTGTTGCCAAGGCGGCCCTTACACCACGTCCTTGGAAAAGCCAGCGGGTTGAGGTGAAGAAAGGCGACAGCCTGACGGCGGTCCTCAAGCGGGCCGGTATCGATCACCAGCAGGTGCACAGCGCCCTTCGATCTTTAAAGGGTGTCTATGACCCAAGAGCCCTTCGTGTCGGACAGGAACTCGTCGTTACCGCCGCCAATCAGGGCGATCAGCCGACGCAACTCCTCAGTGTCTCTCTCGATCTCGATTTTGATCATCAACTTTTGATCACCCGTGGCGCAGAAGGCAACTTCACGACCAAGAAAATCGAACAGGCAAAGCGTCGAGAACTTGTGCACCGCGAGGGGGAAATACGCGACAGCTTTTACCTCTCGGCACGCCGCGTCAACATGCCTGGCAGCGTCACCGATCGGCTGATCCGTCTCTTTAGCTGGGATGTTGATTTCCAGCGGGATATCCGGCGTGGTGACTATTTCGAGACCGTTTATGAGCAGGTCACCCTCGAAAAGGATGAAAGCCAGGTCAAAGGTGAGCTCGTCTATGCCGGCCTAACGCTCAGCGGCAAGCTGATCGATGCTTACCTATACACACCCGACGGCGGTCTTCGCACCTATTACGATCGGAACGGGCGGAGTCTGCGGAAGTTCCTCTTAAGGACCCCGATCGACGGCGCGCGTCTCTCCTCACATTTTGGTAAGCGCAAGCATCCTGTGCTCGGCTACACGCGCATGCACAAAGGCACCGACTTTGCTGCGCCTCGCGGGACGCCGATCTATGCCGGAGGCTCTGGCGTGATCGCCAAAGCCGGGCCTAATGGTGGATTCGGCAACTACATCCGCATTCGCCATAGCGACACGTGGAGCACGGCCTACGCTCACATGCACAACTTTGCCAAGGGCATGAGACCTGGCGTGCGTGTCCGCCAAGGACAGGTCATCGGCTATGTCGGCACTACCGGGCGCTCGACCGGCAATCACCTGCACTATGAGGTTTTGAAGAACGGTGAGCAGGTGAACCCGATGAAGATGAAACAGCCACCGCTCGCAAAACTTGCTGGCGCCGATCTCAAAGCGTTCGAAAAGGAGCGGAACCGTATCGACGCTTTACGTCGGGATCTCAAAACCAGCCCGCTGATCGCCAGCCGGACTCCCGAGTCTCAATAACGATCAACCGCGAACGGGATCTGGCACGTTGCCGACCTGGCATGGCTGGATTCACGGGATCAACGGCCGTTGGACAACGTGCCGATGGGATCGGTACATGATCCTGGTTTCATGACCAGGGCTGAAAAACGCTGTTTCACGCTGTACAAAACCGCAGAAATCAATCAAAGATATTTGTTAGATCTAAATTAATTTGCGTTTTGGGTTTACAGCATGGTGGATCGTGTAATCAGCCTGCTTGTGATCGACGATCGATCACAAGCAGAAGAGGGCCCTTTGCGGTCCATGAAAGCGACGTTACTCGCTAACGATCATAAGCGGGAGGCACCGGGCCTACACGTGATCGGTGTGCCAACACTCGAAGCGGCGGCGGCTCATCTGCAGCAGTTCCGAGTCGACGCGATCCTGCTCGATCGTGACAATTCAAAAGCCATTAAACGCCTACAATCCGCGTCTGCCGATCTTCCCATCCTCGCCGTTGCTGAGACCTACGATCCCGATTGCGCGCGGAAAACGATCGCCCTAGGCGCTGAAGATGTGCTCCTTCCCGGCGATTTGACCGAGGCCGGTTTGCGGTACAGAGCGACACTTGCCGTCGCCCGAAAGGCCGTTGAAAAAAAGCAACGACGCCACGCACGCGAAGATCGACTGACCGGGCTTGCCAATACGGCTTTGCTTGAGGAACGGTTCGCCCGTGCGCTCGCACGCGCTGATCGATTCGCGACGTTGGTTGCCCTCGTGGCGATCGATATCGATGGCGCCGAGGGATTGGTCGATGATCTAAGTCAGGATGGAGCCGATAAGCTCTTAGCATCGATCGGTCAGCGCCTCCTCGGGGAAACCCGACAGATGGATACGCTCGCCAGAACGAGAACCTACGGCTTCACCTGGTTAGTCGAAGGTCTGTCTGCCATCGATGACGTCGAAGCCTTGGTCAATCGGATGCCGAAACAGCTCGCTCGGCCTTTTTCGGTTCAAAGTCGAGATATATCGGTGACAGCAAGCGTCGGCATCGCTTTGGCGCCCTATCACGGCCGCAGTTTTCGATCCGTCCATAGCATGGCAGAAGCGGCCATGTTCGACGTCTGGAGCATCAGCGGCGATGCCCTCTTGATGCCGCCCATTCAGCATTCAACCGGTTCCCTGAACCCAGCACACCCAAAAGCGTTGACCTCCTGATCCTCCGGATCAAGCGTGACCTTCGCGATCAACGGTTTTGTCGAAACGGCTGCATGAGTTCAGCAATCTTGCTGGATGGCAAAGGCGGCAGTTGGTGTGTCGCTTGCGGTGATGCCGAACGCTGGACCTTCGTTCGCCGATGTTAACCATCACCGGGATCCGTCGCCTTTAAGTCACGAGCCAAAAGGTAGATTTCTGACGATTCGCGCCTCGTTGCATCCGGACGCACCAAGCGGATCGATCGAAAGATCGACCTCGCCATATCGCCAAGCGCAGCATCGGCGCCACGCAGCATTTTCAAAAGCAGGTCGCCACCGGGCCTCAAAATAGATGGTGCCAGGTCAAGGACGATCTCACCCATCGCCTCCGATCGAAGTCGATCAACGGCGCGCTGTCCCGTCGCCGATGGGGCGAGATCGCTCAACACCAAATCGGCGCTCCCGCCCAAAGCCTCCAACATCCGACCGACGGTGGCTTCCTGTTCGATGTCCGCTTGGATCAGGGTAACGTCGGGGATCGGCTCGATTTTGAGAAGATCAACGCCAACCACACGACAGCCCTTTGACGCTGCGACCTGTGCCCAGCCACCTGGCGCGCTCCCAAGATCGAGCACGCGATAGCCCCGCTTCATCAGATGGTGCTTGGCATCGATCTCCAGGAGTTTGTAGGCGGCGCGGGACCGATAGCCATCCTTTTTCGCACGCTGCACATAGGGATCGTTCACTTGCCGTTGCAGCCATCGGGATGAACCGGCACTTCGCTGCCGACTGGCACGCACCTTGGTCTTGTTGGTTCGGTGTGCCACGGTTAGGCGCGCCCTTCAAAACCTGCATGCGCGTTCGACGTTGAGGGCGCCAGGACACGGGCCAACGATGCCTCCAGGGTCCGACCCATCAAGCTATGCAAAATACCCTCACGCAGGCCGCGATCGGCGACACTGAGGGTATCAGCAGGCCAAACATCTGAAATCGCCTGTAAAATGGCGCATCCCGCCACCACCAAATCAGCTCGGCCCGGCCCAATACAGGGATGATTGCTACGCGCTGCGTTGCTCATGCCCCGCAAACGCGTCGAGACGCCGGCGATCGAAGGCAGGTCGACGACGAGCCCATCGATCGCCCTGCGATCATATCGGGGCAGGTCGAGGAGAACGGCCGCAAGCGTCGTCACGGTACCCGATGTACCAAGCATCTGCAGCCGGGCGCCGTCCGCACGGTTGGCCAAGCGATGCCGAGCTTCAATCGGGCGCAGCAGAGCGGCGACATAGCTCACCATGTTGTCGAATGTTTCGGGGTCAGGCTCGGACGAGAACATTTCGGTGAGCGAGACCACACCCACGGGAAGTGATTCCACACAGCGCACCGACCCGGACACGTCGCCAGCCTTTCGATCGAGCCAGGCAAATTCCGTGCTACCACCGCCAATATCAATCAGTAAAACGTGATCCGCTTTTTGGTCGATCAGCGGGACGCAACCGAGCAGGGCAAGGCCGACCTCATCTTGATAAGTGAGCACATCCAGGTCGATTCCGGTGGTGGTCGCCACGCGTTTCAGAAACGACGAGCCATTGGCAGCGCGCCTGCAGGCTTCGGTAGCGACACAGCGGGCTCGATTGACGCCTTGTCGTTGCATGAGCCGCGCGCAGACCTTCAAGGCCGCAAGCGTTCGTCCCATGGCCCGCTCGCTCAGTTCACCCGAACCGATCAGGCCTTCTCCAAGACGAACGATCCGCGAAAAACTATCGATAATCTCAAAGTTTCGACCTTCAGCAGCCGGACGTGCGATCAGAAGTCGACAGTTGTTGGTCCCGAGATCGAGCGCCGCGAGAACAGGTTCTGTCGGCATCACGCCGGACGGGAGATAAGGTTCATGATCGGACATTGGCCTTTAAAATCTACCGGGAAATCACTCGAATGCACAGGGCCTTTGACGTTTTCTGGCTTGCGGAACAGCAAAGCATCGGGTTAGCAGAGGTCTTTACGGATCGCTAATGTTGAACATTGGGTGCTATAATGAGTGAACCAATCATCGAACAGAGAGAGCCATACGCTGTCGAGCTCGTCGAAGGCAAGACCTATGCCTGGTGCTCTTGCGGACGAAGCGCAAAGCAGCCTTTTTGTGATGGCAGCCATAAAGAAACCGAATTCCAACCCTTGATGTTCAAGGCGGAAAAAACCGGAAAGGCCTACCTTTGCGGCTGCAAGAACACCCGGAAGCAGCCGTTTTGCGACGGCACGCATAACGACCTATGAGCATGCCCGCACGACGACTTTCAACGGGCTTCGCCTTGACCACAGCGTTGCTCGTCGGCGCATGCGCAAGCAACCCGACCGAACGCGCCGAGCTGGCATGTCCGCCGGTTCAAATCGCTGTGCCGGCCGATCGTCTTGGCCACAACAATGACAAGGGCGAGCTCCGTTTTGTTGCTGTGATGGACGAGCTGATCAGCAATTGCCGTCAGGACGAGGACAACCTCGAGGTCGAGATCACCTTCACCTTGAGCGCGGAACGTGGTCCAGCCTTTGACGAGGACCTCGTTGACCTCACCTACTTCCTCGCCACCGTCGATCCGAACCGGGAGATCATCGATAAACAGATTCTTGGGGTTCAGCTCGATCTTGGCGATGATAAAGCGGTCGGTTCACTCAGCGAAACGGTAACCCTCCGACTGCCGGCATCAACCGAAGCAAGCGGCGCCAATTACAACCTCTATCTTGGCTTCCAACCGGATCAACAGCCGCGACAGCAAGACGCTGGAACGACCACACCATCAGCATCGTCAGCCAACCAAAAATCCGTGGCAAGCGTCCCAAAAGCGGTGCAAACCGGCACCGTCAGGCTCGCCGAGGATGGCGCTGTCGAAATCGTTTTCGCGCTCAACAGCAGTGCGCTCCCGAGCGGCGCCGTTGATCAGCTTGGTGCGCTGATGCAACGGTTAGACAAGACCAGACGCTATGTCCTGCGCGTGCAAACGAGCCTGGACAGCAAGGCAAGGGTCGCCGGCGCCTCGTCGGAAGAAACGGAGCGCTACAATATGTGGCTCGCCGAACGACGCGCCAAACGTGTGGAGGAATGGCTGTTAAGCAACAAGAACGGCGTGATCTTTTCCGTTGATCCGTCCATCGTCGACAATGACCGCTCGAGGCGGGTCCGGATCGAGCCCGTGCCCATCGGCTGACGAACCACCGCCTCAGTTTAAGCCGGCAACGTCCTCAACAGCACCTAGATCCCAGGCTTTCATAAGATCGACAAGAACAGATTTATCATCGAGATCGCGTCCAACTAATTTTGCCAAGACGCGGCCACCGAATGCGAGGGACAAATCGCCCGAGCGGTCATCGGCATCCCACTTCAGCAATGCGTTCGTCTTACCGAATCGAATTCTCTCCAGAGTTGGGTCATTGGCGACCATGATCGGGTTGCTAAACACAGCAGAGAACGCCTGCACCATCGGACTATCGACCAAGAGTTCCGCAATGATCCGCCCCTCGCCTTTCTGCTCTTCATAGCGCCTCGTGACCATCACACCTGTGCCGAGAAGCGCAGCGCCACTCTCCAAGACCGGCTTTTCCGCGTGCCATAAGGCCGGCGGTTCCGGCAAGGTTGCCATAAACTGATGAGAAAATCGGGTACGAAGGGCGTTGAGCGCAAATTCGAACTCATTCAGTGCTCGGCCAAGATCACCATCTTGATAGAACGCCTTGCCCGCATCGATCTGCTCCAAGACATCGTCGGCGGCCGCGCCAGAGGCAGCCATCAGCGAGAGAGCAGTCATCAACCAACATGCTTTCCGCATCTCCCAACTTCATCCTTTCAGCCAATGGCTCAACGACGAACCCATGAATGTCATTGTATAGATAATAATTCAACCTATGGATGACAATAGATCCACGATCAGCATGGCTCCACGGACGGGATCACCGAGCAAAATCGGAACGGTATCATGGTGATGACAATTCTGTGCGTAAGCGACACAAGCGCTTGACCGCACCGTCAAGACGGTTAAGTTGCGACTCATTGCCAGATGATCCTCACGGGAGAGTTCGCGCAGTCTGATTTGGCCTCGTGCGACGCCGAAGGAGCAACCGCCCCGGAAACTCTCAGGCACCGGGACCGTGGGAAGATGGCACTCTGGAGAGCGAGAGACGTCGGCATTGAGTCGGATGATCTCTCCACCGAAGGGGAAGACGGCTGACGTGCTTTGTCGAGATCGGCATCGCCGCCGTTAATCTCTCAGGTCAGGGACAGAGGGGGCTGTTTGGGGCTGTAAGCCCTCGGACCCTTGCCAGAGAGCCAGTACGTTGAACGAAACAACGCGAACGCCATCGTCAGACTCCGCCGATAGCCCCATCAAAACAACAGCCCTCTATGATCTGCATGTCGAACTCGGCGGCAAGATGGTGGATTTTGCCGGCTGGTCACTCGCTGTGCACTATGCGCCCGGGATCATGGCCGAACATAAGCATTGCCGCGACCAAGCGGGGCTTTTTGATGTCTCCCATATGGGCCAGGTGATAGTCCGCGGCGACGACGCTGCCAAGGCATTTGAACGATTGGTTCCCGGCAATATCGAAGGACTTAAGGTCGGCCAAGCCCGTTACACAGTCTTTACCAACGAACGGGGCGGCGTGCTCGATGATCTGATCGTCAGCCGCACTGATGATGGTCTTTTTGTGGTGGTTAATGCCGGCTGCCGCGATGCCGACATCGCCCACATGCGCGCCTGTTTAGAACCTGATATCGACGTCGAAGAACTGACCGATCACGCGCTCCTTGCTCTCCAGGGCCCAGCCGCGGCAGACGTGTTACGAACGTGCCTGCCCGGAGATATCGATCTGGCGTTTATGCAGACCAGAGAAATCATCGTTGATGGTGTCGTCCTAAGGCTGTCCAGGCTTGGCTACACCGGTGAGGACGGTTTTGAACTGTCTGTTCCTAATCGCGACGCCGCCAAGCTGGCCAGGCAACTTCTTGCGGACGAACGTGTCTTGCCGATTGGCCTTGGCGCGCGCGACAGCCTCCGTCTGGAGGCGGGCCTTTGTTTATACGGTCACGAACTCAGTCCTGACATCACTCCGATAGAGGCAGGCCTCTCGTGGACGATCGGTAAACGCCGTCGCCAGGAGGGCGGATTCCCAGGTTCGGATGTCATCCTCGCGCAGCAAGAAAACGATCCTACTAAAGTCCTCGTAGGGATCAGACCAGAAGGGCGAGCACCTGCTCGGGAGGGCACCGAGATCAACGATCAAGATGGCCAAAAGATCGGCGAGGTGACCAGCGGCGGCTTTGGACCAACGGTCGGTGGACCGATCTCGATGGGCTATGTTCCACCTACCCATGCTGAGCCTGGCACAAGCGTCGATCTCTTGATTCGCGGAAAATCCCATGCAGCGCGCATCAAGCCACTTCCCTTCGTGCCTCATCGCTATCGGCGCTGAAGGTTCTTCACCTACCTCCATCCTCAGTGGGAGACATCGATATGGCAACAATCAGCTACACCAAAGAACATGAATGGATCAGCATCGATGGCGACGTTGCCACCGTTGGCATTAGCAACCATGCGCAAGAACAACTTGGAGAGATTGTCTTCGTGGATCTGCCCGATGTCGGCAAGACCCTAAGTAAGAATGACGACATGGCAGTGGTTGAAAGCGTGAAGGCGGCGAGTGACGTCTATGCGCCCGTCAGCGGCGAAGTGGTGGAGATCAACGATACACTCGCCGATGAACCCGCGCAGGTGAATGACAGCCCCGAAGACAAGGGCTGGTTCTGCAAACTCAAGATCAGCGATACGAGCGAACTTGGCGACCTGATGGATGCCGATGCCTATCAAAGTTTCCTCGAAACCATCACTTGAGCAGCTTGAATCACAATGGAACCAGCCATGCCGTGCTGGTTCGAAAAAGATCGAAGCGACCCTGACCCGGAGCGCCCTATGGCCGACAAAGCCTTTACCCTTGCTGATCTGAAACTTGCTGATGCCTTCGCTCGACGCCACATCGGGCCGGATGATCAACGGACCGACGAGATGCTGTCGACGGTCGGTGCGCGCTCCCTCGATGATCTCATCGAACAGGTGACCCCGCCCTCGATCCGAAGCAGCGGGCCGCTCGATTTACCTGCCGCAAGGACCGAACGCGAGGTGCTCGATTATCTGAAGAGCCTCGCCGATTCCAATGACATCAAGACGTCCATGATCGGCATGGGATATTATGGTACGATTACGCCAACGGTCATTCTGAGAAACGTTCTCGAGAACCCGGGATGGTATACCGCCTACACACCGTATCAAGCCGAAATTAGCCAGGGTCGTCTCGAAGTCCTCCTCAATTTTCAACAAGCGATCTGCGATCTCACGGGGCTCGAGATCGCCAACGCCTCGCTCCTCGACGAAGCGACGGCTGCTGCCGAAGCGATGGCCATGGCAAAACGCGTCTGCAAGGCCAAATCAAATAGCTTCTTTGTCGACTCGGATTGCCATCCTCAGACTCTCGCCGTCTTGGAGACGCGGGCTGAAGCGTTCGGATTTTCGATCATAACCGGTGATCCTTTTCAGGATCTGGAGGCGACAGCTGTGTTCGGCGCCCTTCTCCACTATCCCGGTTCCAGCGGCGAGGTCCGGGATTTTTCCGGCGTGATGTCTGCGCTCAAAGCGGCGGGCGCGTTATCGATTGTCGCCACAGATCTCTTGGCACTTGTGATCTTGAACCCACCCGGTGAAATGGGCGCCGATATCGCCATCGGCAGTGCTCAACGTTTTGGTGTACCCATGGGCTATGGCGGACCTCATGCGGCGTTTTTCGCCACCCGCGAAGCCTATAAGCGTGCCATGCCGGGCCGCCTCATCGGCGTTTCTGTCGATGCTGCCGGACGCACGGCTCTCCGTATGGCGCTTCAGACCCGCGAGCAACATATCCGTCGAGAGAAGGCGACGAGCAATATCTGCACGGCACAGGTTCTCCTCGCGATTATAGCATCCTTCTTCGCGGTCTATCATGGCCGTGGCGGCCTTAGGCGCATCGCCCGACGCACGCATCGCTATACCGAAATTCTCGCTGAGGGTCTCAAGAGACGCGGCATCGGTGTCTTAAACCGACATTTTTTTGACACCATTACGGCCCATGTACCGGGACGCGCCAAAGAGCTCCTGACCAAAGCGGCTGATGCCGGGATTAATATGCGCCTGGTGGACGCAGATCATCTCGGCATCTCTTGCGATGAGCTTACGGATCATCAGGCAATCGCCACCTTGCTCTCCGTCTTCGATGACGGTGTGCCCGATCTCGATGAGATCGAGGGTCTCGATCATGAATCCGAGCCCGCTCTCTTAACCGAACAGTGTCGAAAAGACCGCTTCTTGAATCATCCGGTGTTCACCCGCTACCGAAGCGAAACGGAAATGTTGCGCTATTTTCGGCGCCTGCAACTCAAGGATTTGGCACTCGATCGATCGATGATCCCGCTCGGTTCCTGCACGATGAAGCTGAACGCCAGCACCGAGATGATCCCGATCACATGGCCCGGTTTCTCCGATATCCACCCGTTCGCGCCGATCGATCAGGCACAAGGCTACAACAAGCTGTTTGATGATCTCGAGACGTGGCTCGCTGAGATCACTGGTTTCGATGCCATTTCCCTTCAACCCAATGCCGGCAGTCAGGGGGAATATGCGGGGTTGATGACGATCCGAGCCTGGCATAACTCCCGAGGCGACGAACATCGCAATATCTGCATCATCCCGTCGTCCGCTCATGGCACCAACCCAGCGAGCGCGATCATGGCGGGCATGAAGGTCGTGGTGGTTGGCTCCGACGATCGTGGCGATATTGATCTCGATGATCTCCGCCGCAAGGCGGCCGAACATCAAGACCGCCTCGCGGCGCTCATGGTGACCTATCCATCGACCCACGGTGTCTTCGAGAGCACCATCACCGAGGCGATCGACATCATCCATCAGCATGGTGGGCAGGTCTATTTGGACGGTGCCAACATGAATGCCATGGTTGGCATCTCGAAACCCGGTGAGATCGGCGCCGATGTCTGCCATCTCAATTTGCATAAGACCTTCTGCATTCCCCATGGGGGCGGTGGGCCAGGCATGGGCCCGATTGGCGTTAAGGCTCATCTTGCCGCCTTTTTGCCAGGCCATGTGGTCGTCGATCACCTCAACGCGCATCGCGCAACGACCTCATCGGTCGGTCAGATATCGGCAGCTCCCTGGGGATCACCGTCCATCTTACCGATCTCTCACGCCTATATCGCATTGATGGGACCGGATGGCCTCAAAAAGGCGAGCCAGATGGCGATCTTGAACGCCAACTACATCGCTAAGAAGCTTGAGGGTCACTATCCGATTGCCTTTACGGGTCGCCATGGTCTGGTCGCCCATGAGTGCATCATCGACCTTCGCGACATCAAGCAACAGACAGGCGTAGGGGTCGAGGATGTCGCAAAGCGCATGATGGATTACGGTATTCACGCGCCAACCATGTCTTGGCCAGTTGCAGAAACCATGATGATCGAGCCGACTGAGAGTGAGTCAAAGGGCGAACTTGATCGTTTTTGCGCCGCGATGATCGGCATACGCGAGGAAATTCGCGCGATTGAGCGGGGCGAGATGAGTGCCGACGACAGCGCGCTTCGACATGCGCCTCATACGGCTGATCAGTTAACCGAGACGTGGACAAGACCATATAGCAAGACACAGGCCTTCTTTCCGCTGGGCGGTCATGGCGAGGATAAATATTGGCCACCGGTGCGCCGCATCGATAATGCCCATGGCGATCGTCATCTCGTCTGTAGCTGCCCACCTATCGAGGATTACCTCGAAGCGGCGGATTGATCTTGCTTTCATGTGATGACACCGGACCGTTCTCGATGACCGGCGATGTCCGCTTTAGCCTTGCTTAAAGCGATCGACGTCTCCGGCGAGCCGGCACGAAAACGCCGATCGTCGAGGACGGGTCTGGATAACAAGCATGTGTCTTGAACGAGCGCGTCGAGCATCGCTGTCGACAGATAATCCGGTCAACAGAATGTTCTCCTCAAATTAACAAAAAAATAACGCGGATATTTTATGAAAGAAGAAGCGATCATCTGATCTGTCGATGCTTCTGGGGAACCGCTGCATGCTCAAGCTCAATAAGACGTTGATCGGCCTTAGCACGTCGACCTTCATCCTCTTAAGCGGTGGCCTCGCGATCGCGCTGGACACGGATAAGCCTGTCTTTCCCATGGATCAACACGCGAAAAACAGCTGTGAGCACGCGATCGTTGCAAAAACACCGAATGGTCGGAAAGACCTGACGTTTGGCGGCGTGGAGCAGCAAAGCAATCATATCAGCATTGTGGATGGGACCATCAAAACCAAACTTCATGGGGAACGATGGTCAAAGATCAGATGGACATGCCGCGTTGATCCCAAACGTGGCAAGGTAATCCGTGTCGAATTTAATCTGCCGACATCATCGAGCCGACTGATGGCCGCGGCGGCGTATCTGCGTTGAGCATTTCTTAAATATGTTGGCCGCCGTTGATATGGATCTCGGTGCCATTCACATAGCTTGATGCGTCACTGCAGAGAAAATGAACAACTTCGGCAACCTCTTCCGGGCTTCCCATGCGCTTCATCGGTACTTGGCGCTCGACAATTTCTTCGGTACCCGGTGAGAGGATCGACGTTTCGATTTCGCCAGGCGCTACCGAATTGACCCGAACGCCACTCTCGCCGAGGTCATAGGCAAGCTCACGGGTCAGGGCGGACAAGGCCGCTTTCGATGTCGCATAGGCGGCACCGGCAAACGGATGAATGCGAAATCCGGCAATCGAGCTGACGTTGACGACGGCGCCTTTGGCCATCTTGATGTGATCGATCAGGCCATTTGTCAGCAGCATGGGTGCGATAAGGTTCACCATCATGACCTGATTGAGGACCTCGGCGGTGGTCTTGGTCGCGCCGAGGCGAGCCCCGTCCTCGCCTTTGGGCGAAATCCCGGCATTATTGACCAAAGCATGAAGTGGTCGGTCACCGAGGCGTTCTTGCAACCGGACGATGCTGTCTTTGACCGCGACCTCATCGGACAAATCAGCTTCGATATGTTTGACGATCCCCTCAGCCCAGGGACAGACGGTGGAAAATGGCGTTCGAGCGAGGGTCAGAACTTCCCAACCATGCTCATGAAAGGTCTTGACGATAGCATGGCCGATGCCGCGGCTGGCACCGGTCACAGCGACAACTTTCTGAAGGCCATCGTCGGCCTTGGCCGCCGCCAGCGCCTTATGATCAACCGGGCAGACGCTACTTGGTTCGGTCATCGTTCAGATCCCCTTATCGACCGCAAAAGTCCGGTCCTTCATCCACCATTCGTCATCCCATGGCCACGTCTTGGCCCACCTTGATACCCCCCTGTTCAAGCCGGCGGTGGGGCGTCGACGGATAGTCTGGCCGCCGTACGGCCGACGCGGCCCTGATAGAGTTGAAAAACGGCGGCAGCCGTCTCCTCAACCGAACGCCGGGTC
This sequence comes from Geminicoccaceae bacterium, assembly GCA_028285265.1. Lineage (GTDB taxonomy): Bacteria > Pseudomonadota > Alphaproteobacteria > Geminicoccales > Geminicoccaceae > JANQPX01. Next base: position 13,670 of record JANQPX010000011.1, read on the forward strand.
ACATCAATGACCGGCCAGTCAAATCGGGCAAACAGCCGTCGCGCATAAACAAGCTCAGCACGCACGCGCTCAAGCTCGGTATAATCATCAGAGAGTCGAAGGGGTGCCCCACCCCGCTCCATCTGTTTCAAGCGGTTGCCCCGGATCTGGACGAGCGGCTCGGGATTGATGGTAAGCCCGACGACCAGGGGTTTGGTCAGACTTTCCAGCTCTTTCGGCAGAGGACAGTCCATAACGACCGGCACATTCGCCGTTTTAAGACCTCGGTTGGCGAGATAAATGCAGGTTGGCGTTTTTGACGCGCGTGAAACCCCCACCAAGACAATGTCGGCCTCGTTCAGATCCCAAGGGCACTGGCCGTCATCATGCTGTAGCATGAAGTCCATCGCCTCGATGCGGGAAAAATAGCCATCGTCCATCGCATGCTGACGGCCAATCTGTTGCCGTGTCTCGGCACCGAGAACGCCGGAGAGCGCTTTAAACACACCATCAAGAATCGGTACACAAGGAACCTTAAGTTCCCGGCAACCGTCGTCCAGGATCTTTCTAAGATCGGGCGAGACCATGGTGTAGATCACAACACCGGGCAACGCCTTCACCATAGAAAGGACCTGCTCCACCTGGGCGGGGGACCGCACAAACGACCAGACATGCTCAACCGGAATCACGCCATCAAACTGAGAAATCCCAGCTCGGGCGACCGTCGTGACCGTTTCGCCGGTACTATCGGACACCAGATGCATGTGAAGACGCATGGATTTTATCCCGCTTACCCTGTGAACAATTTGGGCGTCGATTGTGTATTGTCGACCCGCTCCAAAATTTGCCGCAACCCATCCTGTATTTACCCATAGGGACAACCGCGTCTCCGGGCTGGGGATGGGATGATCATTTTCTTAGTCGGATCGCGGTTTGAAGACAAATTCCCCGATCATCACGATGTGAAAAGGGCAGAGAAACCGCTGAACTTTTCCCATGATCCCCAGATTAATCCCCAATTTCGGAAAAAACACATCGAATCAACATAGACCTGTGGTTAAATTCAGGACAATTTTTAATCCCCATTTCTCAGTGTTTCTACCAACAACAATCCTTATTTAAACTTAAATAGATAAGTGTTGACGGCGAGATGGATCACTGCCAACTCTCTCCCGAGAAGATCAGGAGAATCCGTTGTCATCCCGTTTTTTGCAGACTCTGGCTGGCGAGGCGCTGTCGCCTCCGCCGATCTGGCTTATGCGCCAGGCTGGCCGCTATCTTCCCGAATATCGTGAGCTTCGAGCGCAAGCTAAGGGCTTTCTCGATCTCTGCTACACACCGGAATTGGCCGTCGAGGTCACGTTGCAACCGATCAGGCGTTATGGCTTTGATGCTGCCATCCTGTTTTCCGACATTCTTGTGGTACCCGACGCGTTGGGTTGCGATGTCCGTTTCGTTGAAGGCGAGGGGCCGAAGCTCGAAACGATCAGGGATAGCGCTGGGCTGTCCAGACTTTCGAAAGCTGGCTTGCATGAGCATCTTGCACCCGTCTACGAGACCCTTAGGCGGTTGCGACGCGAACTCCCTGACGACACGGCACTGATTGGCTTTGCGGGAGCTCCTTGGACCGTTGCTTCCTATATGGTTGAGGGCGGGGGATCCAAAGAATTTCAGGAAGCACGGACCCTTGCGCGACGGGATCCAGTGTGTTTTTCGGCCCTGATTGATCTCGTGGCTGAGGCAACGATCGACTATCTCAAGGCTCAGGTCGAAGCCGGCGCACAAGCCCTGCAGCTTTTCGATAGTTGGGCTGGCGTGTTACCGCCCTCAGAGTTCCATCGGTGGTGTGTGCGGCCGCTGAAGATGATCGTAACATCCGTCAAAGAAACGCATCCCGATATTCCGATCATCGCTTTTCCTCGAGGCGCCGGCGTCAAATATCGACATTTTATCGAGTCCGTACCGGTCGATGGTGTGAGCCTCGATACCTCTTTTTCCGTCGACTGGGCGGCGGACCAACTCCCAAAAGTGTGTCTTCAGGGCAATCTTGACCCAATTGCGTTGCTTTCCGGTGGCGATGAGATGTTGAATGACACGCGCCATCTGTTAAATAAGCTCGCCGGGCGACCCCATATCTTTAACCTCGGTCACGGGGTTCTCCCGCCCACCAATCCGGATACGGTGAAGCGTCTCGTCGATTTCGTCAGGTCGTATCGTCCGTCATCCGACTAACGAGACGTGATGATGATCCTTGCTCGTCGATGATTGATCTGGCATTGTGGTTGAAATGGCTGCACATCGTCGCGGTAATGTCGTGGATGGCAGGCCTGCTCTATTTGCCTCGATTGTTCGTCTACCACAGCAAGGTAGCGCCGGGAACGGAGGCCTCAGAAACCTTTAAAGTCATGGAGCGACGTCTGTTAAAGGCGATCATGACGCCAGCGATGGTGGTCACGCTCCTTCTTGGTATTTGGCTCGGAGTCGAACAAGGGCAGTGGACCGACGCTTGGCTACATCTGAAGACATTGTTGGTGATCGTCCTTGCCGCCAGCCATATGATGATGGCGCGCTATGTACGTTTGTTTGCTGGTGATGAACGTCCGAAAAGCGAGACATGGTTTCGCTGGTTCAACGAATTGCCGACGGTCCTCATGCTCGGCATCGTGTTTTTGGTGGTTTTCAAACCGTTTTGATCTAACCGGAGTACCGGTCTGGCAGGAGCTAGTCCAGGAACCTAAGAAACCGAACGACATCTTAGTATCGCATGCCGTTCGACAGGGGTAAGAACATTGGCTAAAGAGAGCCCAAATCAAGATATGTTTGGTAATAGCGACGTTGCGAGCCCACCGCCGCCGAAACGCCGCCGGTCCCGCTCACGCTCGAATAGGGAGCGTCGCGCACAACAGCCTCAGCAACCTGAATTTGCAGATGGAAATCATTCTGAAGGCGACGTTGACGGCGAGGTGATGACAGCCACGCCACCGACAGAGGAACAGGCGGCGCCCCCGCCGCCCCCCGAACCGGTCGAAGAATATACCGGCGAGCCGATGAAACTCTCCGAACTGAAGCGTCGTTCGGCAGCGGAACTGCTGGAATATGCGGAAGAGCTCGGCATCGACAATGCCAGCACGCTGCGCAAGCCAGATCTGGTTTTCGCCACGCTGAAACGTCTCGCCCAAAGTGGCGTGCCGATCCAAGGCGAAGGCGTTCTCGAGATCCTGCAGGACGGATTTGGTTTTCTGCGCACGCCGGACGTGAATTACCTTGCCGGACCTGACGATATCTATGTGTCGCCGTCGCAAATCCGGCGGTTTGGTCTTCGGACTGGCGATATCGTGGATGGCATGGTGCGCGCGCCGAAAGAGGGCGAGCGCTACTTCGCGCTTCTTCGGGTCAACACGATCAATTTCGACACGCCAGAACGGGCGAGACATCGTGTCCATTTCGACAATCTGACTCCGTACTATCCAACGGAGAAGATTAAGTTGGAGATGGAAAAACCCACCTCCAAAGATGTCTCATGTCGTGTGATCGATATCGTTGCCCCGCTTGGCAAGGGCCAACGCGCCTTGATTGTCGCCCAGCCACGAACGGGTAAGACGATGCTGATGCAGAACATTGCCCACAGCATTGTCGCGAATCATCCCGAAGTTTATCTCCTGGTGCTCTTGATCGATGAGCGCCCGGAGGAAGTGACTGACATGGACCGGACGGTCAAAGGTGAGGTCGTTTCGTCGACCTTTGACGAACCGGCACAACGCCATGTCCAAGTGGCGGAAATGGTGATCGAGAAGGCGAAGCGACTGGTTGAACACGGTCGGGACGTCGTCATCCTTTTGGACAGCATTACGCGCTTGGCTCGTGCCTACAACACCGTTGTTCCGTCGTCGGGCAAGGTGCTGACAGGCGGTGTCGATGCGAATGCGCTGCAACGTCCAAAGCGGTTTTTCGGTGCCGCACGCAATATCGAGGACGGTGGCAGCCTGACCATTATTGCGACAGCGCTGATCGACACCGGATCGCGGATGGACGAGGTGATCTTTGAGGAGTTCAAGGGGACTGGTAATGCCGAGATTCAGCTGGATCGTCGGCTTGCTGATAAGCGCGTTTATCCCGCCATCGACATCAACAAATCGGGGACACGAAAGGAAGAACTGCTGGTCGACAAGGCTACGTTGTCTCGCATGTGGGTTCTTCGCCGGATCCTGTCACCGATGGGTACCATCGATGCCATCGAGTTCCTGACCGACAAGATGAAATTCGCGAAGACCAATGACGAATTCTGGGAAACCATGAATTCCTGACGCTGCCAACGTCGACAACAATTTTCCCGACTTTGGTGGGTCGTATCGGACGGTATCGTGATCTTGTTGATCATCGAAACATGAACGCCGAGGATGCTTTGCGGGTTTTGAGGGCACGATGTCCCTCAAGGGCGACTGAGGTCGTTATCCGACGCCAGCTCCTTGGGTTGGCGGTGCGGTAAACCCGTCTCGCTTCATGACGACGAGCCCCTGATACGGCTTGCCTAGCTTCCATCACCAATGGACGTGGCGACCTCGCGCGAGGAGCATCGTTGCAGGATCGATGCAGCGGTGCGTGACGATCAACACGCGCCATCCAGGTGATACCAGTCGGTATGACCATAGCCTTAGGTTGGCTTCAGCAAGAATCGACAAACCCTGAGCTAGACAGTCAATGTTTGCTCCTGCCAGGATGCGTGCAGGTCTAGGGGAATCAGGTGGGTCTATGGAACGTATCGTTGTCATTGGCGCCGGACAGGCCGCGTCGTCACTGATCGTGAAGCTTCGAAGCTTGGGTTTTGCTGGTGAGATCTTGCTCATCGGTGACGAGCCGCATCTTCCCTATCAACGTCCCCCACTCTCCAAAAAGTATCTTGCGGGTGAAATGCCGCGAGAGCGTTTGCTCCTTCGCCAGGCCGGCTGGTACGAGAAGAATGCTGTCACCCTGAAGCTCGGCGAGAGAGCGGTTTCGATCGACCGTGATGCCAAATCGGTGTTGCTCGCCGATGGTGAGGCCATCGCCTATGAAAGCTTGGTGCTGACAACCGGGGCGCGGCCGAAGCGCTTTCCCGATGAACTCGGTGGCCGTCTCGCTGGTGTCTTCATGATGCGCGATCTGGCCGATGCGGACGCTTTATCGGCAGCCATGGGATCTGGTGATAGCCTGTTGGTGATTGGTGGTGGTTACATCGGTCTCGAAGCTGCGGCCGAGGCAGCGAAAAAGGGATTGAAGGTCACCTTGGTCGAGGCAGCCAATCGGATCTTGCAGCGGGTTGCCGCTGCGGAGACGGCTGATTTCTTCCGGGATCTCCATCGGTCCCATGGCGTGACTGTGTATGAGGGAACGACAACCCAACGTCTTGCAGCGCGAGACGGCGGGGGGCTTGACGCCATGCTCGGTGATGGCTCGACACTTGGTGTCGATCTCGTCGTGGTGGGCATTGGTATCCATCCCAATAGTGAACTTGCAGCTGAGGCGGGCCTGGTGATCGATCATGGCGCCGTTCGGGTCGATGAGTTCGGGTGCACATCGGACCCGTCGATTTACGCTGCAGGCGATTGCACTTGCTTGGTCTGGAAGGGCAATTTGATCCGGCTCGAGTCCGTGCAAAATGCACAGGATCAGGCGGTGAACGTCGCACACAATCTGCTCGGTGATCGTCAACCCTATCAGCCCGAACCCTGGTTTTGGTCGGATCAGTATGACGTCAAACTTCAGATTGCTGGTCTCAATCATGGTTATGACGACGTTATCACGCGACGTGGATCAAAGCCGGGGAGTGTTGCGCACTTCTATTATCGGGGCGACACCTTGTTGGCGGTCGATGCGATGAACGATCCAGTCGCCTATAATGTTGTTAAGCGGTTGCTCGCTTCTGGCCGTAGCCTTTCAAAAGCTGCTGCTGCCGATTTAGGTGTTGATCTCAAGGCGGTGCTTCAGGCGGGCTAAGGCGGCTTGGGGTGGGCCTCGGCTCGAGGCATTGCCTTTTCCCATGGATCACCCTAAACCCGCCTCATCGTTCAGGGCGGCGCAGGGGCAAAGCGCGCCGGACTTTCAGGCCAGCGTGTTCTGGCGGAGTTGGCGTGATCTGGCAATTGTTGATCGGCCTTGTTTTGATGCTGGCAGGCGGCGAAGCGCTCGTGCGCGGTGCGGTAGCGCTGGCTGAACGACTTGGCGTCTCACCTCTGGTGATCGGTGTAACGCTGATCGGCTTTGGCACATCGGCACCGGAGCTTGCGACGTGCATTGACGCCATTCTGGTTGGTGCGCCCGGCATTGTCGTCGGTAATGTCATCGGGTCGAATATCGCCAACGTTCTTCTGATCCTCGCGATCGGCGCCTTGATCCACCCGATCATGGCGAATGCTAAGGATTTGCGACGCGACGGCCCGGTTCTCATCGCATCAGCTCTGGTCTGTGTCGTGATCGTGATGGCCGGCGAAATCGGTCGTGGGCTAGGTGGCATGCTCGTCCTGGGACTGATCGCATATCTCGGCTTGACGGCGTTGAGAGAACGACGCGACGTTCATGCTGATGGAGACACGGAACAGCAGCAGCCAGACGCTGACGAGATAAAGGCTTCATCATCCGTCCCGTTTAGCCTGATGCTGACGGTCTTCGGACTGGGTGGTGTGCTCCTTGGTGCCCATTGGTTGGTGGAGGGCGCCGTGGCCATCGCCACGAGGTTCGGCATTAGTCAGGCTGTGATCGGTCTTACATTGGTTGCCATCGGAACATCGCTGCCGGAGCTCGCGACGGCAATCGTTGCGTCGCTCAAGCGGCAAGGAGCCTTAGTCTTCGGCAATGTGATTGGATCAAATATTTTCAATTCGCTGGGTATTTTTGGTGTGACCGCCATGGTGCGTCCGATCGAGGTGCCCTTTGGACTTGCTGGATTTGACATTTGGGTCATGGTCGGTGCGACCGCGGCACTTCTGGCCGTCGCCGTCACGGGTTGGCGCATAAGCCGTCGTGAGGGGGCCGCTCTGCTGATTGCTTATGTCGTGTATCTCGGCACCCATGCTGGTGCTATCGCGTCGTAGGCGCTGTTGAGGTCGGCGTGCCGTGATCGGACTTGATGGCATGAATGGCTCTATGACGAGGATGGCCCCCATGACAGCGATTGAACGCCATCGCCGGATATCTCGTTGTACTGTACAAAGGGGTCGGTTGTGCTTGCCCGCTTGGGAATGGAGGTTGATCAAAGGTTTGACGCGTTGCAGCCGAGCCATCAGAAATAGGGAACGCTGGCCCCTTGCTTTATAAAACCTTGGTCCTAGCGATGGCACAAGCGGATGATCAAGAACGCGGCATGGTGACGTGTCGATCAGCTGACGTGTGAGAGAGAGAATGTCGATCCTGCGGCCCGATGACGACAAGGAGATGCAGACGATTGTCGAGCAGGCCTGCGCTGAGGGGCGTGCTCTTGAAGTCTTGGGTTCAGGTACGAAGCGCGGTCTCGGTCGACCTGTGGAAGCCGAGGACCGGCTTGATCTCTCGGGCCTTACGGGTGTGATCGATTACGAGCCAGCGGAACTTGTGCTGACGGCAAAGCCGGGCACGATCCTTTCTGCGGTTGAGGCCCAGCTGGATGATGCCGGCCAAATGTTTGCGTTCGAGCCACCCGATTTGAGTGAATTGTTCGGCGGAGACCACAGCGGTACGCTCGGCGGCGTGATTGCTGCAAATCTATCGGGGCCGCGGCGGATCAAAGCCGGTGCTGCGCGTGATCATCTCCTCGGCTTTCAAGGCGTTACGGGTCATGGCCGGGCCTTCAAGTCCGGCGGCCGCGTTGTCAAGAATGTCACCGGCTATGATCTTTCGAAATTGATCACGGGCTCGATGGGTACGCTTGCTGCTCTCTCAGAGCTCAGCATTAAGACCCTACCCCGTCCGGACGTGACGTGGACCTTGTTGCTTCGTTACTTGAGCGACGAAGAGGCCATCAAAGCGATGACTCGGGCCATGGCATCTTCCCAAGAGGTTTCAGGTGCAGCGCATTTGCCAAGGAGTATGGCAGCTGGGCTTGGCTTTGGCAGTGGTGCCTTGACAGCCCTTCGTTTGGAGGGGCCAGCACCCTCGGTTGAAGCGCGTTTTGCAGCGCTTCAAGAGGACCTCGGCGAGTGTGACAAGCTCGAAGATAACGGTACGCAAACGCTTTGGAAGGGTCTTCGGGACGCAGCGCCGCTGACCGGGGCCGGTGAGCGTGCCATTTGGCGTCTCTCCGTGCCACCGGCCGCCGGATCCACAGTCATGGATGTCATTGGCGGTCAGATCGATGTCGCCTACTATTACGATTGGGCTGGCGGGCTCATTTGGCTTGCCGTACCCGATCAGGACGATGCGGGAGCGTCCATCATTAGGCAGGCCATCGCGTCGATACCGACGTCTTCAGGTGGCCATGCGACGTTGATACGTGCGGGTGAGGCCACGCGTGACACTGTTCCCATCTATCAGCCGCAGACCGACGCGTTGGCCGCTTTGACAAAAAGGGTCAAAGAGAGCTTCGACCCGAAGGGCGTGCTTAATCCTGGGCGCATGTACAAGGGTGTTTGAGCGATGCAAACCAACTTTACCCTCGCCCAGCTTGCCGACCCTGAGATAGCCGAAGCCGAGAAAATTCTTCGAGCTTGTGTCCATTGTGGTTTTTGTACAGCGACTTGCCCGACATTCGTCTTGCTCGGGGACGAACTCGACAGCCCGAGAGGCCGAATCTACCTCATCAAAGACATGCTCGAGAACGACAAGCCGGCGGGACCGGAAGTCGTGAAGCATGTGGACCGTTGTCTGTCTTGCCTGTCATGCATGACGACCTGTCCTTCTGGGGTCCATTATATGCATTTGGTCGACCATGCCCGAAAGCATATCGAGGAGACCTACCAGCGACCAGGAGAGGACCGATGGCTGCGGCAGCTCCTCGCTGTCATTTTGCCCAATCCAGGTCTCTTTCGGTTTGGCCTGCTTGGCGCTTGGCTGGTAAAACCACTTGCCCGACTCTTTGAGGGAAAGCCGGGACTCTTCGGACGGATTGGCGCGATGCTGCGGCTGGCACCTGCGGCCATCCCGACGCCGTCTTGGATGGATCGGCCGCAGGTCTTCAAAGCCGAGGGCGAACGACGCGCCCGTGTTGCTTTGATGACGGGTTGTGCGCAAATGGTGCTCGCTCCTTCAATTAATGAAGCGACAATCCGCCTGCTCACTCGACATGGGGTCGAGGTCGTGATCCCACCCTTGACCGGCTGTTGTGGTGCGCTCACCCATCACATGGGTCGGGAAGCCGACGCGCTTGACGCTGCCAAACGAAACATCGACTCTTGGAGACGCGAAGACGATCTCGAGGGCCTTGATGCGATCATCATCAATACGTCGGGTTGCGGCACGACCGTTAAGGACTACGGGTTCATGCTGCGTCATGACGCGTCTTATGCCGAAGCGGCGACACGGGTCTCCGCGCTGGCCAAAGATGTCAGTGAGTTCTTGCATGATCATGGCCTCTTGCCCGCGACGCGTGATGTCGATTTGAAGGTGGCCTATCATGCCGCTTGCTCGCTGCAGCATGGCCAGAAAGTTACGTCACCGCCCAAGGCGCTTTTGAGGCAGGCTGGCTTCACGGTAAGAGAGGTGCCGGAAGGCCATCTTTGTTGCGGCTCAGCGGGCACCTACAACATCTTGCAGCCTGCGATCGCAACGGAGCTCCGAGACCGGAAGGTCCGGAACCTCGAGAGCCTAACGCCCGATGTGATTGCTGCAGGCAATATCGGCTGCATCACCCAAATCGGCGGTGGGACCAAGGTGCCGATCACCCATACAGTCGAGCTCCTGGACTGGGCGACAGGTGGACCGACGCCGGCGCCGATTCGAAGCATAACGGGAGAGATGACGTCTTGAAGATCGGAATCTTGGGTTGCGCTGGCCGCATGGGCCGGGCGCTGTTGAATGAGGTCTTGGATAGTGACGATTGCACGCTGGTCGGTGGTACCGAAATGCCCGGACATCCTGGCATCGGGCAGGATTTGGGTTCCCTTGCCGGCAAGGACGACATCGGTCTAATTGTCAGCGAGGATACCACCGCCTTGATTGCTGCCGCCGATGCCGTCATCGAATTCTCGACCATTGATGCGACCCTCCGACATGTCGCGTTGTCGGCGGAACAGGGCACGGCCCATGTCATTGGTACCACCGGTTTGAATGCTGAGGCAGCCCAAGCGATCGAGGCTGCCGCCAGGCGATCACCGATCGTCTGGGCAGCCAATATGAGCCTCGGCGTCAACCTTCTCCTGGGCTTGACCGAGCGTGTGGCGAGGAGTCTTGGGCCTGAGGCTTTTGATATCGAGATTGTCGAGACCCATCATCGGTATAAGGTGGATGCACCCTCGGGAACGGCGCTTGCCCTTGGCGAAGCCGCTGCGCGCGGTCGCGGCGTTGCGCTCACCGATGTCGCTGATCGTGGCCGAGATGGTATCACGGGTGCGCGCAAGACAGGCGCGATCGGATTTGCAGCGCTACGCGGTGGCGACGTGGTCGGTGATCACACCGTGACCTTCGCCGGGCTTGGCGAGCGCATCGAGCTCAGTCACAAAGCTGCTGATAGGCGGATCTATGCCCGAGGGGCGGTACACGCCGCTCGTTGGTTGGAAGGTCAACCGGCGCGTCTCTACTCGATGGCAGACGTCCTCGGCTTGTCATGAACGCGTCGATGATGTTGGGCGTTCTCGCTCACCAAGCGTTGGGTCATAGGGCGATAGCGCCTGCATGGCTATCGCTTGTGGGGCGTGCTTGATCGTCGTCCGCTGTCTGTTGACGTTGGGATGATATGGGGTTGGGAGTGAGGTTATGAACAACGAGGTCGTCGTCTACTACGCGCTCCAGTCGCCATGGACCTATTTGGGCTGGCAGCGTTTCTTGGATCTCGTCGGGGAAAGGGCGATTCCGACGGTTTTTCGTCCGGTCAAAATGGCCCCCGTCTTCCAAGCGAGCGGTGGTCTGCCCCTCGCCCAGCGCCCGAAGCAGCGCCAAGCTTATCGTATGATGGAATTGAAGCGATGGCGGGAAGTCTTAAACCAGCCATTGACCCTGGAGCCCGCGTTTTTTCCGGTTGATGAGACGTTGGGGGCCCTCATGGTGATCGCCCACGGTCAGCAAGGCGGTGACATCGGCGCGCTCAGCCATGCGATGATGCGCGCCGTCTGGGTTGAAGAACGCAATCTAGCGGATCGCGCCACACTCCTGGCCGTCGCGGCGGAGCAAGGCTTGGACGGCGAGGCCCTCTTGGCCTTAGCCGAAGCGCCCTCGGCGGCCGATGCTTATCAAGCCAATACGGAGGCTGCCATCGCCGACGGTATCTTCGGCGCACCGACCTTCAAGCTTGGTGATGAACTGTTTTGGGGCCAAGATCGGCTCGATCTCTTCGCCCGCGCGCTCGGCTGAACGCGGGTTGCTGGGTTACCCCATGCAATTTTAGTGCGTTTCTACATTCAGAAAAACCAACTAAAGGTTAGGTTTTTCAAGATGTCCTGACGCATCAACGCCATCTTAGTCTCAAGACGAGGAAGGTCGTTAACAATCTGAGACAAAACACGAAATCCGGCGACTAACATCGCCGATGATCCCGTCAACATGAGGCAATTTCGAGAAAGAGACGACTTTGTGGCGGACGCCACAGTAATGTTCACGTGATTGATGTTAGGCATAAGTCATCAAACGCTGGATCGATGGTCGACCCAGAGATGGCAATGAAAAGGTGCCAGTTATGAAATTAATTGCGTCACTTGCCGCTTTCGCTATTGCAATACCGACAGTCGCCAACGCCATGGAACTCATGCCTATGCAGGGTGGTTCCTTTGAACTTGGCGATCATGCAGTATCAATTTATTACATCGATCATGATCAAGATTATCAGGTCGTCACCACGATCGCACCGTCCCACGGTCTTGACGGTGCACCGATTCGTTTTGTCGGGATGATGAAGCCAGGAGAGACCGAGACACTTTCGGTTGGTTCGTTCGATACGACGGTGTCTGAGGTCCTGGAACTGGTGCACAATGGTGACAGCTTGACCGTCGTACAAAAGGTCCAAACCGCATCGGTCGATTGAAGCATGACTGAGGTGACTGAACGGAGCCAGATCGATGGTTTATTTCAACCAGTCGATCTGGCTCCTTGACTGCGATCTGCCCGTTGCCAGTGTTACGCGCAACAGGAGACCGGCTGCTCGATGTGCGTTTCTTAGCCCCAACCCCCAATCAATCGTCAATCGGTGCTGTTATTGATCCTACGACTGTCTGACGACCTGCGATCTAAAAGCGGAACGTTCCGCCGATCGTGATGATATCGATTTGGTTTTCATACCGACCAGACAGGTTGCCGCGAGCAGCATTTTCATCCGCACCGTTGGTCACCAGGTCGATGTCGCCGTCGTCCATAAAGATGTGGGTATAGTTGGCCGTCAGGCTGATGTTCTTAGAGAGCTCATATTCACCGCCAAAGGCGACCCAGTAGCGATCGGAGCCCGGTACACGCGGGGTGCGGGTCGCATCAGGAATCGGGCTTTCATCAAACGCAACGCCGCCATTGAGGGTGATGTCGTCGGTCAGTTTATAGCTGGCGCCAAGCGCAACGAAGAAGCTGTCATTCCAGTCTTCGGTCGTGACGTTGTCCGGCTGCGCGGGGTTGTCAAATTCGATGCGCAATTCCTCGAAGACGGACCATTGTGTCCAGGCCACCTCCGCCATGACGGCGAGGCCATTGTCATATTCGTGATAGGCGCCGGCCGAGATCGTGGCAGGGGTGGTCACTTCAGCGGTGATATCGCTGTCCAGCAGAAGACCGCCCGCGTTGAGTGCGTCGCCGATCCCGGCATCGTCGTTGGTAAAGTCGGCCTCACCAACGGCGCGATGATCGATCTCGGATCGAAAGGCGACGCCAAAGCGCGTGTTCTCGTTTGGGCTATAGATGCCGCCGATCGTGTAGCCGATGCCCCAGTCATCCGCTTCAAGCTCGACAAAGCCGTCCTGTGCCGTCGGAATCGATCCTGGTACGCCGGCGCCTGCGCCAATCGTGCCGATATCCACGGCGTTGGTTAACCTTGTGTCGATATATTGAATCTGTGCGCCGAGACCAAATGCGAAGTGGTCGCTCGCCTTAATGGCAACCGTTGGATTGATGTTGATGGAGAGAAGCTCTGAGTCGAGCGCATGATAGCGGCCGATCCAACCCTCTTCGTTTTCGGTGGTCAGGCCAAAAGGCGCATTCACGCTGATCCCGACATTCAGACCGTCAGTGAGCTCGGTCGAGAGATAGGCGGACGGTATCAGAGCGTCCTCACCGATGTCCCCAGAGTTATCCGTGCCGGTGATGGCAACAGCGCCACCGGCAATCGACGCATCACCGTCTTTGAACTTGGCTTCTGGCAGGATGTAACTGAGGCTGGTTTGTGCTTGGTGACCGTCTTGGAGTGCGAGTGCAGCCGGATTGAAGAACATGTAGCTGAGGTCCTTCGCCGCCGCTGTTGCGCCGGCAAAGGCGTTCGCTTGCGCTGTTGCCGACTGCTCGCGAACGGCGAAGCCTGCTGCGAAAGCAGACTGCGACGTCACAAGGACTGCTAAGGCTGCTGTCGCTGATCCGTATACTCGTGAAGATGCCATGTTGAGCTCCCCCTAGCCTCCTTGTTTGACGAGACTTTTCTCGAACGGCCGCATCACCAAGCAGCCGAATCGTCACCGTTCTATTACAAGGCTCTACCGTGAATAGGATCGAATGGCCACCTAGAAACGCGGCTTTGGGGAGATTTTTGCGAGATAGGGTTTTGGCAAACGATGCTGATCAATCTGACCAGACCGATCGACGGCAACGCAGGGCGTCACACGTCGGATCGGTCATGCCAGTACCGAAGATGACTTGAGGGCGGCGCTTCTCGTTAGATGCACCGCCAAGACGGTGGCTGATTAAGCCACCAGTTTGGGCAGCGTCCGTGCCTGTGTTACCCAGTCGTCAACCTCTTCCGGTGTTGGTGCCCGACGCGCGAATCGTTCGGCCGAGTTCAACGTGTACAGAGCATCATGGAGCTTCGTCGGATCTTGGTTGGCAAGCTTGGCGACGCGGTCAACGTCCAAGAGCTCCAACATATCGGCAAAAATCGCGCCGATGCCTTTAACCCGCGCGAGGTCAGCGCGACAGGTCAAGCGCGTGAGGGTCAGTTCTTCGATGCCACTGGTCTCGGAGAACTCCTGCCGCTTATCACTATTGCCGGCAGCTGATAGCAGCTGATGCGTGTACGTAACACCATTTCGCTTGAGCTTGGCGCGTACATCGAAGCTAATGCCACGCAACTTACTCACATGCAGTGACATGGACCGATCGCAGGGCTGCGTCTTTGCAGCGCCAACCTCGATCCGTCCTTTCAAGCGACGGCCACTTGGCGGTTTCTTTGTCGTCAAGTCAGGGGTGTGAATTTCGACATTGTCGACGACTGCATCATCAACAAATGCACGAGCCATGTCCTCTGAAGCCATAGCAACCTCCCAATTCATGTTGCTCCAAACCTGCAGCGCCTCGAACCGAAAAGCTGATAGCCTCGAGCCCGTGCCCCCTCTGGCATCCTTGATGGACTATGGCGAACAGCTTGAAACCATCGGCTGCAAATTGCAGACAGGCCTACCGGCGTTCGACATCTAGCTTTCTGACAAGTCCCTCCAAGATCGCTTGCAACGACGATCAAACTTGTCGCGGAACTGCTTGATCCGACATCCGGCACGGTCGGCAAAACAACAAGACGAACACGTTATTTTGCCGTTCGTGTTAGAGTGAACGTTGGTCGGTCGCATTTATTCGATGAAAAATTGAAATTATCTCAATCTTTGGTCGCCAATCACTGTCATTGTGTCGATTAAGCCGCACGTCGCGCGCTGAAACGAAGGCGCACATAGTCAGCCGTCCACTGACCTTGCTCATCTTTTAGGCAGCCGTCGAGGAATCGCAGCGTATCATTGAGAGCGGCCGCGCGCTTTGTTGGCTCAACAACATCGAATAACGTGCCGGCCATGGTTTGAAGCCAACCCGCCATGTCCGTCGGTAAAGGGGTCGGGCGGGGAATGAGTTGGATCGACGTCACCTCGAAACCGTGCTTTTCAAGACGGGTTTGATAGGCCGTCGTCGTCGGAAAGTACCAAGGCATGATCGGTTTGGCATCAATGCCTTGTTTCTCCAAGGCGGCGATCAACGCGACCATGATGGCGGCGACATTGCCATGACCACCAAATTCGCCGACGAATCGGCCGCCAGGCTTGAGTGCCCGATAGACACCAGCGATGACAGCATCGGGGTCGAGCATCCAGTGAAGGGCCGCATTCGAGAAAACCGCATCAAATGCCTCGTCGAAGTCGAGGGCATGAGCGTCGAGAACGCGGACATCAAGACCGCGCTTTTTGGCGGCCTCAATCATGGCCTCGCTGGCATCGACTCCTCGAACAAGAGCACCGGCGTCCCGCAGCTTTTCTGTGAGAGCACCATCGCCGCAGCCGAGATCGAGGATGTGTTCGCCAGCCTTCGGTGCGAGGAGATCCAAGACAGGTGCGCCGAGCATCGGCACGAAGCCTGCGTGTTTTTGATACCCGTCACTTTCCCAGCGTTGCTCAGCTCGTTCGGTCATTGGCCCCTCCTCCTCGGCTGAAGGGGGTCAATTTGCCAGGTCATGCATGCTTAGGGAAGCAGGTCGGTCGGTATTAAAGCCCCCATCGATCCTCATCTCGACATGCGGAGTAGAGGAATTGACGGCTTTTCCCACCGATAGAGATGTCCTCTTGATAATCACGGCAATATTGGCCGGTGGTCGCGATATAGCTTCGCACGGGTGTGATGGCGCCGCTGTGACCGCTTTGATCATTGGTCCAGCGTCTGGTCGTACCGTCAGGTGCGTGATCGAGGGTTCGCTGTAGGAGCATCGCGGCGATGGCGACGTCGTTATCAGTCAGGGCCGCATAGGGGTCGACTTGTTGTTGCGTGGTTGTGGCACAGGCGGCAAGGCCGACCATCGCTGCCAATCCTGCGACGAGGTTGAAAAGGCCCTTCAGTTTGGTTTTCCGATCTTGCGTCTTAAGCACGGCTCGCTTTCCTGGTCGTTTCCACCCCATCGACAAGCTCATGATATTGATATCGTTCGTAATCAAGCGAAGTCGACCCTCATTTCATGGGTCGACGCAACTCTTTAACGAACTTCTATATGGTTGATAAAAATATATCAAACAAAACCATTGCGATAGTCAGCGGCAGGAAAGGAGGCTGTCTGGGGTTTGGGCTGGAAGCGGTCTCGGATCAGGACTATAAGCGCACTGTTCTCATCGTTAGCGACAATCATCTGCGCCAGAAAAGGGAGTAAGACCTCGTGGTTGCTGCCGGCGACATCTGTGTCGGAGATGAGGTTTTCTTTCGCGGGGCCCCAAACGGACGGATCCTGGCAGGCCTTGACGAAGTGGGGCGCGGGCCCCTTGCAGGCCCGGTGATGGCGGCAGCCGTGGTGCTCTTGAAACCGATGCCAGGGCTTGCCGATTCCAAGACGCTTTCGGCGAGACGCAGAGAATGTCTGGCCGACGCCCTTCATCGATCGGAAGATGCCCTGATCGGACTGGGTGCTGCGTCGATCCGTGAGATCGATGAACTCAATATACTGGGTGCGACCATGCTCGCCATGCAGCGTGCCATGGCGCATCTGCCGATTCGGCCGGACCTGGCTCTTATCGATGGCAACCGCACGCCGACGTTGCCTTGCCCTGCCAATGCGATTGTTGGTGGCGACCGTAAGGTACCGGCGATTGCCGCCGCTTCGATTGTTGCTAAGGTGACGCGAGACAAGATGATGGCCGAGCTCGATCGTCGCCATCCCGGTTATGGCTGGTCAAAGAATGCGGGTTATCCGACGGCCGAGCATCGCCGTGCGTTACAGCATTTGGGCGTAAGTCGGCATCACCGTTTGAGCTTCGGGCCTGTCAAAGCCGTCCTCAGCGGCTAGACTTAGCGTAGGTCGCCGGCATGGCTCTTCTGTCAAAGGGATCAGCCGAGCTTGGCCCAATCGCGGGGTCCCTGTTCATCGAGAACCTGGAGGAGATAGCGGCCGTAATCGGTTTTGAGAAGCGGTTCGGCCAGGGTCTCCAGTGCGGCATTGTCGATATAGCCGAGGCGATAGGCGATTTCTTCCAGACAGGCGATTTGGAAGCCCTGACGCTGTTGG
>JANQPX010000056.1 GCA_028285265.1 Geminicoccaceae bacterium
ATCGCCGATCAAAGGCTTGAGCTTAAAGATGGGAAGCTCGAGCCCATCAGCAGGCCAAGCGCACCAGCACCCACACCACCGCGCACGGGCGAGGCCGACAAGTGAGCGTCCCCCCCAACGCTCAGCGGTGAGGGGGACGCTCACTTGTCGACCTCGCCCGTGCGCGGTGATGTGGGTGCTGGTGCGCTTGGCCTGCTGATGGGCTCGAGCTTCCCATCTTTAAGCTCAAGCCTTTGATCGGCGATGCTGAGCAGTGAAGGCCTCTGCGTGATCAATAGGATGGTCACGCGCCCCTTGAGATACTCGAGCAGGTTCGCGAGATGGCGATCACCGTCCTGATCAAGACCATTGTTGGCTTCATCCAAGATGAGAATTTGGGGTCTGTTCAAGAGGGCGCGGGCGATTCCGATCAACTGCATCAGGTTTTCCGAAGCGTCGGTCGTGCCAGCTTGAATGCGGGTAGAATACCCCAACGCTAGTTTAGCGACGGCCTCATCAATGCCGAGAATGCGCAGCAGATCTGCTTCATCAACGGCTACATCCTCACCTTGAAACAAGGTTAGATTATCCATCAAGGTCCCGTTAAATCGTGGGCTGCGTTCGCCGACGACGCCGACTTGGCGACGCAGGCTGCCCAGATCGAGATCCAGAAGCGGGATATCGTCGTAGAAAACGTCGCCACCGTCCGGCCTCACCATGCCGGTGAGGATTTGTACAAGGCTCGACTTTCCCGAGCCGTCGCCGCCACGAATCCCAACGACCTCTCCGGCCTCAACCTTTAGATTGAGGCCTTTGAACATGACAGCTTGCGTCTTCGGATGGAGATAATCGATGGCCCGGAGCTCTAAACTGCCTTTGAGCTCCGGCTGCATATCCCCGGAGGCCTGACCACGCAGGGATAGTCCGGCAGCGAGCTGGGTCTGGGCGATCCTTGCCGACTGATATTGCGACCAAAGGCCAAGGGTCTGCAATGTAGGCTGAAGGGTGCGACCGCAAAGCAGAGTGCAAGCTGCCATTTCACCAAGGCTCATCTCCCCACGGATGACGAACCATGCGGCAAAGGCAGCGACGACCATGACCATGAGCTGACCGAAGGCATCACTCATGCTTCTGATCGTCGCGCTAAGCTCAGCACCACGGAACACCAGCGGGTCGGCAGTGTCCAAGAGCCGCTCATAGCGGCGGCGCATCTGCTCTTCGAGAGCTAGAGCCTTAACAGAGCCAATGCCTGAGAAGAGTTCCACGAGGAAATTCTGCCGTCGGTCATCATTGACATGACGTTCGGAAAGCACGCCATGAAGTTGATTGCCGACCATCCATCCCGCGAACAGAAACAGGACCGTCAACGTCAATGGGACAAGGACGAGCCAGCCACCAATGAGGGCGACAAGCGAGAAGGATATGAGGACAAGCGGTAAATCAAAGACCGCTGTGGCTGCTGATCCGCAATAGAAGCTCTTAAGACCATCGATGGCCGTCAGGCGTCGTGACTGCGTGCCTGTTCCGTCGCGCTCCAGAAGATCCAACCGAGCGTTCAGGAGTGCCGACGTCAGGGCGCAACCCAGCTGATATTCATATTTTGCAGCGGTCCAACTGAGAAGTCGGCTGCGCGAGATTTTCAGGAGCGTATCCATGATGACAACGAAGATCAGTGTCATCACGAGGACACCGAGTGTCGACGTCGACTGATTAGGTAAGACCCGATCGTAGACCTGCAGAACGGAAATCGGCAGGCCGAGTGTCAGCACGCTTGAGGCAAGCGAGGCTGCGATAATGCTTGTCCAAGGCATCGGTGGTGTTGGCAGCGTAACGCTGCCGATCGCCGGGATCGCCAAGGGTGCCGAAGATTTAATCGTTGTCTCGTACAAAGCCCAGCCAAGCTAACGTGATAGTTGCAACAGCTGAACTCTGACCAAAATCACTTAATTTAGCGTTAAGTCTGTTTACTCCACCTTCGTCTCATCAGGTCGTGCGCGAAGGCGTTATATGTTGATTTGGTTGATCTCCGATAGGGCCTTAGTCGCAGATTTCTCCGCCGTCACCTGCGTCGCCACCACCATCGCCATCACCACCATCGTCACCACTACCGGTGTCGCTATCGCCCGGATCACCACCGTCACCGGTACCGTCGTCACCATTGCCGTTGTCGGTGCCAGCATCGTCCACGCCATTGCCCTGATCAGGCCCGCCCGCCGCATTGCCAGCGTCAGCAAAGCTACGGTCATCTTCGTCTCGGTTGGGTTGTCGCTGCCGCCCGGCGAAGTTCTCCCAAGGGGTGATTGGGGCCGCTGCTAACAGCGACGTACAATCTTCACACCACCCATATTTTCCTGTCCCAAATGCCGCTAGCCCCAAGCCGACGCCGCGGGACGGCTCAGGCTTTGGTGCAGGCTTGGCGACAGCCACCGCTGTTGTCCGAAGGGAAGGGTGGAGACCCTTACAGTCCTCTAATGGCACGCCAGCTTCTTCACAGAGTTTCTTGGCATGCTCTGCCAAGGTGTCGGTCTTGGCAAAAGCAGGAGCGCTCATGAGGGCGATTGCGATGACACCAACGGTAAGGCGTACAACTAGCATGGAGTGCAACTCCTATTGGTTTTAATTCCACAGCTCATACCAGCTTGAAATGCTTTTGTCAGAAAGTTTCATCAAGTGCATAAAAAATATAAATTAATTGTTGCAAGAAAGCATATGGAATGAAATGTCGGCACGCTTTCCCCAACATGCAGACGATGAAAGCTTGCCAGCACCGCCGAGTTATCGCCTAAACTCGCTGAATGACGCGTTTGCCTCTAAGGGCTTCAGACTTGCTTTGGCCTGACAAAGGTGATGCAAACAGCGCTGACATCCCGCCGTTAGGTACTGAAGGGGGGAAGCATTCTCCCCGATACAACCAAACTCGATGGCTGAGCGACGGCGTTACGGACGGGGAATGTTGGGTTGGTCTCGCTTGAGACAGGAGGCCACGCTGACGGTGCTTCCTTGGGGGCTAGCGGCCGCATTTGTTGAAAGGAGCAAGACGTGCTGGTGAACGATGGCTTGGCAGCGGGAGAACCGATTGATCTCGTCATCTTCGACTGCGATGGCGTGTTAATCGACAGTGAGGTGATCAGCAATCGCACGACCGTGGCTGCCTTGAATGCTTTGGGCTATCCAATTTCAGAAGACGAAGCGCTGCGCAAGTTTACCGGAAGGAGTTATGCGTCCATCCAAAAGGACATCGAGCTCGATTGGGGACGACCTTTGCCGCGAAACTTCGAGGCAGACGTGCAGCAGGCGACACTGGATGAGATGGCGACATCGTTGGTAGCGATAGGTGGTGTAGGCGATGCCCTATCAAGATTGGACCGTGCCCGCTGTGTTGCCTCCAGCAGTTCGCTCGAGTGGATTTCCGGCGGGTTGCGCAAAACCGGGCTTATTGATCACTTCGATCCCCATCTGTTCAGTGCCAGCATGGTAGAAAACGGTAAACCAGCACCAGATATCTTCCTTCATGCAGCTAGGCAGATGGGCACACCGCCAGAACGCGCTCTGGTCATTGAAGATAGTGTGCCTGGTGTGACGGCAGCTGTCGCCGCAGGCATGAGGGTGATCGGCTTTACCGGCGGTACCCATATTATCGATAAGCCAGGGCATGCCGCGCAGCTATCGACCGTTGGCGCGTCGCTCGTCATCGATGACATGAGAACCCTGTCGGATTTGATCAATGGTTGAACGCTCAGCTCTTCGGTGTTTTGCGTCAACCGGATCCGTGTGACAGGTTTCTCTTGTCCGTCAGGTGTTCCGCCTGCCTCTGGGCGATCCTAGCCAGTGTCTTTCCTGTATTGGTCCCGCCTGCACACCCAAGCCATGCTAAACGGTAAGGCGTCTTCGTCCCGCCCTTTGGGCGTCAAGTCGAGCAATTGATAGGCCGTGTTCAAGGAATCGAGCCCTCGGGCATAGGTTGAGTAACTATGCGCCAGCGTTCCGTTGGCGAGCCGGGAGATGACGCTAACGCCTGGTAGTTCCTCACTCGGCACCTGATCGGTGTAGTTGTATCCGCCCATCGGCCCTGGTTGGCGATCCATGAAGGTCACGCCAAAGTCTGCACTGAAGTCTGTACCTGCAGCAGACACCCAATCGAGGCGCCAACCCATGCGGTCGCGATAGGCGAGAAGCCGTTCAAGGGGAGCATTGGAGACGCAGATGAGGCTGGTATCACGGGCTGCCAGGTGCACATCGATACCGGAATAATGATCGGCCCAGAAGGAGCAGCTCGGACAACCCTCGTCCCAATCCTCACCAAACATGAAGTGGATGACAATGAGTTGGCTTCGTCCTTTGAAAAGAGCGGCTAAGCTTTCTTGGCCACGCTCCGTATCGAAGTAGTAGTCCTTGTCGATGCGTACCATTGGCAAGGCCCGCCGCTGCCGAGCCAGTGCATCACGGGCCTGTGTGAGTTCTTTTTCCTTGATCAAAAGCGCCTTTCGTGCCGTCAGCCACTCGTCGCGGTTTACGAGGGGTGTTCTGTCCATCTGATCCTCTCCACCTAGCTGTTATCGTTCCCGAAATCGGGGTCGAGCATTGTTCGTAAATGTCCAAATCCGGCATTCCATCCACGGCTGACGCCCTTGCGCGCATCCCCCTCGCGAATCGCCTCATGCACCAAACGGACGAAGGTTCCTTCGGCTTTTGGTTCGAACGTCACCGTCACTTGGGAACGTGGTGTCGTTTCCCTCTGGCCGTCGTCAAACAGGCGTTGATGATGCCATGTGAAGACCAGGCGGCGGCTTTGCTCCACCGTTAGGTATTCACCAAAGAAACTATTCCTCGGCCCATCGGTCTTGGGAAAGGCAAATCGCCAACGGCCGCCTTCCCGTAAATCGATGTCTGCAGTCTCTAGGCAATGGGGCGCAGGGCCGAACCATTTCACGACCTCATCCGCATCGGTCCATGCACGAAAAACACGATCAGGCGGTGCCGCAAATAGGCCTTCGACGATGACGGGCGTTTCTCCTGGAGCAGATTTCAGAAAAGGCAGGCTCATATGTCGCCCTCCAAGTGGCGGGCTAGGGCATCGAATTGGCCTTGCCAATAATGCTGGTAGGTTTCAAGCCAACCGGCAGCGGCCTTCATCGGTGTCGCCTCGAGACGGCAATAGCGGGTTCGACCGCGTTTCGTGATCTGCACAAGGCCGGCGTCTGACAGTACGCGCACATGTTTTGAAACGGCTGTCTGCGACATCGAAAAGGGCTCGGCAATCTCCGAAAGTGCTGCCTCTCCCTGAGCCAGACGGCCGAGGATCGCGCGACGCGTCCCATCGCTCAATGCGGCGAAGGTTTGATCCAGGTTGGTCATGATCGGCATCCAAAAAGTGAACTAGGTAGTTGACTAACACAGAGACTTAATATTAGTCAACTAAAGGGTTCACTAATGTGAGGCAAAGCCGATGAAGCTCTATACATACCAGCAGGCCCCCAATCCGCTACGTGTTCACGTTTTTTTGGCGGAGAAAGGAATTTCGTTACCGACCGAGACCGTCGACATTCGTGCCGGGGAGACGAGGGCGCCCGATTTCAAGATGATCAATTCACTTGGGGAAGTGCCCGCGCTCGAGTTAGATGACGGCCAGCTTCTTACAGAATCGGTTGCGATCTGCCGTTATCTTGAAGCGCTCCATCCCGAGACCCCTCTTATGGGCGCCACGCCGTTCGAGACAGCCTTGATCGACATGTGGACAAGGCGAATGGAACAGCAAATCATGGCGCCGATCAGCCAGTTTGCGCTGCACAGCTTTGAGATTTTTGCCGACAAGATCGAGCAATTGCCTGACTATGCGGCAACTCAATTGCGGTTGCAGAAGAAACGCTGGGCTTGGCTTGATACCGAGCTGTCAGACGGGCGCACGTTTGTCGCCGGCGACCGGTTTTCCGTCGCCGATATCACCGGCATGGCAGCTTTGAGGATATGCGACTTCGCCAAAGAGCAAGTGCCGGAAGATCTCCCCCACACCAAACGCTGGGAACGGGCAGTTCGTGACAAAAAGAGCTGGCCGTCTTGAATTGGACCGGGCCGCTGTCTACCCGTGATCGCGCGAGCTCAAATGCCCTCTGACGGCGCTAAGAGCGAGACCAGCGTCGCCGGATCAAGCACATCGGCATTGTCGCTCAGACCCTGCTGGGCACGATAATCCGAGAGCGCCTTCTTTGTCCTGGCGCCGGCGATTCCGTCGGCGGCGCCAGGCGCGAAGCCTGCGGATTGGAGAGCTTCTTGAACGACACGGATCGCCTCATCCTTTGGCAGTTCGGCCAGATGCTTCTCGGCATTGGCGGCGGTCCGTTCGCTGCTGCTCGTGGCGGCACGGGCCAAATAGTAGAGGCCTCCCTTCGCATCCTTGGCACCGCCTCGCCCCTCGAGTAAGAGGCGCGCAAAGCGCAAGTAGGCGGGGGGATAGTCGACCTTGACGGCGCTTTCAAAGAGTTGACGCGCGCGGGTTTCATCCTTTTGAAAGCCCTCGCCACGCTCGTAGAGGTCGGCGAGATCATAATTGGCACGTTGCTGGCCTTGGGCAGCCGCAGACTTCAACAAGGCAATCCCCGCATCGACATCGCGCTCGACGCCCCGACCCCAGAGATAAAGCCTGCCCATATTGTACTGCGCCTGGTGATAGCCAGTGTCAGCAGACCTCGCCATCCACTCCGCCATTTTGGCGTCATCCTTGGGAAGGCCACGCCCCTCGCCGTAAGCCCAAGCGATGTCGTGCTGTGCGCCGGCATGTCCGGTTTCAGCAGCCGCCAGAAATAGCGGT
The DNA here is from genome assembly GCA_028285265.1 of Geminicoccaceae bacterium. GTDB lineage: Bacteria > Pseudomonadota > Alphaproteobacteria > Geminicoccales > Geminicoccaceae > JANQPX01. Next base: position 6,785 of record JANQPX010000056.1, read on the forward strand.
GCAGCAGCTTCGTAGTCCTTCGTGACCCCCCAGCCATTCTTGTACATCAGGCCCATAAGGTTTTGCGCCAACGGGTTGCTGCGTTCCACCAGTGGCGCAAGCCAGGCCTTAGCCTCTTGGTACTCATCGATTCCGGCATAAGCACGGCCGAGATTGGCCTTGAAACGATCAACTTCCGGATGGTCGGACGTACCCTTTAAGCAGGCGATCACGGCCCCATTAGCCCAGACGTCCTTGTCCTCCTCACTAAATCGACCATCGAAGAAGAATGTACCGGAGGCAACGCGATTTGGATCCAAAGGATCACTCGCCAAGAGATCGCAGTCATGGGTCCGCACAGAAATCCTCGTCGACCATTCGACGGCTTCGGTATCAGGTGCGGCCGCTCTTAGCACGATCTCTCCATAGTCTTTTCGACTTTCGCCAAGGGGCTCAAAGAGCAGATCGCCAGCTTCCGAAAGCGTGAGATCGTCGCCTATCCCCAGCGTGCCCCTCACCGGATGGTGAAGGTCGCCTTCAGGCATGGAGACGACGGTCACGTCAGCAGCACTGCGGATCGTCGGTAGCGGCAAGTTCAATATCTGCGGACCGCCATGGGTAATCAGCTCAATCGTCGGAATGCTTCGCTCGCGATCGAGTAAGGCGACATCAACTTCCTGCTCGATGAGATTCTGCCGGGCCTGCTCGGAAAAGAGACCATCGGGAAAGCGCTCCAGATAGGCGAGTGCCGCTTCGTCGACGAGCTCCGTTTGGTTCACATGCTGCCAATAGATGAGGTCACTCATATCGTTCGTTGCAGCCGCCGAAACGACGGCCGTCTGCGTCGGTTCTGCGATTCCGACGGTCTCCTCAAAACTGGCGAGCTGCACTTCCGCGACCTCGGAGAAACGGCCAGCAGGGAAGGCGCGCTGGTAAATCTGGAGCGCGGCTTGACGAAGATCAGGAACGGCAATCCTTTGCAGCGTGTTCCAAAAAACGCCGTCGGCATCGGCGACCATCGGAAGGGGCGCCTCGATGCTTTCGCCGCTGCCTTTGACCAGGTGAATGGGCCCCATGAGGGCCGAATGGTCCCAAGGTACTTGCAATCCCTCAGTCGCCTCGACAACGCTTCGGCGAACAAGATCCATCGCGTCTCGAACCTCGAGACCGGGTGTCGCGATATGTTCGAGAAGCGCGGACGTATAGGGACTATGTTTGCCTTCGCCGTCATAGGCGACCTTGTTGGGGCCGGTTGCGAAGGAGGTGAAGCTGCCGACATCGGCACTTATCGGCGCCAAGCCTTGAGCCGCATCCAGCGATCGGATCGCTGATCGAGAGGCCCCTTGGGCCGATGCAACATGGGTCGGCAACGGATTGTCACGACAGGCGTCGAGGAAGAAGAGCACCGTGTCGGCACGCGCTTGCACCTGTCGGATCAGATCATCCATGGCAATGCCGTCAAAGGCGAGATCGGCAGCAACTCGAGGCGCGGCGTCGACAGGCACGAGGAAATTTCGGCCACTCACCTGAATTCCGTGACCGGCGTAGAAGATGAGGCCGATTTCTGCGCCTTCGGCCGATGTTCCAAAGTCTCTGATGGTCGAGAGCGTTTCTTCGCGTGTTTGGTTCAGTCCCTCAACCACCTCAAAGCCGACATCGCGCAATAAGGCTGCCATGGCAGTCGCGTCATTGACGGGATTAGCCAAAGGTGGGAGTTGGGCATAGGTCGAGTTGCCGAGCACCAACGCGACGCGGCGGTTACTGTCTTCTGCCGATACGCTGTTGAGGCCGCCAAGCAAAACCATGATCGCCACGAAGAAGCGTCGAAACATCATTGGTCGAAATCCTTCCGTCCCCGGTCGATCCGCGTTCCCATAAAACGCCACCTTCGAGATAAGAAAGTGATCTGCTGTCACATTTTTTCGCCAGCAGATATGCCAGACGCGGACAATCTGACGTTGACGCGCGGACTTTATAACATTTGGCTAAAATGCCAAAGCCTCGATCTCAGTAAACCAGCTTCTTTGGCAAAACGTCGGTCAACCGGTGGCAGCGCCAATTACGTAGCCGCCGCCGGAAGCGTCGACGATACATCCCGTGACGAAAGATGCTTTCTCGGATAGGAGCCAAAGGATGGGTTCGGCAATTTCGCTGGGCTCTGCCGGCCGTCCCATGGGAATGGTCGCATCGATCGATTGACGGACCTCGGGATCATCGCGCACAGCTTGCACCATATCCGTCAACGTTACGCCGGGACGAACGATGTTGACCCTGATCCCTTCTTGTGCGACCTCACGAGCGAATCCTCGGCTAAAGCTATCAACGGCGCCCTTTGATCCTGCATAGTGACTTGCGCCGGGTCTGCCGCCGGAGAAGGCGGCCATCGAACCGACATTGACAATCGAACCGCCCTTGCCGCCATGTTGGGTTGACATCCGCTTTGCTGCTTCTCGGCAGCACAGCATGAGGCCGACGACATTGACCGCCATCAGTCTTTCCAGATCGCCAGTCGGCGCTTCATCGACCCGCATTCTGGTCGAGATGGCAGCACTATTGACCAGGCTTGTGATCTTGCCGAGTTGACGCTCGGTTTGCTCGAACATGTTGACAATGTCGTTTTCGGCGGCAACGTCAGCTTGCACGGTGATCGCTTGCTGCCCGAGCGCCCTAACCGAGTCCGCGGCGGCCTCGGCGGCGTCTCCTTCTTTGCGAAAACCGACCGCAACATCGAACCCTTGCCTGGCCGCGAGCTCGACCGTCGCGCGACCAATACCGCGTGCCCCCCCTGTGACGAGCAAGACTTTAGCCATGGAAACCTCCTTTGCATGTCGTCATCTCTCATCACCTTACCGCTAAATCGCCACTTGCTGACCCCGGCGAGTCATGCTGATGATAATGCCAAGGGGGGCTACGAATGGCGATCGCACAATGAGTCGCTTTGATGAGGTGGACGGCAGCACTGTCGACTATGTGATTGTTGGCGCCGGGTCCGCAGGCTGCGTTTTGGCGGATCGGCTTTCCGCCGATAGTCGCAACAATGTCCTGCTGCTTGAAGCTGGCGGGCCGGACCGCAGCCCTTGGATTCACATCCCCGGTGGCTTTTACAAGTTGGTCTATCATCCAACATTGAGCTGGGGCTTTCAAACTGAAGCCGAGCCCGGTCTCAATGGCCGCTCTCAGATCTGGCCAAGAGGAAAGACGCTCGGCGGCTCGAGTTCAATCAATGCCATGATCTATGTGCGTGGGCAGGCGGCGGACTTCGATCGCTGGCGACAACTTGGCTGTGACGGGTGGGGATATCGTGATGTTCTTCCTTACTTCAGGCGTGCGGAGAATCAGGAGCGTGGCGGGAATGAATGGCACGGTGTAGGCGGGCCAATTTCCGTTAGCAATAGCCGGGCTCAGCATCCCCTATCAGACGCTTTTATCGAGTCGGCCATTCAGGCAGGCATTCCGCCAAGCGACGACTTTAACGGTGCGACACAGGAGGGGATTGGTTACTACCAATTGACCGCTCGGGCTGGCCGTCGATGCAGCACAGCGCGCGGTTACCTACGGCGAGCAGAATCGCGGACCAACCTCGGAGTCTTGACCCACGCGCTTGCGAGCCAACTCATTCTTGAGGGGCATCGTTGTCGTGGCGTTTCCTTCCTTGACCCCGATGGAGCCGAGCGTAGCGTCAAGGCGACACAAGCCGTCATACTTGCAGCCGGCGCCATTAAGTCGCCCCAGATCCTTCTCTTGTCAGGAATTGGGCCGGCCCAAGATCTTAAGGCGCACGGTATTGTCCCGAAGCTCGATCTACCTGGTGTCGGCCAGGGTCTCCAGGATCATCTCCAAGTGAAACTGATCTATAAAGTTGACGGTATTGTAACGCTTAACCAGGTCTTCAACAGTTGGTCGAGACGCACCGGCGAGGCGATAAAATACGCCATCTTTGGCAAAGGCGCTCTCGCATCTGGTCCATCAATATGTGGTGGCTTCGCACGAAGCGATCAGGCTCTCGATTTGCCGGATTTGCAATTCCATTTTAATCCGTTGAGCGGTGATCGTCCCGGCCATCTTCATGACTTTCCAGCCTGCACGCCCATTGTCTCCCAGCTTCGACCGGAAAGTCGGGGCCGTCTCTGGCTGACATCCGCTGATCCGATGGATCAACCGGCCATGGTGGCGAACTATCTCGCTGAGGAGCATGACCAACGTGTCGTGGTTGCTGGCATGCGGCTGACGCAGAGCATCATGAGCCAGCCGTCAATGAAGCGGTTGAACGCGCGCCCCTACCAACCCGGCCCTGACGTGCGCGACGAGGGCGATTTGCTTGCTGCCGCACGCGACGTCGGGATTACGCAGTTTCACCCGATCTCAACCTGCCGGATGGGGCAAGACAAAATGGCCGTCGTCGACCCTTTGCTGCAGGTTCGTGGCATTGACAATTTGCACGTCGCCGATGCGTCGATCATGCCCACGATGATTTCGGGCAATACGAACGCCACCACGATTATGATCGGGGAGAAGGCATCCGACTTACTGATCGGCGAGCGATAGGGCGTACCACGTTGGACAGGATGGAATCGACCATCCCGTCAACGACAGCCTTTCAAGGTCAGAGCTGACGCTTGACTTGGTTACGCATCTGGCTCAGGAGGCCATCGAAACCTTGGCGTTCGATCACCGATGCGAACTCGGCACGCTGTGTGACCACCATACTCACCCCTTCGACGACGACGTCGATGGCCTGGAGGCTTCCATCATCACGACCTCGGAGACGCCAATCAAGTCGGTAGGGCGGATATCCAGGCCAGAAGAGATCGGTTGAGACGAGAACATCATTCTTGCCGACCGGTTCACCTTTGATGATCGTAAAGCTCTCGAGTGGAATCTCGGCGCTTGATGCCCGGATCTTAGACGCCAGCGTATCCAAAGCGTAGGGCTTGAACAGGTTGAGATAGGCTTCACGCTGCTCGTCGGAAGCGCGGCGCCAGTTTTGCGCCAGAATCAGCCTGCCAGTCGTGTCGAGATTGATGGCGTCCTGAAGCAGCCCGGTGAGCTTTTCCAGCTGGAGCTCGTCACTCTGTCCATCAGGGCCGAGCACTTCCAAGAAATCTTGACCAACTTCTTGAATCATCGCTGTCGCCGCTTCGACATGCGATTCGGCTTCGGCACTTCGAAGAGCGGCTACCTGGACAATGAACGCCAGGACGATAGCGCCAATGATCGCTGAAATGCAGCGCGCATTGCTCTTCTGTTTCAACAGCATACTATATTCTCCAACCTGCAGTATCGGGCCGATGGTCGACCAGATAAACAACTCACAGATGTTTAGCGTTGCTGGAAAATTTCACGCATGTGCTGATGAAGGCAAGCGTTGGTCGGCGTCCTGTTGCATAAATGAGTATGATTTCCGACGGTTAGCGACAGTTTTGCAACAATGACATCAAACCTACCGTAAAATCAGTTCAAGGCTCACATCGACATCTTCATCAAAAAAGGTCTAAAAACGAGCGATGTGCGGACGGTTCATGCTGAAATCTCCTGTTGACGAGATCGCGTCTTTCTTTGGCATCGATCCGTCTTCTGCGTTGCATCCACGCTACAATATCGCCCCCTCGCAGGAGGCGGCGATCATTCGAGGCACGTCCGGCGGTGGGCGGCGGCTTGCTTTTGCCACATTTGGATTGGTCCCCCATTGGGCCGAGGATCCAAAAGTCGGTTACAAAATGATTAACGCGCGAGCCGAGACGATCGACAGCCTGCCATCGTTCCGAGATGCCTATCGACGGCGCCGTTGTCTTGTCCCTGCGGACGGCTTTTTTGAATGGCAAATCGTCGACGCCATGGGGCAAGGGCCCAAGCAGCCATATTCGATCAGGAGATTTGACGAGAAGCCCTTTGCCTTTGCCGGCATCCACGAGCGCTGGGAGGCCAGGCATGGGGGACGTATCATTGAAAGTTTTGCCATCGTCACGACCCAAGCGAATCGGACGTTAGCGGCTATTCACCCACGCATGCCTGTTGTGCTGGATGCCGAGCGTGGTGAGCGGTGGCTTGACACGTCGATTGATGGCTGTGCGCTCTTAAAGCCCTGTCCGGAAGACTGGCTAGTCGCCACGATGGTCGGGACGCGTGTCAATAAGCCAGCCAATGATGATCCAAGTGTACTTGAGCCCACTGATCGACCCATCACGCCAGCTCAGGGAAGCCTCTTCTAAGGGCACGTTGAGATCATTGACGTCGTGTCTTTGAAACAGGGATCGACGGCAGACTGTTGCGGATCGGCGATAGCCCAAGAGCGACATTGGCTGAACCCAACGTGTTTTCTCCTATAGGAATCGCCAGCTGTGAGACGGAAGGTTTGGGGTTCAGGCTGTTCCGGTAAGATGCTGCCGGTAAAAGCAGATCATCTACGCATCGCGGGCTGCTTGTTGCGATCCCATCCGTGGTCCGATCAGGAGAAAAAATGCAATGGACATATTGAGCAGATTCCAGGCGATTCCATTCAAGAAGGCTGCCTGATAGGAACCGGTCAAATCATAGATTTCGCCCGATATCCAACCGCCAAGAGCCATGCCAACCACCGTCGCCATGAGCACAAGACTGACACGTGCGCCGGCCTCTTTTGCCGGAAAGTAGTCACGCACAATCAGCGCGTAGCTCGGCACGATACCGCCTTGTGACAGCCCAAAGAGTGCTGAAACCACATAGAGCGAAACAAGCCCGTCGAACGGAAGGTAAAACAGGAGGGCAAGGCATTGGCCGATCGAACCCAAAATCAGCGTTCGAAGCCCGCCAATATGGTCAGCAATCCAGCCAGAGGCTAGCCGGCTGACGATGCCAAGTGCGAGCATCACGGAGAGCATTTCGGCGCCCCTTGCCGTGCCATAGCCGAGCTCGAGACAGTAGGCGACGATATGGACCTGTGGCATGGACATCGCAACGCAACAGGCCAGTCCTGCAAGGACCAAGAGGGCTTGAAGCGCAAATGGCGATAGCCTGGCGTCACCGCCAGCAGCGCTTGGCGAGCGGTCGATCTTTGCCCCATCGCTGAATGCTGTAGCTCGTCGCCTCAGCGCATAGCTCAAGGGAAGCATCGTCGACAAACAAACCAAGCCAATCACGACATGGGTCTGTCGCCAGCCAACCGCCTCGATCATATGCTCGATGACCGGCGGCCAGACAGCTCCTGCGAGGTAGTTGCCACTGGCCACTAAGGCGACGGCGATCCCGCGCCGTCGCCGAAACCAAAGGGAGATGTCGGCAACCAGCGGGCCAAAACTCACCGCGGCTCCCAGCAGGCCGATCATCACCGCCTGCACCAGCACGAATTGCCAATAATGCACGACCCAGCTTGATAAGACATAGCCGCCGGTCAGCATAAGGCCGCCCATGATCATTAAGGGCATCATGCCGAAACGATCGGTCATCCGTCCGATCAATGTTCCACCGATAGCGATGCCGATCATGGTCGCGAAATAGGGTAGGGACGCACCGCCTCTGTCCAACCCGAACTCCTCCTCAATCGCCGGCAGGACGACGACCGAGGACCAAATGCCGACGCCACCGATGGTGGCGAGCAAGACCGAGGCGGCAAGGCGCCACCAAGCAGCCTTACCATCGACGTCACGATCGGAGGCGTGGACGGTCGCAGTTTCGGCCATTCGGCTGGCTCGCTTGTTGAGGGAAACAAATGGGCGGACGCGATCGCTACTCTTTAGCGATCATCCCTGATGATTCCTAGCCCCAGGCTTATCATGCCAAGTCTTTGCTGCTTCATGCCTCACGCGCGGAGCGCGTCTTCGTGACATGACAACGTAAGACAGGATCGCTAACGATTCCGTCTGGGCAACACTGGTCTGGAGGTAACGATGTTGCGCGGCGGATCAGCGTCTGGTGAAACGCCTAAGGTCGTGATTGTAGGGGCGGGATTTGGCGGACTTTCTGCCGCCAAGGGGCTGAAACGCGCCAATGTCGCCATCACACTGATCGATAAGCGTAATCACCATCTCTTCCAGCCGCTTCTTTATCAGGTCGCAACCGCTGGATTATCACCATCTGATATTGCTTGGCCGATCCGCCAAATCTTTGCGAACCAGAAAAATGTCCGCGTGGTGCTCGGAGACGTGCGGGCCATCGACCGTGATTCGCGGGTCGTTCACACCGAGCAAGCAGTTTATCCCTATGACTATCTTGTGGTGGCAACCGGAGCCCGTCACAGCTATTTCGGGCAAGATGCCTGGGAGCCTTACGCGCCAGGTTTGAAACGTATCATCGATGCTGTTGAGATCAGAAAGCGTGTGCTCGTCGCCTTCGAACGTGCTGAGACTGCCGATGATCCTGGAGAGCAGCGGCGTCATCTCACCTTTTTAATCATCGGAGGTGGCCCGACTGGCGTAGAAATCGCGGGTGCGATCGCCGAGCTCTCTCGATATGCACTTGCCCGCGACTTCCGGCGGATCGATCCTAGCGCCGCGAAAATCATCCTTGCTGAGGCTGGCACACGACTTCTCTCCGCTTTTCCGCCCGCACTCTCAGACTATACGAAACAGGCGCTTGAGCGTCTTGGCGTCGAGATCTCTTTGGGTGAGCGAGTGGTGATCGATGAAGATAGAGGTGCCTTTATCGGTAATCGACATCTCGCTTGCGCCACGATGGTCTGGGCTGCGGGTGTCCAAGTGCCGCGTGTTGCCAAATGGTTCGATGTCGAGGCGGATCGTTCGGGGCGCGTCCCCGTGCAACCCGACCTGAGCCTTCCAGGGCATCCGGAGATATTGGTCATTGGTGATGCCGCCAAAGTCTCTTGGAAAGGAGGCGCTGTCCCCGGCATTGCCCCCGCAGCCAAGCAAGGTGGTCGATACGCCGCGCACGTCATCCGTAGTCGGATTGAGAGTGCGCCTGATCCCGGTCCCTTCCACTACAAACATCAGGGCAATCTGGCGACGATAGGCCGACATGCTGCCGTCGTTGACTTCGGTCGTCTGCGCTTCAAAGGGTGGTTTGCCTGGTGGCTGTGGGGCCTAGCCCATATTTACTTCCTCATTGGCGTCCGGGCACCGATGATCGTCGCAACACAGTGGTTCTGGAGTTACTTGACTTATGGCAAGGGAGCGAGGTTGATCACCGGCATTATGCCCCTTTTTGAGCGGCCTTCATCACGCAAGGACGATGTCGCAACGTGATCGATCTCGATCGTTGTGCTGCTGACGATGCGATACCGAGAATCGACGATTGGCGACCCAAGGGGCTTGCTCGCGTGGCGCTGCACGGCTCGGCTGGCAGCGTTGCGACGATCAATCCTGCGAGGTGTTGCTTTATCACCCCTTTGGTGATTGCCGTCTCAGCCAAGCTGCGAGGCGCTCAGCGCCCTTGGCAACGCATTCGCTAGACCCCGCGAAAGCGAGCCGGATGTAGTGGTGGCCGTTGACACTATCGAAATCAGCGCCAGGCGCCAGAGCGACATGGGCCTCATCCAGAATGCGATCGCAGAACGCTTTGCTGTCATCGGTAAGATGGCTGACATCGGCGTAGAGATAAAATGCACCATCGATCGGTGCAAACCGTTCAAGACCTGCTGCTGGGAGGTTGTTCAGCAACAATTCACGATTCCTCCGGTAGACGTCGAGTCTCAGATCCAGCTCTTTGCCGCAGTCAAAGGCCGTCAGTGCGGCTTCCTGGGACAGGGCAGGAGCCGAGATGAAAAGGTTTTGTGCGAGCCGTTCGATTGGCCGGATCAGATCGTCAGGCATGATCAACCAGCCCAATCGCCAGCCGGTCATACAAAAATACTTGGAGAAACCGTTGATGATGATCGCGTCCGGCGCATATTCCAGCATGCTGCGGGCTTCGCGCTCGTAGGTAATGCCATGATAGATTTCGTCGGAAATCAATCGGATAGCGTTCGCTGCACAGTAATCAGCGAGATCGGCAAGCTCGTCGCCATCAAGCATGGTTCCTGTTGGGTTGCTAGGCGACGCGATCACCAGACCATGGATAGGCCCATCAAGAGCAGACAGCATGGCTCGTGTCGGTTTGAAGTGACTTTCCGGGCCGAGCGAGAGGGGCACGACCTCAACGCCGAGCGCTTGCAACATGTTGCGGTAGGCCGGGAAGGCGGGCTCAGGAACCACGACGCGATCGCCTGCGTCAAAGGCAGCAAGGAAGCTAAGGACGAAGGCGCCCGATGCACCGATCGTGACGGCGACTCGGGCCGGGTCGACGGGGACACCGTAGGCGTTGCGGCTGTGATCCGCGATCGCGCGCCTCAGCGCAGGCTTGCCGAGGGCCTCAGTATAGCCCAAGGGGCGATGGCCAAGGGTACGTTTGGCAGCTTCGATGACACGTTTCGGCGGACCGTTCCCGGGTTCGCCGACTTCCATATGCACAATGTCGTGACCTGCAGCAGTCTTTGCGTTGGCGGCGGTCAGCACGTCCATGGCGAGAAAAGCATCGATGTTCGAGCGATCGCTAATTTTGCATCGATTCACCTCGTCAGCTGTTTGCACCAAAGATGTCGAACGGATTGCTGCCACCAGTCTGTTCCCAAAGCTAGAGTTTTGATATCGATGAACGGTTCGGCTGCCCCGCCCTATGCGTGAAGTGTTGCGATCGGTCAATGTCGAGGGAGGCACAGGTCTGGTGAATAATGCACAGAATGCCGACGGCCGGGTGATAAATGGCCAAACGGCTATCGATGTCGCCGATACGATGGTGGGTGAAACGGCGCAGCGCGGTCGATTGGGGCTCCATCAGCTTTTGGTGGCAGCACTTTTGTTGTTGATGGTCGTGATCTCGATCTCGCCGGCAAAAGCGCAACGAGGTTTAAAAGTCATTCGGGACGTCGAGATTGAGACGCTGCTCCATGACATCACGAACCCTGTGCTTGACGCAGCTGGAATTTCAAGGGGGTCCGTCAAGCTCTACATCGTTCAAGACAAGAACCTGAACGCGTTTGTCGCTGGGGGCTTAAACCTCTTCGTCAACACGGGCCTGTTGATGCGAACAGAGCATGCTGGGCAGCTTGCCGGCGTTATCGCCCATGAGGTCGGCCATATCGCGGGGGGCCATCTGACCCGGGTGAGCGGTGCCCAGGAACGGGCCGTCGCCGAGGTCATCTTGTCCACGGTGCTTGGCGCTGCTGCGGCAGTAGCCGGAGCGCCGGCCCTTGGCACAGCAATTATTGCTGGCGGACAGACTGTTGCACAAAGCGATTTCCTCGCCTTTTCCAGGAGTCAGGAACAGGCTGCTGACCAGGCCGGGGTGAGTTATCTGCGACGGATCGGTGTCTCCAGCGCCGGCCTTGCCGAGTTCTTTCAAATTTTGGACGAGCAAAGCCTGTTGTCCGCTTCGCGACAGAACCCCTATGTACGAAGCCACCCACTGACGAGGGATCGGATCCGATTCGTCGAAGGTCAGGTCGAACAAGAGGAATCGGATGGCAGAGGGTATCCTGCTGAATGGACCGAGCGGCATGCGCGCATGGTTGCCAAGCTTGAGGCCTTTTTGGGTGAACCCGGCCGGATCCTTCAGAAGGCCACGGAAGATAGCCTGACCGACCGCTATCGGCGAGCAATTGCTCTCTACCGATTGCCCGATCTCAAGAACGCCGTTGCTGAGATTGATAGTTTGATCGCCGAGAATCCCGATGATCCTTATTTCCACGAGTTGAAGGGACAAATGCTGTTCGAGAACGGCAGAGTGAACGAAGCGGTCCAACCCTATCGTGACGCGCTCAAGCTCAAGCCAACCACGCTCTTCCAGATAGGACTCGCGCGCGCCTTGATGGAAAGCGGCGGGAATGAGTCGGGTCGAGAAGCGATTGATCACCTGCAGGCCGCCGTTCGCGACGAGCCGGACAATGCCGGTGCGTGGCGCCTTCTGGGGATCGCTCAGGGGCGTGCGGGAGACGAAGCGGAGGCGTCCCTATCACTTGCGGAATGGGCGCTCCTGGCGGGAAAGCGTGACGATGCCGAGCTTCATGCTCGACGGGCTGAGAGCAAGATCGGTCCAAACGATCCGGGCTGGCTTCAACTTCAAGATATTCTGCGCGCGATAGAGGACAAAAAATCAGGCTAAGGCTTTCGGATTCGGCGCCTCGATGATCTGATTGTGAGTGGTTGAACCCAATAGATCTCGCTAAGATGCAGCTCCTCTGCATCGTCATGGTCGGGATGCAGCGATTGATTCAGTAAGGAGCGCATGACGATGTTTCAAACGGTTGTTCAGGCTATTGGCCGCTCGCAACGCTGGTCCCAAACATTACTCCTGGCGGCTGTGATAGGCGCTTTCGGTGCGGATCGAAGTCACGCTGATGACGCAGTCGATTTGCCCGTCGATCAGGTTGAAGAGATCGTTCGTGACTATCTCATGCGCGAACCCGAGATCATTTACCAAGCCCTCGAAGAGCTGCAGCGCCGCCAGGCGGCGGAACAGGCGGAGCGGCAACAGCAGATGCTCCTCAGCCGACGTGACGATCTTGAGAACGACCCTGCAACGCCGATCGCTGGCAACCCAGAAGGCGATGTCGCGTTGGTCGAATTCTTCGATTATCGATGCGGCTATTGCCGCCGCGTACTCTCATCAATGCAGGCTCTTATGGACGAAGACGATAAGTTGAAAGTGGTCTTCAAGGAACTGCCTGTGCTTGGTGACGACTCGGTGCGTGCTGCGCGTGCCGCACTTGCCAGCCGCGCACAGAATGAAGCACTTTATCTCGATTTCCATCTGGCGCTGATGACAGCAAGGGATCTCTCGTTAGCAGGCATTCGCAGTCTCGCAGACAATATTGGCCTCGATCCTGATCAGCTTGAGCAAGATATGAATAGCGACGAAGTCTCAGCAGCCATCGATGCCAATTACGAGTTGGCGAGCGCCCTCGGTATCGAAGGTACGCCCGCGTTTGTTATCGGCGACACAATCGTGCCGGGCGCTGTCGACAAAAGCCGACTCGCGGCCTTGATCCAGGAGGCAAGGACGGCAACGAACTAGTTGCACGGTTGAGGTTCAACGCTTGGATGTCACGCGCGCTCATCGAGTGCCCGTCATCTCTCGAAAAGACGCGATAGGTTTGATCGGCACAGAACAGCGCGCCGATCTTGCCCTATTGATCCGACAGACAAGTGTCCAGCAGCGGTTTTGCGACCTGGGGATTGCTTGTTCGGCCATGTTGGGACGACCTAGCTACAGCGGTTGCATCAACCGTCGTGTCACCTCAGCCAAGGAGGTGGTATTAGACGTTATCGCCCCGTCTCGTGATCCCCAAGCGTTACTATGGAGGCGATAAGCAATTGCGGCGCTTCACGGAGTTTTAAGGGTGTCACTGCTGAGCAGGCTCTGAACATTGCGCTCATTGCGGCCGGTCTTGGTGCTGGACAACGGCATCATCTGATGACCTCGCTGCGGCGTATCGACTTTGTTCGCTATCTATTCGGAGCTTCGTCTCGTGATGACCGTTACGCCAATTTACGCCGCGCTCACTGCCCTTCTTTTTGTTCTGCTTAGTCTTCGGGTCATTGTGGCCAGACGCCAGTCGAGTGTTCCACTCGGTGATGGCGGCGATCAGATCCTGCTTCGTCGCCTCCGTGCCCACGGCAATTTTGCTGAATATGCGCCCATGGTGATTGTCCTGATGGCCCTGGCTGAATTGCAGGACAGTGCCGACGTTATGCTGCATGCCATAGGACTCTTGCTGTTGGTGGGGCGCTTTGTCCATGCGCTGGGCGTTAGCCAGGAACCGGAGGACTATCGGCTTCGGGTTACCGGTATGGGCCTCACGTTTACCGCCCTGATGATGGGGGCGCTCGCAAATCTCAATCTTGGCGGTCTCATCGGGCGTTTATTGATGTAGTTCTGCAACTTTAAGTGGTTTGTAATACTGACTTCGTCGCTTATTTGTCGATCCCAAGATCAATCGGGTGAATTTTGTCATCACCTCTGCGAATTTTTATTTTGCATGATTGCAGCGCTCGACCCATCCTCCTTATGCTGACAAATCATCGAACAATCCGAGGTAGTTTCTGGTGAAGAAGTCTCGAAAATCTTTGGTGGAAAAACCGGAGCCCGTCGAGCTGGAGCTTCGTCTCACCGGGGATCCGGAGACTTTGAACGCGATCTTCACATCATCGTCGTTAACCCAGGCAACGGTTGAAGACGAGGAGGTGACCGATCTCGAGAGTCGCTATTACGACACGGCTGAACTTGATCTTCGGGCCAAGGGCATTGCGTATCGCGTGCGGGCCAACGGCAGGGGTTTTAAGCAGACCCTGAAATCTGGGGATGAAGCCAACGCAGCGGTTCTCAAGCGCGGCGAGTGGGAGACATCGCTTGAGGATGAACAGCCGAAGCTTGAGGCCTTGCCCAAGCACGCGCGTGATCAGATACCGAAGGCAGCGTTCAAGGCGGGGCTTGAACAGGCGTTCGCCACACGTGTTCGTCGTCGTACGCGCAAGATCGCGCTCGCTGGAACAGGTAGGATCGAGGCGGCGCTTGATCTTGGTGAGATCGAAACGGGAGCTGGCGGTCTGCCCATAGCGGAAATCGAGCTCGAGCTGCTCGATGGCCAGCCAGCCGCACTCTACGAGCTTGCGCTGGAGCTTCAGAAAATCGGCCCCCTTCGTTTGGAGACCCGCTCGAAGTCCACGCGCGCTTTTGAACGCTTAACCCAGACGCCTCCGCCCTGGCATCGCGGCAATGCACCTTCCTTGCGTCTTGAAGACAGTGTCGAGGACGCCATGGCGGCGATTTTTCAAAGCTGTTTTGACCAGTGGGTGGCGAACCAGGCTGCGGCCATCGACGGTCGTGATCCGGAAGGGGTTCATCAGATGCGGGTGGCACTGAGGCGTCTTCGCTCCGCTCTCTCGGTGTTTCGCAAGCTCATCCCGGAAGACCAGTATGTGTGGCTCAACGCGGACGCCAAGCGCGCGATCTCCGCTCTTGGACCTGCGCGCGATTGGGATGTATTTCAGAACGAACTCCTGGCCCCTGTGGTCATAGCAAGGCCGGGTGATGCAGGTCTGAAGGCGCTCGGGAGGCGCGCTCGCGCGCGTTGTCAGGGCGGCTATCGGCAGGCCCGTAAGCATCTTGAAAGCGCCGACTATACTGGTTTTGTTCTTCGCTTTGGCCATTGGCTCGAGCAGAGCGCATGGCGTCATGCTTCGAGCGCAAAGCGCGCCCAAGTCTTGGCCAAGCCGATTGCCGGCTTTGCCGGTAAGCTCCTGGAGAAGCGGCATCGCCAGGCGCTTACCAAGGGCAAAAACTTTGATGAGCTCGAGACAGCCAAACGACACGAACTTCGGATTGCGATGAAGAAGCTCCGCTACTCTGTCGAGTTCTTCAAACCGCTCTATGAGAAATCGTCAGTGAAACCCTTCCTTAATCGGCTAAAGGCACTTCAGGATGACCTGGGGCTCTTAAACGATGTCGCCGTTGCTGAGGGATTGCTGGAAGATCTCATGGCACGGCCGGGTAAGCGTGATATCGGAGGCGCTGCTGGCGTTGTTATCGGTTGGCATGCCCGCGGCGTTGCCGCAGCTGAACCCAAGCTAAGGAAGGATTGGCAAGGTTTTACCTCGGCCTTTCCATTTTGGCGTCAAGACCTTGAAGCGCGAATGAAGGTGCCGCACTAGCGTTCCATTGCACGCTGGTTAGAGCGCCTTCTTGGCCATCATGATCGAGTCGCTCCGGGCTTGGCCTCGTGCATCCCGCTGTTATCATAGGGCGCAGTCATGTCGACGGCGTTGAGAGGAATTGGGGAGAAGGTTCTTGGCCAACACGCGAAAGGTCATCATTACCTGTGCGGTTACTGGGTCGATCCATACGCCGTCGATGTCACCGCATCTGCCGGTTACGCCGGAGGAGATTGCGGATGCCGCCATCGGTGCAGCCGAGGCGGGCGCAGCGATTGTCCATCTGCATGCGAGGAATCCGGATGATGGTCGACCTGACCAGACACCCGATGCCTTCCAAAAATTCCTTCCGGTGATCAAGCAGCGTTCCGGCGTGGTGGTCAATCTGACGACTGGCGGAGCGCCCGGCATGACGGTCGATGAGCGGGTGAAACCTGCAGCAACGCTCAAACCCGAGGTTGCCTCTCTCAATATGGGGTCGATGAACTTTGGCCTTTTTCCCATGCTCAATCGCTTCAAGGAGCTGAAACACGATTGGGAGCGCCAGCATCTGGAAGCCAGCCGCGATATGGTGTTTAGAAACACCTATAAGGACATCGAATTTGTCCTCAGATCATGTGCCGAGAACGACACCCGGTTTGAGTTTGAATGCTATGATATTGGCCATCTCTATAATCTCGCCCATTTTTTGGACCAGGGCGTGGTTCAACCGCCACTCTTTGTGCAGAGTGTCTTCGGCATTCTCGGTGGCATCGGGCCTCATCCAGATGACGTCCAACATATGAAGCGTACGGCCGATCGTCTTTTCGGCGATCAGTACCGTTGGTCCGTCCTGGGGGCTGGTCGCCATCAGCTGCCCATCGCCGCTATGTCGGCGGCCATGGGGGGGAACATCCGTGTGGGCCTTGAAGACAGCCTCTGGCTAGGGGCCGGTCGCCTCGCTGAGAGCAACGCGGCGCAGGTTGCACATGCCGTTCAGATCATCGAGGGGCTTGGCCTAGCAGTCGCAAGCCCCGACGATGCGCGTGAGATCCTCGCGCTTAAAGGCGGCGATCAGGTCGGTTTCTAGGGGTATCAGTCCTTGCTGCGTATAGGTCCGGTCTAGGCTGGTTGCCTGTCGCGCCGATTGTCATTTTGATCATGACCGTCGCCGAACCTTAGAAGATCGAGGCTGCGATCATGGCGGCGTCGCTTTTGCCACTGATCAATCCAGCGCATGGTCTCTGTCGCCTTGGCCGGCATCGCAAATTGACTGCCCTGCATATGAACACAGCCAAGTTCGATCAGCTTTTGTCGTTGCTCTGCACAATCGACGTCGGTTGCCACCGGTGTCATTCCCAAATGTCTCGCGATGTCGATAATCGAACGCACCAGGCCACGATCGTGATCACGTTGGGATAGATGCTTGCTGAAGCTGCTGGGAATCTTCACGAGCTCAATCGGCAGCATAGGCAGAACGCCCAGGGGTGACCCGCCTAGGCCGAAGTCATCGAGCGCCACCCTGATGCGCCGCTCCTGCAACCGCTTATAAACTCCTCCTTCAATAAGCTCGGGAGCAAGTGCGCTTTCTTTGATTTCCACTGTCAGTGTGCCGGGATCCAGACCGTTCTGGGTTAGTGTGCGCTCGATTGTGTCGGGCAGATTGGTCGCATGGAGGAGGGGCGTCGGCATATCCATCGACAGCCCGATGGCTTCAGCCACGCCGAGATCGCGCCACGTGGCAAGCTGTTCTGCCGCGGCCTTAAGCTCCCATTCCACGAGGCAGCGTAGAAATGGCGAATTCAGGATTTCCGGCACGAAAGCATCGGCTGCCAACTCGCCACGCACGGGATGGTGCCAGCGGACGGAAACTTCCAGAGTCTGGATGGAGAGATCGTCGGCGCGCAAGATCGGCTGATACCAAAGATCGAATTCGCTCGCATTGAGTGCATCGTAGAGGCTCGCGTCCGATGCTGGCTGGCCGGCTCGGCGCCGGCTCGGCATGCTGGGATGATAACGCTGCCAGGTGCCACGACCAGACTGCTTGGCGCGGTACAGGGCCAAGTCAGCATTATTGATTAAGTCCTCGGCCGGACTTCTGTCCTGTGGATAGGCGGTGATTCCAATGCTGACGCCGATTTCGACAGATCTGTCGTCGAGCGCGATCGGCTCGGCTATGGTTTTGATAATTCGTTTGGCCAACCGATCGATGTCGCGCGGGCCTTTATAGCCACGGGCCAGGATTGCGAACTCATCTCCGCCGAAGCGAGCAACGAGATCGCTCTTTCGAAGGCAATCTTGCAGGCGCCGTCCGACCTCGACCAACAGCCGATCGCCGCACTCGTGACCGAAGCTGTCGTTCACCGCTTTGAAGCGGTCGAGATCAAGGAACATGACCGCAAGGGGCCGACCTGTCAGCTCAGCTTCCGCATGGGCGCGGAGGAGGACTTCCTCGTAAGCACTGCGGTTCGGCAGACCGGTGAGCGAGTCATGATGTGCGCGATAGGCATTCTGGAGCTCGGCGCGCTTTCGAGCGGTGATATCCCGAAAGATTCCGACGATACGGGTCCCCGAACGGTCGGACGTTGTTTCGACTCGACTCGCCCGCCAGTCGATCCAAATCGGCGATCGACCGGGTAGCTTCAGTTCCTGTTCGGAAACGAGAGATGGTATCTTACCGGCTTCGAGGTCTCTCAGGCCGGCTGCGAAGCGTGCGCGGTTCGCATCGGGCAAAATAGTTTGCCAAAAGCCGATATCGTCAGGAGGGTGGTTGGAATCGAAGCCCAAAATCGTGCAAGCCCTCGGGCTAAGATAAAGATCGCCGCTATCAACATCCCAATCCCAAATGCCCTCACGTGCCCCTTCAAGAGCGAGGCGAAGGCGGGTCTCGCTGCGCTGCAAAAGTCCTAGCGCTGCATTGCGCTCGGTGACATCAACCAGAACCGCAAGACTACGTACCACATCGCCGTTAGCGTTATGCTCCGCTGTGACCGAAAGCAGCGCATCGAAGGTCTCACCGTCTTTCCTGACCATCCGGCAGGGTATGTTGGTCATAAACCCTTGAGCGCGAAACTCGGGGAGCACGGTCTCCTCAAAGCGTGTTCGGGTTTCATCCGTCATAAAGCTTATTGAACGGCGTCCGAGAACTTCCTGTTCGCGGTAGCCCATGGCCTCTAACCAGCGCCGGGTGACGGTCAAGAGACGTCCATCGGCATCGACGGAGTAGAGAAGGGCAGGGGTTTCGTCGTAGAGGCGCTTCAACCGCTCGCTGCTGGCCCGAAGGCCCCGCTCTGCCGCCTTACGCCGGCCGATATCCGTTGTCGTGCCGACGGCCCGCAGAGCTTGGCCGAGGTGGTCGCGCTCCACCACTTTGCCACGGTCAAGCACCCAAATATGGCCGCCGTCTTGGGTCCGGAGACGATGTTCGCTCTCATAGAGCTCACTGTTGCCTTGGAGATGGGCCTGAAATGCCTTGAGCGCTTTCGCCCTGTCATCTTGATGAATCAGCGCCCAGCGTCTGCTGACCGATACCGTCATTTCGGTGGGTTCATGGCCCAGCATTTCCGCAAGCCGGGCGCTGAAATACAGACTTTCGTCTTTGAGTTTCCAGTCCCAAAGTCCGTCATTGGCACCTTCAAGGGCAAAGGCAAGCCGTTGGCGGTTTGCGTTCAGTTTCTCATAAGCGAGACCCAGTGCCGTCGTTGTTGTCTCGACCTGGAGCTCAAGATCTTCGTAGGCGCGGCGTAGGTAGTCTTCACTGGTCTTCCGCTGCTCAATGTCTTGGCGAAGTTCATCATTTTCGTCAGCAAGGTCGATGGATGACCCGATTTGCCGCTTTTGACCCTCGGACCAAAAGAGCATGGTCACGGCCACGGCAATGGCAGCTGCAATCAGTTCAACGGCGGCTTGCAAGCTTTGCTGAGGATCGCCGCTTAGGACAAAGGCACAGACATGCACGAGGCCACAACTAAGCGGCAAGGCGCAGAGCGTGGTCGCGATGGTCCGACTTAGAGCAGTTGATCGATAGTGTAGTAGGGCGGCGATGAGGGGCGAAAACGCAAAATACAACAGCGTTGTCGCGCTATCGCTGAAGACATGCATTAGGGTGCCGCAGCCCAAAAGATGCCGTGATGACGGCTAACGGTTGGGCCAAAATCGTCCAGTATCAAGCGTTTAGGCCAAGCCATTGAGCAACCTATAGCAAAATTCTTCCTTACAATGACCAAAAAGGAGATAAAGTCAAAGAAATATTTTATCTTAAGTTGATTCTCGCCTCATGCCTTTTCGTGATCTCGGGAATGACGCTTGGTGCGTTTGGTGGTGACGCCACGATCTGTACGTGCTGCGTGGACCGGCGGCGAAATGGTTGTGTCCCTGATCAATGCCAATAACGGATCGTCAATGCGCCTCGATTTTTTGGAGAAGGAGCAGGGGACAAGCGAAGCTTGCGTGCCTTTGTCATGAACGCATTCAGATCGACCCTGAACGGCAAGAACGGATAGCAAAGGACTGCGGTGAGGCTGGAGCACCATGCAGATGCGGTGACCATAGTTCACTGCCGAGTTGTGTTTACCACATGTTAACCTTCGCATTTGTATATCAGCGGCTGTCCAAAAGGAGGGCAGTCCTATGGAGAAATCCAGCGCGATTTTACCAATGGCGGATGTCGAGCCCGATATCGACATCGCCCGCGGTATGCGCCACGCGATGTCAAAGCATGGTAAAGGCGCCTTTGCACAGCTCTCCGATATCTGGCGGTTGCGATTTGGTCCCGGCAAATTACAACCGAAGGAATACTACTATTATCGTCTCTATGACGATGACAGATACAGCCATGATGAGAAAACGCGCTTTCTCGGCAGAGCTGGTTGGGAGCGGGTCTACCGAATCTGCAATCAATTGGATTGGTGGGCGCTTGCTCACGATAAACTGGCTTATCATGCGCTGCTTCAGGGTCAGAAGCTGCCAGCGCCGAGCAACTACGCCCTCTACCATCAATTTCGCCGAAGTGGTGATTTACCCTCTTTGACCTCTATGGGCATGCTCGCGGATTATCTCCGGACGACCATGCCCTATCCTGTTTTTGCGAAGCCTGTCACTGGTATCCGAAGTGCTGGTGTTTCCAGCCTGAAACGATACGATCCGAACGACGACACACTCGTTCTTTTCGACGGACGATCGGTCGCCGTCGACGATTATGTCCTGGAAGTTGAGGCGTTCAGCGATGATGGCTATCTCTTCCAGGAGATCCTCATTCCGCATGAGCAGATCGCTGCATTAACAGGCGATCGACTGACCACAATGCGCTTGATTGTCGGCATTGAGAACAGCGGTCCCGTGCTGATGCACGCCCTCTGGAAAATACCAGTCGGCTCGAACCCTGCAGACAATTTCTGGCGACCTGGAAACCTGCTCGGCGCTCTCGATCCGGAAACGGGCCGCGTTTGTCGTATCATTTCTGGAGTGGGTCCAGATCAACGGGAAGTGAGTCACCATCCCGACACAGCTGCAAAACTGCTCGATGTGATTTTGCCTGATTGGGCCGCATCGGTAACAGTCTGTCTCAAGGCGGCGGCCTTGTTTTCAGGTCTTCGACTTCAAGCTTGGGATGTTGCTTTGACGAATCGCGGCCCTGTCTTACTCGAAGTCAACATCGGCGGTGACTTCAATCTTCCTCAATTGGCACTTGCAAAGGGCATTTTGAGCAGCAAGATGGTGAGCCTTCTCGCACAGTCCTTGGGCGATAAGGCGAATGCCGTGTAGCGGTTTCCGAGGCCGGCGCGTGGTATAAGCGGGTTAACGGCATGTCGAGACGCAGCTGATCTCGGCTCAATCGTTACACGCGATAGCGGATTGCGCCCCTTTGGCGCCGCTCACGGATGACGCGCCACGACGCCCCATAGGAAGCCTATGGCAGCGCTCGATTTGGTGACCTTATCGACTCGAGGTTCTCGCCGAATGGGTCGAAGACAGCGTCGCCTATTCGATCAGACTCTGGGTGACCTGCAATCACAATGCGCCGGTGACAATAGGGCGGGGCGGTTACGCTCGCGTGTCGACATCTAATGGACTGAGGCTTGTTTCAAAAAGCTTCGGCGATCTGCTGATTTCAGGCGCTTTTCGAGCCGGCGACCTTCGCGCATGAGGGTTAAGGGAATTTCGACGCCAGCTGCCCCCTGAGCCCAGATCTTGCGCCACATATCGGCGAGGCTTTCGATGTCCTCGTCCCCGACTTTCGTCACAACATCAGCAAC
>JANQPX010000057.1 GCA_028285265.1 Geminicoccaceae bacterium
GCTCATCGTCATCATCCATATCAGCGAGGTCGGAAAAGGTAGCCGAGCGACGCGGGCCGGATGAAACTATGGCGTGTTCCCGATAAATGTCCATAAACCGAGCGTGGATTGACAAAATGTGACGCTAGGTGTTGCCGTAATGCAAGGGTTGGAATTGGCCTCGGACGGGCTTGTTAGCCCTTAATCTTCTTAGAGTCCGTCATGTTGCCAATCGCCTCATGGCGGACAATGTCGCCGGGCCCAAGGCCTAGAAGCCTAGAAGTGCCAGCAACGACCTCCAGGACAAACCGCACCGGCCCGTCAGATGCGACGATTTCCTCGGAATGGGGCACTGTATCGTGGCCGATGTTCACGATTTCGCCGTGCTCGTTGATGAAGAGCATGTCCAATGGGATAAACGTATTGCGCATCCACATCGAAACCTGCTGATTTTGCCCAAAATCAAACAGCATCCCATGATCCGGCGCCATTTCCTGACGATGCATCAACCCGATGCGTCGCTCCCTTGGTTCATCAGCAAGCTCGACATTGAAGCGGAAGGTCCTTTCCCCCGACACCAGGATAAGCTCGCTCTTCTCGAGCAACTGTGGCTCAGAGGCTGCTAAGGGAGCTTGCAGGGCTGAGAGAAGAAGCAGAACGGTTGGCAAAAACACTCGGAACGCCGAGCGGCATCGACAATCAAAGAAAAGACGCTGCATGTCTGAGACCACACTCTATGGGCCGCCTGTAAGGATGGCCACATGTTATGCAGCGAGTTCGCCATGGCGGCAAGGGACCGAAGCCGTCTGCCGTCGTGGATGCCCGAATGCGTGATATAGACGAATACGAGGAGACCGACTGCCTCCTGAATTGAAAACAAGAGATGTGAAAGACCAGCGTTTTGCCAACGCTTCGATCGGCATAAGATCCAGCTCCCTTTCCAACCCGTCCTGTCGCAAACACTTCGGGTTTGGCCCTCCTCGTCATTCCGGCCGCCGCCATGGGTGACGGCCGGAAATCCCAAAACGTGCGGGAAATCAACCCATTGGTTGAACCCAACGGATCGGAAACACAGAGCCTGCCATCACGATTGTTTCAGAGCGCATGTCGGATTTGCCGAGTTCCGCGTGGCACATGATCAGGCGAGGGCTGGTACGGAGAGAATAGTAACGTCGGCTGCAGCCTCACGGAGTGCGTGAATATCCGCCAGTTCGGGGTCGTCCAACCAAGCTGAAAGGTGAGCCTCTGAAGGGAATTCGAGCACGACGCCTTTGGTCGGACCATGGGGCTCTCTTAGGGCCCGCGTTTGGGAACCACCTGCGAAGGCCTTGCCACTATGCTTCGCAAGAGCTGTTCCGCCAACTTTCTGATATTCCTTCAGTTTTTCGGAATCTTTCACCACGAGGGTGACAATGGCGAAATGTGTCATCGAACACTCCGTTGATTAATGGATGGTGGAAGATTGCCAAGAATGTATGATGTGCAGAATTCGCTATCTATGCACGAGCCATGTACGAAAATCGTAGTCTTATATCCAATTGGGATGTCTTACGCCTCATTCTTGCCATCGACCGTTTCGGTGGTGTGTCAGGCGCAGCACGTTCGATGGGGGTCACCCACGCGACGATCTCGCGCCGCTTATCACGTGCTGAGGATCTTGCTGGGAGGCCGTTCTTTGAACGCTTGCCCGCAGGGTTGCGGCTGACCGAAGCCGGTAGAAAGTTGTTAGAAAGGGCAAACCAGATACAGCCACTGATTGATGGGCTCGAACGGGAACTCATGGCTCTGGAAGACGGTCTGAGTGGTCCGCTTCGCATCACCATTCCACCTCTCATGATGACGGCTGACCTCAGCCGTGATGTTTCGGCATTTGCCGCCCTCCATCCGCAGGTAGAGCTGGCGTTTGTCGGTGACAACAGCCTTTTAAACCTCCATCGTCGCGAGGCGGATGTCGCCATTCGTGTCACCCGAAAACCTCCGGAAACATTATGGGGAACAAGGTTGGCCGACCAGCATGCAGGCTACTATGCCTCTGTAGATTGGCTCGCGACGAACCAATGGGGGCCGGATGATCTGCCCGGTGACATTCCGTTGATAAGTTTCACCTCTTGGCGGACCCCTATTCCGCAAAGACTGCTTGAGATTTGTCCGAAGACGCGTGTGGTGGCTTACAGCGACGATATGGCGACGGCCTTGCAGATGGTACGCGCTGGGTTGGGCCTGACGCGGATGCCGCGAATTTTGGGTGAGTCGCTTGAGGGATTAACGCTTTTGACATCGCTTCCGCGGGAACCCTACGCACCCATTTGGTTGTTGACCCACCCGGACTTACGCAAATCCCGCCGCGTCGACGCTTTCATGAAGCATATTGCCAAGCGGACCAGAATGCGCCGCAGTGACTACCTTTTCGAGGATTTGACGTAGGTTTTCTTGAGTGAAGCGAGGCCGGTCAAAACGCAGAAAACGGCTGGCGTTGCCTCCCCTTGATGTCTTGGAACTTTCATGACGTGCCGCTTTGCCTATGAGGACCTGGATTGGGCAGACCGTCTGCATCCTTCTTAGGTTCTTGGTCGGTCAATCGCTTAGCGAGCACAATAAGGAGCGACGTCCTAACCGACAGCTCATACATTGTCGTCAGGCAAGATGTCGGCTCTGTCCTGCTCAGCAGTGAATTGCTCGACCCAGCTGAGATTGACACTGTCGGCCAGCTTCGCGACGTCCGGCCTTACGCCGTCGGCGGCGGCAGGATCTAATTCCAAATGACTGAGGATGCTTTGCAAGGCCGCCGAAGGGTTGCCGGCAAGCAGCTCATAGGTCAGGCAGAGCGGGGTGATGTTTTCGGTCTTGAACCAACATTGCCAATCACGATCGTAGGCGGTGAACTGGTCTACTGATGCCCGGATGCGGTTAGCATCGAAGACAGGCTGACTTGGAGGGGCTAGACGTTCCAGCTCTCGACCGTCTGGTGCTTTGTGCCATAGCCCAGTCTGCTCTGCCTTCACGTATGAAACGGCCTGCTCGATTTTGCGATCTCGCTTCAGATAAATGAAGGCCGTTCGCCCGAAAGCGGCATGGAAGCGCTCCTCATCGCTCGCCAGGCCAGGATAAAGGACGGCGAGTTTCTGTAGGAAGAAGTCGAAGCTATGCCGCTGCAATCGCAGGCCGAACATGCCTGTGTCGAGGCTGCCTTTCGCAATCGCCGCACGAAAGACCATAGCGAGTTGTTCGCGCTCTTGACATGCGTGGTCTGGCTCAAGGCCGAGACCATTGCACCAAGCTGAGATCGAAGGGCGGTGAAAGTAGGATTCCGGCTTTCCAGCAATGCCTGTCCTTGCCAAGAGCTTGCATAGGAGGGTGCTGCCACTGCGTGGTGAGGTGCAGATCACATAGGCGTTGTAGGTTGTCATGCCCGGGCAACTCAGTTTGTTACCAATGCGCAGCGCATGCTGATCATTGTAGATCATGAGATAGCGTTAACGCGATCCGAAAACCGTTACTATTCAGCCGGCTCATCGGACGGCTCCAGATGCGGCTTGCTGAACGCAGCGCTCTTGGTTCGTCCTCCCAAGATCCTCCACGAAGCACGCGATGGGAAACGCCAGGCGACAGCCATGGGCTGCCGTCAGCCGGCGCATCATCGTACGTTTGGTGGTAATGGTCTTCCACCCACTCCCAGAGATTGCCGGCCATATCGAATAGAGAAAATCCGTTGGCTTCAAAGCTTCCAACAGGGGCTGTCAGGCCAAAGCCGTCGTTACAGGGCAAAGGAACCCAGTTCAATGCATTGATCTTCTTACTCGCGTCGTCATGGCCATTAGCATGGCCACAAGCCAAGCTTAGGTCATTGCCCCAAAAATATCGGGTTCCAGTTCCGGAACGAGCAGCGTATTCCCATTCGGATTCGCTGGGTAGTCGATAGGGTCTTCCCGTTTGTTCGCGCAACCAAGCGACATAAGCTTGCGCATCATACCAGCTTACGCACGTGACCGGATGTTGGCTTGATTGTCGGTGCTGATGACTTGGGTTGTGTAGATCAAGGTCATAGCTACGCCTGATGTCGCCAAATCCGACATCCCAGTAGACGCAAGGACCGGTCGTGTAACCGGTATCGGCGATGAAACGAGCAAACTCGCCGCGTGTCACTTCATATCGCCCCAACGCGAACGACTGCAGTATCACTTTGTGCTGAGGCCCTTCGTTGGCATAGCGCCCTGTCTCTTCGTCAGACGAACCCATCATATACGAGCCGGCCGGGATGATGGCCATCTCAGGGCAGTGTCCGCAGTCGCGAAAGAGATCGGCCCGCGAATCTGAGCCTTCTGTAAGCTGATCAGCCGCTCGATTTGACGCTGCGCTTTGAGCGCTCGGAGGAACGCTTGTCGGTGCCAAAACCAACACCAAAAGCCCCGCGACTCGGAGCCATTGGC
The DNA here is from genome assembly GCA_028285265.1 of Geminicoccaceae bacterium. Taxonomy (GTDB): domain Bacteria; phylum Pseudomonadota; class Alphaproteobacteria; order Geminicoccales; family Geminicoccaceae; genus JANQPX01. The sequence continues at coordinate 4,407 of JANQPX010000057.1, forward strand.
CGGAAGACGGCGCAACATCTGCCAGATGATTGAACATATTGAGTTCAACCCTACGCCAATGGCGCCTTGAGGATGAGATGCCAAGACGCAAGGCTTTCGATACCAGGTTGTCGATCAACGTTTAGACCTCAAGTTTAGCCTAGGGGCCTCTCCAGCGGGTTCAACATCGAAGGGCGGACGCTGTACGTCATGTGCGGATTTTTTTGTTCCTCCTGCAAAGGACGACGCAGCAATAGGACCTGATGTTCAGATATGACTACCTGTGGTTCGGCCTTCCAAGCGTTTGATCGCAGATATGAGAACGCCAGTTGCTTACAGTGATTTGAGACTACCAGTCATCAATCGCCCAAGCCGATCACGCTCCATCAATTCTTGTTGGCTGGCCGATCGCCGTCCTTCCTCGAAGGTCGGAGAGCTCTCGTTGGGCGATGATGGCCACCAGATGTATCTCGCCGAATGCAGCGTCTCGTGCGGGTTAGCGCGTGTCCAAGTTGGATGCGTGGGGGGAGGGGAGGCTTGGGCTCGAACGACGTCTGCGAAGGTTGCGCTATCTTGTGGACGTCCCGCGTGACGTCTCGCAACATCACTTGTTCTCGTCTTATCGGCTCCTTCGATAGGCTCAATTTCCCCCAGTGGAGCCCTATGATTCCAGCAGCAGAGATCTCGTAACGGCGTGAACCTAGCTGAACCATCTCGAATGCCGATCCCTTCGACGTCAGACGCCGCGAGGTTGCCCCGCCTTAACGATTTCTTTGATCTCTCCCCTTACCTTACGGAACGTTCACGAAACCGGAGCTCTTGGGAAGATAGTCTATTATGGCGATTAGCTTGAACTTCAGCCAACGTTGCTTTGCGCTTCTGGGCATTCCAACGGCCATTTTATTGCTATTAAGCATTTGGCTCATGGTGGATCGATGGCACACAGCTGACGATCTGGCGCGGCTAGGGGAACTGGCAAAGGCGGCACCTGCGATTAGCGGGGTCGTGCACGAGCTCCAAAAGGAGCGCGGACGATCGGCTGGTTTCATTGGAAGCCGCGGCAAGCAGTTCAGCCAGCAGCTGAGCCAGCAGCGCCCTGCCACAGATGAAGCGATCAACCGCTATCGCGCAACACTGACCAGCTTGGACGTCAATGCCTACGGTCCAGATTTCCCGAGATTGCTGGATGAAACTGACCGTGCACTCGCGCAGCTTGCGGACAAGCGCCAGAAAGTCAGCGCCTTTTCGCTAACCGTTGGTGAGATGGCCGGATACTACACAGGAACGATCAACAAGCTTCTCGAGAGCGTCAATGTCGTTTCGCTTGCGGCCAGCGATGACGACTTGGTTCGCTCTACGCGAGCCTACGATGCCGTCCTCCTGGCCAAGGAACGTGCCGGCTTAGAGCGCGCCATGGGTGCCAACGGCTTCGGCAAGGGCAAATTTGCGCCCAATATTCATCGCCGATTCGTCGACCTCGTCGGTCAGCAGAAGGCTTTTCTCGCGTCCTTTGACGCTGTTGCATCGCCCAAGCAGAAAGCGCTTGCCGAGAGCTTGCTCAATGGGCCGATCGTCGATGAAGTCGATCGTCTGCGCGACATTGCGATCAACAGTCCTTTTTCGAATGATCTGCAGGGGGTCACAGGTCCGGTCTGGTTTGCTGCTATTACCAAGAAGATCGATCAGTTTAAGCAGCTAGAGGACTATCTCGCTAATGATCTTGTGGCTCTTGCAGAGCAAGGTGAAGACACGGCGTTTACCGCATTTTGGGGCTTGGCCGGCGCACTGGTGATCGCGATCGTCGTGATTTGTGTCGTTGGCTGGGCGATGGCGCGCGACGTTGTCAGCGCGATCCGACATATCGTCAGCGCGATCGGAAAGCTCGCCGCTGGTGAGGATACCGAGATCAAAGGAAGTAACCGGCGGGACGAACTTGGTGAACTGAGCCGGTCACTCGCGGCTGTCTATCAAAAGGGCCTTGAAGCTACCCGTCTTCGCGCCGCCCTTGATGGCTGTAGCAACATGATGATGGTGATCAACCGGCGGTCCGAAATCGTCTACGTTAACCCCGTCATGGAGCAGCTTTTGGCATCACAGAGCCACGCACTACCCAACCTCGATCCCAAAAATGTGATTGGCTCGAATATTGAATCCATTGGGTTGTCAAAGGCTGAAGTCACCGACTCAACGAGTCAGCGGCGGGGCTCACAGCAGATTGAGGCAAAGCTTGGAGATCGGCGGCTTCGATATGTGGTGACGGCTGTTACCAATAAAACCGGATCCTATCTTGGCACCGTGTTGGAATGCGCCGATCTGACAATGGACCTGACGATGCAGGAGGAGATCGATCGCGTCATCCAGGCCGTTCGCCAAGGCGACTTCGACCAGTCGGTCGAGTGCCGAGGTGTCGGCGGGGTGTATGAAAAGCTGGCCGATGGTGTGAACCAGGTGAATGGTGTCGTTGGCAACGCCGTCAAAGAACTGGGCGTGATGCTTGAGGCCATGGCTGAAGGTGATCTCTCCAAACGAATCGACGCGGATTTCCAAGGTCGGCTTGGGGAGCTCAAAGATAACGCCAATGGCACGGCTGATAAGCTCGCCGACATTGTCGAACAAATCCAGGGCGCGGCAGGTGAGGTCCGAAACGCTGCATCGGAAATCAGTTCTGGAACGGAGGATCTATCACATAGGACCGAGCAGGCTGCTTCGAACCTTGAAGAAACAGCGGCATCGACCGAAGAGATGGCCGCGACCGTCAAACAGAACGCCGACAGTGCTAAGGATGCCAGCGAGATCGCGATCAAGGCGAACCAGAGTGCCAATGTTGGTGGTGATGTCGTTAAACAGGCCGTAAGCGCGATGGCGGGAATCGAGCAGTCAGCACAAAAGATCACTGAAATCATCGGTGTGATCGATGAGATCGCATTCCAGACAAATCTTCTTGCCCTCAATGCGAGCGTGGAAGCGGCTCGTGCCGGTGAGGCCGGTAAGGGCTTTGCGGTTGTTGCTCAGGAGGTCCGTCAGCTCGCCCAACGGGCAGCGCAGGCGGCATCTGATATCAAGGGGCTGATCCAGGAGAGTAATGGTCAGGTTAAAAATGGTGTGACGCTCGTTGATCAAGCTGGATCAGCGCTCACTGAAATTGTTGGTTCTGTAAGTCAGGTCGCCGAAATCGTCGAGCGTATCTCCAACGCTTCACAGGAACAGGCCATGGGTGTGCAGGAGATCAACGGTTCCATCACAAGTATGGACGAAATGACACAGCAAAATTCAGCGTTGGTTGAGGAAAGCTCAGCGGCTGCACGGGCTCTTGGCGATCAGGCTGGCAGGCTCACCAGCCTCATGGACTTTTTCAAGATCAGCCGTGGGGCGAACCGCATTGCAGGCTCGAGCCGACAACGAGAAGCTGCTCTGGTTTAACGACGGCGCATCTTTCGACGATAGGCCAGGTCAGACCCTAACACGGTAGGACCTGGCGATCGCGTTACCTGCGCACGGATGAGTGGCAATCGTCAGCTTAGTGCTGAACGCAGTTCCCGGCATGGTTGTTAGGCATGCTGGCTCGGGGTGGCCAGACGCTATTCTGATGGCTACCGGTCCATATTCCGGCTTCGGACGCCGCCGTCAAACGCCGCTTCACGCTGATAGGTGCGGGGCGATGGGTTTACATTGACGGGTTATGTCGATCGTCCTGGCTTCATCAAACTCGCCGCAGATCTCATATTCACGATACGTCATGACGACAATCTTGATCACCGCTGTCTTCATCCGCCTAGGCCGCCCAGGACACGTTGACGTTTCCGTCGATGACAATGACTTCCGGCGAGTTTGGTGATGTGACATCCCATCCTCATACATCGCCAAGGGATTGAAGACCTGCTCTCGTCGAGATAGCTGTTGTGGCATCAATCGATGAGGCGAGGCCATTATCGAAATCGTGCTGGGCCAACGCTGGCGTACCTGCCAGATGAAACATGCGCCAATAAAACGCCGACAATGGTGCGAGCGTTTCAGCACTAGCCTTCATCGCTCAAGTATTCACCGATGATTTGCGCACTTGCGTATGACGTCCAATGGCTCTTAGCGGTAACAACCGAGCACTGACGAATTCACAATGAAATCCTGCGGTCTATTGCCAACACAGTGACCATAATGGCACAACGATCGCTTAAGCGTTGAGATGAGTTATTTGGCGCGAATTCTGGGGGGCATACTCATGTATTTGAAGCGCATTGCTGCGACAACCGCGATTTTGGTCGGCGCATCAGATATGTCTGAGGCTGAGATTTTGATGGGAGTGGCCGGACCGCTTTCCGGCAGCGTGAGTTACGCGGGCGAAATTCTTGGACTCGCCACAGAAGTAGCGGTTGATCATCTGAACGAGGCAGGTGGAGTTGGTGGAGAGGAAGTCGTCATCTTAATGGAGGATGACGCCTGCAATTCGGAGCAAGGTGCTGTGGTTGGCGAGAAGCTGGTCGATGACCAAGTCAGTGTCGTCATCGGGCATTCTTGCTCAGGCGCTACCATAGCCGCGATGGCTGGCTATCAAGACGCCGGCATCGTGATGATCTCGCCGACAGCAACAAATCCGAGGGTGACGGATGAGGGAGGTTCGCTGATCTTTAGGACGGCGGGGCGAGATGACGATCAGGGGGCGATCGGAGCGGCGTTGATCGCCGAGAAGTGGCCTGATGCTAACATTGCCCTGGTCGACGATAGCGAACCTTATGGCGAGGGATTGGCGTCTGTCGTGGAAGCGAGTCTCTCATCGGCGGGATTGAAGCTTGCCCTTAGAGATAAAATTCTGGCTGGCGAGCCCGATTATGTGTCGTTGGTCGACAAGCTGGTCGCAGCAGACGTGGACGTCCTTTATTATGGCGGACGTCCAAGAGAGGCCGCGCTGATTATTCAGGAGGTGCATGCTCAAGGCGAGGAATTGCAGATCCTGGGTCCGGAAAGCATGATCAGTGAAGATTTATGGGTCATCGCTGGCGACGCGGCAGAAGGCATTCTGTTCACCCACTATCCCGATCCCAAAAACGATCCCGAGTTGGCCCATCTGGTCGAGATCATCGAAGATGCTGGCATCGAGTCCTCCCCAGCATTTTTTGGCGCTTATGCTGCGATTCAGGCATGGGGAGAAGCAGTGCGGCATGCCGGAACGACAGACGGCCCTGCGGTCGCCCAGGCACTCCGTGAGAATGAATTCGATACGGTGATTGGTACTATCGGATTTGACGATAATGGCGATGTTACGGGAATCGATTCATTCGTTTGGTATGTTTGGGAAGATGGGGCCTACCGCCCGCATTAGGGAGTGTGTCTCATGCGCTTGCTCTTCGCGGGTTTTACCATTGCATGCTTGATGGCACATGCTGTACGCGCCGAAATTCTTATCGGTGTCTCTGCTGCCATGTCCGGTTCTTATGCGGTTTATGGCGAGATCACGCTCAACGGAGCTGATACCGCCGTTGCCGAGCTCAATGCCGTGGGCGGTGTTCTCGGTGAGCATGTCGACATTGTGATCGCGGACGACTTTTGCAGCGGGGATCAAGCTATCGCCGCGGCGCAAAAGCTTGTGAGTGCAGGTGTGGTCTTTGTCGTCGGCCATCCCTGTTCGGGAGGTGCAATACCGGCGTCCAAGATTTACGACCGAGAAGAAGTTTTGATGATTTCGACATTCGCTAGTAATCCGAGGCTTACCGACGAAGGGGGCGACTACATCTTTCGAATCTATGGTCGGGACGATCAACAAGGTGTCATTGCTGGGGACATGCTGGCTGACCGATGGACGCGTGCCAACATAGCGATCATTCATGACGGAGAGGCCTACGGTCAGGGGCTTGCTAATCGTGTCAAGAAACGCCTCGATGAACGTGGCGTTGCCATCGATATTTTCGATCGTATCACGCCTGGTGAGGCGGATTATTCAGCGTTGGCAGACCGTCTCCAGGACGCCGATATCGATGTGCTCTACTATGGCGGCTATGCCGCCGAGGCAGCGTTGATCGTGAGTCAGGTCAGGAGCTCGGGCTCGGATCTTACCATGGTTGCGGGGGATGGCGTCGGCAATTTGGACTTTTGGGATATTGCTGATCAAGCTGGGAACGGAACGATGGTGACCTTCCCGCCGAACCTACGTCAGCAGGAGGGCGCGAGGTCCATCCTCGTTGAGAAGATGGGCCTGGAGAGCCAGGGACCCAATGATCGGGCACTTTTTGCCTTAAGCGCGGTTGAGGCTTGGGCGCAAGCAGCCGAGCGTGTGGGGACAACCAACCCGACTGCCGTTGCGGCTGAGCTGAGACGAGCCGAATTTGATACGGCGCTCGGTCAGATTGGATTTGATAGCAATGGTGATGTGACCGGCTTTGAAACCTTTAGCTGGTTTATTTGGCAAGATGGAATTCTCGAAGAGTTTCAACCGAAATGATGCACATCAAGCTACGATGGGCGTAAAATCATGTTTCGGCATCTAGGCGTTCGTGCACGATTGCTGCTGGCTTTTCTTGGCATCAGCACCTTTGCCGTGACGGCGTCGATCGCGGGCATCTATGCTTTCAACCGCGTCGCTGGATTTCTCGACCATATCATTCAAGAACGGGTTCCATTGACGACAACGTCACTTGAGGTATCGCGCAGCGCCGAGCGCATAGCGTCGTCGGCATCGAGCTATCTTGCTGCACGGACCGATCGTGATCGCGAGGAGGTATCCGCCAAGATCGAAGCCGATCTGGCAGCGCTCAAACAGCATCTAGCCGATTTGAAGGTGCAGTCAAACCCCTCCGAGATATCCGTTGGATTGGATCAAACCGTCTTCTTTTTGGAAGGCAATCTCGAAGCGCTGCAACGGGTTGTCACAAAGCGACAGGACGCGGCCAAGGAGCGGGAGCAGATCCTTCGTAAGGTCTCGCGTGCGACTTTGGGGGCCAATCGTGTGATTGATCCTGCAATTCGCGTGATGGATGCCAAGGTGGCTCAATGGCAAAAGCGTGACGAAGAAAACCTATCCCTTGACCTCGTCAATGACGTCATGGCTTCGCTGCCGCAGCAAAAAGCTCAGGTCCTGGTGGCCTCGATCAATGACACGCTGATTAGAGCCGCGGATGCAAGGCGACAGGCTGATCTCAATCTTCTTAGCCTTCCGCTCGACCGCAACCTCGACTCCTTGGCAAATCTCGCTGAAGCCTTCGATGTGCGCATGCAAAAGCGCTTCACCAAACAGCTTCAAGCCTTTCGGGACTTGAAGGCAACGTTGACCAATCTAAAGCAAAGCGAGTTCCGACTGGACCAAAACGGCGAACGTCTTCTTGCGGTTAATGTCACCCTATCTGCTAGTCTGACCCGATTGGCCGACAAGGTCGTTGCCAATGCTCGACAAGCGATCGACGACAGTCGTGGCGAAGCCCTCGATATCCAAGCATTCAGCTCGCGTGTCATGATCGCCACGGCAGTCTTGACGCTGATCAGCTCAGCCTTGATTACCTGGCTTTATGTTGATCGAAACCTGATCAAGCGCGTGCGTGCGCTCAGTGATAGTATGCTTGCGATAGCGGATGGTAATCTGAGAGCTGACTTGCCCCCCGCCAAAGGCCACGACGAGATTGCGCGTATGGCAAGTGCGCTAACGGTCTTTCGTGATACTGCCGTCGAGATCGAAGAGAACAATCTGCGCGAGGTTGCCACGGCAAGACAGCGATTGGTTGATGCCATCGAATCGTTGAACGAGGGGTTTTGCTTGTATGACAAGGACGACAGGCTCGTCCTATTCAACGAACGCTATAGAGAGAGCTTCCCTGGCAATAACGATGTCATCAAAGAGGGAGCCACGTTCAAAGACATTGCCGGAGCCATCGCAAAGAGTGGGCTTTTGCCCGAGGCCGTGGGGCGTGAGAAAGATTGGGTTGATGACCGCGTGCGTCGGCATCGAAACCCGCCGCAAGAGACGACGCTCAGCCGGCGGGCGGACGGCCGCTGGATGCAGATTAGCGAACGCCGAACCAGCGAGGGCGGCAGTGTCGGTACCTTTACCGATGTCACTGAACTCAAACGCAGAGAGGAGGAAATCGCACGCACGACCGATCGATTGCAGCTGGCCCTGTCGATGGAAGGCTTGGGAATTTGGGATGTCGATCTTGTCAACGGTACGGTTTGGTGGTCGAGAGAATACGCCGATCTGATGCGGCGTGATCCTTCAGTCTACGTACCGACGGACACATCCTGGGAGGAACATCTTCACCCGAACGAAGCGAAGGATACGATTGCGAAAGTTGCGGCATTCCTCGACAGCGATGATACCGTCATGCGCTTGCCCGAACACTTCATCCGAGGCGACGGCAGCGAGTTCTGGGTCGAATCCCTGATGCGCGTGCAGCGGAACGATGAGGGGGAAGCAATAAGGTTGTCAGGACTTGATGTTGACATCAGCGAGCAGCTTGAGCGCGAGCACGAGCTCGAACGGGTTTCAGAACGGCTTGGACTCGCCTTGTCGATCGATGAGGTCGGCATTTATGACGCTGACCTCAAAGCGAACACGCTTTGGTGGTCACCCGAATATACCGCCATGCTCGGGCACGATCCGGCGACCTTCGTCCCAGTTCCGCCGATGTCCTGGGAGGAGCGATTGCATCCGGATGAAGCCGATCATGTAAAGGAAAGAATGGAAGCTTTCTTTCTCGGTCATGACGATACGATGCGCCTTCGTCAGCATATGTTGCGTGCCGACCAACGCGAGATCTGGATTGATTCGGTGATGCGCGTGCAGCGGAACGATCAAGGCGAAGCAACCCGCCTGACCGGGCTTGCCGTGGATATCACGGATCAGCTGCAACGCGAGCAGCAACTCGCCGACGCGAATCGTTTCATCATGGAGAGCCTTCGCTACGCAAGCCGCATTCAGTCAGCGATGCTGCCGGCGAGAGAGGCGATTGGTTCGGCTACGCGAGATCACTTTCTCATTTGGGAGCCTCGCGACATCGTTGGTGGCGACTTCTTTTGGCATCATCCGATGCATGGTGGCTACGCAATGATCGTTGGTGACTGTACCGGCCATGGCGTGCCCGGTGCTTTCATGACGCTCATTGCCTGTGGCTTACTCGACCGCATGTTGCAGTCGGGAGTCGATCGTCCGAGCCTGCTCCTCAACCATCTGCATCGAGAATTGCAGACCCTGCTTGGGCAAGATCAAAGCGAAGGTGAAACTGATGATGGGCTCGAAGCGGGCATTTGCTTCGTGAACGAGGCTGACAAAAGGTTAGTTTTTTCAGGGGCTCGCTTTTCCTTATTTCATTCAAAAGGCGAGACCATAGACGAGATCAAGGGCGATAAGGCTGGGATTGGCTATCGTCGCTATGCGGCCGAGACGGCATTTCATGACGTCGCTTTGGACTTCGACGAGCAATCGGCTTTTTATATGACGACCGACGGCCTGATCGATCAGATCGGTGGTGAGCGCCGGCGGTCGTTTGGCAAAAGACGATTTTTGGCATGCCTTAGCGATCGATTGGATCAGCCGATGTTGGTGCAAGGAGAGCATTTGAAGGAGACATTCGCCAGTTATCAAGGCGATGAGAACCGACGTGACGATGTTACAGTTTTAGGATTCATCCCGAGGGCGTCATAGGAGAGGCTAATGCTGGCGAAGGACCTTTACGGTTTAAGGGCAATGATGCAGCAAAACGACGTGATCTTCGCCTACAGCGGTTACGTTACCGAGCAGGTTCTTTCCGGCGTCGGTGAAGCGATCAAGCAAAAGATGACTATCGAGGATGCAGATCGCAAGACAATGCGAAGCGTCTTTGCAGTCTTCGTTGAGCAAATGCAGAACATCATCCGGTACTCGGCAGAGAAGATCCCACCCGGCACCGATCCTAATAAGCCTCTCGAGTTGCGATACGGCGTCTTGACTGTCGGCCAAGAGGCATCGGGATACATCGTCCATGCCGGCAACTTCATCGAAAAACCGGACACGGCGCGTCTCAAGAGCCGGCTTGAGGCCATTCGAGCGATGAGCAAGGAAGAACTCAAGGCTGCCTATAAAGCGCAACTAAAAGCTGGGCCTGATGAATATAGCAAGGGTGCTGGTATCGGCTTCATTGAGATTGCCAGAAGAGCTTCGGAGCCGATCGATTTCGATTTTGCTGATGTCGACGCCAATCATGCTTTCTTTGCACTTCGTGCTTGTATCTAACTGGACTACAGACCATGGAAACGATCAATATTCCAGCGACTGACAGATCACCGGCTATCGCCTTTGACTTCAACAACAATCACTTGAAGATCAGCGGTGAATCCTACCCCGAGGACGTCACCGACTTTTACAACCCGCTATTCCAAGCCATGGATGCCTATCTTGTCGCCCTAGGCAATGGGCACTGTCGTTTCGATTTTGAGCTGATCTATTTCAACAGCAGCAGTGCAAAGGCGATCATGACCTTGATGGACAAGCTTGACGAAGCTGCAGATGGTGGTGCGTCGATCGACATCTATTGGTTTTATGACGAGGAAGATGACACCATGGCCGAACTCGGTGAGGAGTTTGGTGAGGACCTGGAGCACGCAACGTTTCATCTCGAAAAGATGGTAGCCGATGGCTGACGATCTTTTTGCGGCCGAAGAGGCGGTCATCGAAGCAGCGGAAGGGCGCCTCAGTCAAAGCTCGTTCAGCAACGACGATGATCAGGCAGCATTCGATGCCTTGCTCAAAAGCTACAAGAAGCTCTTTCGGCAAACCCGTCGCCTCGTCCGGATCAGCGATCGTAATGAACATGAACTTGGTCTGATGGCCGATAAACAGCGGCTTGCTGCGGAAGAAATTGCGCAGAAGCATAGGGAATTGGAAACGCTTTCGACAAAGCTTGCGAAATATCTCTCACCGCAAGTCTATGCCTCAATCTTTGCTGGAACCCAGGAAGTCAAACTCGAAAGCCAGCGGAAAAAGCTCACGGTTTTCTTCTCTGATATCGAGGGTTTTACTGAAACGACGGACCGACTCGAGTCGGAAGAGCTCACCCAACTTCTTAATCAATATTTGAGCGCAATGTCCGAGGTCGCGCTCGAATATGGTGCGACCATCGACAAATATGTCGGCGACGCCATTATGATCTTCTTCGGTGATCCTGAGACTCGCGGCGTTAGGGAAGATGCGCTGGCTTGTGTCAAGATGGCGATCGCGATGCAAGAGCGCATGAATTCGCTGTCGCATCTTTGGCGTGACGCCGGTATTGCGCGCTCACTTGGCTGCCGGATCGGGATCAATACTGGCTATTGTACGGTCGGCAACTTCGGCAGTGATGACCGGATGGACTACACGATTATTGGCGGTGCGGTGAACTTGGCTTCGAGACTGGAACATAAGGCAGAAGCAGGCGGTATCCTCATTTCCTACGAGACCTATGCACATGTGAAGGACGAAGTCATCTGTGAGGCGGCTGGCGAAGTTCAAGTCAAAGGGATTGCCTACGAAGTGCAGACCTATCGGGTCCTTGGTCTTCGCGATGATCTCGGTCAAGGCGGGCAGGCGATTACCGAGGAGCTTCCAAACTTCAAGCTAACGGCGAAGCCCGCGCATATGTCTCCGAAGGAGAAGCAAGCGGCAATCGCCGCGTTGGAACGGACATTGGCTTGCCTAGATCAAGGCAAGTCCGCGCAGCGTGGTAAAGCCAAGGCTCGGAAATCGCCTAAAAAAGGGCGAATAGCGCCATGAGAAGACTGAGCCATCACGCCAATTGGCCTATGCGTCTACTGTCGTTCCGTCTTGTTCGAGAACCTTAGGTTCCGTCAGGTCTCGAAAGGACGAGCCTGATTGCAAAATTCTGTGCTTGACCGTTACTGTCCTCTGTTGATCGATCCGCCTCCAGCAAGACGGATCTGACACTGTGCTTCAAGCGCCAATGTCGTAACTGTCATAACCTTACGGATCACTCCTTCAGTAGGCTTGTGAGTAGATCGACTAAAGACATCGACCATCGGTCGAAGATGTCTTTGCTATGTTGATGGTCTCTTAGGCCGGCCGCGCGACGCTCAGGCCGTTGACGTTATGCTTGTTGATGAGGTCGGCGACCAAACCGGACGTGATGGCGGTTTCGACGAACTTGGAAAGAAAATCCAAGGTCGCAACATTGGCTATAGGCGTGCCAATCGCCTGTTGAACCGCCATGAAACGGCCATCGAGCAACGTTGTCCGAGGCAATCGCTCAGCATCCTGTAGCAAGCGGGGACGAAGACCGGCCAGAGCGTCGACAGAACCCTCAGTAAACCGCTGCACGGCACCGTTGTGATCTGAAGTGTGTGCCAGCTCAGCATGCCGAATATTGCGATCAAGCCAAAGACCGTAGGCGGTGCGCTCGGCGACAGCGATCCGTCGACCTGGCTGGTCAGCGTCGTTTGGTTTGAGAATATCCGAGGCTTCTGGCACCAAATAGGTCGCCTCGATTTCCGCATAGGCCTTTGTAAAGGCGATATGTTCGGCGCGCTGAGGCTCAGCGCCGATTAAACCAACGTCCCAGCTGTCGCTACTGGCCGCATCGGCAAGCTCTGATGGCTTGCCGTAGGTTACATAGCGGATGGACACGTCCAACTGGGCTGCAAGGGCGCGTGCCATATCCGGGGCAACACCGACCGGCTCACCTGATTCAGTACGTCCTGTCACCAGGAGAAAGTTTCCAAGATTGATCGCTGCCCGTAATTCGCCATTTGGTGCCAGCTGCTTAACGATATCGGTCGAAACGCCCGCCATTCTTGCTCATCCCTCATACAGTGCGGCATGACTATAAGGCTTGAGCGAAGGACAGGCCACGATGAACGAGCTAGACTATCAGCTCTCTGAACTTGGGTGAGCAGACGATATGAGCATACAATCAGCGTCCAGGTTCGAATCGCTGCATGAGGTTGTGCGGCAAGCACGGCTCAATCTCAATGCTAATGCCTGGGACTATCTAGTGGGAGGGACCGAAACCGAGACGACGCTTCGCCGAAACCGTCTCGCGCTCGACCAGATTGCGTTTCGCCCCCGCGTGCTGAACGATGTTTCTAAAGTCGATACCAGCACGGCCTTTCTTGACCACAAGCTTCAATTGCCGATCTGCATCGCCCCGGTTGGCTCTCTTGAGACCTTCCATCCGGACTGCGGAGCAGCGGTGGTCAAGGCTGCACAAGCAGCTGGTGTCGTGATGATGTTAAGCTCAGTCTCGAAGCCCGGTCTCGAGGCCGTCGCTGAGGCGGCGCCAGACGCTTGTCGGGTCTTTCAGCTCTATGTACGTGGCGATGACGACTGGGTCGATGATATTGCTAGTCGTGCGATTGCGGCCGGCTATGACGCCTTTTGCCTGACCGTCGACACGGCGCATTACAGTCGGCGCGAGCGTGACATCGACAAACGTTTTGTGAAGAGTTGGCGCCAGGGGGCGACGGGCTTTGACTACCAGGCGGCTCTCTCCTGGAGCCAGATTGTCCGGTTTAAGGAGAAACATGCCATCCCGCTGATTCTCAAAGGAGTCGCAACGGCGGAGGATGCGCTGATAGCGGTCGATCATGGCGTCGACGTGATCTACGTTTCTAATCATGGAGGGCGGCAGCTCGACCATGGTCGCGGCACAATGGACGTGCTCCCCGAAGTGGTCGACGCGGTGAAGGGGCAGGCTAAGATCATGATCGATGGCAGCTTTCTCCGCGGCAGCGATATCGTCAAGGGCATCGCCGCTGGCGCCGACTGCATCGGCGTGGGCCGTCTGGCGGTCATGGGGCTCGCCGCCGCAGGTGAAGCAGGCGTCATCCGGGTGATGGAGCTACTCCGTGAGGAGACCAAGATCTGCTTGGGCTTGCTCGGTGTCACGGCATTGGAGGGATTAACCCAGGCCCATCTTTGTCGCGGCGCCCCGACCGTGACCGAGCCTTCGGTCTTGAGTGCGTTTCCGCTTCTGGACAGCTCACGCTAGCCGAGCAAGATCACGCGGCCAATGTTAAAACGTCAACCACCTCTCCATGGCACACCGTCTTCTTATCCTCTCCACGAGGCGTGTCTTGGACATCAGTCGAGAAACGCCGCAGGCGGGATGATCGAGATCGGCATCGATTGTGGAGATCATTCCCTGTCCATGATGATTTCTGATAAGAAGCAGCATGCTTCACCATCTTGAAAGGAGTCCTCGGAACGGTGTCTTCCAGGGAACGACGAAAACGACGTCTGTCGCTTGGCATGGTGCTCATCGGAACAGTTCTGGCTTGGCTAACCATGGTCGCGCCGATCGTTGTTCTGATCAGTTGGCTATGGGAGCGCCCGACGGGCATTTGGATGCTCGTTAGCGTGTTCTTGGGCCCCTTTGCCTTCATGGGACTTTGGACTGCTATTCAGAGCGCAAGCCCCACGATTCGCTGGCCGGTCATGCAGTACTTCGGTTGGGGCGCCGTGCTGATGCCCCTGACGATTGCCGGCATGATCGCCACCATCTGGCTGCCCAATCAGACCGTAGGGTTTATCGTCTTGACCGCCTGGATAGGCCTCGGATTGGCTGGTGTTGCTGCGGCCACGACGATCGCGGAACGATCATTGACGTTTGATCACATATTGCTCGATCGTCCCTATCGGTTGGTTCAGCTGAGTGACGTGCATATCGGTTCACGAAGCGCCAAGTTTCTGCGTCGAGCGCTCGAGCAGGCCAATCGGCATCAACCGGACGCTTTGCTGCTCACCGGAGACTTCATCGATGCAAGCGCTGTAAACTCGGAGGATCTCGAGGCATTGCGAGAGGTCTCTTGCCCAGTCTATTTTTCGATCGGCAACCACGAGCGCTATATCGATCTGGATGCGGTGATCTCCATGGCCGAGTCCCAAGGGGTCGAACTTCTAAGAGGCCAAGCGAAAACGCTGGGCAAGCTTCAAATCATTGGCATTGACGATGCCGATGATCCCCATCACGTCGGTGCGTGCCTTCCAGACATTGACCTGAGCGAACATCATTACCGAATCCTGCTCTACCATCGCCCTGACGGCTGGCATGCGGCACGGCAAGCTGGGATCGATCTCATGCTTGCTGGTCACACCCATGGCGGTCAGATTTGGCCCTTTAACCATGTCGTAAGACAGCGCTTCAGGTATTTGGTTGGCCTTTTTAGCGAGGAAGGGCGGCATCTATACGTTTCCCCCGGAACGGGCTGTTGGGGCCCCGTAATGCGTCTCGGCACGCGCTCGGAAATGACCGTTATCGATCTTGTTCCAGCCTTGGCGGAACGCTGAGTGCCTTGTTCGATATCCGACCACGTCGAGGCGCTGATCATCGGGGCGCGGTGACCGCGTCGTTCGACCGCGAGGCGGCGCCGAGCTGATGATCGGGAACAATTTTTGCACGGCGACGTTGGCATCTCTAACTCTGATTGCTAAGCATGCTTTGCGTCTTGATGGGGCGCATCTTACTGAGATCCATTAACGACATTCTCTTGCTCTCGAACGTCCGGCTTCGAGAGCCTTTGACCTGTGGATTCAAAGCCAAAACACGAATGGACGAAGGCCATGTATCTCGGTATCGACTTCGGGACGACAAACACGGCGCTCGCGATTGCTGACGATGCGGGTGATGTGACCGCGGCCCATTTCCCGAACGCGGGGCAAAGGACGTCCAGCTTTCGGTCCGTTCTTTGTTTCATCGAGCATGATGAACATGGACGACGTTCTGTCGAGACGTCAGCAGGACCAAGAGCGATCGCTGATTATTTGGACTACGGGAGCGAGGCGCGCCTCATCCAGTCGATCAAGACCTTCCTGTCGAGTGCTGCTTTTCAGGAGACATCCGTTTTTGGGACAAGGCATACAATTGAGGAACTTATTGCTATTCTGCTACGGCACCTCAAGGCTGCTTCTCATGAAACATTGGGCGCCTTGCCAAGCCAGGTTATCGCTGGGCGGCCAGTTAGGTTCGCCGGGGAGCGAGCGGACGATGATCTGGCCGTCCGTCGACTCCATGCCGCCTTTAAGATGGCGGGCTTTGTTGATATCTCCCTGGCTTATGAACCTTTGGCAGCAGCCTATTTCTATGCGTCTACGTTAGATCGGCCTGAAACATGTCTCATCGCTGACTTTGGCGGCGGTACAAGCGATTTCTCGGTTGTGCGTTTCCAACCGGGACCAGATGGTCTGACCACAAGCCCATTGGGCCATGCCGGCGTCGGTGTTGCCGGTGACACCTTTGACTACCGTATCGTTCAACATATTGTTTGCCCGCTGCTCGGCAAACACAGCTACTATCATTCGTTTGGTAAGCGTCTGGAAGTACCGAAGGTCTATTACACGCAATTTGAGCGGTGGCATCATCTCTCAATGCTGCGGACCCCACGTGTCTTACGGGACATCAGGGAGATCATGCGGACCAGCGAGAATCCTGAGGCGTTATCGGGCCTGGTTCATATTATCGAAGAAGAGCTCGGCTTTCATCTCTATCAAGCCGTCAATAGAACCAAATTGGCTTTGTCAAAGAGCGATCACGCCAACTTCGAATTCCTGTTTCCGCCCGTCGAAATCGCTTGCAGGATAAGTCGTTCTGATTTCGAGACGTGGATCCATGACGATCTCCAAACCATCGAACGATCAATGTTGTTGGCGCTCGAGAACGCTGGTGTCGAAGAAAGACAGATCTCCCAAGTCTTCATGACGGGCGGTACGTCGTTGGTTCCGGCCGTCCGCCGATTGTTTGAGCGCCGATTTGGTCGAGACCGTCTGATCCATGGTGACGAGTTTTCATCGATTGCGGCAGGGCTAGCACTTTTGCATCGCGCCAAGACTCACCCAAAGTTGGACGGGCTTGATCTCGTCAATTGAAGATGGTTTTTCGATACGGACGTGAGGCTCCTCAAGCTTCCAAGGATGCATTGATGTTGCTCATCTCGATCTTAGGACAGCTTCTATGCTGAGTTTGTACAAGATGGGAAAGCCACGTGATTACCGATGGGCTTTTTGACCTTCAGGTTAACGGCTATGCCGGTGTCGACTTCAACGATGCATTGATCTCACCGAATTCGGTCGATCTTGCTTTGGAAGCCATGCTTGCCGATGGCGTTACCGGATGTTTGCCGACGATCATCACGGCCCCGCCAGATGAGCTCGAAGAACGGCTTTTCGCTTTGGATTCAGCTTTGGCCGCCAGCCGTTTAGCCCGGAAGATGGTGCCGGGCTATCATCTCGAAGGGCCCTTCTTGAACGACGGTCACGGCTATCATGGGTGCCACCCCGCTGCTGCTATGTCTGATCCGGACATCGACTTCATTGACCGACTATCGGCCAAGATTCGTCGCCCGATTCTTCTAACAACCATGGCGCCGGAGCGTACGGGAGGGGTCGAGTTCGTCCGCGCGCTGGTCGCGTCTGGCAGGACTGTTGCTATTGGCCACTCGGCGGCGACCTATCAAGATGTTTCACTCGCTGCAGATGCCGGCATGTCTCTTTCGACGCATTTGGGTAATGGACTGCCTGCAAATCTCCCTAAACTCGAGAACACCCTCTTGGCACAATTGGCGGAACCACGCCTCAAGGCTTGCTTGATTGCTGACGGACACCACCTTTCGCGTCATTCGCTCTCTGCGCTTGTCAGATTGAAGGGCTGGGACAAGTGCATCCTGGTAACGGATGCGGTCTTGGCCGCTGGTGCCACACCTGGCGTCTATCGCTTCGCTGGCATGGAGGTCGTTCTGGGCAATGACGGTTCCGTCAGCGTCCCAGGAGAAAGTGGGCTGGCGGGGTCCGCTCTTCGGCTCGATCAAGCCGTGCGCAACATCATCCATTGGTCAGTTGCAGACCCTGAAGCCGCTATTTTGATGGCGTCAAAGCAAGCGCGTGACGCAATTGCTAGCGCCCTAAACCATGCCGGCGTCTCGATGAAGCCTGGCAAGCTTGAATGGAACTCAGCATTGGAACCCAAGGTTCTTGCCACCGGCGATGTTACGACGGGATCATAATCGAGATTCTATGGCGACGCGGCGTCACTGACCATTGTGGGGGGCGAGAGCGAGAGAGGATCTTAGGCCGTGCTCTCTCAGGCCTTCCCTGTCTCCCTCTTTGCCTGTTCGTATTGTCGTTGGCGTTCGGCAAAACGGGCCTTCTGTTCATCGGAATAGGTATCCCAGCACGCGTTGCAAGACACGCCCTCGATGTAATGCTCGCTCTCCTTTTCACCGGGCGCTACAGGCAGACCGCAAGCATGGCATTGATCGAAATTGCCTTCTTCAAGACCGTGACGGACTGAGATACGTTGATCGAAGACGTAGCAATCGCCACGCCATTGGCTCTCTTCTGCTGGTATCTTTTCGAGATAACTCAGGATTCCGCCTTCGAGGTGATACACTTCCTCAAAACCGATGGATCGAGCAAAGGCGGTTGCTTTTTCGCAGCGGATTCCGCCGGTACAGAACATGGCGAGTCGTTTCGTACCGTGCTCCTGCTTGAAACGTTTCAACCAATCTGGAAATTCGCGAAAGCTGTCGGTTTTGGGATCGATGGCCTTCTCGAAGGATCCGATCGCTACCTCGTAGTCGTTCCTCGTGTCGATCACAGCGACGTTTTCTTCGTTGATGAGGTCGTTCCATTCTTCAGGCGCTACGTAGGTTCCGGCACCGTTGGCCGCATCCAGATCGGAAAGACCGATCGTCACGATCTCTTTCTTCAGTCGGACCTTTAATCGCTTGAATGCCATCTCCGATGCATAGCTTCGTTTTTCTTTGAGATTTGAAAAGCCCGGGACCTCGCGAAGGGTGTTCAGGACCGTATCGATACCACTTGCAGAACCACAAATCGTACCATTCACCCCTTCCGAAGCCAGAAGGATTGTCCCTTTGACACGGCTTTCTATACAGACGGCCTGAAGCCTCGACCTGTAAGAGGCGAACTCCGGGAAGTCGGCAAATTTGTAAAAGGCGGCGACGGTAAACATTGGGGCAATCTAGCAGGCGCGATCAAGAATCGCACCAGAGGATATCTCTCGTCGTGGGTTAGGCAAGTTGCTCGGAGTGCGAGACGTGTGCGCCGATAGCGCCTTGATCCCTGAAGTTCATGTTTTCTGGGGGGCTTGGCGAGCCCTGTTTCGACATCTCAAGAGCCTTTGGTTGAAAATCTCGATGTCATTAGGAAGCAATTCGGCGCGAAGGTCTAACGCCGCTCTGATCCCTCTGCTGTTAACATCCAGAGGTTTTCCGTCGCAGGGCATCGCCCCTTCAGGCCGCCGGCGACGTCGACGCTGGCGATTCGCTTTAGATTACGCTGATCGCCGTAGCAGCGACGGATTTCATCTTCGGTGACAGAAAATGGCGGCCCGTCCATCAAACTTTGATCGTATTCAAAGGTGAGCAAGAACTGCGGCGCCAGCGATGTGATGTGGTCAAGATGAGACCCATACCGAGAACGCATGTTGTCGGGCAACGCTACCAGGGCTGCTCGGTCATAGATGATGTCCACCCTGCCGAGAACATCGGCCGACACGTCGAAGATGTCACCAACCAAGATATCAATCCCATCCGCACTATAGTGTATGAGGCTACCGATCTCGGAGCGTCGGGGCGTGATCTCAAGCTCTTGGAAGAGCTGCTTGATGGCCATCTCGCTAAGTTCGGCGCCGACAACGGGATAACCCTCTGACATCAACCAGCTGATATCCCGCGTCTTGCCGCACAATGGCAAGAATATGCGACGTTCCTTCCCGCCGTATAACGCCCTGAAATATTGCACTAAGAGGTCATTGGCTTGGCCCTCGTGGAAAGCAATCTGATTGCTCTGCCAGCGTTGATGCCAAAAGTCTGCGTCCATCTTTGCTCCCGCAGGATCTGAGGCTAAGGCCTTAGCTCACTCGGCCCGGTAGTGTGGCAAGCCAGCCTTCAATGGTATCATACTGCGCGCGCTCCTCCTTCATGGCGGCCTTGACGAGAGAGAGCGCAGAGGAACAACCGCGCTCGGCGGCTGTTTGCTCAAGTTGTGCGATGACGTCGTCTGGTGATGCTTCGATGACGGCTTCGGCGCAGGCGCTGAGGACCTCCTCCTCATCCATATCGGGTGTTATTCTGAGCATATTGTCGCCGTTCATTGTCAAGCAACCTCCTTTCCCTTGTCACCGAGACGTCAAGAGATCCCGGAGTCGTCCGTAGCCAAGATCACATGACGATTGAGAGCCTAGACCAGGAGGTGTCTGTCGACGTAGCCTGATCCGCACCGCATCATCATTTGGCGTCATCAGGGCAGGCGAACAAGCATCTGACGGCCTTTTATGCGGCTTAGCCAACGCCATTCTGTATCTTCTTCGTTGAGAAAGACCCATCAATGAACAAAGTAAGAAAACTTGCCCGTCGGCAGATTCACCATGCGCGGCATGTCTTGGGGCAGAACTCGGCTCATCGATTTTTCTATCTTAAGCTCTTGAATACCTTCGGCATACGTCGCGAAATCCGCCTTCAATTATTTGATACGCCGGTCATTGTGCGCAGCGGCACGCCAGACCTTCGTGTGGCGCTTGCGAGCCTGGGGGCCGAGTTTGAGCCCCTGGCGCGAGACTTTCCAAGCCAGCGGGAGGGGCTGATCATCGATGCTGGTGGCTATATCGGCACAGCCGCTATCGGGCTCGCCAAGATTTATCCGAAATGCACGATTGCAACGATCGAACCGTCGTCGGCGAACTTCGAAACATTGGTCAAAAACGTCGAGAGCTTTGATAACATCATTCCTATCAAAGCTGCCTTGGTTGCTGATGCTGGCGAAGGCAGCGTCGATCTTATGAGTCGCGGCAATGGTGAATGGGGTTTCACAACCATCGAAAAGCCGATGGATCATCCCGCAAGGTTCCTCGAACGGGTCCAGGCGTTGACGGTCGACGATCTTCTGGAACAACTAGGTTATGACCGCGTTT
The DNA here is from genome assembly GCA_028285265.1 of Geminicoccaceae bacterium. GTDB lineage: Bacteria > Pseudomonadota > Alphaproteobacteria > Geminicoccales > Geminicoccaceae > JANQPX01. The sequence continues at coordinate 25,253 of JANQPX010000057.1, forward strand.
TTGTTCTGAAGATGGATATCGAAGGCGCGGAACTTGATCTCATGGCAAGGGCCTCCTGCTGGCTGGATAAGATCGACATCCTCTTGATTGAGTTGCATGAGCGAATCGTGGCGGGCTGCAACGACCTGTTCGAAACAACCAATTGCGATCGACACATTATCAGGGATAGTGGTGGCAAGCTCATGTCGATTTGCAAACACTATCACGCGTCGATACCGGAGGCTGGTGTTTCATAGTCGCGTCGTCAGCGAACGGATATGAAACGATGACAGGCCTCAGAGCTGGCCATTGGTGACGATCTCGACTATGACGGAAGTCGCCAACAGAAACGGATCGAGTAGCGAACTTGCCGAGTGTTACGGTCTTCATTCCGACCTACAATCGGGCCCATTTTCTGCCGGCGGCGATCGATAGTATCCTTCAGCAGACCTTCACCGATTTCGAGCTGCTCATCGTCGACGATGGGTCAAGCGACGAGACGGCAGGCTTGCTTGAAGACTACCGCGCCCGTGACCGGCGAATACGCATCGAATCGAATGCGACCAATCTTGGTAGCCCGAAAACACGTAATCGAGGCCTTGATCTTGCTCAAGGTGACTTCATCGCTATGCTCGACAGCGACGATATCGCCGCGCCAGATCGTCTCGAACGTCAAGTCGATTTCTTGACGACGCACGAGGATCACGCCCTTGTCGGCTCGAACAAGACGACATTTGGTAGCGTGGCAAGCCTTGGAAGATTTCTGCGACGACGACCGATAGCGCCGGAGGCCATTCGTGCGCGCTTGCTTTTCCGCTGTTGCATTGCCCATAGCACGGTCATGGGACGGACCGACATCTTGCGGACGTTTCGTTACGACGAGACGTTCGACGTCTCTCAGGATTTCGATTTGTTCGTGCGCCTCTCCGAAAGCCATAAGATTGCCAATATCGCTGACCCGCTCGTTCGGGTACGTCGTCATGCCGGTCAGGTGTCGAGAAAACGGGCAGACGTGAAAAGTCGGCTGCGCCTCATCCTGCGACGACAGCTTGACGCACTCGACATGACCTATTCCGAGGATGACCTGGAACGCCATTTGATGCTGGCAAGGCCGCGTAGTTGGCATGCGCCTACCCGGGACGATCTCGTTTGGTCGGAAACATGGCTGCAAAGACTGACAATGGCGAACCGGCGAACTGCCCGCTACGACAAAGCGGTGTTCGAGCAGGTTGTGGGTGAGGCGTGGTTTGAGCTTTGCTTAAAGGCGATGCCAGGCTTGGCCAAGGCTCCCTACCGCTGGCTTTGGCGCTCCCCCTTGGCATCATCGGCTTGGGCTGGCGTGCGCCGCAGAATTCTTAATCAGCATGAACTGGCGGCGGGGCCATGACAGGGAGAGCAGCGAACCACCTGTCTTTCTTGATTCCGACCGGTGCTGGTGGTGGCGCGCAACGGGTGATGGTCACGCTAGCCAATGAGATTGCGAGGCGCGGACGGCGCGTCGATCTCGTTGTTGGTCGCGCCCAAGGGCCGTTCCTCCAGAGCATCGGCGATCATGTTAGGCTGGTAACGCTTGAAAAAAGCAATCCAATGAGGGGCCGCTGGGCCGCTTGGCGAGCCGACCCTGCCGGCACGGCTGCACTTGTTCGCCCCTTTTTGTTGCCGCTGTCCACCAGCGACATGGTTTCTAGGCTTCCGGCGCTCACGCGATATCTTCGGCAGAACCGACCGGATGTCATGATGTCCGCCAAGGTGCACACCAACCTTGTCGCCCTGCTTGCGCGTCGAGCGGCCGCGGTGAGCACACGTATTGTGGTCAGTGAGCGCGGTGACTACGGCGATAAGGTCAAGAATAGCCGTCGCTGGCGTTGGCGCCACATCCCACCATTGATGCGTCGCCTTTATGCTGATGCGGATGCCATCATATCGGTAAGCCGAGATCTTGCCGAGCGCCTTCCAGGATATACTGGTCTTGCTCCTGATCGAATCCAGGTGCTGCACAACCCTGTGGTCTCGTCGTCGCTGCATCGCCAGGCTGACGAGCCAATCGACCATGCCTGGTTTGCTTCCGGTGAACCACCCGTTGTCTTAGCGGTCGGGCGGCTCGAACCCCGTAAGGGATTTCAGGATTTGATCGCTGCCGTTGGCAAGATCGTTGAAAAACGCCCAATCCGCCTGATGATTTTTGGTGAAGGCAAACTCAGGCCGGCATTGGAGCGGCAGACGGCGGACCTTGGCCTTTCGAACGTCGTCGCGATGCCGGGATGGTGTCCCAATCCTTTTGCCTACATGGCTCGAGCCGCACTTTTCGTGTTGCCGTCTCACTATGAAGGATTGCCAGGCGTTTTGATCCAAGCATTGGCTTGCGGTTGCCCGGTGGTCGCAACAGACTGCCCAACAGGCCCGCGCGAGATTCTCGATGGTGGTCGCTTTGGTGAGCTGACACCTGTTGGTGACGTTGACGCGATGGCTGACGCTATCATTGCCGCAATCGCAGCCCCTCATCCTAAAGCAATGCTGCAAGCGCGGGGCGATGAGTTTTCCGTAGATCGCGCGGTCGATCGCTATCTTTCGATGTTCGACATGCTCGTCGATCGTCAGTCCAAGGTGCAAGGTCGACAGAGTTTAGGCGGCGGTTTCGTATCCAGCTCCGAAGCGGTCGGGTAAAAGGCAAGTAAGATAACGCTCGGCTACGCTTTCCATGTTGAAGTCGGCGGCTCGCTCAATCAGGCATGTCCGCTCTGGCGGAGCATCAAGTATTTTGGCCATTTCACGAGCCATCGCTTCTGGATTGCCAACGGGAACCAGTGGGCCAATACGGCCACCATCGAGAATCTCTGGCGGGCCACCTGGACAGTCCGTGCTCATCACCGGACAGCCGGCAGCAAGCGCTTCAAGCAATACGTTGCCAAATCCTTCATGAGTTGACGACATGACGAACAATGAGGCTGATTTCATGTATGCGTAAGGATTATTGGAAAAACCCGGAAGATCGACATCCTTACTAACTCCAAGCTCATGCGTCAGAGCTTCAAGGGACTCACGTTCTCTTCCTTCGCCGACTATGATTAATTTTGCCTCGCGATGGGCTCGAAGGAGCGCAAAGCTTCGGATCAGGGTCGGAAAATCCTTCTCCTTCGACAGTCGGCCAACGCTCAAAATGACGGGTGGTGACTCACCAAACCATCGATGATCTGATGCCGGGAGATCAAGCGCCTCCGGCCGAAGCAAACCGTTGTGCACGGTGGTGATGCGGGCTCGGTCGATCGCGCCGATGGTGGCCAAATCGTCCGCAACATGGCCGGAAATACCGATGATGCCGCTGGCATCTCCGTAGAGGTCACGGATCAAGTCAGGCAAGGTTGAGGCTTTCCAGTCCCGCCTAGATCTGCCGATGGATGTCGATAGATGGGTTCGCTCGCTGACCACGACCCTGGTGTCCACTCTCGACCACCGTTTTGCGGTCAAGGCGACGATATTGACGAGCGTTTTTGCGGAAAGCAGGGCGTCTGGCTTCGTTTCTTCAAGATAATGCGTAAGGCCTGGAATGAAACTCCGCCAACGCAAGGGGAGGCGGCTCACATGGCTTCCACCACCTCGCTGCCACGCCATCCAGCGAAGCTGCGCGTCGGCTCGCAGTCGACTACCGATTGAGCCCGACGTCAGGGTAACGAGTTCGATACCGTCGGCGATTGGTTGTTGGTGTCGGCCGAGGTCATCTCCGATCACCAAACTCGCTGAGCAGCCCTTTGCCTGAAATGCTGCTGCGAGCGCGAGAAAGGAGCGCTGGACACCGCCATCGGTAAGCCGGTCGACGAAGAGTGCAATGAGCGGACGACGTCGTGACAATCGCACCTCACAAATAGTCCTTAGTGCGTGATGACAAGGAACAGGGATACAGGTCAGGGCCTGCAGAATGTCAACACGTCGGTTCTGACACGATCCTCACCAGGGTCTGACATACATGCACAGCACATGTCGCCATACGGCCTTTCCGATGCTAGGTCTCATCGGCGAAGACGAGCACGTATCCCACGGGTCTACAGCGTTAGCATGAAGATGTCCAACCACGTTACCTCGACGAATGCGAAGGACGATCAGCGCCATGCGAGCCACCTCGCAATCCTGACGCGTGGCCTTGCCGGCGGCGGGGTTCAGCGCATGATGAGGCATACAGCCGATGAACTTGCGGCTCGAGGGTTCAAAGTTGACCTGTTGATCCGGTCGGCAGGGTCGATTAAGGATGCGCCGGCTAATTTGCAGACCGTTCGTCTCCGCCGCTGGCCACGCTCTGTGGGGCGCGTCATGGCGCTGCGTGCTGATCCCGCGGGTTTTCGAGAACAGCTGAAGCCAGTGCTGCTCACGCCGTTTGCAGCGGAGCCGCTCGGTCTGATACCGGGGTTGACGCGCTACCTAAGAGAGCAAAGGCCGGATGGGCTGATTTCCGCGACAACCTACATGAACTTGGCGTCCATCTGGGCCCGGCAGCTCGCTGGTACGTCAACGAGGCTCTTGGTAAGCGAGCGAGACAATCTTTCACAAAACCTGAGGACAGGCCGAGTGGGAAAGTCTTGGCGTTGGCGTCACTTACCGCGCTTGCTCCACCGAACCTATCCTATGGCGGATGCCATCATCGGTGTCTCTGAGGGTGTTTCGGAGGACATAGAGAGGTTGGCATCGCTCCCGCCAGGTTTGGTCAAGACCGTCTACAACCCGATCCTGACAGACGACATCCCGGGTCAAGCTGCGCTTCCCGTAGATGACCCTTGGCTGACGACCGGTGGACCACCGGTTGTCCTCGCGGCAGGGCGCTTGGTGGCCAAAAAGGACTACCCAATGTTGTTACGTGGCTTTGCCAGACTGCGGCAAAGTCGTGAGCTCAAACTCATCATCCTAGGCAAGGGGCCTGATCTCAGAAAACTGCAGAAGCTCGCGAGGAATCTTTCGATCAATCAGGATGTGCGTTTTGTCGGGTGGATCGACAATGTCTATGCCTATATGGCACGTGCGTCGGTTTTTGCCTTGACGTCGATGCGAGAGGGCTTGCCTGGTGTGCTGATTCAAGCGCTTGCTTGTGGATGCCCAGTGGTGTCGACGGATTGCCCAAGTGGCCCCGCAGAGATTTTGGACCAGGGCAGAGTCGGGCGACTGGTTGAAATTGGTGATGATGCTGGCCTCGCAGAAGCTCTCGCGGCGACCATCGATCATCCGCCTTCTGCTGATCGACTGCGTCAGCATGTTGCGCCCTTCACCGCCGCGAATGCAGTCGACGGCTATCTTGATGCGATGGGTTTCGTGCGGGCACCCTCTACGCCAAGCGCGCTATAGTGGTGCGTGACGGCTTTTGTCGAGCTAAGCCTAGTCATCCACGTAACGCGGTGTTTTCGGGATCATAAGGGCTTTCCGCGATGATCTTGGCGGGTCGAAGTTGGTCTAAAACCCGAACTTCACATCCCCGACCGATCTCAGCAGCATCGGCACGGACATAGCCGAGCATCAGCGATTTCTTGACATAATGACCATAGCCGCCGGCGGTGCCTCGGCCGACGACTTCGCCATTCATGAAGATGGGCTCATTACCGAACGGATCGGCATCATCAGCATCGATCTCAATTGTGCAGAAGGTGTTGGGAACGCCCTCCTGCTGTTGACGAATGAGAGCTTCCCTTCCGGAGAAGGCCGCTTTGTTGAGGCGAATAAAGCGATCAAGGCCAGCTTCTAGGGCCGTATTTTCTGCATTTAGATCTGTACCCCACATGCGGTAGCTCTTTTCCAGGCGCATGCTGTCCATGGCACGGATTCCAACATGGCCGAGACCGTAAGCGACGCCCATTTTGACCAGTGCGTCATAGAGGTGATTTTGATATTCGATCGGGTGGTGCAGCTCCCAGCCGAGCGATCCCACAAAGTTCACCCGTAGTGCCCGCACGCCCGGACAAAATCCGATCGGGATCTCTTTCGCGGTCAGCCAAGGGAATGCCTCATTCGAGATATCCGCATCGGCTAGCGGTTCGAGAATGCGTCGTGACTCGGGACCAGCTAGCACGAAGACGCCATATTGTGTCGTGACGTCCCGAAGATGCACCGTGCCGTCCTTTGGCATGAGCTTTTGCAAAAAGTCTAGGTCGTAGTCGTGCGCTGCACCACTGCTGATTAAGAAAAAGCGCTCACCGAGCAAGCCATCTTCGAGGCGCGTAATTGTGAACTCTGAGCGCACAGATCCCGATGGATTAAGCGCATGGGCGAGGCTGATCGCTCCAACCTTTTTGGGAATATTGTTCGCGACAATTCCATCCAGAAAGGATCTCGATCCTGGACCTTCGACTTCAATTTTCGTGAATGACGATAGCTCTAACAAACCAGCCTGCTCGCGCATGGTTTGAACTTCATTGCCGACATGCTCGAACCAGTTGGATCGCCTAAAGGAATAAATGTCTTTGCCTTCAACGCCGGCCGGCGCGAACCAATTGGGTCTCTCCCAGCCAAAGCGCTGTCCAAAGACGGCACCGGCTTCTTTGAGCCTCTGATAGCAGGCAGGCGCTTTGGCTGGGCGTCCAGCATCCCGCTCTTCCATGGGGAAATGATTGATGAAGACGTGCTCATAGGCTTCTTCGTTCTTAATCTTGGCGAAGCTCTTGGAAATGACACCGAATCGTCTCGGGTCGACGCCTAAGAGATCAACCGTCGGCTCACCCTCAACCATCCATTCCGCAAGTTGCCATCCCGCGCCGCCAGCCGCGGTCACGCCGAAACTGTGACCCTCGGATAGCCAAAAATTCTGAAGACCAAAGGCGGGGCCGACCATAGGGTTGCCATCCGGCGTATAGGAAATCGGACCATTGACGATATCCTTGATGCCAGTGTTCTCGAAACTTGGCACACGTGCCATGCAGGCCTCGACATGGCTCTGGATCCGGTCGAGATCGCCTGGAAACAGATCCTTTTCGAAGCTCTCTGGGACGCCGTCAACGAAGCAGGCGGGGGCATGTTTTTCGTAAGGCCCAAGGATCCATCCCATGCGTTCCTCGCGGAAGTAATATTGCGAGTCGCTTTCGCGTAGGATCGGAAGTTCCTTGTTGCCCGCCTCTCGGTACTCCTTGAGCACAGGATCGACGTCGGTTACGACGTACTGATGTTCGACGGGAATAGCTGGAATCTGCAACCCAACCATCAGGGCTGTCTGGCGGGCATAGTTGCCGGTGGCGCAAACGACATGCTCGCAGCGGATATCACCATTTGTGGTTTTGACCACCCACTCCAGGGTGTCGCTTCGCTCGATTGCGATGACTTCGGTCTGCTGATAAATTTCTGCCCCCCTCATGCGGGCACCTTTGGCAAGGGCCATGGTCACGTCGACAGGAGCGATATGACCGTCGGTCGGATGCCAAAGCGCACCAACGAGCTGCTCCATCGACGCAAGCGGCCATAGCTTCTTGATATCATCGACGCCGATCAGATGGCACTCAACCCCAATGGTCTCTGCTGTACATTGGTAGTTCCGGTATTCATCCATGCGGTCGCGATTGCGTGCGAGGCGGAGATTGCCAGTTGGATGAAAGCCGACGGCCTGACCCGTTTCTTCCTCGAGAGTCTTGTAAAGTTCAACTGAATATTGATGGAGTTGGCCGACGCTGTAGGACATATTAAACAGCGGTAGGAGGCCGGCAGCATGCCAAGTGGAGCCCGCGGTGAGCTCCGTGCGCTCGACCAGCACCACATCCGTCCAGCCCTTTTTGGCGAGGTGATAGAGCACTGAGACGCCGCAAACGCCACCGCCAATCACCACAACTCGCGCACTCGTCTTCATCTCCTGACCTCCCCGCCGTCCGACGAAGTCGACCTTCTGCGACCTCGTCGTCACGATGCCTTTCGAACCTAAGAAAGAGGTGTAGCAAGCACCATCAGCACTGCAAAACGGAATACGACACTCACCATCCAGATGCCGACACCTCCAGCAGACGAAGCGGTCATCTTCCGTGCATCCAATGTGCCTGTTCGGTTTGTGAATTGATCAGGTTCTGTATTGACTGATGGTCTGTTAACGCCAACCTCCGCCTTTTGAAAGGCCCAGACCCAAGCTTAAGTCCGGCGGAGGCGATGGTCGGGTCTGTGTCTGTCTCGCCCTGAGCCAAGCCGTACAGACGCACGAACTCAATGTGATCATCGTTTCGCCGATGTCGTCGATGATCTGAGGCGATTGACTCGCTATCGCCTCGATCTCTTGTGGAGCGTAGCCAGGTTTCCCGAGCCTCGCGAGGCGGTCCTGCAAGGATCAAGTGGTGTTAACATCATCCTGCTCATGGCACGCCGTCAGCCGAAGATGCCAGCAGGTTGTGGACAGCTAACGTCTTATCGGCGGGCCTCGGATGACAACATCGGCAATACGTCAATCAAGGTAAGCCTGAGGGCCGTGCTCACGAGTTTCACCTTCACTTATGTGCAGACAAGTCGATGGAAAGAGGGGCCTCTAGGGCGCATGCGCCGATGAATGTGAAGCATCCGACGGTTTCGTGACGTCAAGTCACCAGCTGCCAACGGCAAAACCAGCGACGAGTCCCAAAATTGTGACCACGCTCAGTACCAATCCGCCAATAGGATCACGCACGGCCTCGGCCTCATATCGACACAGCTCCTCGTCGATGAGTCCTTTCACAAGTCGCTGCTGATCTGCCGACTTAAGATAGGGCGAGATATCTCGAAGCAGGTTTTTTGATGTTGACTTGATTCGCGGCTCTTCGGGATTGGGCAGGAATTCCATGGCTACACCAAGCTTCCAATTGCTAGGCCGATGATGACGCCACCGAGGCCTGCTGCGACCGCGAGGAAAGGGCCTATCGACGTTTCGACCGATCGGTTTTCGTGCGCCATCAGCTCTTCGATCAATCCGTTCTTGAGATCTTCGTCAGTCATTCGGTGATCGCGATGGATGGGACCTAGCCGCTTAGTGATGTTCTGGGCGGTTAAGAGAATGTTGGCTTGCTGGTGATCACTGTAGGCACTCATACCCTCTGCTCCCGTAGTGAGGGCCCGCATGCTTTCTTTTATGATTCTTCGATGCGTGCCCCATTATCGACGCGGTCAATGCTGACACAACCAAAAATATAAACGCCTTGCCGTCTAACTTAAAAAAATTTGTTTGTTTGACCATTAGCAATTTGCGTTACCTGGGGTCATCATGCCGGTACCCATGTCGAAGTAGCCATGAGAGAGCAGGGCGGCATGACGTGATCCGTGAAGCTATGCCTCGGGCACTCCTGTAGCTTCAGCAAGCGCGATCGGCCGAGCGATGAGCCTATCTTGAGCTTGCGTCATGAAGACAGGGTCATTGTTGGCAGGATGATCTAAGCACTTCTTGAACCTCGTTACGTCAGATCTGAGCTGCCAAAGGGTCTGGCAATGGCATCTAACTTTCTGATTTTATTGAATTCAGGTTCGTCTTGGGCATTCTGCTCTCATTGAAAATGAGGGACGTATCGTTAAGGGTCTGTTAAGGTTAGCATGCGTTAACTGGATGACGTGACGCATGTCTTTAGGAACGAGATGACACCGGAAGAGATCGATCAGGCCGTCGCCAAGGGGATCATTACGCCTGGCCAGGCGCTTGAGCTAAAGGCCGAAGCCTCGAAAAAGGATCCTGGCGTCGACGAAGAACCTTTTGCCTTCGTTGACAATTTTGGTGCAGTTTTCGTTGTCGTCGGCTTGGTCATTCTCCAGGGGGCACCTTGGTTGTTTGGCGCCGTTTTTGGAGGAGCTTTGGCGCCGCTCCTTTATGGTGCCTTCGCCGCCGTCTACTGGATGTTAGCCGAGGGTTTTGTCCGTGCGAAAAGGCGCTTGCCAGCAACGGTATCAAGCTTGCTCTTCGTATATGACGGTGCAGTCGCTGTTCAATTAATGGCTGGACAGGGCCTTGGAAACATCAGCGATGTCAGTTTGTTCGCGACGGATCAAACCGGCTTTCTCGCCATCGTAGCGGTCCTCTTAATCATCGCTCTGTACCGATTTCGCTTGCCACTCTTGGTGTTGGCCCTTGCCCTTTCTGTCATTAGCCTTGCTTTGGCGCTCTTAAACGCGCCGACCCTCTGGATCATGGGAGCCTGTGGCCTCACGTCGATCTTGATCGGCATTGGGCTTGATCTGAGAGACCCGACACGCACCGGGCCCTGGCATGAGTGGGCGATGTGGTTATTCGTTGTTGGCTCACCTTTAGCCGTCCATCCGCTGTTTGTGACGGTTATTCGAGATCGGATCGAAGGGCGAGGATTGAGCGAGGTGTTTGATGGTGGCGGCACCATTATTTTGGTCATTGGTCTCGCCTTTTTGGTCTCCTTTGTCGGCCTTCTGCTAGATCGCCGCTCGTTAGTGACCTCATCATTGATCTATCTTGCAGGCGCTTTCGCCTATCTTCTGTTTCGTACAGTCGGTGACCCAATCAGCCTTCTGGGCATCATTCCACTGACGATTGGTGCCTACGTGATTTTGCTTGGAATCGCTTGGAAGCCCGTCCGAGGCGCTGTGCTGAACGCACTGCCCGGACAGGAGATCTGGAGGCATTTGCCACGCTATTGAACCAAACTCAACGTCGGCTTTCGTCCTATCGACAACTTGTCGAGAGCGATCGATTGGACCAACTCAATAACGATAAAGAAGAGCGCAACCGGCCAGATAGAGGGAGATCTGAAATGAGACTTACAGCACCTGTCATCGTTATCCTTGCTGGTCTTGGGCTTGTCGGCTGCGAAAGCAGCGGTGGTTCGGCAATATTGGGCGGTGTAGCTGGCGCTGCTGCGGGCGGCGGCGGCTACGAGTTTCATCTGAAAAAGCAGCGAGACCGGGTCGAGGCAGACTATCGGGATGGGAAGATCGACAAGACGGAATATGACATCCGGATCGATCAATTGAACCGCGACTCGCTCTTGAACTGACCACAAAGGCTTGTTGCAACGCCAAAACTGCCGAAATCCCCAGGGTTTCGGCAGGAGTCGACGGCGGTCTCGTCAAGCCTAGTCGGCGTCAGCTAGATCGGTTTCGCCCGGTCGGTAGAGAGCTTCTCGGCCGATGCGGTCAAGGCATATTTCTGCCGTCCAGGGCAGCATAAGTGAGCCACAGCGACTGTCTCGATAAAGGCGTTCGAGCGGCAGGGCCTTCAGCATGCTCTGACCGCCGCAGGTACGAAGGGCCAGTTGACAAAGCTCGTTGGCGTTCTCCATGACCGCATGCTGCGCGGCATAGGCACGAAGTACGTCTGCTTTGGCGGGATCGGGTCGGGCATCGCGCACAGCCTGCAGCCAAAGTGATTTGGTGCTCTCCAGCATCAGATGCATCTGTGCAACCGCGAGCTGCTTCGTCGGATACATACGCCGCTTTACCGGGGGCGTTCCCGGCACCTCGCCACGCAAGTACTGGATGGTGAAATCATAAGCAGCTTGTGCGATGCCCATATAGGCAGGAGAGAGAGTCATGAACATATGGGGCCATCGGGTCGCCGCCTGATAATAGATACCACGAGGCATGAGAGCCTCGTCCGCCGGCACAAAGACATCTTCGAACAGCAGTGTACGTGAGACCGTTGCGCGCATGCCGAGTGGATCCCAATCGCCCGCAACCCTAACACCATCAGCGTTGGCGGGTACGGCGACATACATGGTATCTCGTCGAGAAGGCTTGTGTCCCTCCACCATCTCACCGCAAAGAATTCCGTAGTAATGGGCATGCCCAGCAAGTGAGGCGAAGATCTTCTTGCCGGTGATGCGCCAGCCGCCATCGACCGGTACGGCCTTGGTCGAAAAGGGAGCCGCTCCGGCGGCTGCCGGCCCACCTTCAGAAAAGGGCTGTGAGTAGATAGCGCCCTCATCGACGATCCGTTTGTAGTGGCGCCTTCGACGTTCTCGATGGCTGGCGCTGTCATTGGGGGACATCTCGAGATCGTCGGCGAGGGCCCCCGTCCAAAGGCAGGAGCAAACATGCATGTTCCACGTAAGAGCGGTTGCTCCGCAAAAACGTCCGATTTCTGCGGCCGCGAGCATATAGGTCTTGAAATCAGCGCCAAGCCCGCCGTCTTCTTTCGGCACGCAGATGGCAAGCAGGCCGGAAGCATGTAGATCCTGATAATTCTCGGTTGGAAAAATCGCTTCTCTATCCAGGGCGGCGGCGCGCGGTTCAAACTTGCTGAGGGCGAGATTCCGAGCGCGCGTCACGACCTCAGCCTGCTCCGAATCTAGGCCGGCCATAGCCGGATCGAACATCGGCTCGATATCATAGGGTTCGCTCAAGACCGCTTCTCCTCACCTTCCGTCAACCTCGACCAGTCGACTCTGCCCGTCCGAACCACCTCAACGCCATCCAGCGTGATGGTGCAGCCACATACCGGCAGATCGAAATGTCCCTTCGTGAAACGGCCTGCAAATTCATTGGCGCCGGTGGAGAAGAGAAAGTTGCCGGCAAAGGCCCGAAGCTCGGTGCCATTGGTATCCCGTTGATCATAAAAGGTGAGGGCCTCGTATCGAGCTGCTTCGTTGAGCCCGAAGCCGACATGGGAAACGGCGTAGGCGTCTTGTTCGCCGAAGCCTTCAAGGTAGCGCCGCATCAATTCGGCGTCGGTGCCCATGCCGTCGATCGATACGATATAATCCTCTTCAATCCTAAGCGAGACCGGTGTCGCCAGATAGCGTTTGAACGTGAGATTAATGTCGCCCGCGTCCAAGACAAGCTTGCCATTGACCGAACCCTTTGAGGGGAAGGATACCACCAATCCACCTGGCCAATGGGCAAGCGTGCCCGGCTTTTCAGTATAGCCCCAGATACCAACGGTGGTCGCCCCGGTCATGCTGACATGAAGATCGGTCCCGGCTTTCGAGGACACCTGCATCGACGTTGCCTGGCGGCAGAGCTTTGTTGCCCTCTGCACCTTGGGCTGAAGTGAAGGGTCTGGGACCAGGCGCTCCAGCGCCTCAGGATGCTCATTCGAAATGGTCACGACACGAGCACCGCTTTTCAGAATGTCGCCGAGCTCGGGAGCATGCATTAGGCCTTCGACCGTAAGATCAATGATCACAGGCACCGACATGAGTGCGGCAAGCATGCCAGGATGCGCATTGAGTGCCGTACTGGCACCGGTTGAACGTATCGGGAGCGACAGAGTTTGCGCCGGCGTAATCGCCTGAAGATGAAATGGCCTTGCGCCGAGACGGAGCAAGGCCAATTCAGTAAGCTCGACATTGAGCCGTCTAGATTGGGTCTCTGAGAGGATGGCAACCGGTAAATCCGGACCAATGGCGGAAAGCGACAGCGTTCTTTCAAATGCGTCGATCCAGCGATGTTCGATCCGATCTGCCAACATAATCACGCCCGAAGGAAGCCTATGGATGAATCGAACCTAGCATATCGATGCCCCTGGAACAGGGCTTCCAGCGGGCAGTCATCCCGGAACAAAAACCTTAAGGCGTGCACTACGTTAGATTTGTCGTCTTAGTCTTCAGGGCTGACCAGGCAAAGGCTGCCGTCGAACGAGAGAAGAAAAATCTCAGGCTGTTTGCCATCGGCGGGTTTGAAGGCAATCGCATCTTCACGGGTGACACTTTTGATCGAAACGCCGCTTAAGCCCTTTTGTCGAATAATTCTAAGGCCATCCTGCCAGCATTCGAGCTGCACAGGGTCATCATGGATGGTGACGCCATTTTTCTTCGGGGCTGGAGGTTCTTTGTCGACAACTTCCGCTTGAACGAGGCCAGCACACAAGATGGCGAGGCCTGCCATAAGCGAAACGACAGTTAGCGGACGTCGCTGTTCCTTGAGGCATGAGGTCACTGATCGCACTCCGGAATGTGGCCTTTCGAGCCGATGATGATGCACGATGTTTCGCCAGGGCCGTTGCTCACATTGGTGACATTGCCAGTGTTTACGACGATCTCGCCCTTTGCCTTCGCACCCTTGTGAACCGAGCCGATCGAGGTGACGGCAGTCTCATTGACGCCGTCGGCAACGTTGGTAACGCCATCAACACTGACGTCCATCGTGAGATTGCCATCAACGGTGACGCCGGCGCCGATGCTGCCAATCGACGTCTTCGCCGTCGCACCGGACCCACGTGCGATATTGCTTGCACCCTTAACGCTGGTGGTATTTTTCACACTCCCGTGAATGCGAACGCCGCCAGTTTCCTGGGCGAACACCTGGGTTTGAAGGCCGGTCGTGACAAGTATGCCAGCCAGCAGGGCGATGAGAGTTCGATCGATCATATGAGGGCTCCGATCCGCTTATTGAAAACATGTTTCCGGCAAGTCTGCACGGACCTTCGGGATAGGCTGGCTGAATTCGGCCCAATAAAATCACATTTTCTTTTTGTAGGGCATTGGACATTGGCAATTGGCCTAGCCTCAGATCGATGGATGTCGCGTCGCGAGGAATTGCGATCGGATCAGCTCGACGACCAGGCCAACAGCGAGGCCAGCAACCATATCGATGACGATGGCGATGAACGCGGTTATCGCGATGATCCCCCTGCATGTCCAGTTTGCATGGATCAGGGGCTTCGGAACGATAAGGTGCAAACCGGCAAATGCCAGCATGGCTGCGACGACAGGTAAGGGCACCAGAAGCAGAAAATCGAGGGCCAGCGGGCCCATCATAAGACCAAGAATCAGGCAGACACACCCGAAGAGGATCGGCGCGCGACCCGTCCTGGCACCCTGGTGATACTGGGCCACCAGCCCGCCTGCGCCGTGGCACATCGGCATCGCCCCAAGCGGCGCGAGGGCCAAATTGAGTGCGCCAGAGGAAAGGGCCAGGCCGTTCGCGCTGATCCTCGGCTTACTTCTGGGAAAATAGTCTTGGGCAAGGACAGCGGTCATCAGCACGGCGTTGGTGACCGTGAGGGCCAGCTGCGGCCAGAAGACGGTGATTGCTGCTTCGCCGAACGCAGGCCAAGGTGGCAGGCTAAACGTTGGCACGTGGAGCCCGAGCTCGACAGTAGGGAAGGACGCCCCGCCGCTGAAGAGTACCCAGGCGATGCCGAGGAGCAAGAGGACGATGCAAGCCATATTGCGAAGGGGTGTCATGCTTATCAATACGATGCTGGCAAGGGCCATGAGGCCCAAACTGAAATCGCCATTTGCCAGCTCAGCACTTGCCATCAGGAGATGGGCACCAAGGGCAATCTGCAGACCGCAAAGGACCGTTCGTGGTACAAGACGGTGCATTTTGGCGATCAAACCGGAGCCACCGAGGATCAGTAGGGCAATGCCGAACAGGAGCCCACTTGCCATCATGGCTTCAGCACTCAGTCCACCGGCAATAGCGAGGGCTGCAACCAATTTCATCGGTTGCACAGGCACCGGCCGACGGTAAATGAACCCCGCCACGATCGCGAACAAGCCAAAGCCGATCAAGAGACCGGTTGGTTCGAAGTGGCCGAGTACCAGCACGCCAATGACCAAAGGCAGGAACGTACCAAGATCGGCAAAAGCTCCAGATAAGTCCCCGAGCCAAGGTCGGGACTCGCCGCCACTGCCAGCGACTGTTCGCGACTTGATAAGGCGATCAAACAACCGCATGATCTAGGTCGACCACATACAATTTGCCCCCCAAACGAGCGAAATAGGTCGATTGTGCAGGATTTTAGCGAAGCTGTCAGCCTGGCGATAACGCTGGTGGTGTCCATGGATGCCGATCTCATGGAGATCATTGGCCTATCGTTGAGGGTAAGCCTATCAGCGCTGGCGATTGCCTGCTTGATCGGATTTCCACTCGGCGCCCTCGTCGCGGTCAGCCGTTTTCCCGGTCGATCGGCGCTGCTTCTTCTGATGAACGCCTTGATGGGCCTGCCACCTGTGGTTGTCGGTCTGATTGTCTATTTGCATCTTTCCAATGTCGGTCCGCTTGGCTGGTTGCAGCTTCTCTATACACCAACGGCGATGATCATCGCTCAAACCATCCTGATTACGCCGATCGTCGCTGCGCTATCGCGCCAGGTTCTAGAGGATCTCAATGATGAATATGCGGAACAATTCCGCTCGCTCTCAGTCCCCAAGGCGCGGGCGATGCAAGCGCTCATCTGGGATGCGCGGTACAGTCTGTTAACGGTGGCTTTAGCAGGATTTGGTCGTGCTATTGCTGAAGTCGGTGCTGTCATTATCGTGGGTGGCAACATCGATCATTTGACGCGCGTCATGACGACGGCGATTGCCCTCGAAACATCGAAAGGTGATCTGCCGCTCGCGCTAGCATTGGGCATCATCTTGTTGATCATTGCGCTTATTGTGAATGGGTTGGTCATGACGGTGCGCATGACGGCGGCGCGGCACGCCTATGCATAGTCAAAGCTTGCCAAAGGCTACGTCCTTGCTAGCGGATGTGTCGACGTCCGATTCGCTCAATCTCTTGCCACTCGAAACGCGTCGGTTGATCCTCGAAAGAGACGGGAAACGGCTGATTGACGGTATCGATCTTACCATCAACGCTGGCAGCCTCACGGTGATTTTAGGGCAAAACGGTGCTGGTAAGAGCCTTCTGCTTCGTTTGCTTCATGGTTTGATAGAGCCCACATCGGGTGCAATTTATTGGGGGGGCGCTGCTATGTCGCCGGCGATCCGCCTCCGTCAGGGTATGGTGTTTCAACGTCCGATCCTGCTGCGCCGCTCAGTCGCTGCCAATCTTGACTTCGCGCTTGGCCTTCGGGGCCGTGCCGCGAAGGCCGCTCGGGATCAACTTCTCGAGCGGGTCGGCTTGCTTGACCGGGTGAACCAGCCAGCACGCCTGCTTTCGGGGGGCGAGCAGCAGCGTCTGGCGTTGATTCGTGCCCTGGCATTAGATCCAGACATTCTCTTTCTGGACGAGCCGACGGCAAGTCTCGATCCTGCGTCGGTCCTGACAATTGAACGCGTTGTGCGCATGGAACAGCAAAAGGGCACCAAGATCATTTTTGTTACGCATGACTTGAGCCAGGCTCGCCGGCTGGCGGACGACGTGGTGTTCCTGCATCGGGGGCAACTTCTGGAACAGGAGCCCGCCGAACGCTTTTTTGCCGAGCCACAATCCGAATTCGCGCGTGCCTATCTTGAAGGACGTATCATCCTTTAATTCGAGCTGAAAAACGCGGCATCGCGCCCTGGCGCCGCTGCGAGCAAGGATCGCGTGTAGGCGTGCTGGGGGTCGGCATAGACGTCCGACGTTTTTCCTTGTTCGACGACTTCACCGTTTTGCATGACCATGATGCGATCACAGATTTGAGCAGCGACGCGGAGATCATGGGTAATGAAGAGCATGGCGAGATCAAAGCGGTGCCTGATGCCATCAAGCAGGTCGAGGACTTGGGCTTGCACGGAAACGTCAAGTGCTGAAACGGCTTCATCTGCGATCAACACCTTCGGTTGCATGGCAAGCGCGCGTGCAATGCAAATGCGCTGGCGCTGACCGCCAGAGAATTGGTGGGGGAATCGTTCAAGAGAGTCTGGACGCAGGCCAACGACCTGCATCAAATCTCTTGCGCGCGCCACTGCTTCGTCATGGCTCAAGCCAAAATTCATCGGGCCCTCACAGATCGACTGACCGACGGTGCGTCTTGGGTTGAGGGACCGATAGGGATCTTGGAAGACGATTTGGATGTCTCGACGGTGCCGCCTGAGAGCCGTTTCGCCGAGGGTCGCGATGTTCTCACCCGATATCAAGACTTCGCCTGATGTGGGATCGATGAGCCGGACGATGCACCGCGCGACTGTTGATTTGCCGGAACCTGATTCGCCGACCACACCTAATGTCTCGCGCCGATGCACAACGAGATTAACATCCTTCGCAGCATGGACTTCGCGACCGCGGCTGAAGAGGCTATGGTCACGATAGATCTTATTGAGGCCACCCGCAGAAAGCGCCGGATCATTCTCGTCAATCTCGGCCCGGTGCCCCGGTACCATGGATGGTACTGAGCCGACGAGCATTTGCGTATAAGGATGCTTGGGCCGTTGAATGATGTCGGCGCATGGTCCCTGTTCGACCACACGACCTCGCTGCATCACAACCACGCGGTCTGCGATCTCGGCGACAACGCCGAAATCATGGGTGATGAAGAGAACACCGGTGCCGTGGCTGCGCTGAATCCCCTTGATCAGATCCAGGATCTGGGCCTGGGTTGTGACATCGAGCGCCGTCGTTGGCTCGTCTGCGATCAAGAGGCTGGGGTCGAGCGCAAGTGCCATGGCGATCATGATGCGTTGGCGCTGCCCACCTGAGAGCTGATGGGGATAACTGTGATAAAGCTTCTCATGGTCTGGAAGGTTGACATCTTGCATCGCTCTCAGGACGCGTATTTTCTGTTCGCGTGACGAATAATCGGTGTGAATTTCCAGCATTTCTAGGATCTGATCACCGACTTTCATAACCGGATTGAGCGCGGTCATGGGCTCTTGGAAGATCATGGCCATTTTCTCGCCGCGAAGGCGACGCAGGTCAGCCCTAGATTGAGCAAAGAGGTCCTGGCCCTCCAACAAGACTTGGCCTTGGACCGGTTTCAGAGCATTTGGGTCATTCAGCCCCATGACGGTGAAGGCAGTCACGGATTTACCGGAGCCTGACTCTCCGACGATGCAGACGATTTCGCCGGCGCCAACTGTGAGGGACACGTCCTCGATCGCAAAGGCCCTGTCCGCACCTCGAGGCAGGCTGACGGTCAGATTACGTATGTCCAAAACCGTGTGCCCTCGGGGCGGAGTCTCAGTGTCCGTTGGCGTGCTCATGCGCGCATCTTTCGAGCAATGCGTGGATCGAGAGTGTCACGAAGGCCATCGCCAACGATGTTCACAGCGAGCACAGTGAGCGCGAGCGCGATGCCGGGATAGAAGATGATCCAGGGGGTCAGCTGAAAATACGTACGACCTTCGGCCATAATGTTGCCCCAAGAAGGGATCTCTGGAGGAATTCCAGCACCTAAGAAGCCGAGGATCGATTCCGTCAGCATCGCCGCGCCGCAGATGTAGGTAGCCTGTACAATCAAGGGGGCGATGGTATTGGGTAAGATGTGGCGATAGAGGATCAGCGGGAGCTTGGTGCCGGCCGAAATGGCGGCTTCAACATAGGGCTCCTCGCGAACCGTTAGGACAACCGAACGCACCAGACGAACGACGCGCGGGATTTCTGGAACGGTGATCGCAATGATCACGGTTGAAAGGGTGGCCCCTGAGATTGAAATCAAAGCGATCGCGAGCAGAATGGCCGGAATTGCCATCAACCCATCCATAATGCGCATGATGACAGCATCAAGCGAGCGAACATAGCCGGCAATGAGTCCGAGCAGAAGGCCTATGCCGGTAGCAATGATGGCAACCGCAATGCCAACAACCAACGAGACACGCGCACCATGAATGACGCGTACGAATACGTCTCGACCTAGAAAGTCCGTGCCGAACCACCATTCCGAAGACGGTGGCTTCAATCGGCTCATGACGTTTTGCTCGGTCGGCGGAATAGTGAAAAGCGGCCAGATGGCCGCGATCAGCACCATGATCAGAAGCAGCAGCCCGCCCCAGAAAACGGAACGGTTTCTGAGGAGTAACTGCCAGATCGACAGCTGTTGGCGCTCGGAAACGAGGTCATCGGCGGCCTCCAAAGCCGGTTCATCGACCGTTGGTTTGGTCACCGCCATCAATAGCGAATCCTGGGATCAAACAGCGTATAGCTGAGATCAATCAAGAGGTTGATCATGATGTAGATGAAACTGAAAAACAGAATGAGGCCTTGAATGATGGGATAATCGCGAGCGAGGACCGCATCCAGCACCAGGCGACCAAGTCCCGGAATATTATAGACAGACTCCGTAACCACCACACCGCCGATGAGGAGAGCAATGCCGATGCCGATTACCGTTACAATCGGAACAGCAGCATTTCTCAGCGCATGACGGAGCAGAATCTTAAATTCCGATTGCCCCTTGGCGCGAGCGGTCCGGATGTAGTCCTCCTCGAGAACCTCAATCACGGATGCTCGAGTCATGCGTGCAATCAGAGCGATAAAGATGACGCTCAGCGTCAGCGTTGGCAGCGTGATATGGTACAAGAATGGCCCGATACCTTCGGTGAAGGGGGACTTATACCCCTGAACTGGCATCATCTTGAGTTGAATAGCCAAGACATAGATCAGGATATAACCGAGGACGAAAACCGGTACAGAAAAGCCACCAACAGAGAACATCATGACACCACGATCGACAAAGCTCCCAGCGCGCCAAGCGGCGAGCGTGCCGAGAGGTACGGCCACCAAAACAGAGAACAAAATGGTTGTTAGGGCCAAGAGCAACGTGGGTTCGATGCGCTGGCCGATGAGCTCGGTCACCGGTTTCTTTGAAAAGATCGATTGGCCAAGATCGCCCTGTGCTAATTGGCCGACCCATTGGGCGAGCTGCACCGGAATCGGCTCGTTCAGGCCGAGCTGTTCGCGAATACGCTCGACGTCCTCGGTGGTGGCATAATCGCCTGCTATCACGGCTGCAGGATCACCGGGAGCCAGGCGGAGCATCAAGAAGACGAACACCGCCACGATGAGCATCACGGGGATGGTCGCTAGGATGCGCTTTGCTACATAGCCGAGCATATCCCGCCCTTCCTTGGATTCGTGTCGAGCCGAGCCGCGGGTCTGCGGCTCGGCTCGACAGGCGTCACGCTATTCGACTGACATGTTCCAGAAGAACTGGACAGGTGATTTGATTAAGCCTTGGACGTTGTCGCGGTACGCGACGGGGACAAAAAACTGACCGAGCTGACCTGAAGCACCGATGCCCCAAAGGCGCTCTTGCACCTTCTCGGCGATGGCTTTCTTGTCTTCTGCCGAGGCTGCGAGCGCAAAAGCGGCGCGCTGCTCTTCAAGATCTGCGTCGTCGGGCCACCCGAACCAGCCTTTATCGGGATTACCGGAAAACGCATTGGCGAGGGGATCAATCACGTCGGCTCCAATCCACCAGGTATGGAACATGTTCCAGCCGCCCTCACTGACCGGCTCACGTTGCGCCCGCCTGGATACCAGCGTTGACCAGTCCATCGCTTGCACATCGACTTCGAAACCAGCTTTTCTTAGCTTCTCCGCGGTAATCAGAGAGAACGCTGAGAGTACCGGCACATCTGTTGGCTGCATAATGACAACGGGCGTGCCGTCGTAGCTCGTCGCGCCGAGAGCCGCCTTAGCGTCGTCGATCGAACCCTTCTTGATGTTGTCGGATCCGACCTCATTCTCGAGAGGTGTTCCGCAGGGATAGACGGAGTAACACGTCTTCCAGAATTGCGGATCGCCGATTGCGCCCGCGAGGTAGTCCTCTTGCTTCATCGCCATAATGGCGGCCTGACGCACCTCGACATCATCAAACGGTGGGTGAAGGTGGTTAAACCTGGCAAAGCCGATATTGCCGAGCGGATCGTTGATTTCCACGACGACCCCGTCGGCTGCGGAAAGGATCGGCATCAAATCGTTGGATGGGCTCTCGAAATAATCAACTTCGCCGGCGATCAGTGCATTCATTGCCGTGGTCTGATCGGGGAAGTAGGTCCAGATGACTTTGTCCACCTTCGCGACTTTGCCGCCTGCGGCTGCTGAAGGTGGCTCGTCCCGTGGGACGTAGTCCTCATTCTTTGTGTAGACCACAGTCGAGCCCGGTACCCACTCATCGGCCTCAAACTTAAAGGGTCCGGAGCCAATCTGTTCCGGTACCTGTTCGTCGGGCGACGTTGCGGCGATTCGCGCAGGCATAATGAAGGGAACGTTGGACGAGATCTTGCCGATGGATTCCAACACCAGGCCAAACGGAACATTCAGCTTAAACTGAAACGTGTTGTCGTCGACCGCGACCATCTCGCTCATCGCCGCCATGAGCTGCTGGCCCATGCCATCCTTGGCTCCCCAGCGCTCAAGCGATGCAATGACGTCGGCCGAGGTGACAGGGGCGCCATCGTGAAATTTCTGTCCAGGACGCAGGGTGAACGTCCATTCCAGACCGTCGTCCGAAACCTCCCAAGTGTCGACCATCTGCGGCTGCGGCTCGAAGTTCTCATCCATGGCAAACAGGGTGTCGTAGATGAGATACCCATGATTGCGGCTGATGTAAGCCGTTGTCCAAATTGGATCCAAGACCTTCAGGTCGGCATGCGGGATAACCCTGAGAACTTTTTCGGCAGAGGCTGTTGTTGGTGACAACGAGCCAAGTGATAACAACATCGCTGCCGCCGCTAAGACACTTCGGCGCTTCCAGCCTTCCATCTCGACACTCCCTATAGGTTCGTTTTCAAGAGGGCGTTCTGTGAGCCCTGGCCAGGCCCTTTTTTCATTTAAGGCACTGTAACATGGGCAAGTCAACGCCGGCACATCCCAGCTCTCCTTTCCATGTAGAGCAATCTTTGCCCGGGAAAATAAGCAAGGGTCCTCTCTGTTTCTTGTGATTCAGGGGACAGATTGTTATGAATCATAACAATCGTCATCAGAGTTGCTCCTGCTTTGGAGGTCCAAGCTTTGCCCACACTGCAAGACGCGCTCGACAGGTTACCGAAAGAGCTGACCGCGGATCTCCGTGGCGCTGTTCTCGTGCTCAGACTCGCGCGACCTGCCAAACGGAACGCGTTGAATGACGCCATGATCGAAGGTCTGCGCGACCTTTTCAGCGGTCTCGGCGAGCCCGTCAAAGCGGTGGTGCTCGAAGGCGAGGGGGAGCACTTCTCAGCAGGGCTCGATCTGAGCGAGGTGGGGGAGCGTGACGTGATTGCCGGCATCGCCCATTCGCGATCTTGGCATCAGGCTTTCGAGCAGATCCAATTCGGACAGGTGCCGGTTATCGCAGTCCTCAAGGGTGCGGTGGTCGGTGGGGGGCTGGAGCTCGCTTGTGCCGCACATGTTCGTGTCGCCGAGCGTTCTGTCTTTTATGCGCTTCCTGAAGCACAGCGCGGTATCTTTGTCGGCGGGGGCGGTGCGGTGCGCCTGCCACGGTTGATTGGCACATCGCGGATGATGGACATGATGCTGACGGGCCGCGTCTACGGTGCCGAAGAAGGCGAGGTCGTTGGCCTATCGAGCTATCTCGTGGACGACGGAGAAGGCTTAGACAAGGCTTTTGTGTTGGCGGAGCGCATGGCTGCAAATGCGTGGCTTACCAATTATGCGGTCCTTCAGGTCTTGCCCAGGATCGTCGAGAGCGATCCTGCAAGTGGTTTCATGACGGAAGCGCTCATGGCAGCGATCGCACAGGCTGACCCAGCAGCAAAAGGTCGTCTCCGTGACTTTCTGGAAAAGCGTGCTGCGAAAGTCAAAGAGTGATGCGGCCAGCGGCCCCGAGGGTTGACAGACAAGCCTGGTAATCACCTCCAGAAGGCTAGGTGATGCGGGAAACCAAGGCTTGAACAGAGGATGTTGATGGTCCTTCCGGTCTTCCTCGGTCCGATCATTCCCGGCTGGCGTTCTTAGGGCGGTCGTTTCTCGAGCGGGGTGGAGCTGGCATGAGCCGCATGGGAATTGATGGTTGCGTTGGGTTGGTGATGACGCGGTCTAGGCTTTGGTCGGATCACTCAGTAGTTCGTGATCCACCAGGCGTTTGCAATCCATACGGATGTCGCTGTGTCCGTAGCGCAGATCAGTCAGTGTTTGGCCTTGAGAGATCGAGCGAGAGCTAACGATGAACTGCATGTTCCGCGCGCGTCAGCCGTGATGATACTTGGGAAAGGAGAGTGATCATGGCGCCCACTGGTGATGCTTATATCAGTGACTGGGGGGATGCATGGCTTTTGGATGGTGTACGAACTCCCTTTACCGACTTGAATGGTGCTCTGGCCCTGATCTCGCCGATTGATCTTGGCATTAAGGCGGCGCGCTCAATCCTGATGCGCTCCGGGACATCCCCTTTGGATATTGGTGCTGTGATTGCCGGCTGCATGGCGCAAGCAAGCTATGATGCCTACATGACGCCGCGGCACATTGGTCTCTATTCCGGCGTACCGCGTGTTGTACCCGCCTATCTTTTGCAGCGGGTCTGCGGCACCGGCGTCGAAGTTCTTTCTCAGGCGGCCGACGCCGTGAGTTTGGGCAGGGCTGATGTCGTGCTTTGCGTCGGTACCGAGTCGATGAGCAGGAACCCGATTGCTGCCTATACCCATCGCGGCGGGTTTCGCATGGGACAGGTCGAATTTAAGGACTTCCTTTGGGAGGCCCTCATTGATCCTGCCGCCGATGTCACCATGGGAGGCACGGCAGAGAATCTCGCCAAACGCTACGAGATCAGCCGTGAAGATGTCGATCGTTTTGCCTCCCAGAGCTTTGATCGCGCACTTGCGGCGCGAGATAATGGTTTTCTTGCTGGCGAGATCGCACCTGTCATCAGCGAGAGCTTCAATATTGATGGCTTGAGACCACGTGGAATCCGTCTGTCACGGAAGATCAATGCTGTTACCGAAGACAGTCATATCCGTTCCTCCCCGCCTGAGGTTCTGGCAAAAATCCGACCGGCCTTTGGTGGTGTTCAGACGGGAGGCAACAGCTCTGCGGTTGTGGATGGGGCTGCCGCCGCCCTTGTGGCCTCAGGGCGCTACATTGCGCGACACGACAAAAGACCGTTGGCAAAGATCCATGCATCGGTCGCGATCGGCGTTGATCCTGACATCATGGGCATTGGCCCGGTGCCGGCAATCCAACGGCTTCTCCGGCATGCGGGGTTATCATTGGACATGATCGATCGCATCGAAATTAACGAGGCGTTTGGCGCCCAGGTCATGGCTTGTGCTCGCGAACTTGGCCTTGATGAGCGGAGGCTGAATGTTAATGGTGGGGCGATCGCCATCGGCCATCCACTTGCAGCAACGGGGATTCGTCTCGCAACAACGGTTTCCCGCGAGTTAAAGCATCAAAACATGCGCTACGGTGTTGCGTCCGCTTGTATCGGCGGTGGCCAAGGCATCGCCATGCTGCTCGAGAACCCAGATCACGGTACATGAGGGCCCCATGAGCGATCCTCATCGAGCGCAATCCCCCGCCTGCTATATCGATGGGTCGAGGTCCTTTCGATACGCTCTGCGATCCTCGCCACACGACGAACCGCGGGACTCGCATCGTCTTTGCCTAGTGCAACGGGCCGCGAGCAGCATTCGTGAACCTATCCAACCTTCGGTCAAGCAAACGACCGGTGCTGTATCCTCACTTGATTGATCGATCGGAGCCAGCTGTGGATCAGATGCATCCCGTGGACATGGGCCCCTTGCCGGATCTCATTGGCTATATGCTACGCCGTGCGCAGGTCGCAGTCTTTCAAGACGTAAATCGATGCTTTGCTGAAGCTGCTATCCGTCCAGCTGACTATGGCGTTCTCATTGTGGTATCGAAAAACCCTGGTCTGAACCAAACCTCAGTCGGTGATGCGCTCGGAATCAAGCGGTCTAATCTTGTGCCATTGGTCGACCGGCTCGAACGACGGGGGCTTCTTGAACGGCGACCGGCGGCCGATGATCGGCGCGCCTACGCCTTAACGTTGACCGAGGAAGGGCACAACGTTCTCGGACGCCTCGATGCAAAGCGCGCGGAACAAGAGGCCAGGTTGAAACAACGAATCGGTGCAGACCGAGCCGATAGCCTGCTGGATATGTTGCATCGCCTCGCTGCTATAGCTGATGACGAGTGTCTGCCTTCTAAGACTGGCGAACAGATTGCCAGGGCGCGACAGCGATGAAGTCTCCGTTGGACCGCTTAAGCTGGTTTCGTCATCCCGTGTGAACCTTAGAGCACGTCAGCGCCGAAATTACGGGCTGGGTCCAATTCGGCCGGAAGCTTGCCGAGCGGCTTAGCCGCATCGCCCGCAGGGCGCAAAAGAAGGCGTCCTCGTCCGCGTTTGGCATGACATGCTCCACCATCTATGATCACCTCGCCGCGTGAGAGCACGGTGACGGGCCAGCCGGTCAGCGTCATGCCGGCATACGGGCAGTATCCGGTGGCGTCATGCGTAGAGTCATGTCCCAGTGTCACCTTCATGTCCGGGTCCCAAATGGCAATATCGGCGTCGGCACCGATGGCGATCGTGCCCTTTTGGGGATGCAGGCCATAGAGTCGTGCGCCATTGGTGCAGCAGAGCTCGACGAAACGATGAATGTCGATCCTGCCTCGCCTCACACCTTCGGAGAACAAAAGAGGCATACGCAACTCCAATCCCGGGAGGCCATTTGCGATCTCCCGAAAGCTCGGATCCTTACTCCTTGCAAGCTTGCCGTGCTCATCGAAGCTGTAAGGCGCATGATCTGATGAGAAGACTTGAAACGTGCCATTGGCTAGACCTCGCCAGATCGCCGTCTGATCCTCTTGATCTCTTGGCGGCGGACTGCAGCACCACATCGCTCCATCGACGCCTGGTTTGTCTAGATCCTCTGCCGTCAAGAATAGGTATTGCGGGCAGGTCTCGCCGTAGATTCGCTGCCCTCGATCCTGTGCAGCACGGATCACCTTCATCGAGCCTTCGGTCGAAACGTGAAAGATAGTGAGCGGCTGATCCAGCATCTCAGCCATCTGAATTGCTCGTGAAACGGCTTCAGTTTCTGCGAGCCGCACATGGCTGACGGCGTGATATTTTGGCGATCGATATCCCTTTTGGAGCAATTTATCGGCGAGCCAATGGATCATGCCGTGATTTTCAGCATGAACGACAACCATCGCATGCTCTTTTCGAGCGAGCGCCAATACGTCCAACATCTGCTCGTCCGAGACCCTGATGTTGTCATAGGTCATAAACAGTTTGATCGAGCTGAAACCTTCCTGGATGAGCGCTGGTAACTCGCTATCAAGAACCTCTGGTGACGGATCGGAAACAATCATATGAAAGGCGTGATCAATGACGGCCTTTTTGGCGCAGGCTCGATAGTCATCGACGACCGTCTTTAGCGATTGTCCACGATGCTGAGCAGCAAACGGGATGACGGTTGTCGTGCCGCCATAGGCAGCCGACATCGTACCGGTATAAAAATCATCCGCCGTCATGATGCCAAAGGCGGAAAGCTGCTCGATATGGCAGTGGCTGTCCACGCCGCCGGGCAAAACGAGCTTGCCCGAAGCATCGATCTCACGGATGCCTCTTCCGAGCCTTTCCCCAAGTGCCGTGATTCGCCCCTGTCGAATGCCTATGTCGGCAGTCATACGATCGCTCGCCGTGATCACGTCGCCGGCGCGTATCACCAGATCAAAGTCTTCCAAAATGCCCTCGCATGCCCTCGTACGACGCCATTATGCGGACGGTGTCGATGATCGCAACATCTTGGTGGCAGCCGGTTGACCACGATGGACGCTCTCGTCAAGTTGATGCGTCTGAGCCAAAACGGGAGGCCGTGTACATTGGGGGCAAGGCATGAGCGAGAATGCGCTGCAGGTTGATGATCTTAGCCACCGTTTCGGCAAGCGAAAGGCGTTGGCGTCGGTGTCGTTCGCGATCCCGCCCGGTGCCTTCACCATCCTTCTAGGTCAGAATGGTGCCGGCAAGAGCACGCTCTTCAACCTGATCACCCGTCTATACAATAGCAAGTCAGGCCATATCCGCATTTTTGGCATCGACATGAGGACCAGTCCGAGGCCAGCACTCTCTAGGCTTGGCGTTGTCTTCCAACAACGGACTGTCGATCTCGATCTGAGTGTTCGTCAGAACTTATTGTATCATGGTGGACTTCATGGACTATCACCGGCTGAAGCGTCGGCCCGCGCCGAAGCAGAGCTCGAACGCTTCGAACTGGCAGATCGTAGCAACGACAAAGTGCGGGAATTGTCCGGGGGCCAGGTGCGTCGAGTTGAGATTGTTCGCGCATTGATGCATGAGCCAAAGCTGCTATTGCTCGACGAGCCGACGGTCGGTCTGGACATAGGCTCCCGCCAGACAATTCTCGACCACGTGCGCCGCCTTTGCGATCAGGACGGCATCGGCGTGCTTTGGGCCACCCACCTTATCGACGAAGCCAAAGACGCAGATGGCGTCGTCGTTCTCCATCAAGGTGAGGTGAAAGCGCTTGGAGCGCCGGACGCTGTCTGCGAGACAGTCGGCGCTTCAACCTTGCATGAAGCCTTCACCGTTCTGACACAATCAAAGGCGACAGAGGCAGTGCGGGCATGAACGACGCACAACAACAAGAGAGTAAGGGGAGCCTGCCACCGGGGCGAGCCATCGCTTGGCGTGCTGCGATCGCGATCATCAACCGAGAGAGCCTGCGATTCGTCCATCAGCGTGGTCGTTTTATCGCTGCTCTTATCCGCCCACTCGTCTGGCTCTTTATTTTTGCCGCCGGTTTTCGTTCGGTGCTCGGTGTCTCGATCCAGCCGCCCTATGTGACTTATGTCCTCTATGAAGTTTATATCACGCCCGGCCTCTGCGGCATGATCCTTCTGTTCGCTGGCATGCAAAGCTCACTCGCTATGGTCTATGATCGCGAAATGGGTTCGATGCGCGTGCTGCTCGTGAGCCCCTTGCCGCGATGGTATCTCTTGGTTTGTAAGCTCTTTGCCGGCGTGATTGTCGCCGTTGTACAGGTTTATGTCTTTCTTGCGATCGCGTGGTTTTGGGAGGTGGAACCGCCGCTCTACGGCTACATCACGGTGCTTCCAGCGCTTGTTCTCGCCGGCTTCATGTTGGGTGCCCTTGGGCTCTTCCTCTCGTCGGTTATTAAACAACTCGAGAACTTCGCCGGTGTCATGAACTTCGTTATCTTTCCGATGTTCTTTGCCTCATCTGCTCTCTATCCGCTGTGGCGGGTGCGCGAATCCAGTGTGCTGCTTTGGCAGATTTGCTCAGCCAATCCTTTCACCCACGCCGTCGAGATGATTCGATTCGCCCTGCACGGCCAATTCGATCTGATATCGACTGCCATCACCCTCGCATGCGCGCTGGCTTTTCTCGGCATGGCCATTTACGGCTACGATCCCGGACGAGGCTTTATGCAGGCGAGGCGGGGAGGGGGGCCGGGTTGAGGCAGTGTCGATCAAGCGATGTCGCGCCGACGAAATGATCGATCAACACCCTACATGGTTCCGATCGTTCTGTTGGAGCTGTTGGACGATGCGATGTGGGACCACCAGAGCGTTCACGTTTCATCGAAGTACATCCGACCCAACGGAGAATGACTGACGACGGCCCTGATCCGCTCGATGGTCTCTTGTCCCAGCTGTGTCTTCCACTTGTTGATGGCGCTACCAATCGAGCGCTTGACGTCAAAATAACCAACACGATCTGCCCCCTCGTGGGATGTGTTGCTGATCTCGTTGATGAAGCGTTTGGTCTGCGTACAAAGTGGGAGATTGAGATGATCGAAAACTCGGCGGGACACCCGATCAATATCGGTGCATAGATCTTCGTAGCTGACGCGGAAGTAGCGGGAAGACTCCGCCATGTCGATCGCTGCCTTATCGTTGGTGAGCATCCAACGATAGGCTATCTGCTCTTCGAATGTCGCGTTCGTCATCTCCTCTCTTGTGAACGGATACTGCGCTGACTCGGGCTGTTCAAAGAGCGGCTCAAGGCGAATCTTGGTTTGCATAAGCCCTCTTTTTCGGCCCGATTGTAATGACGCATAGACTGCGCACGGATGCCGAACGATGTGAATGCACGCCAGTTGCGGCACGGCACGGCTAAAGAGCTGCGCACGGCCGAGTGCGCTGACCGACTTAATCAAATACAGCATGTCCTGATGCCTGGTCCGTACCAGATCCGGAATGCTGTCCCCGATCGGCAACCGAAACCGCCGACCGATCTTAGAGGACATTATCATCGTGCGATAGGTGAGATCGTCCAAGCGACTTCGATAGGATTTAG
This sequence comes from Geminicoccaceae bacterium, assembly GCA_028285265.1. Taxonomy (GTDB): domain Bacteria; phylum Pseudomonadota; class Alphaproteobacteria; order Geminicoccales; family Geminicoccaceae; genus JANQPX01. Next base: position 54,999 of record JANQPX010000057.1, read on the forward strand.
CGAAGAGTGGGCGTGTTCCGTTGCTCTTGCTAAGACGACAATCCGCCATAGCGCGTACGTAATCGCGCGCCTTCGTTAAATGGGTGCCGATCTGATCAGCGGCGCAAAGAGACGGAAGATCGGTCGGAAGCAGGGCATCCGGCTCATGCCGATACAGCACCTGGGGTGCGGTATCGATCAACTTCGCGAGAAAGGTCGTTCCCGATCGGCCAAGGCCCATGACCAGGGCGATGCGATCCGGTGGTTTGGTCATACGAGCGCGCCAAGTAAGGGCCGGTTAGATGTGGATCTGGTGAAAGCTAGTTATGGCCCGACAAGCGGTCAAGCCGCCGTTGTTGTGGATACCGGTCGACGCGGAGCTGTGCTAAGGCAGAAGAAATGCAGGAACCAACGAGCGTCTGACCATGGATCTCAAGGCCCATATCCGAACCATCCCCGACTTCCCGAAGCCCGGTATTCTATTCTACGACATTACGACGCTGCTCCAGAACGCCGAGGCCTTTCAGGTCGCGCTTGATAAGCTTCATGAGTGCGTCGAAGCAGCTAAGCCTGACCATATCGTGGCGATCGAGTCCCGTGGTTTCTTGTTTGGCGCCCCCCTTGCTGCCATGTCGAAAACTGGGCTCGTCTTGGTGCGGAAGAAAGGGAAGCTCCCCGGCAACGTGATTAGGCATAGTTACGAACTGGAGTATGGCTCAGATACGATCGAGATCTCCGAGGGCTTCGTCCAACCTGGGAATCGCGTCCTGATCGTCGATGATCTGCTGGCAACAGGTGGTACGGCTAGCGCGACCAGAACGCTGCTCCAAAAGATTGGTGGAGAAGTTGTTGGCTCCCTCTTTCTCATCGAGCTCTTGGGCCTGCAAGGACGCGAGAAATTGGGTGAGCCGGTCGAAAGCATCTTGACCTATAAAGTTTGACAGAGCGAACGTGAAAAGACGTTGTGCCGTATCAACGTCGCATTTTGGCTGTTGAGCTGTCTTTGGTTTCACCCGTTGCCGTAGCATGAACCCGTACGAGATCGTGTCGTCGATTCTCCCACAGTAGGTGCTCTCGACTTGCCGTCTTCCCACTTCGGCGATATTCCAGATCTATGAACGTGGAATTGGACCGAAGTGTCGAGCTGGTCGTCAACCGTTATGGCGAAGCCGGAGCGCCCGTCATAGTTTTGCATGGTCTGCTGGGATCAGGGCGAAACTGGATGACCATCGCGAAACGTTTGGCGTCTCGTCACCGGGTCGAGACGCTGGATTTGCGCAATCATGGCGGCTCGCCTTGGGCTGACGGCATGACGTATTCCTTGATGGCGGCGGACGTCCGCGCTCATATCGAGCAGACCGCGCTTGGCCCGGTGACCGTGATCGGTCACAGCATGGGTGGTAAGACGGCGATGCGCCTCGCATTGGAGGCACCTTCGTTGGTTGAGCGTCTCGTGGTGGTTGACATCGCACCTGTTGATTATGATCACAGCACCGGCGCCTATGTAGAGGCCTTGCGCAGGCTCGATCTTACAGGGATGTCCAGCCGAAACGAGATCGACGCGCTTTTGGCGCACGATGTTGCCGAGCCAGGCATACGGGCATTTCTCCTACAAAACTTGGTGCGTGAGGAAAGCGGATTTCGCTGGAGGGCAAATTTGGATGTGCTCTCGAGGGCGATGCCCGACCTGATGACCTTTCCGATACGCGACTATGATCAATTCCGCGGTCCATCACTCTTTTTAGCAGGTGCGAATTCGGACTACGTGCGTCCGGAACATCGAACGGCAATCAAAACGCTCTTCAATCAGGCTGACATTCGAATGATCGCAGATGCCGGCCATTGGGTGCATGCCGAGCAACCAACGGCGTTTCTCGCCCATCTCCAGGATTTCTTAAACCGCTAGCGTCTTCGGGCCCTTGTGGTCTTTCTGTCGCTGCTCCGTTCTAGGGGTTGAAAGCGCTGACGGTTTGATCGAAGTCTTCCGTAGCGCAGTTTGATAGGCGAGGAGATCACCGTGGACGGGACAACGACAAAGGGCTACGGCGCGGTAGCAAGGGCATTTCATTGGCTGACAGCCATTCTGATCGTCGCCGTTTTCTTGCTCGGCTGGTATATGAGCGACCTTGAGCCAACTGATCCCGACACTTTTCGCCTCTATCAGATCCATAAGTCCATCGGTATCACGATCCTTGGGCTCGCTGTTCTGCGTTTGATGTGGCGGGCAATCCAGGGTGCGCCAGATTGGCCTGAACATATGGCGGCGTGGGAGCGACTGGCGGCTGCCGCTGCGCACTGGGCTCTTTATGGCCTCATCCTGGCCCAGCCGATCATCGGCATCCTGCATTCCAACGCTGCAAATTTTCCGATTGTTTTCTGGGACAGTTATGAAGTCCCGGTGCTGATTGGGCCCAATGAGATGATCGCTGGGGTTCTGGAATCAGCGCATGAGTTGGTTGCCGATGGTTTGGCGGTATTGATCCTTCTCCATGTCGCTGCGGCACTTCGCCATCACCTTCAACTCAAAGACAACGTGCTACGCAACATGATGCCATCACCTGGTGTAGCCGGTGGGGTCGCGGTGGTCGCACTAGCCCTTTTGGTGCCGCCATTTTTGTTGATCACCACAAGCGCGCCCGAGAACGTCAGGCGCGATTCGGAGACATCGGCTGTCACAGCGACAGCGCCAGCGTCAGAGGACGCCACAGCTCCCGTGGTTTCGGAGACACCAGCTGATGCTTGGATCGTGGAAGAAGCCTCGGAACTTGGCTTCGTTGCGCTTCAGCAGGGGGCCGAGGTACGTGGCAGGTTTGACAGGTTTGATGCTGTTATCGTGTTCGATCCTGATGACCTCGAAAACAGCCGCATCGATGTCGACATCGACGTTGTGAGCATCAACACCGGGCAAGACTCGCGGGATGATACGCTGAAGTCAGCTTCGTTCTTTGAAACGGCGACCTGGCCAACGGCTGCCTTCAAGAGCGGCACAATTACGGCTTCCGGTGACGGGCGTTATGTAGCAGCTGGCACGCTGACAATTCGTGACGTGACCAAGGATGTTATCTTGCCTTTCACGCTCGCCATCGAAGAACGGCAGGGCGATTCCAACACCATGGTCGCCGAAGCGAAAGGCGATCTTCCTATCTTGAGATTGGACTATGGCGTAGGGCAGGGGGATTGGGCATCCACCGGAACTGTCGCTGATGAGGTCGTCATTACTATCGACATCAAGGCATCGAAGGCGGGTGAAGCGTCTTGATGCCGAACGGCTGATAGGGATGCCCTGTCCTAACTGTCTTGTTGGTATGACAAGGAGCAGATCGTAACCGTAGCGGCCGTTAATCAACCAGCGTGAGGTGGATGCGACGGTTATGTCGGCCCTTGCTTTCAATCTTGCCGACAGTGACGCCCCCGATCTCCCCGGTGCTGCGCACATGCGTGCCACCGCAGACCTGAAGGTCGATGCCCTCGATCTCGACGAGACGAATTTTGCCGTCGACGACGGGTGGCTTAACATTCATGGTACGCACAAGTTCTGGGCGACGCCTGATCTCATCAGCAGGAACCCATTCTTCGCGGATCGATCGATCCTCCGCAATCCAATCCTCGATCCTTTCGCCGATCTCGGTTTTGTCGAGTTTGATGCTCTTGACGTCGAAATCTAGACGGCTTTTGTGCTCACCAACCTGACCCCCGGATACTGGCTGATCGACAGCAGCGCAAAGGAGGTGAAGGGCGGAATGCATGCGCATCAAGCGATGGCGTCTAGGCCAGTACACCTCAGCGATCAGCCGTGTCCCGACATTCGGACGTGGTGCCCGCTCTGAGACCCGATGAAGCACATCAAAGCCGTCGGGGCTCTTGATGGTATCGACAACGTCCAAGCTGCTGCCGTCGGATAACAGGAGACGGCCGCGGTCACCGGGCTGGCCGCCGCCAGTCGGAAAGAACACCGTCCGATCGAGGCGGAGACCGACTTCACCAACGGCAATGATTTGGGCATCGCATCGGCGGGCATAGGCGTCTTGGCGGAACAGTTCGATAGTCATGAGCATTAGGCTTTGTTACTTCGTGGTTTACTGATCGAGGAGGTGGCCAGCGCGCAGCGCTTTGGTTTCGAGATAGGCCTCATTGTGCGGGTTGGTAGGCATGGCATGTCGAACCCGTTCGACGTTCACGCCACCCATCGTCAAAGCTTCCACTTTGGCGGGGTTGTTGGTCAACAGGCGAACATTTTCGATCCCAAGATGCCGAAGCATGCTTGCTGCGACATGAAATGACCGCTCATCTGGGTCGAAGCCGAGGTGTTCATTGGCATCGACGGTATCAAGGCCCCGGTCCTGCAATTGATAGGCCCGAAGCTTGTTCATGAGGCCAATGCCGCGCCCTTCCTGAGCTAGATAGAGCACGACACCGTGCCCCTCATTGCCAATCAACTCGAGCGCGCGATTAAGCTGAGGACCGCAATCGCAGCGCATCGAACCAAGAATGTCGCCGGTGAAGCACTCAGAATGCAATCGACACAGAGCGGGTTGATTCGCCTTCGGATCACCGATGATGATGGCAAAGTGCTCAGCGCCGCCGTCCGCCGGCCGGAAACCGACGAGCCTGGCATTCTCTGCAGCAGCGAGAGGCAGACGCGCCTCTGTGACCGGGCGGAGCGTATCCGCCGAAAGATTGGTATAACGGGCGATAGCATCGGATTTGACGCGTAGGAAATCCTGATTGGCAGCCTTGCCGTTCAATCGCTCAAACCAGTCGCCAGCAAGCGGGATCGTGAGTGCAGCTGGCAACATCTCGGCGAGTTTCGAGAGCCGGATCGCCGCATAGGCACAGCTCTCCATGTCGGCTTCGAGCAGGGCGGTGGGTTGAGGCAAGAACTGTGTCTGCCCCTGTCTCGCCCATGTCGGGTCGACCAAACGTCGCACGATGTCAGCATTGACCGAACCGGTTACCGGTAACAGAACGACATCCGACTTCGACGCTGGAAAGTCGAGGACCCGCGCACGATTTGCCGTAAGCGCCAGGCAAGGCTGACCCTGTCCGGAGCCCATTAACAGCTCGAGACTCTCTGCCGTGACTGTTTCGGCGGCTTGGGTTAGCGCCATCTCGCCGTCGCCCTCGATGACGACGAAACTGCCGCGCCGAAGGTCAGCCACCGCCCGATTGACGGACATCATGGTCATCGAATCGGACGTATGACCGTCCTGAACCTGGGAACTCATCAACGCGTTCCTCGAACCCTAAGTTGCTTTCCCGTGGCGACGGGCCTCCGTCTTGCTGGACGGTTTCGATGGCCTCTCGTCGTGACCGAATATGATGTTCGTTCGACGGCGATCAAGTCTCCGCCCCTTTCTTGACCGTCGAGATCGACGACGGCGTTCGTAACAAAGCCCTGATGTCCACCACAAATGAGACCGCCAAGGCGACGAGCGCGGCCAACGCGACCGCAGACGTTTCAATCTGCGCTAATGGCGGCAATAGACAAGTAAAAAGCGCGATACCCTGGAGCGCACAGATGGTTTTTCGGCGCAAGCTAGGACCAAGAGGTGTAGCGAGGCGGGGGAAAAACCAACTTGCAGTGACGAACGCGTACCGCATCAACCCGATCAACATCACCCAAGCACCGGCCTGGCCTGTTTGCCAAACCAAGAGCGACAGGATCAACAACAGCAGCGCATCAATTTCCATATCGAAGCGAGCGCCGAACTCCGATGTAAGCTTCAGGCGTCTTGCGAGAAATCCATCGACGCCGTCCAGCAATAAAGCAAAAGCGATTAATGCACACAGATGCCAGTCAATCACCGGTTCTTGACCGCCCGCAATGAGCGTGCTGCCAATGAGGCAAACAAGGCCTGTGCGAAGGAGCGTGGCCTGATTGGCTTCGCCAAACCGGCTGCCTGCGCGACGTGACAACCAAAGAAAATTGATGACCGTCGCGAGAAGAAAAAAGCTGATCAAGCTCGCAAAAACGTGATGGAGTTGCCAAATGGCGGTGACCTTGAGATACCAGCCAATGCTTGCTGTCACGACGGCGACGGTCAGACTGCTGGTCAATATACCGCCACTGTCGGAGAAAGCCTCCTGACGCAAAAGTAGTCTTAGTTCCGACATGATGTCTACGTCGTCCAACTCACATTACGCGAGACCCGCATGGCGCGTCCTCTTAAAGATCGTTTAGGCGGACATAGGCCAGCGAACCGCCTGCGATCGGAATTTCAGCCAGGTTGTCGGAGGTGGAAGCGTCCAAACGACGATATTCCTACCTCAAGACGTACTCAACGTCTCCCATACGGCGTTTTTTGTCCCGATAAGGGATTTTCTTACCGTACGGCCTAGGTTACAGCGGCGTCCTTGTCTAGCACAGAAACCATCGTTAGCTCAGCCGTCGAACAGGACAGGGTTTTGAACCATCAAACCGAAACACCAGCCAATGCTGAAAATCTGAACCTCGCCTGGCGACTTTTGCTCGATCAGTTGGGTCAACTCCGCACCTCCTCCTCGGTGACCGGAAACTCTAGCAATGAAATGACAACGTCTCAACTGGCCAAACTATTCCAGGAAAGCTGCGATGCCACGCGGACGCTGATCGATCTCTATCGTCCGCTGGTCCAATCTGATAGGGAACAGCTGGTTGTCGCCCATCTCGGCCAAAGCCTAGACGGACGGATCGCTGCGTTGAACGGTTCGTCGCGTTGGATCACTGGACCAGAGGATGTGCTGCACAATCATCGTATGCGCGCCTTGTGCGATGCGGTGGTGGTCGGTGCGAGCACGGTTTGCTATGACGATCCCAAGCTTACCGTGCGCGGGATCGAAGGGACGTCGCCGGTTCGGGTCGTTATTGATCCCAAGCGGCGTCTTACGACAAACCATAAGGTTTTTTCCGATGGTGAGGTCGAGACGCTCTTGCTCTGTCAATCGGGTGCAGACCGCGGCAATGAGCGTCATGGTCAAGCGAAAGTGATCGGCATTCGGGATGACGATGGAGAACTCTCACCTAAAGCGATCATAGAGACTCTCAACATCAATGGCTTGAATAGACTTTTTATCGAAGGCGGCGGTATGACGATATCTCGATTCCTGGAGGCTGACGCCCTCGATCGGCTGCAAATTACGGTTGCGCCGGTGATTCTCGGCTCAGGCCGACCGAGTATCAGCCTGCCCGAAATCGAAACGGTGGCAGACGGTCTAAGACCGGCGATGCGCCAGTTCCGCTTGGGCGATGATACGCTTTTCGAATGCTGTTTCGAGAAAGGCTGCTGATGGCGATGGCGGAACATGCCGCAGAGGTCGAAGCGAGCGCTTTCTGGATTTTTGGCCCCGGTCAGGGAGCCCTTCGCTCCGAGTCGTTGAAAGCGCAAAGCAAGAACGACGTACTCGTTGAGACCATTGCCAGTGGCGTCAGTCGGGGAACCGAGACATTGGTCTTCAAGGGACTTGTACCGAAGAGCCAACATGATCGCATGCGTGCTCCATATCAGGTCGGAGACTTCAGCTTCCCAGTGAAATACGGGTATGCCTCGGTTGGTCGCGTGATCGCTGGCGGTGGTGACCTTAAAGGCCAGCGAGTTTTCTGCCTGTATCCTCATCAAGATCGTTTTATCGTTCCTGCGGACGCGGTCATTCCCGTGCCGCCAGACGTCGCTAGCGGTCGCGCCGTGCTCGCCGCTAATATGGAAACAGCCCTCAACGGCCTTTGGGATGCACCACCACACATCGGAGACCGGATCTCTGTGATCGGCTGTGGCGTGGTCGGCGCGCTTTCTGCCTGCCTAGCAGCAGGGCATCCGGGTGTTCACGTCGAGGTCGTCGATACCAACCCCAGAAAGGCTGCCATCGCACGCGCGCTCGGCCTGACCTTCGTTGCTCCTGACGAGGCAACCCCCGACGCAGATCTCGTCATTCATGCAAGCGGGCGACCGGAGGGGCTGCGTACGGCTTTTGAGATCGCAGGCTTTGAGGCAACGATCTTGGACCTTAGTTGGTACGGCGATCGTGAAGTCGCTTTGCCGCTTGGGGAGAATTTTCACAGCCGGAGGCTCAAGCTCATCTCGAGCCAGGTCGGCAGCATCGCGCCCGCAATGCGCTTACGGAAAAGCCATCGCGACCGCTTGGAACTCGCACTGAGCCTGCTTGCCGATCAACGCTATGACGTTTTGCTCTCGCCGCCCCGACATTTCTCCCAGCTACCGTCGATTCTAGCGGAGTTGTCAGAGGGCAGGGATGATGTCATGTGTCAACCGATCGTCTACCGTCAAACATCAACTTAACTCACTGGGAAAAAAGCATGTTTCGCCTTGTCGTCAGGGAACACATCATGATTGCGCACAGCTTCAAAGGAGAGGTCTTTGGACCAGCGCAAAAGTTGCATGGCGCGACATTCATTGTCGATCTTGAGCTCAGCCGGCGGACGCTTGATGAGAACGGAATCGTTTGCGACATCGGTTTGCTGAGTGAGCTGTTGGCTTCAGTGTTGAAGCCGCTCAACTACCAGAATCTGGATGAGCTTCAGCAGTTTGAAGGGATGAACACGACGACCGAGGTTCTGGCTGAGCACATTACCAAGCAGGTCGCGGCGCAGATTCATGATGGTGCTCTCGGCGCCGAGGCCAAGGCGGCGATGGATTGTATCAAGGTCACTCTTGGCGAGTCCCATGTTGCCTGGGCAAGTTACGAGATGTCGCTGAACGACTGATGTCTGATCGCGTGCACTGGATCGTTCCGGGACAGCTTGATCAACGTACTGGTGGCTATATCTATGATCGGCGGATCATCGACGGGCTGCGGGCCCAAGGTTGGTCCGTCGAGGTGCATGAGCTGGCAGGTTGCTTTCCTCAACCGGATCGAACCGCCATTGAGGCGGCGGGTCATGTCGTCGAACAGACCAGGGGTGAGCATGTCCTGATTGACGGACTGGCATTGCTCGCATTTGCCGATCATATGGAGAAACTCACCGGGCGCTGGGTGGGTTTGATCCATCATCCGCTATCGATGGAAACAGGACTTTCGTCTGATACGATGGCGCATCTCGCTACGCTCGAAGGCGCGCTCATGCATCGGGCCTCTCATCTAATCGTCACGAGCCCAGGGACCAGACGCGACCTGGCTAAGTTTGACATCGATCCGGCACGAGTCTCGGTCGTTTTGCCTGGTGTCGATCGGGCGGCGCCAGCTCGCGGAGCGGGCGAGGATCATCCTTTAGCATTGCTGACTGTTGGTTCACTCACGCGCCGGAAGGGGCATCTGACACTCTTAGCGGCCTTGGTAAAACTGCGTGATCATGACTGGCATTTGAATCTTGTCGGCAGCGCTGCCTGGGATCCGGATCATGCAGCCGAGATCGGGCGAACGATCGTCGACCTTGGGCTTGGTGACCGTGTGAGCCTACTCGGTGAGCAGAACGAGGCAGGTTTGTCACGCCTTTATGACGAAGCCGACTTGTTTATCCTTGCTTCTCATCATGAAGGCTACGGCATGGTCCTCAGCGAGGCGCTGGCGCGCGCTTTGCCGATCGTTTCGACGACCGCTGGCGCCATTCCCGAAACCGTGCCGAAGGCGGCAGGCCTATTGGTACCGCCAGGTGATCCTGATGCATTGGCTCAAGCGATCCACTCCTTGATCACCGATCCGGAACACTACCGTCGCTTAGCAGATGGCGCTGCGAAAGCACGTGTTCGCCTTCAAAGCTGGCAAGAATCCGCTGGTCAATTCGCCTCTCTTCTCGAAAGGGCGGCAAACTGATGGCTGGATTCGATCCCTCGTGGCTAGCCCTTCGCGAACCCTACGATCATGGCGCCCGCAACCGATCTTTGACGGACGCATTCGTGATGGCCCTCGGCGCCTCGCCTCAGCTGGTCGACCTGGGTTCAGGTACTGGCTCCAATCTCCGATTTCTTGCCCCATTCTTACCAGCAGGCCAGCGCTGGACCTGTATCGACCACGATCCAGAGCTACTCGCTTGCTTGACCAAGCAGTTGCCAGACGGGATTCATGTCGAGACCTGCGAGCAAGACTTGGCCTCTGATCTGGAGGCGATCGCGCTGCAGCCAGGCACGGGTGTCACCGGCGCAGCTCTCCTTGATCTCGCCTCTGCTGACTGGCTTGACCGGTTGGCTATCCATTGTCGAAATGCGGCGCTCTTGATGACACTGTCATTCGATGGGCGGATGATCTGGGGCCCAGTCGATCCTGACGATCGGGCGCTCGAAGCTGCATTTGCTCGCCACCAACAACGAGATAAAGGCTTTGGCCCCGCCCTTGGACCAAGGGCAGGCGACTATTTGTCAAGGAGACTTCGAGACGACGGCCGGCAAGTCCACATGGCGCCTAGCGACTGGATTTTTGGTGGTGGGGACGGACCGATCCTCAAGGCCATGATTGACGGCGTTTCGGCCGCCGCCGAGGAAGAAGACCCAAGCCTTAATCTCGACGCCTGGCGCGCCCGCCGCATCGCCTTGGTTGAGGCCGGACAGTTGTCATTGACCGTGGGGCACGTCGATATTCTGGCACTGCCATGAGCGATGTTGTTACCTTGACTCCCAAGGGACTCTACTGCCCGGCAGGCGATTTTTATATCGATCCTTGGAAACCGGTCGATCAAGCTGTGATCACCCATGCCCATGCCGATCACGCGCGTTCCGGGTCAAACCAATATCACGCGGCCGCCAGTGGCGTCGGACTCCTCAAAAAACGATTAGGACACAACACCGCCGTTCAAGCTCACGACTTCGGTCAGTCAATTCAGTTCGGCGATGCCGTTGTCTCTTTCCATCCTGCAGGGCATGTCCTCGGCTCTGCACAAATCAGAATCGACGTTGGTGGGATCATCTGGGTCATCTCAGGCGACTATAAGTGCGATGACGATCCCAGCTGCGAGGCCTTCGAGTCGGTTCCGTGCAATGTGTTCGTCACGGAGGCGACCTTTGCGTTGCCAATTTATCGTTGGGATCCAATCGAGCGGGTCTTGGACCAGTTGATGCGCTGGTGGCGGTCCAATGAGGCGGCAGGCAAGACGTCGGTCATTTTTTGCTATGCGCTTGGTAAGGCACAACGCCTCCTCGCCGAAATCGGCAAGAGATCGGAGCGTCCGATCTTCGTTCATGGTGCGGTGGACGCGTTGATACCTGCTTATCGGGACGCTGGTATTCGACTTCCTGAGACCATTGCGGTGCTTGATCAACCCAAAGACAAGAGTTTTGCTGGCGAGCTCGTGATTGCTCCACCCGCCGCCTTTGGCTCCCCTTGGATGCAACGGCTAGGTGAATGCGGAACCGCCTTCGCCTCCGGCTGGATGCGAGTTCGTGGCCATCGCCGCCGCCGTGGATTTGATGAGGGTTTTGTCCTGTCGGATCATGTTGACTGGCCAGGTCTGCTGGGAGCCATTGATGCAACTGGCGCGGAGAAAGTCTATGCGACGCACGGCTATAGTGACACCCTCGCTCGCTATCTCCGGGAAGCAATGGGCATTGAGGCTGAACCCCTTCAAACACTCTTCGAAGGTGAGGGGGACGATACGTGACCGACCGGTCCGCGGGTCATTGAGATGAGGCGATTTAGCCAGCTCTACGCCGATCTGGATAGCACGACCAAGACCAACGCCAAGGTCCAGGCGATGGTCGAATACTTTCAAGATGTGCCTGCTGCAGATGCGGCGTGGGCTGTGTTCTTTTTGACCGGGCAGCGGCTGAAACGGTTGATCTCGGGAAGGGTGCTGCGGGAGTGGGCGTTACGCACGACTGGCTACCCCGAATGGCTGGTGACCGACGCACATGCTGCTGTCGGAGACAGCGCGGAGACGGTTTCGCTTCTGGTGGACCAGGGTTTGGTGGAGCCCTCAGGTGAGGCCGGCGACCGTACGCTTTCGGTCTGGATGGAGGTGTATATCCTCAAGCTTCGCGATTTGCCTGCCGAAGCCCAGGAGACGATGGTCACGACTTGGTGGAGCGAGTTGCCGCGGGCCGAGATCTTTCTCCTGAATAAGCTGTTGACCGGCGGATTCCGCGTGGGAGTCTCCAAGCTTCTTGTCGTGCGTGCGCTGGCGGAGGTTGCGGAATTGCCGCGGCCTGTCATCAGCCATCGCTTGATGGGGCAATGGCAGCCGAACGGTGACTGGTATCAAAAGCTGCTGGATCCCAAGACCGAAGATGATGATCGCTCGCGACCCTATCCCTTCTTTCTGGCGTCACCACTCGAACAGGAGGCAAACGCCCTTGGCCCTGTCAGCGAATGGCTCGCCGAATGGAAGTGGGACGGTATACGAGGCCAACTCATCCGACGTGGCGGAGAGAGTTATCTTTGGACCCGTGGTGAGGAACTTGTCACCGACCGCTATCCGGAAATTGCGCTCATGGCTGAACGCCTGTCGGATGGGACGGTGCTGGATGGCGAGATCCTCGCTTGGGATGACGCCGGCGTTATGCCATTTGCTGTCCTACAAAAGCGTATCGGTCGGGATAAGCTCAGTGCAAAAATCTTAAAAGAGGCGCCCGTTGGCTTCCTTGCTTATGACCTTCTCGAGGAACAAGGTGAGGATCTCCGCATGAGATCGCTAGACGACCGTCGAAAGAGTCTCGAAATGGTTGTTGACGCGGTCGGGCAACCGCTCATGGCTTCGCATGTGATCCAGGCCAAGACGTGGGAGAGTTTGGCGGAGATCCGAACCGATTCACGGGCGAAGCGAGTCGAAGGGCTGATGCTCAAACGCCGCAACTCGCCCTATGGAACCGGTCGTCAGCGCGGAGACTGGTGGAAGTGGAAGATCGATCCATTGAGCCTGGATGCGGTGCTGATCTATGCGCAAGCAGGCTCTGGTCGTCGCGCCAATCTTTTTACGGACTACACCTTCGCCGTCTGGCGTGATGGCGAGCTAGTGCCGATCGCCAAGGCTTACTCCGGGCTTGATGATGGCGAGATCCGCGAGTTGGATCGATGGATAAGGCGGAACACGATTGAACGCTTCGGTCCGGTTCGGTCAGTCATGCCACACCACGTATTTGAGCTCGCCTTTGAAGGCATCAACGAGTCGCCGCGCCACAAGTCCGGAGTCGCCCTCCGCTTTCCAAGAATAGCTCGGTGGCGCCACGATAAAGAACCGCAAGATGCCGATCAGTTAGAGCAAGTAAAGGCGCTCTTGACGCTCTAATCGAAACGACCTGAACGGGATGAAAGGGTCGTTTTAGCAAGCTCGGATGAAGAGCTTCCGGGCCAGCCGCATTCGCATGAGCGTCTTCAAACGATGTCAGCGCAACCTTCATCGTCGTCGCAACATCGTCGTTGGCTTGATGTCCATCTGCCCACTGTTTGGGGCGGAATGATCAAGCGGGTTGCCAAGGAATTAAGGCGCTAGACGTTCGATGACCCAAGCGCTGTCGACGAGACGATAGCAAAGGCGGTCGTGCAAACGGGAACGTCGCCCCTGCCAAAACTCGACCCGCTCTGGCGCGAGACGATAGCCGCCCCAATGGGGCGGTCGCGGTGGGTTTCCGTCAGCATATTTTTCGCTGAACGTACGCTCTGCCTGATCAAGGACGTCACGGCTTGCAACCACCTGGCTTTGCGGTGAGGCCCAAGCTCCAATACGGCTGCCGAGAGGGCGGCTGGCATAATACGCGTCGGCCACCTGAGCCTCGACATGGCTCATCACCCCCTCGAAACGCACCTGACGCTCTAAGGGACCCCACCAAAATGTCAGAGCCGCTTTGGCATTGGCGGCAATTTGCTGACCTTTCCTGCTATCTTTGTTGGTATAGAAAGCCAAGCCATGCTCATCGAGATCCTTTAACAAGACGACACGTGCGCTGGGTTGGCCATCCTCGCCGACCGTAGCAAGGGTCATCCCATTGGGTTCGTAGACGCCACCCTCAATGGCCGCGTCGAACCAACGTCTGAATTGGGCGATCGGATTGGAGGCAGCCTCACGCTCGGAAAGGCCGCCTTGTCGATAGTCTTCGCGCATTGCTGCGAGCTTCTCGTCCATCTCATCGCTCCTGATAGCTTAGGCAATCGGTGTAACGGCACCCTTCCCGGAGAACCAGGACCGGACATTGTCCAGAACGCAGTCCCCCATCGCCTTAACTGTTTCGTTCGTGTTGCTCGCAATGTGGGGAGTGAGCACGACGTTATCCATTTCGAGCAGTGCTTTGGGGACATTGGGCTCATCCTCGAACACATCGAGACCGGCGGCTCCAATGCGTCCGGTCTTCAGAGCATCCACCAATGCAACCTCGTCGACCAACCAGCCACGCGCGATATTAACAAAGACGCCTTTTGGGCCAAGCGCATTTAGGATCTCAGTGGTCACGATATGATCGCCGCTTTGCCCGCCTGCTGCGGAGAGAAACAGAATATCGACATCCTCAGCGAGAGCCTTCGCTGAGGGATAGGACCGGTAGAGCACGCCTTCCTTCGGCATGGGATCATAATAGCCAATGGTCATGTCAAAGGCCTCAAGCCGCTTGGCGAGGGCAATGCCGATTCGGCCATAGCCCAAAATGCCGACCCGCTTCCCTGAAAATTTTGTGGCAGGAGCATAGCGACGCTCTGACCAATAGCCTTGGCGCACGAAGGCGTCGGCCTGCACGATTCGGCGGCATGCGCTCATGGCCAGGATAACCCCGAGGTCGGAAACATCGTCGTAAAGGACAGGCGTGGTCGTCACCGTGACGCCTCGTTCCTTGGCGCGCCCGGTGTCCGTCTTTTCAAGTCCTACCCCCATAATCGCTGCGAGTTCGAGGTTGGGTAAGATGTCAAAGACTTCGGTTGGCACGCCCGCCATTGCGTTGGTGACAACGGCTCGGATGGGTTCGGCAATGGGTTTGAGCGCTGCTAAGCGATCGGCCTCTTGATACACGTTGTGCACGGTGAATTCTGCCTCGAGTGCTGCCTGCACTTCCGGTCGCTGGGCGCCAATAACCGCGATCTCTGGTGTCATGACTGTGCTCTCATCTCTTTGCCTTTCGGTCTAATCCTGTGCACCGGTGATCTTGCCAAGGAGATCAAAGAAGCCGCGCTTTCGATCTGAGCTAATCGACCAATTCACCGGTACACTTTGATAGCCGTCATTAAAGGTCTCGCCCGACACCCTGTAGTCGAAGAAACCCCAGCCAGCATAGCCACCAACAGCGGCAAGCATGTTGTTGTCACCGGCATCGAATTCGAAATGATCATCCTCATTGAACACGATTGGCTGCCCCTTGTAACACGAGTTAGCGCGGCAGATCCTCATCATCTCGCGGATCCGATTGGGGTCATTCACGCTATTGCCATGTAACAGAATAAAATCGGCGATCCGCACGATCGGATCGGGAGGTTGTGTGCCGCCACGCATGCTCGTGCTCACCAAAAGCCGCCCGGCCGGTGTGTTGAGCTTGCCTTGGGACTTAACCTGTACCAGCTCAATCAACTCGTGACATCGATGAGCCTTGATGATGTCATGGCTGTACAGACCCACGTCGACTTCATTTGCGATCTCAATAAGAACATGGCGGTCGCCACGATCGATGACCCAATCGGTTATCGCCTGAACGGCACAAACGATGGCACGCTCGTCGCGAAGCCGCCGATCTTGACCGAAGTAAAAGAGGCCGAGGATCGGCGCCATACCAAGTTCATCCGCTTTGTCCAGAATGCGGCCTAGCCGATCGAGATAGGCGGGATCGGGGATGCCATCGGGCGTAAATGCAGCATTGTTCCATGGTTGGGTCTTGCTATAGCCCTCGGGGCTACCCCCTTGAAGATTGATGGTAAAGCTGACCATGCCCTTCGAACGCCATTCCGGCATCATTTCAATGAACTCAGTGGTATTGCGTTCCGGATCCCAAGGGCCGTCCGGGTAGTCCCAGCGCGATCGAGTCTCAAGATTGCCATCATCGAATATGCCCTGCACCAGGCGTGCGTTCATGAGCAATCCCTCGATCTTCATGTCATTGAAGCGTCGGCCAGGATATGTAGGCAGCCCATCGATGAGGAAAGCGTCCTTCTCGATGCTGATGACAGTCTTGCTTTGTCCCATGCTTAATCCCTTCGTCCACAATAGCGCTTGCCAATGACGGCAGCCTCTTCCGTTGCAGCACCGATCCGCACGCCTTCATCGAGGCGCGTCTCGACCGTCGCTGGTGTAACGACATCAAGAAAGGCGACGTTGGCTTGATCGCATGCCGCTTTCACAACACGACGCGCATCCTGCATCTCATCAGGATAGGGTGGATCATGCGCCTCGCGATGACCAAAGGACATGCCCATATCGCCCGGACCCCATTCGGCAAGTGCAATACCTGGCACCGAGATGCATGCGTCGGCAACGTCTAGGCAGCCTTTGTCTTCGAGTTTGAGACCTAGCATCAGTTCGCCATGCGGATTGAGGGGCCAAACATCGGCTCGATCGAGATAGTCCGAGATCGAAACACCCCAAACAGCAGCGGCGCGCTCTTGCCCTCCCGAACCACGGCGGCCCTGCTCGAGACCATGGCCAACGCCTGACATCTGGAAGGCGTAGCGCGCGGATTCGACAAAAGCGCGAACGGCATCGGGGCTTTTGACATGACAGAGCATCAAGCCGTGAACGCCGGTCGCCAGCGCCTGTTTGATCATCCAGCTGTTGGTTCTAATCATGGCTTCGTCGCTGCCATCAGTCGGCAAGGTAACGATGACTGTAGGTGTCCGATGGCCGGTCGTCGTCGGTCCGGCTGCAATCAGCCCATCCATAAAAGCGGACAGACCGGGCATATCGAAGGGTAGATGCTCGAGATCAATGCAGAGATAGTCAGCCCAAGTAGATGCCTGGCGTTGACCGCTCTCAAAGCCGAGTTCGGTAACGCCGCTATAAAAGATCGGCTGGCCACGTTCCAGATATTCGACCGCGCGGTTGATTCTAGCCACACAATTCCTCCCTGATCGGTCGATGATCGATATCACATGGATTGTTTAGAGCTCCAACCGTGTTGATCAACGTCTCATAAAGCACTAGCCTTTCTTGAATAACGAATCGACGGCCATCGAGCCGAGACTGGATCGGAAACAAGATCCGGTAAAGATGACGATTCAACATCAGGGAGAGAAATGATGAAGAAGGATGGCGTTAACAAACCCGCAACGACTAAGGGAAGCGGGCTAAGCCGGAGGCAATTTGCGCAGAACACAGCGCTGACTGGCGCTGCCTTTGCCGCGGCATCGTTCCTTGGAGGTCAAGCGCCGGCGATCGCGCAAGCCCGCAAACTCCATTACCTCCAGTGGTCGAGCTTTATCGGCGATGCCGATCCGGAAATCAGCCGCCAAGCCGAAGAGTTCACAAAAGCGACGGGCGTCGACGTCACTGTCGAATTCATCAATCAGAACGACATGGCCGCACGGATTACCGCCGCAATTGAGAGTGGCAGCGGTGCAGACGTCATTCAGATGAACGCCAATCAACCGCATCTCTATGCAAGCGGGCTGGCTGATCATAGCGATCTATTCGGTGAAATGGGCGGTGGTGATTTCTACGACTGGGCCTCCGGCGCCGTCACAGTCGATGGCGTGCCGCGAAGCATCCCACTCTTCAATATCGGTAATGCCGTTGTTTATCGGAAGGACATCTTCGAAGAACTTGGCCTCAGCGTTCCGAATACTTGGGAAGAGTATTTGACCGTCGGCCAGGCGCTCAAAAACGCCAATCTCCCGGTTGGCCAGACTTTGGGACACACCTTCGGCGATGCGCCGACATTTGCTTATCCGCTGATGTGGAGCTATGGCGGGCAGGAAGTGGATGAGAGCGGCAATGTGGTGATCAATTCACCGGAAACCCTTGCTGCACTCGAGTTTGCCGCGCGGTTCTGGGAAGCTGCCTGCGACCCAGGTGGCCTGGCTTGGGACGATGGCTCGAACAATCGAGCGTTCCTCGGTCAGACCATCGGTGCAACATTAAATGGCGCCAGCATCTATTTCGTGGCGCGTCGTGATGAGGACAAATACCCAGGTTTTGCCGATAATCTCGACCACTTCCTCAACCCTGAGGGACCGAACGGTCGCTATCACTTTGTCGGTCCTCGTTCGCTCAGCATCATGGAGTATTCGGAACAAAAGGAGGCTGCTGCCGAGTTGATCCGTCACTTCGCTGCAGACGAAAACTTCGATGCCTTCATGAATGTGAACAAGGGCTATGTACAGGGTTCGTTGCCCAAGTGGGAAGGCCATTCGATCTGGGAGTCCGACCCAGCTCTCACGATCTATAAAGACAATCCGAAGTACGGCAGAACGTCCGGTTTTGCTGGACCTTGGAACCGGGCGTCAGGTGAAGCCCAAGAGAAATACATCATCGTCGACATGTTTGCCCGCGCGGTCCAAGGCGAAGCGCCGGAAGAGGCTGCTGCTTGGGCAGAACAGGAGCTCAAAAACGTTTACGACGCCTAAGCAAACGGCACCTGACGTTTGCTAGGCTTTCGATCTGCGGCGGGAACGGCTTAATGGCTATTCCCGTCGCAAATTCGGCATTGACCCTGGGAGGCCGAGCCAGAATGAAGCGTGATTGGGCAACCCATGTCCGCTGATATGGCAGAAGTTCAAGCATCACGCGCAGCGCGCCCGATGTCACTGCTCGATCGGCTCAAGGAAGCACTCGAAGACGAACGTGTCCTCGGTTATGTGCTCCTCACTCCCGCCTTTCTCTTGATCCTTGTTTTCATTGCCTATCCCTTCGTTCTCGGGATCTGGATGTCCCTGACCGATAAGCTTGTCGGCCAGCCCGGTGAATTTGTCGGCCTTGAAAATTACCGAAGGCTCTTCTCATCGGACATATTTTGGACGGCGTTCTGGAACACGCTGTTCTTTACAACCATGGCCACAATCTTCAAAGCCGCGCTCGGCATGTGGCTTGCCGTCCTCCTGAACAGAAAATTCCGCTTCGCGCGTATCACGCGTGCCGGCATCTTGCTGCCATTCATCGTGCCCACCGTTCTGAGCACGCTGGCCTGGCTCTGGATGTTCGATGCGACGTTCAGCGTCTTTAATTGGATCCTGCGTTGGCTCTGGCAGATGGAGCTGAGCCTGGCAGGTTTTGTCATTAAGGAAAACTGGGGATTCTTTCGCGGTCCTCTTTGGCTCGGCGATGGCGATTGGGCTATGTTTTCCATCATTCTGGTCAATGTCTGGCGCGGTCTCCCATTCTTCGCGATCTCGTTCCTTGCAGGCCTCCAGACGATTCCGCCCGAGCTTTATGATGCTGCGGATATCGATGGTGCGACCGGCTGGAAGAAATTCTGGCATGTAACGCTGCCGATGATTAAGCCGGTTGCCATTGTGGTGGTCGTCTTTTCGATCGTTATCACGTTCGCCGACTTCCAGCTTGTCTGGATTTTGACCCGAGGTGGGCCCAACAACGAGACTCACTTGCTCGCCACGCTCGCCTACCAGACCGGCATGATCTCAAGCAATATTGGTCAAGGAGCGGCGATTGCTCTCTTCATGTTGCCGATCCTCGCCATGGTGATCGTCTTCCAGCTCTGGTACCTCAAGCGAGAAGGGCTGAGCAAATGATCGCCAATGCGTCGAGCCTGATAAGCTGTTCCGGACGCAACAACCGCACGACCGAAACAGAGCACGCTCCGCCGGTCTTTCGACCACACGATCTGTCCTCCAGGCCAAATGCGCCTTGGACCTTGTCGACGCTGCAACCTCTTGGCATGGCGCCCATGAGTGGGGGGCTCGCATGAACAACATGGTCGGTGAAACCTATTACAAGCGGTTGATGGTCTTTTATATTCCGCTTTTCATGTTCGTTTTTGCGATGTTGTTTCCATTCCTTTGGATGTTCATCACGTCAATCAAGCCGGATCCGGAGCTTTATAACCCGCGTCTATCGCCCTTTATTGTGCGCGAGCCAACACTGGAACATTGGGAGGCGCTGTTCACCGGAACCCTCTTTTGGGATTGGACCATCAATACGCTTTGGGTTGCCGTCGCTTCCACCGCGGTTTCGCTTTTTGCTGGCGTCCTCGCGGGATACGCTTTATCGCGCTTCGTGTTTCCGGGCTCGACGGTTTTCGGCATCGCCATTTTTGTCACCTACCTCGTACCGCCGACCCTGCTGTTTATCCCCCTAACGGGCGTTGTGTCGTGGATGGGGATGACCGATACATCCTGGTCGCTCATCTTTACCTATCCAACATTTCTAGTGCCATTCTGTACCTGGCTGTTGATGGGGTACTTCGCGACGATTCCGAAGGAACTGGAAGAATGCGCGCGCATCGACGGCGCGTCACGTATCCAGGCCATGATCTACATCATCGTGCCTCTTGCTATTCCCGGCATTCTATCGGCGGGAATCTTCGCATTCACTCTATCCTGGAATGAATTCTTGTACGCGCTGGTTTTCATTCACTCACCAGAAAACAAGACCATTCCTGTCGGCGTGACTTCGGAGTTAATCAAGGGCGATGTCTTCTTCTGGGGGTCATTGATGGCCGGCGCCCTCTTCGGTTCGGTTCCGGTTGCCGTCGTGTACTCATTCTTCGTCGAGTACTACGTCTCGGGGATGACGGGCGCTGTCAAAGGCTGATGACGATCAAGCGCTGCGTGACGGGTCCGTGAAGACCAAAGCTGCAAAAGCAGAACTGATACCGGAACGATGAGCAATCAGCCGGTCGAGATGGTCGTGGCGGTCTCGGATACCAAGACATCTCTCGTCATTCACACCCATCAAAACCGAGAACGGCCCAGATCGTCGATGATGCCTTGCCCCGAAGCGGGAGCCGAGATCTCACGTCCGGCCCCGGTGATTAAAGGTCACGACTGTTGGCGACATTCAGGGTTGTTATCATCCCCGAGAAATCGCAGCTAAGCGGGCGAACATGGCTGGGAGTGAACACAAGTTCGCTCTCGCTTGCGATCACTCCACATGCCATTTGCTATGCGGCCACGCCACCGGCTTCGCGCCGTTTAGCAATGAAGGCGTCCAGCTCGTCGCTGATTGCTGGATCAAGCGGAGGGGGTTGGTAGCCTGCAAGCAGTTCGCTCACCAAGCGGCTCGCATGATCGACGGTCAGGGGCTGACCAGCTTCGTCCCAAGACTCAAAATTCCGCCAATCGGAGAGAAGGGGTGGGTAGAACGCCGTTTCGAAGCGGGCGAGTGTGTGTGCCGACCCGAAGAAGTGGCCGCCTGGTCCAACTTCACGGATCGCTTCCAGTCCGAGCGTGTCGTCATTCACTTCCAGCGGTAGAAGAAAGTCGGTCATCATTTGTAGAAGTTCGGCGTCGATGACCATCTTTTCGAAGGACGCGGTCAAGCCTCCTTCCATCCAGCCGGCAGCGTGTTTGATCATGTTGCCATGGGCCATGACCGCGGGCCATAGAGACATCATCGCCTCATAGGCAGCCTGGCTGTCAACGCCATTGGCGGCGTTTACGCCAGAGGTGCGATACGGCACGCCAATCCTACGCGCCAACTGGCCTCCAGCGATGACAGCTTTCGCATACTCAGGCGTGCCAAATGCAGGTGCGCCAGACTTCATGTCGACATTTGAGGTGAAACCGCCATACATCACCGGGCAGCCGGCCTTGACGATTTGTGCGAAGGTGATACCTGCAAGCGCTTCGGCATGCTGTTGCGCAAGCGCCCCTGCGATTGTCGCCGGCGCCATGGCGCCAGAAAGGGTAAACGGGGTAATGATCATACACTGATTTCTTGTCGCCATCTCGATCATACCCTCAATCATTGGACCATCGAGACGCAACGGCGAGCTGGTGTTGATCACCGTGGTTAAGCTGGGTTCTCGGCAAAACTGTTCGTCGCTTATCCCGCGGGCAATCCTCGCTATCTCGAGCCCATCGAGAATGCGAGCGCGACCCAGAGAATAGGCGTGGTAAAGCTTGTCGGACAGGCGAACAAAGCTCGCTAGGCAATCGAGATGGCGGGTTGAAGGCTCGAGATCAACCGGCTCAACTGGATAGCCGCCAAAGAGATGGATGCAATTGAGCGTCTGCCCCAGACGAAGAAGATTATCAAAATCCTGCTTGTTGCCTGGCCGTCGGCCTCCGGATGCGTCAGAAACATTCGGTGGACTCGACACCGCGCCGAACGTCAGCCAGCTCCCGCCAATTTCAAGATTATGGGCCGGGTTGCGCGCATAGAGTTTGTAGCGGGATGGTGCCTTGGCAACACTCTCCTGAATGAGCGCGCGATCGAAGCGGATTCGATCGGTGCCGGCTTCGTGATCGGCGCCAGCAGCTTTAAGGATGTCATGGGCACGGGGATGAAGAAAATCCATCCCAATTTCTTCGAGGATCGTGAGCGCTGCGTTTTCGATGGCAGATAAGCCGGCCTCATCGAGAATCTCTAGCGGTGGGAAGGGGTTCTTAATTTGGCGCCAGGGCCGTTGATTGACCCCACTAGAACGATCGCGCCGATCCCGATTTCTCCGTCCTGACCTCGCCATGTTCGGAAGCCTCTCTTATGTCTGGTGTAACGGCAGTGCTTATCTCGTCTACCACTGCCAAGCGAGTGATAATCGTGTTGTCGCAGGCTGGCATCATCCGGTCGCCTGGTGGCAAGCTTGGCAAGCCTTCCCATTTGATCCTACGCTGACGTGGTGCTCAAGGTCCAATGATCCCGGCAAGGCTTGCTCCCAGAGGTAGCCATTGATCGATCTTCCGTCTCCTTGCATAGGTGTCTGTACGCTGGATCAGGTGACCAAGCGTTGCCTTGGCTGCATGCGCACAGCCGACGAGATCGCGCGCTGGCCTCATGCGAACCATGATGAGCGTCTGGAAATCCTAAACGCATTGCGGCAGCGTCGACGGGCTGCAGGAGTCACGAGCGAGGCCGATAGTCGGCCTCGTCGACGGGCAAGACGGCGTTAAGGACTGGGGGCGATCTTCCAAGCTCTAGTCAATCTGGCCTGCTCTGGAATGCCAGCGCATGGCCTGCCGACACCTGGCGTCGCTATTCTAAGAACGCGTTCGCATCTATCCTGTCCAGACCCACATAATCATGGGCACGGCGGTCACGAGAATAACCAAATCCATTGGTAGGCCGAGCCGCCAGTAATCGCTGAACTGATAGCCCGCGGGGCCCATGACGAGTGTGTTGGACTGGTGGCCAATCGGCGTCAAATAGGGTGATGCTGCGCCCACCGCAATCGCCATCAACAAGGCATCGACCGGAAGATTTAGGGTTGACGCCAGGCCGATTCCGATCGGCGCCATCAAGACAGCGGTTGGTGTATTGTGGATAAGATCGGACAGCACCATCGAGCTTGCCATGATCAGGGCGAGGAGGGCCCAAAGGGGTAAATCGCCCGCGACAAAGGCGACTCCTTCGGCGATCAAACGTGTCGCTCCTGTCGTTTCCAAGGCTTCGCCAATTGGAATCAGGCTGGCGAGGAGCACGATGACTGGCCACTCAATATTGGCATACACTTCACGAGCTGGGATCGACCCGCTTATCACCATGGCAGCGACCGCGCCGACAAACGCAAGTTGTGCTGGTGCAAGACCGAGGGCTACGGTCATGACAGCGATCGCAAAGATCCCGAGTGGCAACAGAGATAGCCGCGTCGGCTGTTGGTTGAATCCGCGTTCGGCAAGAGGCAGGCAACCGAGCATCGGGAGGATCTTCTCAAGGGTCTCTTGGCGTCCCTGTAGAAGTAGGACATCGCCGATCTGAAAGCTGACACGAGCGAGTCGAGCAGCGGGTGGATGACCCTTTCTCGCCATAGCGAGCAAGTTGACGCCGTAGGTTTCATGCATGCGCAGCCGGCGCATCGATCGCCCTTCGATCGGTGCTTTAGGCATGACCATCGCCTCAACGAGAATGACGTCGTCCGATGTTAATGCCGCCTTGCTGACGTCAGCATCATCGAAGGAAATCAAACCGCTCTGTTCCAGCAGGGGCCGGAGTGCGAGTGGGTCGCCTTGAATGATGAGGACGTCGCCCGCCTTCAGACAATCCCTACCTTCCGGGGCCAGTTGGGTTCCGCTATCACGAATGAGTGACATCACCGTGGCCTCGTTATCGCAGATCTCCTCGACGCGTTTGATGGTCGCACCAACCAGCGGTGACGACGGTTGTAGCCTTGCCTCGATTAGATAGCTGCTGAGGCGGAAGCGGTCGCCGACAGGCTTTCGACGGTTGCGCGATGGCAGGAGCCGTCTGCCAAAAAGAGCCATGAAGCCAAGGCCCATCACCGCCACAGGCAGGCCAACCATGGTAAAATCAAACATGCCGAAGGACGACCCGACGGCATCGCCGCGCGCGGCTGCGATGACGATATTGGGAGGCGTACCGATCAATGTGACTAAGCCACCAAGGAGGCTTGCAAAAGAAAGCGGCATCAACACGACAGACGGCGCAATGCCACGTCGTTCGGCATTGCGCACGGCCACCGGCAGCATAAGGGCTAGCGCGCCAACATTGTTCATGAACGCTGAGAGACCGGCGGTCACGGATGCTGTAAGAACTGTTTCTCGCCAAGCGCGTTGGCCGAGCGAAGCGATCGCTTTTGCCATGTGATCAACGATTCCTGAACGCTGCAAAGCATGGCTCATGACAAGAACGGCAGCCACCGTGATGACCGCGGGATGGCCAAAACCAAGGAATGCGCGGTCGGCTGGGACGACGCCCGCTCCGATCGAAGCCATCAATGCAAGCACCGCGACAATGTCGTATCGCCAGCGGTTTGAGATGAAGAGCGCCATGGTGGTGGCAAGAATGAGCACCACGATGCCGCTGTCGCCGATCAAGATGGTCTCTCTCCTGTCGTCACTACAACTCCTGGGCTGTCGGGTTGTCGCGGCTAGTCAGTCTGCAATTCGCTCTATATAAGGCGCATAGACAGCGGTTGTCGGGTAGCAAAGAACACCTAGCGCAGATTGTCTTACGAGGAGGTCCGTGCGATCGACGGAAGTGAACATCGATTCGATCAAATGGCACGTGACGACGATGGACATTACGCCGTCATTGACATCGGATCTAATTCCGTTCGGCTTGTGGTCTATGATCACCTCGGTCGAGCGCCACTGCCGCGTTTCAATGAGAAGTCGCTTTGCGGGCTCGGCGATGGTTTAGCCGAAAGCAATCGGCTTGCCCAGGAGGCGATTGACCTCACCCTCCATGCTCTGCATCGCTACACCGCCGTAGCAGAAGCGATGGGAGTTGGAAGGGTCGATATCATCGCCACTGAAGCGGTGCGCAGGGCGAAGAACGGACCGTTTTTGGTCAACGCTATCGAAGAGCAAACCGGTCTCAAAACCCATGTGTTGAGCGGCAAGGAGGAGGCGCGTTTTGCCGCCCTTGGAGTCGTTGCAGGATTCCATCGCCCCAGAGGCCTGGTTGGTGATCTCGGCGGCGGCAGTCTGGATCTCGCTCAGGTGGTCATCGATCGCGTCGGCGATCAGCGCATCAGCCTACCAATCGGGGCGTTACCGATCACCGATGCAATGGCAGAAGACGCAGCAGCTGTGAAACGGCGGCTCGATCAACTATTAGCGGCCGAACTGCCGTCGGCTCTACCTTTCCCTCGATTTTACGCAGTTGGTGGCGGTTGGCGAGCGCTGGCGCGTGTGCATATGGCAATGAATGATGCGCCGGTCAAAATTGCTCATGGCTACAGCATCGATGCCGAGAACGCCCGAGAGTTTGCAAAATCGATCCGCAGGCTCGACCGAACAGCTATCGCCGCGCTGCCCAATGTACCAAGTAGACGGATCAAGACGTTGCGTGCCGCCGCCCTGGTGATGGATCGGGTCTTGAAACGCATCAAGCCTGAGAAAGTCGTATTTTCTGCATTGGGGCTGCGCGAAGGCTGGCTCTATCACCAGCTCCCGGACCCAGCGCGTGACCTGGATCCCTTGATTGAGGGTGCTTGGGCGTTTGCGACGCCGCGATCACGCATCCCTGCTTTCGGCGACGCTTTGGTACGTTGGACCGATCCATTGTTCCCTAACGAGAGCGAGAAACAAAGACGCCTTCGCATTGCCGCTGCTGCCTTGTCGGACATGGCTTGGTCTGATCATGCGAGCGTGCAGGCCAAGTTGAGCTTTGAGCGGATCATCCAGTTTCCTTTTGTTGGCCTCGATCATCCCGAACGTGTCTATCTCGGGGCTGCGGTCCATGCACGCTATGACGGCAGGCTGGATGATCCGGTCCTGCAGCCAGCCCTAAGCCTGCTGTCGAACAAAGAGGCTCAGCGCGCTCAAATCCTTGGGCGTGCGATGCTTTTAGGTCACCGCTTCTCGGGAAGTGTGCCGGAGATTTTGGATACGGCCAGGATCAGCGTCGAGTCGGATCGCGTCTGTCTAAGCGTCAGTAATACCGAGAGCGTGCCGGATAGCGAGACGGTTCGCAGCCGGCTGCGCGGCCTTGCTAAAGCTGTCGGTGTACGGCGGAGTGAGATTGTCAAAGTTGATAGCTTGAACGGCGAGTCGTCGTGAAACCTGCGACGATCTTGCCGATGAGAAGAAATCCTCTTGGCCACAGTCGCTCCTGGCTCTATACAACGAGCAACAGATCTTAGGGTTGAAAATAGCCGGTTGGCGAGGAGATGGCATGATCCGCGAAGCGCTTACCTTCGACGATGTTCTCCTCCAACCAGCGCGCTCTGAAATCCTGCCAGCCCAGGCGAACGTGCAGACCCGGCTGACTCGGGAAATCACCCTCAATATCCCGCTGGTCTCGTCGGCGATGGATACGGTTACTGAAAGTGGCATGGCGATCGCGATGGCGCAGGCCGGTGGTCTCGGGATCATTCATAAGAATCTCGACATTGAGACGCAGGCGTCAGAGGTTCTTCAAGTTAAAAAGTTCGAAAGTGGCATGGTGGTCAACCCCATTACCTTGCCGCCGACAGCATCGCTTGCTGAAGCCCTCGCCCTGATGGCCAAGCATAAGATCTCTGGCATTCCCGTCGTCGAGGGCGAGGAAAAGGTCCTGGTCGGTATCCTGACAAATCGGGATGTGCGTTTTGCCAGCGATACGAGCGTTCCCGTAAGCGAACTCATGACCTCACGAAACCTCGTGACCGTGCGCGACGACGTCGGCAGCAATGAGGCGCGCGCTCTTCTCCACCGTCACCGAATTGAAAAGCTGCTGGTCGTCGACGAAGCTGACCATCTCGTTGGCCTCATGACAGTGAAAGATATCGAAAAGGCTGACACCAATCCCCATGCTGCCAAGGACGATCAGGGTCGGCTTCGCGCCGGCGCCGCCGTTGGCACAGGGGATGAGGCGATGGAGCGCGCGGCGGCGCTGATCGAAGCTGGTGTCGATGTGATTGTGGTCGATACCGCACATGGACATTCCGTCGGTGTTTTGAAGGCGGTGGAGCGTCTGCGCCGTCAGAGCAACGAGGTTCAGCTTATCGCCGGCAATATTGCGACCAAGGACGGAGCGAAGGCGCTCATCGATGCCGGCGCCGATGCTGTCAAAGTTGGCATTGGTCCAGGATCGATTTGCACCACGCGCGTCGTGGCGGGCGTAGGTGTGCCGCAACTCGCCGCTCTGCTCGATCTATCCGAAACCTGCCAAGACGTGGGTGTTCCCGTCATCGCGGATGGTGGCATTCGCTCCTCCGGGGACCTTGCTAAGGCGATCGCTGCAGGGGCAGATTGTGCGATGATCGGCTCGCTCTTTGCCGGGACGACGGAAAGTCCAGGCGAGGTTTATTTGTATCAGGGCCGTTCCTACAAAAGTTACAGGGGAATGGGATCACTTGGCGCGATGGCGAGGGGTTCTGCAGACCGTTATTTTCAGCAAGAGGTGCAGGATAGCCTTAAGCTCGTGCCGGAGGGCATTGAAGGTCAGGTTCCCTATCGCGGGCCACTCGCCAACATTGTCCATCAGCTCGTTGGCGGCCTGAAGGCATCCATGGGATATACTGGCAACCCCGATATCGCCTCCATGCAGCGCGGCTGCACATTCCTACGCGTGACACAGGCCGGCGTTCGTGAAGGCCATGTCCACGACGTGGCGATTACACGCGAAGCCCCGAATTATCGACGTGAAATGTAGTGGCTAGCTGCCGCCGGGTGGACAAGTTCATCTGACGCGAAGAAGATTAAGGAGCTTGGCGTTCCGTCTCGCTCATCTTCAATGACACGGTCTTCTCGTCCTATGACCTCCAGGCCTCTATGAAAAAGTCTACTGGCACGATCGTCGGCGTCGACGTCGGCGGCACCTTCACCGATCTTGTATTGCTCGATGCCGACCATCGCGTGCGCTTGGGCAAGACCCCGACGACTCAGGACAATCAAGCGTTTGGCGTGATCGACGCGCTCAGCGCGACCGCCGACGATCTGGGTGCAATCGACGTCATTATCCACGGCACCACGACGACGACAAACGCCGTACTTGAGCGAAAGCTTGCCAAAACAGGTTTGATTACCACGGCAGGTTTTCGTGACATTCTGGAGTTAGGCAGGCGAACGCGACCACAGCCCTATGGCATGACCGGGGTCTTCAGGCCGATCATCCCACGTGATCTACGCATCGAAGTAGCAGAACGAATGGATGCCTCGGGTCAGGTCTTAACGCCGCTTGATGAAAACGCGGTACGCCAGGCGGCCGAGGCGCTCGTCGAAAGGGACTGCCAGGCCCTCGTGATTCACTTTCTGCACGCTTATGCGAACCCCATCCATGAGCGTCGCGCCGCCGAGATCGCTCACGATGTCTGGCCGAACGCCTACATTACGATGGGCCATGCGCTCTTGTCGGAATATCGTGAGTACGAGCGTGGCGTCACAGCGGCCGTGAATGCATCCGTTCAACCGATACTTCACCGCTATCTGGATCGGTTGCAAACGGAACTCGCTGCGAAGGACTTTTCGCGAGACCTTCTCGTCGTGAACGGTAACGGGGGCATGGTCTCTGCGCGGACAGCACCGCAGGAAGCAGCGAAAACCGTTATGTCTGGGCCGGCCTCTGGGGTGATGGCGGCAGCCTATACGGCAAAGCGTGCCGGCTTTACCGACATCATTACCTACGACATGGGAGGGACATCATCGGACGTCGCGGTGATTCGATCGGGCGTACCTTCTGTTAGTCATGAGCTCGAGGTCGAGTATGCAATGCCCGTCCATGTACCGATGGTTGACGTGCGCACCATCGGCTCTGGAGGGGGCTCAATCGCATGGATCGATGATGCCGGGCTGCTCCAGGTCGGTCCAGAGAGTGCCGGCGCCGATCCAGGGCCAATTTGCTATGGCCGAGGCGGCAAGCGCCCCACGATTTCGGATGCCAACCTCATCCTCGGTCGACTGAATCCGGAAAAGTTGCTTGCGGTCGAGGGCAAGGTTGCTCTTCAGGATGTACGAGCGATTATTGACGAGGCTATCGCCACTCCACTGGGTTTGAGTGTCGACGATGCGGCGGGCGCAATCCTCACGATCGCCAATGCCAAAATGGCAGGTGCTATTCGTATGGTCTCGGTTTCGAAAGGCCTTGATCCAAGAGACTTTGCGCTGTTCGCGTTCGGAGGAGCGGGACCGCTGCATGCGACAGCGCTGGCTGCGGAACTGGGCATTCCCAAAGTTCTTGTCCCGGCGCGTCCGGGCATCACCAATGCGCTTGGCTGTGTCGTCGCTGACCTCCGAAAGGATTTTGTGAACACGCTGAATCGCCCGCTCGATGCTGTCGACATGGCGGACGTCGCCGCAACCTTCGAGCGCCAGGTCGCCATGGGCAGGGGGTTGATCGAGGCAGAGCCAATCGAGATCGAGGCGATCGATATTCTGCATACGGCTGACATGCAGTTCATCGGGCAGACCCATCTTCTAACCGTTCAAATACCCCATGCAGATATCGACCGCCCAACGCTTCAGGCGTTGTTTGAGAAGGCCTATTTCGATCGCTTTCACGTCGAGCTCCCGGAAATCCGCGCTAACCTCGTCAATTTGAACACGGCTGTGATTGGCCGACGTGCGCCTGTCGATATCACGCACCTTATCGAACCTGACGCTCGGGCCTCCGTCCTCGAAGGCGCTTTGCTAGGACGCCGCCAGGTCTGGTTCGATGGAGACTGGATTGAGACGCCAATCTACTTCCGGGATAAGCTTCCCATCGATGGCGCCTTCGACGGTCCGGCGGTCATCGAGCAGATGGACACGACGATTGTCGTCGAGCCTCGTCAGCGTGTGTGCAGTGATGTTGATGGGAACTTAATTCTATCATTAGGGGACAAGTAACTGATGCCCGCGGTGGTGAACTCGACGTTCGATGACCCCGTTACACTCGCGGTCATCCAGAGCGGATTGCAGCAGGTTTGCGATGAGATGGATCTCACCTTTTCTCGCGCTGCCTTTTCGCCGGTCATCGCCGAGGCGGATGATCGATCCGACGGAATCTACGCCGCTGATGACGGTTCGCTTATTGCTCAGGGCCAACTCGGCCTGCCTGTCTTTGTCGGCACCATGCAGTTTTCGACGCGCACACTGATTGAGATGATCAGAGATGGCCGTTGCCAGCCGCCCGAGGACGGCGACATTTACATCGTCAATGATCCTTATCTCGGCGGTACGCATCTGATGGATGTGCGCTTCGCTACCCCCTTTTATGTCGATGATGACATCTTTTGCTGGCTTTCCAATACGGGGCACTGGCCAGATATTGGTGGTGCGGTCCCGGGTGGGTTTTCTGCTAATGCGACGGCCGTCGAGCAGGAGGGGCTTCGTTTGCCACCGGTCAAGCTTTTCAAGCGTGGCGTGATGGACCCCGAAATCTTCTCAATTATCTGTGCCAACATTCGCGTGGCCGATCAGCGGATAGGTGACATCAAGGCTCAAGCTGCGGCGCTTTCGGTAGGCAGGGAGAGACTGCAGGCCCTGCTGGATCGTTATGGTGTTGAAACGGTGCGTGCCGCCATCCGTGAGCTTCGAACGCGTGCAGCTGCTCAGATGCGCGCTAAGATCGCGCCAATCCCAGATGGGCGGCATCACGGACAGGCCTTTGTCGATAGCGATGGTGTTGTCGACGAGCCCCTCATCATCGATCTCGTTATCGAAAAGCGAGATGGTGACTTGTGGTTCGATTTCTCGAAGTCCAGCCCACCCTGTCAGGGGCCGATGAATTCGGTACTTGCGACTACGCAGTCCTCCGTCTATCTCGCCATGCGCCATATCTTTCCGGATGTCCCGATCAGTGCGGGTGCGTTCGAGCCGCTTCATGTCGTCGATCCAGACGGCACCTTTCTCCACGCAAAGTATCCCCGTCCCGTATCGGGATGTGCAGCTGAGGTGTCGCAACGCATCGCCGAAGCGGTGTTTTCGGCGCTTGCAGCGGTCTTGCCAGACGTTGTGACCGCAGCGCCTGCTGGCACCTCAGGCAATTTCGCACTCGGTGGCCATGATCCCGAAAAAAATCGGGCGTTCGTTATGTATCAACTGACCGGTGGCGGCTACGGCGGTAACGGCAAGCATGATGGCTTAACCAACGGATGTTCAACCATCGGTATCTCCAAGACCCCGCCCATCGAAGTGATGGAGCAAGTCTTCCCAGTGCTCTATCGTCGCTACGCTCTTCGTGAGGGTTCGGGCGGTGCCGGCGCGCAGCGAGGCGGTTTTGGAGTTGACTACAGCATCGAGCTCAGGCGTGGTGAGGCGCGCGCGTCTTTCGTCATGGACCATGGGCGTTTCGGACCTCAAGGGATTCTCGGCGGTGCAGACGGTGCCGTGAATTCTGTGACGGTTTGGCGTCGGGGCGAAGCTTACACGCCGCCCCATCTATCCAAAGATCAGGATATCCAAATTGAAGCCGGCGATCATGTTGATGTCGGCACGCCCGGCGGTGGAGGTTATGGTGATCCATTCCAGCGTGAAATCGACGCCGTGCTGAACGATATTCGTCTCGGTTATTATACCAGCGGGGAGGCGGAGCGATTGTTCGGCGTCGTGCTCGATGCCAGCCTTTCGTCAGTGGATGAGGAGGCTACCGCTGCGCGGCGGCGACGGGGCGGTAAATGATAGCGAATACCCTGCCGGCACAAATCGATATGTTGTTGATCGACGGTGACATCATCGGCTGCTCAATGGCGTATCATCTCACCAAGATTTTTGAGCGATGTTGGCCCTCTCAGGCGCAAGCATCTGACCTCAGGCACACGGCTTGCCTAGTTGGGCAGCGTCGCGCCACATGCAACATGACCAAGCTTGCCAACGCTTTGGCAAGGAGCAGGATCGTATGGTTGCAGGGACACATGGCGCCGTCGCGTTGATAAAAAGAGCATGCCGGGGGCAGTCGATCGCTAGGTGATGACGACGACGTTAAAGCTCGAACTCACCACCGCAATGTCGACAATGACGGGCGTTTACAAAGCGGAACCGATAGCCGTAAAGGCGACCGCAGTCTGGGCAAGGCTGCTTTGCCTGTACAAGCCAGGCAACGGTTCCTGAGGCGACGATAGAGCCCATGATCACAAGGTTCAGTGTCGGTGAGGCAATATCGAAGACATGCATGAGCGCCAGCGCGAGCAAGGATAGCACAGCAAGGGATGATGCATAGGAACTCCATTTCTTGCTGGCATGCATAGCTCTGCCTTCTTAAGTGGTCAGGACGTTGCCGTTGTATCGGTATCTTTAAATCGCCTCAAGCGATAGGGCTCGAGGGTTTCGAAGGTGATCTGGTCCAATATCTCGTCTGCTGCCATGCGGCCGACAATCGGGGCCAGCGTGATGCCGCTGTGCATCACGGCAAGATAAAGACCGTCAACGCCGTCGACGGCACCGACAATGGGCATCCCATCCTTCGGCATTGGCCTGATGCCGACGGTCGTGCGCTCGATGATGATGTCAGCATCGGGAAGATGTCGTTTCGCCTCGCCCAGCATTTGTTCGGCGATGTGTGATGGGTCACGTTCGGACCACGACTCGCTAAACACCTCGCCGATGATCATGCAGCCGTCGGTCTGCTGCTTCATATGGATGCGATCACCCCAGATAACATGGTTGATTCTCGGATCGATGGGCCGGCTCTTCAGCAAGACGCCTGACTGGTTGGCCATGGGAAGATTGATGTCCAGGCTTTGCAAAATGGCCTCCGCACCTGTGCCGGCGGCAATGACGATGCGCTTGGCTTGGATTGTTCCCTCGCTTGTCTCGAGACCGGTCAAACAACGTTGATCTGTCTTGAGCGCAATGACATCGCTTCCGAACAGGGTCTGCGCCCCATGTTGGACGGCGGCGTCGATGAGCGCGGTGCAGGCGCACACAGGATCGACCGCGGCCTCCAAAGAGAGATGGAGCGCGCGTCCTGGAGGATGACCATAGTTCGGTTCCAATTTACGGAACCTGTTATGCGAGATGACTTCAACCGGATAGCCTAATCTTCGAAAGCCTTCAAAGCGTTGATCGAAGGCATCCCCCACTGCATCGAAAGACAGAGCACCGCACCAGTTCAGCCCGAGTGAGCCTTCAAGCTCCCGTTCCAAACGGTGATATTCGGCAAGACTTTGATAGCGAAGGCGATGATAGTCAGGTTGCTTGAAATGGTGTGCATTGATCCAAGCAAACGATTTGCCCGTCGCTCCAGCAGCCGGACCGACACGATCGACGATAAGAACGTCCTCTCCACGTCTCGCCAAGTGATAGGCGATCGATGCGCCGACGATGCCGGCGCCGACGATGAGTGTTTTGGTCTCTTGATGGTTACCGTTGCTCATCGCCTGCCTTTGTCTTGTTCGCGAAACTCAATGATAGCTGCTCAATGCCGAGCCAAGCGTCAGATATGGTCACCACGACATAGTCATAGCGCTTATGGGCCTTTTCGTAAGCCACCTATGGCCGCAGCTTTCGGGGGGCACGGCTTGTTTAAACCGATCCCCTAGTCGGTGCCAGCCGGCATTGTCTATGTCGACCATCCCCATGGATGGGGATGATCCATCATCCATGGGGCAAGACTGGCCGGAAGTGAAGCCAGGGCTCATGATCTGATCGTCGCCGTGAGCGATGGCAAGTCGCGCCGATCGGCGCCGTCGCGATCGTTCACGCTTAGGATGTCATCGGGTTGCGTCTGAACGGTCTTGGTCATTGGACATTGGATCTGGTCGGCCAATCGACGCTTCAATGCCGTCAGTGACTAGTCCTCATGAAAGACTTCTTCTGCAGGCGCCCACCACTCGCCGTCAGCTGCTGTGGTGAGCGGTTTTTGCATCGGATCTGTGATCTTCCACCACCGCTGCGTGGTCTCGTCCTCTGCCATTTTCGCCATGTCGGACTCAAGATCGTCGCCATGATACTCAAAATAGGCAAAGAGAAGGTTCTCCGGCTCGCGCAAGAAGATCGAATAGTTCTTGATATGACATGCAGCGATGGTGGCAAGCACACCAGGCCAAACCTCTGCATGTATTCTTTTATACTCGTCGATTGCCTCGGGTTTGAGCTGAATAATCTGAGCGATACGCTTCATATCGATTGCCTCCACGGTCTCTGTTGCCAAATGCCATCTGACGGGACGACGGTATTGGCAACACCTATCCTAGGCCGCCAAGGCAGGCATGGTCCATGTACTCGCAGGACTTGTCTTCCTTTCAACGGTCGTGATGTGAAGCCCAAGGACTGCAGATCGTTGAGACGACGGCCGACTACACCGGCCCATCGGCATCGTTGAGCGCTTGCCAGATGCGCTCTGAGGTCGCCGGCATGTCGACTGGGCGCGCCCCTGCTGAGGTGAGGGCGTCGCTGATGGCGTTCATGATGGCCGGCAAGGCGCCAGTCACACCTGCTTCGCCACAGCCCTTGGCACCCAGCGGATTGCTGGTCGCCGGCACTGGATGAAAGCCGACATCTATCGTTGGCACGTCGTTAGCTCTGGGCATGGCATAGTCCATGAAGGAGCCAGTCAGCAACTGACCGTTGTCGTCATAGACGGTCTGCTCCAGCATGGCCTGACCAATGCCTTGAACCACACCGCCATGCACTTGGCCCTCGACGAGCATGGGATTGACCAGCGTGCCGAAGTCATCAAGCGCAGCATAGCGGTCGAGCGTAACCATGCCAGTTTCAGGATCAATCTCGACCTCGGCGATGTGACAGCCATTGGGAAATGCGGAGGGCGGCGCTTCAGCCACGAGTGCAACATCGAGACCACTCTCAAGGCCATCAGGTCGCGTGTCGGGGTCAGTTGACACGTCAGCTAGATCGAGAAGTGAGATCTCACGATCTGTCCCTTTGATGCGAAAGACGCCTTGGCCAGACGGCGAGATTGCGAAGACGAGGTCGTCAACTGCGGCTTCAAATCGATGCGCTGCTAAGGCTCGTCCCTGTTCGACGACATGGGCCGAGGCTTCAACAAATGCCTTGCCGCTGGCCATAATCGACCGTGATCCCCCCGTTCCCCCACCTGCAAGGAGTTGGTCGCTGTCCCCTTGCACAAGGTCAATCAGCTCGAAGGGAATACCGAGCTGTTGAGCGACAACCTGAGCGAAAGCTGTGGCATGTCCCTGGCCGTAATCAAGCGTTCCCGTAGTCAGGGTAACCCGTCCGTTGTCCTCAAATCGAATACCGCCCATTTCATCGCGGGGTGGGGCCGTAACTTCGAGATAGCAGGCAAGGCCTCGTCCACGAATTCGACCGCGACCTTCACTCTCCCGACGCCTTGCTTCGAAGCCGCGCCAATCAGCTAGATCAAGACCTTTGTCCAAGACGGCTTCAAAATCGCCACTATCATAGTCCAAGCCAGATAGTGCCCGATAGGGCATGGCATCCTTTGGGATCAGGTTGCGCCTCCGAAGATCCGCAGGATCACGACCAGTCTCGCGAGCAGCCTGATCGATGAGACGCTCCATCACATAGTTGGCTTCCGGTCGACCTGCGCCGCGATAGGGACCAATGACAACGCTGTTGGTGAAGACACATTCTGTCTGGATTGCCAAAGCGCCGGTCCGATACAAGCTCGGCAGGTTCTTCAGCATGTTGGCCGATGGCATCGCTGGACCGAAGGCTGTGAGATAAGCACCCATGTCGGCGATATGGCGAACGCGTACCGCAAGAAATTGCCCGGCAGCGTCCAGGGCGAGCTCGCCTTCCATCACTGTTGCCCGTCCTTGATGGTCGGACATGAACGCTTCGCTCCGCATATCCCGCCATTTGATCGGCCGACTGATGGCTTTGGCGGCGTGCAGCATCGGTACGTATTCAGGATAAGGTGCTGCTTTCATGCCGAAAGAGCCGCCGACATCATCGGTTAGGACGTGAACCTGAGCAGCTTCGACGTTGAGGAGGCCCGCCAGCCCCTGGCGAAGCCCAAAGGCACCCTGACACCCTGTGTGCAGGATGTATCGATCCGTATCGGGGTCATAGGTCGCGAGGGCCGCTCGAGTTTCCAGAGAGGCGACGACAACACGGTTATTCTCCAGTCGGACGCGACTGATATGTACTGCCTTGTCAAAGGCTGCGGCTACAGCTTGAGCATCGCCCGCGCGCCAATCGAGGCAACGATTGGCGTGGCCGGGATGAACCTCGGGCGCGTCCTCTGCTAAGGCGGCTTCGATATCAGCAACGACCGGAAGGCGGGTGACGTCAAGAACGATACGCTCCAGCGCATCTTTCGCGGCCGCTTCACTCTCGGCGACCACCATTGCTAGAATCTCGCCGATATGCCTGATGCGATCGTTGGCGAAGAGCGGTCTTGGCGGCGCGAAGAGTGGTGTACCATCAGCACTTTTTAGCGGAAGCATATTTTGAAATGTACCATAGCCGGCACCTTCGAGATCATCCGCCGTGACTACGGCCAACACGCCAGCACCAGCTTTCGCCTCAGACACATCCAAACGTGAGACCAGGCCATGTGCGACGGGGGAGCGCAGAAACACGGCATAGGCCTGGTTCGGCAGATCGATGTCATCGGTGTAACGGCCCCGCCCCGTGACGAGACGCGGGTCTTCCTTTCGCGAAACAGGTTGACCTATTCCAAACTTTTCATGCGATAGCCCTGACATGGACCGCCCTCCGCCAATGTCCGATGGGTCTCCTCACGTCGCTGCGCGCTCCGGCAGCCGCTGAAGCGTCTCGTGTTGATCGGGATGACGTCAGGATTCTCGGAATGACCTGACCCGCGCATTTAACTCTGCCGTTAGCATGCGAAAGTCATTGCCCAGCGTTACGAAGTCGAAGCCAATGTTGGCCATAGCCCGCGCATAATCGGGCATCATGCAGTGCATGCCGACCTTCTTGCCGGCGGCCTTAGCAGCATCGCGGATACGCTCGATCGCGGCCATCATGTTGTCGCTCGTCGGATCGAGCTGGACGCCGTAACCAAGGGACTGACCGAGGTCTGCCGGACCGATGTAAAGCCCTGAGAGACCGGGAGTTTCGGCGATTGCATCAACATTCTCGTACGCTTCCACCGTCTCAATCATCGCTAGCGTGATCACATGGTCATTGGCACGCGTTATATAGTCTGGACCAAAGATGCTCATGGCTCGGGTCGGCCCGACGCTCCGGTAGCCTTTCGGTGCGTAGTGGCATGCGCCGACAAAAGCGCTCGCGTCTTCCGGATTGTTAATCATCGGACAGAGAATGCCCCAGGCACCAGCATCCAAGCATTTCATAATGATGCCGGGTTCATTCCAGGGTGGCCGGGCGATCACCGTGACGTCACCACCTGCCGCCTTTATCGCCTGCATCATGGTAATCGCGGTCTGATAGTCGATGAGCCCATGCTGCAGGTCGACGACAATCGAGTCGTAATCCTGTCCAGCTACCAGTTCTGCTGTGATGCTGCTCGGTATCGACAGCCATCCATTGACGACCGTACCACCTTCGTTCCAGATCTTCTCGATCCTCGTTACCATGCTTACCGCCCCCCTCTCACCGCTCGTTTTGTGCTAACACCTAAGGCGACAACGAACGACGAAGCCGCCCTATCTGCTTGTTCCGATCTCGTTTCAGCTTAACCAGCAAAGGGCATTTGCGGAACGCCCGTGACACCAAGACCGGTCACAGCGAGGAGACCGCCCGCGTGGGGCTGTCGGGCCTCGGTACCTGCGGTAAGACCGGTGCCGATGGACGTCACGAACAATACGTCGAGATCCTTGCCGCCAAACATAGGCTTCGAGGGGCGTTCTACCGGCAATTCGATAATCCGATCGATATCACCTCGGGGTGTCACGCGCACAAGCTGCCAGCCGCTGACGCCTGCCATCCAGTAGCATCCATCCGCGTCGACCGTACCGCCATCTGGACGGCCATCGACGCCCCGCGCATCGAAAAAGACGCGGCGATCGCCGGGCTGGCCACTATCGCAGTCATAATCTGCGGCCCAGACCGTCTGTACCGACGGGTTCGAATCGGAACAATAGAGCGTTTTGCCGTCAGGGCTGAAGGCAAGGCCATTCGTGGTGAAGATACCCCCAACCCACTTGGTCGATGTGAGATCGGTGTCGAGGCGATAAAAGGCTCCAACAGCGGTGGGCGGCGTGCCGTCATCCTTCATTGTCCCGGCCCAAAATCTGCCTTTCGGATCTGTGGCGCCATCGTTGAATCGATTGCTGGGCTGATCGGCTTCGGGATCATGGATAGCGATCTTTTGGCCAGTCTCGGGATCGAAACGCCAAAAGCCGGACTTTGTTGCCAGCAGCAGATCACCCTTGATGGTTGGCGCCAGGCAACCAACGGGCTCGTCGAGCCTATAGCATGTGTTTGAGCCATCTGACGGATCGAAGGCATAGATCATTCCTGCTGGAATATCGACCCACCAAAGGCATTGTCGCTCTTGGTCCCAAAAGGCTCCTTCGCCGGTCCTCGCTTTGATGTCGACGACACAATCGATCTGGGGTGATCTGCTCAAATCCGATCTCCTTGCGTTAGGCAGGTGCTACCTGACCTGAATGTTTGAGAGCCTTCGCAACCGTTCGCAGTAAGTCTCACCATCTCGCCGAAAATTTGAAGGGTGCCTGTGCGCTTGCATCTGTTTCGACGCCAATGTCGACCGCTGCTTGATTAGTCGACGCCTGACGGCCGTCCTTGCGGTTGCTGGTGCAGGCTCCAGCGGCAACCCGGCGCCATGGGCAAGAGACTCGCCTTTTCTTGTTGGGTCAACACTTTCCCACCAACAAGCGACGGCTAGCGCTGGTAGCTTAGCATGATGTTGACGGATCGTTGCGCGTTCTAAGGGTCGTCGGGTTGGCTGCCAAAGACGATGTCTGTCAATTCGTCGACATAGTCGCGACGTAAAAGCCAAAGGACGCTCGTGAAGGCGACGATGCCGACCAAGACTGAAACGCCCAACGAAAGAAGAGGGGTGAGCGCGGGAAAAAGGTAGGCCCTGGTGGTCACGACTGCGATCACCATGATCAAGGCGGCGATCCAAATGGGTAGAAGATCGAGAGCGAGACGGGCCAGAGGAATCCCGAGCTTTCGGCGAAGCATAAAGAAGTAAACGGGAAGGCAAGCGGTGTTCGCGATCCCGCCGGCAATCGCAGTTGCGGCAATCCCATGGGGCGCGGCAAACGCGACGGCGACGGCAAACAGTAGGGCGTTCAATGCAGAGAGCCGAAAGACGATTGACGCATAGCCCGCGGATAACAAGATCTGATTGGCGACCAGCGACAAAGCGTAGAAGATGCAGAACGCGGACTGGATGCGAAAGGGGGTTATCGTCCCAGTCCATTCGACACCGAATGCGAGCGGAATAACCAAATCGGCGATGGTCGCCATGCCAAAGAATATGGGCAGACAGACGAGACAGGTAAGCTTGAGTGTTGAGATAATCGCGTCCCGCTGACGCTCACTGTCGTGCTGCAGTCTTGCAAGCACGGGAAGCCCCAGCCGCTGGATTGAGTAATAGGTTAATTGCCCAACAGTGTTTAGGGTCCGCGTTGCCAGGAAGTAGAGTCCCACTTGCTTTGATGGCAAGTAGATGCCGATAAAGACCAAGTCGAGCTGCCGAAGGGCAAAGCGAAGCAAAGCTGCGCCAACAGTGTTAAAGCTGAAGCTGGCGAGTTTCTTGAAATGATCTTTAACGACAGACGGCTGTGGCAGCCAACCAGCGTGTAGGAGAAACATTGTCGTGCTGGTGAGGGCATAAACCCATTGTTGGCAAACCAGACTCCAGACTTCAAAGCCCATCAATGCCATGACCGCGGCCACGATGGCGCCTAGAATCGTCGCGAAGATCGAAGCGTAGGCAAATCCTTTGAGCTTAAGATCGCGTCGGAGCTTTGCCTGAAGAATGCCGCTGAGCGAGTAGATGACAAGCAAAGGGGCGATGGCGCGTAGTACCGGTGCAAAACGTGGCTCGGCAAAGGCGTGCGCGATATAGGGGGCGGCGACAATCAGAATGAACGCGACGAGGCCTGCGAGGCCAACATTCAGCCAAAACCCACTTGAGAACCAGC
Organism: Geminicoccaceae bacterium; assembly: GCA_028285265.1. Lineage (GTDB taxonomy): Bacteria > Pseudomonadota > Alphaproteobacteria > Geminicoccales > Geminicoccaceae > JANQPX01. Next base: position 95,267 of record JANQPX010000057.1, read on the forward strand.
TTTCGTCGATATCCTCGATTTGAACAAGCGCCTCTCCGACGCCTTGAAACAAGACAAGTTGTGAGAGCAGGATCAGAATCGTCGCCAAGGCCACCACACCAAAGTGCTCGGGTGCCAGCAACCGGGTTAGCAGCAGAAAGGAGCAGAACGAGAAAAACTCAGCACCGATCACTTCGATCAGCCGCCAGGCAACGCCGATCTTGATGTCACTAGCTTTGAATGCCACGCGTTTTACGTTTCCTCTACAAAGACTTATTGTCTTGAATTGACATGCGGATAGAACCGCCTGTCAAGCCAGCGTTTTGGAAAACTTGCCGAAGGGCCGGCCGCCTTCAGCAATCCTATCGATCTTCAGATGGTCACTTCGGACAGCAAGGATGCATTGCCGCCAGCGGCCGTCGTATCGATACAAAGGTGGCGCTCAATCTGGCAATGCGTCGGAAGATCGGTGGTCATAATCAGCGGAACGATGGTGCCGGCACGCCTGGAGAGAGCTTCTCTCGCTAAGCGTGCTTGGTCCTCTGGGCCCCAATAGACGACAGCAGCGAGATTCGGGATCGTCTCGAGTAGGGCAAGATCGATGACGCCGTCAATGCCTTCCTCGACGCTTGCATCAATTCCTGGTGCAATTTTGAGGACTGGGCAGCCGAGTGCTTTGACCGCAGCTGCCTGGGCAGTCGCCGCGCTTTTGCCAGGGCCGAGACAGAGAATGGGGCCTCGCGGATGCAGGGTCAAACGGTTGCTTTCGCCCGTCGGTCCGGGAAGGTCGGACGCCTCTGTTTCAACCATCGGCGTTGGCGGGAGGCCAGCGAGCGCCGCTGTGATCTGATCGATCGTAACGACAGGGCCCTGGCTCACGTCGCCGACACCGCGATCCTTTGCTTTGAAGCGTTCCACATAACGGGGGCCTCCCGCTTTGGGGCCAGTCCCTGACAAGCCCTCGCCACCGAAGGGCTGCGAGCCGACAATTGCGCCGATTTGATTACGATTGACGTAGATATTCCCGATTTTGAGGGCGTCCACGATTGTTTGAACCCGATCGTCGATGCGCGTGTGGAGGCCGAAGGTAAGGCCGTAGCCCGTGCGATTGATGTCCTGAACCACGGTTTCCAGCTCGTGGGACTCGAAAGTTGCGACGTGCAAAACCGGGCCGAAGATCTCTTGTCGGAGATCCATAATCCCCTCGACCTGGATCACCGTGGGACCAACAAAGCAGCCCTCGGTAGGCGTTGCGAGCTGCTTCAAAATCCGTCCATCGCGTTTTGCCGTTGCAATAGGCTCTTCGATACGTAGCTTGGCTTGCCCGTCGATCAACGGCCCTACATCAATCGCGGGATCCCAAGGATCGCCAAGAGCAAGCTCATCCATGGCGCCGAACAGCATCGTTAGAATCTTCTCGGCAATCTCGCGTTGCAGATAGAGCATGCGAAGTGCGGAGCAGCGCTGGCCAGCGCTTTGAAAGGCCGATGTCACGATGTCGCGAACTGCCTGCTCGGGAAGAGCCGTGCTGTCCACAATCATGGCATTCAACCCACCGGTCTCGGCGATCAAAGGCGCATCCGGTGTCAGATTCACGGCCATGGATTGATTGATGAGACGTGCGGTTTCGGTTGAGCCAGTAAAGCAGATACCGTCAATGGCCGACGCTTTTGAAAGAGCTGCTCCGACCGTTGGTCCCGAACCCGGTAAGAGCTGCAGGACTTCTCGCGGCACACCTGCTTGATGGAGCAGACCAACGGCCATTGACGCAATCAGCGGCGTGGCTTCCGCTGGCTTGGCAATCACGCCATTCCCTGCAGCGAGAGCAGCAGCGATCTGACCGGTAAAAATCGCAAGCGGAAAGTTCCAAGGTGAGATGCAAGCAAACACGCCACGAGGGGGCAATCCCTGAAGTCGGATCGCCTCATTGGCGTAGTAACGAAGAAAGTCAACGGCTTCACGAAGCTCGCTGATCGCATCTGCCAGTGTCTTTCCGGCTTCCCGTGCCGCTAGTGCGAAAAAGGCGCCAGCATGCGCTTCATAGAGGTCGGCTGCACGCGTGAGGGTGTCGGCGATAGCGGTGGCTGAGCGCTCATGCCAGACCCTCGCTGATTTGAGGGCTGTATCGGCATCGGCCTCAGACGCTTCGATAACCTCGCCAACGAGGTCTTCAAGCCGTGCTGGGTTTCTTATCTGCCGTCGTTGGCCGCCTTCAACCGGCCCAGCAATCATCGGCGCTGTCTGCCAGGTCTCTTTGGCAAACCGAGATCTAATCCTCTCGATATCCGCAAGATGCAACGGATTATGAAGGTCCCAACCCTTCGCGTTCTTCCGACTCGCCCCATAGAGATTAGCTGGCAGTCTGATGCCGGGATGCTTAGCAGCGGGTAATGCCTCGAGTACTGCCTCGAACGGATCGGCAGCGACCTCTTCCGGCGGAACATCTTCATCCACGATCTGGTTGACAAAGGAACTGTTGGCACCGTTCTCGAGAAGTCTTCGCACGAGATAAGCCAAGAGATCGCGATGGGCTCCGACGGGGGCGTAGATCCGGCACTGTGTGCCTTCGTCTTTTAGGACTTGGTCATGTAGGGCTTCGCCCATGCCGTGGAGACGCTGGAATTCGAAGCTTTGTCGGTCCGAGGTCAGCTCCAGAATGGCGGCAACGGTGTGCGCATTGTGGGTCGCGAACTGTGGATAGATCCTGTCCGTCATCGCCAAAAGCTTCTTGGCACAAGCGATGTAAGCGACGTCGGTTGAGGCTTTGCGCGTGAAAACAGGGAAACCCTCGAGTCCTAGCACTTGGGCATTCTTGATCTCGGTATCCCAATAGGCACCCTTGACCAGGCGAACCATGATCCGTCGGTCTAGCGTTTCGGCAAGCGCATACAACCAATCAATCACGTGCGGCGCGCGGTGGCCGTAGGCCTGTACCACGATCCCGAAGCCGTCCCAATCGCGCAGGGAAGGGTCACGCAGTAAGGCTTCGATGACATCGAGCGACAAATCTAAGCGATCAGCCTCTTCCGCATCGATATTCAAGCCCATGCCCGCCGACTTAGCGAGAAGGGCGAGGGATTGTGCACGAGGCATCAATTCGGTCATAACGCGCTGCCGCTTGAGGGCCTCATAACGTGGGTGCAGCGCGGAAAGCTTGATGGAAATGCCCGGGTTCCGACGGCTATCGGCGGAACGACAGGCATTTGCCAGCATGGTAATAGCGTGGCCATAGGCGAGGTGATAGCGCTTAGCGTCAGCCTCGGTGCGTGCAGCTTCACCCAACATGTCGTAGGAGTGAGTAAATCCTTCTGATTCGTTCCTCGCGGCGCGTTCCATCGCTTCTTCAATGGTACGACCGAGGACGAATTGCTGGCCGAGTTCGCGCATTGCATGTTCGATGGCTGTGCGAATGACAGGTTCGCCGAGACGACGAATGGTGCCTCGAAGAATGCCGACCAGTCCTTCTTGGTCTTCATCATTCAAAACCTTGCCGGTGATCATGAGCGCCCAGGTTGACGCGTTGACCAACGACGAACTTGATTGGCCGAGATGCTTACCCCAAGCGGAAGGTGTAATTTTGTCCTCGATGAGTGCGTCGATCGTGTCGTCATCGGGGACACGCAGCAAGGCCTCAGCAAGGCACATCAGCGCGACGCCTTCATCCGTCGAGAGGCCGTATTCGGCTAGAAATACCTCCATCAATCCTGGATCGGCACGCTGTCTGATCGAGCGTACCAAATCGATGGCTCTCGTGACGATCTTGGTTCTGACAGTCTGATCGAGCGCAGCGGCCTTGACGGCCGATGCCACAGAGTCCCCCTCTACCGGCAGGACATCGTTGCGCAGACGCGCTCGGATGCTTTCCAGGACAGCTGCATTGGTTGGCATCGGCGGTTTCTCCTGTGACCTGCCCAGCGATCTCAGTAGACTTGTTCAGCTCAAATGCAAAGGCTTGACGCTAACCTACGCCATCACCTGGGAAGCGCTCATGAATGAACCGGGAAAATCAGATCAACAGCACGAGGCAAAACTCGAATCGTCGCAGGGAGTCGGCAAAGAACATCGCCGTCTGCCTGAAGCGGTGCGTTCTTGGGGCCAAGGATCTCGAACTCCGACGTTTCCGTGATCGAGATATCGTCGCGTCTGGCGAACTGTCCACGCAGGAGCGACAGAAAACAGAGGGCGGGCGTGAGTCGGCCGGTCTTCTTCAAGTGACAAACATCCAACAGCGGTTTCTCGAGATCGGCGTGCGGCGATGTGATGTAGTGTCCCGCATAGCGTCGGCCATTCGCGACGATGACACCCCGTGCCTCCTGTCGACTTCCTTCGATGCAGAGCTGATAGGTTGTCGAATAGCCGATCGCTAACTGTTTGAACGCCTCGTAGACATAAGCGAACCTTCCGAGGCGTTCCTTCAACGCCACATTGATGTTGTCGACGGCCATGGCATCCAAGCCAACGCTTGCCATCACCGCAAAACGTCGGCCATTGGCCTCGCCAATCGAGATCCTCCGAGAATTGCCAAAAACCACGGTATGGGCGACCATGTCGATCGACGGCTTTAAGCCGATTTCCTTTGCCAGGACATTAACGGTGCCAAAGGGAAGAACAGCAAGCGGTGGAGCGGCTTGGGGGAGGCCGTTGAGCACTTCGTTGAACGTGCCGTCACCGCCTGCGGCAGCAATCGCATCGACGTTTCCGAAATCGCTTTCGGCAACAAGGCGTTCAGCCTCGCCAGGCCTATTGGTTTGATGGACGCGCACCGAGCAGCCATGAGATTCGAGCGCAGTGATCATATGTGCTAGCCGACGCGCAGTGAGCGTACCGGCAGCTGGATTGGCAATGACAAAGACGCGCCTCCTCGGCCTTCTGCGCGCCCTGGAGGGGCGGTCGCGCGTTTCAACACCGCCTTCGGCCGGCGAACGCAATGGCTCTCGGGAGCCGCGGTGATGTAGCAAGTGTACAACTTTTCAAAAAAACGACCAAAGTGTGAACTAACTCACACTTTTATTCCAAGCCAAGTCCTAAACTCCGATTGTATAAAGCATACAGCTTTAAATGAGGCGGGGAAATGTCAACGATTCAGGGCGCCCTAGTGGTTTCTTGGCTTGAACGTGGAGGTTGGAGATTCCTGCGGGATTCGCAGCCCGACACCTATCAGGTGTTTTTGCTTCATATCGGGGCAACCGATATCCTGAAGCAGTACAAAGGGACCAAGGTCTATTGGTTCTACGTGCAAGCCATTCTCGACTTCTTCTTTTCGGCAACAGAGCGTGCAGAAATGTGCGCAGAACTGATGCGCGTCCCAGAGTTCCAGAACGATTCTGGGTTTCGGGTTTTCCTCGACGCTGCGAAGGCAGAAATACGCTGCCAGGAGCTGGTGTCGGTGATCAACCAAAGCGCTGGTATTCGCGCATCGCTTCGTTCCGTTGGCTGAGTAAGAGAACGAAGTCGGTTTCCCGATTGCTGTTGCGGTAGGGCTTTGTTTTTAGCCCTTCCGGTTGCATCATGCCGGCAGGCATGATGACGGGAGATCGGACGGCGATGGAGTTGGCTGAAAGCGGTCGACGACGATTTCTGCGGTTTTTTTCCTGCGGACTGGCCCTGGGCGCGGCGATCTTGAAGCCGGGTTCCATCGCCGGCAGGTCACCGCTTTTTCTCGGCGTGACCACATCAGTTGAGAATTCTGGCCTGCTCGCATATCTCGTGGAAACGTTCAGTGTCGGCCGAGACATCCAGATTAGGGCTGTAACGGCAGGAACCGGTGCCGTTCTCAATCTTGCCGCCCGCGGGGATGTCGATGTTGTGCTTGTGCACTCGCCCGACAATGAGCGTAGGTTCTTAAAGGCGGGATATGGCATCGATAGACGTGCCGTGATGCGTAATCGCTATGTCATCGTCGGACCGGCATCTGATCCTGCTGGGATTGGTGACGCTGCCGATGCTGTTGGTGCCTTTACGTCGATTGCAACGCGAAAAGCCCCGTTTTTGTCCCGAGGAGACGAGAGCGGAACGCATCATGCCGAACGGGCGATTTGGCGGCTTGTGGGTATTGAGCCTGATCAGGCTTCTGGTCGAGAAAGTTGGTATCGCGAAACTGGATCGGGGCAGGGGGCAACGCTGAATATCGCTGCGAATACAAATGCTTATACACTCACCGACGATGCAACCTGGGCAACTTTCAGCAATCCTGGTGCGCTCGAATTGCACGTCGATAAGGATGAGCCGGCACTTCGTAACCTCTACAGTATCATCCGCGTCAATCCCGAACGCCACGCTGGGCTGAACGTCCAAGATGCTCTTGCCTTTACCGACTGGCTAACCTCGAAGTCCGGTCAGTCGGCAATCCTGTCGTTTCAGGTCAACGGCCGCCCACTGTTTCGGCCAGTCGGGGATCTCTCTGGCTGAGTTTGCCGATCCGGCTCACCCGCTTGGCGTAAGTCTTCCTTATCGACTAGGCTCTCATGATCGACGATGTCTTTTTGAGGATGCGACTATGCCGACTGTGCCCAGCGATACCCTTCATCGACTCACCAAGGCTATTTGCCGCGCCGTCGGCAGTAGTGAGCGGGAGGCAGCGTTGGTAGCAGATCATCTCGTCGCTGCGAATCTGGCTGGCCATGACTCGCATGGCGTTGGCATGCTGCCCCTCTATGTGCAGTCCTGGAGCGAGGGAAGGCTGAAGCCGAACCAGCACGCTGAGGTTGTCGGCGGCAAGGGGCCAATCCTTGTCATCGATGGTCATCATGGATTTGGGCAAGCGATTGCCTTTGAAGCGATGGAACTTGGCATGGCTAAAGCCCGGGAGGAAGGGGCAGCGATCACCGCACTTCGCAACAGCTTCCACATTGGTCGGATTGGCTATTGGTCCGAGCTTTGCGCCGAGAAAGGTTTCGCTTCCATGCATTACGTTAACGTTGTCGACAATAACCCGATTGTGGCGATGTATGGCGCAGCTGAGCCGGTCATCAGCACAAATCCCTATAGTGCAGCTATGCCAGGACGTGATGGAAGCCCCATGGTGCTGTTGGACATGGCAACCAGCAAAATTGCCATGGGCAAGGCACGAGTCGCTCACAACAAGGGAACGCCGGTGCCCGATGGCAGTCTGATCGATGGAGAGGGCCGGCCGACCCTCGACCCAGGATGCATGTTCCCTGAGCGAACCGGCGCGCTCGTCGCCATGGGCGACCACAAAGGGTCGGGTTTAGCGCTCATCTGCGAGTTATTCGCAGGCGCTTTGACCGGCGGTCGAACACTTCAGCCAGAGCACCCAAGAAGCGGTGGGGCGGTGAACAATATGCTCTCGATCATCATCGATCCCGGCGCAATCAACGATGTTGAGGCGACGACGCGGGAAGCTGAAGCGATGGTTAAAGCAGCGAAGGGGGCCAAGGTACGGGATGGCTTTGACCAGATCTTGCTGCCTGGTGAGCCTGAAGCGATCCAGCGAGCCCTGCGTTCGGAAAAGGGGGTGGACGTCGATGAGACAAGCTGGCAGGAGATCCTAGCGGCGGCTGGAACGGCTGGCGTGCGCTCGGATGATATGGAAGCCATCCTTCAGCACTAAGGCGATTGCTGATCCGGCGACCGAAGCGAGCCGTAAACGTCGTTCGAAGCCTGTCTTTTCTTCAGCACGTCTTCACGGGAGCCTGTTGCCTGATGGACAAGGTTGATGCGGTGGTGATTGGTGCCGGCGTCGTCGGATTGGCCGTGGCCCGAGCCTTGGCCATGAACGGAATCGAGACGATCGTTATCGAAAGCGCCGATATGATCGGCACTGGTACTAGTTCGCGTAATAGTGAGGTGATCCACGCCGGAATCTACTATCCAACAGGCTCGTTGAAGGCGTTGACCTGCGTCGAGGGTAAGGCGATGCTCTACGCCTATGCCGACAAGAAAGGCGTCCCTTATCGTCGCTGTGGCAAGTTGATCGTTGCGACGTCTGAAGCGCAAAATGAAACGCTGGCACAGATCAAGACAAAGGCAGCTGCCAACGACGTGACCGATCTGGTCTGGTTGAGCCCAGACGACGTACGCGAACTTGAGCCAGAGGTGGTTTGCACAGGCGCTCTCTTATCGCCCTCCACAGGAATCATTGATAGCCATAGTCTGATGCTTGCCTACCAAGGTGATGCGGAAGATCACGGCGCTTTTCTTGCTTTTAATTCCCCCCTTCTTGGCGGTCGTGTGACGACGGATGGTTTCGAACTTCACGTCGGCGGTGCTGAACCGATGGGGTTATGCTCCAACATGTTGATCAACGCCGCGGGACTCTTCGCCCCCGAGATCGCCAGGACCATTGAAGGACTTGAGAAGAGGTTGATCCCTAAAGGCTACTTCGCCAAGGGAAACTACTACACGCTCGTCGGTGCTCGCCCCTTTAAGCACCTCGTTTATCCCGTCCCAGAAGAAGGGGGACTTGGGGTTCATGTCACACTCGACCTCGGTGGTCAGGTGAAATTCGGGCCAGATGTCGAGTGGATTGAAGACCTGAATTATGACGTTGATCCAAAGCGTGCCGATGCTTTCTATGACGCCGTTAGACGCTATTTTCCAGCACTCAAAGACGGTTCAATTGAACCTGGTTATGCAGGTATTCGCCCGAAGCTCGCGGGTAAGGGGCAGCCCGCCGCTGATTTCGTTCTGCAAGGCCCTGCTGATCATGGTGTTCCCGGCTTAGTCAACATGTTGGGAATTGAAAGCCCAGGTCTTACGGCCTCTATGGCCCTCGCTGAGCGGGTCGTGGAACAGATCGCGCCCGGACGGCAGAAGGCAGCGTGATTACCGGCGAGAGACCTGAGCAAGGCGAGGCGGCGTTCAAGCATCGGAAATCTGTTGCTGCGATCGGTGAGTGTATGGTCGAACTCGCTCATGTCGGTCCGCAATCACTGCAGATGGCGTTCGGTGGCGATACCTCGAACACAGCTGTCTATTTGGCGAGATTGACGAATGGTCACGAGATCGATGTGCATTTCGTCACGGCGCTTGGCGACGATTTATATAGCGAAGCCATGCTCGCATTCTGGCAAGAGGAGGGCGTCAAGACCGGGCACATTGTTCGCCTCCAAGGTCGCCTGCCGGGCCTTTACACCATCCGCACCGACGAATTCGGAGAGCGCAGCTTTACCTATTGGCGGGGACAGGCAGCCGCTCGGGATCTGCTGAAGGAGCAGCGCGATGTCGACCTCGAAAAGGCTCTCTTCGGCTTCGATTTGATCTATCTGTCAGGTATCACCCTGTCGATCCTCGACCCGGGACAGCGTGAGGCCTTGCTCGCACTGCTCGACAGGCTTCGTGCCACCGGCAGCAAAATTGCCTTTGATGGCAATTTCCGCATCGCTGGATGGCCGAGTCTCAACGTTGCACGAGATTGGTTCAGGCGCCTTCTGGAGCGGACGGACATTGCCCTTCCGACCTTCGACGATGAAGTTCAGCTCTTCGGAGATCCCGACGAACGAGCGGTCGCCAAAAGGCTCCATAGCTTTGGCGTACCGGAGGTCGTGGTGAAGCTCGGCCCGCGGGGGTGCTTTTTGTCGGGCCAGCACGCCGAGACCTTCGTCGATACCGAACCCGTCGAACCCGTGATCGATAGTACGGCCGCTGGCGACAGTTTCAATGCCGGCTACCTAAAGGGACGTTTGCTTGATGTTTCTGCAAAAGATGCTGCCAGATTAGGCCATCGGCTCGCGGGATGTGTCGTTCAGCATCGCGGTGCTATCATTCCCAAGAATGTGATGCCGACTTGCGCATGAGCTAATTGCTGGATGATCTCCGAGCCTTCAACTGTTTGTCCTTGGTCTGGGGAGATCACCGAAAGCGTGTTCAACCCTCTATAACCAAGCGTTGTTCGACGGCGCTAATGTTGGGCGAGGTTCTCGATGAGATCGAGTAGAGTTACGATCGTCGCTTGGGTCTTGGTCTTGGCGCTTATGCCTGTCGAGGCCCGTTCGGATGTGGAATTGAAGGTGGCGCGCTTCTTCGACCCTTGTATCGAGGATCGTGTTGCGATTGAGCGTGCTGCGGGGGAAGCTTGCATTATTCAAGCAATCTTCGAAGCATTCAGTACCAAGGACAACGGTATTACCGTCGATTTGTTGCCGTCCCATCGGGAAAACTACTACCCGCAGCTGATCGCAGCATACTCAAGCGGTGAGCCACCAGACCTTCACCTCGTACACCGACACCGCCTTCCAAATTTCGCAAGCGCCGGCATGCTCGCGGTGCTTCAGGATGATTTGTTGGAGGGGGGAATTGATGTCGATGATTGGTCTCCCGCTGCTCGCGATGCAGCGACTATCGATGATCAGCTCGTCGCCATGCCGTTCGATATTCATGCAAATCTTTGGCACGTTAATCTCTCCATCTTTGCCGAGGCAGACCTGATCGGCAGTGACGGGCGACCCATCCTGCCAGGCAGCCCGGGCGAACTCTTGGAACATGCTGCTAAGGTCAAAGAGGCAACCGGGAATGACTACCTCGCGTCAGACTTTGTGCAGTTTCCTATTGGCGCCCGCGCTGTGCTGTCGCTTCTGTGGCAGCAAGGTGGGACCATTGTGGATGGGAGCGAGGTTCTGGTCGACACAGCGGAGATGCGGGCTGCGATCACCACATTCACGGACCTTTTCGAGGCAGGGTTTGCTCAATCCTCGCATAACTATGAAAGTGCTCAACAGGCATTTCTGAATGGCGATGTCGCTGTCTTGATCAATGGCACATGGGCAGTCGACCTTTATGATCGGCTGGTAGCACGCGGGGAAATCGCTCTTTCCGACTATGATGTCGTGGATTTTCCAACGTTGCTTGGAGCTCCGGCAACTTGGGCTGACTCGCATCTCTGGGCTGTTCCGGAGAGTCTCAAGACTGATCGTCCTGATGCCTATCAAGCGACGATCGAGCTTCTCTCCTGGATCAATGAGCACAATCAAGATTGGGCACGGACCGGTCACATGGCGGTTCGCCAATCGGTTCTCGAGAGCGAGGCTTACACGACGATGGCGCATCGCCTCGACTATCGGCAAAGCGCCGATATCGGTCGCGATCTTCCAATTGCCAATGGTTACGACGACATCAACGATGCTTTGATTACAGCCCTTCAGGCCATCTGGAAGGACAATGTCTCGATCGACCGGGCCTTAAAGACGGCGGAGGGAGAAATCGAGCGCCTACTACAGCCATAGCAGCCCAACTGAACCGGCTCTGACATGGAGGGGAGGGGTCGTCGAGATCACGACCCAAATTCTGCGATCAATTTCGGCAAGTCTGTTGTCTATGCGCCACTTGATCTCGAGGGTCATCCGAAGGCATGAAACGGCAATATGCCCAGGATCCTTCAGCTTACACCTTTTTATACGGCGCAGCGGTCTGCAGGACGTGCCAACAGTGTGGCATTGTCCGGATCCGAGACGCTTGGAAACGGCGCCAAAGCCGGCTAATTCATCAACAATACCGATCTAATGGTCGGGTATGGGGATAGTCCACGCTCTACGGACAGAGTATCGGCTCGTCACGCTGGCGACGTAGAAGCGGGCGGCGCTTGCATCCTTTAAATCTCTCGATTGCACTTCTGGAATCGCGCAGCGCTTGGCCTAATTGCACGGCTAAACCGAAGCTCGCCCTTAGGACCGGAATGGAGCAAGCGTCGCTCTCGTGATGTGCAGGCAGCTCCTGGTCGATCACGCATGTCCACTGCAAAAGCGTACGCGCCATTTCTAGGATATGCAGGGTTTCATAACAAAAAGAACCACGTTGATAACCCGATCTTAATGCTTCTCTGTCATCAGAAAAAAAGGAGAAATGTTCAGTTTTCTTGCATCCTGTGGCAGTGGGGTTGGTGTTATGAAGGGTGTCGTGTTCACGGAATTTCTCGAAATGGTCGAGGACAACTTCTCACCAAATATTGCTGATCAGATTGTTGAAGCGTCCGATTTGCCATCTGGGGGTATTTATACGGCCGTCGGCACCTACGATCATCAAGAGATTGTCACCCTCGTGCAAAACTTAAGTGCCGAGACCAATATTGGTATCGATCAGCTCTTGCATGCGTTTGGTAAACATCTGTTTGGACGCTTCGTGGAGGGCTACCCTGCCTTTTTCGATGGTCAGCAAAACGCCTTTCAGTTCTTACAGAGTGTTGAGGAATATATTCATGTCGAGGTCAAGAAGCTTTATCCCGATGCTGAATTGCCTTCGATCATCGCAAGCCTTGAGGCGCCTAATCACCTAAAAATCGTGTATCGATCAGATCGGAATATGGGCGACCTCGCCCATGGGCTCATCGAGGGGTGCATCAAGCATTTCGATGAAGCGATTGATATCAGACGATCATATGCGACGGTAGAAACGGGACACCAGACCGAGTTCGATCTCAGACGCGCGGCCTGACCGATGCCCGACGCGGATGTAGCGCAGCTCGAGAGACGCCTCGTTCGTGAACGAAAGGCACGAAAACAAGCCGAAGACTTATTGGAACAAAAGAGCCGCGAGCTCTATCAGTCGAATCAGGAGCTAGCAGGTGCTGTCAGCGCTTTCGAAGCAAGCTCGTCTCGGCTCTCCGCCATCCTCGACCATAGTTTTGCGGGAACGTTGGTTAGCGACTCGGACAACCGTGTCATCGTGATCAATCGAGCTGCCAGAGCAATGTTCCGGCAAGCCGAAGGGAACGTCGTAGGGGCTTCGATCCTAGATCTGTTCGACGACGATGCGCGGGAGTGCTGTGAGGATGCGGCTACAAGCTACATAGGGACGGATGATCAAGAAGGTTCTGAGGTTTGGCACGAGGCGAGCGGATTGCGATCTGACGGATCATCCTTTCCGTTGGAGTTTATCGTTACCAACCTCGAACTGAGTGACGACCTCCATCGCATCTGGATTTTCCGTGATCTAACACAGCAACGATTAGCTGAGGCTGAACGCCTTGCTTTGGAGGAGGATCTCCGGCAGGCCCAGAAACTCGAAGCCCTTGGCACCATGGCCGGCGGTGTTGCCCATGAGATTAACACGCCAATCCAGTATATCGGCGACAATATGAATTACCTGCGCGATGGCATGAGCGACATGCTGTCAGTCCTGCGCGCTTACCAGGACTTAGAAAGGTATGTCGACGTTGAAAGTGAGGCTGGAAAGGCTTTTGAACGCATTCGATCCCTCGAGCGCGATTCTGATTTGGATTTTCTCCTTGATGAGATTCCTAAGGCAATCAACCAAGCAACCGAGGGACTTACGCGCGTATCGACAATCGTCCTAGCCGTTAAACAGTTTGCACATAGTGACACGGAGGACGGTCAAGCGTTTAGCATCAATCAAGCCGTCGCGAGCACGATCGAAGTTACCCGTGGGCAGTGGACCCCAGTTGCCGAACTGGAAACCGATTTCAGCGATGATCTTCCGTATCTCATTGGTCATCCCGGCGAATTTAATCAAATCATGATGCATCTAATCGTCAATGCCGCGCAGGCAATCGACGAGAGCGGCAAAGAGGGGAACGGCTGCATCAAAATACGAACAAGGTACGAAAATGACAGCCTCTTGGTCGACGTTAGCGACAATGGATGTGGCATTCCGAAGGCGATTCAGGATCGGATCTTCGAACCATTTTTCACGATGAAAGATGTTGGAAAGGGTACGGGGCAGGGCTTAGCGCTTTGCTATAGAATTGTAACCCAGGGCTTCAAAGGCTCAATTGGTATGACGTCAATTGAGGGCGAGGGGACACAATTCTCACTTCAATTCCCTACGCAAATCGAAGGGCTCGATAAGAAGGGCTAATGGCAGCGTTGAATCGTCGATAGCAGCTCGGAGAATACGGCACCAAGTGCTGAAGTTGGGGCACTGAAAAACTGGCTGGACTTGTCGTCTTTTTATTGGATTCTCATAGAACAGCTTCACTGCGCGACGGTGTAGGTTCGACTTCCTCGCCTCAGCGGATCGCGCTGCGCGGCAGAAGTGTCCGCTGCTCTATCTCTCGGATCGCTTTCCCGTCCGAAAAGCCCTGCGTTGGATGACGCTCAACAGCGCCATGTCGACAGGCTCAATAGATGTGAACCCAGGTCAGGGGGAAGGTCGGAACATGGTGCAGTTCTCAGGGAGATCAGCACCAAATTGAGTCATCTGTCAGCGAAAATCAACAGACCAGATGGTCATCGTTCCACATCTGCTTTCGCTAACCCGATATCCGCCGAGATACTTTCTTGAAGTGTCTGAAGTTGCTGAAGTAGCTCGCTATGATGCCGACCGATGTAGCCGGAAATGTTCTTATTCGCTAGAAGGCGCCCCAGATATCCGTTGGCAACAACAATGCGCAACATATTTGTTCCATAATCCTCTTCAATTGCTTTGATATCTCGATGGATGCTAGCCATTTCAGCTTCCATCGCACGTCGTTGTTCGTCGGACAAGCTGCCCAGTGGTTTTTTCTTTCTTGGTTCCTTTTGTTGGCTAGCTGGTGTTGCGACTAGGAGCGCCCGAGCGTACGACGTCGAGAAGTTGTTCGTTGCGACCATAAGTTCAGCCATCTCAATTTGTCGAACGGGTTTCACTTGCTTCATGATCTTGGCGGCACCTGATGAAAACGGTCGGTCCTTCAAGACATCGACAACCTCGGGGCAGATACCGTCTAACAGTTTCCGCTTTTCACGAATTCGCTCGATATTGACGCCAAGCGAGCTCGCGATTCGGCTTTCCGAAACGCCGCTGTCGATGGCTTTCAGGAGCATGAAGTGCTCTTGAATGCTTGTCAGGCGATTAATTCGCTTGTTGTAGGTGAAAGCTTCGTCGTCTTTGGCTACAAGACATGGCGCTTCTTGAGCACCAAGTTCCTTGAGTACTTCAAGCCTCATATGCCCATCTAGAAGAAGAAATCTTTTCTTTCGGCTTTTTGCTGGATGCACTACCAGAGGCTCGACAAGCCCAACTTCCCTTACAGAAATTGCAATCTGCTCAAACTTCTTCGAATTCTTGATGGATGAAGAGACGAGTTTGACAGGCATGAGGTGTTCCAGCGCCACCATGATCCGGCGATCCTCAAACGCGATCTCAATGGGCTTTCTCACGTTGGATCTCCATGCTTTGGGACCAGTTCAGCAAGCTGACGTGGTAGAGTGTCGAGCCCCTCGGCACGAAGGAGAGTTCGAAAATTCTCGTCTGCGAAAAGCTGCTTTATCGCATTGATGATCAAAAGGAGACGACTTTCGGTCAGGTCAGCTTTCCGGATCAGCATCCGCTGTCTCTCTGTTTCTTGCTTGTATGCTTGAACCATAGCTTTTGCTGTGATGGGTCTGCGAGATGAAGATCTCCTCTTCGAGAGCTTTTTGCCCCAACGCTCTCGATGCTTGACGACTTGAAGTGCGGTTTGTAGCTTTTGACCGCGCGGTTCATTCCTTTCGTATGCCTCAGTTAGAGCCTCTTGGGCTCGCTCATCGCTTACTGATGCGATGTCGATCGCTATTGTTACGGGTATCAGGTCACGCTCTACTGCAGCTACAAGTCTTTCTTCTCCCTGAGAAATGAGCCTGAGAATGGCCTCGACATACGATCTACCCAGTCCCGTTTTTGTGGCGATCTCACCTGGTCCATAACCGCGCTCAGACAGAGTGTTGATGTCGTGCAGGAGTTCGAGCGGGCTATGATGCCGTCGAGCCAGGTTTTCAATCAAACTATGCAGAAAACAGTCTTCTTCTGTGAGATCTGTAACGATTGCCGGGATGTGCGTTTCACCTAAGGCTCTGAATGCTTCCAAACGTCCTTGCCCGCAGACCAGGTCGTACGATTTGCCGTTAGCTGATTGTTTGCGGCGGCTGACGGTGATTGGCCTCTTCAAGCCAACAGAAGCGATACTGTCCGTAACTTCGCGAAATTTGATTCGGTTTCGCTCGCGGGGATTCAAAACATAAACGCTGTCAACTGGAATGAGCTCCACTTTTTCGTCTGAATTGGGTTCCACTATGCCGCCCTCTGTAGTGGATACCGTTCGGCCATGGCATAGAAATAGTGCAGAGAATTGAATCGATAAGCATCCAGAGCAAGGCCATTGTTCTCAGCTAGTCGGATGGAAGGAAGTGAGAAATCGATTAAGGGTAACAAGTAGTAATCAAGAATATCAGTGTTCGAAGAATCCATTCGAACTCCAATCGTGACATCAGGCCGCAATCCAGTATCGAAGCGTAGTTTCCAACGAGAGGACCCAGCAGAGGTCAAGAGATGTCGGGCAATAGCAACAGATGCCGTAAACTCTTCATTGACGTGCAGCAGCTCGGTCATTGGGTCCAGCAAGACCTTGGCGCCAAGCTTCTCTAAGCTCTCGATTACTTCAGTCACGATATTTGAATGCTGTTGACGTAGATATCGATTGATTTCGATGTATCGATAGTCACGATTTGGAGAGAAACCGATCAGAGCATAAGCACGAATCAGACTTCCGAACCGATACCGGTAGGCTCCGCTTGACGGCAGAATGTCGCTTTCATCAATCAATAAGCCTGACAAGTAGCCATGACGTTGAAGGACATCATTCAGCCTAGCCAACATGTCCTCGTCGGAAAAGCGACGTGCACGTTCGCGAATGATGCCTTGAACCATATGAAACATCGCAATATCAACGATTGGCTCAAAAGCACCATCTGCACGTACCCACACTTCGGGTGGATTCTTAACATGCTGCTTCTTCAGCTTGAATGATTTTCGGTTGAAGACGTTGTGGCCGACGTACTTTTCGTTCGTCAGAATCTGGTGCACTGTGCTGCGACTCCAAGGACGTCCAAAGTCCGTGGAGAAGCCAAGCATATTGAGTGAGTTCGCGATTTCAGTTTCACTCTTCCCACCCTCCACAAAGTCACGATAGATTTTGCGAACAACTTCAACTTCCTCGCCCGGGCCCGGAACAAGGATGACGCGATCGGCCTGTAGGCTCTTTTGTTCACCTCGCTCTAGCATTGTCTTTTGTTGACCGCTTTCGTCGACCAACATGCGTCTGAGCCCATAGCCTGCAGGCCCCCCCTGTCGATAACCAAGTTCAACAAGCCGGCATTGTCCTGCGAAGACTTTAGCGGACAGCTCCCGGCTATACTCGCTGGCCATCGCGCGTTTTACGCCTTTGACTATGGTCGCGACTGGACTCCCGTCATTCTCGAATTGTTCTGCACAATAGTGGACTGCAATTCCGGCGTTGCGGCAGACAAATTCATAATACGCGGCTTCGTCAGCGTCCTGAAATCGCCCCCAGCGGCTGATGTCATAGACGAGGATCACCTCGAAATCGGCTTGATCGTTCTTGATGTCTGCCAAAAGTTGTCTAAGCGCATCACGCCCTTCGATCCGCAGGCCGCTTTTGCCAGAGTCGTTGTATGATCGGACGATCTCCATCCTGTTTCTTAGTGCATATTCCGCGATCGCATCGGCTTGGTTCGCTGTTGAATAGCGCTGATGTTCGGTCGACATGCGGACATACTGCGCCGCAGGGATGCGCTGTTCTTCCTCATCCTCAATAGTTGGTCTGTGGAAGTTCTCGTTCTTGTCAGAAGGTGAGCTCAAACCAGCACCTCCGTCGCATAGCTCAAGCCAAGATATATTTCCCTCAAATAGAAGGATTCCATAAGACTTCTATAACAATTTGGAGGAAAATAGCCACTACTTTGAAGATTTTTAGAATTTTCCTACTATTCGACTGTAGATTTTCATCGTATTTGGATGAAAAATTAACATATGAAAAATAGGATTAAAGAGCTTCGAAAACTGCGAGGTCTGACGCTGGAGGTACTGGCAGAGCGACTAAACGCGAGCAATCAGCATGTCAGCCATCTGGAGAATGGCAGACGTCGGCTGACCGTCGATTGGATAGAACGGATTGCGAAGGCACTAGATTGCCATCCGTTCGAATTGCTGGATGATCAGCTTGCAGTCAAATCCGAACGCGAAGAAGTGTTACTTGAGCTCTTCCGTAGCCTCAGTAACGAGCAGCAAGATGCATTTCTTCAGGCTGCGTTGTCAGTAGCAGATCCTGCGAAATTCAGCAGATTGATGGCTGAGACTCACCCAGGCTTAGCCGAGTAATCGCTTTCCAAGTCTGGGGGGCAACGTGAGACACGATCAGCTAGATGGACAGCAAGGACTTCAAGGCATGGCCGGTGAAGAAAGATGCCGGCTCGACTAGGGACGGCATCGGGTTCATCAACAGCTATGAGACCATCACAAACCATAGTGCATTCAGAAGATAAAACAGCTCTGTTGAAAGACAAAGTGTCTGGGTCAAATTTCGAAAATCCGGACACGTGCGACTCAAAGAGACTGTAGCGGCCGCAGCGAAAAGCTGACCGCCCACCGGCGGTGTCTTTCGCCTTTTGCCCCATATCGAGTGTCTGAAATCGCCAAGTGCTGAGCAACCGTGGAACGGCTTTCTGCCGTGTAGGCAGCGCAAGCGCGGCGTGCTCGACGTCAACATGAACGATCAGAAAGACAACGACGTCATAACAGGAAATTTGGCGCTCATGAGGCATAACAGCTGCTGTGTAAGTGGTGTCTCAGGTCCTGTTGGGCTGCAGTCTCTTCACTTCTGCCAATGAAAGCATCACTCCCGAGTGTTGTCTGCTGAGCATCCTGCACCTGGGCCCAAGATGATTCTCCCAAGTCACTTGGGTCCAGGTTTTCCAATCGGACTCGTATCAGCCCAAGCATATCTCGCACCAAAAATTCTGCTTTGTGCAGGATTGAAAGTCTAGCAATCATGACATAACGGTGTGACAGCTGCTGCTAAATGGCTGTGGCTCTGATGTAACGGCGGACCGTGAAAGCGCATGACTTCTTAACCCAGGAGCATTCCAGCCAGGTCTGGAACTGTTGGAAGTGCAAGCGCGGCGAGCTACATGAGGTCGATGGAGCTACGTTGGAAAAGGCGAGGGAGGGTGCCTGAGCCCACCACCGACGCCGAGCTCGACGAGCCATCCGGCATCAGCCGACTTGAGCTATCCATTAAAAAAGGATTAATCGCCTTGCACTGATCCGCGTGAGCCAAAAGAATCTCTCATTGAAGAATGGTCTTGGTTGCGGAATGCCTCAACGAGTTGCGCGGTGACACTGCTGCCGATGACAAGTGATGCGGAGAGCCAGCAGATGCCTGAATATGTTGTCATCGCCCGCGATCCCAAGCGCGTAGCTATTGGAGACCACATAATCGAGACGCGCGAAACCGCGATCGAATTTGCGGCTCATTGCCTGGACACAGAGGAATGGACTGGCGCTTTTGTCACCATAACTGTCGTCAGTCCGAATACGGATGAGGACCTGGTACCGACGCTGGCGACCACATCGAGCGACGCCAATGGCCACTGTCGTGATCACAAGCAAGGCTTATGACTAACGGTAGCGCAACGACGCAAAAAATCTAAAGAATGAATCTGTTTCAGGTGTTGAGGGGCGTAACGGTGACAACGGCACGAGTCATGGCAATTATTTTGACTTGCATAGCTGCGATGAGTTCGATCGCCTATTTCACCTCGCGAAAGCCCGCGGCGATTGCAGACAACGACAATATCACACAAGTGCAAGCAATCCAGATCTGCAAGAATGCAATTGAGCTTGTAGCATTGTTTCCAGAAAGCGTGGATTTTGGCGATGCTGCGCCGAAGAATGATGGTCCCGTAGCGTGGTGGATCGACCTCGACTATAGCAGCACCAACAGCCTGGGCGCGACGATCGGCGCTCGAGCAGATTGTATGATGGAGAAGAAGCCTGGATTGCTGCAGGTCGTGGTGCGCAGTAAGGCAGGTGGTGCGTTCGGATACAAGGGAAGCTATCGCAGCGACCTTTCGGTCAGACTCAAAAACGCAAGCTGAACTGAAGTCACGGAAATCGTTTGAAATCACAAAGTTTGGCGCAAAAGTGCAACGGCTTTCTGCCGTCTAGAACGCCCAACCTCATCAGGCATTTTAAACTCTCTTGTCTGCCAATTCCGCACGACGAGGCTGTCTGCACGCTGCTTGGTTTTGCCCTTCCAGACGTGGCGAGCGCAATGAGGATTAGCAAGCAGATTGCTTGCCAAGACCTTCGACCCTGGCAATACACTTGCGCTGACAGCTGTCGACTTTTTCATCGACTGGACGACGTCAACACGGACGGAAACTAGTATGAGGCCGCACGGGGCGCCGGCCGCGTTGCGGGCTTCGGTGTTCTGATCAGACTAAATTTTTACCGACTGCAGATTGGCTAGTGTCACAAGATGACCGGAGACGTTATTCGTGAAGCGTATGACCGTGATGCTGAAGCAATTGCCGGCGCTATGCTGATTGATCTTTGGTAAGGTAACTATCAGACATACCTTCGGGGGAAGCGACTTGGCCGACAGGGGGAAGCCCCAATTTGTTCGAGAGTTGCGTCCAGCTTCGAACGACTGATGAGCTTGCAACTCAACGAGTCCAACGATTTGGCAATTGAGATATCATGACCGCACCAAAGTCCGCGATCCCGTGCGCATAGCTGCAACCTTGATCATATCGAGCGGACTTCTCGCATCAATTTCGCTCACTGCATCTGCGAGAGATCTTTCCGTTTCAGCCTATGGCGGCGGGCTAATTGCCAATGATTGGATAGAAGTCTTTGCCCCTCAGCGATGGGATTTCGTTGACTCTCAACTCGCGGCGCTCGCCGTCTCGCGGCGGGTGGGGTGGCTGTCGAAAGCGGTCCAAACGGAAGTCGAAGGCCAGATCGTCCGACACTTCGGTATCCAGGACCATTGGGAATTCAATGTGCTCGGGGTTATCCGACGGACGGAGCTGCCTTGGGACCAGACGCTCGATATGAGCCTGGCCGGCGGTTTGGGCCTGTCTTATGCCACCGAGCGTCCTAAAGCAGAGATCGATTTCGAAGGCGACACCGAGCGTCTTCTGGTCTACTGGATGCTAGAATTTGACGCTACCATCCCGGATGCGAAGGCATGGTCGGTTCTCGCCCGCTTGCATCACCGCTCGCCAGCCTACGGCCTTCTCGGTGACGGTGGTGGCGCCAATGTCCTCGCTGTTGGATTGAGATATCGCTTCCAGGATTGACCGTTTCATCATGTGAGCCTCCGACAATGGCCGAGCGTCGCACGACCTGTTTACGTTGAGATAGCTTCAGAATGCTGCGAGCGATTTTCGATGGGATCTTGAGGACATGCGAAAGGGGAATTCCAATTGTCAAAGAAAAAATTAAAATTAGACCGCCAGATAGTGGACTGATTAGCGATAGAGATATTCATCGTATATGCTATGATAACAAAAATATACGACGTGGTAGTCGTGTTTGTGGTATTGATCTTGCATTGTATTCACCACTATTGAGGGTAGTCGCGCTTCTTTTTGTTTCGGAGAGATTTCTGCAGGCTGCTCAGAATGGTTTGCTCGAAAACGTGAGCCTGTTACGGGGTGCTGAAATAAGACGTATCCTCTTGTTTCCTCCCGAGTTAAAGCAGTCCGGCCTTTCGATCCTCAACTACTTCGGTGAAATAATCCAAACGAAGTATCCGGACATCGATGTTGGCCTAAGAATCGAGCAGCGGGACGATAAGGTCATCCTTGGGATCGAAACGCCGGACGGTAAGAAAGAGCTTATTGAACAAGAGCTCAACGAATATGCACTTGTCGTCACAGGGCAGGTTGAGCCGAAGAACTATCTCTCAAACTCCGATGACGTGATGAGACTCGAGCACAAGCTCGAAATAGCTCAGATGGAAGCGCGCCATGCGCATCAGCTTCTTCATAAGGATCGAGAGGAGAATCGGGAGAGGATACTGGAGCTAAAGGACCAAATATCGTTCTCCGTGAGCAGCTTAGAGGAAAGCATGGTAATCGGGGCTGTATCCCGGGCGGATAGGAATCGTTTCTCGATTCCCTTTTGGAGCAGGATGTGATTCATACTTTGTATGTTGACGTCTTCGACCAATGACCTTGCACATGATGATCTTTGCCAGCTTGTCGAACAGCTGATTGGCGAGGTCGGTAGGCTTCGTGAGCGTGTGCATGATCTTGAGGAAGAGAACGCTGCGCTCAAGGATGAAGTCGCGCGGCTCAAAGGCCTTAAGGGCCGCCCCACTCTGAAGCCGTCTGGCATGGAGAAAGGTACTGCCAAG
>JANQPX010000009.1 GCA_028285265.1 Geminicoccaceae bacterium
CCGACCACAGCCGCCTCTGAAACACTGGGATGCGCAACCAGGGCGCTCTCGACCTCGGCGGTGCCCATGCGGTGGCCGGACACATTGATGACATCATCGACACGACCGGTGATCCACCAGTAGCCGTCAGCATCACGTTTTGCCCCGTCGCCGGTGAAGTATCGGCCGGGGAAGGTCGAGAAGTAGGTCTGGATAAAGCGCTCATGGTCGCCATAGACCGTGCGCATCTGGCCGGGCCAGCTGTCGGTGATGATCAGGTTGCCTTCGGTGGCACCCTCAAGGATCTTGCCGTCATTGTCGACAAGGGCAGGCTGAATGCCGAAGAACGGACGTGTCGCTGAGCCAGGTTTCAGCTCGGTCGCGCCGGGAAGCGGTGTGATCAGGATGCCGCCGGTCTCGGTTTGCCACCAGGTGTCGACGATCGGGCAGCGGCCGTCGCCGACGACGTTGTAATACCAAAGCCACGCTTCAGGATTGATCGGCTCGCCGACCGACCCGAGCGTGCGAAGCGAGGCCCTCGAGGTCGCTTTCACCGGCTCGTCACCAAGGCGCATCAACGCGCGGATCGCGGTGGGGGCGGTGTAAAAGATATTCACGCTGTGTTTGTCGACGACCTGCCAGAACCGTGAGGCATCTGGATAGTTCGGCACCCCTTCGAACATCAGCGTGATTGCACCATTGGCCAGCGGGCCATAGACGATGTAGCTATGACCCGTGACCCAGCCGACATCGGCGGTACACCAATAAACGTCGCCGTCGTGATAATCGAAAACATATTGGTGGGTCATGGACGCATAAACGAGATAGCCGCCGGTGGTGTGCAGAACCCCCTTGGGCTTTCCGGTTGAACCTGAGGTGTAGAGGATAAAGAGGGGATCCTCGGCATTCATCGGCTCAGGCGCGCAGTCGGCTGAGGCGGCGTCCATCAAGGCATAGGCATCGTAATCACGACCGGCGACCTCCGTGACATCGGTGCCGGCATATTTGAACATCAGGACTTTCACGCCATCCGGGCATTTCTCTAGCGCGGCATCGGTGTTGGGCTTCAAGGGAATGTTCCGTCCGCCGCGCTTGCCGCCATCGGTGGTGATCACCAGGTTGCTGTCGCAGTCCTTGATGCGATCGGCGAGACTGTCGGGTGAGAAGCCGCCAAAGACGATGGAGTGGACGGCGCCGACGCGGGCGCAAGCGAGCATGGCAAAGGCGGCTTCTGGGATCATCGGCATATAAAGAGTGACACGATCACCCTTCTTGACGCCGAGATCCTTCAAAACATTGGCGAGCCGACAGACTTTCTCATGGAGCTCTTTATAGGTAATGGCGGCGTCCTGACTGGGCTCATCACCTTCCCAGAGGATCGCCGTCTGATCACCGCGGGTCGCCAGATGCCGATCGATGCAGTTGGCTGATACGTTGAGGACACCATCCTCATACCAGCGGATGCGTGCCCGGTCAGCATAGTCAACATCCTTGATTTTGGTCGGGAAGGTCACCCAATCCAAGCGCTTCGCCTGGTCCGCCCAGAACGCTTCAGGATCATCGATCGACTGTTGGTACATTTCCTCGTAGCGAGTCGCATTGATATGGGATGTTTTCGCGAACGACGAAGGGACTGGGTAAAGGGTTTGGTCGGTCATCGTTTCGTTTTCCCCGAATTGACGTTTGGCGTTGGTTCTTGGGCGATCATTTGCCGAGAGCATCAGGTTGTCTGATCGATGAATACCTTCGTTCATGAGCCCGATGATGTCCGCATCCACATTCAGCGATTTGACATGACGGCTCCTCGTTAGCCCGTCCTCGACCTATCGGCATTTGCCCAGTTGATAGAGACAAAGATTATGAATGCTGCGATGCAACATAATTTCATGATACACAAAACAACTCCAGAAACAACAAGAATTGTGCATTGCAGCAAAACAAATAGGTAAGTAGCCGTTGAATATTTTCTGTTGCAATTTGATCAGAATCAAAGTGCCAGAGTATTTAACTCTTTTGGCTTGAGACAAAGTTCACTTTTCTTACGGCGGCGGAGCGCAATGCCGTCAGCGCTACATTGCAATGCTAGTTCAATCGCTCCTATCGTAACGCCTCAGTATTGTTCTCCCTTAGACATAAGACGACACGTGTCGTGCACATCGTCCCCAACACGTTTTCTGAACTCTATGCTGTCATGGCCAATTTCATCTCTTCGATTTTGGCAATGGCCGCCTCACGTGATGGAAACAAATCCGAGGTGCTACTGACATCGTCGTCACTTTCATTGTCAGCGCGCACGGCGTAACGCACCGTGCCTAGAGCGTGCGTCACGTTTATCCGTTTGCCGCGATGAGCAAAAGCAACCCAAGCCTCCGGCCAAACACTGCAGTCTTTAAAATTGACCAGGAAGTACCAATTGCGGCCGGTTTGATCGATGATCCACTCGATGACGTCATAGAATTCGTTGACGACTCGTGAGTTGCTGAACTCAAAGTCACTGAAGTCGAGCTCGATAATTTCATGATTTTCAAGGACTTCAACACGATCCGCATAGACTCTGTATTGATCCGGTGTAAGACCAGAAGACGGAGAGAGCTCCCCGAGCTGTCCGGCGGCGTAGACCGCCTTGGCAAGATCGTCGACACTCTGCTCAAGCTTAGAGCAGCCCGTCAAAGCGGTTTTCAAGAATCGGTCGCGGTCGTCCTCCGAGAGTTCTGGAAAGTCTCTGAGAATCTCCAGAGCACCGCGAAGCGACGTCAAGGGCGAAACGAAGTCCTCCTCGACTTTGGTGCTGAGCGCCAGCGTGGAGAGAGCGCTAGACCGATCTCTAGGCCATTCCTTGGGCATAGGACGCGGTTTCCAATGGCTGCTATTCTCTAAATCGCCAGATATTGTTGACGCAGATCAGCGTCGTCGAGCACCTCCTGAGAAGTGCCATCGAACACGACCTGTCCCATGTCCAGGATAATGGCGCGGTCGGCGAGATGGAGAGCTGCGATTGCATTCTGCTCGACAATGATGGTGGTCATGCCAAGCGATTTGATCTGTTCTAGGGTTTTCTCGATTTCCTGCACGATCACCGGCGCGAGCCCTTCATAGGGCTCATCGAGCAGCAAGAGTTTAACGTCGCGTGCGAGCGTTCGTCCGAGCGCTAACATTTGCTGCTCGCCGCCAGACAACGTCGTACCTTCCTGATTGCGGCGCTCGCCGAGCCTCGGAAACAGATCGTAAATGCGGTCGATCGACCAGCCAACCGGCGGGGCGATTTGGGCGAGTTTGAGATTTTCCTCGACGGTCAGGCCTTGAATGATGCGTCGATCTTCCGGCACCAATCCGATGCCTGCTTGCGCCGCCTGATGGGCCTTCATTTCGTGGAGAGGCTTGTGATCAAGCCAGACTTCGCCTTGCCTAAGGGCCGGATCATCAGCGCGAGCGATGGCGCGCAGTGTTGACGTCTTGCCGGCGCCATTGCGCCCAAGGAGGGCGACGATCTCGCCCTCGCGGACATCAAAGCTGACGCCCTGAACAATATAGCTTTCGCCATAATAGGCGTGGATATCCCAGCAGGAGAAATAAGCTGGCTGACCTCCAGCAGCAAGTGTGGGCTTCGTACCAGGCGCCTTGGCACCAGCAAGGGGATCGCCAAGCAGCTGGGTCGATCTTTGAGTCTCCGTATCCATCTTACCCTCTGTCTGGTTCAACGCGTTCATAGATGCGCTCCACCCAGATAAGCCTCTTGAACCTTGGGGTTGCCTTTGATCTTTTCCGGAAGGTCCTCAGCAATAACAGTGCCTTGCGCTAAGACAGAAATCTTGTCGGCGAGCGAGAACACGACGTGCATGTCATGCTCAATCACAACCATTGTGACGCCGGTCTCTGCGATGCGCTTCATCAACTCGATCGTATTGTTGGTATCGGCACGCGCCATGCCCGCCGTCGGTTCGTCGAGCAACAGAAGCTTAGGCTCTTGTACCAGGCACATAGCGAGTTCGAGCCGTCGCTTGTCGCCGCGTGACAGTTGAGCGGCGATGTCATGCGCCTTGGTATCGAGGCCGACATCGCTCAGCATCGTCATTGCCTTGGTATGGAGATCATTCTGACCGGAAACAGGATTCCAGGCATTCATCGTGAATGATCCGTCACGCTTGGCAAACGCTGGGATCATGACGTTTTCGAGCAAGCTTAGGTCGCCGAAGATCTCCGGAGTCTGAAAAACCCGACTGACTCCGGCTTGGTTGATCTCATGGGGTTTGATGCCGAGGAGAGACTTGCCATCAAAGGTAACATTGCCAGTGTCGGGCACGAGCCGCCCAACAAAGCAGTTTAAAAGGGTTGATTTGCCGGCGCCATTGGGACCGATGATGGCGTGTACCGTGCCCGCATCGACCTCGAGGTTGACGTTGTTCAGTGCCTTGAGGCCGCCAAAATTCTTATTGACGTTCTGAACTGAAAGGATGGTCATGGCATTCCCCCCTTAGGCAGTTGCAGGTTCGGCTGAGCCGCCGCTGCCGCCACCGAACCGGCCGACGAACCAGTTTCGCAATCTGTTGAAGCCTTCCATCAGCCCACCGGGTAGGAAGATAACGATCAGCATAAAGAGGGCGCCGAGCGTAAGATGCCATCCCTCACCGACGAACAGCGAGGACAGAGAAACGGCCGCATGCTGGAGCGTCTCCGGTAAAAAGTCGAAGAACCTCGTGAGGATTCCCTCGTTGAATGCTGAGAAGATGTTCTCGAAGTACTTGATGACACCGGCTCCGATAACAGGGCCAAGCAAGGTGCCCGCGCCACCAAGGATGGTCATCAACACAACTTCACCAGACGCGGTCCACTGCATCCGTTCAGCGCCGGCAAGCGGATCTGTAACCGCCATCAAACCGCCTGCTAGGCCCGCAAACATGCCTGAAATGACGAACGCCGCCATAGCGTAAGGACGCGTGTTGAGGCCTGTGTAGTTCATGCGGTTCTGGTTGGATTTTACCGCGCGCAGCATCATGCCGAAGGGGGAGCGGAAGATCCGAAGTGTGATCAGAAAGCAGAGGATCAGGACCACTGCGCAGAAATAGAAGCCAGGATACCCAGTCATGGTGATGCCGAACAGGTCCGAAGAAGGCAGCACGGCGCCATAGTCACGACCGAACATCGTATCGAGAACCCGTGGGTCTGACTGGGCGAGCTGAAGTCCAGTCTCACCGTTGGTGATAGGCGTCAGCACTGAGTAAGCCAGATTGTAGCTCATCTGAGCGAAGGCCAGGGTCAAGATCGAGAAGTAAATGCCGGTTCGTCGCAACGAAATGAACCCGATGATGGTGGCGAACAACCCGCCAGCCAAAGTCGCCAGGATGATTGCTGGCACGGGGTTCATACTCAAAAGCTTGAACGTCCAGACGGCCGTGTAGGAGCCCACGCCGAGAAAAGCGGCATGACCAAACGACAAATAACCGGTCAATCCAAAGAGAATGTTGAAGCCGAGCGCGAAGATCCCAAAGATCGCAAACTTCTGCAGCAAATCGGGATAGCCAGCGCCGATCGGAGCAAAGATGATCGGACCGGCGAGCACGACCGCAGTAAAGCAGGCGAACAGGATCAGGTCATTGCGGTTCATGGCGAATAGGCTCATGGCTCACTACTCCATGACGCCCTTGCGACCCATCAGGCCGCGGGGGCGAACGAGAAGAATGACGACGGCAATCAAGTAGATGATGATCTGGTCGATGCCCGGGAAGATGTTCTTAACCTCATTCATGGAGGCAAAGCTCTGCAAGATACCGAGCAAGAACCCGGCAGCGACGGCACCGCCGAGCGAGCCCATGCCGCCGACCACGACGACGACAAAGCTCAATACCAGAAAGTCCATGCCCATGTGGTAGTCGGGGCTAAGGATTGGCGTGTACATGACGCCGGCTAGACCGGCGACAACGGCAGCCAGTCCGAACACGATGGTGAAGCGTCGGTCAATGTCGATCCCAAGTAAGCCGACAGTCTCGCGATCGGCCATACCGGCACGCACCACCATGCCGAAGGTGGTGAACTGGAGAAAGGCGAAGACACCGCCGATGACGATTAGTGAGAACAGAAAGTAGATCAGGCGCCATGCGGGATAGACAACATTGCCGGCATTCAAACCAATGGCGGCGCCAAAGTCGATCATGCCGCGCGCTACATCGGGCGCTGGTTGCGGTATCGGGTTGGCCCCATAGAAGCTTTTGATGATTTCCTGCAGAACAATAGCCAGCCCAAACGTCACCAAAATTTGTTCGGCATGTGGACGCTTATAGAAGAAGCGGATAAGGCCGCGTTCCATCGCGATGCCGATAATCAGCATTACCGGGATAGCGGCGAGAATGGAGACAGGCACGGAAAAATCGACCAGTGTCGCGCCAAAGTCGCCAAACCACGCTTCGACATAAGGCTCTCGAATCTCGCTCGGTGATCCCCATGCCGTCAGGTTTTCCTCATCTAAGGTCACTTTTTCCGCACTCAGCAGCGTCTTGATCGTGACAGCGCAGAAGGCGCCCAGCATAAACAGCGCGCCGTGGGCAAAATTGACGACACCAAGCGTGCCGAAAATAATGGTGAGGCCGAGGGCGATCAGCGCGTAAGCGCCGCCCTTGTCCAGACCATTTAAGATCTGCAGCAGAATTGCGTCCATCGTGCCGGACCTATCGTGAGAAGCCGGCTACCCCCGGCCGAAACCGGGAGCAGCCGTATTTGCAGGGAGGTTGATTAGGCGCCGTCGTTGTACGGACCAAGTTCGCCGCCAAGCAAGTCAGCGGGGTACTCGACCTGGGAACGTGGCGTCACTTCGACTACCTCAAGGACGTCGAACTTCGAGTCAGGGTTTTCCTTACCCTTCACAACCAGCACATCCTTGAAGCACTGGTGATCCTCGGCACGGTACTCGGTTGGACCGTTGCCAAGTCCATCGAAGGTGAAGCCTTCAAGCGCTGCGCCGACCTCAGACGGACGGAACGTTCCGGCACGCTGACAGGCATCGGCATAAAGAAGAGCCTGGCAGTAGCAGGTGTGCGCAGCCTGGCTTGGTGGGAAGCCATATTTCTGGCCAAACGACTTGACGAACGCCTTGGAGCCCTCGTCTTGCAATGACCAGTGCCAGTTGGTCGACCCGAAGATGCCTTTAACGTTCTCGCCAGCACCCTGAGCCATCAGACGACTGTAGAGCGGAACAACGACAGCAAAGTCTTTGCCGTTGGCCTGTTTGTCACGAAGGCCGAACTGGACCGCTTGGGTCAGCGAGTTGACCATATCGCGGCCATAGTGGTTCAACACGAGAACATCGGCATCCGAGTTGAGCACGGGCGTGATGTATTGCGAGAAGTCACCAGCGCCGAGCGGTGTGCGGACGGCCGCTTCGGTCTGCCATCCAAGCTCCTCGGTATACTTCTTGATCGAGCCTTCCTGCGACCAACCCCAGTTGTAATCGGCCGTCAGATGGTACGCGACACGATCTTCACCAAATGCATTCTTCAGCACGGGGGCAAGAGCAGCACCCGACATCTCGGTGTTGAAGAAGTGCCGGAAACCATTGGCGCGCTTGTCTTTGCCAGTGGTATCGTTCGAGTGCGTAAGGCCGGCCATGAAAATGACGCCGACTTCTTGGCAAAGACCCTGAACAGCGACCGCAACACCGGATGACGACCCGCCGGTGATCATCACTGCGCCGTCTTTTTCAATCATACGCTTGGCGCTGGCACGCGCAGCATCGGACTTCGTCTGGGTGTCGCCCGTTACGAACTCGACCTTCTTTCCGTTAATACCGTCGCCTTTAAGCTCCTTCGAGGAGAAGGTGTTGAGCATACCGCCGTCACCTTCACCATTGATGTGCTCAACGGCCAGCTCATAAGCGCGCAGCTCATCGGCGCCCTCGTCGGCATAAGCCCCGGTCTGCGGGACATTAAAGCCGAGGATCACGGAGCCGCCCGTTGGCTCGTTGGTGTAAGCCCACGATTTCTTGGTAAAGATCATCGGTGCTGCAAGAGCTGCACCGCCCAACGCTGTTCCCTTAAGGACAGTGCGGCGGGTGATATCCAATTTGCTCATTACTAAGCCTCTCCTTTTCAAGCGTTCTTCGCTAGATCTCAGCGATCCAAGCCAAAGGCAGGCGTCTTTAGCGCCATAACCCTTAAAGCTCCGGACGAACTCGTCCTGAGCTGACGATGAGCTTATCCTGTTAATCAGTCAATAAGTAATTGACTTTATTGAAATTATTTGTCATAAGATTTGCATCAATAAAAACAAATTTGTAAATTATTTACAAAATCTTTTAGCGAACCTAGGGAGCGACAAGGAGACTCTGCGTTGCCGGACACCATCGTCGGAACCCGGATACGACAACGCCGGCGCGAGATGGGCATGACACAGGCTGATCTGGCGAAGGTCGTCGGCATTTCCGCATCCTACCTCAATCTCATCGAGTGGAACAAACGTCGGATCGCCGGCGGCCGCTTGAACAAGATCGCTGACGCGCTGAAGATTTCGCCCGATGATTTGGCAGGTTCTTCAGAGCGTCGTCTCTTGGAGGTCTTGACGGAAATCGCCCACCTTCCATCCCTTCGGACACTCGGCATTGAGACCGGTCGGACGAGCGAGTTGATCGCCCGCTTTCCCGGTTGGGCGAAAGGCTTGGCCGCTTTGGTACGCTCCGAACGCGAAGCGGTGGCCCATGCGCAAACCTTGTCTGACCGTCTGTCCAATGATCCGTTTTTGAGCGAGACGGTGCACCGGATGCTCTCGCGTATTGCTGCGATACGCTCGGCTGCCGATATCTTGACCGAATATCCCACTCTTTCCGCTGAACGTCGTGGTCGCTTCGACCGCATGATTCACGATGAAAGCCTCGCCTTATCAGAAGTTGCTGAAGCCCTTGCGAGCTATTTGGATAAAGCGGAAGATGCGGACCGCGTTCTGACGCCGCTCGACGAAGTGGAAGCGCTGTTCGAGGCTCGTGACAACCACTTCGGCGAAATCGAGGCCGTCGCAGACGCTCTTCCCTATGCGCCCAGCGATGCGCGGCCGATCTCCCGTCGCCTCAAGGCCCGGAGCCTCGTTGAGGAACATATCAGCGACCTGATCGACGACTTGATTGCCAATCAGCCTCAAATCAAGACAGCTGCGGCACGCCGTCGTGCCCATCAAGCACTGTTCGAATATGCCATCGGCGCAATTCTGATGCCGATGACAGCGTTTGCCGAGCGTGCGGCGGTACTTCGCTACGACATTGAGGCCTTAGCAGAAGCGTTCTCGGTCGAAGTTGAGGCAGTCTGTCATCGTTTGACTGCTCTGCCAGAGGGCAAGGATGTGCCGCGTTTTGGTTACTTTTGCGCGAACGCTGCGGGAACCATTATTGAAAAGCTCGGATTGGAGGGATTGGCCCTGCCGCGCTACGCAGCCGCCTGCCCTCTTTGGGTGCTCTATCGTGCACAGCAATCGCCAGAGGCTGCGATCCGGCAACGCGCCCTGTTCCCTTCAGGCGCTCGCTTCGTCTTCGTTGCCCGAGCAAGGCACCAGGGAGCGACTGGGTTCGGAAAGCCTCGCCACTACATTACGGACATGATAGCGATGAAGGAAGGGGAGGCACGGCACACCGTCTACGCACCAGATGTATCGGCACCGGTAGAGGAAGTCGGCCCTGCTTGCCGTCTCTGTACCCGCCGGACATGCCGACATCGGGTGGAAGACCCGCTGGCGGCCTAGTCGATGGTCAAGCTATAAGCAAGATGCCCAAGATTGCAGCAGCGTGCTTTGTAAGGTCTAATAGAGAGACCGAAGCCATGCACAAGTGGGCGTCAGGGAGAGGAATTCGAGTGTCATGACCAAACGGGTGCTCCTGGCCGAAGACGAGCCGAACATTGTGGAGTCACTGACCTTCCTTTTGGAGCGGGCAGGTTTTGCAGTGACGGTGGAAACCAATGGACGAAAGGCGCTGAACGCAGCGCTTGATGATCAACCCGACGTCCTCTTTCTCGACGTCATGTTGCCGGAGCTGGATGGCTATGAAGTCCTTCGCCAACTACGAGCAGATCGACGGACTGAGAAACTTCCGGTTGTGATGTTAACCGCTAAAGGACAGCGCGAGGATCGCGAGACCGCGCTGGCATGCGGTGCTGACCTCTTTATCAAAAAGCCATTCGCCAACTCTGAAATCATTGCGGCAGTCAAACAACTCATCAACGAAGGCTCTGATGCTTAGACAAAAGGAGCATCCTTAATGGATCGCGCCGAGCTCCAGCTGTTGCGACGTAAGGTGCGTGATCGATCGATCGCGCTGGCGCTCGTTGGCACGGTGCTTTTGATGCCGCCGGTCGTCGGCGCCTCCCTCGTCGATGGGAGCATTGGAGGCATCCCTGCCCCCTTCCTTTATGTCTTCGTTGTTTGGATTGGATTGATTGTTGGTGCTGCAATTCTTGCAAGACCGCTTCTCGACACGGAGGAAACCCCGTCATCGACGGCGCTCCCTAATCCAGACAGCTAATGCTTTCCCTCAACATACTCCTTGCAGTCTGTCTCGGCTATGTCGCGCTCTTGTTTTTGGTTGCGTTTGTTGTCGACCGTCGGGCGCGCCGGGCACCCATCCAACTTCTCCACTCTCCCGTCGTCTACACGCTATCAATTTCGGTCTATTGCACGTCTTGGACATTTTATGGTGCCGTCGGGTCGGCGGCGCGCAATGGACTTGAGTTCATCACCATCTATCTCGGACCGACGCTCGTGTTTGTTGGTTGGTGGTGGCTACTTCGAAAACTAGTCCGTATTGGTCGGGTACACAGAATTACCTCGATCGCAGATCTGATCTCGTCCCGCTACGGCAAGAGCACAAGCCTGGCCGTGCTAGTGACTATCATCGCGGTGATTGCAACAACGCCTTATATCGCCCTTCAACTGCAGTCAGTGACGCGGAGCTATCAGGTCATCGCGGGCGGTGTCGACGAAGTGACGACCGCCTTTTGGATTGCCGCCGGCATGGCGTTGTTTACGATCTTGTTCGGCACTCGAAATCTTGACGCCAACGAACGCCATCACGGCGTCGTTGCCGCAATTGCCCTCGAGGCCATCGTCAAACTCTTCGCTCTCATCGCTGTTGGCGTTTTTGCCACCTATGGGCTCGCTAACGGCTTTAGTGATGTCTTCGCCAATGTCTCTGATGAAGACATCCGAGGGGCTGGCGACATTTTTGGCGCGCGCTGGGCTGTGCTGACATTCCTGTCAGCAACAGCCATCATCTGCCTTCCAAGGCAGTTTCAGGTCACTGTGGTCGAGAATATCGAGGAACGCCAATTAGCGACGGCTTCATGGCTGTTTCCACTCTATCTGCTGGGGATGACGGCCTTCATTATGCCGATTGCCCTCGTTGGGCAACAAGTCCTGCCCCAAGGCGCCAATCCCGATCTCTACGTCCTGACTCTTCCCCTGACGGCACAGCGCCATGAACTCGCACTGCTCGCCTTTCTCGGGGGCTTTTCCTCCGCGACCTCCATGGTCATCGTTGCTGCGATTGCGGTCTCAACGATGGTGTCCAACCATATCGTTATGCCGGTAGCACTGAGACTGCTGGCCGCCAGCAATGCTGTCAGTGGGGACGTTCGAAGCATCGTCCTCACATCTCGCCGCATCAGCATCGGCGTCGTTCTCGGTCTCGGGTTCCTCTATTTTTACGCCAGCGGTGGATCCGATGCACTCGCCGCGATCGGACTGATCGCCTTTGTCGGTGTGGCGCAGTTCTTGCCGAGCTTGCTCGGCGGCATTTTTTGGCGCGGTGCCACACGTGCAGGGGCCCTAAGTGGACTCGTAGTCGGTTTCGCGCTTTGGGCTTACACCTTGTTCTTGCCAAGCTTCGGCGGTGATCTGATTCTCAGTGCCAATGCTTTGAGTGTTGGGCCTTGGGGCTTAGAGGTTCTCCGCCCACAATCGCTTTTCGGGCTTCAGGAGTTCGATCCTCTCGTACATGCCGTCGTCTGGAGCATCGGGGCCAATACCCTCACCTTTGTTATGGTTTCTAGTCTCACTCAGCCTGGTGAGCTCGAACGACTTCAAGGGGCATTGTTTGTTGACGTCGATGTCGACCGATCAGCCGGCGGCGCGCTATCCGGCTTTTCTTCAAGCTCCGCGAACTCGGAAGATCTCTTTGTGCTTGCGCAACGAATTCTCGGAACGGAACCAGCACGACGCCTTTTCGACGAGATGGCAAGGGCTCAAGGCACAGCCAAAGGACTGCCGCATGCGACCGACGTGGTCATTGCCAGGCTGGAACGCGAACTTGCGGGCTCGATAGGCGCGGTTTCGGCGCATGCCATGGTGACCAGTATCGCCGGGCGCCAGACTGTTGGCATTACGGAGCTGATTGATATCGCTGATGAGACTCAGGAACTAATCGAAACATCCAGGCAGCTCGCGCAAAAATCAAACGAGCTGGAGCGTGCGGCAAAGCAACTTCGCCAGGCAAACGAGCGTCTCCGAGCTTTGGATGCGCAAAAGGATGCGTTTCTAAGCCAAGTCAGCCACGAACTCAGAACACCGATGACGTCGATTAGATCGTTTTCGGAAATTCTGGTCGACGACGCCGAACTTACCGGTGACGAACGACAACGCTTTGTCTCGATCATTCACGAGGAATGCATTCGTCTGACCCGCCTTCTCGACGAACTCCTGGATATTAACCGACTGGAGTCTGGCACCACTGAACTCAGTGTCGAGCCGATCGACGTGAATAGCGCGGTCGCTGCAGCGCTGGACACGATTTCCGGGCTCACCAAGAGCGCAGGCGTCATGGTGAAAACCTCCCCTGCCCCTGATGAACTTTCAATCCGCGCGAATGAAGATCGGCTTCGTCAGGTTCTCATTAATGTTCTGTCCAACGCGGTGAAGTACAATGACTCCGGCAAGCCGGAAATCGAGGTGCGCACAGGGTTGCGGCATCATGCAGTGCATATCGACGTCATCGACAATGGCGGTGGTGTAACTCGCGACGATGCAACGATGGTTTTTGACAAATTTGCTCGTGGCAACCGTTCTGACCGGAGTCAGGGTGCCGGGCTCGGTCTTCCAATCAGCCGGGCAATCATGCGCGCTATGCAGGGTGATCTTACCGTCGAGTTCGCTGCCGATGGCACCAGCTTCTTCCGCCTTACTATGCCACAGAATAGTTAGAGCACAGTTGTTTCTCCGCGGAGGTTTCCGTTCTGAGCCTGAGCACGCGTCCTGATAGCTGATGGTGCACTTCTGACGAGTGGTCGCCGACAAGCTGCGTCCTCATATTATCGGAAGCGGCCAATACTCAACGAGTATCTGTCTTCGAATTACCGGAACATGATCCCCGTAAGGTGCCTGCACACCAGGTGGATCAATGAGCTGCCGACGCTTTGGGACTGATGAGGGGGTGTCATGATCGACTTCGAAGGGGAACGCGTCGTGATTACCGGTGCCGGAGGAGGCGTTGGCCAAGCATTGGTCGAGGTCTTTTCCAACTTTGGTGCCGCTGTCGTTGCCTGCGACCTACCTGGTGCTGACATCTCTGAGGGCCATGTTGCAGAGATGTATCGCTTTGACCTTATGGATGAGCAGGCACTCGATGACACGACGTTGCACATCTTGCATCGCGGTGCACCCTGCGCAGTGATATCAAATGCTGGCTATACACATGCTGAGACCCTGGACGATGTGACCGTGGCCGCGCTGGATAGGGAAATGGCGGTGAATTTCGAACGTGCTGCGCGCTTTTCGAAAGCGTTTGTCCCAGCCATGCGCAGTCGGTCCAAAGGCGCTGCTTTTGTTTTTATTTCCTCGGTCAATGCCGCCGTTCACTTCGGCAATCCCGCCTACGCGGCGGCCAAGGCGGCACTCCAAGCCTGGATGCGCGCAATTGCGACAGAGGAAGGAAAGCATGGCATCCGCGCAAACGCCATCGTACCAGGGTCTATCAACACGCCCGCTTGGAAGCATCGGCTTGCGGAGAAACCATCAATTGTTGAGGCCGTCGGCCGTCTCTACCCGCTGGGCCGGCTGGTGGAGCCAGTGGAGGTTGCTCATACTGCTGCCTTTCTCGCCTCGCCGTTCGCTAGCGGCATCACCGGCGCCTCCATTCCAGTGGACGCTGGTATCAGCGCCGGTAATCTGCCCTTTCTCGATCAGATAGCCGGCAGCTGAGCATGGAAACACAAGGAGCCGATAACGTGCAGTTCGATAAAAACCCATTCCCCGTTAGCGATGCTGATCGACATGCACTTTGGGAAATGCTCGTGCGCCGTGACATTGACGCCTTTCTCGCTCAGGACTGGTCGATGGTCGAAAACGACTTCATTGCCGAGAATTTCTTCGGAATGCATGCCCATTTGCTCGATGATGCCGATGCCTGGCGACTGCAGTTCCCGAGACTTGAGGTTTATCGGGACGAATGGCTGCGTCAGGCAAAAGAGACGGCAGCCGTAAGTTTCGACGAGCCGCTTCGCCCTGCACTCTTCCGCATCACCAACTTGCGCGACATCGATGTCGATGGTGACCGTGCTGTTCTGCACAAGAAATTCAATGGAGTCATCGCCAAGCAAGGTGGCGACCAGCACCTTCGCTGGCAGACACTCTATTTCTGCCAACGCGTTGAGGGTGTCTGGAAGATCTTAGGCTTCGTAGGCTACATGCCCAACCCTTTGAGGCAATCATCATAACCCGGCAATTCAACAAAATTGGTTGCTGTGGCAGATACAAGTGGTGAAATTTTTATTGATTTTTTCACGAGTATGATGCTTCATGAAATTCCTCGCTGTTCATTTCTCGGTTTGTCATGGGTATTGCTGGTCCTAAGAAAACGCGCCAGAAGGCTGATCCTGTCGACGACGGTGAGTGGGCTGTTGGCGCCGATATTCGCGCACTGCGTAAGAGGCGTTCCATAACGTTAACCGAGCTGGCAAGCCATCTTGGCCGTTCTGTAGGATTTGTCAGCCAGATCGAACGCGGATTATCCGAGCCCTCGATCAATGACCTGCGCAAAATCGCTGAGGCGTTCGATGTGCCCCTCAGCTTCCTGTTCGGCAAAAATCGCGGCGATCCGCAGGAAACGCGCTATGTTGTCCGCGCTCATGCACGGCGTCGTCTCGGCAACGCTGAAGGCGGCTTGATTGAAGAACTCTTGTCGCCCGATCTTAGTGGTTCCTTCGAAATTCTGAGAAGCGAATTCGCGGCCAATTCGGCGCTTGAGAAACCGATCCTGCGCAACACCGAAGAAGCTGGTTTCGTCGTATCCGGCACGCTGGAGATCGCCATCGGCGGCAAGTGGCATGTCCTGGAAGCCGGCGATTCATTCAGATTTGCTGGTGAGCCCTACTGTTGGCGCAATCCAGGAAACCAGCCCGCCATTGTCATCTGGGTCATCGCCCCACCAACCTACTAAGATCAAGAGGAAGAACCGTCATGAAAGACCTCCCCTCGACTGCTCGTGTCGTCATCATTGGCGGCGGAGCTGTAGGCGTCTCAGGGCTCTATCACCTCGCGAAAGCTGGTTGGACCGATTGCGTGCTCTTGGAGAAGAACGAGCTGACGTCAGGCTCAACCTGGCATGCCGCTGGTA
Source organism: Geminicoccaceae bacterium (assembly GCA_028285265.1). Lineage (GTDB taxonomy): Bacteria > Pseudomonadota > Alphaproteobacteria > Geminicoccales > Geminicoccaceae > JANQPX01. The sequence continues at coordinate 15,551 of JANQPX010000009.1, forward strand.
ACTGCCCGAACTTCAGCAGCTCCTGGGCGGTCATGAACATGCAGCGCTATTCGCTGGAGATGTATCGAAATCTCGCCGACGATGTCGACTATCCCATGAACTATCACGTTACAGGCGCTTTGCGGCTTGCCCACACGAAGGAGCGCATGCAGGAGTTCGAGCGCGTCGCAGGAATGGGCCGCTACCAGGGGCTGCAGATGGACATTTGCACGCCTAACGATTTGCAGCAGCACTTCCCATTCATGGAACTTCACGATCTGGCCGGGGGGCTCTGGGACCCGCTGGACGGTGACATCGATCCTGCGCAACTGACACAAGCGATGGCCAAAGGTGCCCGTGATCTTGGCCAGAAGATCCTGCGCTTTACACCGGCGACCGGCATCTCGCGTGAAGGCGACGAGTGGATCATCCAGACGGACAAAGGAAACATCCGTTGCGAATATGTCGTCAACGCTGCCGGCTATTATGCGCAGAAGGTGGGCGAATGGTTCAAGCCCTATGGCGGCCGGACGGTACCCATGGTGGTCATGAGCCACCAGTACTTCTTAACCGAGGAGATTCCGGAGATCGAGCAGTGGACCAAGGAAAACGGCCGCAAACTGCCGATGGTCCGCGACGTCGATACTTCCTACTATTTGCGTCAGGACAAGCACGGCCTGAACCTCGGGCCCTATGAACGCCACTGCAGGGCGCACTGGGTGACGCCCGACGATCCCATGCCGGATGACTTTTCTTTCCAGCTTTTTCCAGACGATCTAGATCGTCTAGAGTTTTACATCGAGGACGCCATGGCCCGCGTACCGTTGCTTGGCTCGCAAGGTGTCGGTCGGGTCATCAACGGTCCGATTCCTTACGCGCCGGATGGTTTGCCGTTAATTGGCCCAATGCCAGGCGTGCGCAACGCGTTTGAAGCCCACAGTTTCTCATTCGGTATTGTCCAAGCCGGCGGTGCCGGCAAAGTCCTTGCAGAGTGGATTGTCGAAGGCACGACGGAGTGGGACATGTGGGCCGTCGATCCGCGGCGCTACACTGACTACACCGATCACGACTACTGCTACCAAAAGGCCATGGAGACATATGGCCATGAGTACGCCATGCACTTCCCCCACTTCGAATGGCCGGCCGGTCGTGACAAAAAGCACTCCCCCATCCACGATACGCTAGCGAAACTTGGCGCCCAGTTCGGTGCCGTCAACGGCTGGGAACGCGTAAACTGGTTTGCGGCAGGTGGCGATGACATTTCATCGGAGCGAGCCCAGACGTGGGAACGCGATGGGCCGTGGGAACAGCGCGTGCGCGAAGAATGCGAAGCCGTGCGCGATCATGTTGGTGTTCTTGATCTCTGCGGTTTCTCGCGCTTTCAGCTGACGGGCGATGGCGCTGCCACCTGGTTACGCTCCCAGATTACGGGCGCGCTGCCAAAAGTCGGGCGTGTAGGCCTTGGCTACTTTGCCGATGATCAAGGACGCATTGTCACCGAGATGTCGGTAACGCGGCTGGCGGATGATGCGTTTGTCCTCATTACCGCCGCGGCAGCGCAATGGCATGATTATGAGCTTCTGGCGAAATCACTTCCCGACGGCCTGTCACTGACCGATTTGACGACAGAATACAGCACGCTCGTTGTCACCGGACCGCGATCACGTGACGTTTTGTCAGGCCTCACGGACGCTGACCTTTCCTTGCCTTGGTTGACCCATCAGGAGGCACAGCTTGTCGGTCGGCCAGCGCGGCTCGTTCGTGTATCCTTTGCAGGCGAGCTGGGTTGGGAGATCCATGCAAAGAACGCCGAGATACCCGGCATTTACGAAGCCTTGCTTGAGCGTGGCGTAAAGCCTTATGGCATGTATGCAATGAACGCTCTCCGACTTGAAAAAGGATACCGCGCCTGGAAGCAAGATCTGTCGACTGACTACTCAATGTTGGAAGGCGGTCTCGAGCGGTTCATCAAATGGGACAAGGCTGACTTCGTCGGCAAGGGGGCTCTCTTACGCGAAAAGCAACGCGGACCCGCCAAGCGATTTGCGACTTTCATTATCGAGTCCAACGGTCATGACGCGCCCTACATGTCAACGGTCTGGCATGGCAATGACGTTGTCGGCGAGATCACATCCAGTGGCTATGGCTATCGTGTCAATGCGTCGATCGCGTTGGGCGTGGTTCGCGCCGATCTTTCGGAACCCGGAACAGAGCTTGAAATTGAGATTTTTGGTAAACGCTGCAAAGCGATGGTGCAAAAAGACCAACCGCTTTGGGATCCTGAGAACGTGAGACTAAGAGCATGACCCAGCGACCACCTTCACACGCCCGGGCCGTCATCATTGGTGGTGGTATTGCCGGATGTTCGATTGCCTATCATTTAGCCAAGCAGGGCTGGACAGACGTTGTGCTTCTCGAGGCCAACCAATTGACCAGCGGGACGACTTGGCACGCTGCTGGCCTGATTGCGCAACTGCGTGCCTCCAAGAATATGACCAAGCTGGCCAAATACAGCCAGGAGCTCTACGGCAATCTGGAAGCCGAAACTGGTGTCGCTACCGGCTTTAGGCGCTGCGGGTCGATCACGGTAGCGCTGACGGATGAACGGAAGGAAGAAATCTACCGGCAAGCATCGATGGCTCGAGCCTTTGGTGTCGAAGTCGAGGAAATTACAGCCGACGAAGCCAAAGATCGGTATCCTTACCTGAATGCCGAGGATGTAACCGGCGCGGTCTACTTGCCGAAGGATGGACAGGGTGATCCCGGCAACATTGCCCAGGCACTTGCGAAAGGTGCCCGTCTCAATGGTGCAACGATTGTCGAAGGTGTGCGCGTTACGGATATTCAGCAGGCCAATGGCCGAGTGACCGGCGTTTCCTGGACGGGCAACAACGATCAGGGATCGATTGCAGCCGATTACGTGGTCAATTGTGGCGGTATGTGGGGACATCATATCGGGCGGCTGGCTAATGTCGTTGTACCGTTACACGCATGCGAACATTTCTACATCGTTACCGAAGCCATCCCGGGCTTAAAGCAGTTACCGGTCCTGCGCGTGCCCGACGAATGCGCCTACTACAAGGAGGATGCGGGTAAGCTTCTGCTCGGCGCCTTCGAGCCGATTGCCAAGCCATGGGGGATGGACGGCATCCCGGATGACTTTTGCTTCGACCAACTGCCGGAGGACTTCGAGCATTTCGAGCCGATTTTGGAGAAGGCCGTCAACCGCTTTCCAATCCTGGCAGAAACAGGCATTCACACGTTCTTCAACGGGCCGGAGAGCTTTACGCCGGATGATGCCTATCACCTGGGCGAGGCACCCAATCTGCGAAACTTTTTTGTCTGTGCTGGCTTCAACTCCATCGGTATCCAATCATCCGGTGGTGCCGGCATGGCCCTAGCCTACTGGATGGAGAACGGTCATCCGCCTTTCGATGTATCGGACGTCGACATTCGTCGCATGCAGCCCTTCCAAGGCAATAAGACATACCTTTTCGAGCGCTCCAAAGAGACCTTGGGTCTCCTCTATGCCGACCACTTTCCCTACCGGCAGATGGCAACGGCGCGCGGTGTTCGTCGTTCGCCTTTCCATGAGTACCTGAAGGCCGAAGGCGCGGTATTCGGTGAAGTTGCTGGCTGGGAACGGGCGAATTGGTTCGCACGCGAGGATCAAAAAGGCGAGTACCGCTATTCCTGGAAGCGCCAGAACTGGTTTGACAACAGCCGGGATGAACATCTGGCCGTGAGAACGAATGTGGGCATGTATGACATGACCTCGTTCGGAAAGATTCGCGTCGAAGGTCCGGACGCGGAAACGTTTCTCAACTATATCTGCGGCAATGACGTCGCCGTGGCGCCTGGCAAAATCGTCTACACCCAATTTCTCAATGCCCGCGGCGGTATCGAGGCAGACGTCACCGTGACCCGCCTGTCTGAGACGTCATACGTTGTCGTGACACCGGCTGCGACGGTGCAGCGTGAGTTGTCCTGGATGAACCGGCACAAAGAGCGCTACAACGTGGTCGTACTCGATGTCACATCCGGGGAAGGTGTGCTTGCGATTATGGGACCCAACGCGCGCGAACTCCTGAAAAAGGTCTCGCCGCATGATTGGTCCAATGAGAATCATCCCTTCGGTACCGCACATCATATCGAACTGGGTATGGGGCTCGCACGCGCGCACCGCGTAACGTATGTGGGTGAACTTGGATGGGAAATCTACGTGCCAACAGAGATGGCCGCCCATGCTTTCGAGACGATCCGCGACGCAGGACATGACATCGGCTTGACCTTGTGCGGCATGCATATGATGGATTCGGCCCGGATTGAAAAAGCCTTCCGACACTTTGGCCATGACATCACGGACGAGGATCACGTTCTCGAAGCCGGGCTTGGTTTCGCCGTCAAAACGGGCAAAGCAGATTTCATCGGCCGTAATGCCGTTCTGCAGAAAAAGGACGAGGGCCTCAACGCCCGCCTTGTTCAATTCTTGCTGCAGGACACGGAACCCTTGCTGTTCCATCATGAACCCATCGTCCGTGATGGTGAGATCGTATCCTATCTCACGTCTGGCAATTACGGACATCATCTGGGCGGCGCGATTGGTCTGGGCTATGTTCCTTGCAAAGGCGAGAGTGTCGACCAGTTGCTCTCCTCGTCTTATGAGATCGAGATTGCCGGAACGCGCGTCAAGGCCGTAGCGTCGGTCCGACCGCTGTACGATCCGAAATCCGAACGTGTCCGGGTCTAGCGGAGAACTCTCTGGAACGGCATCGTAAAGTGCTCTAACGACGTCAATCTGGTCTCGTTGCGCGCGTGAGCAGCGGTGGCAGCTCGGTCTTTTGGCCTGCTACTCATACCGCCTGAAACAGGCGACGAATAAGAAAGGAAATGCCAATGATCGATCCTGTGTCTGCTGTCGATCCCGACGGACTCCTTGAGTACTCCGTCGTCTTTACAGATCGCTCGCTCAATCATATGTCCAATCGCTTCCAGCACGTCATGCGCGATATCCACGCCGTACTGAAGGATGTCTATAATGCTGATGGCGCCGTCGTCGTCCCCGGCGGTGGAACGGTTGGCATGGAGGCTGTCGCGCGCCAGTTTGCTACCGACAAGAACGTTATGATTGTTCGAAATGGCTGGTTCTCCTATCGCTGGTCACAAATCATAGAGACTGGCAACATTGCCAAAACTACTCACGTGATGAAGGCGGCTCGAATCGGGACGCATCACCAGGCACCGTTTGCGCCTCCCGCAATCGAGGATGTTGTTGCTGAAATCAGCAACCGAAAACCTGACATTGTCTTCGCGCCGCACGTCGAAACATCTTCGGGAATCATGCTGCCCGACGATTATATCGAAGCCATTGCAGAGGCCGTTCATGCAGGTGGTGGGTTATTTGTCCTGGATTGCATTGCTTCAGGTGCGATGTGGGTCGATATGGGCGCTAGAGGCGTTGATGTCCTGATCAGCGCGCCTCAAAAGGGCTGGAGCTCGTCGCCATCCAGCGGCCTCATCATGTTGAGTGAGGCTGCCATTGGCAGGCTTGCGGAGACCACCAGCACGAGCTTCGCTATTGATCTCGCGAAGTGGCATCAGATCATGCAAGCTTACCTCAAGGGCGGTCACGCCTATCATTCAACAATGCCGACGGATTCGTTGACCGCGTTTCGAGACACGCTTTTGGAAACGCGTGACTATGGTTTCGAGAAACTTCGGTCCGCGCAGGAAGCCTTAGGAAGACGTGTGCGCGAGGTACTCGCACAAAAGGGCTATGCCAGTGTTGCGGCCCGCGGCTTTGAAGCCCCTGGTGTCGTCGTGAGTTACACGGACGATCCCTCGATTCAAAATGGTAGCGCCTTTGCCGCTCATGGTATGCAAGTGGCGGCTGGCGTTCCTCTCCAATGCGATGAGCCGGAGGATTATTCAACGTTCCGCTTGGGTCTATTCGGGCTGGATAAACTGCAAGATGTGAATCGAGCCGTCGAGCGCTTAGTCAATGTTCTCGACGCTATTGAGCCTCACTAAGCACCAATTTGACGTCCAGGGGGCGACGCTGTTTGCCGACGGCTCGAAAGTCTCATGCGTGCGCCTCCAAGAGACATTCAAGAAAGACCTGGGTGATCCGGGAGGGTTTGGGATGTCGCCTAACGACGGCGAAGAATTCGGTCTCGTAGCGATAGCGATCAGGTCGGAGTTTTCTGATCAATCCTTGTCTCACAAAAGATTGGGCAAAGTGATCGGGTAGGAAGCCGATATAACGTCCCGACTGGACTAGGATGGCGAGCGCCTCTTGGTCATTGGCCTGCGCATGGCAATTCAGCCCCTCTTGCTGGCTAACCGCCATGTTCGGCGAAAAAAACTCAAGGCCGGCATAGCGACCTGCTAGAATTTCACGAGGCGAGATATCTTTGTCTTGGCGCGAAAACCAGGGGTGCGTTGCACCGCAAAACAGATACATTTGCTCTGTGTATAGAGAATGGTAGTCGAGGCTGGACGACTTCCGATATGTGGGGACAATGCCAATATGGACTTCGCCGCTGAGCAGGTCTCTTTCTGTGTCGTTCGTACCCAGCACCCGAACCCTCAAACTGACGTCCGGAGCAATCTCGTCGAATGTGCGGAATGCCGTTGCGACCTGAGCGTTTGGGTTTGTCAACGTCATGTCGAAGAGGGCAATCGACAAGCGTCCAACAAGGCGGTCATTAACTTCGTTAACTTCAACCGCGAAGTTATCAACGGACGCCAATAGGCGGTTCGTCGCCTCGAAGACGCGAGCACCCTCGGCCGTTAGCGCGAACCCGCCTGGTCCCCGATCACACAACTTGACGCCCAAGCGTAGCTCGAGGTCGCTGAGCTGACGACTGATTGTGGACCTGCCTACATTCATGATCATTTCCGCAGCGGAGATGCCACCCGACTGCACGATCGTTTGGAAAACACGGAGCAACCGGATATCGGTCTGCTGGATATGGGGTGGTCGTTTCGCCATCACCTCATTGTTTCACATCTATGCAACCAAGTGTGCAAAATATCCAATTGATGCAATCTTATCGGCATGTCATTGTACTGGGAATACCGGCTCGATCAGCCTGATAGCAAAAGCTGTGAGAGAGCCATTACGTCTGCCGAGGGTCTTGGTTCGTTTGTGAACTCGGCAGTGACCGGCGACAGGAACACCAACGCAAGAAAGAGTACCGTACTATGCTGGATCCAGGGCAGAATGACATTGAGCATGTTATCGAGGCCGATCGCGCCAACGTCTGGCATCACCTTGCCCAGCACAAAAAGTTCGAAAGCGTCGACCCGCTGATCATTATCGAAGGCAAGGGAATGCGGGTTTGGAATGCGGCAGGACGTGAGCACCTCGACGCTGTCTCTGGTGGTGTCTGGACGGTCAACGTCGGTTATGGTCGTGAATCGATCGCCAATGCCGTGCGTGACCAACTCGTCAAGCTCAACTACTTCGCCAACACGGCAGGCAATGTGCCAGGGGCACTATTTGCCGAACGGCTAATCGAGAAGATGCCCGGTATGAGCCGTGTCTATTTCTCGAACTCAGGCTCCGAGGCCAATGAAAAGGCCTATAAAATTGTCCGCCAGATTGCGCACAACAAATATGGCGGCAAAAAGCACAAGATCCTCTATCGCAACCGTGACTATCACGGCACCACAATCACGGCACTCTCGTCCTGCGGCCAAGACCAACGCAAAGATCAATATGGCCCCTTCACGCCCGGCTTCATCGAGGTGCCGCATTGCTTGGAATACCGCTCACAGTGGGGCGAAGTCGACGACTATGGCATTAGGGCGGCCGACGCCATCGAAGACGTCATCCTGCGCGAAGGTGCCGACACCGTCGGAGGTTTGATCCTTGAGCCGATTACGGCGGGTGGTGGTGTGATCGTGCCACCCAGAGGGTATTGGGAACGTGTCCAGGAGATCTGCAAGAAACACGATGTGCTCTTGATCATTGACGAGGTTGTCTGTGGCATGGGCCGCACGGGCAAATGGTTTGGTTACCAACATTATGGCATCAAGCCCGATATCGTGACGATGGCCAAGGGCGTTGCCTCAGGCTATGCGGCAATTTCCTGTACGGTGACGACGGAAGCTGTGTTCAATGAGTTCAAAGCCGATCCTAGCGATCCGATGAGTTACTTCCGGGACATTTCAACGTTCGGCGGATGCGCCAGCGGCCCGGCTGCCGCACTCGAGAACATGCGGATCCTCGAGAACGAGAATCTCCTCGAGAATTGCGCCGATATGGGTGACTATCTCATCGAAAAACTTGAGGAACTGAAATCAAGGCATGCGATCATCGGGGATGTGCGTGGCAAGGGCCTATTCTGTGGCGCTGAACTTGTCACAGACCGTGAAACGAAAAAGCCGATCGATGAGAGCATCGCTCAAGCTGTTGTCGCTGATTGCATGACCCATTCCGCCGTCGTCATTGGCGCCACCAACCGCTCGCTGGCGGGACTCAACAATACGCTATGCCTGAGCCCAGCGCTCATTTGCACGAAATCCGATATCGACGAAATCGTTGCAGCAATCGATGGTGCGTTGACTCGCGTTACAGCGCAATGATCCAAAGCGGGTTTCTGGATCCATCCTAGGCGGGAAAGGACCGACAGAAAACAGCGGTCACAAGGGCTCGACGCTTGGCCTCGTCTTCACTGAAATGCGCGTTCCAATGTTTGTTGGCCGCCAGTTATTGCAGGTCTTGATCCAGAAAACCGCTGAGCGACCGTCGGAATCCGATCGCGGGCTTAAAGCAGCTCTATCGCAGTGTTGAAGCGATGAGATGACCTAAGCGGCGATCTCGGGATGGTCAAGTGACGCCCCCCGATGCCGAGGGACGCCAGCGTTTCCTGTACGATCTGAGCTAGACACAGCTTCGATTTGTCTTGTCTCAATCAGCGCCGAATTTGAACGCTGACGTGGCAGAAGTCCTCCGTTGTCGTTCGAGGTCGACTCGGAACGATCTTAACGATAGGGCAAGTCAGTGCCGACTGCCTAAACATAAGGCATGATTGAATCCGCATGTCTCTCGATGCTGAATATGGGATCGACAAAGTCACCGTTATCGCACTCAAGAGGGACAGCATAGAAATCCGTGGCATCCGACGCAGCGCGAAAGAGCCATGATATCCTCAGTTTTTGGGACGTGACTCAGCAATTGCCTCAAGACGCAGGTCGTGGCGTGTGGTCAGCTTTTTCTCGAGCATCTCACGATCGGCTGGATGTGAGGCAGTTCACAGTATGCTTTTCGGGTCCCTCTTATCATTGGAAAACAACGCATTGTCGCTGATTCAGTCGCTTTGATTTGTGAGATGCAGATATGGACGGATTCATACGCCAAACGCGTCACTCTCAGTGGCTCGGAAAAGGAAACCGTCATACCGAAATTGGTCTGTCAGGTCCGGTCATGAGCGGGTCCAATCGGTCCGCGGTCAGATCATGACGGACGAGAAGATGGCGACCAACAATTCGCCAAATGAAAGCGGCTCGAACAAGTTGCATGACTGGCAAGGCCCGCTGCTCGTTCTGTCCATCGTAATAGTCGCGGTATGTTCCATCAACTTAAAGTTCTTTCGTGTCGAGCCACAGAAAGTTTGTGATCCCATCAACGACACCGCCGACCATTGTGCCGCTCAGCAGTTTAAATATGGCACGCTAGGTGGCGAGGTGGCGGTCGGTATTCCCTTCCGCATCTTCACAGTTTTGCCAAAAGTATTCGGTGTCGATGGCTACGAAGCTTTCGGTTTTCGCTATGAGCTCGAATGCGACAAAGATGCCTGCTCTGGCGATCACTGCGACGAGAAGAAGCCATGTCGCAAAAGGCGTGACCTTCCCGTTGGCTTTTCGAAATCCCGTATGGGCTATGAACGCGTCACCGTAAATTGCGCTCTTTGCCACGTCACCAGCTACCGTTTACCTGACGAGCAGGCCTCACGCCTCTTCATCGGCGGGCCGGCGCATACGGTCGATATCCAGGCATTTCTTGAGTTTCTCAACCGTGTCGCCCATTCGAACCAACATGACGACGAGATTCTCGAGGCGATTGAAGGGCTGGGTTGGCTTGATCGCGTCATTTACAAATGGCGTCTCATCCCACGGACCCGGGCCAAGCTCAGAGCCCAGGCGAAGCGCTTTGCCTGGATCCATGACGGCGAGCCCTCCAACTGGGGACCAGGCCGTAGCGATCCGATCAACCGAATCAAGGCGGAAGTCATCGGCATCAAGAAGGATGACAGCGCCGGACAAACGGACTTTCCGGACATCTGGAGCCTAGGTCAGCGTCGCGACCGGGCTATTTTTTGGGGCGGTGAAATGCGCTCCATCGACGGCGCCCTGATCGATCATGCGCTGGCCATCGGGGCTCCGCCAGGGCCTGAGACGGTGCAGCGGCTGAAAGATATTCGCGACCTCATGTCAGTTAGGCAGCCTCCACGTTATCCCAAAAAAATTGCAATCAACCAGAACGCTGTAGCTAAGGGCAGAAAGCTTTTCCGAGACTACTGCGCCAAGTGCCACGGCTGGAACGGGAAGCATTCCGGCGGCATCGTGCCGATCAATGTCATCGGCACGGACTCGTCGCGTTTCAACGCCTGGAGCGAACAGCATGCGGACGCAATGAACTCGGCAATCATCGGACTCGGCATTGAGCGCGAGCCGATGGTCAAGACCAAAGGTTATGTCGCCCCTGCCCTCCACGGCCTCTGGCTGAGGGCGCCCTATCTCCACAACGGTTCCGTGCCGACGCTTTGGGACCTGCTCACCCCTCCGGAAGATCGGCCAAGGCGCTTTATCAAGGGTATCGACATACTCGACCTAAAGAATGTCGGTTTCTTAGCGCCCGAATGCGATCCAAAGGATGAGCGCGGATACTGCTTCGATACGGAAGAACGTGGCAACGGCAAGGGCGGTCATGATTACGGCACCTCCCTTCCAGACGAAGAAAAACGGCAGCTGATCGAATATCTAAAAACCTTGTGAGACGACGCCATGACCACGCAACACGCTGACCAAGGGTCGTCGATAGAAAGCGGCCAGGCGGAAGAAACTGTCTGGACGTCCGATCGCAAGCTCATTGAAGCGGAACTGCGCGCCATCGATCGGGCCTCAGAGAATGACAATGCCAGATCTGACCATGTGCGAGCACTTATCGACCGTTTGTCTCGACCCGAAAGCCATACCGACAATCCCCCCTACTTGATCGGCCTTGCCCTCTCAGGTGGCGGCATTCGTTCGGCAACGTTTTCGCTCGGCGTCATGCAGCGTCTGGCCAAGGCCGGCATTCTTAAACATGTCGATTATCTATCGACTGTTTCCGGTGGCGGTTATATTGGCTCAGCGCTCTCCTGGTGGCTTAGTGGCAACGCCGGCGCCAACACCCCGCACTTCGGGACCACCAAAAAAAGCTTTCCCTTCAGCACGCGTGATCCAAAAAATCCCGGACGAAATGGCGGCGAACGCATTCTCGAATATCTGCGTGTACACGGGAATTATCTGACACCTGGCAACGGCATCACGGTTTGGTCGGGAGTGGCGATCACCATCCGCACACTGCTCCTGAACCTCCTCGTCTGGCTGCCTGTGACAGCGTTCGCATTTTGGGTGCTTCGCCTCATTGGCTCGCTGCCGTTTATGAACGGTCTGCCGCATATGGTGTCGTCGATCCTGCCGGGTGCGTTGTCGCAGATCGTGGAGGCCGTCGGCGGCGACGGCAGCATATCGACGATCGGAATCCTACCACCGACATTCCTATTGGCACTCCTTTTGGCTTTCGCCTCTTTGATCGTCTTTATCTTCGGCGTCATCAACTATTCGCTGCTTTCCTGGGTGACTCATGTCGATCCCCGCGGACATGATCGTATGGAGAAACCCAGTAAGCCAGGGATTCGCCGCTGGCTGGTAAGCTTGCTGGTCGGGATCGTCGGACTTGCCATTCTCTATATTGTCGCAAACGAGGTTTGGGCTCTCAGCAGCTCGCTCTTCGCGACTGACCCACCTGAGCCGCAAGACCATGCCGTACTCCAGGAGTATTGGTTTGTTTTCTTCGGTGTCGCCCTTGCCGTCGCCTGGATCTTTGTCACACTCGATAGCAGTCGGAGCCTCTATAGCTTTAAGGCTTGGCTCAAGCCGATAAAGGATTGGCGAAAGCTGGTCCAAGCTCTCAAATTCAGAGGTGTCGTTTACATCTTGATGTCTCTGCTCCTGCTCGACTTCGTTTTTGTGAGGTTTGAAGCAAGCGATATCAATGGCTGGCCTGAGTGGTTCGCGACGCCGACGCGGGTTGCGTATATTGCCGCCTTCGTGGCTTGGATCGGTATCCTTGGATTTGCGAATTTCTGGACTGGCTATTATATCCGGCGGCTTTTGCGCGAGGACGGCATTTCCATCACCTATGGTGCTCGCCGGCTGTTCGAAACCTACTTCGGCCTGTCGCTCAAGATCGCCTTCCTGTTGCTGGTGTTGGGCACCATTCCGTTAATCTACACCTATCTTAAAGAATCAGGCGGCATTGAAGGCATCATCTCGCTGGCGATCGGGGCAGGTTCCGTCCTCATTTCTCGCCTTCGCAATCTTACTGGCTCTGACGGTGAACGTGTCCCTCTTATCTTCGTGATTGCATCTTATGCCTTCGCCTATGGTGTCCTCCTGCTCGGCTATCGTTGGTCCGCACTGTTCGTGGAAGGTGACGAAGCAACGCGTGCGATCATCGCGGTTTCCGTCATGCTGGCCTTCATTCTCGGTATCTTCACCAACATCAATTACATCGGCTTTCACCGTTACTATCGCGACCGCCTGATGGAGGCGTTTATGCCTGACTGGCAAGCCGTCGAAAAAGGGGTGACGGAGCCTGCGACCCATGCCGATGGCCTTCGTCTGTCGTCCCTTTGGCCCGTGATGCATGGCATGCGCAAGGATAAGAACCAGCCCCGTATTCCTTTCCATATCATCAACGCCAACGCGGTGCTGTCGAACTCAAAGCAGCGGCGTCTTCGTCTTCGTGGGGGCGACAATTTCATTTTGACGCCTTTGGCCTGCGGCAGCGATGCGACGGGTTGGGTCGACACCAAACGGTTCATAAGGGACGGCATGACGCTGGCAACAGCGATGGCGATCTCAGGAGCAGCTGCGAATCCGCGTACAGGTGCTGGTGGCAAGGGCGTCACCCGCAACAACTTCGTCTCAATCGCGATGGGGTTGTTGGGCATTCGCCTAGGTTATTGGGTCCATAATCCCCGTAGCTATCGCCTGAACGGGAATTGGAAGCGAAGCTTCACGTTCAATCAGTTCTTTCCCGCTGGTGTCTATGCGCTCTTGGGCAGAGGCTATCGGGAAGATAGTGCCTATCTCGAACTCTCCGACGGAGGTCATTTCGAGAATCTCGCAATCTACGAGCTCGCCCGTCGCCAATGCGGCCTGATCATTCTTTGTGATGGCGGGCAGGACAACGAGACGTCCTATGCGGATTTCGTATCGGCCATCCAGCGTCTCGGTCAAGACATGAACGCGACCATCCGTTTCGATATGCAGGTGAATGAAAGTCGAGAAGAGCCGGCCTGGCATTCGTCCGACCCGGCACAGCTTATCGCGCGGCCCGACGACAAAGAATATCCGAAGTCGTCAGACTACGCTGACAAAGGTTACTTTGTCGCGACCATCGACTATGGAGACAATGGATGCGAAGGCTGGCCAAGGGAGGCGACCGTCGTCTACCTGAAGTCTTCAATGATCCGCGATCTGGATATTGTTGCGAAGGGATACAAAGGAGCAAATCCAAGCTTCCCCAATCAGACCACCGCGGATCAATTTTTCGATGAGGAGCAATTCGAAGCCTATCGTGAGGTCGGCTACCGCGTAGCTGAGCAGATGCTCAACGATCTCGATCTTTCAACACTGTTCAAAAAAGAACGCCCTCCATTAGTCAGTCTTCGAGCGAATGATCGCTTTCGCAAGATGCCTGAACCTGGATGAGCCTCCTTGTTGAGTCAGCGAGTGGGCTCGACGTGGTCAGGTTGCATTGATCGTCAGGCGCAAACGACAACTTGATTGCCATGGGAGTCTTCCGAAGCTGCAACGCATCGAGCGTTCGTCGTCAGGCCCTTTGGACGGACATCTGCCTGAATGACGAGGACTTTGGCCTGTTTGATGAGTCGATTTAGAAAGCAGCGATGATACGCTGATGAAACAGCGCGGCGGACACTTTGATCTAGCCATTCTCGGGATCCTCTAGGGTTGCGTTGGCCGCGTCGATGTCGTCGTGTCGGTTCAGGACTGCTGCGATACAGCCATGGATGCCGTCCGGGTAGACCGCGCCGACGTTGGGTTGGTGCGCTCATGGATGTTTTCGTTCCTAACCAGGACCCGTAGCCGTCATCGCTTATCCCTCGTCGGTGCAGGGCACCCGGTTACGTCGACCGGCCTGTGTAGAGCGGTACCAGCTCCGGCTGGGCGATTTGCAGGCGCACCGGCGGAAGACCGTTCGCCATCAGTTCGAGATCGTCGACCACAAGCCTGCCGATCGCGCGCCTCTCCTTTCGGATTGACGCGGCGCGGTGAGCTGACAGGATCACGTTCGGCGCCTTTCGGATCGGGTGATCGGCAGGCAGGGGCTCTTCCGGAAAGACATCGATTGCCGCCTGCAAGCGATTGGCGTAAAGCGCATCCGTCAAGGCATCGAAATCAACGAGGTGTGAGCGGCTGATTACCAGGAGAAGGCTGCCGGGCTGCATGGTCTCCAACTCACCTGCTCCGATCAGCCCCTCGTTCTCCGTCGTTGGAACAGCAAGCAGGATGACAATCCGGCTTTCGCGAAGCACCTCTTGCAAAGACGCAGGCTCGCATCCCATCTGCTCGATTACGCTCTTCGGCAACCAGGGATCATGGGCCTTGATCCGACAGTCAAAGGGCTGGAGCAAGGGAAGAAGTGCTCTTGCGATCGAGCCTGCGCCGACCAGACCAACCGTCTGACCAAAGAGTGAAAAGTCCCATCTCTCACGATCATTCTGCCAGTGCTCCTTGGCGCGCCGAAAGGTCTCATGTTCCGCCACCAGGCCACGCCCAGCCGCGAGCATCATGGCAAGTGTCATCTCGGCGACTTGCGCGCCAAAGGCGGGCGCACAGCTCAGCACCCGGACCTGGCGGGTGAAGCAAGCATCATAGTCGACATCATCTGGAAACCTGCCTGCGACCTCGACGATCGCCTTGAGGTTCGGCGCTGCCTCCAGCAGGGTTTTGTCGACGCTCGGTCGTGCCGTGACAAACGCCCACATATCGCCGGCATGCCTGGCGAGTTCGTCGGCTGGGATGGGCTCATCCTTCGTCCAGACGACGTTCGCGAAACTCCTTAGACGTCGAAGATCTTCCTCGCTGAAGATCTCCTCGACTCGGCGAAAATGTGGCGAGAGGACGACCTTAGGCAGGCCCTCTCGGAACGCCGTCATTTGACCGCCCCTGCAGTCATGCCCTGCATGAATTGCCGCTGGAACGTCAGAAACAGAATGACGATGGGAATAGCCATAATCACGGCGGCTGCGGTGATGCCGGCGACGTTTCTGGTCATTGTGCCCTGGAAAAAGAGCAACCCGACTGTAAGCGTGCGCAGGCTGTCGGTGGTCAGGAAGACGAGCCGCAGCAAGAGATCGTTCCAGCTAAAGAGAAACTCCAGGAGCGCCACGGTGATCACAGCTGGCTTGGCGAGCGGCAGCATCACGCTCCAGAAGGTGCGCAATTCGCCGGCGCCATCGATCTTGGCGGCGTCATGCAACTCCTTCGGCAGCTTCACGAAAAAGGCGTACATCAGGAACACGAAGAGCGGTAGGGCGAGCGCGACATCGGCGAGGATGACGCCCAGATGGGTATTCACCAGATCGAAGCTTCGAATCGTGGTGTAGAGCGGTAGGATGATGGCGACCGGTGGCACGATCAAACCTGCGAGGAACAGCAGGAGCAGGCTCCGGCGGCCGGGGATGTTCAGGAACACCAGGCCGTAGGCCGTCATCGACGCGAGCGGCACCATGATGAGGACGTCGATGGTTGAGATGATGACGCTGTTCAGGAAATACTGATCGAACCGCCCCTCGGACCAAGCGGTGGCGAAGTTGGTGAGGACGGGTGGATCAGGCAGGAGCCAGGGGGCTTCGGCGATTTGCGCCGGTGGCTTGAACGCGGTGAACAGGGTCAGGATCAGGGGTGCCAGCAAGAGCACCGAGACCGCCGTGAGAACGGCGTAGATCGGAAGGGCGCGCGACATGATCATGGCTATGATTCCTGCCGCTGCTGCCAGAGGAGATAGATCGCCATGACGGCGCTCACCACCAACAGCAAGGCCACCGCGATCGCCGAGCCATAGCCGTAATTGTTCTCGAGGATCCCACGTTTATACATATAGGTGCCGAGAATTTCGGTGGCGCGGATCGGCCCGCCTTGGGTCGTGCCCCAGATCAGATCGAACGCCTTGAAGCAGGTGGTCACCACCAGGATGAAGACGACAGCCGTGACCGGCCGGAGGGACGGCATGGTCACATGCCAGAACGACTGAAGCGTGTTGGCGCCGTCGATCTTGGCGGCCTCATAGACCTGGGGATCGATCGCCTGAAGTCCGGCGACATAGATGACGACGCTGAGCCCAATGGTCGACCAGGCGTGGGCGACAGCAAGGGCCGGCAGCGCCCAGGTGAAATCGCCGAGCCAAGGTCTCGCCAGGACGTCGAGGCCGAGTGCCGCCAGAGTGGCGTTGGCGGCGCCATCAGGCTGATACATCCAGCGCCAGATCACGGCTGTCGTGATCGGCGCCTGGATGACCGGGAGGAAATAGGTGACCTGGAAAAAGGTCCGGCCCCTGATCTTTTGGGCCAAGAGGCTCGCGAGAACTAACCCTCCAAGGACATTGATCACCACGATGATCAGGGTCCAGTAGATGTTGTTTCTGAACGCCTCCCAGAAGATCTTGTCGGCCATGAGTTCCTGATAGTTCTTAAGGCCGACCCAGTCCTTCTCCGGCGAGATGCCATCCCATTGAAAGAACGAGACCCGAATGATCTCGATCGTCGGCCCGACGACGAAGATCACGTAGAGTAGGACTGCCGGCCCGAGGAACAAGAGCGCGTGTCCCCATGTCGCCCATCGCTCGCGAGCGCCCACGATCACCCTCCCCTTCGGCAGCCACCAGCAGGCACGACCATGCTCGGCACAGCTGGCGGTTAAGGCTTGGCGACACCACCTGGTTTCAGGATCAGGTCCTCGGCCTTCGCCTTGGCCCAGGCTTCTTGCAGGCTCGCTGTGAAGTCCTCCGGCGACATCTGGCCGATCAGGAGGGCTTGGAGACCGTCATAGGTGACATTGGTCAAGTTGGCGGGCTGGACCGTGTCGAGGAAGGCGTGGACGGTGCCGTTCTCTCGATCACGGTCAGAAAGGGCTCGAATCTCGGCGGCGAGCGTTGGAATCTCAGCCTGTTCCAGGAGATCGTCGACCGGACCGACCGGGACGTTGCCAGCACTCTCCAGGAGCATGATCCGCGATTCGGGCCTGAAGAAGTAGAAGTCCAGAATATCCGCCGCCACGTCGGCATGCTCGGTCGAAGCACCGATATACCAGCCGCTGCCGATATCCTCGGTCGGATAGATCGTCTGATCCGTTTCAAACGGCGGCATCTGGAAAACAGAGAATTTCGCGATCGCGTCGCCCAGATTGGAAATCGCATCGTCGATCACCCATGGGCCTGTGAATGTCATGGGAATGTCGCCGCGCCAAAAAGCATCCATGACCTCGGGATAGCCGCGCGCAATCGGGCTCGGGCCGAAATAGCCGTCATTGGCCATGTCCTGCAGCCGCTGCATGGAGGCAACGAAGGGCGCTTCATCCCACTGCCCATCGCCGAACATGACATTGTCGACGCCGTCTGGGCTGGCGAAGCGGCCGAACAGCATGGACTGCCAGTGAGAAATCGGCCATTTGTCTGCACCACCAAGGCCGATCGGCGTATCGAAACCGGCTTCTTTCAGCGCCGCGACCACGGCCTCGAACGCCGCCCAGTCGGCGGGGATCTCAAGACCGAGTTCGGCGAAGATGTCCTTATTGTAGAACATGACGGTGGTTTCAACAGCATCACCGACTGCCCAGAGCTTACCGTCGGAGGACGTCGTGCTGACCACGGTTGTCGGAATCACCTTGTCCCAACCGAGCTCGAAGTAATAGGAGGTGAGATCCAGAACGAGGCCGCTTCCGATCACGGCGGCCGGCTGCCCAGGACCGGTGCCGAATTGAAAGACGTCTGGGCCTTCTCCTGCACTTAGCGCTGGCACCAGGGTGGGGTTGAATAAATCGCTACCGACGAAGGTGGTGTTGATGGTGACATCGGGATGCTCGGCCATATAGGCGTCGGCGAGTTCGGTGAAGACATTCACAGTTCCGGGCTCGCCGCCGAGCCAAAGTTCGATTTCCGTTTGTGCCGCCACGGGAGTGGCAACCAGCTGCAGCAACGCCGCCCCTGCCGCATAGCCTAATAGCCGACCTGATTGCATCTCCATGGTTTCCTCCCCGTTATCGGTTCATTCGGATCTACGCTAATTTGGCTAATGTAATCCGTTACATTGGTCTCTGTAAAGCGTTACATCGCTGTTACTACTGTATTTGCCAAGACACATCTGGTCGGCTTTAGACAAGGTGCTTCGTCGTCTCACGTACAACCAGTTCTGTCGGCAGTCGAACATCAACTCGTTCGACACGCCCTTCGGTCAGCCCTTCGATCATGACGGTCATCGACCGCCGCCCGATTTCGAATCGGGGCACGCGAACAGTGGTGATCGCTGGATTGTAGGAGGCGCCGAACTTGATGTCGTCGAACCCAACAAGGGAACAATGCTCAGGTACGGCGAGGCCGCGTGTCGCGAGGGCACGAATGGCACCAATCGCCATTTCGTCATTGCCGACAAAAAGCGCCGTTGGCGGCTCCTCGACGTTCATCAAATGCTCAAGGCCAGACGCCGCACAGTCGATCGAATAGTCCCCCTCATATTCGAGGTTGGGAGAAGGTGTTTCGCCCGCGTCGAGCATGGCTTGGCGATAGCCTTCCAGTTTGTCCCGGCTGCTCGCCGCCGATAACCGCCCCGACAGATGCCCGATCCGGCGGTGACCGAGAGAAAGGAGATGGCGAACTGCAGATTTGGCAGCCTCGACATAATCGATGCTGACTGAGGGGAACCTGTCTTCGGGATCGCCATTACTTGCAAGGACGATCGGAACGTTTACTCCATCTCCGATGTTCGGCGGGAGCTTTGCGCTCATCAGGACGATGCCATCCGCGCGACGCGCGCGCACCAGATCGACGTAGGAGGCACCATTCTCAGGGTCGGTCGACAGATCGCCGATGAGGACGCTGTAACCATGCTCACGCGCGGTCTCCTCGGCCCCCTTAAAGACGTCAGCGTAGTAGGGATTGGCGATATCGGAGACCAGAACCACGACCGTGCGTGTTTCGAGCCGGCGCAGGCTGACCGCCATGGAATTCGGCTGATAGCCAGTGGTTGCAACCGCGCGCATCACCGCTTCACGTGTCGTTTTGGCGACCACGTCGGGATGTGACAGCGTGCGTGAGACCGTCGCCGTGGAAACGCCGGCGATCCGGGCGACGTCGCGAATGGTGCTGTGCCTGCTCATTCTGTGCGTTGAAGATCCTATCGAATCCGCTAAGCCCTTGCCGGCATATAAGGGCTGGGGCACCGAAAACGCCGGATGTCCGCATTCTGATCGTTCATCCGGGAGGTATGAAGACTAGCGAGTGCAGAGTCTCCCATATGAAGAATACAAAGCCTTTCTATCTAGAATCAATATCGCCATAGGCCATCACTGCACTCTACGACTTTGAGGCGCCAGGATAGTCAATCCACTCTTCACCTTTCCGGGCGGACGAAGCTTCCACTTCGAGGATCCAGACGGCTATGAATTCGCTGTCTGGTCCGACAAATAGTGGCGGCATCGGGCGGGACTGCAAGTCCCTGAATGGATTTCTCGACGACGATTTGAGGACTAATAACAGTATGACAATCTCGTGCAGGCGACTGACTAGCGGGATCACTAAGTTGATGACACAAACCTCTAAAATGTAGCGCTTCCATCTCCTCGCGAACCCTAGCCATAGTAGCGACAAGCGCATCCAGATCGGACACACCGCAAGGATAGGACCTGGTTCCCTCGATCTTGTTTTGAAGATCGGCAAGCCGTTCGGCATCGCGTTCCAGCATTGCGACCTGATAGCCACTTTTCGCAAAGCGCCGCGAGATCTCGGCCCCGGTGCCATGCTCGGGCCCGACGCCTGTCACCAAACAAACTTGCTTCGTCATCCTCATCTCCCCGACCGTCTTCGAACGTTTGTTGATCGCGCTGATGGGTGCAACACTAATTCAACGCAGCAACGTCCCAATCAGGTGTCCGGTTCCAAGCGTGCGGCTCGATGTCCGGACCTGGTGGCAGGAGGAGGTCAGCAATCTGGAGCCGCGATGCTTTCGGCCAATCATCAAGGGTCGTCAGCTCGGCGCCTCCAGGATCGGTATCGACGCCTCGCCGATCGAAGATCTGGCGAATGCGCGCCCTCATGGCGGCAGGAAGGCGCCTATAGTTCGGGTGGAACCAGAGCGTGATCAGGCTCCGTTCTACATCGGACTGATTGGCATAGGCGGAATGGAGCAAGCGAGCATCGCCGATCACCAGATCACCGGCTTGGACAGGTACAGGCACTTCATCCTTGACCGAGCCATAGAGCGGATCATTGGGATCGTCGACGCGAGATAGGCTTTCTCCGTGGGCGGCGTCTGCATCATGTAGCACGTGGCGGTGCCGATGGCTGCCGGGGAGCACACGGAGACACCCATTCTCCGGCTTGGTGTCGGTCAGGTAGTACATGAAATACACTTGCGCGATCTCATCAGTATAGGAGATCGGATCATCCCACCCCCACCAATCCTGATGCCAGAAAAGGGCCGGTCCTGAAGGCGGCTTACTGATCAAATAGCCGGAGCTGAAACGAGGATCGTCAAACGACAAGCGTTGAAACACCTCCCTCGCCTTGGCGTTGCCGATCAAGGGCGCGTAGCCGGGATAATCGGCGATATTGATCAGGCTACCCTGGGAACGATTTTGCGTCCGATGCTCCGATGACGTCGCCGAAAGCGCTTCTGCAGACAAAAGGCTGATATCGCTCAGCAGTGCTTCGTCGAGCACTTGCTCGATTACGCAATATCCGTCCTCGCATAGTTGTTGATATGCGGTGTCCATGACGCTGCCTCCCCTGTCATGCGGGCCTTGCTAGCTTGCCTTAGACTTAGAGGCTAGCACCGATCATGACGTAACAGCTATGTGTCGTGCTATAAGAGGCTGGAGGTAGTATGGGAATCGCGAGCACAACCATGCTGGACTCCCAGGACTGGACATTAGCATTCGTCGTTGTCTGCTAGGGCGCATTGCGATCTTGGTGATGTTGCGTTGGGCGTCGTGTCCAGGCAGTGATCGGCGTCATAATTTGATCCTGGCAAGTGGCCTTCTGCGATGTTGGCGCGGCTACCGCAAGAGTTACGGCGCTGACATGGGCCGGTCTGACCGTTTCCGTGTCTGGGTCCAGCATGTCAACGTTGGATTTTGGAGGCGCACATCGAGAGATCAGAATAGCTCACAACGTTGTTCCCTGGTCTCTGATGTTTGCCTAGCCTTGCCGTTACCGTATCCTGCTCACGCTAGTCTCGATCAACCTCACCTTCCGCCGATCGAACTCATGGACAACGAGGAGCAAGGGCATGAACACCGGCTATCGAATTGCGCTAGTTGGCGATTACAGCCCCGATGTCACGGCCCATGTCGCGATCCCGAAAGCTTTGGACATCTCGTCCAATGCGACAGATCATCCTGTCAAAGCTGTTTGGGTGCCGACAAATGAACTCTCAGCGTCGGCTGACGCGTTGCAGGGGTTTGACGGCGTTTGGTGCGTGCCTGCCAGTCCTTACGCCAGCATGGATGGGGCTTTGAATGCAATCCGCTATGCGCGGGAGAACAACGTGTCGTTTCTCGGAACCTGTGGTGGTTATCAGCACGCGGTACTGGAGTTTGCGCGGCATGTTCTTGGCTTGACGCATGCCGACAACAGCGAGGTCAATCCCGATGCCGAGATGCCTCTTATCGCACCTCTGACCTGTGCACTGGTGGAGCAAAACGGGAATGTCGAGTTCGCGGAGGGATCGAAAATGGCGAGGATCCATGGCACGACTCTCGTCAATGAACGATATCACTGCAGTTTTGGAGTTGCGCCTGGCCTTGTAAGCCTGTTCGAAGATAGTGCGTTGAGCATGGTGGGATTTGACGTCGACGGGGATCCTCGAGCCTTTGAAGTGGATTCGCATCCCTTTTTTGTTGGCACTGCCTATCAACCCGAACGCTCTGGCTTATTGGGCCAGCCACATGCTTTGATCAATGCATTTGTCTGCTCGACTGCTGGTGCATTATCGCTGCCCTCTCTTGGGGATTCTGTCTCTAGGTCATGCGATGTCGGGGACGCATTATGAACCTTGAGTTCTTTGTTACGTCAGTCGTCGTCATCTTGCTCCCTGGAACTGGGGTTCTTTACACGATCGCTATCGGCCTTGGTCGCGGCTTTCAGTCATCGGTCATCGCTGCGTTTGGCTGTACTCTTGGCATTCTTCCAAGCGCTCTCGCCAGCATCGTCGGGCTGGCCACCATTTTTCACGCCAGTGCTTTAGCTTTTCAGCTCGTCAAGTATGCGGGAGTTGCCTACCTCTTTTACATGGCGTGGACCATGCTCCGTGATGGCGGTGCCATGCACCTATCCGAACGGCAGGACCGCATTGGAGCGATGCGGATCACCCGGGACGGCATGCTGCTCAATGTGTTGAACCCCAAGCTGTCTCTCTTCTTCTTGGCATTTCTGCCGCAATTCGTTCCTGCTGAGGCAGCAAGCGCAACGCTAACGCTTGTCAGTCTGGCTTTAGCGTTCATGGTCCTGACCTTTATCGTATTTGTCGGCTATGGGGCGTGCGCTGCCCTAGCCCGGGACTATGTCATTTCGAGGCCGGCCGTGATGATCTGGGTCAAGCGCTCCTTCGCTGGGATCTTTGGCCTCTTGGGTCTTCGTCTCGCATTGACCGAGCGATAGATCGATATTCGGTAAACCCTGCCGAGAGCCTTCAGTCGTCGTTCAGGATACAGTCGGCCGGTGGTGGGGAACGGTCTTCATCGCATCAGCAACTTCTCTTTGAATGCATTGTTTCGATTTGTTGTGTAGTATTGAAGTCCAAGATTGCTGGCGTTGTTCTCGCCAAAGCCAGACATCTATTCCCGATCTTCAATACCAGAAGGCTAGCGAACTCGTTCGGTAGTTTCTTCTAGGATGAACGCTTGCACATCAAGAAAAGGTGATATGACAGCGCGAAATTTTTCAGCTATTTAGGCTAGCTACTTCGCTACCAAAGGTGGCGCTGTCACGCCAAAGTCGGGGGAAAATCCAATGATCATCAAGACCGTGTTGGGTCGGGCATTCGTTATCGCGTTGTTGGCGGGAACGGTCGGCATATCGACTCCATCCATCGAAGCAACCGCTGATGAAGCATTTGGACCTTTTATTAAACTGAATGACGGCGAAGAGCTTCTCGCAGAAATCCACTTTGACACCAATAGCACCCAGCCAACCTATATCGGGCAAAAGAAAATAGAGAGTGTAATTGCTGGGTTGAAGGAGACCAAGGCCACCCAGCTGCGGATTGTTGGATTCACGGATCGGACAGGTTCGAAAGCAGTCAACAAGGCCATCGCTGAGGATCGAGCGGAGAGCGTCGCAGATCTCTTGCAACAGAGTGGGTTGGACATTCCCGTCGTTATTGATCCAAGGGGCGAAGAGGGACTGCTCTTTCCAACACCTGATGGCGAGACCGAGCCTCTGAATCGTTGTGTCGGTATCATTGCGATGCGCTAGCGCACCCGTCCCGAAGCAGGGTGAAGACTAAGTCTCCACAGGCCGAAAGAGTGAGGGCCGATGATGAATCGATCTTTCCGCTGGCCGTTCCATGCCGTCACGGTCGGACTTTGCCTGATCGCGAGTAGCGGTCTGGCGCAAAATCAAGAAGCACCGAATAGGCCTTTACTTCGGCTCGTTGCTGATAGTGGCGATTCTCAATCCCGATCCATTGCTGTTGGGATGAGCTCGCTTGCCAATGCAAAGATTGAGGCGCTCGATATCGATATCGATTGGGCCGGCTTTCAGGATGACCCCATCGAACTGACGCGGCGAGACAGCAGCGATTTAGCATTGTTGAACCTCGCTGACTTCGATCCAAGTCTTCTCGGCAGTTCTGATGATCTAAGGGCGGTGATGAAGGCTTGGAAAGTTCACGACCAAAGCGATGACGGTCAAGCTTATCTCTTGGTCGCCAAATCAAGTGTCGACTCCGGGCTCATAAAAGATTTCTTGGTCGCCGTGCAATCAGACACGATCGTTCTGAAAGCAGCCAAGTTGGATGTCGACAAGTTAGTTCCTTCCGTCGCTATGACCGATCTTCCGCTTCGGCTTCATGGGGGTGCCGAAGAGTTTCTTGCGATGCCAACCGCTGACACTGAAACAACCACGGCTGTAGCCGGGCCAGAAGTGACGGATGCCATCGAAAGTTCTGGCGAGCAGTACGCCGCAATATCCAGCCTTCACCAAAGTGCCGATAAGCTGCCGGCAAGCTCAGCCGGGGAGCCTGCGCGCTCTGACAGTGATCAACCTGACCAGACGCCCCTCCAGAGTAGGATCAACAACGCAAGGTCATACGTTCTCTATTTCGACACAAATCAGGCGACGATCGACAAAGAACATTTCAGGTCAGTCGCGAGGGCCTGTCGATATGCAGCGAAGCTCCCACGGGCCAAGTTTGTTATTTCTGGACATACCGATACCGCCGGTTCATCCGCGTACAATGACGATCTGGCGAAACGGCGAGCTGGTGCTGTTGCCGATGCAATCCGAAATGATCCGCGCTTCCGCGAGGCGCTTAGTGTCGTCGAATTCGGTGAGACAAAGCCGGCACTCAAAACGGATGATGGCGTTGCAGAACAGATGAACCGCCGCGTTGTGGTGACGATCCTGCCGGACTAGATGGTCGCCACGTGACTCCCCTCCCCCCTCAATCCATAGAAGGAGTGATTTGGCCGGAGATATGATCTGATTTCACGATGAAACAATTTTGACGCAAATTTATTCCGTAGTTCACGCTTTTGTGATCGATATCGCAAAACAACGGGTTTTCAATGCGCCTGGAGACGTTAGGCTCACATCGTTGATGTTACCTCTCTGACGAAAGAGAGTGCCCCGTTCTTTGCTCGAAGGTGGTTCGGTCTGCGCGGTTGTTCCCCCCCGCAATTCTCACCGCAAAAGGCCGAACCACCCTCTTTGCGCATTTCCACCTTTAGCCTAAGAAAAGTCGTTGTAATCAGCGTGTTAACGTGAAGCGCGTCACGACTTCTATCCGTCAAAATTTGGGAAAGCTGATCGTCGTACGGGCCTTATGGATCGGTGCATACAGGTACCGCAACGATTTTCGCAGAGCAGCTAGGGTAAGGGAGGCTTAGCCACGGCCCTAATGAGATGGACGAGCCTTTCGTCCGAGCGCAAATCTTCAATAGAGGCGTTAATCCTCCGACGCCAATTGGGGTATTCATCGACTGTACCAGGAAGATTAGCCTGTTCTTGAGCACCGACGGCATCTTCGAGTTGCACAGCTTTTAGCAATGCTGGTGTTAGGCCAAGAAAGTTGTGGAAGGCTAAGACGAGCGGCTCCGTCAGGGCCATCGGTGGCTCGTTAGGATCGACGCCCTGGGGCAAAAGCCCTTCCGCCTCGAGACAACGAAGAAGTTTCATTTTGACGTCTTCCCGATCCTGTCGATCAGAAAGCATCTTTTCGACGTCTGCATAAAACCCCAACTGTTCGCGCCAAGCGATGTCTCGACCATCCCAGAATCCCCTGAGGGTCGGAAGATCGTGTGTGCCAATCGACGCGATGCTGCTTCGCGGATAGTCCTTTGGAGGACGGCAGCCGCCATCCTCATCACGCTCGAAGTAAAGGAGGCGGCACCCAAGAAGGCCATGATCGTCGAGTGCGGTGCGCAATGTTTGTGGAACCGTACCCAGATCTTCGCCAACGACCAAACACCGATGCCTTAGTGATTCAAGCGCCACCAGCCCCACGAGATCCTGGAGCGGATAACGGATGTACGCGCCGGATAAAGACGATTCTTCCGGCCACCAGAAGCTGCGCGCGAGACCAAGTACATGATCGATGCGAAGTGCACCTGCCGAGCGCATATTGCAGCGAAGCAGATCAATGAAAGGGCGATATCGCTGTTCCCGAAGTGCGGTCGGCGAGAACGGTAGGAGGCCCCAATTCTGTCCGTGGGGATTAAAATCATCGGGAGGTGCGCCTAGTCTAGCACCAGACACTAAAGCATCCTGAAGAGACCATGCTTCAGCACCATCAGGTGCGACACCAACGGCGAGATCGAGATAAAGACCGAGCGCCATGCCGGAATCGACCGCGCTGCGTTGTGCTCCGTCAAGCTGTTCGTTGGCAAGCCATTGAAGATAGGCGTAAAAAGTCACCCGGTCCGCGTGCGTCGTCGCAAAGGCCTGAACGTCGGCCGAAGTAGGTGTCCGATAGCCAGACGGCCAGACTCGCCAGTCTGTTCCACTGGGAGCGGACATCGACATGGCCTCAGCAATCGCCTCAAATCGAGCATGACGCTCGAGAGGATCGCCGGCTGCCGCTCGAAATGACTCGAATGCCGATCGTCTCGACGATGATGGCGGTAGACTTAAGAAGGCTTCAAACAGGGGCTCCAAAACCTCTCGCTTGAACGTCGCCACCGCGCTGTAGTCGATGAGTTCGCTAGACCGAAGCGTCGCCAGCCTTGCGCGACCATCCGCGCCTTCGAAGAACGTTTTGGCTTTCGCCGAGGTTTCTAATTCTGGCGTGCGATCAAGGGCGATGTGGAGGCCGTTTAGGAACAGTCGGCTGGATGGCGCATAGGGACTGATGCGTCCGGGCTGTGAAGGAAATAGTGCATGCACCGGATTGACGCCGATGAAATCAGCACCGCTCGACGCAACCACTTTCGCAAAGTCGGCCAAATCGCCAAAATCCCCGATGCCGGCATTCCGGCTTGAGCGGAGGCCGTAAAGGGGAGCTGTCAGGCCAGCTAGGCTGGCCTCTTGCTCGAGACATTTGGGCAAGAAAGCGCGATTGGGCGTGACGATAATCTCGATCTCGGCCGCGTCTTTATCGTCGAGAACGAGTGCAAGTTTGTGATAGCCCGGCAAGGATCTAAGCGGCAAGTCTAGAGAGCGTTGTGTCTTAGCTCCTACAGCTCCAGTGACGGCGAGATCGGCAATCACCGCCTCACCTTCGATCGTCTCGCCATGCTCGGATGTAAAGGTCCAGATAAGCCGATCGGATTGATCCGCATCCACGGTTACGGGGAAGATAATCGGTTTACCTTCAGCGATGACCAGGACGACAGGAGCAAACCGCTCAAAGGGTCGCTGGCGCGCTTTTCTCAAGCTTGCTTTGATCGCGCTGTCGTCTTCGCATGGTACACCCATCGCGCCCAGAAGGGCTCGTTTCGTGTCATCACTGATTAAATGGCGATTGCCCCAAATATCGACATAGTCTCGCTCGATGTGATGGGCTTGGGCTAGAAGATCGAGTGATTGATGAGATGTCACGAAGACTTGTCCAAACGCCAGACAAGAAGGCTTCGTCCGGTAACCAAGATACCATCGCCTTGCGCATGGCCCGCGATTTCATCGGAATCGAGGTTTGGCACATTCGTGTCGATTTCCAATCGCCAACTTCCGCGAACACGAAGTCTCGGCAGAATGAATTCGACCGCCTCGTGGTGTGCATTCAACATGATGACGAGGACGTCATCTGTAAGTGGTGTGCCGCGCCCATCTCGATCGTTCCCCGCGTTCCCGGCAAGCATCAGACCGATCGAACGAGCCCAACCATTTGTCCAGTGCTCTGCGGTCTTCTCCCGCCCATCAGGGCTGAGCCAGGTGACATCCTTTAAGCCATCAGGTGACATCGTGCTGCCATGAAGGAAACGTCCACGACGCAACACCGGATGGTTCTTCCGAAAGGCGATCAGCATCCGAACAAACGCTAAGTCGTCATCGTCGGTCCATGCTAGTTCATCGTCCTGAAGGCGGTCTGGCCAAGTGAGCCATCCGGTGTCGTTGTCCTGGCAATAAGCGTTATTGTTGCCTTGTTGAGAGTTACCGATCTCGTCCCCGGCTAGCAGCATTGGCGTCCCTTGTGAAAGGAGAAGCGTGGCTAGCATATTGCGTTTTTGTCGGGCTCGTAGCTTAAGGATCTCCTGATCATCGCTCCGACCTTCGATACCATGATTCCAGCTGTGGTTGGCGTCATGGCCGTCGCGATTGCCCTCACCATTCGCGTCGTTATGCTTTTGGTCAAAGCTGACCAAGTCCTCGAGCGTGAAGCCATCATGAGAGGTGATGAAGTTAATACCGGCGAAGGGTAAGCGTCCCCGATGCTCGAAGAGATTGCTTGAGCCTAGGAGAGTGCGGGCGAGATCCGGGAGCATGGCATCATCACCTCGCCAAAATCGACGGATCGTATCACGGTAATGATCGTTCCATTCTGAAAAGCCAGGCGGGAAATTGCCGAGCTGATAACCACCAGGGCCGACATCCCAGGGTTCAGCAATAAGCTTCTTTGTGCTTAGGACCGGATCCTGCCTGATGGCATCGAGAAAGCCACCATGAGGATCATAGCCATAGGTTTCGCGACCGAGGACCGTCGCAAGATCGAAACGGAAGCCGTCGACATGCATCACCTCCACCCAGTAGCGGAGACTGTCCATGACCATCTGCACCACACGCGGATGGGTCATGTTAAGCGTGTTGCCACAGCCGGTGTCGTTGACGTAGTAGCGGGGATTATCGTCCTGTAGCCGGTAGTAGCTTACATTGTCGATGCCACGAAAGCAGAGCGTTGGGCCGAGCTCATTGCCTTCAGCCGTATGATTGTAAACGACATCGAGAATGACCTCGATACCGGCATCATGTAGGCGGTGCACCATGGACTGAAAGTCGCGAATCCCGCCGGGACCAAGATAGCGAGGCTCCGGTGCGAAGAAGCCGATACTGTTGTAGCCCCAGTAATTGGACAGTCCCTTTTCGAGCAAATGCGGCTCGTCAAGAAACGCATGCACCGGTAAAAGCTCAAGGGCTGTAATGCCCAGCCCAACCAGATGATCCAGCATTGGCGGTGCCGTGAGGCTATTGAACAAGCCGCGGGCGGCTACAGGAATGTCCGGCTGCTTCATGGTGGCGCCACGCACATGCGCCTCATAGAGGACAGTTTCCGACCAAGGCGTCGACGGCGATCGATCATCACCCCAAGCATAGGCAGGATCGACGACCACAGATTTGGGCATGGCAAACGCACTGTCGCGCCGGTCCTGAGAGAGGTCGAGACGGCCGCTACCGACCCGATAGCCGTAGAGGGAGTCGGACCAACGGATACTTTTGGTGATCTGCTTGGCATAGGGGTCGAGCAGCAGCTTGGCCGGATTAAAGCGATGCCCTGCCTCGGGACGATATGCGCCATGAACGCGATAGCCGTAGAGCTGGCCCGGCATGATGTCTGGCAGATAGCCATGCCAGACCTCATCGGTGTGTTCGGGTAGATCGACGCGTATGATCTCGCGTCCTTGAGAGGAAAACAGGCAGAGCTCGACACGCTGTGCATGCGCGGAAAACAGCGCAAAGTTGACGCCGCCGCCATCGAACGTTGCGCCCATTGGATAGGGTTTACCCGGATGAACGGTAAAATCTTGCATCGCCATAATGGAGATCAGGACACCAAAGTTGTCGCCGAGCAAAGCTCGCGATAAAGGGCAGTGTAGGTTTTTGCGGCGGCGGACCAACCCACATTCCGGCTCATGGCGCGGCGCTGGACCTGCTGCCAGGCCTCCTTGTTACGATAGAGGATAAAGGCACGTTCGATCGCTGTACGGAGCTCAGTGACACTATCGGAACCAAATTGAAATCCTGTGGCGACGCCGTCGACGAGAGCAGCCTGATTGGCGTCGATCACTGTGTCAGCAAGCCCGCCGACACGCGCGACGATCGGGAGCGTGCCATAACGAAGCCCGTAAAGCTGGGTGAGGCCGCAAGGCTCAAAGCGGGACGGGATGAGAATGGCATCTGCCCCCGCTTGAAGCTGATGCGAAAGTGGTTCGTCATAACCAAAAACCGCGCCAATCTGGCCAGGGTTCCTGCGCACCGTATCGGCAAAAGCCGCTTCTAGCTTGGCATCACCGCTACCAAGCAGGGCGAGTTGGCCGCCCTGCTCGAGAAGCGTCGGGAGTGCTTCGAGGAGAAGGTCAAATCCCTTTTGCGCTGTCAGCCGACTAATGACGCAGAACAACAGGGTATCGGGGTCATTTTCGAGCCCCAGTCGGGCCTGCAAAGCTGCTTTGTTGGCCAACTTGGCGTCGAGGCAGTCGCCGGTGTAAGGATGCAGCACATTGGGATCGTCGCCCGGATTCCAGACAACGCAATCGATGCCGTTGGTAATGCCCGTCAGCACATCCTTCCTTTGGCGCAGCACACCATCCAACCCCACGCCGACATCGGGTGTGCAGATTTCGCGCGCATAGGTCGGGCTAACCGTCGTGACACGATCAGCGTACTGAATGCCGCCTTTCAAAAAGCTAATCTTACCCCAATATTCCAGGCCATCCATCGTAAAGCTGGATGGCGGCAATCGAAGAGCCGTGAGTTCGGTCGCTGGGACGATCCCCTGAAAGGCCAGGTTGTGGATGGTCATTACTGTCGCCGGTCTCGACTCGATGCCAGCTAAGTAAACCGGCGCAAGAGCCGCCTGCCAATCATGACCATGGATCACATCGGGCCGATAGCCCTCGATCAAGCCTTTGCCGATTTCCGCTGCCGTCCAGGCAAGGGCTGCAAAGCGGAAATGATTATCCGGCCAATCCATACCATCCGGCCCCAGGTAGGGATTGCCTGCACGGGCAAACAGGTGCGGTGCATCGAGCACGAGCAGTTCGGTGCCATCTTGCGCTCGAGCATCGAGCAGTGTTGCATCGCCGCCGAACAGATCACCCAGTGACGATATGGCTCCTGCGCTTGAGATCCCCGCTATCACATCGGAATAGCCCGGCAGTAGTGTGCGCATGACCACATTCTCATCGGCGAGTGCACGCGGTAATGCACCAGCGACATCGGCAAGGCCGCCAGTCTTAATCAAAGGAAAGAATTCGGATGTGACCGAAAGAACTTGCATCCTTAAATCCGTCGTTAGATCGATAGGCGCTCGATCATCGGCTTGGTGATCAAACAAATACCATTGTCCGTACGCCGAAAACGCTTGGCATCCTCCTCCGGATCCTCGCCAACCACCAAACCCTCGGGGATCTCAACGCCTCGGTCGATCACCACGTTCTTAAGCCGAGCATGCCGTCGGATCTGGACATAAGGCAAAGCGACGACACCTTCCAGCTCGCTGTAGGAATGCGCATGCACGCCGGTGAACAGCAAGGCCCGATCGATCTTCGAACCGGAAACGATGCAGCCGCCAGAGACCATCGAGCTGGTCGCCATGCCGCGGCGATTGACTTCATCATGAATGAATTTCGCTGGGGGTGTGATTTCCGCATAGGTCCAAATCGGCCACTCTTGATCATAAAGATCGAGGGCCGGCGTGAAGTCGGTGAGATCGATATTAGCCTGCCAGTAGGCATCGATGGTGCCGACATCCCGCCAATAGGGCTCGTCTGACCCTTCAGCGCCGCTTTTGACGCAAGACGTTGGAAAACGGTGGGCAACGGCTTTGCCGTTCTTCACGAGATAAGGGATGATGTTCTTGCCGAAATCGCGTGCGCTGTCCGGATCATTCGCGTCCCGTCGTAGCTCTCCAAACATGAAATCCGTCTTGAAGACATAGATACCCATGCTGGCAAGGGCCATCTTCGGCTTATCCGGCATGCCAGGCGGGTCAGCCGGCTTTTCGAGAAACTCGATGATTCGATCCTCTTTGTCGACATGCATCACACCAAAGCCAGTAGCCTCCGCCCGTGGCACCTCAAGACACCCAACGGTGACATCGGCGCCGGAGTTGACGTGCTGTGCCAGCATCAACTCATAGTCCATCTTGTAGACATGATCGCCTGCCAGAATCACCATGTATTCAGGCGCATAGCTCTCAATGATATCGATGTTTTGGTAAACCGCGTCGGCCGTACCTTCATACCACTGGGTCTCGGAAACGCGTTGTGACGCGGGCAAGATGTCGAAGCCTTCGTTCCGCTCTGGTCTCAGGAAGTTCCAGCCACGTTGGAGATGGCGGATCAAAGAGTGCGCTTTGTATTGTGTCGCGACGCCAATGCGCCGAATGCCGGAATTCAAAGCGTTGGATAAAGCGAAGTCGATAATTCTGCTTTTGCCACCGAAGAATACCGATGGCTTCGCTCGTTTATCCGTCAATTCAAGCAGCCTGGATCCACGTCCGCCTGCGAGAACATACGCCATGCTGTAGCGCGCGAGCTGTGTGCTCCGCTGGACTGCTGTCGCCATGTTCGTCTCCCCGGGATATTGTTTG
The DNA here is from genome assembly GCA_028285265.1 of Geminicoccaceae bacterium. Taxonomy (GTDB): domain Bacteria; phylum Pseudomonadota; class Alphaproteobacteria; order Geminicoccales; family Geminicoccaceae; genus JANQPX01. Next base: position 48,229 of record JANQPX010000009.1, read on the forward strand.
TTTAGTCTTCTAGCCTGAACCACACTGTGGCTAACGGCGGTAATGTGATGCTAGCTGAGTAAGGTCGGTCATGGCTTGTGATCTCTTCGGTCTCGATCACGCCCATATTGCCCATACCCGAGCCACCATAGATCTCGGCATCGCTATTTAGGATCTCACGCCATCGGCCGGGCACTGGCAGCCCCAAGCGATAGCGCTCATGGGGCATTGGTGTGAAGTTGCAGATCACTAAAATGGGCGATGTGCCGTCGCGACTCCTTCGAAGCCAAGCCAGCACGGACCCTTCTGAGTCATTGGCCTCAAGCCATTCAAAGCCGGCACCGTCGCAATCCAATTGATGTAACGCCGGCTCCTCGCGATAACGTCGGTTCAGATCTCTCACGAGAGACTGAACACCTTGGTGCCAGTTCACATCGAGAAGATGCCAATCCAGCGACTGATCCGCATTCCACTCGGCGCCTTGGGCGAATTCCTGCCCCATAAACAGAAGCTTTTTGCCGGGATGGCCCCACATAAAGGCGTAATAGGCTCGAAGATTGGCAAATTGCTGCCAGGTATCACCAGGCATGCGGGTGAGGATTGAGCCTTTGCCGTGCACGACCTCGTCATGGGAGAGTGGCAGGACGAAATTCTCACTGAACGCATAAAGGAGACCAAAGGTCATCTGATGGTGATGCCAGCGGCGATGAACCGGATCCTTGCCCATGTAGAGCAACGTGTCGTGCATCCAGCCCATGTTCCATTTGAAGCCAAATCCGAGCCCGCCAGCGAAGGTCGGCTTCGATACGCCGGGCCAGGCAGTCGACTCTTCAGCGACCGTCATGATACCGGGATGGACGCCATAAGCGAGTTCATTGGTGCGCTTTAGGAAGTCTATCGCTTCCAAATTTTCCCGACCGCCAAAGCGATTGGGCACCCACTGTCCCTCGTCACGCGAGTAGTCGAGATAGAGCATGGAAGCAACGGCATCGACACGAAGCCCGTCGAGGTGATAGCGGTCCATCCAGAAAAGAGCGTTGGCATGCAGGTAGTTTGCGACTTCAGGGCGCCCGTAATTGTAAATCAGGGTGTTCCAGTCCTGATGGAAGCCTTGCCGTGGGTCGGCATGCTCATAAAGAGCGGTGCCGTCGAAGCGCCCAAGACCATGCTCGTCTGTTGGAAAATGACCCGGCACCCAGTCCAGCAACACCCCAATATTAGCCTGGTGGCATCGGTCGACAAAACGCGCGAAGGCGGCAGGATCGCCATGACGCGCTGTTGGCGCGAACAAGCCGATCGGCTGATATCCCCAGGAGCCATCGAAGGGATGCTCAGTGATGGGTAAGAGTTCAATATGAGAAAAACCCATGTCTACGACATAGCCAATGAGCTCATCGGCTAGCTCATCGTAGGTCAAAAACGCATTGTTCGCTCCGCGTTTCCAAGAACCCAGATGAACTTCGTAAATGCTGATCGGCGCGTCGACGGCTGCCCGCGCCTGCCTCGTGCCTAACCAGTCGCCATCCTGCCATGCAAACCGCTGGACGTCGCGCACCACAGACGCTGTCTTTGGGCGAAGCTCGGCGCCAAACGCAAAAGGATCGGCTTTGAGTGGGAGGCAATGGCCCGTTTGATCCTTGATTTCGAACTTGTAGGCAGCTCCCTCTGTGAGCTCTGGCAGAAAAATCTCCCAAACGCCTGTGCCGGGGTGGAGGCGCATGGGATGCTGACGTCCGTCCCATTGATTGAAGTCACCGACCACCGAGACACGGCGTGCATTCGGCGCCCAAACCGCGAAGTGCACGCCGTGAACGCCTTGATGTTCCACCAGATGGGCACCGAGGCGTTCCCATAGCCGCCGATGGCTTCCCTCCCCCAAGAGATGATTGTCGACATCACCGATGACGGGGGCAAACCGATAGGGATCGTCAAAGGTCCAAGAATAGCCTCCACGGACGGCCCGAAGTCGATAGGCAAGCGCAGTCGGTCGATTCTTGATCAAACCATTGAATAGGCCAGCCCCGTCGATCATCTCGAGGGCAGTCTCGTCGCCTGTATCCTCGATCACCTCGACCGTCTCGGCGCCCGGGACGAAGGCCGTGATCCGAACACCGCCTGCGGCCGGATGAGGCCCAAGAGCTGCGAAGGGATCCGCATGGTCGCCAGCAACGATCGCCTGGATCGTTCCCGACGACACGATGCTCCCCGCCATGCTCGTCCTCCTACTTTGCCTCATCGAGGTCGATGCCCCAGATGTCATGAGCATAGCCCCGAATAGTACGATCTGACGAGAACCAGCCGGCATGCGCCGTGTTCAGAATAGCCCGACGCATCCAGGTATCCTGCTCTAAAAAGTCCTGGTCGACCCTTCTCTGTGTCTCAGCGTAAGTGGCAAAATCGGCTGTGACCATGAAATAGTCATGGTCAATCAGCCCGTTAATCAGCGGCTTAAATCGATCCGGATCGTTTGGTGAAAAGACGCCTCTTCGAATGTCATCAAGCGTTTGTTTAAGCGCTGGTGTTCGTTCGATTGTCGCTTTGGCATCGTAGCCAACCCGCCTTGCTTCCAACACATCGTCAGCTTCGAGACCGAAAATGAAAATGTTCTCATCACCGACCCGCTCTTTGATCTCGACATTCGCGCCATCGAGGGTACCGATCGTAAGAGCGCCATTAAGTGCGAACTTCATATTGCCGGTGCCGGACGCTTCCATGCCTGCGGTCGAAATCTGCTCGGAGAGATCCGCCGCCGGGATGATCTTCTCAGCAAGCGAGACACGATAATCCGGCAAATAGACGATCTTCAAACGATCACCAATGACGGGGTCGTTGTTGACGACCGATGCGACGTCGTTGATCAATTTGATGATCATTTTGGCGACGTGATAGGAGGCGGCAGCCTTCCCACCGAAAATTTTGACCCGTGGTGTCCAGTCGGCGGTTGGGTGAGCGCGGATCTCGGTCGCAAGCGCGATAGCTTCCAAAATATTCAGGAGCTGACGCTTGTATTCATGAATACGTTTGATCTGCACGTCGAACATTGCCGCTGGATCGACGCTTATCCCGAGGATGTCTTGGATCGTATCCCGCAGGGCCGTCTTGTTGGTCCCTTTCACCGCGGCAAACCGTTCGCGAAAACTAGTGTCGTCGGCAAATGGAGCAAGGGCCTCGATGCGTTCAAGATCGCCGATCCAGTGATCACCGATCGCTTCGGTCACCAAGGCGGACAGCTTTGGATTACACTGTTTCAACCATCGCCTTGGCGTAATGCCGTTGGTTTGGTTGACGATACGCTCGGGATATCGGTCGTGTAGTGCCTTGAACACCGTTTCTTTCATCAGCTCAGAATGCAGCGCTGAAACGCCGTTGACGTGATGCGAGCCGAAGAAGGCGATATTGCCCATGCGCACGCGAGGCTCATCTGTCTGGTCGATCAAAGCAAGATCTCGGAGTGTTTGTGCGTTCTTGGTGCCTTCCGCTTTAAGCGCCTTCATCTGATCAGAATGGAGCAGGTTAATGATCTGCATATGGCGCGGCAACAGACGCTCGATGAGCGACACCGGCCAGCTTTCAAGAGCTTCTGGCATGAGCGTGTGATTGGTGTATGCAATGCAGCCGGTGGTAATCCGCCAAGCGTCTGCCCAGGCGAGATCATGGACATCCAAGAGGAGTCGCATCAGCTCCGGCACGGCGAGCGCGGGATGGGTGTCGTTCAGCTGGATCGCTGCCTTTTCTGGCAAATTATCCAATCGCCCATATTGATCCAAATGTCGATGGATGAGATCTTGTAGCGAGGCCGCCACGAAAAAATATTCCTGTCGGACGCGGAGCTCCTGGCCGATTTCCGTCGAGTCATCGGGATAAAGAACGCGCGAAATGCTCTCCGCCTCCGCCTGATCAGCAAGCGCACCGAGATAGTCGCCCCGATTGAACTCCTCGAGGCGCATAAGATCAGGCGAGCGTGCTGACCAAAGACGAAGTGTATTCACACGTTCGCCTTGCCAGCCAGCAATCGGCGTATCGTAAGCGACCGCCAAGACACGTTTGGAAGGCCGCCAGGACCCCTTTCGCGCCGCTGAACTCGTGTCGTCGGGTTCGACCATGCCACCATAGCCGATTTCGTAAATCACCTCAGGCCGTTCGAATTGCCAGGGATTGCCGAAGGACAGCCAGTCTTCGGGCTTTTCGATCTGAACGCCATCGTCAAAGCTTTGGCGAAACAGGCCATGATCGTAACGAATGCCATAGCCGAAACCGGCGACACCGATCGAGCTCATGCTTTCCAAAAAACAGGCTGCGAGCCGTCCTAGTCCACCATTGCCGAGCGCAGCGTCCGGCTCCAATTCCCTTAAGTCATCAAGAGATTGCCCCAATTCAGCGAGCGCTTGCTCGCATGTTGTGTCCAGCTGAAGATTGGACATCACATCCGTCAGAAGGCGGCCAATCAAGAATTCCATCGAGAGGTAATAAACGCGCTTTTCCTGATTGGCATAGATCCGGCGTGTGCTTTCCATCCAGCGAAGGGCAAGATGGTCGCGGACCGTGAGGGCCGTTGCCATCAACCAGTCTCGTTTGGTGGCATGCTCCGGATCTTTGCCCACAGCCAATGTTAGTTTGGCAAGGAGATCGTCCCTAAAGCGCGCGACATCATCGGATGCAATGGGCGCAGGTAATGATGACATGCTGTATTTCCTCGCAGTCTCGGCAAGTCAAAGACTAGAACGTGTTGGTTCGTGTGAACGTTTCCGAGCGGTTTGCGCATCGATGGCATCAACAAACCGTTCGGTTGACCAGGCTTCGTTCAACGCTTCGCGCAGGAGATCCTGTTGACTCGGCGGCGCCATGCCAGACAAGGGCGAATCAATGTCTAAATTCACCGGGAATGGATACCCTTCGGCCGTCGCTTGCACCACGTTATCAATATCCCGATCACTCAACGCACCGGATTGCTTGAGGGATAGTAATCGCGGATAGAGGGCCTTGCTCATGCGTGCACGATCGACGATCTCGATGGATCGACCATAACCGGAGCCAATCTGCATAAGATTGGCGATGCGGTGGACATCCTTGGTCCGGTTCTCACCCGCAGCGTGGAAGGTCGCCGGGTTAAAGAACATCGCATCGCCTTTAGAAAGCGGCAGCTGAACATAGTGCTCCTCGAAATAATCGCGGAAGGCCGGGAGGTGCGCTGCGAAATAGCCGGGCAGATAGGTTTGCGAATAAGGCAAGAGTTTTGTGGGGCCCGACTCGACAGGCATGTCGCAGTGAGCGATCGCTCCCTGGAGAGTCAAGGCGGCCGATACGGGATGAATATGGGCCGGATACTCCCTTAACTCACCGCACGTCTGAAACCCCATATGATAGTCTCGATGACATGTTTGGGCCTGGCCGCCCGGTCGCACGACATTGACCTGTGTCGTGACCTGAAACAACGGACCCAGCCAGGATCGACTGACTAAGGGAATAAGGGCGTTAGCATTGTAGCGGGCAAAAAGTTCGGGGTCTGCCATGCAGAGTTTCTCATGCGCATTCCAAACCCGGCTATTCGCGCCGGCGGTGGCGAAATGGTCGCCAGCGCCTGCTGACGTTGCCTCTTCCTCTTCGATAATCGCATTCAAGACGCCGGTGACATCATCGACGATTTGAAGGTCAGAATAGGCGTTTCGAAAGGCAACAATGCCAGCTCCATGTCCAAAGATCTGAGCCCATTCGGCCATGTAGGCTCTGATTTTGCCGGCATCGTCCAGGGATCTCTCAATCTTTTCGCTGTCATAGACAGGGATTTTGCTGACGATTTCATCAGCTAATGGCACGCTTGCCGCATGGGTTTCCACATCGACGGTGCGCGCAAACTCTTCAATGCAGCAGCTTCCCTGGTCAATCCAGACTGCTTGGCTCGACGGCATCATCAGCTCCATATCCAGTTCGCTCAGGCTCATGTTAGCCACAATTCCTCAAGATGCAGAACAGCAGTCGTCTCGTTCTGATAACAGAATTCATTGCCGGCAAGAGCCATATGCCGCGAATCCGACGATGCTAGGGCCGGTTAAGGACAGGCCGTGTTCGACGTTTCTAGACGGCCTTGTCGGGGAGGTGTCTGCGGTGTGCCTATCCTTGTTGGAAGAGCCGCTGGATCGAGCGTCAATGATTCTAATGAGGCATGCCTTATTCGGCAGTATGGTCCGTTCTCGCCCCTAGAGGGAACGCTATTTTGGGGTATCATGACGTCAATAATGCATGCCTCGGGAGGATGATCAGTGATCGTGACAACAACAGACGGTGTCGAAGATGCCAAGATTGCGAGCTATCTGGGCATTGTCACAGGTGAGGCCGTGCTTGGCGCCAACATCTTCAAAGATCTCTTTGCAGGGATAAGAGACATTGTTGGTGGGCGATCGGCTGCTTATGAGGGCGAGCTTCGAAAGGCCAAAGACACAGCAATTCAGGAGATGTCAGACCGTGCGCGCGAGCTTGGTGCTGATGCGATCGTCGGTGTGGATCTCGATTATGAAGCCATCAGCGGAGGTAACATGCTCATGGTGAGCGCGAATGGAACCGCCGTTAAACTTCAGCGAAGCTAATCTCAAAAGAGTAGCCCATTACACCGACTTCGTGTGTGATCAGAACGACTAGTCGCTTCATGACGACGATTTCGCCTATTTGATTTTTGAGGATCTAAAACATGGACCGATTCACAGGCAGCTGCCTTTGTGGCAACGTTAAGATTGTTGCCTTAGGGCGTCCTTACCGGGTGGGTATCTGCCATTGCCTTGATTGTCGTAAACATCATGGCGCCCTCTTCCATGCTTCCGCCGTCTTTCCTGAAAACGCGGTGATCATTGAAGGCGAGACGCAAAGCTATGCTGGACGGTTCTTCTGTCCCGTATGCGGCTCCTCAATATTCTCGCGCTCAGCCGATGAAATCGAAGTGAACCTGGGATCGCTGGACGCTCCCGACCAATTGAGGCCAACCTACGAACTTTGGGTTACCCGCCGGGAGTCCTGGTTGCCATCTCTTCCTCTAAAAAGACGTTATGAGCGTGATCGGGATGCTGGGAGCCGCTTCGAAACCTAGGCTGCATCAGGGATCGAAATGGTAATCAAACGATAGGATCAAGGCTTAGCCTGGCGCGATGCCTTCCCAACAAATTCTGTGGTGATCATATAGCCCTGGCCACGGACCGTTTCGATCGTGACCGATCCGAGATTGTTGTCCAGCTTGCGTCGAAGATGGCGGATGTAAACGTCGACAATATTGGTAAGGGGGTCCTGCTCGGTGTGCCAAACCAACTTGAGAATCTTGTCTCGGCTCAACACTTTGTTCGCGTGCTGGATGAGCACGGCCATCAGTCGGAACTCCGTGGCTGTCAGATCGAATTCATGGCCGTCCAAATACGCTCGTCGAGCGCTGACATCGAGCTCGATATTGCCAAGTTTAAGGGATGGTGATTCTAAATCTTGGAAGTCATTCGAACGCCGCCGCAACGATCTAAGCCTTGCCAACAGGACATCGAAGTCAAACGGCTTGGTGAGATAATCATCGGCACCCTTGTTGAGCCCGCGTACGATATCATCGACGCTGTCTAACGCCGTGAGCATGATGATTGGTGTCCTGACACGACGCTGACGCAGTTCATGACAAACCTCATGGCCGTGCATGTCCGGCAACAAAAGGTCTAGAATGATGACGTCGTAACGCGTCGCGCGATGAGCTTCATACAGCGCGGTCTCACCATCGCCGACGCTCAATAGGCTGTAGCCTTCAGCGGTTAGCCCGCGCTCGATAAATGAAACGATCCTCGGATCGTCTTCAACAAGTAGAACTTTCATCCCTGATATCCATTATGGCTCTCGAGCGGCAAATTGATCGAAACTGTTGTGCCGCAATCCGCTCGAGCGGCGATGTCAATCGTCCCGCTATGAGCGTCTGAGATCTTCTTTGCAATCGACAGACCAAGGCCACTTCCTGAAGGAAACAGCCGCTGAGCTGTTTTTCCACGATAGAACGGATCGAACATCCGCGCACCGTCACTAGGCTCCAACCCTACACCTTGATCAGATATCTGTATTTTGACCTTACCATTCTGGACATCGGTACGAATCTCGATAGAGCCGCCATCCGGTGAATAGTTGATCGCGTTCTTGATGAAGATCAGCAAGAGCTGACTGAGCTTTTGTCGGTCGCCACGGATAGTGAGATTATTCTTCTTATTCTCCTTGGTAATTTTTAGATTGTTTGACTCAGCCAGTGTTTGAGCAGCTTTATTGGCGCTATCGACAATCTCCTCGATCTGAATCCGCTCGAATTCATACTCAGTCAGATGATCATCCAGACGCGCCAGGATCATGAGATCATCAACGAGCTTACGCATAACGGCGCCTTGTTCGGTTATAACAGACAACGAATCTTGATAGGGCGCCACCTCGCCGTCCGCCAGGCGGGTTGCGACTTGGGCCTCACCGTGGATGATCGTAAGTGGCGTTCGTAATTCATGGCTGACTTCAGTCAGGAATTGACGTCGATGAAGATCACGTTGTTCAAGCTGTAAATTGGCACGCTCGAGTTCGGCCGTTCGGATTTGGATTTCTTTTTCGAGATGCGTTCTTGAGATCATCGATTCTTCGATCTCAGTCGCCATATGCTTCAGGGAACGCGCGAGTTCGCCGAGTTCGTCAGAGCGGCGCTCAGGGATGGAGACGCGAAAGTTACGGCGTGCAATTTGTCGAGTCATGCTTGTGAGCGCCTGGATGGGCCTGATGAGCTGTCCGGCGCATGCGTAGCCCACAAAAGCGCCGAGAAACGTCAGGATCACGACGAAACCGACAAAATTTCGCAGATGCTTATCAGCACCTTCTTGGTTCATGGCAGCCAGCTCACCGTCCAACTGCATCATGTGGTCTTGAAAGCGGCCTAGCGACACCACGACCTCGACGGCTCCCAGGGTTTGGCCTGCTGTCTGGATCGGAGAGCAAATTTTGAGCGTCGTCTCACCCAACTTGCTCAAGACCTGACCGTCTTCTAACACAACCTGTCTCAGCTTGTCGGAAGCGACGGTGCCATACGACGAAATCTCTTTAGTGCCGTCATGGATAACCTTGCCTTCTCGATCATAGATCAAGATCGCCGTGACGTCGGGCAGTAAGCGAACAGAACGAGAAATGTTGAAGAGTTCTTCAAAATCTAGCTTAGCCAAGGGCTCGACGAGGCCATCGGCAAGCACCGAAGCAAGCTGCATGGTAGCCAGTTCCGCTTCGCGCCGCAGGGCGTCGGACATCGCTTCGGAGCTCGAATGCTCAACATCTTGAGCAAGCCGAATCGCTTCTCGATAGCTGACGAACTGCACAGTCGAAGCGACCGCGACTGCCGACAGCGCGATCATCAAAGCGTAACGTAGACGTAGCCCGACGCGCATCTTGATCCGTGCTATAGAGGTGGCGTATCGCCTAGGTGATCGTAGAGTGCCCGAACATGATCAAGGCTATCCTTGGCATCATCAACAAGGCTGTCAAATTTCGTCGTCTTATAGAATGCCTCGAGCGCTGCTTGACCGCCATCGCTTTCATGCATGCTAAGAAGTGTTTGAGTGATGCTGTCACGTTGCCCTTCGTCCAGTCGAGGGCCAACAATCATCACGGACCGAATGATGTCTGGCGTTGTGTGGAAGATGCGAAGCTGGCGTTTGAGACCCAACGGGGCACGTGAGGCGTCGTTCCAATGAAGATTGCTCGTGACGCCAACATCCACCTTGTCCCGCGCCACCCACGCGACGACATTCACCTCTGAATCAGCGAAGAGATAACCGACATCGGTGGTACCTCTCGGTTCATCCGCAAACTTCAACGGCATACCAAGATTAGCGATCGTCGCTTTTGGCACGAAGTAGCCGGACGTCGATCCACTGTCTTCAAAAGCAATCAGGTGTCCGGCCAAATCCTGAAGTCTCTGAATATCACTGTCCTTCCGGGCAAAGAAGACGGTGTTGTAACTCGCTTGCCCCTCTTTCCATTGCCGCAGCAAGATCTCAGCATCAGCCAAACGTTCGTATTCAATGGCGGAAAAGGCTGTCTCCGATACCAAATCGATCTTTCCTGCACGCAGCAATTCGATCATTTCGTGATTGTCTTTAGCAAGCCGCGTTTCGTGCCGGACAAAGTCGTCAGAATGTTGAACGAGATAATTCCCGAGGGCATCAAGGGCCGCATAGTGCTTTCTTGGGTTATTTGAAACGCGACCGAGGACAATCGTATCCGGCGCTTGAACGGCTTCGCTTTCATCAGCCAGAACCGATGCATGATGCAAAGGCCATAGCAGAGCAATCAGAAGCCACGTAAACACCATACTGATACGGCGCCAACCGTCAGAAATGAGGCGCTTGGCTAATACCGACATCTCATCATCTCCATCTTCGCCCCAATGGCTGTCGCCACCTTTCCTGGCGACCTCAAATGGTCAGTGTTGACCGCATTCACCATGCTGAAACGCTTTGCGACACGTCGCGACAACAGACTTAGGTCTGTGGTCGCCAAAGAAGGTCATCATGCTGTTTGATGCAGTTGGGCGGGCTGTTGACGGCGCTTCGCCACAAACGGCAGGAGTGTTCGCAGATCAATATAGGTGTCGGCTTGCCGACGTAGATCATCGCTCACCATCGAGGACGTCCCAATTGCCGGCCCGACAATGGTCGTTCGCACGGTTCGCCGCTGTAACGACTGGATCAAGCGCAGAAAGTCGCCATTCCCGGAGAACAAGATGACATGCTCAAGCTTCGCAGACAGCTCAAGAGCATCGACGGCGAGCTCGACCAAGATGCCGCGGTCGCCTCGTCGGGCTGCTTCGTCATCCTGCCCAGCCCGGCCGGATCTCGTCACCACAACAAATCCATTGTAACTCAGCCAATCGATCAATGGGCGAAGCGGCGAGTATGATTGGTCATTCGCGATCGTCGCATAGAAGCGAGCCTGCACGAGATACCCAGCTTCAGCGAAAATACTACGAAGCGCGCGATAATCGATGTCGACGTCAAGCGATCGACAGATTTGATGAATACTTGGACCATCAATAAAAATCGCGCAGCGCTCATCTTCGTAAATGATGTCTTGCAGCATCGGGCATTGCATCGTGAAATCCCCCCAAAACACGTCAGCTTGATTTGGTTTTGTCGTTAAAGCTGTATGAAAAGCGCCCTCATTCTAGCATAGGGGTGGTCGGCTCTGATCGGCTTTAACCAGAATTTAATGGCGCTAGATTCATGGCTGATCGGCGTGCCAAGCGAACTGGCAATCTGCTTTGTCATCAACAAGCCATGTTGAACTTTGTGATTGTCAGTCGTTTCGATCTTCTTGTTGGCCGTCTGTTTCGACGACATTAATTGTCACCCGCGCGCCATCGCGACTTTCCTCACCCAAGTAATGCTGCGCGTAATCAATGGCTTCTTCAGGCTCGCGTGCGACGTAATCGCCCATGGGGGTGTCATCTGGTCCGTATGCAATAACAATATACTCTGGCGTCATGAAGGCTCCTTCCGTTTTGCGTGCGCTGCTGCCGATGGATGAATCCATCTTTGGTTGACGATTGTCTACGGGTGCCGCTGCGCCGACGCAATTAGCACCGTCAATTTTAATGAAAAATTAACCTGGTTGGTGTCAGCAGATTGGCTACTCGAATTTCACGTAGCGGACAGCGATTGACAGCACCTCTATCCCGTCCAACCTGGCGCCAATCTTCTCGGACGCTGGACTCGTCGTCTCACCGGTAGCGGTCGCTCATGAAATGCTGTCGATGTTGCCGAGCGTCGACGACCATGAGAGATTGAGCTGATGTCGATCGAGGCTGATTCCATCCCCGACCTCTACGAACGACACGCAACGGCCTATGACCAGGGCCGTGGACGTGACCTCATGGAGAAAACATGGCTGGATCGTCTGCTCACCCTGACGGTGCCGCCGCGTTCCGTGCTCGATCTCGGTTGTGGCTCAGGCGAACCGATCGCCCACTACCTCATTGAACAGGGTTGCGAACTCACCGGCATCGACCTCTCGCCGACCTTGATTAGTTTATGTCGGCGGCGGTTCCCCGGTCATCGTTGGACGGTTGCCGACATGCGGTCTCTTTCCTTGAACCGCCAATTTCAAGGAATCATCGCCTGGGACAGTTTCTTTCACTTAAGGCCATCAGACCAAGAGCGTATGTTTTCAGTGTTTCGCCGACATGCCGCGCCTGGGGCAACGTTGATGTTTACATCCGGACCCGAACGCGGCGTCGCGATCGGTACCTATCAAAACGAACCTCTCTATCATGCTAGCTTGGACGCGTCGGAGTACAAAAAGCTGCTCAACGATAACGGATTTCACGTCGTCGCTCATAGGGTCGAAGATCCGGACTGTGGTCGCCATACGGTGTGGTTGGCTCAACAAGACTGAAGCTGTCTGACGTGCCGTATCACTCTGCGATGCCCTGGGAAACTGGCAGCAGCCAACCTTGGTAGCGAACGATCAGACCCAGGCCGAATGGCGCCAATACGACGATGTCGAAATGAAACTTGTTCTCATGAACGAATTCGCGGCTTTCGCTCTTGGACAGAAGCGTACTGGGAATGGGAAGGCCCAGACACCAGCCTCGTCGAATAGGTAGGCTGATACCATCGTCGGTGACATTCAAGGCGAGCTCGAAGGTGAAAACGCCAAGTCGCTCCCGAACATGATAGCGTTGAGGTGATGGTAGGCAGGTAGAATGAAAAACACGTCCTTGAAAATTGCGCTCCCACACCTCCCCCGCCTCACGACAGGCCTTCGTGACCATGACAGGAACCGCCTTACCGGCGGGTGGAAATCCGACAGCCCAGGCGATGAGCTCCGAGAGAACTGACCCGCCGCGCGAGATTTGCGCGACACCCGAAAAGGTCGCCTTGTCTTGCGAGCTATCCAGCGTCTGTAACGCCTTCGGCAACTGCTGCCAGCGATCAGCGAGGGCCGACTGGAAAAGTGTTAGGTTCTTTTCATCTGTTGCTTCGCTGGATCGGGACATGCCCAGAATCGCCTCCAAGATCGTCACTCCATCAATCTTGAGCGTAGCGTTGCATCCGGTAGTGCGCACATATCTTGGCGGCCGAACAAACGAAGGCGGTTCTCCGCTATGTGCCGATAGATCCAATTTTGCAACGATCGGGGGAGAAGGCGTAGAGGCTGAAGCAGCCAACCGAGGCCCCCGAGCCTGCTCCCGACACGTATGACGGCATCAAGCGACTCATAAGCCTCACCATCAACAAGGTAGATCCAGCTTTCGGGATTATCGGGATCCAGACCGTAGTGACAAAGGACGGCACGCCCCATTGTCGTCTGTATGGGACAAATTCGAAACGCGCCAACCCTGTCGAACCGAAGGATCAACCGTGCCGACGTGGTGCATAAGGCGCAATCGCCATCCATGAGGACGATGGGCCCCCGTGTCGTCGAATGTCGGAACAGAGGCATCTTGGCGGTAGGAATAGGCAGCCTTGTTCATCGTCAACCGATTTCCTGAAAAGCATCAGCAGCTTTGGCCAAGCTTAGTGGTCCGTATCCTTCTGCCAAGTTAGCACCATGTTTCTTTGACTGATGCTGGAATTTCGGCCGTCCTGATTCAGTGTGCTTCATGTGCAACACAATGTGTTGTGATTGACACATGAGCATCAATTAGCTCTTTCAGAATCTCTGCATATCGGGGTACATACACGGCGTGGACATCGAAGACCTGAAGGGACCAGAATTATGCATCGTCTAGTGTTTATCGGAATTTTGGCCCTCGGCTTCACCTGCGCGATCTCGCTTACAGTGCCCTCTCATTATGATCGTGCAACGCCTGGATCGATTAGTGATCAACTGTTGCAGCTCGACCAAGATCAGGTCAGCAACCCTTTCAGCTGAGACCCGGTTTCCTGCTTGGCTTTCAGAAGACTACCCCTTTCGTCGCCGTTTAGGACAACAGACTTGAGCGCTACACCTTACCTAGGAGTGGGAAGTCTCCTCGGATCGGCGTGGTAAAGCGGTTTCGAATTCTAACAACGCCAGAACACGACAGACGCCGCTTTCTTTGTCCCGAACGACGTCAGTACCTCTTCCAGATCTCCTTGATTTTAAAGCCCGGCTTCGTCCGGGCTTTTCTTTACGTGGTCAATCTTGGCGCCAATGAAGGCGCTGATCGTGGCCGACGTCGCGGCCGGACATTGTCTCAGCGCGTGATCAATCGTAGTTGATGGGTCCCCGTATCCAGACATCCAGGTGGATAGCCTTTGAGCCGCATAGACTATCAAGGCGTTCTCGATGAGATCATCGACGAGGTGCAAAGCGAATTCGGCAAAGGACATGTTGCGAGCTATATCCCTGCCCTAAAACGCGTACCGCCTCGAAAGTTCGGGATGGCAGCCGTAACGGTCGATGGCGATGTGTTCAGCGTCGGCGATGCCTTCGAAGCCTTCTCGATCCAGAGTATTTCTAAAGTCTTCACCCTATCCATGGCACTGAACGCCAAGGGCGTGGCACTATGGCAACGGGTTGGGCGAGAGCCATCGGGCGACCCGTTCAACTCGCTGGTGCAGCTTGAGCACGAACGCGGCGTGCCGCGCAACCCGTTCATCAATGCCGGGGCCCTCGTCATCACCGACTGTCTGGTGGCTTCTACGGTTAACGCCAGACGGCAAATCATCGATTTCATCCGCCGTCGTTCCGGAAATGCCGGCCTTTGCTACGACGTGGAGGTGGCACGATCGGAAAAGACCCACGGTCATCTCAATGCGGCCATGGCCTATTTCCTGAAAAGCCATGACAACCTGAACTCGGATGTCGAAGCCGTGCTCGACGTCTACTTCCATCAATGCGCCATTGCGATGTCCTGCGTCGACCTGGCGCGTGGGTTTCTCTATCTCGCGAATGGCGGGGACTGCCCATTGAGTGGTGTCAGTGTCCATGAGCGAAGCCGTGCTAAGCGTATCAATGCGTTGATGATGACCTGCGGTCTCTATGACAGTGTCGGTAGTTTTGCATTCCGCGTCGGCATGCCCGCCAAGAGCGGGGTTGGCGGCGGCATTGTCGGGGTCATTCCGAGAGTGTTGTCGGTCGCCGTCTGGTCGCCGGAGCTCGATCCGTCCGGAAACTCCCATGTTGGTACTAAGGCGCTTGAGCTCTTTACGACAAAGACCGGAATGTCGGTTTTCTAATCCAATGAATTTTTCTTTTTGAGCTTGATCGTCTCTTGTCCTCAGAGGTAGCCGCTTTGTTGATTGCGAGTGAACCACGCTGCCAGGTGTTCAATCAGGGCCCGAATGCGGGCTGTCAGATGCCGGTTGGGCGGATAAACGGCATATAGCGTTGTGGCATTGGCCTCTTGCTCCTCAAAGAGAATCTCAAGGGCATCACGTTCTAGAAACGGCTTGGCCGTGTAATAGGGACACCGGCCAATGCCCATGTCCCCCGCCGCCATGTAAGCAACGGCCCGAGGTGAATTCGCCCTAAAGGAGCCGTTGACCCGCACCGACATCTCTTCACCGTCAATCGCGAACGTCCAGGTCGTGGGATCAGCAGCGGTGAGTTGTAGGAGGCAGTTGTGGGTTGCCAGGGCGCTCGGGTGATCAGGCCTTCCGTGTTTGGCGAGATAAGCGGGCGATGCAATCACCACCACACGCATGTCCATCAGTTTCCTGGCAACCAGGCTTGAATCCTTGAGAGCACCGAACCGCACCGCAAGATCAATGCCTTCATCAATGATGGCGACGTGGTGATCTGACAATTGGAGTTGGATGGAGACGTTGGGATTGGCGCGCTGGAAGGGCTCGAGCGCTTGGACAAGCTCGCGACTGCCAAAACCGGTTGGCGCGGTGATGCGAATCGACCCATCCAGCGCCGACTGACGCGCTCGGACAACATCTTCCAGTTCATCGAGTTGGTCGAGCAGAGGAACACATCGTTCGCGATAGGCCCTGCCGGTGTCGGTTAAGGTGACCCGTCTTGTGGTGCGATTGAATAACTGTGCACCAAGGTGCTCTTCCAATTGGCGAACATATTTGCTGGCGAGCTTTGTGCTCATGCCCAATCGTTTGGCACCTCGTGTAAAGGATTGCTGGTCTGCCACCGCGACGAAGACGCGCATACCTTCGAGTGTGTCCATGGGTGAAGCCTCCATCTCAAAGGGACGATTATCGCCATTTCATACATAATTATTCCTGAAATGGGGTAATTATCGTCTTGTAGGGCCTTTGATAGGGTCCGTCTCAGTCGTTGGATCGAGCCACGGCCGAGCATTCAAAAGGAGACCTCCATGTCGAATTCCATTCGCATTCACAGCTTTCCCTTATCTGGGCATGCGCATCGCGTTCGCTTATTTGCCAGCCTTGCGGGCATTGCTCACGAAGTGATCGACGTCGATCTTCCAGGGGGCGCTCACAAGCAGCCGCCATTTTTGAGCCTCAATCCTGTGGGCCAAGTGCCTGTTATCGAGGACGGGGATGATGTGATCAGTGATTCGAATGCGATCCTCGTTTATCTCGCTCGAAAATATGCTCCCAATTACATCCCGGCCGACCCCGCGGGCGAAGCTGAAGTTCAGAAATTTCTGACCCTGGCCGCGGGCGAGCTTGCCTTTGGCCCCGCGGCAGCCCGACTGATCAATGTGTTCAAAACACCACTCGATCCTGAGTTTTGCAAGACGACCGCCGCCAAGGTCCTTGGCAAGCTGGAGGCGCATATGGAGGGGCGCGAGTTCTTGGTCGGTGATAAACCAACCATCGCTGACATTGCGATCTACAGCTATACGGCGCACTCTCCAGAAGGTGATGTGTCGCTCGAACCCTATCCGAATGTGCGGCGGCTGTTGGCCAATATCGAAGGATTGAATGGCTTCGTGCCGATGCCGGCAACCAAGGTCGGGCTTGCCGCATAGGCGTCGTGTCTCCGGGGGCCGAACAGTCCCCGGACCAGGAGTGTTTCCGTACAAGCCGTTGAGGTCTGTCATGTCGAAGTCCGTTACTCATCTCGAGAATGCTTCGCCCTTCCACGCGGGAGAGCAGGCTGTGCAGACCCAAAACGGCAAACGCGAAGAGGCGGAAGCCATGGGGCGGACGATGATCCGCTCCTTCATGCCGGACCAACATCGCGTCTTTTTTGGTCAGTTGCCGTTTTTGGTCGTCGGCGCAGTCGATGACCAGGGCTGGCCCTGGGCGAGCCTCTTCCCTGGCCGCCCAGGGTTCATGCACTCGCCCAGTCCGACCACGCTCGAAATCTCGTCTCTTGGGATTGAGGGCGATCCGGTACGCGATGCCGTCCGACCTGGTGCACCTCTCGGACTCCTCGGTATCGAGATGCACTCGCGTCGCCGAAATCGCTTAAATGGGCGGGTTACGTCGCGGAACGATGATGGATTTTCCCTAGCGGTCGATCAGTCCTTTGGCAATTGTCCGCAGTATATACGACACCGATCAGTCGATATTCCGAGCAGCTGGAACCCTGCTCAAAAGGGCGGAAAACGCGTCGCCTTTAGGACCTTCGATGCAAAGGCGAAGGACTTGATCAAACGCGCCGATGTCTTCTTTGTGTCGAGTTTCGTTCAGGCCAACGATAATCCCGTCGCCGAAGGTGTTGATGTGTCGCATCGAGGTGGACGTCCCGGCTTCGTGAAACTCGAGGGCAATACCCTCACAATCCCCGACTTTCCCGGTAACAATGCCTTCAACACGTTGGGCAACTTTTTCGTCAATCCAAAGGCTGGTTTGGTCTTCCCCGACTTCGAGACGGGAGACCTTTTGATGCTCACTGGCAAGGTTGCGTTGATTGACAGGGATCACGAAGATATCGCCACCTTCAAAGGCGCCGAACGCGGCTGGCAGTTCATCCTCGATCACGGCCTTTGGTTGACGAATGCTCTGCCGTTCAACTCAAAACCAGGCGACGAGTCGCCAAACAGCCTCCTAACGGATAACTGGAGTGACGCTGACGCGAGGCGGGCTGTCGACGCTCAACGCCAAGCATGGCGTAATTTTCGCATTATTCGGATCGAGGACGAGAGTTCGATCATCCGCTCTTTCTATCTGCAACCGGTCGATGGCGATGTTCTGTTACCCTTTGAGGCGGGGCAATTCCTGACGATCCGCCTCACCCTTCCCGATGTGGAAAAGCCAGCCATCCGAACGTATACAGTCTCATCAGCCCCCGCAGACCCTCATTATCGAATATCGGTTAAGCGCGAGGAAGAGGGCACGGTTTCTCGTCACCTTCATGATCGCCTCAAGGTCGGCGATCAGATCGAGGCAAAGGCCCCCACCGGTGATTTTTTCATCGATGCTGCTGAAAAACGCCCCGCCGTGCTGCTCGCAGGCGGTGTCGGCATCACGCCGATGATGTCGATGGCAAGACATGTCGTTGTTGAAGGTTTGCGCATGCGTCACCTTCGTCCGCTGACCATCTTTCATGCAGCAACAACCACCGCGCAACGGGCGTTCTATCAGGTTTTTCGAGAGCTTGAACAGGGCACCAACGGCGCTATCCGTTACTTCTCGATGATCGATCAGCCCAAGGCGACGGAGAAGCCCGGCGTCAATTTCAACGGTACCGGCTATATCACCAAGGACATCCTGCAACAGACCTTGCCGCTTGATGACTATGACTTCTTCCTCTGTGGCCCCCCACCCTTCATGCAGGCCCTCTACGATATGCTGCGTAGCCTTGGCGTGCGTGACGAGAGGATCTTTGCAGAGGCCTTTGGGCCGGCAGCGCTGAAGCGCATTCCTGATGAAAGCCGCTTGCCCTTCGAGCCGGAAGAAGAGGCTGATGCGACGGTCGTCTCATTCACGAAATCTGGCGCGGAGCATGTCTGGCATAAGGGCGATCCAACGCTCTTGGACCTTGCAGAAGACCAGGGCCTCAATCCGGACTTTGGCTGTCGGAAAGGATCATGTGGCACGTGCTTGACCAAGCTCAAAGCTGGCTCGGTCGCCTATCGCATCAGGCCAACTGCTGATCACACCTCCGACGAGGTGTTGATCTGCTGCGCCGTGCCCGCCAAAGGTGCGGACAGGATTGAGCTCGAGCTTTGATGGTCGGCACAAGAGCAGCATCGCGTTCGCTCGAACACCCCCGTTGACGGGGCTTAGACCCAAGGCTCACTTCATGGTCTGGTACATTTTTCGGGTTACGTGGATCGGCCGGGTACTCGCTCAATGAAACGCGTCCGGAGCCCGACGTCGTGCGGCGATTTCGTTCGCAAAGTCAGCAGGATAGGCAACTCTTTTGGCCCGTCGCGTTGTATTGTCGATCCGGGATTTCTACATCAGGGTAGATGAGCCGTCGACGCCACAGCCGTTGTTCGAGAGTGCCTGAACAGCGTCCAAGGACGACGAGTTCGGGGAGATTGTAGACGCCCGTGCGCTTCTCACCGACAGCATCAATTCCTGACCTCCAGGATTTCGGTCCGGGTCCAACCGAGGCCCATCGGGCCTGGACGGCAATTCCGGCCTACCTTCTCATTGCCATGTTGGTCATAGCTATTGGTGTTGCCCTTGCCGGTGGTTTTGCGATTCTTTGGCAATGGAGGGACGCTGGCGACCATACGCTCTCATTGGCGCTTTCGCTTATATTCTGCTTTGCCACACTCAGTTCGCTTAGCATCGCATCGCGCCTCAAGACCGGCAAATGGGCGCTTTCGATCGGGCCGCGGCTCAGCCGCCTCGCCGCCCTTCAAGCATTAGGCGCCGGCCTGCTCCTTGCCTGCCTCTCCATGGCCGTTTCTTCTGTCGTCTTTGGGCTGATCAGTCTGGTAAATCCCGAAATGGGTGTCGGATGGTTCTTGGATGGCTTCGATGACATACCGATCCCGCAGGCTGGTGAGACCGTAGAGATTGGTTCAATGGTCGTGCTTCAGGCTTGCCTGTTGACGCTGTTTCCCGTTGTCGATGAACTCTTCTTTCGCGGATATCTACTGCATCGCCTCATTGTAAAACGAGGTGTCGTTGGGGCGATGATCATTGTGTCGGTCATCTACAGTATGCTCGACCACTACCTTCTATCGTCATTTCTTGTCGGCATGGTATTGGCGATTGCGACGTTGCATACGAGCTCACTTTGGTGGGGAATCCTTGCAAGGGCTGCGTATAACGCCTTCTTTGTCATTTGGTATTATGCAGATCATTTTTACTCGTTCTCTGAACCGTCTCCGTTAGATAATCTCTATACCTCTCCATGGTTCGGTATCGCTTTTGCGTCGGCCTCGATTCCGTTGGTCTATTGGATCTGGCAAAACCGTCACGGAATCAAGCTGAGGGAATGGGCAGCGCCCATTATTGAAAGCGCGGCCGACGGTGTTCAAGGTTTGGCGCGGCCCTCCTTCGGCAGACTAAGAACTGGCATGATTGTTCTCTGTTTGGTGTCTGTCAGCCTACTTAGCCATTGGGCCATGCATTTCGGATTCAATGGTGCAAAATATGCGATGATCGATCCAGCTGACATCGATCGTTATGCTACGACCGGATTTGGTGGCCTTCCAGAAGCGAGCTCGTTGGCTGCAACCCTATGCTCGCTCGATCACTTTTCGCCCCGCGATGTCTTCTTAAGCCAACTTGAACATGCCGTTGGTGACGTGCTGACATTCCCGATACCCACGTTTACCGTTGGCACACGGGGGGACAATCTTGGCGAGTTCGTGCATCGTGGTTGGTCGATAGGGCTCAATCCTGACCATCTTGAGAGCAGAGATAAGTCTAAGAGACACTTAGCCGATTTCTACAATACCGTTGCTCATGAACTTCGCCATGCCGAACAGGTCTACGCTGCAGCAACGTATCATGCGTCAACGGTTCGCCACCCCGACTTGATGTTCATCCCCGTCTACTACCCGTATTTTTATTTGCCGCATCGAGTTCGATATCAGGCTTCACACAATGCGAGCGTCGAAGGCAGTGAGGGATTTGAATTTGGACGGCTCGTCTCGGCGATCGACAACAACGACCATCTCGAAGAGAGAAGAGATCATCTCAACACCATGATGGATCGTCATCGTGGAACGGATGAATATGATCGCTATCATTTCAGATATCGCTACGAGCTTCCCCTGGAACGAGACGCTTATGCATTCGGTGATAGCGTCGAGAAGCTCGTCAACGGATGTCTACCACCGTCACTAGAATTTCGAGCCTCAGCTCGCGATGAACGCTGACCCGGCGCGACACGACTCGCCTACCGCTCAACTGCCGCTCGACCAAGCATAGCATTTGGCATGGCAGGCAGACGGGCACGTTCCCTGACCTTCGTCGTCGATCTAAAGCAAGCGCCGCTTCCGGCCATCGATTAGTGAGCGATCATGACGTGCCGAATAGCTGTGTAGTCTTCGAGCGCGTAACCCGACATATCTTTACCATAGCCCGACTGTTTCATGCCGCCGTGAGGCATTTCGTTCACGAGCATGAAGTGCGTGTTGATCCAGGTGCAGCCATATTGAAGTCGGGCCGCGCAAGCCATGGCACGGCCGACATCCTTGGTCCAGACGGACGACGCGAGTCCGTAATCGGTGTCATTGGCCCAACTGATCGCCTCGTCGACGTCCGTGAACCGGGTCACAGAAACCACGGGACCGAAAACTTCGCGGCGAACGATCTCGTCGGTCTGAAGAGCGCCCGCAATCACTGTGGGCTGATAAAAGAAGCCATGGCCCTCGTGGACTGAGCCACCGGTCGTGATCTCGATATGCTTATGATCAGCGGCTCGTTGGACGAAACTAGCGACTCGATCACGTTGACGAGGTGAGATCAAGGGACCGATCTCGTTCGTGCTATCATCAGCATTGGCATACTGAATGGTCTGAACGGCGGAGGTCAGGTCCGCCACCAAACGGTCATGGATCTTTGGGGCAGCATAGATTCGACAGGCAGCCGTACAATCCTGGCCGGCATTGTAATACCCAAATGCCTTCACACCATCGACCAGGGCATCGAGATCGGCATCGTCAAACACGATCACCGGTGCCTTGCCGCCGAGTTCGAGATGAGTGCGTTTGACCGTCTTGGCGGCGGCTTCCAACACCTTCTTTCCCGTGGCGATGTCGCCGGTGATCGAGACCATGTCGACGTTGGCATGATGAATAAGCGCGCTCCCGACGGTCTCGCCGCGGCCGACGATGATGTTGACGACGCCTTCGGGCAACTCATCGGCGAGGATTGTCGCTAGCTTCAGGGCCGTTAATGGGGTCTGCTCCGATGGTTTGAACACTACCGTGTTCCCGGCGCCAATCGCCGGTGCCAACTTCCAAGCCATCATCATCAGCGGATAATTCCAAGGAGCAATCGATGCGACCACACCGATTGGATCCCGCCGGATCATGGACGTCATACCTTCCATGTATTCGCCGGCGGCACTGGCGGGCTGGCTGCGGACCGCGCCCGCAAAGAAGCGATAGCAGTCAACGATCGCTGGGATCTCGTCGTCACGTGCAGCATTGATCGGCTTGCCGCAATTTAAGGCCTCGAGGGCAGCGAATTCCTCGGCTTCCGCCTCGATACGATCGGCGATCTTCAAGAGATAGGCAGATCGTTCCGCCGGCGTGGTCCGTGACCAACGCTGAAAGGCCTTGGAGGCGGCATCGACGGCACGATCGATCTGATCGCTCGTGGCTTCGGGTAGATCAAGGATCACCTCACCCGTACGCGGGTTTAGCACAGTCTCGGCCTGTTCCGATCCGTCCTCGAAAGCCGCACCGATTAGCATCTGTGTGTCCATGATAAGATCCTCCTCGATTACTTTCCTTGACCGGCGATTTGATCGCCGTCGCGTGTGAGATAAAAGGCCGCCAGGATGGGTAAGAAGGTCACCAAGACCACCACCATCGCGACCACATTCGTCACGGGTCGCTGGCGTGGTCTCACCAACTCTTCCAACATCCAAATGGGTAGGGTCTGTTGCTGGCCTGCCGTGAAGGTCGTGACGATCACCTCATCAAAGGACAGCGCGAAGGCGAGCATGCCGCCGGCCAGAAGCGAGGTGCCGATATTCGGCAGGATGACGTAGCGGAAGGTTTGGAAACCGTCGGCACCCAAATCGAGTGAGGCTTCGATCATCGAGCTGCCAAGCCGGCGAAAGCGGGCGACAGCGTTGTTGTAGACCACGACGATGCAAAACGTGGCGTGTCCGATAATGATCGTCAGCGTCGAGAAAGGGATGCCAGCGATATCATAGGCGGAGCGAAGGGCGATGCCGGTGATGACACCCGGCAAGGCGATCGGCAAAATCACCAGCAGCGAAATCGCTTCTCTGCCGAAGAAGCGCGACCGCGAGACGGCGGCTGCGCAGAGCGTACCGAGCAAGATGGCAATCAAGGTGGAGACGCTAGCGACCTTGAGGGAAAGTTCGAGCGCTTGCCAGACATCGGGGCGGTTCCATGTCACTTCAAACCATCGAAGCGTCAATCCTGGTGGCGGCCAACGATATGTTTTCTCTTCGGTCGTGAAGGCATAGACGAAGATCAGAAGGATCGGCAGGTGCAAAAACAGCAGAGCGCCACCCGCGGCAGCCTTGAGAGGCCAGCTGGCCCTGGTCTGATCATTAGAGCGCATTAAACGCTCCCGCGCGTTTTGCCATCCAAAGGTAAAAGCCCATGATGACCATCGGAACCACTGTGAAAGCGGCCGCGAGCGGGATGTTGCCGGCCGTGCCCTGATGGGCGTAGACGGCCTGTCCAATGAACAGTCGGGACGAGCCAATAATTTGCGGGATGATGTAGTCACCGAGGGTGAGCGAGAAGGTGAAGATCGAGCCTGCAATCATGCCCGGTAGCGCAAGCGGCAGGATCACATGACGAAAGGTCTGTGCGGGCTTGCCTCCAAGATCGGAAGAAGCCTCGAGAAGGCTGCCGGGGACTCGCTCCAGGGCGGCCTGAATGGGCAGGATCATGAAGGGCAGCCAAACATAGAGAAAGACCAGGAATGTTCCTGTGTAGCTGACCGAGAGCGAATTCCCGCCGACTAAGGGAATGGCGAGATAGGCCTCCAAAAGCCAACGCACGTGAAGGACCTCGAGCAGCCAGTTTAAGATCCCCTCTTTCGCCAGAACGAGCTTCCAAGCGTAGACTTTGACCAGATAGCTGGACCAAAGCGGAAGCATGACGCCGAGGTAAAAGAGCGCCTTCCAAGGACCGCGTGCATAGCGTGCTGCGTAGTAGGCGACAGGAAAGCCGATCACTGCGGCGGCCAAAGTGACAAGCGCTGCCATCGTGACAGTGCGCAAGATGATATCGAGATTGGCTGGTGTCAGCAGTTCGCGATACGTCTTGAGCGTGAGCTGATCGTAATTGATGAGGCCTGAAAACTCATCAATCGCATAGAAGCTCTGGGTTAAGAGCGCGAAGAGCGAGCCAACATAAATGACACCAAGCCAAAGTAACGGCGGGATCAGAAGGAGGAGAATGAAGACCTTCGGGCGCCTCCAGAGAAGGTCGGCCATCGGACTTGCTGCCGTCGCCACGGTCACGGTGCGGCGTCCATCAGATGCAGATCGTCGTTATCCCAGCCGATGTAGACGGTTTGCCCGACCGTTGGTGTGGGACCCGACGAGGGCTGCGTTGCCGTCACACGCTGCTGACCAAGTTTCAGGGCGATACGCAGCTTGTCGCCCAAGAAGTTAACGGACAACACTTCTGCAGGACGTCCATCCTGATCGACGAAGCGGATGGCTTCAGGCCGGAGGCTTGCCCAGGCATGTTTGCCAATCAGGTTCTGAACGATATTCGGTGGCAGGACGTTCGAAGACCCAACAAAGCCGGCGACAAAGGGCGTCGCCGGTCGTCGATAGACCGCTTCAGGAGCGCCAACCTGAACAATTCGTCCTTCGTTAAAAACCGCGATTCGGTCCGCCATGGACATGGCTTCACCCTGATCGTGGGTAACAAAAACAAAGGTTAGACCGAGCTGACGCTGGAGACTGATCAATTCCTCCTGCATTTCTTCGCGAAGCTTGAGATCGAGAGCGCCGAGCGGTTCATCCAACAGCAGCACTTTCGGTTTGCCGACCAGGGCTCGGGCTAGCGCAACACGTTGGCGCTGGCCGCCCGACAGCGCACCGGGTCGACGTGCGCCGAAATCGGGAAGGCGCACGAGTTCCAGGGCCTTTTCAGCCTCGTGGTGGCGTTTCGTCTTGTCGACGCCCTGCACCATCAAGCTATAGGCGACATTGTCGAGCACGTTCATATGCGGGAAGAGCGCATAGTCCTGAAAGACGGTGTTGACCGCGCGTCGATAGGGAGGCAAGTCCTCGACCGGATGTCCGAAGATCTCGACCTCTCCGGCAGTCGGCCGCTCGAACCCAGCAATGAGGCGAAGGCAGGTCGTCTTGCCTGAGCCCGATGGCCCGAGCATCGCGAAGAATTCGCCCTCCTCTATATCGAGGTCGACCGCATCGACCGCCCGCACGTCGCCGAAATGTCGAGAGACACCGGTAAAGCGGACGGCCGAATTGGGTCGTGCGTTCCTATCCGCGCCATCGATCGTGGATGGGCGAACCTGCTGATCCATCGGGACGTTCCTTATGGCGATGGCTCAGCGTCCGCCGATCACGCCGATATAGTCCGAAACCCAGCGGTAATACGGCACACATTCTTCCTGCGTGGCGCATTGGGTCACCGGTGTGGTCCAGAACTTAATCTTCTCGAAGTCGTCCATGCCGTTGGTGGTGCAACCCTCCGCTGTCTGCATGCCGCGGCCATCGGTGCAGGCTGCCGGAACGGCGGGATTGGCGCCGAACCATACGGAAAGATCGCTCATCAAATTGGAGCTCAGCGTGTGTTCCATCCACATATAGGCGCAGTTCGGGTTGTCCGCCTCGGCATGCATCATGGTCGTGTCAGCCCAGCCAGTGGCGCCTTCGGCAGGGATGGTCGATGCGATCGGCAAGCCTTCGCCCTTCAGCAGGTTCACCTGGAAGGGCCAGGAGCCGGAAGCGACGACGCCCTCATTCTTGAAGTCATCCATTTGGATAAATGCATCATGCCAATAACGAGACACGATCTGGCGCTGTCCCCGCAGAAGATTGAGGGCGGCCTCATACTGCTCGGCGTTGAGCTGGTAGGGATCTTCGATGCCGAGTTCCGGCTGATTGGCCATGAGATAGTTGGCGGCATCCGCTACATGGATCGGCCCGTCATAAGCCTGAACGCGGCCCGAATTGGACTGACCGTCGGGAAGGTCCATCTCTTTGAACACGACGTCCCAGCTTGTCGGCGGTTCCGGGAACACCTCGGTGTTGTACATCAACACGTTCGGCCCCCACATGTAGGGAACGCCGTAATGCACACCATCAACTGTATGCCAAGGTGCATCTTTAAGACGATCATCGATCTCCGACCAGCTCGGTACAAGGTCGACGTTGACGGGTTGCACCCGCTTCCCTGCTACTAGACGGAGCGATGCATCGCCGGAGGCTGTGACAAGGTCGAAGCCACCCTCATTCATCAATGCGACCATCTCATCAGAGGTATTCGCAGTCTTCACGTTGACGGCGCAACCCGTCGCCTCCTCAAAGGATGTCACCCAGTCGAAATTGGGATCGGTCTCGCCGCGCTCGATATAGCCTGGCCAAGCGACGATATTGACCTGGCCTTCGCCATCGCCCAGCGCGGTCAACATGTCCTGAGCAAACGTAGGTGAGGCTGCCAAAAGGCCGGCAAGGCCGGTCATGCAGGCCTTTGAAAGATGTTTCATGGCGTTGTCCCTGCTGGTCATCTGTTATCTTGCTTGATTTGTCTGACCAGCATGGCGGATGCCACCAGCTATCGCAAATTCAATTATCAGGATTTCAAATTCAGTTTTTTCGATATCACTGTTAGCGAGACGTGCCCTGAATGGTTGCCACGAATTCACGGACAGCGGGACTTAGTGCCATTCCTTTACGCCAAACCGCGCCCACTCGGATGATCGGCAGTGCGCCGGCAACATCGCGGGACACGATCCGATCACCTTCGAGGGACCATGGTCGGTAAATCAAATCCGGCAGCAAGGCGACGCCGGCTCCTGAGGCAACAAGACTGCGCACGGCTTCGACCGAGCGTGTGCGGAAGGCGACCCTCACGGGCGTGCCAAACGCACGTAGCAGACGAACCGTCGCCTCCTCGATTTCGTCCACTGTGAGCATGATCAAAGGCTCGCCATCAAGGCTGCGCAGGCTGATATTCTCCTCACGCTCGAGTGGATGACCGATCGGCAGCCAAAGGCGGTAGGGTGAGACGGCGATGATGTCCGCCTGAAGAGCATCCAAATCGCGCTTCTCGGACATGACGACAACGGCTACGTCCAACTCGCCACCGATCAGGAGATGCTCGAGATAGTCGCCGTCATCCTCAACTGCCGAGATGCTGACAGCGGGATTTCGCCGACGAAAGCGCGCTAGCCCATCTGATAGCACATAGCCAGCGACGAGTGAGGTGACGCCGAGGGCAAGAGACCCCGATATCTGGCTTCGATCGTCGACAACCGCCTGTCTCGCGGTCGACACGCTCGTCAAAATGCCGGTGGCATGTCTTAGAAACACATGCCCCTCGCGCGTTAACTCCAAGCCGCGTGAGCGGCGTGTGAACAGGCCTATGCCAAGATCGGCCTCCAGCTCTTTCAAAGCACCACTAACGGCGGATTGGGAAAGGGCAAGTGTCTGAGCCGCCCCCGAGACTGTGCCCTCCTCAGAAATGGCGACAAAACACCGAAGCTGTTTGATCGTGAACGCCATAGCTTAGGGGTATAGGGCATGGGGCGCCTGGAGACGACTCCCCAGACACATCTGCAGTCCATGGCGATCGAACGGTGCGCATGCCGAGATCGCGCACAAGGATATTAGATCGGCACCCGGAGGAACGATCCCTGTTCGATCCCGATCGATTTGTCAGTCGGTAAACGCTCAGCAGTGGCTTGCTATCGGGACGGGGGTCAGCGAAGGTGAAGGACAAGAATGCGACGTCATTCGGGCATGACTATGTCGATTGCATCGACCAAAGGAGGTGACATGTTTCGGAAATCCGTATTGAAACTGACGACGTGCCTGGCCGGCACCGTGATGCTGATGGGGGTCTCGTCCGCCCAGGCTGAGACCCTTCGGTTGCTCACCTGGGGTAGCTATGCGCCCGACAATGTCATCAAGCTTTTCGAGGAAAAATACCCTGATATCACCGTCGAGGTCACCTTCTCGAACAACGAGGAGATGATCGCCAAACTTCGAGCAACAGGCGGTGCCGGCTATGATCTCGCTCAACCAAGCCATGATCGGATCTTTGCGGCTCAGCTCGAATACAACATCTACAAACCGATCGATTTGTCCAAGATCGACACAAGCGTGATGCAGGCTAACCTGCTCGACGGTGTGAAAGCCAACACCACAATCGACGGTGAGGTCTACTCGGTGCCGCATCAATGGGGCACGTCAGGACTGATGGCGGACAAGACGAAAGCACCCGACTTTAACAGCTGGGACGATCTCTGCGATCCTCAATATGCCGGACGTACGTCCATGCGTCTAAAGCGGACGATCCTTCTAGGGACAGCATTTTCGCTTGGCCACGATCCGTTCGCTGCCTATGAAGATCTCGATAAATACCAGCAGATTCTGGACGAGGTGACCGAGAAGCTGATCACGTGCAAGGACAATGTCAAAGCCTATTGGCAAGGCGGTGACGATCTCTCGGCACTCATGCTTTCGGGTGAGGTCGTCGCTTCGGAGACATGGGATAGTACAGCCTATAAACTCTTCGACCAGAACCCAAACATCGTCTTCGTTCCGCCCGAAACGGGCGCACTGGCTTGGATCGATACCTTCACGATCCCGAGGAAGGGCGAGGCCGACGAGGCAGCCTATAAGTGGATTAACTTCGTGATGCAGCCGGAAATCGTTACCATGATGTCAGCGAGCACCGGCGCCATCGCTGCGGTTGACGGAGGCATTGATCTCCTGCCGGATGACAAAAAGTCAGCCGTCTCGGCAGCGTTCGACGATAACGCTCTTGCCAACCTCAAGTTCTTCGCCAACATCCCGCCTGGCAT
This sequence comes from Geminicoccaceae bacterium, assembly GCA_028285265.1. Taxonomy (GTDB): domain Bacteria; phylum Pseudomonadota; class Alphaproteobacteria; order Geminicoccales; family Geminicoccaceae; genus JANQPX01. The sequence continues at coordinate 77,229 of JANQPX010000009.1, forward strand.
TGAAGATATGGAAGGCAAAGCACTGGAGCGCATCAAAGCTGCGACGGGCGGCTGAGCGATCAAGCAATGATATCGGGAAGGCGGATGGGCCTTCCCGATCCTTTCCGGTGACCCGTCATGTTTGATCTTGTCTGTGAAAACGTCATCAAGCGTTTTGGGACGTTCACCGCCGTCGATGACGTGTCGTTCGATGTACCAAGCGGCTCGTTCTTCTCGATCCTGGGACCGAGTGGGTGCGGCAAGACCACATTGATGCGTATGATCGCTGGCTTCGAGGAACCCGCTGCCGGCGACATTAAGATCAAGGGAAACTCAGTCCTCGGCACGCCGCCGAACAAGCGCAACGTCAAGATGGTCTTTCAGCATCTTGCGCTGTTCCCGATGATGAATGTTGGCGAGAATATCGCTTATGGCCTCCGCTGTCGCGGTATGGCCAGGGCGGACATCAAGCGTAGGGTCGGCGATGTTCTGGAGAGGATCGGTCTTCCCGGCGTGGGCGACAAGGAAGTTGATCAACTCTCTGGCGGTCAGAAACAACGCATCGCCATCGCGCGCTGCATGGTCTTGGAGCCGGATGTATTGCTCCTCGACGAGCCGCTCGGCGCGTTAGATCTCAAGCTTCGCGAGCATATGAAGATCGAACTCAAGCTTCTACAGCATCAGTTCGATACAACGTTTCTCTATATCACCCATGACCAGTCAGAAGCGTTGGTGATGTCCGACAATGTGGCCGTGATGAATTCCGGACGGTTCGAACAGATCGGTACACCGCAGGAACTGTACCACCATCCCAACACGGCCTTCGTCGCCGGATTCGTCGGCGATAGCAACCGCTGGAACGGGCGCGTCATCTCGACCGATGGCGAATTTGCCAAAATCGAAGACTCATCCGGGGCGATGCTCATCTCGCGTCGCGCAGGCGAGCCGGCGCCAGCTGTAGGCGATGCCGTCGACGTTTTTGTACGCCCGGAGGCGATCCGTCTTCGGGCAAAGGATCTTGCTACAGGCGCCTCCTCAGGTGAAAACCTGCAGCCCGGCACGGTCGACAGTCTTCTGTTCAATGGTGCTAACAGCCGGGTTCTCGTACGCATCGGGAACGACCAGCTCGTCGAGGTCGACTTCATACATGCCGATGGTGAAGCCAGTCTTAGCCAGGGTGATCATGTTGAGATGATCTGGTCGTCCAAGGACGCCCGTTGCTACTTTGCTCCGGGCTGATGATCCGTGGAACGGAACGACGCCCAACGCCTATCGCTGATCCTCCTGCTCACCCCGTTCCTGCTGTGGATCGTGCTCCTTATCATCCTGCCGCAACTCGGCATCACCGCACTCTCGTTGCGTGAAAAGATAAGCTATAAGGAATACGCCTACGGGTTCGGCAATTACATCGAATTTCTGAACGAACCCATCTACTGGAACACCCTGCTACGAACCGCAGTGATCTCGATCTTGGTGACATTCCTAGCACTGCTGGTTGGTTTCCCAGTCGCCTATTACATCGCGAAGATCGCAAAGAAGCGCACGCGCGGTGCGCTCTTTATACTTTGCTTGCTGCCACTTTGGGTCAGCGATCTCGTGCGCGCGTTTGGCTGGATCGTCCTTTTGCGCGAGACCGGTATCGTCTCCGGTCTCCTGCAGTCGATAGGCATCATCGATACGCCAATCGAAATGCTCTACAACGACGTGACCGTGGTGATAGGGCTCGTTTATACCGTCGTCCTTTTCATGATCGTGCCGTTGGTCTCGACACTCGATGGCATGGACAACAGCCTGCTCGAAGCTGGTTATAACCTCGGCGGCGGCCGCCTCACGGTGCTACGACGCATTGTCATTCCCTATGCAATGCCCGGAATTGTCGCGGGCTGCATCATTGTTTTCATGCTGACTGCCGGTAGCTATCTCACGCCGATTTTGCTTGGTGGCAAAAACAGTATGTGGTTCACCGAGCAGATCTATGATCAATTCATTACCCGCTATAACTGGGAGTCAGGCGCTACCTTTGGCGTGTTGCTGCTCGCCTTCACGTCGGCTGTGGTCTGGCTTGGCCTCAGACTGACCGGCCAAAATCTTGCCTCGACGGTCGCAAAATGAACGTCGCCGCACCACAATCGGCAGCGCTTCGGTGGATCTACAATCTTTATTTGATCGCCTTCTTCATCTATTTGGCGGCGCCCCTCGCTGCAGCGGCTGTGTTCGCCTTTAACGACTCGCTATTCCCCACTCTGCCGTGGAAGGGCTTTACCCTCGATTGGTTCTTCAACGACACCGAGCCGAAGCTCGGTATGTTTCATGATCGTCGTCTACTAAGGGGTTTGCAGAACTCGCTTTTTGTCGGTCTGATCGTTTCCGCGATGTCGGTTGCAGCAGGTACGACCAACGCTTTTCTGTTCGAGCGCCGGAACTTTCCGGGAAAACAGGTCCTCTACATCTTCATGATTGTGCCGCTGGTTATCCCCGGTGTCATCCTCGGTATTTCAATCCTCGTCCTTGCCAGCAGTATTGCTAACAGCGTCGAAGAAACATTCGGGTATGATTGGTCGCTTTTGAGACCAGGTCTGTTCCTGGTTATCCTTGGTCAATTCTCGTTCCTGACTACCATCACGTCTCTCGTGATTGCAGCCCGACTTCGTAAGTTCGACATCTCTTTGGAAGAAGCCGCTCTCAATCTCGGCGCCAGCAGGCTCCGCGTTCTTCTAACAATCACCCTGCCCTTTTTGGCGCCGGCCATGATCGCAGCGTTCCTCGTCGCATTCCTAGTTTCATTCGAAAACTTCAACACCACGCTTATGCTTGTCGGCTCGGACGCACCGCTGACCATCACGATGTATGACCGCATGGTCAAAGTTGGCTCAACACCCGTTCTGAATGCTGTCTCCGTCTTCTTGATGATCGGCTCTGGCACCCTCGCCTTGATCAGCATCATCGTGCAGCGGGAGAAGAAGACCGACACGAAATCGTAGTCGTAGGTCCTCTTGCTCCATCAAGAGCCAATGCCTACCGTGGCGCTTCACATAAACAGTGATAAAGTCTCCGTTCAGGGATTGCCCCCTGCATCTTGACGATGTTGAGGCTCCTAGATCACGCACGAGTCCCTTCGGTGTATGTGGCGGCCTGCCAGGCACGCAGCTAGCGATGGTGGAGGAAAAGGATGGACCTAGAACGAGCCATAGAAATTGCTGTTTCAGCCCATAAGGGACAGGTCGATAAGGCAGGAAGACCTTATGTGCTTCATCCACTGCGTATTATGTTCGCACTCAAGACGGATGAGGAGAAGATCGTCGGGGTTCTTCACGATGTTGTCGAAGACAGCAATTGGACATTCGATGATCTTCAAGATGAAGGTTTTTCGGTTGTCGTTATTGAAGCTCTGAAGTCTGTTACAAAGATCGAAGGTGAAGAATATTCGGCTTTCGTCCGGCGGGCCTATGACAACCCAATTGGTAAACGTGTGAAGATGGCTGACATCACCGACAATATGGACCTCAAACGGCTTGCTGAATTGAATGAAAAAGACTTTGAACGACTGAAGAAATATCGAAAAGCACTTACGGTGTTGCAGTCATGATCTGAAACAGTTTGATTGTCGGAAAGGAACATTCCACCTGCCGATTCGGTGCTGCTGGATGAGTTAAGAAGCTTTGTCTTATTGGATGATCGGAGGCGTTCGTCGAACGAAGGCTGGTCACGAGCATTTCTGAAGAGAATTCAACGACATCTTTGATAGTTCGGACCGCTGCTTTGGCCAGCATCATGCCTCATTCGGCGCTGACTATAGTTTGAAGACAGCGCCTTCAAGACCCTTTGATACGCGAAAGCTCGGTTTGAAACGGTCTAATGACTGGGAGAGCAAACGGTCTAACGTTGCGTCATCATATGACGGGTCATGATGGAATGGCACCAGAACACTTGCGTCCGTCAGCGATGCGAACTCAAACGCATGACGATAACTGCTGTGGCCGTATCCAATATGCTGAGCGTAGTCTTGATCGCTATACTGGGCATCATGAATCAAGAGATCGGCCTCTCGGGCCAGCTCATACCCTGAGATCCAAGCAGCGTCGGGCCAAGCGCCTGTGGTCTGGCAAAGAGCGGGTTCGTGATCGGGGATATAGGCGATGACATGGTCATCAAGGCCGATACGGTAGCCAAGGGTTGGATCGGGATGGCAAACGAGCGAGGCATCGATCTTGAATTGATTGACATGAAACGTATCCATAGGCACCTCGTGACAAGTGACGGACGGCAAGTCACGAAGGTGGACAGGGAACAGCGGCGGCGAAAGATAGCGAGATAGTCGAGCTTCCAACGAATGCGTGCTGCTGGCGGGTCCCCAGATATGAACGTCGGTGTCAGGACGAACGAGTGGGTTGAAAAAACCAAGCCCTTGGATGTGATCCATGTGCAGATGTGTCAAAAGGATATCGATGCGTTTGGCGTCTGCTGGAATTCTCTCTCCTAGCCGACGAATGCCGGTGCCCGCGTCAAGGACCAAGATCGTCCCGTCGTCACCGGCAATTTCGACAGTCGATGTATTGCCGCCATACCGAGCTGTTTCTGGGCCAGGCGTAGGCAACGAACCTCGGGTGCCATAAAGCGTGACATGCATCATGGCGACATCTCCCAAAAGAGTGCCATCGCGCCTATAAACTCGCCGTGAAGACCTGTGATGGGGATCGCCGTCACCTCTATATTGTGCAAGGCACCGTTAAGGCCACAAATCGTGAACCGCTTATGCGCGGGCTTGAAGGTTCTTAATGTCACCATCAGCGGTAGATCTTCTGGTGCGATCGGATTGCTTTGATCATCTACGGGGCTAAACGCGGACGACCACTCCTCAGCTGGCATCTCGCCCGTATCATCGAATCGACGTCCTAAAATGGTCTCAGCCGGTTCATTGTAGAAAAGTAGATTGCCCTTTGGATCAACGAGGAAGACAGGAACGCTCAATTGCGTGGCGAGTTGCCGTGTTAAAATGATCTGAATGGGATAGCTCATACGCCAACCTCGCGACGAAAGAGAATCACTAACGCGATTGGCTCCTGCATGGGTTGATGAGGTGCACCAGTAGCTAGCTTGCACACTTGAGCTTGACGATGCAACGACTGAAGCGTGATGGTTAGTAGGATAGGTCATGTATCGGCAGGCTACGCTTTTGACGACTTTTCGCCCATCTCTCATCATCATGATTTGTATCAGCGTTGCTGTCGCGTTTGTCTCCCTACGATTTGTGCTGTTGGGATTGGACGATGCCTTTGGCGGAACTGGATCCTTTCGGGCGGATCAAAAGACCCTCTTGACCATACATGTCGTCGCTGGGCCACTCGCGCTTATCTTCGGAGCGATCCAATTTCTTGCTGCCTTGCGCGTGCATTGGCCGTCGATTCATCGTTGGATTGGCCGTGTCTATGTGGCCGCGGTGGTGACTGGTGGGCTCTCAGGTCTTCTGATTGCGCCAAGCGTTCCTGGTGGTTGGCTGTCGGCACTCGGTTTTGGAGCGCTTGCGATCCTTTGGCTTGGGAGCACGGGAGTTGCCTTTGTTCATGCCCGCGCGCGCCGAATCACCGCCCACAGAAGCTGGATGATCCGATCCTTCGCGTTGACTTTTGCTGCGGTGACGTTGCGCATTTATCTGCCGATGTTCTTCGTTGGAGGGATGGACTATGACGCTGCGGCACCTTGGCTTGCCTGGATCTGCTGGGTGCCGAATCTGATCATCGCAGAACTCTGGCTGATCAAGCCAGGCCGCGCGACATAACAATCATAACAGAGCTCTACACAAATCCCTGCGGTCATGGGCGTCGATGGCGTCATCTCTTCGCTTGCTGGCCCCCACCTAGCTGTATCTAAGCAGGTTGGTCTGGCGTCATGGGAATGTCGGTTGCCCAACATCTCTGACAAGTTGGATTTGAAAAATCCCGATGGGTTGATTTCATCTTGGTCGTGCTGGTTATCTTGGCCTACTGCACTCTTGATGCCCGGCCTTGTTGCCGGCCTGGTGAAAGAGAACTCATCCATCTTATCCCCATGCTTCTTTCGACAGTTGGCCGAACCGCTGACAATGGAGGTCTAGCGACAAGCACTGCGTGCGAGCGCACCCACTGCCAGATCGGTCCTGCTCGTCGTTACGTCACGTGGTTACGCGCTCAATTTCGCGATCAATTCGATGGGCGAGGCCCTTTGAAACAGGCGTTAACGGCAACCGCACTTCAGGGCTGGCGATTAAGCCAAGACGCCACAACCAATACTTAATCGATGCGACGCTTGGTTCGCTAAACAACAGATTTGGCAAGTCGACTAGTCGGTGCCAATCAAATAGTGCGCTCTTTCGATTACCATGTCGCCATTCATTTAAGACGTCGGCAAATGCTTGTGTTTGAATATGGGCAGAAGCCAAAATACCGCCATCAGCCCCAAAGGTCAGAGCATCATAAAATGCCACATCTTCGCCAGTCAGAACGGCAAAGTTGTCTGGACGATGCCGCAAAAGCTCGAACGACTGCTTCGGGTCGGCGCAGCAGTCTTTGACGCCGACCACGTTGGTGCGTTCTGCCAAGACCATCATCGTGTCGTTATTCAGATTAACGCCCGTACGATAAGGAATATTGTAAATGATGATGGGACGAACCGTGCTATCAGCCAGTGTTGAGAAGTGTTGCAGTAGCCCATCTTGCGACGGACGCGAGTAATATGGACAAGCGATGAGATAGCCGTCAATCGGCCACGATTCCATGCGCTCGACCGCTCCGACGACCTTGCGGGTGTCACTTCCCGTTAGTCCGACATAAAGCGGTAACCTCTTTCCCACCTCGACATACGCGGTCGACGTGATGGATACGAGTTGCTCGACTTCCCATTCATCCAGCGTGAGGCCTTCGCCCGTGGTGGCACCTAGAATGAGGCCGTCGATAGGCATCGCCAAATAGTGTTTCACGATCCGTCGCACCGAGTGTTCATCGAGCGCGCCATCGCGAAACGGCGTAATAAGCGGGAGCCATAGCCCCTGCGGGTCTGATCGATGGTGTTCCATGATATCTCATCTCCTGTAAAGCCAGGGACGAGACCAACAAAAAACCCCGTCCAATCCGGCGGGGTCCAGCTCGATCCGTTCTTGACGTTATCTATTGCGCGCAGCGAGCTCCGGTCCCCAATGATGGGGCCCGTTTTTGCTTCGCAACAGTGATGCGTCGTCGGATCATGAACGCTGTGTCGCAAAGATCGGCCGTTTTTGTCAAGGATCATGAACCCAGGAGCTGATCACACCACACGACTTGCAACAAAAGGCTCTCTCCGGCGTCCAGCATGCTTGATCCGCAACCTAAGGCTTGCCATGGCGGAGCGTAACGCTGGATCCGGAGACCAATAGGCGATCGACGACCAAGCTTGATAGCAGAGTGCGTCATTCAGCTCCCCTGTCGACCGTCTTTGTCGGCGTGTTCGCTTCGCAACGCATTCGGAGGCATCAGCTTTCGCTATACGACCTCATCATCACCGCAAGTTTTTTCGCGACTTTGCTGATCGCGGCTTGGATCAATGCAGTACGTTAAGGGCTCGTGAGTGTCGAGCATAGGCACGATTATCGTCCAGCGATTGAGATCGTTCCGCCGAGAATGCGGCGAGAGCTGACGCTAGCCAGCACGGCCCAATTCAGGCAGCTAGTCGCCAACAACGCTTGGCAATCAAGCCTTCGGGTGTCCACGAACATTCGAGAACGGAGGGGCATCACGTCAGGACCTAATCCAACAAGCGAGCGCAACGAAAACCGACATTGTGATACCTGACATCGGACACCAGGGGAAAGCGTCGCGCTGAGCGCAGGAGATGCGGTGCGTTTAACCATGAGCCACCGCGGACGACATATCTTGAGCTGTTACCGGTGAGCCAGGCAGTGCCATCGCTCGGGGCCCCCTCATAACTTCCATGCCATCTGTCGGCGCACCATTCCCACACGTTGCCATGCATATCGTGGAGTCCGAATGCATTAGGCGGAAAAAGCGCAACTTCAGTGGTCGCTTCTCGCCATGCGCCGGTCATGACACTGCCATAAGCAACCTTGCCATCGTAATTGGCTTGGTCGGTAGTAATGATCCGCCCTGTCCCGAAGGGTGTCGTTGTCCCAGCACGACAAGCGTATTCCCACATTGCCTCACTCGGCAGGTCATATCGCTTGGCCGTCTTGTCGCTGAGCCACGCAAGATAGGCTAAAGCGTCACTGCGGTTCACACCAACAACGGGATCATTTGCCGTTTGCGCAAAACCAGGTGATTGCCAATCAGCCGTTCGATCTAGCCTCCAAAGGTTGTGTCTATGGACAAGGAGGCCTTCGGCCCGATGTCCAGTCTCTTGCACAAATGTGGCGAACTCACCGCGAGTGACGGGACAGCGACCGAGTGCAAAGCGCCTTTCGATGGTAACCTGGTGCGTCGGGCTCTCACTGGGCTCTCTCTCTTCCTCACCTTCGGGCGAGCCCATCTGAAAGATCCCCGGAGGAATGAGCACAAGTTCCGGGCACCAAGGCGCGGTGACATCACGGAAAACAGTGCCGGTCTCCGGCATTTTCACTGGTTGCGCTGGGCTGGTCGTCGATTTTATTGTGGAAACTATTCGCTGCCGCTTGCTCGCTTCCCTGATTTTCCGGGCTAGTCTCTGCAAGGCAATTTTGACGTCAGGTGTTTCGAAGGGCTGAAAAATCATGCCCCTCCAATCATGCCCTTGTCTTTCGTGGATAAGCTGGACAAGGGGGTCATTAGCGCGCAGCGCCTCATCCTCGAGAACATCCGTATCTAAGCAGTAGATGGGAAGGATAAGGTCGTTGCGACCCGCTTGTCGTTCCGCTTGAAGAAAATGCTCGAGTTCGGCGCGACAAGGCCGACTTTCGAAAAAGCTCGGCGTTATCATAGGCAGGAGAAACTGCGCTTGATTGATCATGAGATCGAGTTTGTCCTGCCAGTGCTCTCCTAGGCCGATACCATCGACATCCTGAAAAATGACAAAGGGTTTGCCGGTAACGGCTTGAACGGCCAACTCCAAACGTTGCCGAAACATCGTGATCTGGCCACCGGTATAGTCGTCGTCATTCCGTGTGTAGCTCAAGAATGCGTCCGGTGGTCGTAGCAATGTCGAGGCCATCGGTCATCCCATGGAGCATTTCCAACAAGTACTTTGAATCAACGTAATAATAACACTGGATTGTACGAGCATCTTCACAATTGATTGTATTATGCTGGCACGTTCGAAAGGAATAGTCACTCCTCTACATTCCTGATCACTTGTGCAGCGATCTGAATCATCCCGTTTCAGGCCCGGAGCTGCATTGTGCCCTCTAACGAATACGATCATTGGTCTGTTGCATCGCGTGTCGATATCAAGCCACTCGGTCATGATACTGTTCCCTCTAACGCCAAGCGATGCACGTGAGGTGGCGTGTGAAACAGGCAACTCTCGCTGCTACTCGGTGCTTCATAAGCACCCGTAATCCAGGCATTTCTAATTTGGCAGGCTGCCGTAAACGAGTGTGAAATGCTTCACACAAATACTTGTCGATTTACATTACGCTCCTGGTGCTCAGCGCGTGGGTTAGGACGCTTTGTGGTTTATAGGGTCCCGCAAAGAGACCGGGTCTTATGGACATTATTGCTATCGCCCTGCCCGCGAAGGCCGGCCTTCGTTTGAGAGTGCATTTGTCAACAAAACGATGTCGGCAGAAGGACCGCGCCAAAAGGATCTGGTGCGGGGTCAGGAGTAGCCAGTCCATTGGAGTGCAGGCATGCGGATTGATGATCCAAAAACGCAGTTTGAGACTGTGCCGGCAGGTGAAGCTGAAGAGATTGATGAAACCTCTAAGCTCGGCATCGTTTTACAAGACAAGCGGGCGCGCGAAGACCCTAGCCAGCAAGGACGTCTGCTGCGAGGGGTCCATGCCAAGTCGCATGGCTGCGTCAAGGCTTCGTTCGTCATTAGAGACGATCTCGACGAAGCCCATCGTGTCGGCCTCTTTGCACATCCTGGGAAGGTCTACGAGGCGTGGGTGCGCTTCTCCAATGCCGCTGTTCTGCGCGAGGACGATCTGAAAGCCGACCGCGACGGCAAACGTCAGAACGGCAGCCGCGGCATGGCAATCAAAATCTTTGATGTCGACGGCGACATGCTGAGTGCTGACAATGGCCGAAACAATCAAGATTTCCTGATGATCAACACCCCGGAGTTCGCCTTTGCCAATGTCCGGGATTATTTGCGCCTGAACCGGATCCTGGAACGTTCTACTAGGGGCGATGACCCGACACCCTATTTTCTACCAGCTGCGCTAGCGCAACTAGGCCAGCAAGCGGAGGGTGAACCGGCAGACGTCGCGGCCAAACGGCAATTCTTAGAAGCCGCCATCGCAAATGACCCGCTGCTCAAGGACCTGTCCGCAGCCGACATGAACGGCACCTTGGCCTCAGCGAAGGTTGCGGGCAAGATCGCCCAGCAGACCGTACGCAATCCGATGCAAGTCCAATATTTCGGCGCGGCGCCCTTTTTGTTCGGCGACGGACAAGCGATGAAGTTTTCCGCGGCGCCCTGCCCGGCTACGGCGCAGATACCATTCGAGAACATCACCGCCGATGATCCGTCAAAGGATTATCTAAGCGAAGCTCTCGCTGCGACCATGAGTGGCGATCAGGACATTGCTTTTGACTTTAAGATCCAAGTTCGCAGCGTCGATGCCGAGAGCTTGAACATCGAAGATGCGACAACGTCTTGGCCTAACGAGCTTGCCAACTACGTCGATGTGGCAAGGATTATCATTCCGGTGCCGCAGTCTCCGCATACCGCCGACGCTCTTGAACATTGTGAAAAATTGGCTTTCAGCCCCTGGCACTCCTTGGCCGCTCATCGACCGCTCGGAGGTATCAATCGACTACGTCAAAAGGTCTACGCGGAATCGGCGTGCCATCGAAAAGCCGAGGGCTATTGAGACCGCAGTCTCAAAATTTGACCAAATGAAGGGTCCGGAAACGAGTCGGAATCATCACCGGCAACCGTCTGGCGCCACAACAGGGCGCATCAAGTCGACGTCGGCATGGGTAAGGTGAATTTGTCATGATTAGGCCAATTTGTGGCGCCATACTTTTGGCAGTGTTACAGATGACAGGCTGCGCGCCAACATTGCCAAACAACACACCGATTCAAGAGGCGCGCTGGCTTGCACAGAATTGGACGGCTGATGAGCGCTATTGGTATCATCATGCAAGCCAGGGCACATCAACACTACCTGTGCCCTATGATTGGTTCATCGCGCTGGAACAACCCACGCTGTCGATCTTTGGCGCGCCTGGACTAATCAGTGACAGTGACTATCTCAGGCGCTTCGGCTTCATTCCAAGTCCAAAGAGCCGAGCCAAGGAGGCCGTCGACCCTGTCGCTTACGGCTATGCCGTCGATGAGGGCGGTAGGACGTATGGCTCGGTGGCCAGCTATGACGAAACCGCCTTCTACGGCAATCCGGACGGTTTGCCCGTCGGGTTTGCACGAACGGAGACGAGGGACCTCAACACCGGTGAAAAACATCGGGATGGAATAGGGTTCACATGCGCTGCCTGTCACACCGGACATCTTGAATATCAGGGCGTGAGCCTCCGGATCGACGGTGCTCCGGCGATGACCAATCTTGGCAAGTTCCGAGAGGTCGTCGGCCTTGCCTTGGCATATACCCGCTACGTGCCAGGTCGTTTTGACCGATTTGCCGAACGCGTACTTGGCAAGGAGCACAGCAAACAGGAAAAAGAGTCCCTTTTTGAAGCATTGAAGACGCTTATCGCCGACGGCAAGGCCTTCCAGGCACTGACCAAGGATGTCGCTGAGGGTGATGTGGAGGAAGGCTTCGCGCGGCTCGACGCCTTGAATCGCATCGCCAACCAGGTGTTTTTCACAAACCTCCTCGAAGCCAAGGAAGAGGGTTTTGACGCGACAGCAAATCTCGAGTCCAACAACGCGCCGGTAGCCTATCCGCATATTTGGGATGCTTCCTGGTTCAAATGGGTCCAGTACGATGCTTCGATCATGCAGCCCATGGTGCGCAATGCCGGGGAAGCGCTCGGTGTGGCCGCGCGAGTGAACATGCATCAGCCCGGCGAATCGCTTTATCGCTCCGATGTTGAAGTACAAGAGATCTACGACATGGAACAGCTCTTGGCCGGTGACAATCCATTCTCCGCGGAGACCGGTTTCAAAGGCTTGATGGCGCCCGATTGGCCGGAAGATCTGCTCGGAGAGATTGACCCTGAGCGTCAGAAACGTGGCCAGGCGCTCTATGAGAAATTCTGCCAGGGCTGCCACTTACCTTCGGTTGACGATCCGTCTGGTGCCTTTTGGTCGCATAAGCGCTGGACTGATCCTAATGAGGCCAATGAGCGCTATCTGGATTTGAAAGCTATTCCTGTCACAAAGATCGGTACCGATCCGGCGCAAGCCGACGTTTTGGCAAGCCGCATGGTGAAGGTGCCGACCTTTCTAGACATTAAGCGCAGTGACATTGGTCGCGAGTCCGGTGAGGACATCGTGACTGAGATGGACTTTGCAAGAGCTTTGGCCGTCGTTGTCGAGAAGACAACGAGTAGGTGGTATGACGACAATGGCGTCGCGCCCGCTGATCGCCAACGCATGAATGGCAACCGACCCAACAAAGTCCGTCCGACAGCGTCCTACAAGGCCAGGCCGCTCGACGGTATCTGGGCAACGGCACCTTTTCTGCATAACGGTTCGGTGCCGAACCTTTGGGCTCTCCTCTCACCTGTTGAGGAACGACCAGCTAAGTTCTGCTTAGGCAGCCGACAGTACGACCCTAAACATGTCGGCTATAGCACCGAATGTATCGCTGGTGCCTTTGAACTGGATACGGACCTCGCTGGCAACCGCAATGTCGGGCATGAATTCACGAATGCCACTGGTCGCGGTGGTAAGTTCGGGCGCGAACTCACGGATCAGGAACGGTGGGACTTGATCGAGTACCTTAAGAGCTTGTGACGCTTTGAGGGTGCGTGGCACAAGGTACAGATGCGATCGGGTTCGCCCGTTTCTAAACGGTGATACCTAACGACTCGTTGAGAGCTGCCCTTGCATGAACAGCCGTCGTGTTGATGAAGATGAAGCCATCACTTTCGAAGGTGCCCTGTTCTGCATACTCGGGGAAGGCTAACGGGAGTTCAGTGCATGCTAGTAAAACAGCCGTATCGGCGGGGTCACTGACATAGTCCCCACATAGTCTTAGAAGTTCACTGCGCCCACGTAGGGTACCCTTTTGCTCAAATTCGGTGTCGATAAGGGATTGGATGAAGTCGATCACGTCATCGGGCAATTGATCGTTCGCGCGCACGTCGTTGGCCAAGAGCGCAGATGCGTAATCGGTGCTTCGCATGGTGACACTCGTCCCAAACACGAGAGCATGGTGCACACCTACAGACCGGGCCGCCTTTGACGTTTCTTCCAAAATGCTGATGACGGGCATATGCAAGCCATGGCGGATCGAATGGAGGCGTGTGTGAGAGGTGTTGTTGGCAATGATGCCAAAGTCGCATCCCGCATGCTGAAGCCGAATAAGGGCATCGCGAAATGCGGCGTCGTAGGCGGCCCAGGCTTCGTCTCCCTCCGTAGGCTTTGCCCGTAGCTTCCGCGTCTCGTGCATAACGACTGACTCGATGGTCATGGGCGGGGTTGGGTATGGCAGGTCCCAACCCTGCTCTCTGAAATGCTCGTTGGTCCATGTGCATAGCAGGCGATAGTATTCGACGGTGGATGGCCAAGCGACGCCGCCAACGATGCCTATCTTTTTCACAATCAAACCTCCACAAAGTGCTTGTCCCAGTAAACAACGAAGCAGCGCTAGCTATTCATGAACGGCAAAAAGAGAGCCAGCCGCCAAATCCTGTGCACGGCATTTATTCTTAAAGCCGATCATATGCGTGCGTTACTAGCGATCACCAATCTTGAGTGCGAACAATCCCGTCACAAAGTGGAGGCGTGATTGAGCAGCTTATTGAGATCGTTTAGCCCCCTGAGTTTCGTCAGGATTGACAGCACCTAAAGCGATTTCAAGATCGTTGATCAAGTCAGCTGCGTCCTCAATGCCGATCGAAAGGCGCAGCAGATCACGGGGCACGGCGCTCTCAGGATGCTCAACGGCGATCCGATGCTCGATCAAACTCTCAACGCCACCAAGTGATGTTGCCGGTCGGAAGAGCTTGGTTTTTGTTGCTAGAGCGCGGGCCACATATTCGCCTCCTTTGAGCCGAAGCGACAGCATGCCACCGAAGCCTCCGGTGAGCTGGCGTGTCGCTATATCATGACCTTGATGCGATGGCAGACCGGGATAAAGAACCGATGCCATTGCCGGATGGTTTTCGAAGTGTTGTGCGATCTTTAGGGCGTTTGCGGAGGCTCGCTCGAACCTAAGGTCCAGTGTTCGCATCCCACGCATCAATAACCATGCCTCAAATGGTCCCATGACACCGCCCACTAACGTGCGGACGGTGCAGATGTCCTGCCAATGATCATTGACGGTACAGGTACTCAGTACGCCGCCCAAGACATCGGAGTGGCCGTTCAAGTATTTCGTCGCGGAGTGGAACACGATATCTGCGCCAAGACCGATCGCTCGTAAGGTCACCGGTGGTGTGACCGTGGCGTCTACGGCAAGAACCGCACCGGCTTCATGCGCGATATGGGCTGCTTTGGCGATGTCCATTACATCCCATGTCGGATTGGCAAATGTTTCGATCCAAACAAGGGCTGTTTTGCCTGGTATGACCACTGCTTCGAGCTCATCGGGTCGCGCAGCGTCGAAGAACACAAGCTTGAGTCCACGCTGGGATGCTGTCCGGCGAAGCCAAACCTGAAGACCGTGATACATAACGCGAGGCGCCACAATTTCTTGGCCAGACGGAAGGCCTTCAAAGACAGCCGTAGCCGCCGCCTGCCCGGAGGAAAAGACAAGCGACGCGGCTGCACCCTCCAAGCGCGCCATCAACTGTTCGACCACGTGGACTGTGGGCGTCGTGTCTCGACCATAGGAATAGCTGCCGAGATTGTAATCCTGGTCGCGCGCAAACGTGGTTGAAGGATGAATGGGTGGAACGATGGCCCGCGTTTCTGGATCCAAAAAGTCGCCGGCCTGGGCAAGTTCTGTCGCCAGCGCAAGATTACGGGTTCGTGCCATGAAGACGTCCTGATTGCTGTCTCGTGTAAGCTGCTTTTATCGTCAATCGTTGCTGACGGCGAGACGTTCGTTGTCTTTCGTCGCTGGCCGACTGGAGAGCCTTGTCATCCGCCTAGGGCGCCCCTGCTTGCTTTGCCCCGGCACCTCTTAAAGATTCCGAGAGGAAACGAAGGCGAAGAGCGAACAGCCTCTTTTGATTAGAGTGTGGACTCATAAGATTTGAGCCACATCCTTACCGCGACGAGTTTAATGGCAGCGAGGAAGTTGATGGCCTTTCTGTCGTAGCGGGTGGCAA
>JANQPX010000012.1 GCA_028285265.1 Geminicoccaceae bacterium
TTACCCGCTGAAAACTCCTCGTGAAGCGTATCCTCAAACTCACGGATCGTCGTCATACGACGATAGGCC
This sequence comes from Geminicoccaceae bacterium, assembly GCA_028285265.1. Taxonomy (GTDB): domain Bacteria; phylum Pseudomonadota; class Alphaproteobacteria; order Geminicoccales; family Geminicoccaceae; genus JANQPX01. Next base: position 70 of record JANQPX010000012.1, read on the forward strand.
TCTCGTAGCTCTTCACGACTTAACTGCATGGTTGATCTCCATTCTCAGTTGGTCCCGCTTTCTCCTAGAAATAGGCAAGGCCGCTGTCGCCGGCGAAGACATGCCATCCGGTTCGATCGAACGTCAGATAGCAGTCATCGCCCATATCGGCCTTGAAGGTCGGTTTGGTTTTGACCAAGAGCTTGGTGTCGCCGACCGAAGCGTCCACCAGCATGTCCCCGCCCAAGGGCTCCGTCACCAAGACCTTCGCCTTGATCGCTTGGTCGCCTGGCTCATGGCTGATGCCGATCTCATCCGGACGAACGCCGAGCTTGACTGCGGACGGCGCGCCGCCATTGGCTTTGCCGCGGATGGCCGATGCCTGCTCGCCATCAATGCTCAGCTGGAATTCAGGATGCCTCAACGTTAGCGCTCCCGAGTCGTCCTCGAGTTGGCAGTCGAGAAAATTCATGGGCGGCTCGCCGATGAAGCCGCCGACCCATTCATTGACGGGATGGCGGTAGATTTCTTCCGGCGTACCAAACTGCTGCAGCACGCCCTCATGCATGACGGCGATGCGATCGGCCATAGAGAGGGCTTCGAGTTGATCGTGGGTGACGTAGATCATGGTGGTGCCGAGCTCGCGTTGCATCAGCTTCAGCTCGCCGCGCATATGGGCGCGAAGCTTGGCGTCGAGATGGGCGATCGGCTCGTCGAAGAGGAAGAGTTCTGGTTCGCGTACGATTGCCCGGCCGATGGCGGTGCGTTGCTTTTGTCCGCCAGAAAGCTCAACCGGCTTTCGATCGAGCAAGGCGCCGATTTCCAAAAGCGTCGCCGCCTTCTTCACCTTCTGATCGATCTCCGCTTTGTCCATGCCGCGAAGGCGAAGCGAGTTCGCGATATTGTCGTAGACGGTCTTGTGCGGGTAGAGGGCGTAGTTCTCGAACACCATCGCGATATCGCGATCCTTTGGCGGCAGGTCGTTGACCCGCTTTTCACCAAAGAGGATGTCGCCGGCGCTGATATGCTCGAGGCCGGCGAGCATGCGTAGTGTCGAGGATTTGCCGCAGCCGGACGGGCCGAGGATGCAAAGAAACTCACCGTCTCTGCATTCCAGGTTCAGATCGCGCACGGCCTCGGTCTTGCCGTAGTATTTCCAGACATTCTTGATGCTGACGGAGGCCATTGTCGTTCGTTTCTCCTATTCGCGGACAGCGCCCATGGTGAGGCCCGTTACGAGATAGCGCCGGATCAGAAGGCCGAGGAACATCATCGGCAGCGTCGTCACCACGCCAGCCGCCATGATCTTGCCCCATTGGATGTTTTGCGGCTGCACCAACTCCTTGGTCGCGACCGGCAGCGTCTTGGCACCACCTGAACCGATGATCGACGCGAACAGAAAGTCGTTCCACGCGAACAGCACGCAGAGCACAATGAACGCGCCGATGCCAGGCGCAACCAGTGGGAGGATTTCACGGAAGGCCTGAAAGCGCGTGCAGCCATCGCACATGGCCGCCTCTTCAATGGCGTAGGGCACATTGTCGAAAAAGCCCTTCAGGATCCAGATGGCAAAGGGCAGGTTGAAGGTGGTGTAGGCGAGGATCAGACCAGGCAGCGTGCCGACCAGTCCAGCACCTCGAAAGATCGCATAGAGCGGGACCATCACCGCGACCACCGGTGCCATGCGGGTCGAGATGATCCAGAAAAAGAGATCTTTCTTGCCGCGAAACTCGACGCGTGAGAGCGAATAGGCGGCCATCGATCCGAAGACGACGGAGATCACCGCGGAACCGAGCGACGCGATGATGCTGTTCGCGAGATAGGTGCCGAAATTGTTGTCGGAGAACAGGTCGACATAGTGCTTGAAGGTCGGCGTGAAGTCGAAAAAGACGGTGATGCCCGCCCAATCGCCGACGGCCGGCAGCTTGAAGGCTTCGAGCAGATCCTTGAAGGAACTGACGAACATGATGAAGAGCGGTAGTACGGTCCAGACCAGATAGATCGCGAGGAAGACCACCGCCAGGACTTCAAGGACACGTCTTGCCGGCGAGCGATAGGTGACGACGTCGGAAGAAGCCATCGCCTAACTCCCTGCTTCCGTCTGACCGGTTTTACTCGCAGGGCTGTCGAAGACCCGAACGAGGATCAGGCCGAGGATGATCGTGACGATGAGCAAGGTCAGCGCGATCGCAGCGCCTCGGCCGAGCTTGAAGAACTGGAAGGACACGTCGAAAAGGTAAGTCGGTAAGATTTTGGTGGAGTTGGCGGGGCCGCCGCCGGTCAGCACGAGGATCGCGTCGATGAAGCGGAAATTGTCCATGAAGCGAAGGAGGATCGCGATCAGCAGGAAAGGGTAGAGATTAGGCAGTGAGATTTGAAAGAAATTGCGAAGCGGGCCGGCGCCGTCGACCATATTGGCTTCGAGCTGGTCCCGCGGCACGCGCTTCAGGCCGGCAAGCGTGATCAGGATAATCAACGGTGTCCATTGCCAGACATCGACGATCACGATGCCGATCATAGCCGTCCCCCGGTCCCCGAGGATCGAGGTTTCCCCAAGAATGCCGGCGCTCTGCAGCAGCCAGTGATACCAGCCGAAGGTGCCGTTATAGAGGTAGTACCAAACGAGGCCAGCGATCACCGGGGCCATCATCATCGGCATTAGGAAGATGGTGACCAGGATCTTTTCGTAACGGGAGTTGTTGAGGAGCACCGCGAGCAGCACGCCGAGGCCAACCTCCAGCAGCATGCACATGGCGCTATATTTGATCAGCAGCCACCAGCCGTCCTGGAACTTTCTGTCTCGCCCGAGGCGTGTCCAGTTTTTGAAGTCATTCCAGACGTCGCCGGCGCCGCCGACATCGACGGTGTGTAGGCTCATATAGATGAGCCAGAAGAAGGGGTAGATGGTGATGCAGGCGAGAATGACGATCGCCGGCAGCATCAGATAGAAGTAATAGCGCTTGGATGGCGTTGGGTTGAGGGAGGACGGGCCATAGCCGATCGAGCGTGCGCCATTCTGCATGGTCATGCCGGCCGCCGCCTCGGCTCCTAGTCCATCATTTGGCAATGTTGAGACTGCCATTCCCGTCAGACGCCCCCGTTAATCCTTGGTGAAGAAGCCGTCGGGGCCCGAAGGCCCCGACGTAAGCGTCCTAGAGATCGTGCAGGTCATCGACCTGCCAACGAATTTCCTCGCAGGCTTCCTCAGCCGACAGCTCGCCGGTGACGCAGCGCTGCGTCTCGGTCAGGATGATGTTGTGATACTCATTGGCCTCAGGGATTTTCGGGCCGAGCACGAAGTTCGGGTCGCGGATGCCGATGTCGTAGACCGCGTCGAACGTCAGCGCGTTCGGCATGGACGTCGGCCGCTTTCTGGCCTCAGCAACCTCCGGCACCTCAAGCACGGACTTTCGGGTCGGTGTGCCGCCAAGCTCTTTGAGCACACCGAGCTGCGTGTCCTTGGAGACGGCCCACTGCGCGAAGATGTAAGCGGCGCGCTTCAGGTCATCGGAGGCCGACGCATTGATGCCGATGCCACCGATGCCGCAGTTTGTGCCGTTGACCGCAGGCCCGCCGCCGACGATCCAGTCGGGGTCGCCCTTCGGGCAAGCGGCATAGGCAGTCTTGCCGCCTGCGGCTCGCGATGTACTCTCGTCCTCGATCGAGGCGGCGAACTCGTGATACTGCACCTGCATGGCAACGTCGCCCGCCTGATAGACGGTGTTCAGCTCAAGCGTGCCGTTGGCGAGATTGTCCGGGTGGCAGACATCGGCCTGATCCTTGAACTTCTGCATGATCAAGACGGACTGCTCATCGCCCCATTTTGTCGGGCCGGGCTCCTTCGAGCCGAGCTTGTCGTCGACATCGAAGTCGGTCCACTGGCCATGCGAGAACAGCATGCGCTGGATATCGAGCTGGAGGGTCCAGGCAAACGAGCCCTGATGTTGTGCGTAGCCGTAAGGGATGTCGTCACGGCCGCCCTCGCGCACCGCCTTGAAAAACGCCGCAAAGTCCTGGACATGCTTCCATGTGGTATCCGTCGTGAACTCCATCCGGTAGCCATATTCTGCCTCGAAGTCCTTCGAGAGTTCTTCGAACAGATCCTGACGATAGAAGGTGCAGGCGACAGCGCAGTCATAGGGAAATGCCACGATACGGCCGGGCTCGTAATAGACGCCGCAGGCTGTCAGGAAGTTTTCGAACCAGGCCTCATCTCCGTAGCCCTCCGGGTCCTGGGGCAGCGTATCGTCTCCAGTATATTCGGTGAGATCGGCGTAAAAGTCGGCGAAGGGCGAGCCGATCGGCTTATCCTGCACATAGTTGAGGTGGAAGTCAGCATTGCCGCCACGAAGGTCGATGCCGACCTTTTGCTGCACGACGGGGAGATCGTCGGTCAAGATCTCGACCTCGATGCCCGTCAGGTCATAAAAGGCCTGGAGATTGTCGCGAATGGCAAAGGAGGGTGGCGTGTTCTCCGACATGAAGACCAGCTTCGAGCCTTCATATTGCTTCCACTTTGCCTCCTCCGAGGATTGCGCCTGCACCTTGGACCGAAAGATCGTGGAATTCAAACCGACTGCAATTGACCCTGCGCCAAGCGCCGTTGCAGCACCTCCGCCAAGCTCCATGAACTTACGGCGCGACACCCGGCGAAAATGTGCGTTCTTCGGCACGTAAAACATAGACGTCTCCCCTTTTCGGCCGTTCGTCGCGGCCATTCCCGAATTGAGGCGTTTTTGGCCTCCCTGTGTGGCATCGTTTGGCCACGCTCAAACAAGTTGCTTCTCAGTGGAGAACTCTGTTCGGCCATTGGGCTTTTTTACAAAGCTATGTGAGATGATGTGATCGTCAAGCCGTGGGCGACTGAATATAGGGCTGATTCAGTGTAATTTGTCGGCATCCAACTGCGCGGGCGTCGACGAGCGCGGATCATTGAATGAGGCATCATCGCCTCGGGTCGGGCAAAGAGCCGTCGATGCTGAGGTGGAACAATGCGCTAGGGGGCCGCACCGTAAGATCCGTTTCGACTGGCAAACATCGAATTCGAGTTTATGGTCGATGATGTGCCGAACGTTGTCCTGAATGCCATTGACGAGACATTGCCTGAGTTCAAGGCCGAATGCATCGAGACCGGGGCCGCTCAGAGCCTACATGCCATCGCCTGTGACGTCATGGGTAGCGTCGGCGGCAACAAGATTGACATCGATGTCTCTGCTGATAGCAGCCGAATGATCGTGACAGATCAAAAACTCGGATTTGGGTCGCACTTGTTTGACAAGCGCGTTCACGAAAGGTGCTGACGTTGATGGCGTGGTGCCGGTGAAGCATGATCGTATGGTAGGCTTCATTGCACTGGCGATTGCGAGTACTTATCGTCAGTCTGTGGATCCGCGTTTTGTCTTTTAGTGCTTCTATCGTTTCTGGGTGACCAAGGCGCTTTTGTCCGTGTGGGCCAAAGGCCATGTTGGATAACGTAAGGCATGAACAGCACGCCGCGAACGATGCAAGAGCCAAACGTCATGATTCGACCGTTCTTCGATGCTGATGCGGCCGCCGTAAGAGACCTGTTTGTGCGCGTGAATAAGCACTTAGCGCCTGACCACATGGCTCAGGCGTTTGAGGGCTATATTGAGCGGTCCCTCAGGGAAGAAATCGAACATATTGCTGAGTACTACAAGGAGCGTCATGGGATCTTCTTTGTTGCCGAGATTTCCGACAGTATTGTCGGCATGTATGGCCTGGAAAGCGTTGGCATCGATACCATGGAACTGCGGCGCATGTATGTCGATCCTGACGCACGCGGTCGAGGGATCGGCCGCTCCCTTTTAGCCCATGCCGAAGAGCAAACTCGTCTGGCGGACAAGGCTCGACTGATCCTCAGCACGTCCGAAATCCAAACGGCTGCACTGTCGTTATACCGGGCGTCCGGATACAAAGAACTTCGAGAAGAAGTCTCAAAGGGTCAAAGCAACAAACAAGTCGGCGGCGGATTGCGCAGGTTTCACTTTGAGAAGCGTCTTTAGGACGAAATGAGCCCTCAAGCCTTGCTCGTTGCTTTTGATCATGACCTGCATGCCATGTCAGGCATCTGTCCCTCGGCTCTCGATTTCTGTCACAGATTGCGTCGACTTAACTGTCACCAGGGCAGTTGCTGCTAGGCTTGCAACACCATCTTCCTCTGAGAACACATCGGCGCGGACATGAAAGATACGCCGGCCTGCGCGCAGAACCTCCGCTCGGGCAACAAGCTGCGATCCTTTGGCGGGTGCGAGAAGATTGATTTTGAATTCGATGGTAAGAGGCTGACGGCCACCCTGCATCAGTGAGTAGGCGGCAAAGCCGGCGGCGTTATCAGCAAGGGTTGCGACCACGCCTCCATGGAATAGACCGTGTTGCTGGGTCAGGCTCGCATCGTAGGCCAGCTTGATCTCCGAGGTTCCGAAGCCGACCTTTGTAAGCTTGGCGCCAAGCGTTTGCATAAAACCCTGCTTGGCAAATCCCTGTTCCACGGTTTGACGGATACTGTCGTCCATAGTGCATGGCACCCCTTCACGAACGCGTCCCTACTATCCAATGACATATCGCCATTGTCGGAAGGCCTGGATTGGCCAAGACCTGCTTTGGATCATTCAAGTCTTGAGGCTCCGCCAGGCCGATCCATGGTTACCTTGAATAGTCCCTTAGATCATCCGGTGCTTTCAGCAGCGTGCCCTCATACTTCGGAAGATCATCATTGATTTGGAGCCAGGGAAGCTTGCTTTCATAGTTGACATGAAATGTCGGTTTGAAATCCTCAGGATCGTCTAACGAAGCGGCATAAAGGTGCATGCCACCGGGGTAGTGATCAGCTTCGAATCCCATCGGGGAACCGCATGTCTCGCAAAAGTAGCGAAGAACGCCCTTTGAGCTTTCGAACATTTTGGGTGCCTGGCCTACCCATCGGAAATGTTCAATGGGAACGCCAAGCCAAGCGACGACTGGCGCGGCACAATTGCGACGGCAATCATCACAATGACAATAACAGGCCCATTTAGGCGTTCCTTGATAGACCCAACCTGTCTCGCCACAAAGGCAATGGCCTTGTGTCGTCATATCAAGCCTCTGGTTTCGTAAGAGAGCCTCGGATAGCTTTGATCCTTCAGTCCGTGTGATCGCTCTCTTTGTTGGTAGCGGCTTTCGCTCAGGCTGGCGAGCGTACCATTCATTCTCCTAAACCACAGGCAACGCCTCCTCGAGACCTTAAAGAGCCTAGAGGGCGAGGGCATGGGAACGTAGCCACAGACGAGAATGCTATAGGCCACGAACCTGAGGCGTCGTATCTTCGTTAATCCTCTGTCGCTTGTGAGGACACAAGATCCTCGGGCCAACGCGATTGGGGAGACAATGGCGCTGCAATGATCACGCGCAGGGACGTGTTGCATGGGCATTTCTGCACTGGGCTATCTCGGTGTCCGCTCCGACAAGTTGGAAGATTGGTCCAGCTTTGCGAGCGGACTTCTTGGCATGCAAGAGGTTGATCGCGGCGGTCGGGCGCGCAGCTTTCGCATGGACGATCGAAAGCAGCGCTTTGTCGTCTCAGGCGAAGCTGGCGATGCGCTCGCCTTCATGGGTTGGGAGGTCGACGACGCCGATGATCTTGATGCGTTGGCGGCCAGGCTCGACAATGTCGGTGTCAGGGTGACATACGGTTCTGCGGCGCTTGCTGATCAGCGCTTTGTTGATCGTCTCATCTACTTCGATGACCCTGCCGGCAATCGTATCGAGTTGTTTCACGGATCGATGGTCGACAGCACGCCTTTTCGTCCCGGGCGGGCTCATAGTGGCTTCGTCACAGGGGCGTTTGGACTTGGGCATGCTGTCCTCCATGTCCAGAATGTGGATCAGCTCCTTCCGTTCTATCGTGACCTTCTCGGTTTTGGCCTCAGCGACTATGGGCTTGAGCCTGTTCCGGCCTATTTTTTCCATGTGAACCAACGCCATCATAGCTTCGCGCTGATTGGCTCTGGGCGACATGGCTTTCACCATTTTATGGTCGAATACGGCCATCTCGACGATGTGGGGCAAGGTTATGATCTTGCCCTCCAAGAGCAGGACAGAATTGCTTATACTCTCGGTCGGCACACAAATGATTGGATGACCTCCTATTATGCCCACACGCCATCCGGCTTCTTCGTTGAAAGTGGCTGGGGTGGTCGGATCATCGATCCTGCGACTTGGGTGCCAAAAGAAACCCATGATGGTCCTAGTTTTTGGGGGCATGATCGTCTCTATATGTCGGAACAGATGCGCAGCCACTTTCGTGACCTGCGCATGAACTTAGCCGCCGCTGGAGAACGAGCGCCCCCGCTCGTGGATTGCCCATGGCTCTATCAAGAGCTCAACAAGACCCAAAAAACATGACCAGAACGTGCATGATTTCGAGATGATGGCGGGTTTCAATCATTCGGAATCGGATATCGCTGTCGTCTAACGCGGCCCTAGGGGGCGCAACTTTGCCTCTCAACCCCGTGCGCGTTCGACCGACACTTGGAACGCCGCTAATGCGGGGCAAGACTTTTGGTGAAGAGACGCCAACCTTGACCGACGCTGAGTTAAGTTCAGCGGACCGATCATCGGTATCGACACATTCGGAGCTCATCTTATGGAAACGCTGGTCCGATATCTGTCACACCCACAAGTCATCATCGATCCTAAAAAAGAGGTTCCTCTTTGGTCGCTGAGCGAGGAGGGGCTGGCAAGGGTTTTGGCTCTCAACGACTCCGGAGCCCTCAGCGGCACTACAAGGGTGATCTCGAGTGGGGAGACCAAGGCCATCGAGACGGCACGGCCATTGGCCGCCGGCCTCAATGGCACATTAGAGATCCGCGAACTCATGCATGAAAATGACCGAAGCGCGACCGGCTTCCTGCCACCGGATGAGTTCGAGGCGTGTGCAAACCAGTTCTTTTCCAACCCGTCAATGAGTGTCCGGGGTTGGGAACCAGCCAGGGATGCCCAACAACGTATCCTCGCCGAGGTCGATGCATGTCTTGAGCAGCCAACGACGGGCGATATCCTCATCGTCGGACACGGTGGTGTCGGAACGTTGCTCTACTGTGCGCTGGCCGGTTTACCGATCGATCGCAAATACGATCAGGGTCCGAATGGCGGCGGGAATTGGTATGCATTTACCGCCGAACAGAAGAAACCTTTATCAGGTTGGGCGCCGATGGAAACGCTGTACGCGAGAGGTGACGGACGCTGAACGCTCTATCGGGTCAATGTCGGTCGCTCGCAGCGGAGCCTTGGGTCGTCTGACGAAAGATGACCAAGCCGACATTGCGCAATTCGACGGATGCGTAGGCCGCTGCAATCTGCCGCCAAGCGCGACCCATGCCTTCAGACCATGCAATATCGTCGAACACCAAAACGGCGCCATCGGCGAGATGGGGTTTGATCTGCTCAAGATAGTTCAGAGTGGCCACCTCATCATGGTGGCCGTCAATGAAGGCAAATTCTACAGGGGCCATCGCTTCAAGGGCAGGATCCAAGGTCACGCTGAAACGACCGGTCCTGACCTCGGCGCACGTCAGATCTAATTGCCCAAGCGTGCCCCGAGCGATGTCGGCAAGAGCCGGTGCGCCTTCAAGGGTCATCAGGCGACCGGACTTATTGAGCTTGAGGGCGCTGGCGATATAGGCTGCGGACAGACCAACGCAAGTACCCATCTCAATGCAGCCCTTTGGCTGGCAATGACGGATGATGTGAAACAGAAACCGTCCCCAAAAAGGCGGTTTGCTGGCGATTCGCGCAAGGTCACCAAGCCTTCGATCCGAAGTCACGCCACCTTCGGCCTCGCCATCGTCCAGCGTTTCGGCCGGATCGCCGGCACCGTAGTCGACAAATTGGATGACGCGATCAGATCGCTCTAACGTCTGTCGCACAGCTTCGATCGCAGCCATCGATTGGCGTTCGTCGGCGGTGTCTCGGCCCCAAGCCGTCGCACGTAATGCCGCGCGAATTTGCGGCGGTAACCCCACCTCGCCGGACTTCTTGAGCAGCCACAGAGGCTGCAACAGATTGGCTTTGATCGGTTCGGTGAGCGCCAGCAAGATATTCGCTCCAATTTCGAAATCTCAAGTCGAATACTAAAATGCGATGGCGCTGCCAAGCGTCACTGTCGACTTTTGTTGGAGAACATGGCTGCAGGAAAAAAGGCAGCCTCATAGATGAAGAGCGCCGACATTCGGGAGCTACGACTTCAATGCACGGATGTGCATGAAGAGAGGAAGGCGCTGCCAGCGACGGCTCGACTCGGCAACGATCGCCTCCTCGGGATAACGGGGCTCACGCAAAGCCTGGATCAAAAGACCGGCATCCTCAAGCGCACGAACATAGCGTTCCAAGGGGCGATGCTCACTATGAAACGTCATCTCCAGACCATCGCGTTCGATCTCGTCCGCATATCGAGACGCTTCGAGATAGCTCCCTTGAACGACAAACGGCGCGTCGGGCGTCCGATCGCTAAACCTGCCAGCCGAGTTGATCGGATGCACAATGGCAAAGCAAAGTTTTCCTAAAGGCATGAGCACCCTTGAAATCTCGCCGATAGCCTCCGGCATTGCATCGACATCTTGAAGGCTCATAAAGGCGACGGCGAGGTCAACGCACGCATCCTCCAGAGGGAGCGCTGCGGCATCCGCGAGACGGATATCCATCGCAGGATCCATCTCGCGCGCTGCGGCTGCCAGCGTGGGCGAGCCTTCGACGCCGATGACGTCATGTCCAAGCGACTTGAGGTGTCGGGTCAATCGTCCTTCACCGCAGCCGATATCGACAGTCTTTTGTCCCGGCGGCGGCAGGACGTCGAGGAATTGGTTGCGATGAAAGCGCCAGTAGCTATCGTGGTTGGGCTTGCGAGCCCAAGCGATCCAGTTTTTGGCCTGCGCCTCCCATTCATCCCTGAGAGTCATCATCATTGCCTTTCTCAAATAGGGATCTTTTCACGCATTGTGTCGCGCGGTGCAGCCGTCGCTCAGGTGACCGGCGGCGGAACGTCTGTAAAGTGGGTCAGCCTTTTGATCGTTATGTCATCGAAAATGAGAAGCAAGAAGTCTCCGAGGTCGAGGTGCAACCGGGTGAAGAACTTGTTTTCGACATGAAGGACTATTTGGGCTGACTCTCAATAAAGAACGTTCCCGTAGGCTATGTCCGTGTCTATGAGCGAGACGACAGCGCCAACCAGATCATTGCTCTGTTCGGCGTTAAGACGAAACGTCCGGCCCAGCTGAGCGCGGCACCTATGTTCTCGGCGATGGTAAGCAAAAGTTTGTCATGTTCGACATCAATCTTGGTGAAGAGGTCGTCATTGATCTGGTTCGTAGAGCGACGACCAAGTCAGTGCTCTGAGCGGCACGCCGTGCTGAAAGTCTCGTTTTCCTAAACTAGATGTCGTGATGAAAATGGAACCTGTTTCCGTATAAATCTCGAATCGTAAATTGCCGCAATCCCCAGGGCTTGTCCTCGACAGGCTCGATGATATCAGCGCCTAGGGATCGGAGTTCCGCATGCGCAAAATCAACATCGTCAACAAAAACCCAAAAGACTGAAGGATGGAGCGGCTCATCGCTTTCACGGAAAAAAAGGGCGCAATCCCCATGTGACACAGCACCAATCCGGCCTGCATCATGGTGCCACTCGGTCTTAAACCCGAGATGATCGCGATAATATTCTTGAGCCTCAAGAACGTTCTTGACGGGCAGCTCAGGCGTTGGTTGGGAAATTCGCATCTCAGAACCTATCCAGATGGAGGGCTAGCACGTGGTGGAACTGATGGTGATCGATCAGGATGGCAAGTCTGCTTGACGACTTGCCAAGGGCCAATCGTTTTGTACAAGGCATGTTTCAGTCAGTGCGCGGCAATTCGCGGATCTCGATCGTCCCTCCTGCATCATAGACAGGGTTGCCCTGTAAGAGATCGCGTACATGATCCAAATCTCGGGCTTCAATCTTGATGAATCCGACAATGTGATTTGTGATGGGTGGGACAACGCCGTGCTGACGCATGCAGATGCCGTTGCCAACCGCGCTCCCACCTTGCAAGGTGCCGGTTGAACGCAGCTTTGTGAGATAGGGATCCCATGCCGACGGCTTAATCTCGCTCGTCACGTCGTCATGCATCAGCAGAATGTAGTCTGTCATTTGGACCTTCTCTAGAGATTGGCGATGACATAGTTAGCGAGGCTAGTGGCCAAGTCGTGTCATCCAATACACCTTGGCATTTGTCGGGTCTTTCAGTCCTGGAGCCAAAAAAAGCTGAGCTACCGACGTTCGATCGCGGCTCATCGCCTAGCATTCGATCACATTCTAAGAGGCTGTGTGGAAAGTCCAATTTTTGCCCAATTAGATTACGATGATCTCTGGACCGTATTCGGAGATCGTCATGGCGACAACGGGCTATCCATCTGA
>JANQPX010000035.1 GCA_028285265.1 Geminicoccaceae bacterium
ATCCCATGAATAAATCCACAGAATATCCCCGCCACTATGATGCACATAACGACCTCACGCCGCCTGTACATCCCTTCCTTATCTACATTGTCAAAGAGCGCAAACTACCTTGCGAAACACTGTTTCGCCGAACTGAAGATCGCTTGAAGGAGTTCCTCTTGCGTCCGCCGTTCGTCAGGCAGCCGCGCTTATCTATGTCCCTTAGCCTTTTCGATCAAGTCTTTTTTTCGCAAAAATGCAACAAAACTGAGATTGGCCCGAAAACCGGGGTCAAATGGGATCTACCGTTCTCCCTTTGTACTTAGAAAAGCGGGAATAACATCATGAAACATCAAGGTGAATCATCGTGAGTCACGGCATATGAGCGATCCCGATGTCGTCATTGTTGGCGCTGGCGCCGCCGGCCTTGCCGCTGCACGACCACTTCTTAGCGCGGGGCAAGATGTCCTGATCCTCGAAGCCAGAGATCGCATCGGCGGACGCGCTTGGACCGAACCTGAGGTCACCGGTTATCCCGTCGATCACGGCGCGTCCTTCATCCATGTCTGGCCGGACAATCCTTGGACCCATATTGCAAGGCGTCTCCGCGTGCCGACGGTGATCGATCAGCGTCGACGCTTTCTGTTCCATGATCGAGAAGAGGCCTCGCCGGAAGCGTTCAACGCCTTCATGTCCATGCGCACAGCCGCGGTCGATCAGGTCGATGCGGCCATCTCGAACGGCAATGATCTCTCGATCAAAGACGCCCTCAAGCTCGATGGTCCCTTCGCAGCGCAAGCGAGCCTCTCACTCGGTCCATGGCTGCTTGGGGCAGAAAATGACCAAGCAAGCGCCCTAGATTTCTCGCGTGGTGTCAGCGGACAAGATCGTCTGGTGCCAGGAGGATATGGTCGGCTCGTTGCCACCTATGGTCGGGGCTTGCCCCTTCGGCTCGAGACCGAAGTCACGAAGCTCAGCGTTCGAGCGAATGACGTCGAGATCGAGACCAACGCCGGACGGCTTCGGGCAGGCCAGGTCATCGTCACGGTGCCAATCGGCGTTCTTGCGGATGAGCGAATCCGCTTTGAACCCGGTCTTGATGTCGGCCATCTTCGAGCGATCGAAGGCCTGCCGATGGGCCTCCTGCAAAAGATCATTCTCGCCTTCGATGGCGATCCCTTCGACATGGGCGATGGATTTTACCTGCATGAGCAAAGCGATGCCCAGGAGGCCGCTCTCTACTTCTGCAGACCTGCAGGCAGCAACCATGTCGTCGCCTTCGTCGGAGGCGATCTAGCCCGCCGTCTTGAAGCGGCCGGAGACGTCGCCGCCCGGGAGTTCGCGCTCAATCCCTTGAGGCGGCTTTTCGGACGAGGCATCGATCAACGGCTGATCGCTGCTCGGCAAACACGTTGGGGCGTCGATCCTTTTGCATTAGGTAGCTATTCCGTCGCCAAGCCTGGCGCAGCCGATCGACGAACAGCACTTTCGACACCTCATGCCGGCCGTATCCACTTCGCCGGAGAAGCCGCAGCCCTCGAAGGTTGGGCGGCTACAGTCGCTGGAGCCTGGATGAGTGGACGCCAGGCCGCAAAGCGTTGCCTTGGGGCCTTGGCAAATTAGAACCACCCCATGGTATCACGCCCAACAAGTAAGATGATTGCTTGTCTCAAAGGATTTGCTAGGTTAGCCGACTGGCGGCCCGGGGCCGCTGAGCTTGGTCATTCCTATTACCAAGACGTTTGTCAGGAGGGGGAGGGTGTCTCATGGCTAAGGACTCGTCCAGCCGATCGCCCAGCCGGAAATCTGAATGGTTCGCGCGCCGGCAAGTCTATTTGCGCTCAGGGCAGGATAGCCAATATGTCGAGCTCTCGCCGGGGTTGCAGATTGGTGTGGCGGTCGCGTTCGGTGCCCTTGCTTTGTGGCTGGTTGGCGCTTCCTACAGCACATTCGCCCGATCTGCAGATGCGGATGAGCAAACAGCCTTGATGGCTCAGCTCGGTAGCCTCGAGCAAACGCTGGGGCAGGTCGAACAGGAACGTGATGCAGCGCTTCAGGCGGGTGCCCGCGTCGCTCTTCTCGAGGCAGCCCTTGCGGATGCAGAAGACAAGGTCAACGGTGCCCCCAATCAGGAGGAGACCGACGCACTCAAGGCGGAACTCACCCGGAGTGTTGAGCAAATCGAAGATCTTCAACGCCGACTTTCGGAAGCCAAGGCGGATGAGGCCGCCCTCCAAGCCAAATTTGAAGCGACGACATTGGCCAATGCCGATGCCAGTCAGAAGACAGCCGAAGAGGCATCGGGCCTACACGCTCAACTAGAAGAGGCATTTGCCGAGCTCGAAACCTTACGCGACGAGCGGGACGCCGCAACCAGCCGCCTATCGACCCTCGAGGGCGAAACATCGGCGAAAGAGGAAGCCTTCGAGCGCAACAATGCCCTTCTTAAAGCGGCAACCGCAGAGATCGAGCGCCTCCAGGAGGCCGTCGCGCTAGCCAATCGCGAGGCGAAGGACAAAGCCGAGGATCAAGAGAAAGCTTTGAGTGCGCTTCAACTCCAGCTCGACGAAGCGACGGATGCACGTGCGACACTCGAAAGCGAGACGGCCACCTTACGCAGCGACTTGAGCGCAGCGAAGGCGATTGCCGAGGACCATGCCAAAGGTCGAGCTTCCGCGATTGACACATTGACGGAAGAGCTCGACGAAGCGGTTGCAGCGCGGAATGAACTTGAAGAAGAAGCCGAAGCCCTTCGCGCTGAAATTGAGGAAGCCAAGTCGCAGACCGAGGAGCTTCAGCAAAAAGAGGCAGCCGCCTATACCGACGCCCAGACCGCCATCGATGCAGCGATCGAGGCGCAGAATATCAAAGCTGAGCTCCGGGAGGCGGATCTCCTCGCAACCATCGACGACCTTCGCCAGGAACTCGAGGGCGCCGCTGCGCCGCCGGCTGCCGACGCGAACTTAGATTCAGAGAACCCGACCGAGCTTGAAGAGCTGAAAGAACGTCTCGAGGTCGCCGAGACCGAGATTGAACGGCTCCTTCTGGTCGGTCTCACACAAGATGGGATCGAGCAGGGATCACCCTTGGCACCCGCCGCCGTCTCCGTCGACTCAGTCGAGACCGATCGGCTTCGATCTGAGCTCCTGGCGGCTCAAGCGGACATCATCAAACTCAACGCCGACGTCAGTGCCGCAAAACAACGCCTCGCCGAGCAGGCTGCTGCACAGGGGGCTACGGCATCGCAACCTGACAACTCGGCCAAGCTTGAGCAACAACTGGCGTCGACCCGATCGCGCATGCAACAGCTCAATAAAGCGCTGGCCGATGCCAAACTTCGTGAGGTTGCGATCGACCTCGCCCTCATTAACGTCGTGCCCACACCGTCTCCACCGGCGCCACGTTAGGTTCTAGCAACACGCCATCGTTCAACCTTGTCGAGGGGTCGGTAATCAAAGCCGTCTCCCGATAAGGTCGGCCTATGACCTGACATGGCACCGCGACCCTATCGGATCGCCATCAGATCACGAACGCTAACGAAAAAGAGAGCTGTAGCCGATGCTACAGAGGAAATCCGCGGATCGTCCTTCAGTGTCGTCAGTCAACGCAACAAGGGGGTCCTCCCATGACTAATTATGACGACACCAACAACGCAAGCGGTTTACCAGCCTTCAACACGACCACACTTGGCCTGATGTTTGTGGCCGGTTTCTTTGCGACCAACGCTTTCGACCTCTTCGGTCAGGTGATCAGTCCAGCGCTCGGTTTCGCAACCCTGTCTCCGCATGGTTTGGCGAAAAGCCTTCTCGGCTCACTTGGCCTCCCGGCAAGTGATTTCGCTGGCTTTTTTGTCCATTTCTATCTCGTCGGCCTCATCGGCTATCCCGTCGGCTGGCTCTTCATCTTCCGTCCGCTCTGGACGCGGCTGTTCGGCGATCGATTTGGCGGGTTCATCCCCTCAGCCATCTATGGATTTGGCCTGTGGATCTTTGCGATCGGCGGCATCACCGTGCTGGCAGGCCTTCCGTTCTTCTTGAACTTTTCCGGCATCACGTGGGTCGCCCTCGTCGGACATGTTCTCTACGGGATCGTCCTGGTCGCCGTCCTAAATGGGGTGGAGCGCCGCCCCGCAAACGCACCAAGTTCAGTGGTGCCCGCGTACACTTGATTAGAAAGTCGCCGACGGTGACGCGGGTATTGCATCAAGCCTCGTTTGCAATCCCCAGCGTCACCGACCCGACACCCCTCGCACGATACGCCGATCCAAGCCCGGCCCTCTCACGCAAGAGGCCGGGCTGCCTGGCTTTCAAGATCTCATCGGAAACGCTTAGGCGCCACGACCTCGGCGATTGATGTGGTCTCCAACTGCTCGAGTTCGATCATCGTACCTTCGACGGCATAGGCGGGATCGATGAACGCCATCGCGATATTTTCCAAGCTGCGGTAACCAAACGCCGCTGACGTGACTGTTCCGATCAGTTGTCCCTTTGCCACGACCGACGCTCCCGGATGAGCCGGAAGGGCGTCGTCCTTGATCTTGAGCGTGACAAAGCGACGGCGAGGCGCTTGCTCCTTCTTGGCCAACAGTGCCGCTCGCCCTGGAAAGGCAGATTTCTCGAGGTCGACGAAACGCTCGAGGGCACTCTCGAACGGATCGAATTCTGTGATCAGGTCGGCCTTCCAATGTCTGTAGCCCATCTCGATGCGCATGGACTCGATCGCATAGGCGCCGAAAGTCGCCATGCCATGCGGCTCGCCCGCCAGCCGGAGCGCCTGATAGGCGTCTGCCGCATGGTCGATGGGAACATGCAGTTCGAACGCGTCTTCACCGGAGAAGCTGACCGACATGGCGACCACAGTAGCCGCCCCCAGCTTCACCTCACGAACCCTGAGCCAAGGAAAGGTTTGCCAGTCCGTCTCTGGCGACGCGCTTGCCAAGACTGAACGTGCTTTCGGGCCCGCGACCAAGAGGATGGTATGGGTCGAAACTTTCGGCGTGAGGGTGATCGTGCCGCCGTTCGGCAAATGGGCACTTAACCAATCGAGATCGTGCCGCTCTGCGGCGGCGGCCGAGCCCCACCAAACTGTCGTCTCGTCGAGCAGGGCGAGCGTGGCTTCGCCGAGAACATTTCCCTTCTCGGTCAAAAAGTAACCGAGCCCCACCTTGCCAGGACGGCGTGGCACGCGTCCGCAGAGCAAACCATCGAGCCAGTCGATCGCACCATCACCGCTGATCTCAATCCGGTTAAACCCATTGATTTCGGCAAGCCCAACGCCGGTATGCACGGCGTCAACTTCCTTCGCCACCACGTCATGCCAATTCGGCCATCGATGGGTCAGGCTGGGCTCAAAATCCGGTGTCGGCTTGATAAACGCTGCCCTTTCCCACCCGTTGACAACGGTGAAGTCCGCGCCGTCAGCCTCCAAGATCGGCGTCAGAGGCGTCGTCTGCAGCGGCCGACCCGCAGGACGATGTTCATGGGGCCGATGGAACCGAAATTCGTTTTGGTAATCTTCGATGGCTTTTTGGGCGGTATAGGTCTCCGTTGCATAGGGCCCGAACCGCCGCGGATCGAGCGCAAACGTGTCGAACTCAGCCTCGCCATGGACCATCATCTGCGCCAAAAGCCAACCATGCCCACCACCTTCGCCAAGTCCGGCACGAAGACCAGTGATCGCCCAGGCATTGCGCTTGCCACCGATCGGACCGACCAAGGGAACACCATCCGGCGTATAGGTAATCGGGCCATTGATGATGGTGTGGATACCCGTCTCGGCAAGGCAGGGCATGCGCTTGATGACGTTGTCCAGAACCGGCAAAACGCGATCTGGATCATCGGGACAAAGCGCGCTCGAGAAGTTCGGATCGATCCCGTCAAGACCCCAGGTCTTGCAGTCCTGTTCGTAAAAGCCCACCAAAAGGCCTTGCTTTTCCTGCCTTGAATAGAAGTCGTCTGTCGGGCATCGGAGCAGCGGCACGCGTCTGCCGAAGGCTTCGATGGCCTCGATGGGCTCGGTTAGAAAATACTGATGCTCCATGGAGACGACGGGGAGATACACCCCCATCATTGCGCCGATTTCGTTGCAACGATAGCCACCGGCGTTGACGACATGCTCGGCGTAAATGTCACCGCTTTCGGTATGAACGATCCACTCACCGCCCTGCTTTTGGGTCAGCCCGACGACCGGCGTTTGTCGGTGAATCTCAGCACCGGCGTGACGCGCGCGCCGCGCCAGCGCCTGACAAAGCTGCGCGGGATCGATATCGCCATCCAGGGGATCCCAAAGAGCGCCCTTTAACATGTCCGTCGTAATGAGCGGGTGCCGGCGGGCACATTCTTCCGGATCGAGCAGCTCAAAGTGAACGCCCATCCCCTTGGCCATCGACATAAAATGCCGGTAACCATCGATATGCCAATCCTCGGATGCCAACCGGAGCCCGCCATCCGCGTGGTGATAATTGATGGGGTAATCAGGGTCCTCGGCAAGCTCCTGATAGAGCCGTATCGAATGAGTCTTGAGGCCCACCATGACCTGGATGGCGCCGAAGTTCGTCACCTGCGCCGCTGAATGCCAGGTCGTTCCTGACGTGAGTTCATCACGCTCCAAGAGGACGATGTCCGTCCAGCCTTCACGCGTGAGATGATAGAGCGCCGAACATCCAGCGATCCCGCCACCGATGATGACCGCCCGAGCCGTTGTTCTCATGCAATGTTCCTTTGATAGCCGGACGATTTACGCTTCAATAGATAGGCGATGGGATGAAGCAAAAGACCGATCATCACGGAAGCATTCCTGCGATTTTGCGAAATGTAAATCCTTTGGCCTCCGCGTACCCCGGTCAACCGCAAAACCACTATCGGCGATGTCAGGGAGAAACAATCGTGGACACTGGTAAGACAAGGTCTCGCCGCGCCGGGCGCGCCGCTCGGCAAAAGGAACGCCGCTCGCCGCCGACGATAAGCGCCGCCCCGCCCGGCCAGATCGGCGGGCGCTATAGGCCGCTTGATGACCGCGAAATCCATGCGATTTACACAACTGCCCTGAAACTTCTCGCCGAACTCGGCATGGGCCAAGCGCCGCCACAATTGATTGAAGCGGCAACAGCAAAGGGGGCAGCGATTAATGGGCTTGGCCGTCTAGCCTTTCCACGAATGCTGGTGGAGGATGTCGTTGCATCGGCAGCGAAGAGCTTCGTCCTTTACGGCCGCGATCCGCGATATGACATCGAGGTCGGCGGCGAGCGTGTCTATTTCGGTACGGGTGGTGCCGCGGTTCAAACACTTGATCTCGACACCGGCCTCTATCGGCCCTCAACCCTTAACGACCTCCATGATTTCACGCGCCTGATCGACGGGCTGCCCAATATCAGTTGGTTCACACGCTGTTGCATTGCGACAGACGTTCCCGACAGTTTCGATCTCGATATCAACACCGCCTATGCCCTCATCCGCAATACGCAAAAGCCTGTGGGCACAGCGTTCACCCTTGGACATCATGTTGCGCCGATCGTCGAGATGTTCGACATGGCATTGGGCGGCCCGGGCCAATTCCGCAAACGGCCGTTTTGCAAGGCCCACATTTCCCCCGTCGTATCGCCGATGCGTTATGGCGAAGATGCCGTCGATGTGACGATTGCCTGCATCCAACAAGGCGTACCGATCAATAGTATCATCGCTGCCCAATCAGGTGCGACGGCGCCAGCCACGCTGGCTGGATTCTTAGCCCAGTCTCTTGCCGAGACGCTTGCGGGCCTCATCTTGGTGAACGTGTTTGCACCTGGCTATCCCGTCATCTTCTCGAACTGGCCTTTTGTCATCGACCTCAGAACCGGCGCGTTTTGCGGCAGCGGCGGAGAGAGTGCTGTCTTGAACGCTGCGTCGGCTCAGATCTCAAACTGGCTCGGCCTCCCCTCGGGCGTTGCGAGTTCGATGGCGGACGCCAAAGCGGTCGACGCGCAGATGGGTGCCGAAAAGGCTCTTTCTGCCGTGGCAGCCGGACTCGCCGGGGCCAACATGGTCTATGAAAGCGCCGGCATGATGGCCTCGTTGCTCGGCGCCAGCTTTGAGGCCTTTGTCCTTGATGATGAGATGCTCAGTGCCGTGCACCGGACCATCCGCGGCATCGAAGTCAATGATGAAACGCTCGGCTTTGAAGCGATCAGAGATGTCGTGCTCGGCGAGGGGCATTTCCTCAGCCATCCTCTCACGATGGCGGCAATGGAACGAGATTATGCTTGGCCACAACTGGCCGATCGGGAAGCGCCGGCCACGTGGGCAGAACAGGGTGCGGCCGATATTTGGGAACGGGCTCGGCAACGCGCCAAGCAGCATCTACGAGATCATCATCCCGACTATCTCGGCGAGACTCTGACGACGCGCCTCAAAAGCCGATATCCCCTGAAGTAAGGTGGTTTAACCCCGCTCACCAACGCACACGAACACTGTTGGTTCGATCAGAGATGCCGTTCGAGGCCGATACCAGCTTCCATCGCCTAGAGCGCATCGCCGCGCATGAGACGGGGAAGATCACCGACCAGGCCCATCGCATGCTGCATGAAGAAACGCTTGAGCGGCGGCACGCGGTTGACCAGGCCAAGCCCCCATTCGCGCGCGAGCTTCAGCGGAAGAACGTCGTTGGCGAACAGACGATTGAGCCCATCGGTGATCGCGATCAGGGCAAGACTGTCGAAGCGCCGCCAGCGTTCATAGCGCGCTAGGACGGAGGCGCTGCCGGGGTCGAGGCCAAGCCTCAAGGCATCGATCGTAAGCTCGGCAAGAGCAGCGACATCGCGAAGAGCAAGATTCCAACCCTGGCCGGCGATCGGATGGATCTTTCTAGCGGCATCCCCGATCAGGGCGAGCCGATGATCGGTGTAGCGATGGGCCTGGGCCATCGAGAGAGGATAGTGATACCGCGGGCCCGCAAGACCGAGAGCGCCAAGGCCCTGGTCGAAGCGTTCCTCGAGCTCGCCTAAGAATGCCTCGTCGTCGAGCGCAATGAGATCCTGAGCTAAGCCGTTTTCCGCCGCCCAGACAATCGACGAGCGATGCCCCTGCATGGGCAAGATCGCAAGCGGTCCATCTGGAAAGAATCGCTCGACCGCAACGCCGTGATGGGCATGTTCATGATCGATGGTGGCGACGATGCCGGTTTGCCCATAGTCAAAACGCATCACATCGATGTTGGCTTCACGCCGGCACATTGAGTTCTGGCCATCGGCACCGATCACCAATCGGGCTCGGATCACCCTACCACTATCAAGCATGATCTGAACGCCGCTGGCGCCACGTGTCAGCCGCTTGACCTTGTCAGGCATCGCCAGGGTTAGGGTCGTGGTGGCGAGACTTTTCGCCTTTTCGATCAGCCCGTGCCGAATCGCACGGTTTTCGACGATATGCCCAAGGGCCTCACCCCCAACCTCGCGGTGATCATAAAAGACACGAAAGGGTGACGCATGCTCGCTAACCTCGATATCGATAATTGGCTCAGCGGCCGACCGTAGGGCCGGCCAAACGCCGATCCCATCAAGAAGATAGTGCGAGGCACGCGCCACGGCTGTGACTCGCCCATCAAAGGGCGCCGTCGCTGATAACGGCACAGGCAACGGATCGATCACAGCGACATCGGCGCCTGCACCCGCTGTTGCCACAGCAAAGGCAAGCCCCGTCATGCCCCCACCGACCACCGCAAGATCGACCGTCTTGTCGTTCACCATCATCAACCCGCTCGCTCGTGTTCTGGCTTCAATGTGGCCTGGCTCGTCTCTCATCGTGCTGTGTCATCCCGTCGCAGAGTTGAACGTGACCTAAGGCGGAGGGCCTGCCCGTGACGAGCATGGCAACCAGCTTGATTGACGAATTTTTAACCAATCGACTTTTTTGTGCGTATTTTTTGGGCAAAAACCTCGCGAGTGATGTCAGAATCGGCAGCAAAATCCGCCCAATTCGCTGGCACATGGCTTGCAAAGTAAGTCGCCAGCGCCCGCCGCCAGGGGTGGAGAGGGTGTTTTCTGGATTGAGCTCGTACGCCAAGAAAGGCACTGAGGGGAACGAGATGCTTGACAAGATAAGGAGCGCCACGCGGCTCAGCCGGCCGTTTGCAATCGGCGCAACAACGCTTGCCGTTGCAGGCATGGCTTTCACCGGATCGGCGATGGCGCAGGATGCTGGTGTGTCAGCTGAGACGGCTTACATCTTCAATTCGCTGTCCTTCCTGATGCATGGCTTCTTGGTCATGTGGATGGCTGCCGGTTTTTGCATGCTCGAAGCTGGGCTTGTGAGAAAGCGGAGCGTTGCAACACAGCTCTTGAAGAATGTTTCGCTCTATTCACTCGCCGGCATCATGTTTTACCTGGTCGGCTACAACTTGATGTACATGGACGTGAGCGGCTACATCGGCAGCTTCGCCATTTGGGGGGCCGACGACAGTGCGGCGCTTGCCGAGACAGCCGACTTCTCGGGTGGTTACTCCGCAGGCTCTGACTGGTTCTTCCAGATGGTGTTTGTCGCCGCAACGGCCTCGATCGTTTCCGGCGCCATGGCAGAACGCGTGCGCGTCTGGCCGTTCCTCATCTTCGTTGCCATCCTGACCGGCATCCTCTACCCGATCACCGGCTCTTGGGGCTGGGGCGGCGGCTGGCTCTCGGAGATGGGCTTCTCTGACTTCGCCGGCTCAACGATCGTTCACTCCGTCGGTGGCTGGGCGGCGCTTGCCGGCATCATCATGCTTGGCGCACGCAAGGGCAAATACAGCTCGACGGGTCAAGTGCAGCCCATGCTCGGCTCGAGCCTGCCCCTGGCGACCATCGGCACCTTTATCCTTTGGCTCGGCTGGTTCGGGTTCAATGGTGGCTCGCAACTCGCGATGGGTAGTGCAGCTGATGTCATCGCGATCTCCAATATCTACATCAACACCAATCTGGCAGCTTGTGGCGGTGTGCTGACTGCGATGATCCTGTCCGAGATCATGTATAAGAAGATTGATCTCACCATGGTGCTGAACGGTGCCCTTGCCGGCCTGGTGTCGATCACAGCGGAACCACTGGCCCCAACACCCGGCCTCGCCATCCTGATCGGTGCCGTCGGTGGCGCACTGGTTGTGTTCGCTGTGCCGCTGCTCGACAAGTTCAAACTTGATGATGTCGTCGGTGCAATCCCGGTCCATCTGGTAGCAGGCATTTGGGGAACGCTTGCCGTGCCGATCTCCAATGGTGATGCCAGCTTCGGTACCCAGCTCGTCGGCATCGTCGCCTATGGCGCCTTTACCTTCATCGCCAGCCTCGCCGTTTGGGGCATCTTGAAGGCAACCATCGGTATCAGGCTCGCTGACGACGCCGAAAATGTCGGCATCGACCAAGTTGAACTTGGCATGGAAGCCTATCCCGAGTTTGGCCACGGAGTGAGCTCGGCCAACGCCTAGCGTCGACTCCCTTCACGACGCGATCGGCCCGCTTTGGTCCTAGACCAAGCGGGCCGATGACTTTTGAACAAAGACAAAACGCCCATCCGGAAAGTCCAGCAAAGATGACGGATTCCCGTCTGCGACTATCGGTGAACCTAAACCTCTAAGAGCGCCTCGGCCCGGTCGCCAGCGTGACGACTTCCGTCCCTGAAGCCAGCAGAGTCTTGGCACCTGACGCAGATCGGCCCACTCGCTTTGGCTATCAAGAAATAGCCTATAAGATGATTTTTTTCATAGTAATATACATTTAAAGGATAGAAAATTCAGGCGAGACGTGCTGATACTCGCCTGATGGAAGATAGTCGAACATCAGACGGTCAAAAGATCACCGATGAAAGCGGAACGATCGGGTTGGCCCTCTCGGGAAGCGGTCTACGCGCATCGCTGTTTCACGTCGGCCTGCTGGCACATCTTGCCGAATTGGATCTGCTCCGCCGCGTCGATATGATCTCAGTCACCGGTGGCGGTGCTCTGGTCGGCGCGCTTTACTACCTGCACTTGAAGCACCTCCTTGATGACGAAGGCGATCTTGAAAGCGGACGCCTTATCCAGCTGGTTGCAGCATTGGAGCGGGATGTCCTAGAGGCCGCACAGAGCGATCTCGGCAGTCAGCTGTTCGCCAATCCTTTTGTCAATTTAAAACGGCTGAGCGCCAGCTACACCAGCGCTACGCGCCTCGGCCACCTGCTCGACCGTCGAATCTTCCGCTCGGTTTGGAAAGGCGCGACTGGCCAGCCGATCGAGATGCGTGACCTCTCGATCCACCCTCGCGGCGACCGTGACTTTAACCCGGTAACCGACAATCGAAAGCGCTTTTGCAAAGCACCGTCGCTGATCATTAATGCAACAAATCTCGAGACGGGCCGGCCTTGGCGCTTCGACGCTGGCGGCATGGGCGAGCCTGCCCCTTCAGCCGCCCTTCGACGCATAAGCCGCTCTGCAGCCCTAAGCGAAAGCGCCTATGAGCGGCTACCCAACAGTCATGTACGCCTTCCTCTTGGCCAGGCCGTGGCTGCATCGATGGCCATGCCTGACCTGCTTGAGCCGCTTTGTCTTCCGCGCCTCTACCCGAATCCAGGAAACCGTTCTGTCCCGACAGACGTTCTTCTTGGCGACGGCCGGCTCTCAGACCCACTCGGCGCTGAAGCCTTACTTGATCATGGCTGTAACCGGCTCATCCTTGGCGAAGCCAGTGGTTCAGAAACACTGAAGATTGGCCTGACCGACACGATCCAGGCGCGCCAGCTTGCCCATCTCGAATCACGCCGGCCAGGAGGCGTGGTTCTCGTCCAAATGCTGCGAGAGATCGAAGCCCTTGAGATCAAACCGCTCGGTCGGTTCGGACGCGGTCGGGTCATCACTGATCGGCGAGATAACGGCGTCACCAGTTATGGGATCGAACATCGAACACAGAAGTTGATCGCAGGCCTACGTGCCGGCCTCGACGCGCCGAGCGACGTCGAAGCGTTGAGCATGATGGCGAGTGGCTACCTCATCGCAAAACGCGCCTTCCAACAATACCGACAGAGCGGTCATGCTTGGACGGACGAACCTCCGCGGCCACCGTCAAGCTGGCGGTTTACGCCCTTGATCGATCCGCTTCGAGATCCCTCAAAAGCACTGATCAAGCATCTCAAGACAGCACGCCTTCCCGCTTTTCGATCCGAGCGCCTAACACTTCGCCAAGCCTTCGGCTCGGGGCTCCTGGCGGTTACATCGATGCTGACACTGGTCGCACTTACAGCATCCTGGTCGGCACTTCGGCCTGAAGCTGGCGCCGATCAGCTCTGGCTCCTGGCAACCCTCGGAATCGTCCTATCCCTCGCCTGGATGGCCGGTCGCCATCTGCACTCGTTCAACGCTTATGGTCTATCCCCACAACGAAAGGGGCCCCTGGCGCGCTTTGTCGATAGGCTGGGCGTCGTCTTTGGGGCATTCCCCAACGCTATCGCAACACGATTTCAGCATCGCAGCACACAGGCCTTTTTGAAAGCAGGCCAACTGGATGCCGTCGGTATCAAACAGCGGGCAACCAGCAAAAAAACCGAGACTGTCTCGCCCCGGAGGCGCTTGAATCCTCCCGACGCGGTCGACAAGGCTGCCTGAGCCCATTGGCGACCGGAGCCAACGCTTCGACATAAGGATCAACGGTTCGACCGATCGCTAGTCGTCGGTGTCCCTGACCTCGGGAGCCTCAAGCGTCCCGTTGAGCAGTCCACCGAAAAAGTCCCGGATGAGACCTGGCGTGAGGATCGAAAGCGGATTGACATAGACCGTCGGGTTGTCCGCCGGCCCCTCAATCGTGTAGGTCGCCGCGAAAGCTCCACGGCCATCCGTACCCGTCAGAATGCGTCCAAGGACCGGAACCTGACCCAGCAGTCGGTTCAAGGTGTAAATCGGGATGATCGTTCCTTCGAGATCGATGCGCTCCTCGTCAGGTACGACGTCGCCTTTAACGGTCAGGCCAAGTTCAGAGCCGCGTAAGAGCCCGTCACTCAGCGTCAATCGTCCATCCTGGTAGGAAAAGGGTAACAGCAGGTGATCCATCTGGATCCCTTTTCCGCCGAGAAGATTGCCAATGCCGCTCAACGACGCGAGCGTCAGCATGCGCGCAAGCAGAGGGGCATCCTGCAACAGAAAATCGGTGATCTCGAAGCGACCGTCGGCAAGCACCGGATCTTGGGCTTCAAGCCTTGCCGAGAGCGACAGACTGCCGCCATCAACACGCTGACCGAGGTCGAGTGCTTCGATCAAGGCACCGGCGTTATCGCTTCTGAGTTCAAGGCGACGATCTTGACCATCGCCTTCCGCCGTGAGTTCCAGGACAACCTTGCCACCCGCGGGCAGCGTGCCGATCGCACTCGCACTGCGCCAACCATCGATTCCATGGGACGCATCCGCCTGAACATCGATCAGCTCAACACCGCTGATCTTGAGCTGATCCGCCCGAATGATGGCATCAAAGCGCTCGGCGGCGCGCTTTTGTTTCGGCTCGTCGCCGAAAAGGGCATCGAGATCCAACCGTTCAGCTTCGATCACGATGTCATAGCCGCCATCATCATCCCGAGCATAGCGGATATCGGCTTGGCTGTCGGCGAGACGAAATTGATTGACCACCAAGGACTGTAATCGACCATCCGATAGCTGGAACGATCCCGAGCCACTGAGATCGCCGGCAAGCAATTCAAAATGCTTCACGTCGATGGGGCCGTCGACCGGCATGACCAACGACGCGCGCACAAGCCCCGCCTCGCCCGACTGCTTCTCCCAAGCGATCCCTTCTGGTGCAACGGCGAGTGACGTTAAATCGGCTTCTAAATCGACCCAGAACTGCGTTCCGGTTTCGGTGACCGTCGCAACAAATCCGAATTCGCCGCCTAATCCGTCGACGGGAAGCCCTTGGGCCTTGAGTTGCTCCCGGCTGAGACGGCCATCGAGGACGATCCGCCGCGTGGATGCATCTTCATCCAAAGGTTCGATCACATCGATCTGAAGGGGGATCCCGCTGACCGCTGCAGCACCATTCAATCGGACCTTGTCCTCATCGAGGGTGAGGCTAAACCGCCCCTGATCCAGGCCGATGCCATCGGGGAGCTTTGGCAACCGCTCGACCACGACATCAACAAGCTCTGCCTCAGCGAGTACGATGGCCTCGTCCTCGGTCACCTCTTTATGCAGTGGCAGACGGACCTTGATCTCGGCAGCAACGCGCCCGGACGTGGTCGACGGCGCGATCTCGAGGTCCTTTGCAACGTCTAATGGCGGATGATCCAATAGAGCCAGCACCGTCTCCATCGAGCCTTCAGCATTGGCGACAACACGCAACTGTGTGGCGGTTCTCCCGGGCTTACCCATGCCTGTGATGATCACCTGACCGTCGCTCAAGGTTACGCCAGCATTGGCGCCGCCCCGAACGTCGAACGCCATGCGATCGGCGTCAAACGTCACCGTCCCCGATGCATCAACAACACGCGGCATTTCGTCGATATAGCGGACAGACAGTCCCTCAAACGCAAACATGCCGCGGATCGCCTCATCGCGGAGTGGCTCAGGTCCGAAGTCATCAGGCCTGAGCTCAAGCCTTGCCTCGGCGCTGGTCACCCGTCCTGTCTCGATGTTCTCGACGACCCACTCTCGCGCGTCGTCCCCGAGTTGGGGCGGCCAAAACGCCGGTAGATCTTCGGCACGAACATCACGTGCGTCGAGATCAAGTTCGACCAAGGGTGCCTCGCCGGTCCAAGCCACATGGCCAGAAGCGCCAAGCTTGGCACCACGGCTGACAATCAAGGCATGATCGATGTCAGCCGAACCCAAGTCGTCGGCGAGTTTCCCCTTGAGACCGATCATCTCAATGTCGAGGGGTTCCGCTAGATGATCGGGCCAATCGATCATACCCCGATCGGCGAGCAGATCGAACGTCAGCCCAGTATGGCTGCCGTCGGGTTTGATCTCACCTTCGATCGACGCCGTTATCGGGACGCGAACGCCGCTGAGCTCGGCAGGCAGCACTGGCGACTCGAATGGCCAGATCCCGGGAAGATCTGCTGGCATGAGGCCAGCAATGTCGATGGCGAACGGCAGCCGATCCGAGTTCGGCTGCATCGTTGCCGTCAGCTGAAGGGATGCCGCCTCGGACGAGGGCTGTGCCACCTCTGCCCGGAGCCAGGCATCGACGCCACCTTCCTGCCGGCGAAGCCGCAGATCGGCATTCCTCGTGGTAAGGGCTCGAGCACGCAGGCGATCGTAAAAGGCGACCCGCCCGCCGCTGATCTCTAACGTCCTGAGGAAAGCGATCCGCTCGTCTGGCTTGGCCGGATGCATGAAACGCTGGATCAAAGCGCCGATATCGACGCCTTGTATACTACGGTCGTCCTCTGCATCGAGATGGAGGTCGATAACACCATCTTCATTCCGCTCAACAACGAGGGAGGGTGCTTCAGCGTGAACGCGAGACGCAGCGATAAGCCCATGCTTCAAAAAAGCTTCAATGCTCAGCGCTAGATCGACCTCGGGAAAGGCCAGCATCGTCCCGACCGTTTGTCCTTCCGTGGTTCGGCCAAAACGCAGATTGACGCCGATCAGCTCCAGCGTTCGTCGCTCTTTGTTAAATCGGAGTTCGATACGATCCGTCGTAACAGCAAGCGCATCGTTCTCCGGCGTTAGAGCTGCTTCAATATGTGGCTTTAGCCATGCGAGTTCGATCGAACCAGCATTGAGGCGCAAGACGAAGAGAGCGAGCGCGAAAACGAGCCCGAGGAAGAGCCAGAAGACGCTGCGGTAAGCAATATGGAGCGCAGTCAGCAAGATTGAGCCAAATGATTAGACAATCCATCAACGTCGGACGATATCAACGTTGGCAGAGGACGCCTCTCGTCCATAGCATTCCTCTCATCGTTAGGCGATGCGCTTTTGCTATCGAGACGCGAAAGTCTCCACCTTCGACGAAAAGTTGTCACCACAACAGCACGCATTCTACATATGCGATAAGGAAAACAATCGTGTTAACGTTTGAGCAGATGGTGGCCTGCCCTCACAAACGATCAGGAGCAACCAGCTCATCCGATGACACGAACTGACACAACATCCCCTAATGTTCGCCTGCCAAAGGCAGGCAATGAGCCGCAAGCGCGAGAACATCTGGCAAGATGGCGAGCCTCCGTTGCCGATGATCTCATCGCTACGAACCTGAAGGATGGCAGCATTGATCTGAATGCGCTGTTAACCGCCATTTTCGGCAATAGCCCATTCTTATCGGATCTCGCCTTCGCCGATCCGTCCGTTGTCAACGATATCGTGACGAGAGGCCCCGACGCTGCCTTTGAAGCGCTGCTGGCCGAGCCGCCGCCAACGACCAAACGGTCGGCGCTCATGGCGCATCTTCGGCACATGAGAAAGCGCGTCGCCCTTTTGACAGCCCTCGCAGATATTGCCGGCCTCTGGCCGCTTTCAAAGGTGACGGAGGCACTCACGCGATTTGCCGACTATGCGACCGCTGCCGCCCTCGATCTCGCGCTCATTGAATTGATCGAAAGAGGCGAGATCCATTTGGACCAACCGCGGCCCGCATCGGGCATCATCGTGCTAGGCATGGGCAAGCTCGGTGCCTTTGAACTCAATTACTCCAGCGACATTGATCTTATCATTTTGTTTGATCCCAGCCGCTTTCGGCCGGCCGGTAAGGAAAGCCCGATGGCACTGGCGGTTCGGATCGCGCGCACCCTGGTTTATCTTCTCGAGCACCGCAGCAAAGACGGTTATGTTTTCAGGACAGACCTTCGCCTACGTCCACACCCACCCGGACAGCCCTTGGCGCTCTCGGTCGAAGACGCGGAAATTTATTACGAGCGCTTTGGGCAGAATTGGGAGCGGGCAGCACTGATCAAAGCCCGTGTGATCGCTGGCGATCAAGAAGCTGGCGCGTCGTTCCTGCAAAATATTCGACCGTTCCTTTGGCGCAGGCATCTGGATTACGCTGCAATACGCGACATTCACGCCATCAAACGGCAAATCAACAGCCATCGCGGCCATAGTGAGATCCGCGTTCTCGGCCATGACCTGAAGGTCGGCCGGGGCGGCATTCGCGAAATCGAGTTCTTCGTGCAGACGCAGCAGCTCATCCTCGGTGGGCGCGTTCCCTCTTTGCGCCTACGGGGAACGATTGAGACTCTGGACCGGCTGGTCGCCGAACGTTGGCTAGAGTCGACAACGGCCGAGGACCTCAAAGCCGCCTATGGCTTCTTCCGCACGGTTGAGCATCGCCTTCAGATGGTCGCGGATAAACAAACCCATCGCCTTCCCGAAGGCGAGGCCGGTTTTGCCGCCTTCGCTACCTTCATGGGCTATGATGACCCCGTCCAATTCGCAGACGATGTCAGGCAATATCTCGAGGTTGTGGAAGGTCACTATGCTGCGCTCTTCGAGGATAGCCTCGATCTCGGTGCGGGCGGCGCGCTGGTCTTCACCGGTACCGAGGATGATCCAGCGACACTCGCGACCCTCGATCGTCTCGGCTTCACCCGTCCGTCCGACGTTGCCAAGACCGTGCGCGGCTGGCATCACGGCCACATTCGCGCCACCCGAACGCCAAGGGCGCGCGAGCTGCTGACCGAGCTGATGCCGGAACTCTTGAGAAAGCTAGGCGAACAAGCCGATCCGGATGCCGCCTTTGCTCGGCTCAATCACTTCATGACGTCGCTGCCGGCAGGAGTACAACTCTTCTCGCTGTTTCGCGCCAACCCCAAGCTGCTTTCCTTGGTCGCTGATGTCATGGGTATCGCGCCGAGACTGGCGGATTATCTGAGCCATCACGTCGGTTTGTTCGACGCCATGCTGGCCCCAACATTTTTCGAGTTGACGGCATCGCCTGCTGAGCTCGAGGCGGATTTTGCGGCAGCGTTGAAGCAGGCTGACGACCTGCAGGATGCCTTGGATGCGGCCCGACGCTGGGCGCAAGCCCTCGAGTTTCGCATTGGCATGCACATCCTTCTCGGCATGAGTGACGGTGAAGCCGCGAGCCTGCCCCTCACCACCATTGCCGAGACCGTCATTCGCGGTCTCCTCCCCCATGTCGAACGCTGGCTGGAGAAACAACACGGTCAAGTCACCGGTGGCAGTTTCGCCGTGCTCGGTCTCGGCAAGCTTGGCTCAAGGGAGCTCACAATCGGTTCTGATCTCGACTTGATCTTTGTCTATCAGACCGATGACCACACACGATCTGACGGTGCCAAGCCTCTCGCTGCTGACGTCTATTATGCAAGGCTGGGCCAACGCCTGGTGAGCGCCCTGACTGCAAAAACCTCTGAGGGTGTTCTCTATGAGATCGACACGAGGCTTCGCCCCTCCGGCAATCTCGGACCGGTCGCCTGTTCGATTGAGAGCTTTGAACGCTACCAAATGGAAAATGCGCAGACTTGGGAGCACCAGGCCCTCACCCGTTGTCGGGTTATCGCTGGCCCCAAACCCCTGACTGAACGAATCGAACAGGCCTTGCAAACCGCGCTCACCTTAAAGCGCGACACCACCAAGCTATCGTTTGACGTCCGGACCATGCGGGAGCGCATCTTCAAGGAACATGGCAGCGATGACCCCTGGAACCTGAAGCATGCCCGAGGGGGATTGGTCGAAGTGGAGTTTTTGGCTCAATATCTGCAGCTTCGCCATGGCGTGGATCAGCCTGGCCTGTTGTCGCCGCAAACCACAAGCGTGTTCGAGCGCGCTGCCGGCCATTGCATCAGAAGCGCAGATAGTCGCCTTTTAATCCGAGCGGTTCATCTCTATCGCCGATTACAAGCTCTTCTGCGCTTATCTCTGGACGAAGCAATCGATCCGAGAACAGCGCCCAAAGGGCTGATCGAAGCGCTTGTGAGAACGGCATCGATTGATCCCGAAATCGCACGCCCTGGCCTTGACATTGAGCAACTCAGCGCAACGTTAACGGAACTACAGCGGGAGGTTGCGGAACTGTTCGACCGTCACTGCCCGCCGACACGACCCAGCAATAACGTGACTTCCGGGAGCTGCTCTTCATGACCGCGGACGATTCGCTGATCGGCCAAAATCTTCCTGCCTTCGACCTTCCGATCGACGGAGGTGGCAACGCAACCAATGCCGATTTCGCCGGTAGCATCCTCGTGCTCTACCTCTACCCAAAGGACGACACCTCCGGCTGCACCAAGGAAAGCCTCGGCTTCGCTGAGCGCTATGACGACTTCAAGGCATCTGACGCTGAGGTGGTCGGCTTGTCCAAGGATAGCGTCAAAAGTCATGACAAGTTTAAAGCGAAATACGGGTTCCCCTTCCCACTGTTGGCCGACGAAGAGACCAAACTGATCGACGCCTTGGGAGCCTGGGTCGAAAAGAGCATGTACGGCAAAAAGTATATGGGAACAGATCGATCGACCTTCATCGTCGATCGCGACGGCGTCATTCAAAAAGCCTGGCGTAAGGTCAAAGTCCCTGGTCACGTGGACGAGGTGCTGGATGCGGTCAAAGCGATGGCATAAGCGATCGTTCGGCTGTTGCACGTCGGGAGTGCCAAAAAGAGACGTCTAAACAAGCAGCTTGGGGCGGCGTTTCTTAGGGATCGGTGGTGCTGTGGTGGAGGCGATAGATGAGCGCCTCCTCGCTCTTAAAAACGATCTCGCCCAGACCACAGTCCGTTGGCAACGCTCTATCTTCCAACAGGAGATGCGTGACACCGTAGAGGCTAACCGCCTCATCGAGCGCGGCACAGGTCACGGATTGACCCTTAAAGACCCGGGATGCCAATCGAAAACGCTCATACCATTCCAGAACCTCAACATCCTTGTACGGATGCGTCTTCCAACTCACCAACTGCGGAAGGCGGCTCTCGAGACGAATACTCATGTCAAAGGGATGGGTGAGATAAAGCGTTTGGTCGTCGCCGGTGTCACGCATGAAGGCGATATGAGCCGGCGTCTCGATGGACGCGTAGTCCTGCATTGTCTTACGGATTCCGTTTGCCGTCACAGCAACCGCCAGCGCTGCTAACGACCAGAGGATCGGCCAATAAAGCTTCGTGGCCTTACCTCGCTCAAATTGTCTGAGCGCCCAGGCGACGAACCGGCCCAACAACACGGCAAGGCCAAGCGGCACCAAATAGACCGAGATGCGCCAAGGCGAGATCATGCCGAGTTCATTGCTGTCGATCAGGACAGCCAGAAGGGTTAGCGACAGCGCAACACCAAAGCCGACGGCAAGGATCCAAAAGAGGGCCCTAGACTGTCGTCGGACAATCCAGAATACGAAGAGCAGGCCCACCAATTTGGCGCTGGCATCGAAGTCAAACCAATAGGCGGGGACCGCATGGCGTGGGATACGAATCGTCGCCAGGATTTCATTTGCGCGCTGCCAGCTCTCAACGTCGGTCGGCAGGATCATCAAACCGAGATAGATCATCGACGCACTAGCAACGGTCAGGCTTCCAACCACGACCCAAAGACGGGGTCTGTGCGCGATATCAGGTGACAGCCAGGCCGATGTCACAAAGCCTAGAATGAGCGCACCCGCCGGCACGACATAACCTGGATGGATGATCGCGGGAACCGCCGCCAGCCAAAGCGCGGCCTCTGCCCGCTGTCGCAGGAACCAAACGATAGCGAGCAGGAAGAGAACGCCGAAGCTTTGCGGCTCCAACGCCGGCCCCAGAAGATACTGCTTCGCGACACCGCCCCAAACACGTGCGCCACCATTTGAGAATTGGGACGCCACCACCAGCACCCCGATAATGACGGGAAAGATCGTGTGTTCAGCGTCCTTCCCCGCGGCAGCATCGGCAAGACGCAACACACTGTAGAGAAAGATCGCGAACAGGGCGATCTGAACCAGATAGGCGATGGCAGGGGGAGCCGCCACATGCAGGATATAGACGATCCCGGTGAACACCGGCATGACGTCAATCGTTCCGGCAGTCCAGTCCTGATCGAGATGGCCGATGCCAGCGAGCGCCATGCCGTGGAGAAATTTGGTGTTCTGATTCTCGAAATAGAGAGGCTCTGTCGGAAAGACCAAGAAGAACCAGGCCCCGAGTAAAAGTGAGACAGCGAGATTGCCACCACCAAGCGCCGGCCGGTCCGCCCTACGGGCATGATCCGCTACTGTCATACGTGCCTCTGATTCAGAACAGTGCCACTTGGCTAAGGCGGCCAAGCCCGTCGCTCAAGGGATGATCGCCTTCGTTAGCCGTGAATGGATACGCTGTCAGCGGGCGCTTGGTCGCGCTCTGTCATGCCATAGTCGCGGATCACACCTGCCACGCGAAGACGATAGTCCCGAAAATAGGCAGTTCGCCCCTTGGCTTGAGCCGCCCGATGTATTTCGAGCCTCCGCCAGTCGTCGATCGCTGCCTCATCGCGCCAGAACGATAGGGAAAGAAGTTTGCCCGGCTGTGTCAGGCTCTCAAACCGCTCGACTGAAATAAAGCCATCGATCTCTTCGAGCATCGAGCGCATCGTGCCGGCATGATCGAGATAGGCACCGCGTTGTTCGGGATGAGGCTCGACTTCAAAAATCACGGCGATCATGCCGGTGTCTCCTTTCGACAAGATACGCCTCAATGAGCGGTCTCGGCGTCCTGCTGACCGCTCAATTGACTTTGACGAGGTCGGTCCGTCTCAGCGGGACCACCTACTCGCGCGGTGCACGTTTGTTGAGAATCCGCTGAAGCGTCCGGCGATGCATGTTGAGGCGGCGTGCGGTTTCCGAAACATTGCGATTGCACTGCTCGAAGACACGCTGGATATGCTCCCAACGCACACGATCAGCCGACATGGGATTTTCACGCGGTGGCGGCAAGGTCTGACCTGTTCGAAGGAGCGCTGCCACGACATCGTCGGCATCGACCGGCTTCGCGAGATAGTCAACGGCGCCAGCCTTGATGGCAACCACGGCGGTCGCGATGTTGCCATAGCCCGTGACGATGACAATTCGGATTTCGGGCCTGAGATCGCGGAGAGTCTTTAACAGGTCAAGACCGCTACCCTCAGCGAGACGCATATCGAGAACCGCGAATTCTGGACGATGCTCTCGAGCAAGCATGCGCCCATCAGCGAGACCTTCCGCAGGCAAAACGAGAAAGCCACGGCGCTCAAGCGCCCGCGTCAACGAACGCCTTAGTGGACCATCATCATCGACGAGCAAAAGCTTGCGACCGGCACCCGGCTGATCCACAGGATCCATGCCGATAGCCGCGCCAAGCGCGCTTTGACCGCTTCCCGGGTCATTCATGATCGGATCTCCGATGCATTTGTTCTATTGCCAGGTACGCCCAGCTAATTACCACCTGGGCACCGGACGTTTGATTGCCAAATTGCAGCGTTGCGCCAGTTCGCGCAAGTAAGGTTTGCGCGATGAAGACGCCAAGGCCTAAACCACCAATGGCTTGTCGTGTTGAGATATAGGGCTCACCGACCAGATCGAGAACCTCTGGCGAAAAGCCGGGGCCGTCGTCTTCGATAACGATATCGAGGCTTTCAGACCTGAGACGAACCCGTACTTGAACCTCTCGCTCCGCAAACTGAATGGCGTTGTCGATCAGGTTGCCGAGAGCATGACGCAGCTCCGGCGTGGGAGTCCAAAAGGGCTCCGGCCGGGCCCCATTCGTATGATCCTCGACCTCGACCGTCACCGTGACGCCGGGCCTCCGGTACGCATCAGCGATGCTCGACAGCAAGCTGCTCAGCGGGACTTTGGTAAAGGTCGCATGGCCGTCTGAACTCTTGGCCTGGCTAAGTGAGGCCAAAATCTCGCGGCATCGTGCGCTCTGGCTGACCAGCGCCGCGATGTCTTCGGCAAACGGACTGTTGGGAGGCGTGTTATTCGCGAGCTCCTTGGAGGTAATCGCAATCGTCGCAAGAGGACTACCGAGTTCGTGGGCTGCCGCCGCGGCAAGCCCGCCCAAAGCCGACATCTGCTGTTCCCGGGCAAGCGCCATCTGGGTCGCAGATAAGGCTGCAGAGAGACGCCTTGCCTCCTCCGCAACCCGCCACGCATAGGCAGCAATCAAGCTGCTGCTCAAGACCAAGGCCACCCAAACACTCGCGATATAGAGCGGAGGCAGTGTCAGGCCACCCCCTTCCCAGGGAAGGGACGTCGGGAAATAAGCGAGCAACGTGGCGCAAATAGTCACCAAGATACAGAGAAGAACCGTCGTGCGAAGCGACAGGATCGTCGCCGACAAGGTGATTGGGATGATCAGGAGCACGGAGAAAGGGTTCTGCAGCCCGCCAGTCAACTCCAAAAGAAAGGCGAGCTGAAGCATGTCGTAACCAAGAAGGAGCGCGGCCGCGCGCTCCGTCAAACGCGTGCTCGCGCTGAAACCAAGCTCGAGATAGAGGTTGATCAGAGCTGAGAGCGCGACGGCGAGCAACAAGGGTATGAGCGGAAGATCAAACTCAAAGGAGAGATCGACGATCAAGATGGTAAAGGCTTGACCGACGATGGCGACCCAGCGGATGAGCGTGAGCGTGCGCAGGCGTGCACGACGCTCGCCACTGCCAACAACAAATCGCTTGATCCAACTGTCGTCGTTCTTGCCGACGGACGGGGAGTCGCGAAGGAATCGGCTTGGCACCGCCTGTTGCTCCGTTGATTTCATGATGCCCTCTCCGCTGTTTTGACCGGCCTAAGACCGCCAAAAGCTTTTGGCACCGACGTCGGCTATATGGCCGAGCGCAGACGCCGCGGTCCAGCCTTTCTTCGCCTTTTGGCTGAAGACCTCATGAGGCCGCCCACCCAAGCGGATGGTTTTCATTTGCCAAGGGCTCTGTTAGGAATTTCACAGCAGTGTTGTCGAGACTCGCTGCAGGACTTGGGCGTATTTTTCGCTCCAAAAATAGCGATGACGGTCATCACGATGATCTCATCGGCTCGATCGCATCCCATCAGGCTGTCTCGCTAGGGTGGGGCAATGAGGGACAGCATGATAAGCGCAGCAGTCAATCCGATGATAGCACTCGCATTAACATGGGTGTCGATAACCGGTTGCAGTACCGTCATCGATCCGTCGATTGGGCAAGGCCCAATCTCCTTGAGCACGCAAACCCAAAAGGCCTTTACCGAGTATCAGGCACGGCAGACGCCACGATATTTTGCCGTTTCAACGGATGGCCAAGCCTACTACTACAGCTACTGCGATGCCGGTCGCTGCCTTCGTCAAGCGAAAACCAAGGTCATCGATCAGTGCGAACGTTACAGCAAGGGCGTTCCCTGCAAAATTTATGGCAGCCAGGGCGCTATCGTCTGGTCCGATGAAAGCTAAGGACGGTACCGCCTCATAGCCGCTATCGAGCATCGCGATGGCTTCGTGGGCAGCGCGCCTTGGGGTATCTGGATCGTTTCGCCAGCGCCAAGACGTTGATCGACTCCGACCATCGATCCCAACAGCAGACGGGACTAACGACCGGCGTGCACCGGCGGCTCATCCAGGCAAACAACAAGACCCTGAAGCTCCTTCGTCGGCGCGGGATAGCGCGCCATAACCAAGGGATCATGACCGGGTACAATATGGTCAGGACTGTCCGCGAGTTGGTGACAACGACGGTGCCCCTCGAGCATCTCGCCAACATTCAGGACTAAAGGAAAGGGATTGCCGGATTCGATATGAGCGTAGAAGTGGGCCGCATCTGAGGCGATCACGACCCATCCACGTTTCGTGTACACACGGACGCATTGCAAGCCATGGCTATGGCCGCCGATCAGATGCAAGCTCAGCCCAGAGTCGAGAATGTCGTCGCCATCATGGAAATCGACGCGGCCTTGATAGACATGACGCACCATGTCGGTCACATTTTCGACGTCAAAGGGCATGCGTAGGCGACCATGGCGCATAAATCGGCCGGTTGCGTAGCTCATTTCGCGGTCCTGAAGATGAAAGGTGGCCTTGGGGAACCCATCAAGGCTGCCAGCATGATCATAATGAAGGTGGGTGATCACCACCTGCTCCACATTGCCGGCATCAATGCCAAGGAGACCCAGAGCTTCAGCCGGGTGGCGCAGCACATGGCGGTTTCGGCGGCCACCCGTGGCTTGGTCAAAGCCGATATCGATGACAAATGTCTTTTCTGGCGATCGCGCTACCCAAATATAGTAGTCGAGCGGCATCGGTCCGTCATGGATGTCCTGAAACACGAAGTTGTCTCTCGCTGAACGACCATGTTCGGCATATTTGATGGCATAAAGTTCGTAGATCGATGGCATCGACATCGTTGGGTCCCTGAACAGCGTGAAGCTTCTTGGCCGACGCTAGCACGGCGAGTGGCTTGATCGACAGCTCTAAGAGCGACACCACCAGATTGACATCGCGCACTATTCCGCTCATCTATCGGCGGTCCGGCCATCCCCCAAAAGAGATGGCATAAAAAAGCGCCCGCTCGGATACCATCCCAAAAGATTCGGACCGACATGTCCAGGACTGGGGAGACATGGTTATCGACTCGCCACCCAAGGTTTCCACTTCGAGAGAGATCCGCCTGACGGCGGCACAAGCCGTCCGTGAAAATCGCCTCTGGCAACGGCATGTCGCCATGGCACGCATTGGCGCCATTCCAGGCAACGGCGTCAATCGCCAATGCCTCACCCATGAGGATATCCGAGCTCGTGCCTTGCTGATCTCCTGGGCCAAGGCGCGTGGCTATCGGGTGACAGTCGACGACATCGCTAATCTCTTCATTCGACGCGCCGGTCTCGACGATTCGGCGCCGCCGATCGTCACCGGCTCACACATGGATACCCAGCCCGCCGGTGGCCGGTTCGATGGCATCTATGGTGTCCTAGCCGGCCTCGAAGCACTGGAGGCACTCGACGATCAAGGCCTTCAAACGCAGCGACCGATTGAGGTCGTCGCTTGGACCAATGAGGAGGGAAGTCGTTTCTCGCCAGGCGCCATGGGATCAGCAGTCTTTACAGGGGCTCGCCTTTTGGAAGATTGCCTCCCCGTCACAGATCTTGAAGGCATCCGCTTCGAAAGCGCGCTTCACCAAACACTCAATGCAACGCCTTCACTCGAGCGTGTGCCGTTCCGCCGGCGGCTTGGCGCTTACATCGAAGCGCATATCGAGCAAGGACCGGAATTGGAAGCGAAGGGCCTGCCGGTTGGCATTGTCACGGGTATCCAGGGCTCGCGTTGGTTTCTGGTCAAAGTTGAGGGCGAAAGCGCTCACGCCGGCACCACATCGCTGCGGGCTCGCAAGGATGCTGTTCGCAGCGCTGTGAACATCATTTCAGCCCTTCAGGACATGATGCATGACGGTGACGACCAAGTACGTTTCACCGTCGGGCGGTTCGACGTCACACCAAATTCGCCCAATACCGTGGCCGAAGAGGTGATGTTCAGTATTGATTTTCGTCACCCCGACGCCGCCGTTCTCGAGACGAAGGCCCAACGTATCAGCGAGATATCAAAGCGCTTTGCCGGCCCCTGCAAAGCAACCGTCGTCGAGACCTTCAATCGTGCGCCGTCGGCCTTTGGGGCCGATATCGTCGGGCGGTTGGAACAAGCTGCCCAAGATCTGGACATCGGTTACCAAACCATGGCTTCAGGCGCCTTTCATGATGCCAATTTCTTATCCGAAGTCTGTCCGACAGCGATGCTGTTCGTGCCCTGCGAGCGAGGGATCAGTCATAACCCCGCCGAGAATGCAAAGCCTGAAGATCTCGCTGCGGGAACTCGCGTCTTAACCGCTGCATTGATTGATCTTGCCGGCACGGTTTGACGATCGACACCGTTAAGCCGCTGGCAGTAAGCGCTCCACTAAGCGTGCCCAATAGCTGGCGCCATGCGTCAGCGTCTCATCGTTGAAGTCATAACCTGGATTGTGCAGCATCGGGGTGGTTTCATCACCGCCATTGCCGATGAAGATGTAGCTGCCAGGCTTCTTTTCGAGCATGTAGGCAAAGTCTTCCCCGCCCATGACCGGTGGCGTCGCCCGCTCAACCTTGTCCTCGCCAGCGATCTCCGCAGCAACGTCGGCAGCCTGATCTGTCTCCGCCTCGCTGTTGACCGTCGGTGGGTAACCCCGACTGAATCTGACCGACGCATCCATGCGATTGGCCCGCGCTATCTGGCCTGGGATCTCGCAGATACGTTCCTCGAGCAGGGTGCGGATCTCCGGCGTAAAAGATCGTGCCGTACCAGCCAGCATAGCGGTCTCAGGGATGACATTT
This sequence comes from Geminicoccaceae bacterium, assembly GCA_028285265.1. Lineage (GTDB taxonomy): Bacteria > Pseudomonadota > Alphaproteobacteria > Geminicoccales > Geminicoccaceae > JANQPX01. Next base: position 28,123 of record JANQPX010000035.1, read on the forward strand.
AAGGTATCGCCGCCATGAATCTGGGTGATCGAGACCACGCCTTGTTCCACAGGATCAGCGCTACGCGACATAATGGTTTGCATCGCCAAGGCGATCTGGGCTGCCGTTACCAATGGATCAAGGCAAAGATGAGGGGCGGCTGCATGACCGCCTTTGCCCTTGACCGTGATCTCGAACTGATCCGTGGCGGCCATGATCGGGCCCGAGCGCATCGCAAAACTACCGACCGGTCGCCCCGGCCAATTATGCATGCCATAGACTTCGCTCATGGGAAAACGCTCGAACAGACCCTCTTCAACCATGACGCGCCCACCACCTTCGCCTTCTTCTGCCGGCTGAAAGATGAAGTAGGCCGTGCCACTGAAATTCCTGGTCTCAGCGAGGTAACGGGCAGCGCCCAGGAGCATGGTGGTATGCCCATCATGCCCACATGCATGCATCTTGCCCTTTGTCGTCGATGCGTGCGGCAGCCCGGTGGTTTCGTCGATGGGCAGCGCATCCATATCAGCGCGAAGGCCGATCGCCTCTTGACCATCGCCTTTGGCGCCACGGAGCACACCGACGACACCCGTCTTAGCTATGCCCGTATGAACTTCATCAAAGCCAAAGGACCGCAGCTTTTCGGCGACAATCCCAGAGGTTCGCGTTTCCTCGAAGCCTAACTCGGGATGTGCGTGGAAGTCCCGTCGCCAAGCCGTCATGTCCTGATGGAACTCGGCGATGCGGTTGATCACTGCCATGGCCACCCTTTCCTTTTAGTTGCCTCAGCATACGCCATTGCCGATGTCCAGCCTAGACGTATTCGGTCCCGTAGAAGGATACGGGTTCTTTTGTCATTTAGATCGTCTTTGCTACAGTGATCCCGCTGATCAGGGGAGACAAGATCATGAACCTCGCCATCCTAACGGCTTTGGCAGGCATGACGATCGTGGTGGGCACCGTTCATGCAGAAGGTGATGCGGAAAAAGGGCGCGCCTTAGCCAATAGCCTTTGCAAAGGATGCCATGTGATCGGCGTGGATAATCGCCATGGCGGCATCGACTCGACCCCCTCATTCTTTCTGATGCATGACAAGATCGACAATTATCGCCAACGGCTGTGGTCCTTGAGAAGTCGTCCGCCGCACACCGCTTATGAGCGTCTCGACGAGGTTACCCTCGACGATATCGAGCATCTCCTTGCCTATATTGGCGAGCTTGAGCGGCCCTAATCCCCGGCCGTTCACCGGCAGCGGGTCGGGATCAAGCAACCGTCGTCATTATCCTGGTTTGGATTAAAATTCGGGAAGAGGTCGTCAACCATTTGGCCGATCAGCGCATTGAACGCCGGGTCATCGGTCCCCGCCGCAAGATCAAGACTGCCGCGAACAGCGGTCAACACACCCTGATTTCGGCAGAAGGCCGCGGCTGCATTGAGAGGCTTCGTGGCCCCCTCGCCCTTGGGCAAGCGAAGGGGCAGACGGCAAAGATCACCATTGAGAAAACTCCGTGGCGGATCGAACAGAAAAACAACCCGATAGTCGGTGTCAGCACTGTCGCCGGGTGAGGTGGTAAAATTGGTCGGCTGCGGCTTGGGGGGATGCTGCGCCAGAATTTCAATCATGCGCGCTTGAAACACCTCGTCGCCGAGATCGAATGGATCACCACGAAACTGGGTCCAAAGATCACGCCGTCCGGCGCCGAATCCAAACTCGGTGGGACTATAAGGGGAGCGGACGGTCTCGCCGTAGGTTCGGGGTGCGCCAACGCATCCACCAAGACTGAAGGTCAACACTAGAAGCAACGCTATCGCACGCATGATCGAACCGCCCTATTCACCACCAATGTTGTGTAAACGCTTGGGCACGCCGTTCATTCAACAAGCGATGGCCTCTCATCGGGAAATCTCGGCATCTCGTCCAAGCCCGTCCGACAAAGGGCCTCGGGGGGATTACACAACCGACGGTCCGCTCTCCCCTGTGCGCCAAAGCCTGTTTCTGCTTAGGCCCACCGTTGGGCGAACAACGTCTTAGCGTTCGGCCTCACGATAAGGAAGGAGACCTTTGAGCTGTTCGCGCTCGGATTCCATCTCGGCGCGTTCCACGTCAAGAAAACGCTCAACGGCCTCCCGGAACTGTCGATGTCGGATCCAATGCGCGCTGTATGTCGGTACTGGTTCGTAACCTCGCTGCAACTTATGCTGGCCTTGCGCGCCCGCTTCGACCCGCGAGAGGCCGCGTTCGATGGCAAAGTCGATCGCCGCGTAGTAGCAGGCCTCGAAGTGAAGGAACTCGAAATTCTGAAGGCAGCCCCAATTGCGACCATAAAGCGTATCGCTGCCGAGAAGATTTAAAGCCCCTGCAACATAGCGGCCATGATGGCGCGCCATGACAAGAACGATGCGCTCCGGGATCAACGCACCGATCTCTTGAAAGAAAGATTTGGTGAGATAAGCACCTCCCCAGCGCTTATCGACGGTCGCCCGATAGAAGGGATAAAAGTGGTCCCAAATCTCAGGCGTTAACGCGTCTCCGGTCAAAGTCTCCAGCTCAAGTCCCTGACCTCTAACCTTGGAGCGCTCCTTTCGGATCATCTTGCGCTTGCTGCTTTTGAGCTGACTTAGAAAATCGTCGAACGAACGATAATCACGATTGTGCCAGTGATATTGCACACCCGTTCGCTTCATCATGCCGGCATCACCCAACTGCCGCCATTCGGCCTCTTCGCAAAAGGTGATGTGCAGTGACGAGCAATCGATCTGAGAGGCGGCACTTAATAGGCCTTGGACCAGAGCCGTTTTGGCGATCTGAACATCCGGTCGCGTGAGGAGGCGTGGTCCTGGCACAGGCGTAAAGGGCACGGCCACTTGCAACTTGGGATAATAGTGCCCGCCAGCTTGCTCATAGGCGTTGGCCCAGCTCCAATCAAAGACGTACTCTCCATAGGAATGGCTCTTGAGATACATCGGCGCACAGGCAATCAAGCGCCCTTGCTGCTCGGCGACGAGATGCAGCGGCAACCAGCCTGACTCGCTTGTTGCGCAGCCACTCGTTTCCAAAGCCATGAGAAATGCATGGCTCAAAAAGGGCTGATCAGAGCCAGCACAGGCGTCCCAGTCGGCAGCATCGACTTCACTGATCCCCTGCGCCAGGCGAATTTCGATCGGCTCACTCACGGGATCATCGCCCCCGTCGGGTTCTTCCCGAATGCTGGGAACGATCGGTTCGTCGCCGTTAGGCAAGCTCGAAGATCGCTTCGACCTCGACGGAGGCGCCAAGCGGTAGACTTGAAGCGCCGACCGCGAAACGGGCATGCTGTCCTGCATCGCCCATGGCCTCAGCAATGAGATCAGAGGCGCCATTGATGACTTTGGGATGATCGGCAAAGTCCGCCGTGCACGCAACGAAACCGCCCAACTTCAAGCAGCGCTTGAGGCGATCAAGATCGCCACCGCATGCCTGTTTCGCTTGGGCGAGAAGATTGAGCGCACACAGCGCCGCGGCAGCCTGGCCATCCTCCAGGCTAACCCCGTCGCCAAGCCGCCCTTGATAGGCAACCGTCCCCTCACGGATCGGCAATTGTCCCGATATCAGGACCAGATTGCCGCTCATGGTGAAGGGCACATAGTTGGCTGCCGGCGCAGCAGCCTGGGGCAAGTCGTGGCCCATCTGAGCCAGCTTTTGTTCGATGGCACTGTCCAAGGAGGACCTCCCGTATCGATCAGGTCACGACCAGAACGATATCAGCTATGTCCTATCGATCCCAGAGGGCTTAACCATCGGATTGTGGGTTTTCCTCTGGCGTTAGGCTGCCCTTGCTTGCTCCACCAACGGCACCAACGAATGGTCAATGCGAGCACCGTAACGAGTCAAAACCTCAGCGGCAACCAGTCCGGCAAGCGTGCCAGCCTCCGGCAATGGCATGTTGTGGGTCAGTCCGTACAGCAAGCCGGCGGCGTAGAGATCGCCGGCGCCCGTCGTATCGACGACCTTGGAGACAGGAGCTGCCGGAATGACATGTCGACTTTCAGGGGTGACGATCACCGAGCCCTTATCGCTTCGTGTGAGCGCTGCGAGACTGCAATGCAAGGCGACCTCACCGACCGCTTTGTCGAAATCGTCGACCTGATACAGGCTCATGATTTCTGCTTCGTTGGCGATGACGATATCGACATGGCCATCGATCAGATCCAGAAACTCGGTGCGCCAGCGATCAACACAAAATGGATCGGAGAGAGAAAGCGCCACCTGGCGGCCCGCGTCGTGGGCGACCCGTGCAGCTTTTAGGAACGCCTCTTTCGCCTTTGGGCGGTCCCAAAGATACCCCTCCATATACGTAATCTTGCTTCCTTTGATGACCGCTTCGTCGACATCGTCGGGTCCAAGCTCGACACAAGCCCCGAGATAGGTTGCCATGGTGCGCTGCGCATCCGGTGTCACGAAGACCAGGCAACGGGCCGTCGCTGGGCCTTCCTTAAGGGGCTCAGTCTCAAACGAAACACCTGTCGCCCGAATGTCGTGGCGAAAGATCTCACCGAGTTGGTCACTCTGAACCTTGCCGATATAGGCGGCATCGCCGCCAAGACCTGCGACGGCGGCCAAGGTGTTCGCCGCCGAACCACCAGATGACTCGATGGCCGCGGCCATGGACCCATACAGGCTATTCATCCGTGTTTCATCGACCAAAGTCATCGTGCCCTTGGCAAGATCAAGGCGCTGCAACAACGTATCTTCGGCTTCTGAAAGTACGTCGACAATGGCATTGCCAAGGCCAACCACGTCGTATGAGCTCGTTCCGTCTGTCATCTGTTCCTCACTTCAACCCGCGGGTGACCGCGAAGTATAGGCAAACCGATCATAAGCGCAACGCGAACCCGTGATTCAACGCAGGGAATGCCTGGGCTATTTATCGATTTTAAGTTGTAGATTCCGGCCGGTCGCGACGCTTCGTTTCCCAATTTTCAAAGAGATTCCACGAAAAGAGTTAACCAAGAGTTGCTTTTTTACGTGTTTTCGCAAAATTCTGGCTGCGGCATTTGACAGACCCGAATTGCGCTATTATGCGTTTCGGGGCGGAAATGATGGGCCTTGTCCACGCGGTGCGGGCTTCCACGATCGTGCCGATCCTCTTGCTAGGGATTGATATGTCATGTTCCGTAAACGCGATAATGAGACCTCTGAGAACGATACACCTGAAAGCGAGCCAGCGGCCGAACCGGGCAACCCACCTGAGATCGCGCTTAGGGCTCAGCCCCAACCTGAAGCGAATGCGGCGAAAGAACCGGAAGTCACCCTGACGCCACCGAACCATCCGTCACGTAATTCTGACCTGCCGGAGAGCGAACCTTTGTCAGCAGCCCCGAAAACCGCCGCAGCGAATGTCTCGCCCGCGGCTTCATCTGATACCGCAGCCAACAAGCGCCTGATCGTCGGTCAGGGCATCCGGCTAAGTGGCGAGATCAACTCCTGCGACCGCCTCGTCGTCGAAGGCGAGGTCGAGGTCACCCTGAACGATACGTTGGCCCTTGAAATCACCAGCTCGGGCCGGTTCACCGGCGGCTGTGAGGTCGAAGAGGCTGACATCAGCGGTATCTATGAAGGTGATCTCACGGTCCGCAACACGCTTTTCGTGCGTGGTACGGGACGCATCACCGGCACCATTCGCTACGGTCAGCTCGAACTCGAACGCGGCGGACAAATTGCAGGCAACATCAGTGTGCTCGGCAATGAGGCTGCTGCAGGCGGTAATGACAAAATCCGGTCCGCCAAATCGCCTCTATTCGGCGGTAGCAACGGTTAAGGACGAGGCCAGGCCGCCCGCGAACCTCAAGCCGCGGGCGTCTCGGCGATCGTCAGGACAATCTTGCCGGTGCTTTGTCGAGCTTCGAGTGCTCTGAGTGCCTCTTGATATTGGTTGAGTTCGAATGTCATCGATACATGCGGATCGATGCGGCCGTCGTCGGCCCAATCGAGCAAGGTCTTGAAGCCGGCCTGAACCCTCCTCGGGTCATGCTTGCGATAGCTCCCCCAGTAGAAACCGATGGCACTAATGTTCTTCACCAGCAGGATGTTGGCGGGGACTTGTTGAACACGCCCTCCGGCAAATCCGATGATGATGAGACGACCGCTCCAAGCGGTGCTCCGTAACGACGCCTCGAAGACGTCACCGCCGATCGGATCAAACACCACATCGACACCCCGTCCAGCCGTGAGCGCCTTCACACGCTCACGAATGTCTTCGGTGCTGGTGTCGATGACGTGATCGGCGCCATGAGCCGTGGCCACCGCCAAGCGATCCTTGCCGCGCGCCGTCGCAATCACCGTCGCGCCCAGCGCCTTGCCGCACTCCACCGTCGCAAGCCCCACACCGCCAGCGGCGCCATGCACCAAGAGCGTCTCCCCTGCCGTCAGCTGGGTCGCCCATTGCAGCGATCCATAGGCCGTGCCGTACGCGATGGCGAAGCCCGCGGCGACGATGTCGTCGACGCTATCCGGTACGGCCACAACATCACTGACACGCGCGACCGCAAATTCGGCGAAACCACCATAGGCGACCGTGGCCATGACACGTTGACCCAGCGAGATCCCTTCGACATCAGGGCCAAGTTGCTCAACGCTACCCGCAATTTCCAGCCCAGGTGCAAAGGGCAAATCTGGCTTTTCCTGGTACTCCCCTTTGATGATAAGCAGGTCTGCGAAATTCAAACCTGCCGCCATCACCTTAATCAAAATCTCCCCGGGGCCCGGTTGGGGGACCGGCAACTCGCCCAGCGTCAAGCGGTCGAAGCCGCCAAGCTCGTGGCAAACAACAGCGCGCATGGCAATCTCCGCTCTCCAAGGACAAAGGTCGTCGCTATCGGAACCCTCATACCGAACCGATCGCCAATGAGCGAGGCGAAAAGCATGATTGTCATCACGTCCGCTCAACCCAGCATGGCTTCGGCTCGATGGCTCGAGCCCCCTGCTGCCGCTCAGACAAGAGCATGGTTTGCCCAGCACGCTGACGATCACACCGATGACCATCGAGAAGAGACATCGACGACTTCGTGAATTCTCTCTTGTTATTCTTCGATATTTCGATAATTAAGAAAATATGGAAACAAAAGACGCTATCATAGCCCTTGCCGCCCTCGCGCAAGAAACCCGGCTTCAGGTCTTTAGGCTGCTCGTGAAGCAGGGCCCGTCTGGACTATCGGCCGGTGATATCGCCGAGCGACTTTCGGTCTCGCCCCCGACGCTTTCCTCTCATTTGGGACAGCTCGATCGCGCAGGGCTTCTCCGTTCGTGGCGCGTGGAACGACGGATTTTCTACGCTGTCGAGGTCGAGGGAACGAGGCGGCTGCTTCGCTATCTGACCGACGATTGCTGCCAAGGCCATCCAGAACTCTGCGGTGGGCTTGTTGCGGCAAGCACGGTTTGTGAATGAGGTCGTCAACGATCTGCATGGAATAGAATGGGGAGACCATGATGTCCGATCGTCACTACAACGCTCTGTTTTTGTGCACCGGCAATTCTGCGCGCAGCATTCTTGCCGAGAGCATCCTCAACCGCATCGGTGTTGGTAAGTTTCGAGCCTATAGCGCCGGCAGCCAACCCAAAGGGGCCGTCCATCCGATGGCGCTCGATCTGCTCAGGCGGTTCAGCTATGCAACCGATGGCCTCCGAAGCAAGAACTGGAACGAGTTCGCCGCAGCAGGCGCACCGGACCTCGACTTCGTCTTTACGGTTTGTGACAACGCCGCTGGCGAAGTCTGCCCGGTTTGGCCTGGTCAGCCGATGACGGCGCATTGGGGCATCGAAGATCCCGCCGCGGTGACATCCTCATCAGAAAGACAGGAACAGGCCTTCAAGGCCGCCTATTTCCAGCTTGAGCGACGTCTCCAAATCTTCATCAACCTTCCGATCGCATCACTCGATAAACTCACGCTCCAGAGCCGTTTGGACTCGATCGGTAAGACCAACGACACCCAAGGATCCGCGGCATGAATGAGCACCCCTTCGATCTCGGCCGCCGTCTAGCAGCTGAAGGCATCGGAACAGCCTTCCTGCTAGCAACCGTGGTTGGTTCTGGGATCATGGGCGAGACGCTCGCCGGCGGCAATGTCGCCATTGCCTTGCTCGGTAACACAATTCCGACAGGCGCCATCCTGGTGGTTCTGATTTTGATGCTTGGGCCAATCTCTGGTGCCCACTTCAATCCAGCAGTCACCCTTAGCTTTCTGGTGCAAGGCAAAATCAGCACGGGCGATGCGATCGTCTATGTGGCCGTGCAAATCGTTGCCGCTATTTTGGGGGCTTGGTCGGCCCATCTGATGTTTGAAGAGCCGGTGCTTATGGTTTCTGAAAAAGTCAGAACCGGCGGGGGCCAGTGGGTCGCAGAGATCATCGCCACATTCGGCTTGGTCGCGACAATTTTGGCCTGCGTTCGACATCGGGCTGAGGCCGTTCCCTACGCAGTCGGTCTCTACATCACAGCAGCCTATTGGTTTACGGCCTCCACGTCGTTCGCGAATCCGGCGGTTACGATCGCACGGACGCTGAGCAATACGTTCAGCGGCATTCGCCCCGCAGACGCGCCGCTTTTCATCGTCTGCCAAATCGTGGGCGCGCTGCTCGCGACGTTCGTCTTCGTTTGGTTGCTTGACCTTCACCGCAACAAAGCAGCCGCGATCGAAGTTGCCGCAGACTAATGGCGACGTTTTGATACCATCGGCGAGCGGGCCGGCATCAACCCGCGCATACTCGGGAGCGAGGGCGGTGACCCAAGGGGGGCAGACGACCAGCTTCCGAGGGTCGTCTGTCGTGCCGGAACATCGAGATCAAGATCAGTCCCAGCGCATGATGCGAGTAATCCGATGCTCCATCGACGATCGACCTCGCGCGTTGATGGCCCACCTAAATGCCCTCAAATCCCACACCTAGCGCGCCTTCATAACATGAGAACGGCGCGCAATCGCTTGCCAGACAACGCCCTTGCTTTGACAAAGTCCATGTGATCGGGTGAAGTGAGATGAATAACCAGATAATCATGGGGAAGGCTTATGCGACGATTGCTACTGGCGACAGCTGTTGCTGCTCTGGCTTTTACAAGTTACGGGGTCAGCGACTCGTTAGCGAAGACCCTAAAGCTGCAAGCGAGTTCGCGAGCAGGAGACTGGGCGCACCGTTTCATGACCGACGAGTGGGGTCCGAAACTCGGTGAGATGACCGACGGATCTCTTGAGGTCGAGGTTCTGGCGACCCGCGCCGTGGTTCCGCATCGCGAAACCATCGATGCCGTTGCTAATGGCATCCTCGATGGCGACCTGAACGCTGTGTCGTACTTTTCCGGCCGTGACCCAGCTTTTGCGATCATCGGCGATTTAATCGCGGGCTATGATACCGTCGATCAAGTTCGCACCTTTTGCATGCATGGCGGCGGCAAAGAGATCCTGCAAAAACTCTATGACAAATATGCCAACGGCAACATTCACGTCATCGGCTGTGGCCCCTACGCCAAAGAAGCTCTCGTCTCCAAGGTACCGATCAACAGCGTGGACGATTTGAAAGGCGTCAAAATCCGCTCACCTGAGGGCTTGGCTGCCGAGGTGTTCAAACGTGCCGGTGCGTCCCCCGTTTCCCTCCCTTTCTCCGAGGTCTACACGGCATTGGAAAAGGGAGTCGTCGACGCTGCTGATGCATCTGCCTATGTCAACAATGACGCGTCAGGCATGCATAAAGTTGCAAAAAATCCGGTCTATCCTGGGATCCACTCGATGGCGGTTCTGCAGTTCGTCGTGAACAAGGACGTCTGGGACGGTTTGGCCCCTGCCGAACAAAAGGCTCTCGAGGTCTGGTATTCGGCAGCCTACGACGCCATGCGGCGCGAAGCTGACCTCCAGGATCGGGACCTCGTGGCGCGCGACAAGGCTAATCCGGACATGCAGGTGATCGACTGGCCTACGGAAGAACGCAAAAAGTTCCGTGAGCTCGCCGTTGCCGCTTGGGAGGATTTTGGCGCGCAATCCGAACTCGCCCAGGAAGCGCTCGATGCGCATCTCGCCTATATGAAGCGTATCGGATTGTTGGATTGAGGAACCCGGAGATGAAGGGGGACATTCCCCCTTCATCCTCCTTTTCATCCCCTTTATTCCTGTTTCCCCATGAGTAACGTCTTGCCTCGAGATGACAGCGGTGGCTTGGTCGGCACGCTGATGTCGTCGATCGACCGTTTCAGTCGTTTCCTCGGACTTTCTGTCGCTCAATTCTATATCTTTTGTGCCTTTGTGACGCTCTGGGAAGTGGTGGCACGCTACGCCTTCGATGCGCCGACGAGCTGGGCCTTTGAAGTCGTTATGGTGCTCTGCGCCACGGGCTGGATGCTGTCTGTTGGCTACGTAACCTCACATAGGCGCCATATCGGCATCACCGTCTTCTACCTTATGGCGGGCCAGGACACCCGCTGGTGGCTCGACCTGTTCGGCATGGTCGTCGGCGTTTTCGCGCTCTACATGTTGGCGACCGACACGTTGGTCCGTGCCCTTGAGAGCATCGATATCGTCGAACGGTATGGGAGCGCGTTTAACTCGCCGCAGCCCATGATGCTAAAGACCGCGTTGATCGCCGGCGCTGTCCTCTATCTCGCGCAGCTCCTGACCAATCTCCACCGCCACTTCCGATCAGACGTTCTCCAGACTCTTGTTCTGATTGTTGGCGGCCTCATGTTTCTCCGCCTCGCCGTCATTTTCATCGCTCACTATGCCGACGGCGGCGCTGAAACAGTTAATCAGGCACTCTCGGGGTTAGGTGAGGCTCTCGATCCGCGTCAGATCATTAATCTTCGCGACTACGACATTGGCACGGTCAGCATCGGCATCGTGATCGCCCTGATCATGCTGATGGCTACCGGCATGCCGCTCGGTGTGGTCACACTCCTCATCTCGATTGTCTGCGCGCTGCTCTTCTTCGGGCCAAAAGGCCTCTATCTGGTTTCGACCAACGCGTTCGGTCTCCTCGAAAGCTATCCTCTCGTCGCCGTGCCACTGTTCGTGCTGATGGCATCGATTCTGGAAAAAGCCGGTATCGCGGAAGACCTGTTCGACGCCATGTCGATCTTCGCTGGCAACCTACGAGGCGGCGTGGCGGTCCAGACCGTTGTTGTCGCCGTCGTGATGGCAGCCATGTCGGGCATCATGGGCGGCGAAATCGTCATGCTTGGCTTGGTCGCTCTGCCACAGATGCTGCGGCTCGGCTACGACAAACATCTCTCCATCGGAACGATCTGCGCCTCGGGATCCCTGGCGACCCTGATACCCCCCAGCATCGTCATGATCGTTTATGGCCTCTCCGCACAAGTCGGTATCGGCGATCTGTTCATGGCGGGAGTCATCCCAGGCCTCCTGCTCGCCAGCTTCTACGTGATCTATATTCTGATCCGTTGCTATCTCGATCCGTCGCTTGCCCCCACCGCCGAAGAAGTGGCCGCACGCACCGGCGGAGACACGTCGCTCTCAACAAACCGGCTTGTCGCCGTGCTCCTTTCGGTGCTGCTCATCGCTTGTGTGATGGGCTCGATCTATGCCGGTATTGCCTCGGTGACCGAAGCCGCAGGTGTCGGTGTCTTCGGCGCCATCTTCATCGCAGCGGTCCGATTCAGGTTCAACTGGACACTTATCCAAAGCGCGCTGACCCAGACCATGTCGACCGTCGGCACCATCATCTGGCTGATCGTAGGCGCCGTCAGTTTCGTCGGCATTTACAACCTGATTGGTGGCGGAGACTTCATGCGTTCACTGTTCTCGGGGCTCGACCTACCGCCACGCGGCGTCATCTTCATGATGATGCTGATTTTGGTGGTTCTCGGGACCTTTATGGAGTGGATTGCGATCGTCTTCATTACCGTCCCGATCTTTGCACCCGTGGTCGTGGATATGGCACCTGAGTTGGGTCTCGAACCCGCCTGGGCGGCCGTCTGGTTTGGTGTTCTATTCGTCATGAACATCCAGATCTATTTTCTATCACCTCCCTTCGGCCCAGCCTGTTTCTGGCTGAAGTCCGTCGCCCCGCCTGAGATCACGCTGCAGCAGATCTTCGTATCGGTCATCCCGTTTATCGGCCTGCAAATCATTGGCCTCCTGCTCGTGATGTTCTTCCCCGAAATTGCCCTTTGGCTTCCAAAGCTGTTGTCGGGATGAGGCCGGCCATGATGGAGACAAGATGATAGCAGCCGGCAGAACATCGCCGCTGACGTGGCAGCCAACAGCCTCATCAGACCTCGGGTCTGGTGATCACAAGGGTCGCTAGACCATGGACGAGCCACGCATCGACGACAGCAAAGCCTACGGTCCCTGGCCAGCACTCATCGGCGCGATCCTCGCCGCCCTCATCACATGGCTCATGTTCCACCTCGCCACCGGCTTTCTCTGACCCAACCTTCGATTGACGAGCCGTGCTCGGCTTGACGCCATGATCGAGACGAAAGCCAACGGGTAAAACAATTGTTCCCACTGAAGACCCGATCGTGCTTGATAACAACGTCCCGCTTTTCGCCATCCAAGCATGCTGATCTCACACGACACATTCTTGGACACCGAGCAACAATCATCTGAATGATGTCGGCCCCTATCATCAAGAGACGCTCAATCGGAGTCTTGCTGATTGCCGAAATGGCTGCGATGAGCCTTTGGTTCATTTCGTCAGCAATCCTGCCGGACATGTTGCGTGAAGTGACCATTTCACCCGCTCGCCAGGCCGCCCTTTCCAGTGGCGTGCAGGCCGGTTTTGTGATGGGCGCCCTCTTCTCGGCCATTTTCGGCCTTGCCGATCGCTTCGACCCGCGCCGCGTGTTTGCCTTGGCCGCCCTCACCGCGGCTATCGTCAACATGACCCTTTTGGTAACCAGTCCTGACAGCATGCTTGCCATTGGAGCACGCGTCTTGACCGGCGCGTTGCTGGCCGGGGTTTATCCCGTTGGCATGAAGATCGTCGTCGGCTGGGGCCATCAAGACCGGGGCTTTCTCGTGGGGCTTTTGGTCGGGGCCCTCACACTCGGCTCGGCCCTTCCTCATTTGATCACCTTTGCGGGTGGCGCAAACTGGCGCCTTGCGATCGTCGTCACCTCGGCTGCGTCCGCCATCGCTGGCATCCTCGTCTTATCCATCTCCTTGGGTCCGCATCATGGCAAAGCGACCAAGTTCGACCCAAGAGTGATCATCGCGGCCTGGACGAACAGACGGGTTCGCCTCGCCTATGCCGGTTATCTCGGCCACATGTGGGAGCTCTACGCCATGTGGGCCTGGATTGGTGCAGCGACAGCCGTCTCATACGGCTATTCGCTCCCCGAATCAGCAGCGCTTTCCCTGGCCAAGCTCACAGCGTTTGCCGCCATAGGTATCGGCGCGCTCACCTCGATCTTGGCAGGCTTCGTCGCCGACCGTGTCGGCAAAGCTGAGGTCGCCATCGTGGCGTTGACCCTGAGCGCGCTCGCTGCCCTCCTCGCCGCCTTGACCTTCGGCGGGCCGATCTGGATAACCTTTGTTATCGTGCTCATTTGGGGCATGGCGGTGGTCCCTGACTCGGCCCAGTTTTCAGCGCTCGTCGCTGACGCTTCGCCCGCCGAGCAAGCGGGCAGCCTGATGACCCTTCAAACCGCGTTGGGGTTTGCCTTAACCTTCGCCACCGTTCAAATCACGCCGACATTGGTCGCCTGGTTCGGCTGGCCCACGGTCCTCGCAAGCCTCGCACTCGGCCCCGTCTTCGGGGTGGTCGCGATGCATCGTCTGCGCACCTTGGATCGTGACATTTGATCAGACCCTCCTACCTTCATGGAACGGCTCCAGCATCGATCGGATTGACAGATGGCCTTGGTACGACAGCTGAAGATCTATGCGTGTTGCGTCCTCACGGCGACGGTCTTTTGGCCCCTCTCGGCCGTCGCCGAAACATTAGGCGACGGCATGGCGGCCTATGACCAAGGTGACTATGTCGAGGCTCTTGCCATCTGGCGCCCGCTTGCTGAGCAAGATGATGCGGTGGCGCAGTCACTAATCGCCATGATCTATGAGCTTGGCGAGGGTGTCCCTCGTCAGCCCAAACTGGCGGCTCGATGGTATGAGCGGGCTGCCAAAGCAGGACATCCACCGTCTCAATTTCAGTTAGGCCGACTCTTTCGTGATGGCGTGGGCGTGAAGAGGGATGTTGTGGAGTCTTTTGTCTGGTTCTCACTCGCCGCCGAGTCCATCCCCAAAGACGCTGCCGGTAGCAATGCGGCGACGCGAATCCTCGCCGATCTCACAAACGAACTCAATGCTGAGGACCTGAAGGCAGCAAGCGATCGCCTCAACAACATTCGCTTAAACTCGCCGCAGCGCTGAGAACGCGTTGCCCCGGAGGCGCTAGACGACCCACGAGCGGATCAGCCCATAACACAAAATTGAACGACCGTGAGATTACATCATTAAGCAGTTCTGAAACCATGAAATTTGGGTCGTGGATCGCCGGCTAACCAACAATGGCTATGGCCTAGATGTCAAATCTTCAAGTCGAATTGAACGATTTACGATTCACCTTAGAGTTGCTCTCCTGAGCGATGGACTCTAGGTTTCAAAAACGAAAACATCAGAGGTAAGGGGCTAGATCATGGCAAGACGTAGAAATACCATCTCACGGGTCGCAATGCCGCTCGCGGTCAGTGCCAGTCTGGGATGTGCAGCTTGTGTCAATCAAGACCAAGGTAGCACGGCCCTGGCGTCGACGGATGGCGAAGAATGTTATGTGCCGCGACTGCAGGAAGCCGCGGCTGCGTCAGGCATCACCGATGCCAATCCCTGCGGTCCTTGCGGACCTTGCGGACCCGGCGCTGTCATTGAGCTGGAAATGGACGAAGCCAAGGCTGCCTATGAATGCATTCAGGGCGACTTGGTCGACGCCTACGCCGTCTCTGGATTGGATGTTGCCACTGCCTATGTGAATTGGGACAACTACACGGCAGCCCCTTATCTTTCCGCGCTTCACGGGTCCCGTTATGTGAACAATTTCGGTAATGATGCTGCCGATGCCTATGGTGAATGGGAAGGTGGCGGCGCCATGACTGCAGGCGGCATCCTGGTCAAGGACAGCATGACCATCAGCACGACCGGCAAAGTCGGGGTCGGACCGTTGTTCCTCATGGAGAAAATGGAAGCTGGCTGGAATCCAGACAGTGATGACTGGAAGTACTCCATGGTCACGGCCAATGGTAGCGTGTTCGGTGAAACCAAAGGCACAAATGCCGGTGCCGTTGGCTTTTGTGTCGATTGCCATCTCGCCGCCGAGCGTGATCACATGTTCTTCCTTCCCGAAGAACTTCGCGTCAATCCGAACTGATTTTTCCGGTCGACGCATTGGACATAGCTTCGGAGGGGCCGCCGCTGGCCGGTCCCTCCGCAATCAAGACAGCATGCATGACCTCTTCATCCGCTGATCTGCAAGAAACGAGTGACGGCACGGTCACGCTCCAACAGAAGGACGTCAGCCTCGACGACCTCTCTGTGGCACGATTGATGTGGATGGAAGAAGCCGGCGCGCTCGCTATCGAATGTGAGGATGCGCTGGCAGAGACGAAGGACAATGTCGTCACGGAGATGCTTCGACATCAAGGCGACTTCACCGAATGGAAGCACTATCCAGAAGGCGACGTCTTCGATCAAAAGAGTCACGCGCAATTCTATTATCACGCGCACGCTGCCGACGAACGCGTCGGTGGCGAGCACGGCCATTTCCACACCTTTCTCCGCGGCGGTGGCATCCCTTCCGATATACAGCCCGCCGCCCTTCCTGATCTCGTGATGCCGGCTAAGCGCAATGATCTGATTTGCCATGTCATCGGCATTTCGATGAACGTCTATGGTCAAGCGTTTCGCTTGTTCACCACGAATCGTTGGGTCACCGGAGAAACCTGGTTCAACGCCGCCAATGTTATCCAAATAGCCGACAGCTTTCGCATCGATCACACGCAACCATCCTGGCCGACCAACCGTTGGATCAGCGCCATGGTCACCGCCTTCCGTCCGCAGATCGATGCTCTCATCCTCGCGCGAGACGAGGCCATGGCCGCATGGGCAAAGCGCCATCCCGAGGAGAATATCTACGACGATCACGCATTGAACGTGACCTCTGAGATGTGGATCTCATTGGACGAACAGTTGGACGCAATCGAAGCGATACGGGCAGCAAAACAATCATGATTAGTTATCGTCGACATCAACATGTTCCCTTTCTCCGACTGATGGTCTTCGTCGCAGCCCTGTTCAGTGTTGAGGCGCCGGCCTTTGCCGACGAAAACGACCGAATCTTTCTCCATGATGGACAGCAGCTCCAAGGACGTTTGCTCCTTGATCAAGTAAGACTGGAGACGGCCGTCGGCGCCTTTGTCTTGGATCGGTCTGCTATTCGGGAAATCACCTGCCCCAATGATGCCAAGGCACCGGTGACAATCCGGACGAACCGGGGCGATCGCCTGACCGGTTTCCTCGAGCCATGGCAAATGCAGGTCGAGGCCGATGACGGCGTGACACCGATCAAACGCGGTGCCATCAAGCGGATTTTGCTAGCGAGCGCCTCTTCAGCCAAGAAACAGCACGATGAGGATCACAGGATTATCCTCAAGAACGGCGACCATCTCTATGGCCGCCTCCAGGATTCCAAGCTTGTCGTTGGCGATCGACCCGTTGACCTCGCAGCTGCTGTCCAACTGGACCTCGGCAAAGCCAAAGACGGCACGTCGATATCGGTCGTCAGCGACGGTGCTTCAGCGCGTCGCCACCATGAACATGGGTTCGAGACGATAAGCTTTCGCCATTGGTCGGGCAGCGACATACGAGTCAGCCGTGCGTTGCTTGCGTCGATCGAAACCGAAACAGACAAGAGAATAGCCTTTCGAGATGATCACAGCGACGGCGCACCTTGCCCCCATTGTCCCCTGATGCAGGTGATCCCTCCCGGTGACTTTCTCATGGGATCGCCAAACGCCGTCGACATGAATCGGCCGAATGAAGGCCCCGTCCATCCCGTCACCATCGCCTATCCCTTCGCGCTCGGGGTTCATGAGATCAGCTTTGACCAATGGGATGCTTGCAGGGCCGACGGTGTTTGCCTCAATCGCGGCGCCGATGAACGCTTTGGCCGCGGATCTCGTCCTGCAATTAGCCTTAGCCTCGAAGACGCGAAGCAATTTCTTGTCTGGCTGTCGGACAAGACCGGGCATACCTACCGGCTGCCGACGGAAGCTGAATGGGAGTATGCGGCACGAGCGGGAACCACAACGCTCTACTATTGGGGTGACGAGATCGGGAAATCGAACGCTGTTTGTGAAAGCTGCGGGACCAAGTGGGATAACAAGCGCTCGGCCCCAACAGGAAGTTTCCCGCCCAACCCCTTCGGCCTTCACGACATCCTTGGCAATGCTTGGGAGTGGACAGCGGATTGCTGGAACGAGAGCTACGCTGGCGCTCCTTCGGATGGATCAGCCTGGCAAGACGGCGATTGCACGGGTCACGTCATGCGTGGCGGCGCCTGGTTTAGTTTCCCGGTTAATCTGCGCACGACCACACGTTTCCGCGGTGTTGTCGACAATCGCTATCTCAGTAAAGGGCTTCGGGTCGCGAGGGACTTCTGATCCATGGCCCGCAAGCTCGCAAGAGCACGCGTCGCTGGACGACTCATCGGGCTTGGTATCTTGTCCATGCTCCTGACCTGGCTCCCCTGGCCTGTCGAAGCGATGGCGAAGGTGCAAGAAGTCATCGGAACCTTTGATGGACAGAACTATCTGATCCAAGCACCAGCGAAGGATCGAGAACCGCCGCCGGACGGATGGCCGATTCTCCTTTTCTTTCACGGCTACAATGAACGAGGCGACGATATCGGGAAGCTTCGCTACAACAATACGCCAGCAGGTGTCTATCGTGACGTCGCTGACTTACATGAGCATTTCGTTGCGATCACGCCTCAGCTTAAGCGCGAAGCACGCTTTTGGGACCCGGTTTGGACACGTCGCCTGATCCGCGAAGCCCTGAAGGATTGGCCAGTAGATTGGTCGAAGCTCTCCGTCACGGGACTGAGCATCGGTGGCACAGGTGTTTGGGATTTTGTCAGGACCTTCCCAGGAGATGTCTGGAGCGCGGCAGCCTTTAGTGGAGTCGCCCAGGAAACACTGGTCGATCCCCTATCGCGACCCTTTACCTTTGACTACAAGAAGCCGCTATTGACGGTGCAGCAAGAACAATCGCAGGCACTGGCCATGGTGCCGTTCTTTCAGTTTCATTGCCGCGCCGACTGGTTCATTCCGTTTCGCGCAGCAGCAAGGATGGCCGTGGCCCTTCGTCGGATAGGCAACCGTTCCGCTCGGATTGTGCCCGTTCCTGATTGCGGGCATGGAGCCTGGCTGCGTTATCTCGGACGCGACCGTCAAGACCTTCCAGGACGAGAAAATGTGTCAATCTATGACTGGCTGCTCGTACCGGACTGAGCTAGGTCGTGATCAACGATCTTCGAGGACATTCGGCACGCCTCGAAGACGGCTTGGTTTCGAGGCAGCTACGATTGTCTTTCTGAGGTCGTAGGCCGCAACGGGAGCGTCGATGATAACCAGAATAGCCGTCATGCTTTTGGTTGGCTGGCTTGTCATGACCAACCAGGAACTGCAAGCCTGTGATGCGGAAACGCCCTGTGACATCGATGAGGGATCGTATCATCTCGCCCTGCCTGATGATTGGGATGGAGAAACGACCCTCCCCGCCATCGTCTTCTTTCATGGCCATCGCTCGTCCGGTCGAAGCGTCATGAACGGTTCGGTTCGGTCGATATTCGGCAAGTCCGGCTACGCGGTCATTGCGCCAAACGGTCAAATATGGCCGGATGCCAACTATCGATATTGGCCAGGACGCCCCTTGGCGCGTGCAGGTCGCGATGACGTCGCCTTCACCGAAGCGGTCGTTGACGACGTCGCCGGGCGCATTCCGCTGAACCGCGAGCGTATCTTGGTGGCCGGCTTTTCGGCCGGCGGCTCGATGGCCTGGATGATCGCCTGTTATCGCGGCGATCTGTTCGCGGGCTACGTTTCCCTCGCCGGAGCCTTGAGACGCCCTACGCCAAGCACCAGCTGTCCGGGCGGTCCAGCACGCATGCTGCACATTCACGGATTTGCCGACGCCCAAGTCCCTCTCGAAGGTCGAGCCATCCGTGACTGGCATCAGGGCGACGTCTTTGCCTCTCTCGACCTACTCCGATCCACCAACGGCTGTGAGAGCAAACCGAGCGCAATCGAGATCGACGATCCATTTTGGTGCCGGAACTGGAATGCATGTTCGAGCGGCGCCGACATTGGCTTTTGCCTGCATGATGGGGGCCACGGCATGCCCGAGGGATGGGTCACCATCGCTAAGGACTGGTTCGAGCGCTGACGATCGTGCAACGCCACCTGCACGCAACATCGCTGGGTTCGGACGACGAGCTTCCGCCCGCATCGTCGATCGCTCACGGTAGGGGCGCCAAAGACGATGGCAACACACGCGCTCGATAACACCTCACCCAAGCGTGATGAACCGTCAGTTCTAGCCTGATGGCCGCAAGCCTTAGCGTGCTCCTTCACGTCACCGGATTAGAGGAGGCCTTGTTGATGAAGCGTTCGATGGCCAAGCAACTTGCACTCACATGCCTGTTCTTGCTGCTCGGGGTTCTGCCAGTCCCAGCAAAAGCAGACATTGAAACCGTCAAGACCACGAAATCGTTTGGCGACCTTAAACAGGCACTCGATGATGCGGTGAAGGCCAACGAGATGCTCTTGGTGACACGTGCCTGTGCGAGCTGCGGTGCGGCAGGAAGGGGCATCGATATCCCCGGCAATATGGTGGTCGGCGTCTATCGCAACGACTTCGCACTTCGCATGTTGGGCGCTAGCATTCCGGCCGGAATCGAAGCACCGATACGCTTTTACCTCACGGAAAATCCCGACAAGACGGCCTCGCTGTCCTACCGTCTACCCTCGGACGTGTTCGCCCCTTACGGCAATGCAGACCTTGATATGATGGCCAAAGAACTGGACGTCATCTGGCAGAAGATCATTGATGCAGCGGTGAACTGATCCCGCGACCGATCACCGTTGCTTGGGGAATGGATCAAGACATCGCATCCCCCAACGACGGAGATGTCACCCGCCAGCCAGGGTAACAGTCGGACGTATGGCTGAAGGGGTCGAAGGTTTCAGTCGAAAGGCCCGAAACAACCCTCTACTGCCAGGCTGAGGTGCCAACGCCCCTGGATGATCAGACGCTGTTACTTAGCTTGCCCGCTCAAGCTCGTGATCGATCCGGTCTGCATTGGCGGGAAGGATCACGCCGCTTTCTTCAAGCCCCTTCCGAGCCCTCATCAGAAACTCGCGATTGCGGATACTGTTCGGCCGCAGCTCGAAACGTTCGCTCGCGAGCGCCCAGGCAAGGGGAAAACGACCGGCGCGCAAGGCTGCTTCCAATAGCGTTAGACCGATCACATCGCGCTGGGCATGACTGCCACCTAGCAAGTGGGTGCGATAACGGATCGGCATCAAACGCTCGACGCAGGCGTCATAGCTACCACGATGAAAGTCCTGAAGCGCCCGACAGAGCGGCAAGCCGACCTCCCGAATCATCATGGCGTTGGTGTCCCGGCCGCACTGAGCATGACGGTCATTCGCCAGTAACAAGGTATCCTGAACGTCGTGCCGATCATCGCCAACAAAGGTCATCATGGCGTGGGCGTCGTTAAAGGCGTAGAGCGCGTTGGTCGCAGCATGGGTCCACTTGTCGGCGAGCTCAGACCATCGATCAGCAAGATCGACATCAAGCAACTTCAAGCGCCAAAGCAGCGCTGCAGCGTCCAGTTCCTGATAACTATTGGGATCGACCGAGCGCAAATGTCGATCGTAAATGCCGAGAACAGCGTCGAAATCGTCCTTGTCGAAATAGTAGAGTGCCAGATGCCACCAGAGATGATTGGCAAAACTGGTATGTTCCCAGCGTGGCTGCTCAGCTTTGAAGAAGGCGATCCCTTCTTCAATCCGCCCCTGGCTTTCCATCACATGGCCTAAAGCATGGACGGCATAGGGATTGTCCGGCAGAAGATCCAGGGAACGGCGCGCCATCGCTTCAGCGCGTTCAAAGTCACGCATTTCTTCAAGACCAAAGGCGTAAAAGCCGAGCATGAAGGCATAGCCCGGCACCGTCTCATCCCAACTCTTAAAGGCGCGCGCAACAACATCGCGTTGACCGACGGTATCGCCGAGCAGCACATCGCTCAAATGCGCGAGCTGGATCGCAAGTAAGTCCCTCGGATACGCGATCGCGACCTCTTCCCAGGCCGACACCGCCCCGGCAAAGTCACCCTCCAGCCAACGCCAGACAGCCGTGAAGTGACCGCGTTCGCGGTCATTTGCGCGATCCGCCAAACGTTCGGCTGCGCGTACGGCGTCCTTCATCTCGACATAAATTCGGGTCTCCATCGCCTGCGTCAGCCAGCCCGCCTTGAAGATGTGGGCCATAATGAAGTCGGGATGCTTGGCAATGACCTCGTCAATGAGAGCGATCGCGTCGCCGCCGAAGGCGAGGCTCGCTTCATGCGCCCGTTCTAGCCCAGCGATCGCTTCAGGATCGTTGTAGGACAACGTTAAGCCCCGGCAGTCGACGCCGGAGCGGGAACGGCTATCGATACTAGATGCGCTTATCATAGGCGTTTCGTCCGATCGTTGCGGCGATGAGTGTAAAGGTTGAGCGTTCGAAAGCGTGTGTTATCTCTTGGCTCAGACGATCGCGGTCATCGACCCAAGCCCCATGACCGCCAAGAGCTTGGGCGACAGCGACAAAATCGGTCTGGCCAAAGTCGACCCCCAAAGTCGTCATGCCCTGGGCACGTTGCTTGAGTTCGATCAACGCGAGCTGATTGTCGACAAAGACGACGATCGGGAGGGCCAGACCGAGATCGCGGGCCGTCGCCAATTCGCCCAGAACCATCTCCATACCAGCGTCCCCGACAAAAGCGATAACGGGGCAATCAGGTTCGGCCAGCTTCCGACCGATCGCAAGCGGCACAGCAGACCCCATAGTGCACAGGGCTGACGATTGCAGCACGCCACCCGGCACATAACTCTCCCAGATCTGCGAGAACAAAATGCGATGCGCGCCACTATCGGCCGTCGCGATCACATCGCGAGGGCTGGCCTTCCTCGCTTCGTCGATCACAGCGGCTGGGCCCCAGGTCTCATCGATCTTCAGGATCGTTCGGAGCCTGTCACGCAAGGCAGCCGGTTCCGCCTTCGGCCAGGCGGACTGCGGGACGAGATCTTGGGCAAGGGATCGAATTGAGGCCGCAATGTCGCCGACGAACTCGAGATCCGCCTGATGCATGCTGTGGGTATTGATCTCAGCGCTGATATCGATGATGCGCTGGTGCGGCACGAAAGGATTGCGCCAACCGATACGCATCTCAATCGGATCATAGCCAGCGAGGACCACACAATCAGAGGCCTGCACGAGGGGCAGCAGTTCTTGATCACAAAGCGGTGAGAGGCCAGCCCCCCCCATCGCGAGCGGATCATCTTCAGGAAGAACGCCCTTGGCTTTATAGGTTGTGACCAGGGGCGCGCCGAGTGATCGACAGAGGCCGGCAACAGCCTCATCGGCTCCCTGGGTTCTCACATCCAGCCCAGCGAGGACCAACGGCCGCTCGGCCTGTTCAAGCCACCGTCTCGCCGTCTCTAGCGCATCGCCAGAGGGCACCATAGGCGCTGCTACATTTCGAATGCCGGGATGCCATTGGTCCTCACTAGCGTTTTGGACATCCATGGGTAGGTCTAACAGGACAGGCCCCGGACGACCGCTCATGGCAACGGTAAGAGCTTTCTCGACGACGACATCGGCCGTGCCTCGCGCCAATCGAAACACAGCTTTGGTCACGGGCCGAAGCAGAGCCAGATGATCGAAAACCTGATGGGTGTAGGTTTCAGCCTCGAGAGCAGGCACAGAACCGGTCAGAACAATCATCGGCACGCGCTCTTGCCAAGCATTGGCAATAACGTTGACCGCATTGGCAACACCAGGCCCAATCGTCGCCAGCAAAATGGCGGGGCCGCCGCCGCCATGCCAAGCGCCTTCCCCCATGAACCCGCCACAATTCTCATGTTTGACCAGCACGACACGAATATCGGCTCGATCAAGGGCATCCATCATGGCCAGTACCTCACCACCTGGCATGCCAAAGGCAAACCGGCAGCCCGCCTCAGCAAGGCGCTTGGCGATGACCTCGACCGTCGTCGCGCCTTCGGTGCCTGACCGGGCGCTGGACCGAACTGATGGGATATCGAGATCGGTCATCATGAACCGCTGCTGACCAAAAGACTGATGGATTGAGCGACCATTAGCATCTTTTCCATTTCGTGATCGTGAAGATGAACTGTGAATTGGGCCATGCCGGTCGCAAGGCCGCTCCGATAGTTGTGAAGGTTTGTGTTCGCATGCTGAACCTTCCATTAATGAGGGTCCGACGGTCGGCCATCCGGCATGTTCACCATCGCACGATCGCTCAAGTGGGCGCTCCTGTCGATCGATCTACGGCCAATCGATGGAAAATCCGGCCAAATGCATACGCATCCGACGACGTTGGTGGAATCGAGAATGCGCTTGTCCTGGCCAACCGGTCCACAGCGGCTCGAGATGGTCTCGACACCCTGTCGGTCCATGATCGCTCAATGTCATGGCATATCTATTACCATCACACAGGCCGTCAATGGATGCCTGTTCGACAGTGACGACGGACCGATGAAATCGGCCCCCTTTCATCCCCAAGTACCGGCTAAGTGCGCGAACGACGCTCAACTGCGTCTAGCCGGTTACCGAGAACGACCCCTTCGGTTGATTTTCTTTACCATCAAAACGCGCAAAAGACTACAAAAGACATGGTCTTGCTGGCGTCGATCTCCTTGGTGAGGCTGAAAAAAGAGGCCATGCAACAAACGGCATGGCGTTCAGACGTCATGGCCCGACGTTATCGAAGACAGCCCAGTCGGCCGACGTTAGACCTTTGATAGGGAACCATCCCAAGCGGCCTCCCGCGCTTTGACCACTGCTGTAAGACACGCATTATAGGGCGTCTCGATCGCCATCTCACGACCGAGTGTCACCGCCATGCCGTTGATAGCGTCGATTTCCGATGGGCGCTTGGCATGATGATCCAACAGCATGGACGGGCGAGCATCGGGCATGCGGTGACCAAAGGCCGTGACATAGCTGACGGGCTCATCAAACGAAAAGGCTATCTTCTTGAGGAGACCGAGTTCAAAGATCTCCTGTGCACAGCCGAGAGCGATGTTCCATTGGTCGGCGTTCGACATTAACTGACCGATCGTGCAGTCGAAGGCAGTGCAAGGGGCACTAAACGTTCCATTACAAAGAAACTTCTCCCAGACGAGCTGCTGAATGTCCGCAAAGGCCTTAACCTCAAAGCCAGCGCCTCGCCACAGCTCAGCGACCGTGTCGAGACGAGCCGTCATGCCGCCACCGAGCTCGCCAATGCGGATAAGACTCATACCATTGTGATGAGCGTGACCTGGCCCTCGGATCGACGCACCGAAGCCCTGGGCGACCCCGATGAGCACATTGTGGGTTGGCATGTGCTCAGCAATGCGCTCGCCAGCACCAAGCCCATTCTGGATGGTCAGGATAAGCGATTGCTCCGTCAACAATGGTGCGAGAGCCTGAGCAACTGGTCCAACGCCAGATGCCTTGGTCGCAATGATGAAAAGGTCCGCTCCCTTTGCCAACTTCGGGTCGGATGTCGCCCGGATCGACGTCACGGTTCGATCACCGCTTGCGCCCTCAAGGCGAAGGCCATGGCGATTGATCACGTCGATATGCTCTTGCCAGACGTCGATCGCCACCACCTCGTGTCCTGCGTCTGCCAAAAGAGCCGCATAAACCGAACCCATCGCTCCAACGCCAAATATCGCGATCTTCATGAAATCTCCCCACCAATTTGGATGGTGCGCCTCCTCGAAAACCACCGCAAAAATTAACGCAGATGTGAACAAGATCACAGGAAATCATCTAAATTGGTGTTATCCATGAGAATGGCGTATGATTTTCGGCCTGTTGAGTCCGGCATGGTACATGCCGGCGACATGATCGATGAGGTAGGCGATGGATCCGCGTTTGGTCCCGGGGGCCAGGGTCCGGCATCCGTCCGAGCCCGATTGGGGCGTCGGGCATGTACAATCGGTTGTCGGCGACAGGATCACCGTAAACTTCGAGGATCGTGGGAAGGTGACGATCAATGGCGGGGTGATCAGCCTTGAGGTCATCCAGACGAACGACTGACAGCAAAAAGCGCGGTTTTGTAGAAACCATGTTTATGGAGTGGCGCGGCCTCAAATTGAGCGTATTGTCCGACCCCTCATCCACACCGAAACGAACGCGGCATACGCTGGACAATGTCCGCCCCGCCCGGCCAGCGGCGCATTGGCTGATCACGGCTCCTTTGATCGTCTTGCTGATCGGTTTGGCCTTACTCTGGTTACGCGACCTCGACTTTGACTCCGCGCGCGATCTGCGCGAGGGCGCCCAGAGCCCAACGATAACCCTCTTGGACGACGAGGGTTTCGTGATGACGCACATCGGCGACGGTCAAGGTGCTTATGTCACGCTTGCCGAGATGTCACCGTGGCTTCCGGCCGCCACAGTCGCCATTGAGGACCACCGCTTCCACCATCACATCGGCATCGACCCGATCGGCATCGCCCGCGCGCTTATGAACAATATGCTGGCCTTCGGCATTGTCGAAGGCGGTAGTACGATAACGCAGCAATTGGCCAAGCTGGCATTTGTCGGACCTGAACGCAGCTTCACGCGAAAGATCCGCGAAGCTGTCTATGCCCTCTCGCTCGAACGACGCCTGAGCAAAGACCAGATCCTCGAAGCCTACCTCAACAAGGTCTATCTCGGCGGCGGGGCCTATGGGGTCGATGCGGCGGCGAGGCGTTATTTTGGCAAGACGGCCGCCGCACTCGACCTGGCCGAATCGGCAATGCTCGCAGGTCTGATCAAGGCCCCGTCACGTTTCGCACCGACCCGAAACCTCGACCGCGCCCAATCCCGCGCCGAGGTGGTGCTCAAGCGGATGGCCGAACACGGCATGATCGACGACAAGCAAGCCCTCGCAGCGATCGACGCCCCTGCCATCTTGGCATCCCATATCCGTGCCGATGGCGATGGCTACTTCAGTGACTGGGTTGCTGCCAAAAGCCATCTCTACGCCAGTGCAAGACAGCCAAAGCTGACGGTTCAGACCACCTTCGACCGATCCTTGCAACGTCAAGCAGAAGCAGCAGCCAATGCCGTCTTCGACCGCCATGCCGTCAACGTTGGCGCCAATCAACTTGCCCTCGTTGCGATGACTCCGGACGGCCGCATCAAGGCCATGATTGGTGGACGCCGCTATAAGGAGAGTCAGTTCAATCGCGCGGTGCAAGCCGAGCGCCAGCCAGGCTCAGCCTTTAAGCTTTTTTTGTATCTCGCCGCACTCGACGAGGCCATCAGGCCAGACAACCGCATCTCCGCACGACCGATTGACATCAACGGTTGGCGCCCACGCAATGCTGATGACTCTTACCCGAGACAGGTGAGCATCGCGCATGCCTTCACCCATTCAGTGAACACCGTGGCCGTGCGCTTGGCGGAGCATATCGGCCGTGACAAGGTCTTACAAAAAGCCCGCCAACTCGGGATTACGACCGAACTGCATCGCCATCCCAGCTTGGCCCTCGGGAGTGCCGAAGTCACACTCCTGGAACTCACGGCCGCCTATGCCACGGTCGCGAACGGCGGCTCCATGGTATGGCCTGAGGGCATCGTCAGCATCGCCGATGGCCAACAACGCCCCTTGTATCAACGGACCATCTTTAACGAACGGATCCTGTCCGACGATGTGGTCAATGCCATGACGGGGATGCTGCAAGACACACTGATCGAGGGGACGGGCTGGCGTGCGCAGCTGCCAGGTTTCGTCGCCGGTAAAACCGGCACGAGCTCGGACTATCGCGATGCCTGGTTCGTTGGCTTCGACAGGAATCTGGTTGTTGGCATTTGGGTCGGCAATGACGACGGCAAGCCCATGGAGCGCGTGAGCGGCGGCGGCTTGCCGGCTATGATCTTCAAAGACTTTATGGTGCGCACGCGCGAGCGTGACGTACCCGTGACGCCCCTTTCACCGCCGTCCGCAACAAGCGAAGATGCGATTGCGGTCTTGTCCAGCGACTAACGGTAACGTGATCATCCCGACACACCGTCGCCGAAGCATGCCCTGATTCAAGCCTGCCTCGATCGCGTGGCTCGCGACATCGCCTTAACGACATGCGGAGAACGCATGATCCGCTCGCCGCATCATGTCATTGGGAAGGCACGTCGGGCGAATCAGCGAGCTCGTCCACTGACTGCCGAGACAGCCAAACAAACACACGATGTCTTGCGTGAATAGGTGACAGGGCTTGCCGCCGGGGCCATGATGTCGAACAACATCAACACTTCGGATAAGCAACGCTTTGCTATGGCCGCCGCTACACCTCGCCTGGCTCTAGCCAACATCACAAAACGTTTCCCCGGCTGTCTTGCCAATGACGCCGTGGATCTCAATGTCATGCCGGGTGAAATCCATGCGCTCCTGGGCGAGAACGGTGCGGGCAAGAGCACCCTCGTCAAGGTCATTTATGGCGTGCTCGCCGCGGATAGCGGCACGGTTGCTTGGGAAGGTCAGCCCGTCACGATTACCGATCCGAAAGCAGCACGACGGCACGGCATCGGCATGGTGTTTCAGCATTTTTCGTTGTTTGAGGCGCTCACCGTTCTCGACAACATCGCGCTCGGCATGCCGGAGGAGCGGGACGTTGCCGCTCTGGCGGCGCGCGTCAACAGCCTTTCGGAAGCGTATGGTCTGCCGCTCGATCTCGCACGAGACGTGCACGATCTCTCCGTCGGCGAGCGTCAGCGGATCGAGATCATGCGTTGTCTGTTGCAGGAGCCCAAACTCCTCATTATGGACGAACCCACCTCGGTACTGACCCCGCAGGAAGCCGAAAAGCTGTTCGAGACGCTTCGGCGGCTGGCGGCAGAAGGATGCTCAATCCTCTATATCAGCCACAAGCTCGATGAGATCCGAACACTTTGCGAACGTGCAACGATTCTTCGTCACGGCAAGGTGGTCGCGACCTGCGATCCGCGGGAAGAAACGGCAACAAGCCTCGCCAGCATGATGATCGGGACCGAGCTCGCCCGACCTCGGCAACGAACCAAGCGTCCCGTCGGCGACGTGCGTCTTGAGGTCAACGGCCTCACCTTTACCTCGCCTGAGCCCTTCGGGGTCGATCTCACGGATGTGAACTTGTCGCTGCGGGCGGGAGAAATCGTCGGCATCGCGGGCGTTGCCGGCAATGGCCAGATCGAGCTTCAAGAAGCCTTGTCAGGCGAAGCGCCACTCGAGACAAGGGACATGATCAGGATCGATGGCGAGCCTATCGGCCATGAGGGACCGATCGCGCGCCGCGCGCGAGGTCTTGCGTTTTTGCCGGAAGAGCGCCTTGGCCATGGCGCGGTGCCAGGCATGAGCCTGGCCGACAACGCTTTTCTCAGCGGTTTTGGCCCGAAAGGGCTTTTGGCAGCCGGCGGCGTGATCCAGCGTGCCTTAACCCTGACCTATGCCGAATCCATCATCAAACGTTTCGACGTGCGCACACCCGATGCCCATGCCGAGGCGCGAGCCCTATCCGGGGGCAATCTGCAAAAGTTTATCGTCGGTCGGGAGATCGAACAGACCCCCACCATTCTCATCGCCGCTCAACCGACCTGGGGCGTTGATGCGGGCGCTGCCGCGCATATTCACCAAGCCCTTTTTGATCTCGCTGAAAACGGTGCTGCCGTTCTGGTGATTTCGCAGGATCTGGACGAATTGCTCGCGATCAGTGACCGACTTGGCGTGCTCCATCTCGGCAAGCTCTCCGAGACCTTGGCCATCGATCAAGTGAGCGCCGAGCAAATCGGTCTGCTGATGGGCGGCGCCACCGGCGGGCCGGCAGGCGATGATGTAGGCTCGGCTGTGAGCACGCCATGATCAGATTGATCCCGCGCGAAGAACCGTCTGCCATGTGGCGTTATCTCGCCCCTGTGGCTGCGGTCGCGTTGACCGTCATGGCTGGTGCCATTCTTTTTGCACTGATGGGCAAGGATCCCCTTGAGACCCTTTATCACTTCTTCATCTCACCAGTATCGAGCCGCTACGGCGTCGCTGAGTTGGTGGTCAAAGCGACCCCGCTGGTCCTCATCGCGCTCGGGCTGTCAATCGGGTTCCGTGCCGGCGTCTGGAATATTGGCGCCGAAGGCCAATTGACGCTTGGTGCGATCTTCGGTGGCGGCCTTGCCATTACCTTCTTCGAGAGTGAAAGCCCGCTGCTTTTACCGTCCATGATGGTCTTTGGCGCCCTTGGCGGCGCCTGCTGGGCCGCTATCCCAGCGCTGCTGCGAACACGCTTCAACGTGAACGAAATTCTAACCAGCCTGATGCTCACCTATGTGGCAACGCTGTTACTCAGCGCTTTGGTTCATGGTCCTTGGCGGGATCCAGATGGTTACAATTTTCCCGAATCCCGCCTCTTTCCCGATGCGGGGACGATGCCAATCCTGCTCGAAGGAACCAGACTGCATCTGGGCGCGCTGCTCGCCGTTGTCGCGACAGCCGCGGCTTGGTTCATGATGTCCAGAACACTGCTCGGCTTCCAAGTCAAAGTGGTGGGGGCAGCACCACGCGCTGCGCGTTTTGCCGGCTTCAGCGAAAGCCGCATGGTCTGGTTTTGCCTGTTACTCGCGGGCGGTCTTGCTGGCCTTGCTGGCCTTGGCGAGGTCGCAGGACCGGTCGGTCAGCTCGTGCCAGAGATCTCGCCTGGTTACGGCTTCACAGCGATCATTGTCGCCTTTCTCGGCCGGCTTCATCCGGTTGGGGTGCTGTTCGCAGGCCTTTTGATGGCCCTTTCCTATCTCGGTGGCGAAAACGCGCAGATCGCCGTCGGCTTGCCGACTGCCGCCACCGGCGTGTTTCAGGGACTTCTCTTGTTTTTCGTGCTCGCTGCCGACTTTCTCATCCGCTATCGCATCAGCTGGGCGCGCCGAGGGGCAACGGGATCCATGGGGATGGGGGTGCGCTGAGTGGCCATCGATCCGATTATTCTCGCACTCATCACCGTCATCGGCGCCGCAACCCCCTTGCTGTTCGCTGCTCTGGGCGAAGTGATCACGGAAAAGGCTGGTGTCCTCAATCTCGGCGTCGAGGGCATGATGCTGGTGGGTGCCGTGGCAGCCTTCGCCACGGCCGTTGGTACCGAAAGTTCACTCCTTGCCCTGATTGCTGCGATGATCGCGAGCGGTCTCATGGCGCTGTTATTCGGCTTTTTAACCTTGACCCTCTTGACCAGCCAAGTGGCGACAGGGCTTGCACTCACCATCTTCGGGATCGGGTTGAGTGCGTTGATCGGGTTTTCCTATGTTGGCACACCGCTTGAACGGCTTGCCCGCCTCAACATTCCGGGGTTGTCCGATCTGCCCATCATCGGCCCGCTCCTTTTCTCCCACGACGCGCTGGTCTATCTCGCCGTTCTGATGGCACCAGCCCTCACCTGGTTCTTGAATAGGAGCCGCGCCGGCCTCATCCTGCGCGCTGTTGGCGAGAACCATGAGGCAGCCCACGCCATCGGCTATCCGGTCATCCGTATTCGTTATCTCGCCGTCCTGTTCGGCGGCGTCATGTCCGGACTTGGCGGCGCCTATTTGTCACTCGCCTACACACCCATGTGGATCGAGCAAATGACCGCCGGTCGAGGCTGGATCGCATTGGCGCTGGTGGTGTTCGCCGCCTGGCGACCGATGCGTGTCTTCATCGGCGCTTACCTCTTTGGCGGGGTCACGATCCTGCAGCTCCATGCCCAAGGCGGGGCGGTCATTGATATCCCATCTCAGTATCTGTCGATGCTGCCCTATATCGCCACCATTGTCGTCTTGACCCTAATGTCCAGCGGTGTCGCGAAACGGCGGCTCCGTGCCCCGGCTTGCCTTGGCCAGCCATTCCAGCCTACAGCTTAAGGCCAGCCAGCATTTGGCAACATTCTTGCAGATCGTTCGCTCACGATCAGACAAGTAAAACTGAGGGAGAGTCATCAATGTCCATGAGCCGTCTGTTACGCACCAGCCTGGCCGCTATGGCCGTCGCCTTGACAGCTGGCGGCGCCCTTGCCCAGGACGATCCGACCAAGGTCGGCTTTGTCTATGTTGGCCCCATCGGCGATCATGGCTGGACCTACCGCCACGATATCGGTCGTCAGGCTATCGAAGCCGAATTCGGCGATACGGTCGAAACCTCCTACGTCGAAAGCGTCAGCGAGGGGCCGGATGCCGAGCGTGTGATTCGTCAACTCGCTGCCGATGGCCATGACCTGATCTTCACCACCTCGTTCGGCTTCATGAATCCAACGGTGAAGGTCGCCAAGCAGTTTCCCGATGTGAAGTTCGAGCACGCAACTGGCTATAAGCGGGCTGATAATGTGTCGACCTATCTCGCTCGCTTCTACGAGGGGCGCGCGATTATCGGCACCATGGCCGGCCATATGACAACCTCCAATGTGATTGGCTACATCGCCTCCTTCCCGATCCCAGAAGTCATCCGCGGCATCAATGCGTTCACGCTGGCCATGCGCAAAGTGAACCCGGATGCCGAGGTGAAGGTGGTCTGGGTCAATACCTGGTATGATCCGGGTAAAGAAGCGGACGCTGCGAAGACCTTGATCGATCAAGGTGCGGATATCATCACCCAGCATACGGATAGCCCGGCTCCGCTTCAGGTCGCCGAAGAACGCGGCGTTTATGCCTTTGGCCAGGCCTCCGACATGGCAGCCTTTGCGCCGAAAGCGCAACTCACCTCGATCATCGACGATTGGGATGCTTACTACGTCGAACGCACCAGAGCCGTGATCGACGGCTCCTGGGAGAGCTCCGATGTCTGGCATGGTATCAATGATGGCATGGTGAAGATGGCCCCCTACGGCGACGCTGTACCCGCCGACGTCATCGCTGCTGCTGATGCCATCCAGGCGGGTATCGTCGACGGCTCACTGCATCCCTTTGCTGGACCGATCAACGATCAGGCAGGTGAGCAAGTGGTCGCCGAAGGCGAAACCATCAGCGATGGCGACCTCTTAAAGATGGATTGGTATGTCGAGGGTGTTCAGGGCTCGATTCCCAAATAACCCTGTCACAACCGACCAAGTCACGGCAGGGACGCGCATAGCCCAGCCCTGACGCTCGCCTGGCGGCCATGCGGCGAGCTGATGACCAGACACGGAAGGTCATCAACAAATTTGCAAGAAGAGCCCGCAAAAAATTGGCGGGCTCTTTTTTTGTCAGCTTGGGTTCAGCTCCGGCTTGCTTTAAACACACCCACATTAACGATAAATTCAGGCGCGGACGCGCCATGGGAGAGAAACAATGAATAAGACGTTTGCGTGGCCCTTACTGACTCTGGTTGTTGCCAGTTCAGGCGCATTGGCCGATGGCATTAAGCTGCCCGGCATCACGATCGACGAGAATGGCATCAAAGCACCGGGTGTCGAAATCACCGATGACGGCATCACGGCGAACGGTGTCAAAATCGACAGCGACGGCATTCAAGCCCCGGGCGTGACGATTGACGACGACGGAGTTTCCGCGCCCGGCGTCCGCATCGAGGCTGGTGACCGAACACGTCTTCGCGAGGAACGCCAACCTGGACGATACGATCAAGAATTCTTCACGGCAGATGGTGTTGTCCAGCGTGACACCTTCAAAAACATGGATCTTCGCGGCTATGACTTCGCTGGTTATCGTCTCGAACGCGTCAAGTTCAAGAACACCGATCTCGAAGGAGCCGACTTCCGCGGGGCGATTTTGGAGCGGGTTGAGTTTGACAATGTCAATCTCGAAGGGGCTAATTTCAGCGATACGGTCCTCTCTCGGGTTGATTTCGACAACAGCCTCCTCGTCGGCGCATGTTTCATTTATGCGACAATGCAGCGGACCGAGTTCGACGATAGCGATCTGACCGATGCCGTTTGGATCGGGGTTGCTGCCGATCGCACCGACTTCAACAACAGTGATCGTGGCGCCATGATCACACGCGGGTCGAGCGATTGTGCCGAGCATCATTCCTCCATTGGTGACACCAACGTCCAGACGTCCTTGGTGGAACGCCCCCAGATCACGCCAGCTGCTGTGATCGAGAGGACCCTGGCCGAAGGCATCGATGCGCGGGTCGATTTAACCGTCAACTTTGCTGTCGATTCCGATCGTGTCGAAGGCGAGGCGCGCGCTCAAATCCTTGAGATCGCCAACGCCCTTGAGACGCCGAGCCTCGCCGAGCAGCGCATTATGGTCGAGGGGCACACCGATGGAGATGGCGAAGCGGCCTACAATGTCGATCTCTCTTACAGACGTGCCATCGCCGTGGTACGCGTGTTGACCGAGGACTACGACGTCCCCTCCGATCGACTCCAGGTCAAAGGTTATGGCGAAGATCGTCCCGTCGCCGATAATCAGAGCGACGAAGGGAAAGCGCTGAACCGCCGCGTAACCCTGGTGAACCTCGGCAGCGTTTGACCCGAAAGGGCTAATCTCGTCCGTTCAAGCGTTCTTTTCGGAATAAGTGTGGCTTTTTTGCCGTTGGCAATATAGGCCCCGGAACCGACTCATTCAGCCACGGGTTGCATTAGGAGGGAACGTGTTAGCGCATTTGCCGCCTCTGACGGACAAGACGGGACTCCTTGAAGCATCCCTAAGTCCTTGGGCCCCCTCGTTCCGGTCCATGCCGCCGTCCTCGAACGATGATCGTTTGACGCGCCCGTACCAATCGCGTGAACGTGTTGATCTTTTTGAAGGCAGTTTCGACTACCCTAGGAAAGTTGCCATCGTTCCAGGAATTTCTATTGCAACCCTGGGTTTAGAAAGTTACGCTGCGAAGATGAGCCATTGCGGGCAAAGCCGCCCACACATGGCCCACTTCACGATACGTTCAGAACTGTTCTCAAACTCTACGGTTGATTCGGGCCTCACGATAGCTGCCGATGGTTTGGCTGCGCCCTGACGGGAGAACTGCGTTCGACACGATGGGAACAAGACAGAGACACTGCCATATGGATCAAGACTCTACCGCTAAGGGATAAAAGTGCACGAGACGCTGATCGTTCTGTTGTTTTTCATCGCATTTGCCGCGTTATTCGATCGGCTGCGTCTTGGAACAGTGTTGGGTTTTCTGATCGGCGGTACGATCATCGGACCGTCCGGTCTTGGTGTCATCGAACATCTCGAGGCCGTTCGCCATTTCGCGGAGCTTGGGGTCGTCTTTCTCCTGTTCACGCTTGGGCTAGAGCTCAAGCTCGAACGCCTCAAGCTCTTCGAGACCAAAGTCTATATGCTGGCCATCACCCAGCTTTTGGTGACGGCTGTTGTCATTGCCGCGATGGCGCACGCGCTGGGTCTGCCGGCTGAGCGAGCGGTTGTCATGGGGGGCGCGCTTGCCCTGTCATCGACAGCTGTCGTCCTCCAGGTCCTTCGAGATTGGGGGCGCACGCTCACCCAGCTGGGTCGCATGGCCATCGCCATCTTGCTGGTTCAGGATATTGCTGTCGGCCCGCTTCTAGTTCTGGTGGAAGTGCTCAGCGACGGTGGCGATTCGATTTGGACCGCCCTCGGCATCGCTGCGATCAAGGCCGTCCTCGTGTTGGTCGTGGTGGTCGTTATCGCACGCTACCTCCTAAGACCGCTATTCGACTTCATCGCGACGATCAGCGCTTCAGAGGTCTTTACCGCGACAACGCTGGTGGTGGTTCTCGGCGCCAGCTTTGCGACGGAGCAGGCTGGCCTCTCGATGGCGCTGGGCGCATTTGTGGCCGGTCTGATGGTCGCCGATACCGAGTATCGCCATCAGGTTGCTGCTGATATCGCGCCTTTCCGCGGCCTTCTGCTCGGGTTTTTCTTCATGACCGTCGGCATGACCGTCGACGTTCAATTCGCGATCGACCATCTCGGCGCCATCTTGATGGTTGCGATCGGCCTGATCCTCTTGAAAGCGGCGCTGATCGTCGGCCTGGCGGTTGGCCTCGGCTTCCCCGGGCGGCAATCGCTCCTGCTCGGCGGCCTCCTCGGCCAAGGCAGCGAATTCGCGTTCGTCCTCCTCGGACTTGCAGCGACCACCGGCCTGTTCGTCGGCAGCGACGTTCAGCTACTGACCGTCGCCGTCGCGATTTCGATGGCGATCACCCCGATCTTGGCCGCCCTAACCCGACAACATCTCAACAAGATCGAAGGTCAGGCAGCCGCATCTCTCAAGGAGTTGTCCGCCGGTACAGCGGACCTGCATAATCATGTCGTCGTGATCGGTTTCGGCCAAGTCGGCATGGCCGTCACGCGACACCTGGTCGGGCTTCAGCTACCGGTGCTGGCCCTCGACTTTGACGCCAAACGTGTCCGCAACAGCCAAGCCCGCAAGTTACCGATCTATTTTGGCAATGCCGCCCGTCCTGACGTGCTGAAAGCGGCGCATGTGGGACAAGCGAAACTCGTGATCATTGCGATTGATAGCCAAGAGACGGCTGAGCGCGTCATCATGTTGATCAGGAGCCTCTATCCCAAGCTCAGGGTCATTGCACGAAGTGCCGAATCTAACGGTGTTGATAGCTTGCGTGCAGCCGGTGCCAGTGCCGTCGTCGTCGACGGTCTGACCACAGCTCTCGATATCGCTGAGCGTGCAATCCTGCTCTATGAGCCCGAAGAGGTTGACGCCAAGAAGGATGAGGCTGCCGAAGCGACGGCGGTTGTTGCAACCTCCAAACAGACGGACAAGGTGGGCGAAGGACCGCCGGAGCCTGCCACGCCGAGACGAACGGGAGACTGCATCGAGCCGCGCCCGCCAGCCAACAACATCGACGAGGGGAGTCCCGTCGGCCGTCGCAACGAACAAGCCGCTCGCGCCCCGACGACGGCCACACGCCAAGTCGCCGCCCCCACCGACGACACACCCAACGATTTGGACACAAGCAGTGTCACCGCCCACGCCAAGGAAAAAGATCCGGTTCCGGGCTAACGCCCACGCCAAAGGATCGGCGACCGAAGGCTGAACGTCAGCCGCTTTCTTCCTGCTGACGGCGACACACAGCGATCCCATAGCGGGCACGACGGCTCCATTCACTATCGGAGTCAAGCGTCAGATAGCGGGTCCAGAGCCGCTCCGCTTCATGGTAATTTCCCTCGTCAAAGAACAGCTGTGCAAGATTGTAAACGGGGTCTGCATAGTTCGGATCGGCCTCGATCGCCCGCTCAAATCCTTCCATGGCGGCACGCTTCTCACTCATGCCATCCATCATCAACGCCAAATTATACCAAGCGTCGGCAAAGTGAGCGTCAAGACCGAGAGCGACCCGAAGGTGGAAAATGGCGCCCTCCACATCGTCGAGCTCACGCAAGACATTGGCAAGGTTGAAGGGCGCGATCGGATCTTTTCGATCAAGGCGGATGCACCGCTGATAGAGTCGTGCCGCCACCGGTAACTCGCCAAGCCACTCCGCCTCTTCAGCCGCTTCAAAGAGCTCGTCGACCGCGGGATTGTCGGCATCAGGCAGTGGCAAACGCAATTGGCCGTCCAGATCAGCGAGCGAAGCACCGATCTGATGAACGATCCGGCCGTACTGGTCGCTGACCAGACGCAGACGGGAAAGCGGTTGGTCCTGATCAAACGGTCCATGGCTTCGCTGCGGCTTGTCACCGGCAATGCGATGGGCCCCTTCGATAATATCGCCGAGTCCGATGCCCTCGGTCAGCAGTCGCGATACTTCGCGGGCAGCCACCAGATCCCGAAAGCTGCACTGATTGCCGCTTGGACGTATGACGTCGAAAAGAATCAAGAGGCGGAGTGTGTCGACATCTAAACCGGTCTTCTCGGGGAGATGCTCGAGGTCGACCACGCCGATGGGTTCAGGTCCAGGTTCGATAAGGCCGAGCGATTCGAGGAACATGCTCTCGCTGACGCAACGAGCCCCCGCATCATCAGCGGCACGGATACGACGCCTTAGCCCTCCACGGTCCAACTGTCTGAACGCCAGTCGGCCGACGACCAGAACGCCACCATGCCTGGGTTGACCGCGACGGACTTTCCCTCCGGCCGCCGTCACGACGTCGACCGCCTGTTCACCGGGAACCGATGCCAACCGTCCGACGATAGTCACAACCTTGTCGCTGAAGTCGATCATCACCCCAACTCGGTTGAAAGCTTAGGTCCCTTGCCCGAGATGCCATCGTTGAACCGGCAATCTCCGACGCGATATCTTAAAATTTTACGTACACGAAGCGCTATACCTCTTCAACGGGCCGACCCGAGAAAGCTGTGGGTAGTTTTCTTTTCTTTTCTGATTGGACTGTGTACGCCGGTGCTGGTAGGACAGTTCAAGGCTGTGCAATCAACCCATTGTAGAATTTCGTTGCGCAGAGATAGAAAGAAGCTTTATTCGTCGGCTTGAGGCATGCCGGCGCTTGCCAGGGATGCTGGTTGGTCAATGAAGTCGGGGTTCTTGCTATTTGTCATTGCTGCCTTTGCTATTGCCATCGGCTATCTTGAGCTCCGGCATCATGAGGAACGCTCAGTTTGGCAGACGGAACGAGTGACCCTTACGACTCGTCTTGAGCACGCCGAACGGCAAGCCGAGGACTATGCCGACAAACTCTCGTCGATTGACCATTTCTGGCAAAATGAACAAGCATCGACACAAAGGCTCGCTGAGCTCAATGGCCAAATCCTAGACGCGGCCGCCGATCTTGCGCGGCTCGAGTCCGATCGGGCAGTTGCCGACCAACGCGCTGAAGACGCCCTCAAGGATCTCAAACATCAAGTACGTTCCCTCTCCTCGATCGAAATCGATGTCGCCGCACTCGATAAGAGGCGTGGTCATCTCGTGCGCCAGGTGGAGACCGTCGAGGAACGGTTACAAAGTGCTGAGTTCGGCGCGGCAGAGCGACAAAAGCGTGCCGAAGAGCTGGATCGAGATATTGCAGGCCTAGCCATGCGCAAGGAGACACTCTTGGCCAACCTCAAGGTTGTCGAACGCGATAACGTGGACGATGCATTGGCGAAGGTTGTAGCTAAGGTGGAGCAAGGCGTTCCTGCACCAGAAGCCGTCAAACCCGGCCCCCCCGCCCCGCCGACGGACGTCGAGCAGCGCCCCGCCTCGGACACCGAAACGGCCGACGGCAACGCAACGCGTGGCCTCTATCAATTTAGCAGCCTATCGCTGGACTCAGACCCACCACCGCAAGCGGCTTCCGAAGGCGGCAAGGGCGGTTTGCCGCCAAAGTCGGGAAGACAGGATGTTGGGCAGGATGACGAGGCCAGCGCGGCAAACTGGGCGGAAGATCAGTATCTTCTGGGTCTGCGATTGGTCTCCAGCGCCGAACAAAGTTCAAGTACCCGAGAGCTCAATGAGGCGATTCTCGCGTTCAGAGCGGTTCTCGACGAATGGCCTCGGGACAGGGATCCCATGCGTTGGGCCATCGCGCAGAGCGATTTGGGTTATGCGCTGGCACTCTTGGGCAAACGACGTGACGACACCAGCCTCTTGTCGAAGGCAGTCGAAGCCTGCGACGACGCCCTGACTGTCATCAAGCGGGACCGGGCACCCCTTCTTTGGGCTGCTGCGCAACATCACCTCGGCGTTTCACTCGGCGGTCTCGCCGATCTCAACGGGGATCAGGACGTTAAACTCAGGTCGATTGAAGCCCTAACGCTGGCTCTGGATGCGTTCAAGGGTGAGGGCGCCAACGCGGATGCCAAGAAGGTCGAGGGTCGGCTTCGCCATGCCTATAACAGTCTTCCGCAACCAAAGGCGGACCAACCTTAGCCGTGCAACACTCAGCCGCCGCCTAGGTTGTAACCAGCCTTTCTCGCGGTTTCGAGGATTTCTGCCATCGGCTGCTCAGCACTTGCAGCCAGGGCCCAAAGCATGATGCAACGCGTACCACTGCGGCAATAAGCAAAGATTGGCCCTGGCATCTCGCGCATGGCTTCCTTGAATCCGTCGACATCCGCATCCGTCAGCCGGCCCGAAATCACGGGCTGATGCCGTATCTCTAAGCCAGCAGCTTTGGCGCTGGCTTCAATCGTCGCATAGGATGGCTGCCCCGGCTCTTCATCATCCGGCCGATTGCACAAGATCGAGCGAAATCCTCCCGCTTTGATGGCGTCGATATCGCCGACCTGGATTTGCTGGCTTACGGTCAGCGCTTCGGTCACCTTATTGCCAATCATCCTTATCCCTTCACATGCGCCACTGAGGGTTCAACGAACGTTTGAATCCCGGCATGTTGGCCTCGCCTTGGGAAATGATCAAGAACGCCCTCTCAAAGCCTCATGGCCTCACCACGCTCATAGCCAGGTCGTCTTCAACAGACCGTGATATCAACTAGCCAACGTTCGCCTTCAGGTATAAACCTGACGCCAAGAGTTGGCCTCGTTGAATCACGCATGTCCTGGGGCGCGGAGCGTGCGTCGACTGGAGTTCGCCGTTTCCATGTCATCATGCCCATGGGCAGCCAAGCGCTGCCTTCTGGTTGTAAGCGCTGTCGCCCTCGCGATCGTCGTGATGCAGGGTCCAGCGAATGCTCAGGATCTGTCGGGCCCAGACCAGCATTTTTCCGTGACGAACCCCGCTGATCTATCGCCGGAAGAAGCGACCAAGATCTACCAGAGCATTGTCGACGATATGGCCGATGCCTATGCCATGTCCGGGGATCCGAGCGCCATCAATTACAGGCGCTGGCGGGCGTTCAGCAGTTCACCCTACCCGTCAGCGACCCATGGCGGCAGATTTGTTAACAATTACGGCAATGCGCTGGCAGGCCCCTATGCCGACGGCGAGGGCACGCTCCTGCCGGAAGGCGCGGTCCTCGCTAAGGATTCGTTCTCAGTCAATATTGACGGCAATGTCTTTCCAGGGCCCCTATTCCTTATGGAGAAAATGGCGCCAGGCTTCGATCCCGAGGCGAGAGACTGGCGCTACACCATGATCATGCCTGATGGCAGCTTTTTCGGCGTTACCGGGGGTGTGGACACCAACCGGGTGCAGTTCTGCGTGGCTTGCCACAAGGGTGCGGGCGATGCGAACGATCACTTGTTCTTCGTGCCTGAAGGCTTTCGGTCAGCCGACTAACGGCTTGGCCACCGGCCCGCTCATCTCGTGATGGCTCTTGCTAAGCGAGGTCCAGCAGCGCTTGGAGATCCCGCCATTCGCGGGGGCTAAGGCCGCTTTCAGCCTGATCCACTTGCTCGCCCTTCAGCATGCGACGCAGCACAGCAAGCGCCTTTCCCGATAGCTCCGCCCCATCTTTGCGATAGTCGAGAAAGGCGTCATAGGCCAGTGGCACCCAGCGCTTGAGAACGTCCAGCAAGACCTCAGCATACGCACGAATTTCATATTGAGCATGGCTATCGGCGCGAAGGGCCGAAAAGTGCAGCAGGTTATGCAGATCAATCTTCCAATACCACTCCGTATACGTATTGAGAGGCAACGTCATCCGCGCAAGCTCACGAGCGAGCCCCTTTTTATCTGGATCTTGGACATCGCCCGCTCGGTCCTCGTTCAAGAGGCTGAGATAGAGCTCATAGGAGTCGGTGCTATGCGCTTGGATACGGCCCAAGGCGTCTCGAGACTCGGGGCCCTCAAGCACATCAGCACGGCCCTGACGATTGGTCTGAGATTGCGCAGCCAGATGCTCGGGCGCGGGCGTATAGAAGGCCTCCTCCAGCACCGAATAGCGCGCTGAATACTCATTGACGTTCGCAGTCCGGTGTCTGATCCACTGGCGCGCGATGAAAATTGGCAGCTTGATATGCAGCTTGATCTCACACATTTCGAAGGGGCTGGTGTGACGGTGACGCATGAGATAGTTGATCAGCCCACGGTCATTGCTGATCTGCTTGGTTCCGCGCCCGTAGGACACACGCGCCGCCTGCACGATCCCTGCATCATCCCCCATATAATCAATGACCCGGATGAATCCCTGATCAAGGACGGGAAGAGGCTCATAAAGGATCTCTTCCAGCGCAGGCACCACGGCCCGTCTGGTCGTCTGAACTTCGGCTCGCGTGGCTTCAATATCGGCGGCCTGCTCCTCGGTCAGACGACGGCGATCGGCAGCAGCAGGCTCAGCAGCGTCAATAGGCTCGGGGGATGGGCACATGACCGGACCTCCTTGTTCGGGGCAACGGAGTATAGACCGAAGAGCATCGGGGAAAACCCCCGATTTATCAGCGGACAAAAACGGCACGCTTCACATCTCCAAGGATCTCCTCATATCGCCGGTGTGAAGGAACGGCGGAAGGCCTCGATCGCCTCCTCTGGATCACCACTCGCGAAGGCTTCCATACCGACGGGGCCTTGATAGCTCATCTGCACCAAGGCTCGGGCGATGCCGGGATAATGGATTTCGCCTGTACCAGGTTCGCAGCTTCCGGGAACATCAGCTACTTGAATTTCGCCGATCCAAGGCAAGCATGCCCTACATGTCTCGATCAGGTTCCCCTCGCCGATCTGCGCGTGATAGAGGTCCAGATTGAGGCGTAGTCGGGGATGATTCACTGAAGAGACCAACGCTAGGCATTCCTCAACGCGACCAAACGGCGTGCCTGGATGATCAACCGGCAGATTGAGGTTCTCCAGGGTGAAGACCACGCCTTCTTCTTCTTCAGCCATCTCGGCGATTCTTGAAAGCGTGTCACGGGCTTTCAGCCAGATGCTGCCCGTCACGACCTCAGACGGTACGACCCAGCCCCGTGCCATGAAGGTTCAGGCGCTGCACGCCAAGTCGCTTGCCGACCCC
Source organism: Geminicoccaceae bacterium (assembly GCA_028285265.1). Taxonomy (GTDB): domain Bacteria; phylum Pseudomonadota; class Alphaproteobacteria; order Geminicoccales; family Geminicoccaceae; genus JANQPX01. The sequence goes on from JANQPX010000035.1 coordinate 70,057, forward strand.
TGCGGTCTCTCGCGCTGAGCGCAAAAGTTCGTCGGCACCGTCGTCGTCAGCAGGCCGCTCGGTGACATAGCTGTTCATGATCGAAAACCGAGCACCAGAACGTTGCAGCTTTGACAGGTCGTGATCTGGCCAGTTCCATAGCCCGACGTCAAAACCCATCTCAGCAAGATGAGCACAGCGCCAATCGATGGGCCTGTCTTGCCAAATCATCCCAGCGCAGACAGCCAAGGTGAAGGGTGTCATCATGGAAAGCAGGTTCGTTGTCCTAGGAGCCGGATCATGACTGACGCTCGCGGCATCTATCCAATCCTCTACGCATTCTTTGGCGCCGATGGCAAGCTCGATCGGGACGCGATGCGTCGACAGGCTGAGGCATGCGTCACGATGGGCGCCCACGGCATTGCCGCGCTCGGCCTCGCGACCGAAGTCCGTAAACTGTCATTGGCCGAGCGCCATGATGTGATGGCTTGGCTGATGGAGGACGTCGGCGATCGTTTGCCCGTGGCGATCACCGTCTTCGGGGATACGCCTGATGCCCAGATCGCCTTCGTCAAATCCGCAGCCGAACTCGGTGCCGCCTGGGTCATCCTGCAGCCGCCGCAGGGACACGTGATCGACGAAGCTGGCCTGATCGGTTTTTTCGGCAAGGTCATGGAGGCCTCGCCTCTTCCCGTTGCCATCCAAAACGCCCCGCAATATCTGGGCGTTGGGCTCTCGGACGAGGGACTACACACACTTTGCCGCAACCATTCGAACTTCTCGCTCTTGAAGGGAGAAGGCTCTGCGCTTCAGATCGCCGATACCATTAAGGCCGTCGACGGCGTTCTCAGAGTCTTTAACGGTCGCGGCGGTCTTGAACTCACCGACAACCTACGTGCAGGCTGCGTCGGCATGATTCCAGCGCCAGAATGCGCCGATGTCCAGGTGCGTATCTATGAGTTGATGAAAGCGGGACGAGAGACAGAGGCAGAGCAGCTATACGCAGAGATGCTGCCTTTGATCACCTTCTTGATGCAGTCCGTCGACCAATTCCTTTGCTATGGAAAGCGTCTCACTGCCCGGCGCCTCGGCCTGGATAAGGTTTATGATCGAGAGCCTTGCCAGCGCCCAACCGACCTTGGTCTCGCTGTGTTAAGACGCTACAGCGATGGGCTCGAAGCGTACCGATAGCCAAGCGTGCCTGGACAGCCAGGAGGCGCTCTTCCTATCGTGGAACGGGCGAGAGACCCGACAAGAATGTCGAATGACGAGAGGCTTGACGATGGACTTGGTTTCACGACTTGAGACGATCTACACCGGAATCGCCCATGACATCATGCGAAGCATGGGCCTCTCCAATTTCACGCTTCCACCGGAGATCAGACCGCTCTTTCCCGAGCAAACCCTCGCTGGGGTGATTTCGACAGTGAGCGGCAAGGTCGATACATCAGCCGACGCGCATACCACGCTTCTCGCATGGACCGGACTGCTCTCCAAAGCCAAATCGGACACGGTTCTCATCTGCCAACCCAATGACAGCGTCATCGCGCATATGGGAGAACTCTCGGCAGAAACGCTAAAGCTTAAGGGTGTGCGTGGTTATGTCGTTGACGGCGGCTGCCGTGATGTCAATTTCATCATTGAACAGAACTTTCCGGTCTGGTTTCGCTACTACACGCCACGGGACGTCGTTGGCTACTGGCTACCGGATCGCTTTGAAAAACCCATTACCATCGGCGACGTTCTGATCCACCCCGGCGACTATGTGCTGGGTGATCGCGATGGCATGGTGATCCTGCCGAAAGACCGAGCCGGCGAGATCGTCGACGCGGCCGAGCAGGCCATCGCAACCGAGAACAAGGTTCGCACCGCCATCCTTGATGGCATGGATCCTCAAGAAGCCTATCTCCAATACGGAAAATTCTGATCAGCCTAGCCGGCCGCGTCGGGCACGGACCCCATTGAGACCGTCGAAGGGAGGGATCCTGGGCGCCATCGGTTAGGGGTCGCGGCTCAAGCCCTGCTGCTCGAGGGCGTCTAGATAGGCTTGCCAGAGCTCATCCTGCCTCGTGCCAAGAAAATGCAGGTAGCCAAAGGTGTAGATTCCTGTGTCGTGCAGATCGTCGAATTTGATCTTGACGGCATAGTTGCCGACTTGCTCGACATCCATAATACCGACGTGACGCCTGCCTGCGATCGTCACTTTCTGGCCGGGCCCATGGCCTTGCACCTCGGCAGAGGGGCTCTCCACCCTGAGAAATTCCGCCGGCAGTGCAAAACGGTCGCCATTATCAAAGGCGATACTGAGCCGCTTTTCCTGACGATCGACACGTATTTCAGTGGGCCAAGGCGCCCCGTCATCTGGCTCGGCCATTATCGGCCTCTCGCCTTAACCTGATCCGGAATCGCCTCATCCTCGCCAAGCGTGCGCGCTTCATCCACCAGCATAATCGGAATGCCATCGCGAATTGGATAAGCGAGGCCGGCTTGATCACTAATCAACTCTTGCCGTTGGCGATCATAGCGAAGCGTTGATTTGGTCAAAGGGCAGACCAGGATATCGAGAAGCTTCGGGTCAACCGACGAGACGGGTCGCTGCTGTTCGTCGGGTGCAGGGCTTTGCGCATCTTTCATGGCGTATCCGGTGGTGGCAATCGGCCGATCAACCTCGTTAGTGGCGAACGGTGCGATCGTCATTACTAAGCGTGCCCATTTTCAACAAGGCGACCAGCGTCCGTCCGAACTCACTCGGCGCCGCAAGCTCCAGCAAGGCCTGCTTTTCCGATGGCTCAAAGGGGCAGATCATCGCCAGTGACGTCATCAAGCCTGAAAGCGGCGCACGCTCGATCTGCTCCCAGTCGACGCTGATGTCATGCACAGCGAAGTAGCCGCGCAACGCCTCGACCAGTTCGGCACGGATATCGTCTGGCGTCATTGACGGGTCGAGATCGCAACGCCAATTGTCATAAGCCCCGACAACCTGTCTGTAAGGGGTCGCAACGGTGAGCTCTTCGACAATTTCGAAGCGGCAGATTCCGGTCAACGTGATCAGATTGCGTCCGTCCTCTGTGGCTTCAAAATTTGAAATCTTACCGATGCAGCCAATGGGATAAAGGGATGGATTGCCATCACTGCCTGGGCCCTTGGGCTGAATCATGCCAATGACTTTGTCGCCACGCATCGCGTCCTTTGTCATCTGGAGATAGCGCGGCTCGAAAATGTTCAAAGGCAGGTTGCCACCAGGCAGAAGAATGGCGCCTGAAAGTGGGAAGATCGGGAAACGGGTCGGCAGGCGTTCAAGCGCGCTCTGGTCACTTCCCGGATTGCTGTCATGATCGCTGAATGTGGTCATGCCAGTCTATATAGCGCGTTCAGCGCAGACCTCCATGATGAATTCCCATGCCATTGTTTACAGCAGGTTACGAAAACAGAACGGCAGAGAGCTGCTTTCGTCCCGCCACCGTCGCCGGGTGGGTCGGGCCGAGTGCATCGAAGAATTTCAACAGCTGCTTTCGTGCAGCCTGGTCCTGCCAGTCGCGGTCGCGCTTGATGATATGCAGGAGCTCTTCCATCGCCTGGTCAGTCTGCCCGCGAAGGAACATGGCGGTCGCAAGGTCCAGCCTTGCTCCATGATCTTGATCATCCGCTTGAAGCCTGGCGAGAAGCTCACCGGGATCCGGAAGCGTTCCGGCTTCCTCAGCGAGACTAAGCGCCGCTCTGGCCCCAGCGATCTCGACATGATTTTCGTGCTCTTTGGGAACCTCGTCGAGGCGCGCTCTCGCTGCTGCAGAACGATTAAGGGCGATTTCAGCCCGAGCAGAGCCCGCAATCGCATCGACATTCGAGGGATCTTCGGCAAGCACCTGTTGGAAGATGTCGAGCGCCAAATCGACCTGGCCGGCGCTCAACGCTGCTTGAGCCTGCTCCACGCCAGCTTCTGCCGGCCCAGGTCCAATCGGCCCGGCAATACGCTCAATAAATGCCTTGATCTGGCTCTCGGGAAGAGCGCCCGCAAATCCATCCGCCGGCTGCCCGTTTTTGAAGGCGTAGACCATCGGGATGGATTGGATACGGAGCTGCTGGGCGAGGGCTTGGTTCTCGTCGATGTTGACTTTGACCAGGCGAACAGCGCCACCAGCCTGCTGAACGACCTTCTCGAGAATGGGTGTGAGCTGTTTACAAGGGCCACACCAAGGCGCCCAGAAGTCAACAATCACAGGCACCTCACGCGAGGCCTGGATCACATCCTCCATAAAACTCTTGGTATCGCTGTCCTTGATCAAATCACCGCCACCACCACCGGCAGCCGGTTCCTTTTCGCCCAATAATCCCGACAACAGCGCCATCGTCATTCCTGCCACTTAAGTCCACGTTGGCCCCCCTCGGACCCGGCCTTAACATGGCGAAAGGACCGGTGAGTATCAAGGGCCGGGCATCCGACAGCCGTGACTGGGGGTTGATCAACGGACCCGAGGCTATCTACCAATGCCAAAACCCGCGCGCACCCACTTGCCAAACGACAGCGTTTCTCCTAAATACGCCCAATCGCACGGTGCTTCGCGTGCCGACAGAGCGATAGTGAGCGGGCGTAGCTCAGGGGTAGAGCACAACCTTGCCAAGGTTGGGGTCGTGAGTTCGAATCTCATCGCCCGCTCCAATTTTTCAAAAAGATCTGATCGACAGCTGGTTTCGCCATTGGAAATGGTGGCTGCGCCTGACGTTTTGCGTGTCGACGAGGCTTGAACCGCCGAGGTCACCTGATATCTCTTGCCCACCCTTGGCCATGGAGATGACGGCGTCGGCCGCTCGGATCGCCTCAATCATCCCTTTGGCGCATGGGCCCGGATGGCCTCTTCATGGACCTCGACGCCCCAACCGGGCTGGTCTGAGAGGACAAGGTGCCCGTCGTCGATCGTTGGCGGACTCACAACCTCATCCTTCCATGGAACGTCGTCAATATCGATTTCCATGATGCGAAAGTTTGGGATAGAGGCGCAGAAATGCGCCGACATCATTGTGGAAAGATTGCCATAGAAATTGTGCGGTGCGCAGTTGATTTCGTAGGCTTCGGCCATCGCAGCAATCTTCGAGCTTTCGAGAATACCATTCCAAGGAACGTCAATGATCGCGACGTCCACAGCCTGCGCATCAAGATATGGGCGGAACTGCCGCCGTCCGAATAGGCTCTCACAGGAGGCGATCGGCGTCTGGCTGCGGAGCCTGATATGGGCAAGCGCGGCCGGATCGAAGCTATCGATCTCAAGCCACGTGAGATCGAACGGCTCAATCGCACGGGCGACTTCAAGATAGCCTTCTGTTTTGAAGTTGAAATTCAGATCGAGCAGCAGATCAACTTCGTCGCCCGCCCCTTCGCGAAACGCTGCCATTTGGCGCTCGATCAAGCGAAGCAGCGAACGGTCAACGTTAAGCTCTGGCCAACCGGGATTGGCGGTGAAGCCCGGCTGGTACATGGAGGGCTCCGCCTCATCGATCCGAAAGATGTTGGTTTTAAGCGCGGAGAAACCTCGTTGCCGCACCTCCGCACCGAGCTCTTTGATGTCGTCGAGCGTCCGAAGGGCCGGCAAGCCCATCACGTGGGCATGGTTGATTCGGTAAGAGCCACAATGGGACCAATAAAGCCTGAGCCTGTCGCGCACCGGTCCATTCAGAAGTTCGGCGACAGGAACGCCCAGGGCACGAGCCTTGGCATCAACGAGCGCATTTTCGATCGCAGCAATCGCTTGTTGAACGAGTCCCCCCGGGGCTTGCCGCGTTGCTGCGTAGAGCATGGCGGAGATCCGTTCGACCGGGCGTGCGTCTAAACCAATCAAGCCTTCCGCAAGCTTCAGAATGACAGCTGTGAGCCCCTTACTACCGTAGCTCTCGTTGTATTCGGACCAGCCGATAATGCCTTCATCCGTTGTGACTTTCAAAAATGACCAAACGCGCCAGCCGGCATCGCAATGGAGATCTTCGATTTTGATAATGCGCATGTGCCACTTTTCCCGATCGCTATCGGGCAACCTAAAGTCTTCAGCAAGACGGCGCTAGACGTCAATTGCAGGCTCAAAAGCACTCGATATAGCGGTAGGATGGTGGTCGCGAATAGCGCACTTCACGACGGCAACGCGTTTGTCGTCCATCGAACAAGCGGCCAAAAAAACCGACGTCATCATCATCGGCAAACGAACGGCGGGCCTCACGCACGGCCGGTCCAGCCGGCGCTCTCGGCTCGCGAAATGCGCGAACACGGTTCTCACGGACAGGCGGAGGACCGCGAAATTCGGGGAAAACCCTCTCGGTTCGCGGCCTTACCTCGCGAAATGGCGGGGAGACAAAGGCCGGCCCCATGTCACGCAAGACGGGCTGAAAGGCCTGCGGGGGAGGGCCAACGTCGCGAAAAGCCTGCACCGTTGTCGGCGGTCCAACAGCAACAATGGGGGGCTGGACCGCCTGCGGCAGCGTCCCAACCTCTCGGACGACTTGCTGCGTTGATGTCGCAGGCATCGGCGGCACGACACCGACTGTTTGGGGGCGTGTGGGCCTCGGGGGGCTAACGATGATGGGCGATGACACGGATTCTGGTTCAGACGCAAGAGTGACGGGCGGCAGTTCTTCCGGCACCGTCAAAAAGGGGCTTGCTGGAAGAGCAGCCTGACCATCGCCACGCTTCGTCGGTGGTAGGGCCTGGCAGTCCTCGGGGGCAATGCCTTGATGTTCGCAGCGTGACATAGCATGCCCGAGAAACGTCTCCGACTTGTCTCGTTGTTCGACGCCCGACGAATCCTGCAATCCCTCACCCGCCGGCCAAGGCCCGCCGGTCAAGGTACATTCGTCGGTCGGGATGCCGGCACTTTCACACATCTGGGCGCCATAAGCCGCAATCCCATCAGCATGTACGGGGGCGACTGGAGAGATCGTACCGAGCCACACGATCACCCAAAAGCCCGGCAACACCGAGAATTTCGAGACGGTATCTTTTGTTTCCGACATGGTTTCCCTGCCACCGGCAGCCCTGATGTCACGAGCAGTCCGGCGTCACGGCGACGATCCTCAAAGACACTTTTTTCTTTGGTTACAGCACCTTGTTCACAAACGAGATCTAATGATGGCATCAAGCGACTGAAAAAGAAACAATTTGCTTCGAGTTTTCCGCAAATCCACAGAACCTCAAGACAACGGCGGCCTGCCCAAATGGCGCATCGGCACCTGGCATTTACAAGCCAGGCACCTTGCTTTCATCCTGATGACAAGCGCCAACAAATGAAGAGAGGTCAGGATGGATTTTTCGCTGAATGAAGAGCAGGCAGCGCTGCAAGCGACCGCCAAACGTTTTGCCGAAACGGAGCTTCGCGACATTGCGACGATCGTCGAGCATGAAGACCAGCCACCCGGCCAAGACGTTTTGCGCCGCTTTGCCGACATGGGCCTCTTGGGGATCAATCTCGAACCCGAGCTAGGGGGAGCTGGCGCCGGTCACCTCGAGGCCGTTCTTGTGCTCGAAGAAATTGCCAAGATCTCACCTGCTGTCGCTTTCCCGGTTTTTGAGAGCTGCTTCGGGCCCATCCTTGCCATTCAACATTTCGCAGGCGACGCCCTTAAACGGCGCATCATTCCGCAGGTCTGCCGGGGTGAGAAAATGGTGGCCGTCGCCATGTCCGAACCTGATGCTGGCAGCGCCCTCACGGATCTCAAAACGTCGGCTATCGCGAGTGATGATCGCCTCATCATTCGTGGACAGAAACGTTGGTGCTCCGGTGCCGGCCATGCCGATGCCTATGTCGTCTATTGCCGCATGAATGATGCTCCCGGCGCCAAGGGGATCGGCGCTGTTCTTGTCGAAATCGACACCCCCGGTCTCAGCTTCGGCGCACGCGAGCGTCATATGGGTTTTCGTGGCGTTACCAGCGCCGATATGTTCTTCGATGATGTCGAGATTCCGTTGGAAAACGTCATTGTCGGCCCGGGCGGCTTCAAGCAGCTGATGGAGGCCTTTGATCTGGAGCGCTGCGGCAACACCACGATGAGCCTCGCGATCGCGCAATCAGCGTTCGATCATGTGCTCGGCTATGTGCAGGAACGCCAACAGTTCGGCAAGCCATTGGTTGACTTTCAGGCCGTGCAGCTAGCCCTCGCCGACATGAAAATGAAACTGGATGCTGCGCGCCTCCTTTTGTACCGCGCTGTCGTCAATGCCGAGTCGGGTCTCCCATCGATAGCCGACAGCTCGATCGCCAAATGCTTCGCCAACGAAATGGTCCGCGAGGTCACTGGGAAGGCCATGCAGCTCATGGGCGGCTATGGCTATAGCGCTAACTTTCCCATCGAACAGAAGATGCGGGACGGTTGGGGTTGGGGAATCGCCGGCGGCGCGATTGATATTCAAAAGGTGAATATCGCGGCGTCCCTCGTCGGTAAGCGCTTCTCACAGCGAGCCTAGGTCTGGGCATCTAGCCTTTGTACGGATAGGCCTGAAACAGCTCGGGTTTGAAGTCGAGGCCGTGCCCCGGGCGATTGGGTGGCGACATCAGACCGTCTTTCGGGATGATAGGCTGCACCCAGAGATGATCATACCAGCCCATATATTCGAGCCAAGATGGGTTCTCGATCGAGGCGACAAGGTGCACGGAGAGCTCCGGGAAGAGATGGGGGGCGATGGCGAGCTTGGCCTGCGCCGCATGCGCCGCGATGACGCGGAGCTCGGTATAGCCACCACGCATGATGTCAGGCTGCAGAATGGGAATTTTGCCGCTTGCAAAAAACGGCTTGAGGTCATGGTGGGTAAAGTGATTTTCGCCACCAACCACCGGCGTATCGATGGCATCGGCGATCTTATGATAGCCGGCGAAATCATCAGCCATCACAGGCTCCTCAAGCCAACCGATGGCAAAAGCATCGAGCCGCTTGCCCACATCAACCGCTTCGTCGGCGCCCCAGCCTTGGTTCACGTCCACCAGAATGTCGATGTCGTGACCAAGCGCTTGCCGCATGGCACGAACATTGTCGACATCCTGATCATGGGTGAAGAGATGGGCCACTTGCATCTTGATCGCGGTAAAGCCCTGATCGACATAACGCAGCGCCTTCTCGATCATGCCGTCCTGGCCAAGACCGCGAAAACAGCCGGAGCCATAGGTCGGAAGCGGATCCGGCCGCCCACCCCAGAGCTGCCAAAGTGGCATCCCCTGCGAGCGACCGTTGGCATCCCAAAGCGCAATGTCCAAAGCAGACATGGCCATCACTGTAATGCCCATCCGGCCCTGAATGAATGTCGCACGCCACATTTTTTGCCATAGAGCTTCGACCTCGGTCGCATCTTCTCCAAGCAGCAGCGGCTTCAGCATTTCATGAATGCACATGTCGAGGGTGCGCATGCCACCGGCTAGCGGATGAAGATGGCCCGTGCCGACCACGCCAATGTCGGTTTCGACTTCAACGATAAGAAGATCGATCGTCTCGAGTGCCAAGAACCCGGTCTTTGGCGGATCGACAAATGGGACGGACAAAAGATGGGTTCGGATATCCTTGATAATCACAGCTGAGCCTCCCCAAAAATGCTTGAATGGCTTTTTGATCTCTCGGTGCTGCGTCGCCGATCGCAGTCACGCCCCCTACGATGCCGATAGGCTTTGAACTATCAGTCAATTCGGCTTATGTCGTCAGTCCATGATGAAAGGGCGCGCCTCCAGATGAAAGTGCTGATCAAGAACAGTGAAGCGCTGGTCTTCCCGGATGCGGCAGGGCGTATTGCCGATCACATTACATGCCATCAAACGGCGACACTCGGGCTTGCGACCGGCGGCACAATGACTCCCGTCTACCAGGAGCTCGCACGACGACATCGCGAGGAGGCCCTCTCCTTTGCCGGCATCACAACTTTCAATCTCGATGAATATGTCGGTCTTTCACCGGACCACCCCAAGTCCTATCGCAAGGACATGAATGATCGATTTTTCGCCCATATCGACATCGATCCTCAACGCACACATCTTCCCGCCGGCGATGCACCAGACCCCGAAGCTGAAGCCAAGGCTTATGAAAGGCGGATCGATGCCGCGGGGGGCATCGATCTACAGCTTCTCGGCATCGGCATCAACGGTCACATCGGTTTCAATGAGCCCTCCTCCAGCCTCGGATCATCAACCCGAATCAAGCGTCTCGCACCGAGTACCATCGAGGCTAACCGGCGTTTTTTCGAACGCGACGAAGCGATGCCAACCCACGCCATCACCGTGGGCATCCAGACGATCATGCGCGCAGACATGATTATCCTCTTGGCGACGGGCGAACGCAAAGCCAATGCTGTCGCTGCGATGATTGAGGGTCCCGTCAGCGCACTATGTCCCGCGTCTGCCCTCCAGTTTCACCCGAATACGACCGTGATCCTGGATCCGGCAGCAGCCTCCAAGTTAGCGTTGAAGGACTTCTATCTGGCTATCCATCCAAGGGGTGAGGATCAAGATCTCCTATGAACGTAACGCCATGCTAACGGCCATTCGTGCAGAGCAGCTTTTTGACGGGCTGGTGGACCGTCCATTGATCCATCAAACGGTCATTGTCATCGATGGCCGGATTGATGGCACGGTTACCGGAGATCCAGCCCTGCCCGACCATGCGGTTCACGTCGACACACCACTGCTGGCGCCCGGTTTTATCGACATGCAGATCAACGGTGCTGCCGATCAGCTCTTCAACGATGCACCGAACGTCGATGCACTCGCTACCATCGCCGCCGGCGCGATACGAGGCGGTGCTGCCCACATCCTTCCAACCTTCATCACGGCGGATGGGCAAGCTTACCGACGCGCGCTCGACGCGACCCATAGAGCCTGTGAACAGAGGATTCCGGGGATTCTTGGTGTTCACCTTGAGGGGCCTTTTCTCAGCCCTCAAAGACCAGGCATTCACGATCGCACCTCTATCCGGCCCCTTGATCAGGATGATCTCGCTTATCTGATCAACTGCGAGAACCGCGTTCGGTTGATCACGCTGGCGCCCGAGGAGCAAGCTCCAGGCGTCATCACCGACCTGGCGGAAGCGGGCTGGGTTGTGTTTGCCGGGCACAGTGAAGCGACTTGGCTCGACATGACCCGTGCGGTCAAGGAGGGGCTTCACGGTGTAACCCATCTCTTTAATGCGATGAGTCAACTCACGCCTCGGGAACCCGGAGTGGTCGGTAGTGCCTTGGCTGATCAGCGTCTGTTTGCCGGGATCATCGCTGATGGTCATCACGTCCATCCCACCAATCTCAAACTCGCCGTCTCGATCATCGGTCCAGATCGCTTATGTCTCGTCACCGATGCTATGCCGACGCTTGGCGGCTCCGAAGATGGATTTAGGCTCGCCGGCAAGGACATTGTTCTGCGAAGAGGCAGGCTAACCGACATGGACGGCACCCTTGCAGGCGCTCATCTGTCGATGGCGGATGCTGTCGATACGATGGTGCGGTCGGCGGGCGCATCGCTTGCCGATGCGCTCCGAATGGCCTCGACAACGCCGGCAAGAGCGCTTGGCCTGAATCATGAACTCGGCCTGATCAAACCCGGCCAACGTGCCAGCCTAACCCTGCTCGACAATCGGCTGGGCGTCCAAGGCGTTATGATCGATGGCTCCTTGCAAGAGATCATGAAGAGCCGTGCTGCATCCGCCCGCTAGAGGCCAGCACCGACCGGTGCGTGATGTTAGGCCAGCTGGACGAGATTGTTTCGGACATGGGGGTGCATCGCATGGCTGGTTGTCCGCTCATGGTGGGATCAGCGGGTTGACCTAACGGTGAGATGAACACGCCATTCAGAGTGTTTTCACACGGCGATGTGTAGTAAATCCGCGCGCTTAAACGGACGACAGGACCGATGAGCCGTCTTCCGTTCCGGCCGGCGTGTAACGCGCCTTTTATCAACCCAAAAAACCATTCGATGAGGAGATGTATCAATGTCAGTCAAGAAAATAGCTCTCGTTGCAGCGCTTGGTCTCGGCGCGATGTTTGCGACATCGTTGCCAGCCGTCAGCAGCGACGGGGCCAAAATCCAAGTACCAGGCACGAGCATCGATGTCTCCAACGGCAACACGCTTCTCAAAGCCGGTGAGGCCAAGATCAAGGTCAAGCCAGGCAAACGAGGGGACTGCGTGAAGCTGCAGGCCGGCACCGCAAAGATCAACACGGGCAAAGTCAAAAACGGCGAGTGTAAGAGTTAGTCGACATCGACCTTGGCGCCGCTACAGCCCATGCCGTGGCGGCGCTATCACATCGCTTGGACCCATGCCCACGACACGATCAGCGCTTTTCCGTTTTTCCATGACAGCTTCGGCCCGTCATGACTTGGTAAGGATACGCTCATAGCAAGATGCAAGGCGTGACAGGTAACGTCGACTTTCCCCATCAACTCTTTGATATCACGTGATACGGGCTGAATCTGAAATAAAAGCTCTTCCGCGCATCAAGAACGCAACGATCCCGTCTTAGGCCGAAGGAACGAGTGCGTCCGCCGGCTGTAATGGGGAGTCGGATGCCTCATCATCTCGCTTGATCGGCAGCAGGATGGAAAAGCAAGTGCCCTTCCCCAACGCCGAATCGACCAAAATGCGGCCTTGATGGCCGCGCGTCACGATAACATGAGAGAGGGCCAAACCTTGGCCGGTGCCGCGTCCAGGCGCCTTCGTGGTGAAGAGAACGTCATAGATTTGATCGAGATGTTCAGGCGGAATGCCGCAGCCATTATCCTCAATCTCGATCCGTGCATGTCCCTGATCATGGGTCAAACGGACGACGATGCGCCCCTCACCGTCGCGTGCTCGGTCCTCGACGGCGTGGGCAGCGTTGACAATCAGATGACGGATCACCTGCCTTATCTGATCGGCCTGGCAAGGTACGGACGGCATGTCGTCGGGAACATCAACATCCAACAGGGCCACGGGCTGCCAGACATGTTCCGTCTCTTCGATTGTTGTTCTGAGAAGGTCGGCAAGATCAGCAGCGCTCACCGTTGTGCCGTCGGGCTTTGCAAACTGCTTGAAGGTACCGATAAGGTCGCGAACACGGTCGGTCCCCTCCGAGAGATCCGCCAGTGCTTGGGGGATCTCGTCTTTGACGTAGTCCCAGTCGATTGCGTCAAGCCGCTCGGCTATCAGATCCCGGTTGATGTCGTCGACACGAGACAATCCATCGACCATGGGGACGATTTCACCGATCGCCTCTCTCACGAAGGTCGCATTATCTGAAATAATCTGGACTGGCGTATTGATTTCATGGGCAAGTCCGCCGGCGAGCGTGCCGACAGCTTCCGATTTTTGTCGTTGGATGAGCTCTTTTTGAAGTTGTCGGTTTTCCTCAAGAGCCTGGTAGAGCTCACTGACGTCGGTATGGACGATGACGACCCCGCCCATTGACATCGGATGCTGCGCAATCAAATGACGGCGGCCGTCGCCGAGTTCAGCTTCCCATCGCGGATAGGCTGACGGGTCAGCGAGTTGCTTGAGGCGCTGTGCTACATACTCGTCTTCAAGCTCGCCGTTTTCGACCGCCTCGGCGGCAAAGGCGGCGTCGGCATGGGACAGGTCGTGATCCGCTCCATAGAGTGTACGATAACTCCGGTTCGCGAGAAGCACCTCCCTGTCAGCGCCAATCACCAGCACGTGATCGCGCATGCTGTCGAGCGCATCGTTAAGCGTGCTTTCTGCAAGCTCCCGACCAGCCTCGGCTTTCCGCCGAGCGTCTTCAGCAAGGCGCGCATAACGGGCTAGCGCCTCCGACATGCTATTGAAGCTTAGCGCGGTGTCCGCAAGTTCATCCTTGCCGTTGATCGGAAGCTGATATCCAAAGTCTCCGCTCGCCACTTGTTTCGCACCACGTTTCAACATCAAGAGCTGACGGGTGAGATAATGGCCGAGAGCCAAGCCGAGCAGCGCCACCATCACCATTTCAAAGAGGGCGATACTGACCATCCAGATCAGAGCGCTGCCAAAGGTTGAATGTAAAACTTCGGTCGATAGGCCAAGTTCAACCCGACCGAAGTCTGACCCTGCGACCGTTATCGGTGCACTGACGTCAAGTCGACGGTCATTCGATGTCTGATCGATCGAATGATCCTCAACAAATGCTGCGGCGAGGGCGTTGGCGTCCCCCCCCTCGCTTAACGTCGTGCCATTGGTCGACGCGATGCGTAGATAGACGATGTCTGGATTTCGCAGGGCTTGATCAACCAGAACATCGAGTGTCGCTAGATCCACGGCAATGACGGCATCACCGGTCATGGTTGCGACAAGTTTCGCTGTGGTCGCGGCACGCTGCAGCAACTGTTCGGCATTGGAGCTGCTGAGATAGTTGAGGCCACTGACAACCAGAATGGTCAGAAGCAGTGCCTCGATACACGCAATGCCAAGGACCGTTTTTAGCCGGAATGACATGTAAGCGATTCGCCCATGACAATCTCAGTTTGGCCGCGTGTGAGCTCAAGGGCACGCACGTCATCCCAATCTGCGTTAGCCGCACCTTGGATGCCCTTCATGCCAATCGCTTTGAGCAGTTCAGGCCGCTCAGCGGTCAACGCTTTCATGACCTCCGCTAAGCGATTGACCAATGACTGCGACACCTTGGGATGGGCGGCAAAGGCATGGGGCGTGTACGCATCGGTGCGGTAAAGAACCCTAAGTTTCGAACGCTCTTCGGCCGGTACATTGTTGAAGGTACGCAGAACCCCACCGCCTGCTGGGAACAAACCGGCAATGACCGCGCGATACACCGAATCATGTGACTTCACGTAAGCCGGCCTAATCGCCATCTCTCGGCTTCTCATCTCCGCCCGCGGAATCACACTGGCGCCAAAGGCGGCGGGCGAGGGGAACGCGATGGATTGCTGGCTCAGCTCGTCGAGCTGCTCATAGTCACTATCCGCGCGCACAACAATCAAACCTCGAAGGCGCTTTTCCGTTTGACGAGCGAACGCTTGATAGCCTGCGACATCATGAAAGGTCGTGTAGTGATAGGGGTTCATGTAAGCGAGATCGTAGGCTCCTCTAGCAAGACATGCTTCGAATGCCGGTATGTCTTTTGCCGTTGCAAATCGGATCTCTTTGCCGGTCTCGTTACTCAGATGTTCAAACAAGGGGACCCAGATCTCAGCGAGCCGGCTCGCTGATTGCTGCGGAACAATACCGAACGTCAACGCCTCCTCGGCCGAGGCCGAACTCAAACCGACAAGCGATGCCAGTGCGAAGCAAACGCCGGCGGCGGTCTTACGGATGGTCGAATGTGAACGTTCGCGCATGAGCATGTGATCCTTGTTCGAAAGGCGGGCACGGTTTCGTCACTACCGTTGGCTAGCTGGCTTTGGCCTCAACTTCGGGATTTGAAGATCGTCGGATGCGCACGGTCTCGGTCAGCTTTCGGATCCGTCGCAGATTGCCGAGACGCTTGATGTAAAGCTCGGTCACGGTGGCGCCCTTGGCGAGGATGAGATCCTCGGTCTCAAGATCCAAAATTGGCGTCAGCAGCACATCACCAACACTGAGCGCTTGAAGCTTGATCTCCATCGTCTTGACGCCGCTCGCCGGCGTCACAGCTTGATCCTCAAGGATGATAGGACCGATGAGCTTCAGCAGCTTGAGATCATAGATGCCTTCATACTTGCCCATCAGTGCCAAGGTGTCGTCGAGATCCTGCCCCTTTTCCATACTGAGTGCTAAATCGCTCAAAATCCGAACGATGCGCGCTCCAATGGGGATGTCATTGCCAGCTTTATCGTCATGGGGAAAGCCACTGCCATCGATGTTCTTGCCCTGGTAGAGGACATAGCTCGCGACTTCCTGGAGCCTTGGAATGTGGCAGATGAGCTTATGAGCGGTTTCGGCAGAAGCTTCCACCATCTCACGCTCGACCTGCGTGAGCTCGAGATTGGCCCGAGCTTTTTTTGCGACCTCCGGCGGAAGGGCGGCAAGACCGATCGGGGCGAGCATCGCCGCCATCTCCAGTTTCCAGCGATGGCGCTGAAGACCGAGCGCACCCGTAACCTTGCGCATCCAATTGCGTGCGCGTTCGGTTCGGCCGAAGCTGTCAGGATCCATCATGGCCAAGACGTCGGTCAAAACCTTAATGCTGCCGGAGAGCGTCTTGTTGAGCAGATCGCGTTCCGCTGTGACCAGCCGGTATTGCTCGAGCGCTGCCGTCAATCCCGCAGCCAACATCTCGGCAGGACAGGGCTTCGTGAAAAACCGAAAGATATTGCCCTGATTGACGGCGTTCATCGCCGTATCAAGGTCCGTCTGCCCGGTCAGCATGATTCTCACGGTGTCCGGCGAGAGCTCGCCGATTTCGGCAAGCACTTCGATCCCTGTCTTTCCGGGCATATTCATGTCGCAAACGACGACCGCAAACGGTCCTTGCGCCTGGAGCGCAGCGATACCCTCATCGCCATTCTCAGCGAGCACGAGCTTGAACCGCTTGTGTAACTGCCGGCGAATGCCTTCAAGCAGGTTCCGCTCGTCATCGATGACGAGAATCTTTTCTTTGGCTCGCTCCGGCGGCTTTGCTGCCATCACGAAACCCCTTCGAGCTGGGTGGCAGGTGTCCAGGCTTCGGCCGTCGGATCGGCGATTTCGAGATCAAGGCCCCAGTAAGCGAGGAGGACAGACCCCAAAGCGAGGTCACCACTGTCATCAAGACTATCCTCAGTGTCGATCCCGGCAAGCGCACCGGTGTGAAGCATCATCGCCAACGTCTTTGCATTGATGCCGTTATCGCAGGCATCACCTGATGTTTCGGTATCGTCCATCAGCTCACTGACGCAACGATTGACTTCGATCACGGCCGCTTCATCGTCTTCCTGCATGCTCTCGGCAGAACGAAACAGCTCCACATCATCGAGGAGGCGCTTCATCATATCAGCCCCGAGGACCGATACGGCACGGCGCGGATCAAGCGTCTTTGTTGGGGTTCCGAAGAAAGCAGCGTTCACCAAGCGCAACACTTGGAGCGACATTGCAATGTCACCGGAAACGACGTCGCCGACACGTTCGAGGCTGACCATGGGCCCGCCAAGGGCGTTGCGAAGGTCGGCAATTTTATCCTTGGGCGACGGCAACCGGCGATGCGCCCCAAGCTTGTTGCAGATGGCGTTTTGCCGCTCGTCCTGTCTCACCTCAAGGATCCGTTTCAGCGCCCGTTCCAACACTTTCGGATCGCAGGGTTTGGCCAGAAACTGATGGGCAGGACGGACTGCGCGCAAGATGGCTTCAAGTTCCGCGTGGCCAGAAAGCACCAGGCGTGCCATCGATGGGTAGCGCACGGCCACTTCGTTCAAAAGCGTCGCGCCATCCATTTCTGGCATGCGCATGTCGGAAATAATGACCGCAAATTCCCCTTCCTCAAGCATGGCAAGCGCTTCCTTGCCTGAGTTGGCGAAGCTCATCTCCCAGTCACGACGAAGGCTGCGCAACATCCGCCTAAGACCACTCAGAACCAATGGCTCATCGTCGACAAATAAGGCCCGTTGTTTCATGCTACGGCCTCCTCAAGAGGTGTGGAGACAGACGCGGTTCCATCGGTCGGCAGCGTGACGGTGAACGTTGCTCCATTGCCGACTTCGGACCAAAGGGCGATGTCACCACCATGTTGTTCGGTCACAATATTCTGGCAGATAGCGAGACCCTGACCGCTGCCCTGACCATCTCCTTTGGTTGAGAAAAAGGGCTCGAACACGCGCTGACGCACATCGTCTGGCATACCGGTACCGTTATCGGAGACCGTGACCTCAATGCGGCCGTCCAGGGCTTTCGTGCTCACCTTGATCAAACCGCGGGGCAGATCGGCATTATCCTTAATCGCATGGGCGGCATTCACGATGAGGTTCAACCAGACCTGACTTAGCTCACCGATGTGGCAAGGAATTTTTGGAAGGTTGGGATCGAGGGAAAGCTCGAGATCGGCGTCATATTTCCATTCATTTCGGCAAATTGCGGCCGTCATCTCGATTGCATGGTTGATGTCCGCGAACTCTTTGTCATTGCCGCCGCGTCGGGCGAAACTCTTCATCGCTGATGCGATGCGTGCCACTTGTTGGATACCTGTGAGCGATTGCTCAATGGCGCTCGGCAATTCATCTCGAAGAAAATCAAGCTCGGCATCTTCGATCGCCTCATTCACTGTCTTCACGTCATCGTCGAGGCGATCGACAACTTGGGCCGCTTTCAGCAGCACTTCAAAACGAGTTAAGAGCTGGTCGATGGTTTCAAAGCTGTCGCTGATGAACTGCAGATTATCGCCGATAAATTGGATCGGCGTATTGATTTCATGGGCAATGCCGCTGGCCATCGTGCCCAAGGTTTCCAAACGAGCATTATGCGGCCGCGACGACGTTTCATCAGTATGTGCGGCCATGATCGCGCTTCCTTCATTTACTTTTTGACCTGCTAAGAACGAAGAGTACTGATAATCTATTGATATTTGATTAAATCAAAGTCGCGATTTTTTTTCTTAGAAGGCTTGGTTAATTCAAATTATTTAATGAACACTTAAGACTTCACTCTTACATTGGTGGCAACCTGAACGAAGTCATAATGGATAGGCTTGCTATGGCGACAACGACCTCAAAACCGCTCATTCTGTTGACTGATGATGATCATGCGACACTCGCCGCCTATAAGCGCCGTTTGCGGCGACATTTTCGCTTAGCAACGGCGAGCAGTGCGCAGGAAGCGATCGGTATTTTGCAGTTGGAATTGCCGGACGCCGTCGTCAGCGATTTGCATATGCCAAAAATGAACGGGGTCTCGTTGTTGACAGAAGTTCGGCGCCTCGCGCCGAAGGCCGTCCGCATTCTGCTAACGGGGCAGCCTGATGTCCCGCATATGGTCAACGCCATCAATACCGGTGAAATCTTCAGACTCCTTCTGAAGCCTTGCAACAGCGAAGATATCATTGCCGCGATCGATGACGGTCTTGGACGACACCAACCATCGGACGTTTCAAGCAACCTCCCCCCATTGACCTCAGATGCTGACCTTGCCCTCACCGCGCATGCCGCGAAGCGAGCGCAGCAGCGCGCGATCCCACCTATCGTTGTTGAATGGCTGATGCGCTTCGGGGCGCAACGCTGGTCGCGTGGGGCGTCGGTCTATGAGTTTGACAAGGAGGGTCGACGTCGCCTTCGACGCCATCTCGGCCAGCGGCTGTTTTCATCAATCGAGCCCTGGTTGGACGCCTATGCTGTCGTCGGGGACGAGCGTCGGGTTGTCACCGTCGGGTGGCGAGAGGCATGACAATGTCGGCCGGGGACGGCGATGCCATGTCGCCGCCCATCGGATCATACCCAGACCTTGAGCGCTGCGCCAAGAGATTGAGAAAGGCATTGGGCTCAATCGCTTTGGCGAATAGGAAGCCCTGACCCAACCGGCACCCCAGTTCTCGCAGGAGGTGCTGTTGCTCTGGACGTTCAATCCCTTCGGCAACGACAGAAAGCTCGAGATGCCGCGCGAGATCGAGGATCGTGCGAACGAACTTAAGATCACGCTCATCCCGATCGATATCCTGGATGAAACAGCGATCAATCTTGAGACGATCGATGGGCAGATGTTTGAGATAGGCCAGGCTTGAATATCCCGTACCGAAATCGTCGATGGCCAGCGTGACCCCGAAAGATCGAAGCTCCTCGAGCATTCGAATGATCGTCTCGGGATCATGAATCAAGACGCTTTCCGTAAGCTCCAAGGTTAGCTGTCGTGGTGGCAGATCACTCTCTGTGAGAGCACGTTGAACGTCGTCAACGATCTGCCCCTCGAGGAATTGCTTCACTGATGCATTCACGGAGATTGAGGCATCGAAGCCCTTAGAACGCCATTTGGCAGCATCGCTGCAAGCCTGCGTCAGCATGCGTCGACCGAGTTCCGGCATCAGACCCGCCTGCTCCGCGATCGGAATGAAGACCGAAGGCGGGATCCATCCATCAGCGGGATGCAACCAACGTGCGAGGGCTTCGGCACCAACAATCGCCCCAGTTTGAAGATCGACGATGGGCTGGAAGAACGTGTTGAGAAGGCAGTCATGAAGCGCATCCTGCAGCCAGCTCACCACTGGCGTTTCCAAACTGCATTCCTCGCCAGTTGAACCAGTTGCCGGTGCAGGCCGAATTAAAAGCCCCTCTTCCACCGCTTCGATCAGATCGTCTCGTGCGCACGGCTTTTGCAAATAGCGGAAGACGCCGCCACGATTGATCGCATCGATCGTGGCGTTCATATCGGTATTGCCGGTTAGCATAATGCGTGTCGCTGTTGGCGCCATCTCAGCGGCACGAACGAAGAAATCCGTTCCGCTCATGCCGGGCATCGACATATCGCTCACAATGACATCGATGCCTGGCTCTCGCTGCAAAATAGCGAGGGCACGATCCCCACTATCGGCCGTCAGGATCTGAAAACGGCGATGCAACAGCCGACGATAGGCCATCAACTGCTCGGGAACATCATCAACGAGGAGAATCTTTGCTGCCATGCTCCGAAAATAACGGCACCGCCTTAACTGCTCCTTAAGACGGATGGCCATCGTCAAATTTTTTTGTTTTTTAGCAAAATAATCGATCATCGCAGACAGCACG
This sequence comes from Geminicoccaceae bacterium, assembly GCA_028285265.1. Classification (GTDB taxonomy): domain Bacteria; phylum Pseudomonadota; class Alphaproteobacteria; order Geminicoccales; family Geminicoccaceae; genus JANQPX01. The sequence continues at coordinate 90,618 of JANQPX010000035.1, forward strand.
ACCGTCAAAATCATGCACGACGTAAGGCTGCCACCATCTGTGGCACCGTCCTTGCTTAGGGATTAGCCATAATGTGCCTAGGGTTCCGGCAATGATCGCTTGATCGGCGTGTCTGGTCCGAGAGGCACACTCCCGCAGATCACATCGGTCTGCGGAGCCACGGCGGGACAAAAGCCCGGGAGACTCGCATGGCCGGCGGCGATCCGGCGAAAACGAGCCTCCGCGCCGCCACGTCTCGAGTCTCCCCGTCAATGAACGGAGGACCCGATGCGTCGACTGACTGTTTTGTTGTCACTTTGCCTATTTCTTGGGCTTACCAGCTATAGCCCCGCGCAAGCGCAGGAACGCACCAGCTTCAAGATCGCCTGGTCGATCTACGTCGGCTGGATGCCCTGGGGCTGGGCCGCCGACGAAGGCATTGTCAAAAAATGGGCCGACAAATACGGCATCGAGATCGAGGTCGTGCAGATCAACGACTATATCGAATCGATCAATCAATATACCGCTGGCGCTTTCGATGGCTGCGTCATGACCAATATGGACGCCCTCACCATCCCTGCCGTCGGCGGCGTTGACAGTACCGCCCTGATCGTCGGTGATTTTTCCAACGGCAATGACGGCATCGTTTCGAAATCAGCCAAAGATATCGCTGCTCTCGAAGGAAGCACCGTCAATCTTGTCGAGTTAAGCGTCTCCCACTATTTGCTCGCCCGAGCCCTCGAAAGCACCGGCCTCGCGGAACGCGATCTTACCGTGGTCAACACCTCCGATGCCGATCTCGTCTCGGTGTTCACCTCGACGGATGATGTCGAGCATGTGGTGACCTGGAATCCGCTGCTTGCAGAAGTCGCAGCCTATCCTGATGCCACCAAGCTCTTCGACTCAAGCCAGATTCCAGGTGAGATCATTGACATGATGGTGGTCAACACCGAGGTGCTGGATGCTAATCCCAATTTTGGCAAAGCTCTTGTTGGCGCTTGGTACGAAACCATGAGCATCATGATGGGTGATGATGAGGCTGCGCTTGCCGCCCGCACCGCAATGGGGGAAGCGGCGGGGACCGACCTCGAAGGCTATGACGCCCAGCTTGCCAGCACTGAGATGTTTTACGCGCCGGCTGACGCCGTCAGCTTTACCCTTAGCCCCGACCTCATCACCACCATGGACAATGTTCGACAATTCTCCGACGAGCACGGCTTGATCGAGGGCGGTATGGATTTCGTTGGGATCGCTTTTCCCGACGGCCAAGTTTTAGGTGATGAAGCCAACACGAAGCTTCGATTCACCGAGACGTTTATGAAGATGGCTGCGGACGGAGCCCTCTGATACGGTCCGGCGTATGCGTCGTTTCATCAACCGAAAACCGACACGTCAAACGGGGCTGCTTCTCGCAGCCCTGCCCTTTCTTCTTTTGATCGGGATCTATCTCGTGGCCTCCCATGCCAGGCTTGCCGAGAACCCGAAGGATAAGTTGCTTCCCGCTCCGTCTAGCTTCGTCAGTGCGATGCAAGAGATGGCACTCGAAGAGGACAAACGGAGCGGGAAATTCCTGTTTTGGTCCGATACCGGAGCAAGCCTTCAGCGCCTCGGCCTCGGCATTGCCGTGGCGACCCTTCTCGGCCTATCCGTCGGTCTGTCGATCGGTCTTTTTCCGTATTTCAGCTCAGCCCTCGATCCGTTTGTCGCGGTGCTTTCCATGATCCCCCCGCTTGCTGTGCTGCCGATTCTCTTTATCACGTTTGGGCTCGGCGAACTGTCCAAAGTCGTTTTGATCATTGTCGGCATTGCCCCCTTCTTGATCCGTGATGTCGCCTTCCGGGTGCGTGAGCTACCGGAGGAACTGCTCGTCAAAGCCCAGACATTAGGGGCGTCGTCCTGGCAGATTCTTCTTCGCGTGGCGGGGCCTATGGTTCTTCCACGCCTGATTGGCGCCCTTCGCTTGTCGCTGGGCCCGGCCTGGCTCTTCCTGATTGCCGCCGAGGCCATCGCTGCGACTGAAGGGCTTGGCTACCGCATTTTCCTGGTTCGTCGCTTCCTGGCGATGGATGTCATTCTCCCTTATGTCGCGTGGATCACGCTCCTCGCCTTCCTGATGGATTGGGCGCTCGCTCGACTTTCACGACGGGCCTTTCCATGGGCTGAGCCATGAGCACCGTCACCGTGACGAATCTGCAGAAGTCTTACGATGGCCGTCCGGTCATTGAAGGTATCGATCTTGACGTGAGATCGGGCAGTTTCGTGACCATCGTCGGCGCTTCCGGCTGCGGCAAGAGCACGTTCCTGCGCCTCCTACTCGGCCAGGAGATGCCAACGCGCGGACAGGTTCTGGTAGATGGAGACCCCCTGCCTGCGGAGCCCAGTCCGGACCGCGGTATTGTGTTTCAGCGCTATTCTGTGTTTCCGCATCTCACGGTCCTGAACAATGTGCTTCTTGGCCTTGAGTTCAACGCCGCGCCGTTTTCAGGCTGCCTTTTTGGACAGCGCCGCCATCAAGCCGAACAGGAAGCGACGAGCATGATTAAAGCCGTCGGCCTCGATCATGTGCGCGACGCCACCCCCGCGTCGCTCTCAGGCGGTATGCAACAGCGGCTTGCCATCGCTCAGGCGCTCATCCTGAGGCCCAAGATCCTTCTCCTTGACGAGCCATTTGGCGCGCTCGATCCCGGCATACGAGATGACATGCACGCCCTCATATCAAAGCTTTGGCGAGAGACCGGCATGACGATCTTTATGGTCACGCATGATCTCAGGGAGGCCTTCAAGCTTGGTACGCGCGTCCTCACCTTTGACAAGATCCGTAACGACCCCCACGCGCCCGAAGCCTATGGTGCAACCATTACCTACGATCTCCAAGGCCGCCAGCGCATCGCTGACGACCATTTCTTGACTGGGCCAAGCAAGCCAGACGGAGTAATCGATGAACACGAGCCGGATCCGACCGCCAAGCCTGCCCCATGAGCGGCGCTACCATCATCCCAGCTATGACAAGCTGAACAGCCAAGGCTGGCGCGCGGTCGAGGCCGAAGGCAAGCTTTCGGGAAAAGGTTGGGCAAAGGAAGTCAAATGGTCGCTCGACATGGGCCTGCCTGGCGCCGACAGCATCACAGACAAGTCGATCCCGACATTCGCTCGAGGCGAGCTGCCACATTTCGCCGGCATTAATACGTTCCTGAAAGCACCTTATGTCGAGAACGTCAGAGACGTTGCTCGATATGATGCTGCCGTTGTCGGGGTGCCGTTTGATAGCGGCACAACCTATCGACCCGGGACCCGCTTTGGGCCACAAGGGATTAGGCGGATATCAGCGCTGTATACCCCGTACAACTACGAAATGGGCGTCGATCTCCGAGAACAGATGACACTTTGCGATGCTGGCGACGTCTTCACGATCCCTGCCAATCTCGAAAAGAGCTTTGATCAGATCAGCCGCGGCGTCGCCCACATAGCGTCATCCGGTGCCCTTCCGGTGATCCTCGGTGGCGATCACTCCATCGGGTTTCCCTGCGTACGCGGCATTGCGCAGTGCACGTCTAAGAAAATCGGCATCATCCACTTCGATCGACATATCGACATCCAGGAAAAGGACCTGGATGAGCGCATGCATACCACGCCCTGGTATTGGGCCACGGAACTGGACAATGTTCCCGCAAAGAACCTCGTGCAGGTCGGCATTGGCGGCTGGCAGGTGCCGCGCCCTGGTGTGAAGGAAGCGCGTAAACGTGAGACCAATGTGCTCACGATTGAGGACATGGAGACGCTTGGGATCGAAAGGACTGCCGAGGTCGCCCTCGAACTTGCCTGGGACGGCGTCGACGCCGTGTATATCAGCTTCGATGTCGATAGCGTCGACTGCGGTTTCGTGCCCGGCACTGGCTGGCCGGAACCTGGCGGCTTTCTACCGCGAGAGGCCTTGAAGCTGCTCGGACTTGTCGTCAAGGAGGGCATTTGCGGCCTCGAAGTGGTCGAAGTCAGCCCCCCCTACGATACCTCGGATATCACGGCCCTTCTCGGGACCCGCGTGGTCGTCGAAGCACTCGGCACCCTCGTCGCTCACGACAAGATGGGCAGCCATAAGTCGATCATCGACAAACCGGTGAGTTATTGAGATGCACGATGATCATGAAGAGGCAGCCGGCGTTGGACATAACCATGGGGCTACGAGTGTCGCACAATGGCAAACGCCGCATAGGGCCGAGGGGAACCCGGCTAAAACCGACCACCGGGTCGCAACCGCGGATCTCGATCTGGTGGAGCAGAGTTTTGTCGAAGGGTTTGGCGCGGCGAGTGACACTACCAGCTTTTTGCGTTTAGCCGGGATTCCGTTCAGCGCGAAGGATGATACCGACAAGACACTCAGCCTCCTCCGCGTCACCATTGACCATGTCGCCGACGTGGGCTCCATCACACCGCATCTCGGTGGGCAAAGCTATCGTTATGATCCCTTGCCGGCGAAGCTGGTCTCTAAGAGACAAACACTTCGCTTCGTCTATCACGACGGGGCAAAGCTGCGATCCCTTCGTTTTGCGGAGGCACGAAGCCTCACACCAAATGATGAAAACAGTGCCTAAATTTTAAACTCTACCGGACAAATGCCTAAAAACTATACAACGGCAATCGATCAATTCGTCGTCTAGAGGGTCAAAGCGCGCTATTTCAACAATTTCAGCGCTCATCCCGCCGATGGCATGGCCCTTGCTCCTTCTTTGCCTATCAAACCGTCAAACAGACAACGGCTTAAGCAAAGGAGAGGACATTGGGTGGACTGAGAAAAAAGCGGGCGTCGATTTTATCGGCAGCTGCTGCGCTCTCAATGCTCGTAGCAGGCGCGGCCAACGCGCAGGAAGACACAATCAAAGTCGGCATTTTGCACTCACTTTCGGGCACGATGGCGATCAGCGAGACGACACTCAAAGACGTCATGCTCATGTTGATCGAAAAGCAAAATGAAGAAGGCGGCGTGCTCGGTAAGATGTTAGAGCCGGTCGTTGTTGATCCGGCATCGGACTGGCCACTCTTTGCCGAAAAGGCACGCGAACTGATCGAGGTTGAGGATGTCGCTGCCACGTTTGGCTGCTGGACCTCCGTCTCAAGAAAGTCGGTGCTCCCGGTCTTCGAGGAATTGAACAGCCTCCTCTTCTATCCTGTCCAATATGAGGGAGAAGAAAGCTCGAAGAATGTCTTCTACACCGGTGCGGCTCCGAATCAGCAAGCCATCCCTGCCGTTGATTACCTAATGGAAGAAGAAGGCGTGGAGCGCTGGGTACTCGCCGGCACGGACTATGTCTATCCGCGCACCACGAACAAAATCCTCGAAGCCTACCTGAAAGATAAAGGCGTGGCCGACGAGGACATGATGATCAACTATACGCCATTCGGCCATGCTGACTGGCAGACGATCGTTGCCGACATCAAAGCCTTTGGAAGTGCCGGGAAGAAGACTGCCGTGGTCTCGACCATCAATGGCGACGCCAACGTGCCCTTCTATAAGGAACTCGGCAATCAGGGTATCGCTGCCGAAGACATTCCGGTCGTCGCCTTTTCCGTCGGCGAAGAGGAACTGGCTGGCATCGACACGGAGCCTCTCGTCGGCCACCTCGCCGCTTGGAACTACTTTATGAGCGTCGAGAGCGATGCCAATGATGAGTTCATTGAGGACTGGCATGCGTTCATCGAGGATGAAGATCGCGTGACCAACGATCCGATGGAAGCTCACTATATCGGCTTCAATATGTGGGTCGAAGCGGTTGAGAAGGCGGGCACCACGGATCCAGATGCTGTGATCGATGCCATCGTCGGCGTCACCGTTCCCAACCTCTCCGGTGGTTACTCCGCCATGATGCCGAACCATCACATCACCAAACCGGTCCTCATCGGTGAGATCCAGGATGATGGTCAATTCGACATCGTCTACGAGACGCCTGGCCTGGAAGTTGGTGACGCCTGGTCTGACTTCCTGCCAGACAGTAAGGACCTCATCTCCGATTGGCGTGCGCCCATGCGTTGCGGCAACTTCAATACCGCAACAGGCACCTGTGGCGGCAGCGAGAGCTAGCTTTTGCAACCGCAGCCTGCCTATGGATGGAGCGCGTTACCGCGCTCCATCCATCATCTAAGCCTGGCGCTTGTCGCGTTCGTCGTTCTGTTGGTGGACGCCACACCCGCCCGAGCAAACGAGGATCTGCGGCCCTTGGTGCAGGCCCTTGCTGATGGAAAATTCGACGATAAGGCGGACGCAATCAAAGCGCTCGCCGCCACCGGCGATCCAGCGGTTGCCCCCATCCTCGACGCCATGGGGAAGGGCCTCCTCTATCAACGAAAATCCGATGATCTCGTTGTCATCGCCGAAAAAAAGAAACGCGAGCTCACCCTGTTCGATCCGCTGACCCGTGACGAACTGGAAACGGTCAAAAGCCGCGCTGCTTCGAAGGTCAAAGTCAATAATCGTCTCCGTCGCCAAATCGCGGGCACGCTCGGTAGCCTCACCCTCATGAGCCCGGATCGCAGCGTGCGCATGCGCGCCGCTCGCGCGGTTTTCGATCGCGCGAATATTGAGCAGTTGGAAGGCGTCCGAACGGCGCTGGAAGCGGAACAAGATCCTGAAATCGCCGGCCTCCTCGCCCAGGCCGAAGCCTCGATGATCCTGAAGTCAGAGGAAGGGCAAGACGCGAAGCTCGCCGCCGTTGAGGTCTTGAGCCAGCGCGGCGACCGCGAAGCTATGGCGCGGCTGCGCGCCGTTGCCAACGACGGTGATGCCGTGCCGGAGCTTGCCGAGGCCGCCGGACAGGCCATTGATGCCATCGAGCGGCGCTACGAGATGCTGAGCATGGCGCAGAACGTCTATTATGGTCTGTCGCTTGGCTCCGTCCTATTGCTCGCTGCAATAGGTCTCGCGATCACCTTCGGCGTCATGGGCGTGATCAACATGGCCCATGGCGAAATGGTGATGCTTGGGGCCTACACCACTTTCGTCGTCCAAGACATCATCCGCCAACATGCGCCCGGCCTCTTCGACGCGTCGCTCCTCATCGCTATTCCGCTCGCCTTTTTGATCGCTGGCGGGGTCGGGGTCCTGATTGAACGAGGAATCATTCGCTATCTCTATGGTCGACCGCTGGAGACCTTGTTGGCGACGTGGGGTGTCAGCCTCATTCTGCAACAGGCTGTGCGCTCAATCTTTGGGCCAACCAATCAGCAGGTCGGCAATCCCTCCTGGATGGCGGGCGCGGTCGACATCGCCGGCCTCACCTTCACCTATAACCGACTCTGGATCATTCTGTTCTCACTCATCGTGCTGGCCTTGTTGATGGCTGTGATTCGCCTGACGCCATTCGGCCTGCAGATGCGCGCGGTCACGCAGAATCGGCAGATGGCCGGGTCTATGGGTATCCGCACCACTTGGGTCGACGCCCTCACCTTCGGCCTTGGTTCAGGGGTCGCCGGAATCGCCGGCGTGGCGCTATCGCAGATCGACAATGTGAGTCCGAACCTCGGACAGGGTTACATCATCGACAGCTTCATGGTCGTGGTGTTCGGCGGGGTCGGCAATCTCTGGGGCACGCTGGTCGGTGCGATGACACTCGGCGTCGCCAACAAATTCTTGGAGCCTTACGCCGGCGCTGTGCTCGCCAAGATTTTTGTCCTCGTTTTCATCATCCTGTTCATTCAAAAACGGCCACGCGGGCTCTTTGCGCTCAAAGGCCGAGCGGTGGAGGCTTAATCGGTGATCCGACCAGCGCACCCCACCCACCTCCACGTCGACGCCGTGACCGCGTTGGCGGAGAGTTAAGATGTTCATCGCCCAACATCTCGACCGGAGCGCTTGGATCTTTTTGGCAATCCTTGCCGTGGTTGCCGCGGTGGTCCCGGCGATGAATCTCCTGGCAGCACCCGGATCGACGTTTCACCTGCCGACCTATGCGGTCAGTCTGATCGGCAAATACATGACCTATGCGCTGCTCGCGCTCTCCGTCGATCTGATTTGGGGATATTGCGGCATTCTCTCGCTCGGCCATGGCGCGTTTTTCGCACTCGGTGGCTACGCGATGGGCATGTATCTCATGCGCCAGATCGGTGATCGCGGTGTCTACGCCAATCCAGAACTGCCGGATTTCATGGTGTTCTTAAACTGGCAAGAGCTTCCCTGGTACTGGTACGGCTTTGATTGGTTCCCGTTCGCCATCCTCATGGTGCTTTTGGTTCCAGGCCTCTTGGCTTTCGTTTTTGGCTGGCTCGCATTCCGCTCGCGCGTCACAGGTGTTTATTTTTCGATCATCACCCAAGCGATGACCTACGCTCTACTGCTCGCTTTCTTTCGCAACGATATGGGCTTCGGCGGCAATAACGGCCTCACCGACTTCAAGGATATTTTGGGTTTCAACATCCAAGCGCCGACGACACGCTCGGCTCTCTTGGCGGCCTCCGCCCTTGCCTTGGCGATCGGTTTTGTCATCTGTCGGGTGGTTACCGGCTCGAAACTTGGCAAGGTGTTGGTCGCCATTCGCGATGCTGAAAATCGTACCCGTTTCCTCGGTTATCGTGTCGAGCATTATAAGCTGTTTGTCTTCGTGCTCTCGGCGATGATGGCTGGCGTCGCCGGCGCGCTTTACGTCCCCCAAGTCGGCATCATCAACCCCGGTGAATTCGCACCTGCCAATTCGATCGAGATTGTCATCTGGGTCGCTGTAGGCGGCCGCGGCACACTAATCGGCGCCGCTCTCGGCGCCGTGCTCGTCAACTACGCCAAAACTTACTTTACCGCGGCCTTACCCGATATCTGGCTGTTCGCGCTCGGTGGGCTGTTTATCGCCGTCACCCTTTTCTTGCCGAAGGGCATCCTCGGAACCGCACAATCCTGGTGGAATCAGGAGCAAAAACAAGACCTCAAGACGACCAACCAAAAGGAGATTGATCAGCCGCCAACACTTGATGGCGAAATCGGAGAAAAAGCATGATTCAGGTTAACCCGACCCATGCAGAGGTCGCGGAGAAAAGCCCTATTCTCTATTTGAACGGTGTTTCCGTCAGCTTCGACGGCTTCAAAGCCCTCAACGGCCTCTCATTCTATGTTGAGCCAGGCGAGATGCGAGCGATCATCGGTCCCAACGGGGCCGGCAAGACCACAATGATGGACGTGATTACCGGGAAAACCCGCCCCGATGAAGGCGATGTGTTCTTCGAGGGGGACATTGATCTCACCAAACTCGATGAAGCGGCCATCGCTAATCTCGGGATCGGTCGAAAATTCCAAAAGCCGACGGTGTTCGACAATCACAGCGTTATCGATAATCTCATGCTGGCCGTGCCCGCCCGTCGCACCCCCTTCTTGGCATTGCTCGGGGATGACGAAAGCGCCGACAGGCTGAGCGAGGTGCTCGTCACCATTGGCCTCGAGAATCGCCGCCATCATCTCGCTGGCTCCCTTTCCCATGGCCAAAAGCAGTGGCTCGAAATCGGTATGCTGCTCTGCCAAGACCCGAAGCTTCTCTTGGTCGACGAACCCGTCGCCGGTATGACCGACGCGGAAACTGAGCAAACCGCCTCTCTCCTTCGCCGCATTGCACAAGATCATTCCGTCGTCGTCGTGGAGCACGATATGACATTCGTTCGTGACCTCGATGTACGCGTCACTGTGCTCCACGAAGGGTCGGTCTTGTCGGAGGGCTCCCTTGATCAAGTCAGCGCAGATGAGCGTGTCATCGATGTCTACCTCGGCCGCTAAACTTGAGACCCGTTGTTGAACTCGCCTGGCGAGGCAGCCGATCGCCGACATGTCCAGGTTCCAAGCTTGCCAACACAATGAATGACAAAACCGGAAACGCCTCAAATGACCCCAGATATCGCCCGAAATGTCGAATGGCCGTCAGCGCAAAACAGACACAAGATGTCGCTAGGCACCGGCCCACCTCAGCAGCTCTCATTCCCGACAGCGCTGGCCGGCACGTGGCCGGCCCCGATCGTCGATGAAGGCAAGACCAGAGCGTTGCACCGGGTCCAGGCGCTTCATGACGCCCGTGTTCTGTTCCTGCCGTTCTGCCAACGGGCATGGCGGTCGATCACGACACGATCAAACCTCCTCGTCCTCGCACGACAAGGCGCCCGTGCTTTGATGCGGATAATCGGCAATAGGCCACCTCGATCGCATGACGTTATGGGTCGATGGGCGATAGGGCCATCTGGCTTCAGGGCCACAATGCAGCGATCGAGACCGTAAGCTCATGCTCAGCGTCCGCAATGTCGACCTGCACTACGGGGCCGCTCAGGCTCTGAGGAAAGTGTCGATACAGGCCGATATTGGTGAGGTCACATGCCTCCTTGGACGAAATGGGGTGGGCAAGACCAGCCTTCTGAGGGCGATCGTCGGACACCAACCGGTCACAGCGGGTCATGTTGAATTCGACGGTCAACCGCTGGGCAGACTGCCGACCTTTGAGCGCGCGCGCCGTGGCATCGCCTATGTCCCTCAGGGGCGTGAAATCTTCCCGCTTTTGACGGTCAAAGAAAATCTCGAAACAGGCTTTGCACCGCTCCCGCGGAGGCAGCGCTCCATCGACGAGCAGATCTTCGAGCTCTTTCCAATTCTCAAAGCGATGCTGTCTCGCCGCGGTGGTGATCTTTCAGGAGGTCAGCAACAACAGCTCGCCATTGCTCGCGCCCTGATCACCAAACCAAAGCTTCTCGTACTGGACGAGCCTACCGAAGGCATCCAACCGTCGATCATCAAAGACATAGGCCGCGTTATCAGCCTGTTGCGCGATCGTGGCGACATGGCCATTCTCCTGGTCGAGCAGTATTATGAGTTCGCCCGTGATCTCGCCAACCGATTTGCCGTTATGGACCGCGGCGAAATCGTACTCGCCGGAACAAGCGACCAAATGATCGAAGATGATGTGCGCCGCTATCTCGTCGTCTAGTGCCGCGCAAGAATCAACGGTGATGCCGAACGCGACGACCGACAGGCTACCGCGCGCAGAAGGGTGTGTGGATGTGCGGTTTATGCGGCGGAACGAACTGACGGTCCTCGACTATTTGTACCAACGCGGTAGCGCCAAAGCACGCTTTCCCAAGATATTCGACGGTGGTCCGCCAGAAGCTGTATTGATCAATCTTGCGGGGGGCATCACCGGCGCCGACCGCTTCCAGCAGATGGCCAACTTCGCCAAGGGAACGCATGCGGTCATCACCACCCAAGCCGCCGAAAAAATCTATCGGGCGAGCCGCGGCTCAGCCCCGGCAACTATCAAGAACAATTTGACCGTCGGTTCCGATGCACTCGCCGAATGGCTACCGCAAGAAACCATTTTTTTTGATGGCGGCCGATTGGCCAGACGATTTGAGGCCGAGCTCGACCCCACGGCCCGACTGTTGGCAAGCGAAACCATGATTTTCGGACGAACAGCCATGGGCGAGACGGTCCGCGATGGCTTTCTTCATGACGAATGGCGCATCACCATCGATGATCGCTTGGTGTTTGCAGATGCCTTGCGGCTTGACGGTCCTATTCAAGATCGCCTGGATCGCCCTGCTCTTGCAGACGGTGGCCGAGCGCTTGCGACTGTGCTTTATGTCGGTCCCGATAGCGATGGCTTGATCGCAACGGTTCAAGACGCCGTTGCCCCCTTTCGCACGGCAGGTCAACGCGCTGCGGTAAGCCAAGTGGGCAAGCTGATCGTGACGCGACTCATCGCTTCAGATGGATCATCACTACGCGTGATGCTCGACACCTATTTGTCAACGATCCGGCGTGCTGCCGGTGGTCCCCCAAAACTTTGGCGTTGTTGAGGAACGAGGCGTGCAACTGACACCGCGTGAAAAAGACAAACTTCTGATCGCCACCGCTGCCATGGTGGCACGTCGACGCTTGGAGCGCGGCGTTAAGTTGAACCACCCAGAAGCCATCGCCCTGATTACCGATTTCGTTGTCGAAGGCGCGCGTGATGGGCGATCGGTCGCTGACCTGATGGCTGAGGGCGCTCACGTGATTAAGCGTGATCAGGTGATGGAAGGCGTGGCTGACATGATCCACGACGTCCAGGTCGAGGCGACCTTCCCCGACGGCACCAAGCTCGTCACTGTTCACGAACCCATCCGCTAGGGCGTTTCTCCATGATTCCAGGCGAAGTCATCACCAAGTCCGGCGAAATCGAGCTCAATCAAGGCGTGGATACCGTGACTCTCACCGTTGCGAATTCCGGCGATCGGCCCGTTCAGGTCGGGAGTCATTATCATTTCTTCGAGACCAACGCGGCACTCGATTTCGATCGTGAACAAGCGCGTGGCCGTCGCCTCGATATCCCTGCTGGGACAGCCGTCCGCTTTGAGCCCGGCCAAAGTCGTGATGTGACCCTCGTGCCGATCGCCGGTAAGCGTGAGGTCTATGGCTTCAATCAACAGGTCATGGGAGCCTTGGATTGAACCTCGCTGCCATCGAAGCCCCCAAGGTCTTTCGTCCCGTTGTTGATCGCACAAGGCCTTACCCAAGAGGCCGTTTGCCGGGATTTCACGGACCCATGACCGTCCTGAGTGTCAAGAGGTCACCCAACATATCAGCGGCGTCTTTCGATCGGGATTATCCCTCGGTCTCAGGCCCCCTGAACGCTGGCCGTACCGAGGAGTTCTAAACCGATGCCTGCCAAGATTTCACGCGCGGCTTATGCCGACATGTATGGCCCGACCACCGGTGATCAGGTCCGTCTCGCCGACACAGAACTCTTCATTGAGGTGGAAGACGACAAAACAATCTATGGCGAAGAGGTGAAGTTCGGCGGCGGCAAGGTGATCAGAGATGGCATGGGCCAGGCCCAGGTCACCCGTGCTGAAGGCGCCGTTGACACCGTGATCACCAATGCGTTGATCATTGATCATTGGGGAATCATCAAGGCCGATGTCGGGCTGAAAGACGGCCGCATTGCGGGTATCGGCAAAGCCGGCAATCCTGATACGCAGCCAGGCGTCGATATTGTTGTTGGACCCAGTACGGAAGCGATTGCTGGCGAAGGTAAGATCCTGACCGCCGGCGCCTTCGACGCCCATATTCACTTTATCTGCCCCCAACAGATTGAAGAGGCCTTGATGTCTGGCGTCACTACGATGCTGGGCGGCGGCACCGGGCCGGCAACGGGGACCAATGCAACAACCTGTACACCTGGAGCCTTCCACATCGGACGCATGCTGCAAGCAGCCGAATCGTTCCCGATGAACTTGGCATTGTCAGGCAAAGGGAATGCCTCCAGGCCCGAAGGCCTGGTGGAACAAGTCAAAGCCGGCGCCTGCGCGTTGAAGCTTCACGAGGATTGGGGCACGACACCGGCTGCCATTGATTGTTGCCTCGCGGTTGCTGACGATCATGACGTTCAAGTGATGATCCATACGGATACGCTGAACGAAAGTGGCTTTGTCGAGAACACGATTAGCGCCCTCAAGGGACGCACAATCCATGCATTTCATACAGAGGGGGCCGGCGGCGGCCACGCACCGGACATCATCAAGGTCTGTGGCCTGTCGAACGTGATCCCATCATCCACCAACCCGACACGTCCGTTCACCGTGAACACCGTCGACGAGCATCTCGACATGCTGATGGTCTGCCATCATCTCGACAGCAATATCCCGGAGGATGTGGCATTCGCCGAGAGCCGCATTCGACGCGAGACCATAGCTGCTGAGGATATTCTGCACGATATCGGTGCTTTTTCGATCATCGCGTCCGATAGCCAAGCTATGGGGCGCGTTGGCGAAGTCCTGATCCGCACATGGCAAACGGCCGATAAGATGAAACGCCAACGGGGCGCTTTGGCGGAGGAAACAGGCGACAACGACAATGCTCGTGTCAAACGCTACATCGCCAAATACACCATCAACCCGGCCATCGCTCACGGTATGAGCGGCGCGATCGGGTCGATCGAAACCGGAAAGCTGGCCGATCTTTGTCTTTGGTCACCCGCCTTCTTTGGTGTGAAGCCTGATTTGGTGATCAAATGCGGCACGATCGCTGCTGCCCCTATGGGCGATCCTAATGCGTCGATCCCGACACCACAGCCGGTCCACTATCGTCCCATGTTTGGCGCCTTCGGCAAGGCGATGATCAAAAGTGCCGTCACCTTCGTTAGCCGAGCGTCCATCGATGAGAATATCGGAAACCATCTCGGTCTCGAACGCGAGTTGATTGCGGTCGACAACACACGAGGCGGCATCAGCAAGGCATCGATGGTGCACAACGATGCCACCCCCTCGATCGAGGTTGATCCCGAGACCTATGAAGTCCGTGCCGATGGAGAGCTGCTGAGCTGCCAGCCGGCTGATGTCCTGCCCATGGCACAGCGTTACTTTCTATTTTGATGGAACGAAGCTTAGAAACAGTTGTGTGTGGCAGCTTTGAGCCCGACTCGGTGATCGACCGTGTCACACTTGACCTTGATGCCAGACGGAAGCGCCGGCAAACGCTGACCGGCGCAGAAGGCACCCGCTTCTTGGTTGATCTACCTTCGGTCCCTACGCTGCGGAACGGCGACGGCTTTCGGTTAGAGTCCGGCGACGTCATTGAGGTCCATGCTGCAAACGAGCCCTTAATGGAAGTGACCATCGCGGATCCGGCGGCCCTGCCCCGCGTTGCTTGGCATCTCGGCAATCGCCATCTGCCCGTCCAGTTCATTGACGGCAAGATCCTGCTTCGTGCCGACCACGTGATCGAGGCGATGCTGAACAAACTCGGTGCTCAGGTTCGCCTGATCGAGGCTCCGTTTGATCCGGAAGGCGGCGCCTATGGCATCGGTCACACGCACAGCCATGACTAGGCGCTTTAGGAGGCCTCCGCTACGACCTATCCTGGCAGGGATCGGCATTCCTTGGCCACAGTCGACGAACACTCCTCATCATGTGGCGTACCATGCCGGCTGCCCGTAACAACGGCGACGAAAGCCGCGGGCTTTATCGCCTCCTAGCGTGGCTGTCACCAAACTATCCGATCGGTGCGTTCAGCTACAGCCACGGTCTGGAGACAGCGATCGAGCAAGGTTTAGTCGCAAACGCTGCTAATCTTACGGATTGGATCGCCGACATCATCGAAGAAGGGGCAGGCCGAAACGATGGTCTCCTTCTGAGCGCCGCCTATCAGGCCAGTCGGAGCGGTGATGATGTCGCCTTGGATCAGATCGCCGATCTCGGGACGGCCTTCCAGCCGACAGCCGAGCTGCTGCTAGAGACGACAACCCAAGGCCGCGCCTTTCTTGACACCACCCGTGCAGCCTGGCCCGCAGCCAGCCTGGATCGACTAAGCCAGATTCGACAAGGGCGCCCCACCGTGCTGCCCGTGGTGGTTGGTGCGGCCGCCGCTGGACATGTTATTCCGCTCGAAGCGACACTTCATGGCTATGTGCAGGCCTTCGCTGCCAATCTGATTTCCGCGGGCGTGCGCCTCGTGCCGCTCGGTCAGACCGACGGCCAGCGTGCCATTGCAGCGCTCGAACCCGTTCTCGCGAAAACCGCCGATCAGGTTTTAGCCCTCCGCCGCCCCCTCGATCATCTCGCCTCGAATACTGTCATGAATGATTGGTGTTCGATGCGCCACGAAACTCAATACACTCGGTTATTCCGCTCATGACCCAGCGAAACCAGGACAATAAAAGCCCAAACGGGCCCCTGCGCATCGGCATTGGTGGCCCCGTTGGCGCCGGCAAGACCACGCTCACGGCGGCCCTTTGTCGAGCGATGCGCGATGATTACAACATCGCTGTCATCACGAACGACATTTACACGAAAGAAGATGCCGAGTTCCTAACCCGCGTACAGGCCCTGCCATCGGACCGCATCATCGGTGTTGAAACCGGCGGCTGTCCACACACCGCAATCCGTGAGGACGCGTCGATCAACCTCGCCGCCATCTCCGATTTGCGCGATACGTTCCCAAACCTAGATTTCGTGATCATTGAGAGCGGCGGCGACAATCTCGCGGCGACCTTCAGTCCAGAGCTCGCTGATCTTACCATCTACGTCATCGATGTGTCGGCCGGCGAGGAAATTCCACGGAAGGGCGGTCCCGGCATCACTCGCTCAGACCTCCTGGTGATCAACAAGACCGACCTTGCCCCCCATGTCGGTGCCGATTTGGATGTGATGGATCGCGACGCCAAAACCATGCGCGGTGATCGGCCTTTCCTGTTTGCTAATCTCAAAGCGGATAGCGGCACATCAGTCGTGCGTCGCTTCATCGAAGATGCCGGCGGCTTGTCCGTCGCCGCCGGTGTGAACGCTTAGTGCGCGTGGTAGGCAATCCGACCGGCTGACATGGTCATCTTGACGGCAGGCGTCGCCTGATCAGGCCAGTCCACGAGGACGAGATCTGCACGAAAGCCAGGCAGGATAGCCCCACGGTTTTCGAGACGGAGCGCCTTGGCTGGACCACTCGAAACCAACCCCCAAGCCTTGAGCAGCGACGTCCGCTTGTCTTGGACCAGCTTCCCAACCGCTGCCAACATGGCCGGGTAGAAATAGTCAGAGGCAAGCACGTCGCATAGTCCGGCTTCAACCATATCAGCCGCGGTTGGCGAGCCGATATGACTCCCACCGCGCACCACATTCGGTGCGCCGAAGACGATGGAATCACCGGCCGAGCGCGCGGCGTCCGCGACGTCCCTGCGCATGGGAAATTCCGAAATATCGGCGCCTTGACCTCGAAAAAAATCACGGGTTTCGCGCTGCGAATCGTCGTGGGACAACATCGGTACATTGCGCGCCCGCCCCATGGCAGCAACCTCAGCGATCATCCCGGGCACCTCCGGGCGTCGGGTCCAGACGTTCTTCAAAAGCGCGACATAATCCTCGACGCTAAGGCCGGCCCGGGCGGCGTGGCGGTCTTGGGTCGCCGGAAAACTTGGATCATCTGGATCAATCGCCTTGAAAGCGGGGTTATGCTCAAAAAGGCGCTCCTGGATCGGCCGACTTCGATCTCGCATGGACATTGATGTGTGGTCATTGAAGGCGATGGCGGGCGTGAGATCATCCTCGAGGGCATGGCGCATCAAGTCGACGGCTTCGAAGGCAAAGGTCTCCCATCGAAGCTGCAGCCTGTTCTCGACCGTCAGCCGTGTTTTGATCTTCGTAAGCGTCTGCAGAATATCCCAGCCATGCGTAATGGAGCGCAGACCCGGTTCCCAACTCAACGTAAGAGCGTGATAGGCACAGGCAATGCCATTCGCGGCAAGCTGTCGATCGGTTTCAAGCAAAGCCGCCTCGGTTGGGAAGAAGACATTGGGTCGCGGCATCAGCTGGCGTTCAAAGGCATCGCCGTGGATATCAATCAAGGCCGGCGCCAAAAGCAACCCCTTGCCATCGATCAGTCGTTCAGCACGAAACGGCCCGCCGATCTCTTGGATAAGGCCATCGGCGAGCAAGAGATCAGTCTCAATAATGCCGTCAGGCAGGAGAACACGCGCATTTTCGATCGCTAACGACATATCTTCGCATCTCCATTCGGCACTGGGTTCAACGTTTTACCCTTAAAGGTGCCAGGGAATCATGACAATTTCGGTTCGAGAGTGGACCGAACCAGGACTTGCGAGCAGCCGCAGCTTGGGAAAAGGTGAGGGCAGTTCCTCCATCTCCTTTTTTTGGCACGTGATCGATGCTCAACCGTGATCCTTTCCTCCTCCTAACAGCTTGCTTCACTATCGCCGTCCTGATCATCGCCTATGCCGCAGAACGCTGGGCACTTGCTGTCTATGCACTGAGCTTTTGGCATTTTCCGGTTTACATCCTCGCCTTTCATTGCCGGACGATTTCGCATGAGCGCTTCATCCGGGATGCCGTGGCCCTCAAAACGATCTCACTCGTCGTCTTTGCCGTGGTGCTGCTCAGTGCGTTGCCCAACGCCCTCGCCATCATCGTTATGGCTCTCGGATTCACATTCAATATCTCGGCAGCGCGTGCCCTGGGGACAGAACGCACCTATTATGGCTACGAGCTCGCCGACCTGCCTCCTAAACGGGTCACGTCCTTTCCATACTCACTCACGGCGCATCCGATGCTGATCGGCAACATGCTCGCCTATGGCGGGACACTCCTCGACGGAACCTTCCGAGCGGATTGGTGGCCGCTTGGCATCCTACATGTCATCCTCAACCTTCTGATTATCGTTAGCGAAGCCTATGGCAAAGAGAATCAAGCCAACGGCGTGATCGCGACGAGCGCAGGCCTTATCATCGGCGCCGCCCTGTTCCTCATCGGTTTCTGGGACGTTTGGCCCTATGCCCTGTCCCTCATCGTGATCGGCACGAGTTTCGCAATCGTCATCATTCGCCGATATGTATGACGTGGAAGGCTAGTCGATCCCTGCCGTGAGGAAGGCGTTCATAAGCCAGCAATGTCATGCGGTGTTTGAACTTAGCCGTATTGTGCGGCCTGCGAAGCGTTGACGAACCTCTTAGCGCCTCAACTCGGGAAGGGCTGCATTCCCAAACCGCATGTCGACTGACTTACAAATGTACAGCCTAACCGTTTGAAAGCGAAGGCTTTTCACCAACACCTTCATGGCAGACGAGATTGGCTCGATCGTTGAAGTGAATCGAAAGATGGCAGATGGCAGCAATAATTCATGATTGCCTCAGCCATTCCCATGAAAGACTTGGATCAGCATGGTCATTTTGGCATCATACTGCCACAATTACCGGATAGGGGACCTTAGAAAGCGTGCCTTTGTGTAACCGGGATTGCCCAATCAGGAGAGGCTAGATGAACCTTGAGAAGAAGAACAAACTTTCCGCCAAAGAACTCGAAGATCTTTCGTTCGACGACTTTGATGAGGTGATCAATCCCAAGCCGGAAGACAGCGACTTCGACGCGATTGTCGAGGAGGCGATTTCGAGACGTGGCTTCATGGGCGGCGTGCTTGCGTTCGGCGGCGTCGCCACCCTCGGCATGGCAACCACCGCACTGACGCCGATCTCCGCAGAAGCTGCGGACAATCGTTTTGGCTTCAAGGCCGTCGCCGCCGGCACGGATGACGGCATTGTCGTGCCAGAAGGCTATAATGCGCATGTCGCAGCCCGCTGGGGCGATCCGCTGTTTTCCGATGTTCCGGAATTCGACCATGAGACACGTGGCACCGCTGAGAGCCAGGCCCGCGCCTTTGGCGACAACAATGACGGCATGTCCCTGTTCTCGGACAAGGACGGCCGCCAGATCCTCGTGGTCAACAATGAGTACACCAATCGAGGCGTTATCTGGGGCAACAATCCCGATGGCGCATGGGTCTCGGACGACGACATCAACAAAGGCAAGGCCGCCCAGGGCCTGACGGCCGCCGAGTTGGCGGAAGTTGACGGCAAATGGCAGATCGTCAAGGACTCTCCCTATAACCGGCGCTTCACGCCGGACGAGCCCATGGACATCACGGGTCCGGCACGCGGTCACGACATGATGAAGACCAACGCCGACCCGGACGGCGCGACCGTGCTTGGGACTTTCAACAATTGCGGCAATGGACGCACGCCTTGGGGCACCTATCTGGCCTGCGAAGAGAATTTCAACGGCTATTTCGGCTCTGCCGATCCGGACTCGTATGAGCAGGATGCAGCCTTCAAGCGCTATGGCATCAGCGGCAAGGATCGCGGTTATGGCTGGTGGAAGGTCGATGAGCGCTTCGACGTCACCAAGGAGTCCAACGAGGCCAACCGCCACGGCTACGTCACCGAGGTCGATCCGTATGATCCCACATCCAAGCCGAAGAAGCGGACGGCACTTGGACGCATGAAGCACGAGAATGCTGAGGTCGTGGTCAATTATGATGGCCGGATCGTCATCTATATGGGCGACGACGAGCGCGGTGAGTTCCTCTACCGCTATGTCTCGGATGGCGTCTATACCGAAGGTGGGAACACCGACGACCTGATGGAGAACGGCACGATCTCCGTTGCCAAGTTCTGGGGTGACGGCACAGGCGAATGGCTGGCGCTAACGCCGGAAACGACAGGTATGGATGAGGCGATGATCTGCATCCACACTCGTCAGGCTGGTTCTATTGTTGGGGCAACCACCATGGATCGCCCCGAGTGGGTGGCATCCAATCCTCTAAGGGCCGAAGTCTATTGCGCACTGACCAACAACAAAAACCGCGGCGTCAAGCCGAATGCCGGCGGCGATGCCACGCCGGTTGGTGGCCCCAATCCGCGCGAAGCCAACAAATACGGCCAGATCGTGCGCTGGTGGCCCTCGAATGGCGACCACACGGCAGATACTTACAGATGGGATCTGTTCGTCATGGCCGGCAATCCGACCGTTCATCAGGACGCAAACGGCGGATCGACGAACGTCACTGAAGGCAACATGTTCAACTCTCCGGACGGTATATCCTTCGACGAAAAGGGCCTCCTTTGGATCCAGACCGACGGCAATTATTCCAACGAAGAGGACTTTGCCGGTCACGGGAACAACCAGATGCTCATCGGCGATCCGGCAACCGGCGAAATCCGTCGCTTCCTTGTCGGCCCGAAAGAAGCCGAAATCACCGGCATCGCCTGGTCTGCGGACCGCAGAACCGTCTTCGTTGGTGTGCAGCACCCTGGCGAGCGTGGCGAGGGTCATTGGCCCGACGGCGATGGCAAGACTCCAAGATCCGCGATCGTGGCCATACGCCGCGATGATGGTGCCGCCATCGGTTGATCATTGAATCGCGATAAGGTGCGCGTCACGTCAACATCGCCACCTTACTCTCTGGGAGGCTCGAAAGAGCCTCCCTTTTTTCTGTCCGGCGAACCGTTGTTTCGATTGGCGTGGAAGGGCGCGATCTTGAGACGCCTCGGAGCTAACGGCCGCGATATTCCACCGTCAACGGCGGATATCAGCCGTTGATGTGAAGCCGTCGAAAGAGCTTTTGGCCTCCGAACTGACCCCTTTCACCAGGCCTCATCATGAAGCCCATAACCACCAAATTTGAAATTTCTCATGATTCCAAAAGATCAACATCGACTCTAGATGACCTTAGCGTCGTGCAACGCTCCAATCTCCGCTGCCGAGAAACCGAGGCGCTCTAGAACATCGTCTGTATGTTCACCGAGGATGGGCGGGGGGCGTCGCAGGCGTGCTGGTGTGGCACTGAGTTTAACCGGAAAGCCGGTCACGTTGACGTCGACATCGCCGCATCGTGTGGCCAGCACCATATCCTGAGCGAGAACCTGGGGGTCGTTGAACACCTCATCCAGCGTTTGCACCCGCCCCGCCGGCACGCCGGCTTGGTTGAGGATCAAAATCCAATGATGGACCTCATGGGCCGCGATCCTGGCATTAATCAAGTCGCGCAGGGCATCACGATGTTTCAGGCGCGTCTCATTTGTCGAAAAACGGGCCTCCTCTAAGAGAGAAACGAGACCAATTGCCTCCAAAAAACGCTCAACAAAGATGTCGTTGCTCGGCGCGACCGCAATCATCCCATCGGCGGCCTTGAACAAGCCGTAGGGATAAACGATGGGATGATCATTGCCGGTGCGCGTCGGCTGTTCGCCCGTCGCGAAATAGTGGGCGGAGAAATAGGCCAGCGTGCTAATCAAGCTATTGCAAAGACTGGCCTCGACCCGCTGTCCTCGCCGGTCCGCGCTCCGCTCACGCCCAAGCAGTGCCGTGACCACGCCGAAGGCCGCATAGAGCCCGGCCAAAAGGTCACTGATCGGCGGCCCGGCGCGAAGCGGCTCGCCATCCGCTTGGCCATTGATGCTCATGAAGCCACTCATCGCCTGACCGATAAAGTCGAAAGCGGGGCGATCGGCATAGGGCCCGCTGCTGCCATAACCATTGACGCTGCACGTGATGAGGCGGGAGTTTAAGGCCTCCAGACGTGCCTGGTCAAAGCCCATCTTGGCAAGCACACCTGGCCGATAATTCTCGACCAAAATGTCAGCCTGCTCAATCAGTTTGGCCAAGATCGCCTTCCCGGCGTCGGTATGGAGATCGGCCGTTATTGACGCTTTGTTGCGGTTGAACTGCGCGAAATAGAAACTGACACCATCGACGACAGCCCCTTGCTGTCGGGTCGGGTCACCCTTTCCGGGCGCTTCGACCTTGATGACCTCCGCCCCCATATCGGCCAAGAGTTGCGTACAAAAAGGCCCAGCAATAATGCGCGTGAGATCGACGACCTTGAGCCCAGAAAGCGGCATGCCTTATCCAACCGCCGTGGCAACTTGCTCCATATCCGACAGCTGTAATCTCGGACCCGCCTTCATCACCTGCCCTGGCAGTGTCCGGCCGACCACATCTTCGACACGTCGCGCAACCGCGCAGAGCTTTTCAAGATCGATGCCCGTCTCGATACCGAGTTCATGCAGAAGAAAAACCAGATCCTCGGTGCAGATATTGCCGGTCGCGCCCGGCGCGAAAGGACAACCGCCAAGCCCGGCGAACGAACTTTCGTAGCGATCAATACCCTCGTCCAAGCCAGCCATGACATTCGCAAGTCCGATCCCGCGGGTATTGTGAAAATGTAGGGTAATCGGGAGATCAGGGACGACGGTCTTAAGATGATTGCAACGCTCAGCGACCAGGAGTGGTGTCGCCATGCCGGTGGTGTCGCCGAGACCGACACCGACCATGCCGAGATCAGCAAACCGCTTGGCAATCCTACCAACCTGCTCGACGGGCACATCACCTTCGAACGGGCAGCCAAAGGAGGTGGCGATCGCGCCACTTACCGGCGTCCCCGATTGATGGGCAATGCGAAGGACGTTCTCGAAGCCAACGAGCGAGTCCTCGACGCTACGGTTGACGTTCTTTTGGTTATGGCTCTCCGATGACGAAACGAAGACCCGAAGCTCATCGACTCCGGCCTCAACCGCCCGCTCCGCTCCTTTGGCATTCGGCACCAAAGCGACCAGGTGGACCGGTTTGGAACGGGTTAACCCCGCAAGAACCTCCGCTGCATCGGCGAGCTGTGGCACCGCGCGCGGTGAGACGAAAGAGGAATATTCAATCTCTTTGACGCCAGCGTCGATCAAGCCGTCGATCAACTCGATCTTGGTCGACGTCGGGATAAAATCCCGCTCAATCTGCAAGCCGTCCCGCGGGCCGACTTCGCCGACGAGAACGCTTTTGGGTCGCGCCATCAATCTCTTCCCACTTGGTCGATAAAGGGCCAATGGAGCCGTGAGTGTAGCCTGCGACATCATGAATTGGCCACCGTCAGATTCCACGTGACTTGACAAGCGCGAGCTTCCGTCGAGAAAAGAGCCTAATCGCGTTTTTGGTTCGGAACCTGTCATGCCTCTCCTTTGTGTTGCCCTCATCATCGTGATGTCCTCGATCACAAGCGCCTTGGCCGACTGGTCCAACATCAAGATTGGCACCGATGGGCTCTATCCTCCCTGGAACGCAAAAACCGACAATGGTCAATTCGAAGGGTTTGAAATCGATCTTGCGGAAGATCTCTGCCAACGCTTGGGAGCGACCTGCGCCATCGTCAGTCAGCGCTGGGACGGCATCCTGCCAGCCCTCGCGACAGGTAAGTTCGACGTGGTCATGGCAGGCATCGAAATCACCAGTGAGCGCGAAAAACTTGTGGACTTCTCGACTTGTTATGCCGCTGAGGTCGCCGTCTTTGCAGCAAAATCCGACAATGCACTGGCCGGAACGATTTCACCGATATCGCGCATCAATCTGACGGGGGTGACACCGCTAGCCCAAACCGCCATCAATTCCTTGCGCCAAGCGCTCGCCGGTACCACCGTTGGCGTCCAAATTGCGACCGATCATGCAGACTTTGTGCAGCGATATTTTCACGATCTCGTTGAGATTCGCTATTTTGACACCATCGAAAATTTAGCGCGTGACCTCGACGCAGGACAGATAGACGCCGCGCTTTCGTCAAGGGGCTATTGGGAGCGGACCATGGAAGGCGAATCGAGCCTGGATCTTGTCCTGATTGGTCCCGACTTGATGGGGGATGTCTTTGGACGAGGCATTGGCGCCGCATTCCGCAAGCGCGACGGCGACCTTCGTACGCAAGTGAATCAAGCGATCGAAGCAGCCCGCGATGATGGCACCATCGCCGAACTCTCGATGCGATGGTTCGGCTACGATCTATCCTGCTAGCTCAACAGCGCAACGAACGGCTGAGGCCATAGCAGCTTACGAGGTGATGGGTGCGCAACATGCGCAACCCGGGTCATGGCTCGGTCGACATGGATGAGACATGTCGCGCCAATCTCCGGGTATGACCTGCCTAGCGCCGAGGGCCGGTTAGATCGAGCGGGAGTTGCAACTGATCCTGCTGATGACGGTCAAGCATATCACTGACCGCGTAGCGCACGAGCCAGGCGAGAGATACACGGTATTGTTCGGCCAGTTTTGTCAACTGCGCGTGATCCTGCTCGTCGACTGTGACCGTGATCCGAGTTGCCAGCTTATTCTCCCGCCCGGCTCGCATAGCAGAGCTCGTCCTCCCAAGCGCTGCATCACTGTGGTGAACGGAGCAGCAACATAATGCGATTTGATGAACGAAGTCAACAATCCTTGCGGCGTTTTTTGCCGCCTTCACGTATTATTCTTATTCTCATTGAATTAGTGACAAAATTAACTCATCAACAAAGATGGCAAAGTAATTTTCATAAAAATTTACGCTGTCTTCTCAACGATAATTCCTAATATTTGCCCAAAAAGCATCGTTTCATGATCTCCCTTGACAGCCGATTCTTCAGGCGCCCGCGGCGCGTCCTCGATCATCATCAGCTCGATTGTCAGGCGACGACGCGTAACGCCGGCAAGGTCGATCGTGATACAGAGCCAAAGTCTCACGCTGCACGCCTCGTCGATTTCGGCAATTGAACGACGCTCTCATACCACCGATGTTGGAGGGGCAAAGGCGAGATCAGGATGTAGGATCAAGAACGCCGGTGGTTCGGCCATACGACGCGCGCGCCTTATCCAAGGACGACCACCAAGGCGCGATAGCGGCGGGAGACGAGCCGCGCTTTAGGGTACGAACGGTCGGCCTCTCACGCTATTTGCCAATCTTCTCATCGGCAGCTCGGTTATGCCCAGCAAGGGCCATCAACCGACGATCGCGCCACTCCGAGCGTTCGGATAGACGATCGGCAGGCAGACGTTCGCGTCGCTCGGCTTCGAGCCGGCGTGCGAGTGCCGGGGACCAATCAAGGGGTGCGATGGTTGAACGCTCGATCTCTTCATAAAGAGGGCCATAACGATCGATATAGTCGGCAATGCCGCCTGGGGCATTGAGATCGATGGTTTCAAAGGGCCCAATAAAGGACCAACGCCGTCCGATGCCGTCACGGATCGCGATATCGACCTCCTCAGCCGTACAAACCCCGTCTTCGACCAAGCGCAGCGCCATGGACAACAAGGCGCCCTGCAGCCGATTGGCGACAAATCCTGGGGTTTCTTTCTTGAGGCGGATCGGCGATTGACCAACCCTGGTCATCAACTCAAAAACGTAATCCATGGCCGTGGCATCGGTCCAGGGAGCTGGGCAAAGCTCCACCAAGGGCGTCACCGATGGTGGATTAATAGGATGGGCAACCAGACAGCGGGCACGACAGGCAAGACTCTCGGTGAAGGCAGACGCTGGGATGCCGGATGTTGAACTGCCGATAATCGTATCGTCGCCCACAACTCGATCCAGGTCCTTATAGACCTCGCGTTTCACCTCAAGCCGTTCCGGCACGCTTTCCTGAATATAGCGAGCGCCTGCCACGGCATCACTGGTCTTTATCGCGTAGCTGATGCGACCAAGCACACTGTCTGGGTCGTCAATCAGCTTGAAACGCGTGAGATCATTGAGCCTTGACGCGATGGTGACTTCAGCCTGCTCAAGCGTCATCGGTGAGGCATCGTAGAGGGCAACCTCATGGCCTGCCCGGGCGAAGACGATCGCCCAGGCTTGGCCGACCAACCCACTGCCAATGAGGGCAATTTTTTCCACCTACGCCTCCCTTATCGGACAAAATAAAAAAAAAGGGCAAGGTCGCCACGTCGCCTCCTGCGTCCTTGAGCCCTGCCCGCATCGATAAAGGCACGGCGTTGTATAAAGCGCGCTCCTCTATCGATCGGAAATGTAGCAGGCGGTACGTTATCTTCGATGCCCGCTTGAGGTGAACGCTCGGCCCCACGGTCTCTGGCGATGATCGTGCCGCCGAAGGTATTGTCATCGTTGACGCTCGCAACAAAGACGCCAAGCCCCGATTCCAAAAATTTTGCGCAGCAACGTCAAGGCGACGCTATCCCGGGACAGGATGAGACAGTGGACGATTCCGCCGTTTGGGACCAAAGCCACATCAGCAACGCCTGGCTCTAGGCCCTCGTCATCAGATGAAGGGCGAGGGTTCAACAAAATACATCTCGGCTTCGCCACCAAGAAGCGACCCGTGGTGTGCCGTCTTCAAGAGCTAGCCTCGGGGTCAAAAGACCGAGGCGTGATCGGCGTGGGAGCGGGAGACTTAGGATGCGCTAGGCGTCATCCATCCCAACCGGCTCCCCCTCGTCGAGGAGATCAATACCGGGCCCCTCCTCGCCACCAAGTCCAGCTTGCACGCGAATCTTCGTTTCGATCTCATTGGCAATCTCGGGATGATCTCGGAGGAAATTCTTGGCATTTTCCCGTCCCTGGCCAATACGCTGGCTATTGTATGAAAACCAGGATCCTGATTTCTCGACCAGATCGGCCTTAACGCCGAGATCCAAGAGCTCGCCCATCTTCGAGATGCCCTCGCCATACATGATGTCGAATTCGACGACGCGAAATGGTGGTGAGACCTTATTTTTGACCACTTTGACACGGGTCTGGTTGCCAACCACCTCGTCTTTGTCCTTGATCTGGCCGATCCGGCGAATATCAAGGCGCACGGAGGCGTAGAATTTGAGAGCATTGCCACCGGTGGTCGTCTCGGGGTTACCGAACATCACGCCGATCTTGAGGCGGATCTGGTTGGTAAAGATCACCATGCAATTCGAACGGTTGATGCTACCCGTCAATTTTCGAAGCGCCTGGCTCATCAGACGTGCCTGCAGGCCGACATGGCTGTCACCCATCTCACCCTCAAGCTCGGCCTTGGGCACCAGCGCGGCGACGCTATCGATCACCACAACGTCGACGGCGCCCGACCGCACCAGC
The DNA here is from genome assembly GCA_028285265.1 of Geminicoccaceae bacterium. Lineage (GTDB taxonomy): Bacteria > Pseudomonadota > Alphaproteobacteria > Geminicoccales > Geminicoccaceae > JANQPX01. Next base: position 117,721 of record JANQPX010000035.1, read on the forward strand.
GTGTCAGCGATCTCCAAAGACTGCTCACCCGTGTCAGGCTGAGAAATCAGAAGCTCGTCGATGTCGACGCCAAGTTTTCTCGCGTAGCCTGGATCGAGGGCATGCTCGGCATCGACAAAGGCGCAAACACCGCCTTTCTTTTGGGCTTCTGCAATGCAATGGAGGGTAAGGGTGGTTTTACCCGAGCTTTCTGGTCCATAAATCTCAACAATCCGTCCCTTGGGCAAACCGCCAATGCCCAGCGCCAAGTCAAGGCCAAGGGAACCGGTGGAGACCGCCTCAATGTCGACGGCGGTGCCCCTCGCACCCAGCTTCATGACCGAGCCCTTGCCGAAAGAGCGCTCGATTTGCCCGATCGCAGCGTCGAGTGCCTTTTGCCGATCGCTTGCCGCACGCGTACCGTTGGTCGCCAGCTCAGCCATGATTGCCATCCATGTTAATTGTCATCTTGCACGATGCTGCCAAGCGTTATAGCGGTGGAGGAACGTCAACGAAAGGCCTGGCTTTTCAAACTCGGCAATTGCCGTCGGACTGTTGCGCCCGATGACGCGTGATAATGGTAAAAGGGGGGAACGGGTATGGCGACTTTTCAGATCAACGATAACAACACGCTCTTCTTCGAGTACCAAGAGCCTCGCGAGACCGATGGCGCAACCTTCGTTTTTTTTAACGCTCTGACAGGCGATACCAGTGCGTGGGAGGCCGAAATCGGCCCGGCCCTTCGCGAAGCGGGGCACGGCACGCTGATCTGGAATTTCCGCGGGCAAAAGGATAGCACCTTCAGCAGTCCAGAGGTGATTACGGCTGACGGCATCGTTCAAGACGCCGTGGCCCTCCTCAAGGATGCGATGCCTCGCAACCCCGTTTTTGTTGGCCTGTCGATCGGCGGACTTTTCGCGGCGAAGGCGCATCTCAGTGATGCGCCCTGCAAGGGCCTGCTCCTTATCAATACCCTTAGGAAACCAGGCCCCAAGCTCGACTGGACCAACCGCGCTGCCCATCGCGCGGCCGTTGTTGGTGGCGGTCGATTGATCCAAGATCTGATGTTACCGCATCTAACCGGCCCAGCCTGGCAAGCCGCCAACAGCGACAACTTTTTGAAGGACGAGCCCTACGAGCCCCTCGATCCACAATGTGGCGCCGCGAGGCTGTTGGCAGCTGGGATCGGTGCCGACTGGAACCTCGCATATGAAGACCTGACCATACCGGTGACCGTCCTGAGTGGCCTTCAGGACCATGTTTTCTACAATGCTGCTGATGTCGCCGAGCTCACCAAGCGGCTGCCTATGGCAGAAACCATCGACATTTCCGATATCGGTCATCTCGTCACGATGGAACGCCCAGCTGCCATCACGCGAGCCTGTCTGGCGTTAGCTGACAGACTGGCTTAATAGGCGGCCCGATATCGAGAGCTCGATCAAGAGCCCCTGATGCCCCCCTGATACCAATGTAAACTCCCATCCGAGGCAACTGCCGGAGGGGTCGAGGACTGGTGGGCGATCAGACGTCCTCATTCCGATCATAGAGTTTCAGCAGAGCGATGGCATCCAAGTCGCCATGGCCCTTACTCATCATCACGCGGAAGAGTGCCGCCGTTTGACTGGACATCGGGATCGGCACCTTAAGGTCGCGCGCCATATCATGCATCAAATCCAAGTCCTTCATGCACTGAAAGAGATATCCAGCGGGTGCAAAATCTCGATCAAGCATGCGGGGCCAGACCTTTTGCAACATGGCAGAGCCGGCATAGCCACTGCCAAGAGCGTCTGGGATTTTCGCGGCGTCAACACCGCCTGCTTCGGCTAATGCCAAGGCTTCGGCGAGGATCGCGAACCCGTTCAAGACAAACACCTGATTGACCATTTTCGTGACCTGGCCGCTGCCAATCGGTCCCATATGCGTGGCGTCTCCTAGATCGGCGAGATGGGGTAGAACCCGAGCGACCACGTCGTCACTGCCGCCAACCATGATCGCAAGCTTACCCGCTGCTGCAGCGGGCGGACCGCCAGAGATCGGCGCATCAACCCAAACCATGCCGGTCTCCCGTTCGAGACGTTCGGCGAACGCCTTGGTCACCTCAACGGGCGTGGTCGAGTGGTCGATCAGGATCTTGCCGGCCGACGCGCCGGCAGCAATCCCGTCGTCACCAAAGACGGCCGCTTCCAAGTCCTTTTGCGTCATAACGCAGATATGGACGATCGCCGATGATGTCGTCACGTCGGCCGCCGTCGTCGCTGGGATGACGCCATGGGCCCCGGCTTGACCGACTTTTTCTGGGACCCGGTCGAATCCCATGACCCGGTGGCCAGAAGTGGCAAGGCGTTTCGTAAAGGCTTGCCCCATCAAGCCAAGCCCAATGAACCCAATGGTCTGTTGGTCGTTGGACATTCCTCATCCTCCTTCGCTGGTTTCAGCATCGAAGCACAGTGCGTTTGTCACCGATACCCGACAAAAAAGATGTGGATAGATGGAACATCGGCCGTGACGGATGATGCCTGGAAGGCTATCGGTTGCGTAAGGTTGAGTTGGAAGGAGGCCGGCATGCTCGGTTCTGACGGTCTGGAACAGGCACAGTCCAAGAAAAACGTCTTTAGCCGCGAGCGGCAGCTTCAGCAGCCGACGCTTGATCTACCACCTAGTTTCAAACCAGATGTGCGCAATCAATCCGACGGCCTCATCTTCTTGCAGAGTCTTCAGGCGACGTCCTTTCCGCTTTGTATCTTTGATCCGCAATATCGAGGGGTCCTCGATCGTCAGAAATACGGCAATGAGGGCCAACGGCAAAAAGATCGTGCTCGGCTGGAACAGATGGACGACGAACTGATAGGCCACTTCATTACGGCGATCGATCGTGTCCTCATCGGCAGTGGCCATCTCCTCCTCTGGCTTGACAAATATCACCTGTGCACAGGCGTTTCATCCTGGATTGGGTCGACCGACCTCGAGATCGTTGACCTCATTGTCTGGAATAAGATGCGCATTGGCATGGGCTATCGCACGCGCCGCACAAGCGAGTATCTGCTGGTGCTGCAGAAAAAGCCTCTCCGTGCCAAAGGCGTTTGGAAGGCACATGACATACCTGATGTTTGGAACGAGAAACTCGCACAGCGGGGCGGTCATGCTAAGCCGGTTGGCCTTCAATCCCGCTTGATCGACTGCCTCACCAATCCCGGTGATATGGTTATCGATCCAGCGGCGGGAACCTATAGCGTCCTTGAGGCGTGCAAAGCCACAGATCGACATTTTCTCGGATGTGATCTCCAGGGTTAAAGCCGCACAAGCCAGAACGCTCAATCGTCGATCTGACCGCCCCGTCTTACCAAGGCCTGGCTTGATGGACGGACGGCTCAGGTCTAATTTATTAAAAATGTTCGAATCATTCGGTGGCATTTAAATCAATTCAGTTAGGTCAGACCAGGCATTTGCTCGATTAAAACTCACATTGGACAGTCAGCCCGACACAACTTCGTTCTCATTGACTCAACGACATAAGCAACGATGCAAAGCTAGAGCCTCGTAGCGAACTTTGGCAGCATCGGATGAGGAAAACACCCCCATGGCCGACAGCATTACGTTGCGCTACCAAAATCGAGAGGTGATCTTCGAGAAGAGCACGAAGTTAGTGGCGGTTCGGGCCCGTGCCGGGATGGCCGTGCGCATGCAAGCCGACGTCGACCGAATCGCGATGACCAAAGGGTCAGACCATCGTCAGACCATCGGCGCCTTTGAGGTGGTTGAGCTTCGCCCGTCAGCAACCGGCCTCGATCAGGATCTTGATTGGTTGCGCGCCCAGCCATCCGTGGCGGCAGCAAGCCATGTCTTCTTCGTCAAAGGACAAGCGACATTGATGGTCCCGAGCGGCCATGTCGAGCTTCAGTTCGATCTCGATCTTGCCGGCCATGAACAACAAGCCATCCTGGCCCGCTACCGGCTCCAGGCGGTCGAGCATCGAGGTCAAGGTAGCTATCTCGTCAGCATTACGTCAGGCTCTAAAAACCCACTCGCGACGGCTGCGGCCCTTCAGGCCGAACCGGGGATCGCCCTTGCCGAGCCAGAATTCGTCAATCCGAGCTAGACGCCGAGCGCTCCTGCAACGCTTGGCGCGCGCCTCGCGGGCGGTCATCGTTGAACGACGCATCAAAGCTTAGCCCACCGTCCAGGACACAACGATCCACCGTGATCTCTGGTGGCCCGGATGTCGATCAGCCCTGTCACGCCAATTGCGGAGCCAATCACGGCGCCAGCAGGCTCGAGCTTATCGAACCTCGAGCGCGATGTTTGGCTAACTGGCTAAGCTTCGCCTAACATAAAGCGGTTTGATCACATCCATGTCTTTCAAATTCGTAGCGGAGACGTCCTGGTGGCCGACTATCAACTCTACTGTTTTGCCCAATCCGGCAACGCCTATAAACCTGCACTCATGCTCAGCCTTTGTGGCGCTGATTGGGAGCCACGTTTCGTTGACTTTTTCAACGGTGAGACACGCAGTAAGGCCTTCCGTGCCATGAATCCGATGGGCGAAGTCCCAGTGCTCGATCATCAAGGTCGATTGTTGACCCAATCCGGAATCATTCTCGATTATCTCGCCGAACGTCACGGTCAATTCGGCGCCGCCGATGGTGATGAAAGGCGAGAAATTTGGCGTTGGATTTTGTTCGATAATCACAAGCTCACCAACAACATCGCGACCTACCGGTTCTTGTTGCGCTTTGCGAAGACTGGTGAGACTCCCGTGACAGAGTTTCTCAAGGGACGGCTGCGGAGCGCACTCAAGGTTCTTGATGGCCATCTCGCCGATCGTGACTACGTCGCTTCGAGCCGACCGACCATCGCTGACATCTCGCTCGTCGGCTATCTCTTTTGGCCGACAGAATTTGACGTCACTTGGGATGATTACCCAGCGATTGGCGCCTGGCTAAATCGCATCCAAGCCTTACCAGGCTGGGTCCATCCCTATGAGTTAATGCCTGGCCATCCTCTGCCGGACGCTAGCTGAGGCGTTTTTCGCAAGATCGGTGGAGCACGTTTGGACAAAGAGGGCCGTCTTAGCCGCGCCCCTCTTTGTCGTGGTACACGTCGTTAGGACTTGTTGATCATCGATTTGATGATACCAACGATCACCATCAAGATGCCGCCGCCGACACCAGAGCCGGCAACATTGCCGATCAGCGCGCCGATATCAAAACCACCTTCGGCCCCGGTCATCGGACCGCCAAGGCCCAAGAGCTGGCTACCAAGCCCACCACCGACGACCCCAACCACCGCATTGAGCAGCGGGCCGAGGCTAAAATTCTTTAAAACGGCGCCCGCGATATTGCCCCCGAGCGCACCACTGATGAGGCTAATAAGAAGTTCCATGCTGCCCCCCTAGACGTTATTTTTTGACCGTCTCATCATTAACTTTATGTAATTTTGTCCCTATTCCATACCCTCTTTGTGAATTTTATGTCGAATCGCATGATGGCGCCGGGCACGGCATGACCTACGAGCGACGGCGGGACCAGCCAAAATTCCGTTGGCTTGGAGGCTGAGACCGCATCTCAAGTTCGGGCTTGAGGTCGACGGCCGGCGGCGCCTCTTCCTTTTGCTTCTCGGCCACTGGTGACACGGACTCAGATCGAACGCGGGAACGCTGTAGTTCGTTCAGCATGAAGTCCCGGGCATGACGGGCCAGGCTTTCCGGATCCCGCCAAAGCGGCCTCCAAACGGCGAGGTCCGCATTGAGCTTGGGGTCGCCAATACCGGCGGAGAAGGCTTCGAAGGTAATCACGCCTCGATAGTCATGCTGGGCAAGCGCGCGAAAGAGGGCACAAAAGTCGATGCTACCCGTGCCAAGATAGCCACGGTGGCTCTCATTGATGTGGACATAGCCGAGACGATCACCGAGACGCTGAATCAAGGCATCTGGAGCGCCTTCCTCGATGTTCATGTGATAGCTGTCGAGATGGACAACCATATTGTCAGCACCGATCGTCTGAATCAGCTTGAGCGCATCATCTCCGGTGTTGATGAGATTGCTTTCGTAACGATTGACCGGCTCGATCCCAATCGTGATATCTGAGGCGAGCGCCTCCTCGGCAAGACGACCAAGCGCTTGCACGCAATTCCAGCGTCCAGCCTCACTCGGCGCTTCGGGATATTTGCCTAACGCCGAATAGAGCACGCCACTGAGCATTGTCGAACCAAGATCGCGGGCAACCGCTAAGGCGTCATGCAGGAGGGCATCGCCTCGCTTGACCTTGGCCAGATCATCGCTGGAGATATCGTTGTCAAAGCCTAAGCCGAGAGAGGTCATCGGCTTGATGCCAGCGCCGACCAAGGCGCGCCGCGTTTGTTCGACATCAATCGCTTTCGGATCGATCAACGGAATTTCGAGATACTCAAATCCGCAGGCCGCCGCGCGATCGATGGCACGCGCCGCTTCGTCCTGACTCCAACCGCTGACAAAAACCAGCGCGTGAACGCCAAGCGGGTTCATGATAACCCCTCTCCTCTTCTTTTTTCTTCATTCGAAGCCGTGATGACTCGGCGCTAGTCGCCTTTCGCGACCTCATCAAGAGCATCCCTGAGACGCTCGGTGACGACATCGACTTCTTCCTTGGTGATTGATAGCGGCGGCGACAGTGCGATGATATCCCCGCCGGGGAGTGGACGCGCTAATAACCCGCGAGCATGGGCGGCTTGCGACACCTTGGGCGCGATTTTCGCAGCTCCTTCGAACGGTCGCTTGCTGCCTTTGTCAGCGACAAACTCGATACCAAGAATCAGACCGACTCCGCGCACATGGCCCACCAGGGGATGGTCAGCAAAGGCTTCACGCATAGAGGCCTGGAGATGACTCCCCACAGTCGCCGCATTGGAGACGAGATCATCACGCTCAAAGATGTCCAGATTCGCCATGGCAGCGGCGGCGGCGACCGGGTGTCCGCCATAGGTGTATCCATGACCGAAGGGTCCGATATCCTTCGAGGTATCGATCAACACATTCCAGATCTTGTCACCCACCAGGCTGGCAGACATCGGGATATAGCCGCTGGTCAGACCCTTCGCGGTTGTGATCAGATCGGGCTTGATATTGTAAAGGTTGGAGCCAAACCAGTGGCCTAGGCGACCAAAGCCGCAAATGACCTCATCCGCAACGAAGAGTACGTCGTGCTTTGCAAGGACCGGCTGAATCTCATCGAAATACCCCTCCGGCGGCACATGGACTCCCCCGGCCCCCATAACCGGCTCGGCAAAGAAGGCCGCAACCGTGTCCGGTCCTTCGTGCTCGATGGTTTCGTCAAGTTCTTTGGCGAGTTGTTTCGAAAAGTCGCGCTCGGACAGGCCTTCAGGTTTCACCCTGTAGGGATCCGGACAGGAAACATGGCGAACTTCAGGAATGGGTAGGTTGAAGGCTTTGTGCAGGAGCGGAAGGCCGGTTAAGCTGGCCGATGCGACGGTTACACCGTGATAGCCCTTGTCTCGGGCAATCAGCTTCACCTTGCCTGGCTTGCCGCGAAGGTGATTGTAATACCAGATCAGTTTGACGTTGGTATCGTTGGCATCTGAACCGGTATTGCCAAACAACACCTTGCTCATGCCATCAGGAGCAAGACGCAATAGTCGATCGGCAAGTCGGATCGACGGTTCGGTACCCATGGAGGAAAAGGAGTGGAAGTAGGCAAGCTTCTTGGCTTGCTCATGAATGGCGTCGGCGACTTCGGACCTGCCATAGCCGATATTGACACACCAGAGACCGGCGACGGCATCCAGGTAACGCTTGCCGTTAGGGTCAGCAACCCAAACGCCGCTGCCTTCACTGATGACACGCACGCCCTTTTCGAGATGGTCGGCGAGGGCCGTGTACGGATGGAAGACACTTTGACGATCGAGTTCTTCCAGCGAGAGATTATGAGTTGGTTCGACGAGTGTCATGCGCGGTCCCCTGATCGCGAAAAGCCGTAACGCTTTTGCCAAGCATAGCGCCAGCTGGTCCCTCGGCCAATGGGATCTCGTCAGGATCGACAAGGACAAGACCCAACAGGATCAAAAGGCGACGGAAGGCCATTAACCAAAAGTCTCACATTCCCGACATCAAATAGACAAGGAAAAATTCAATAATAGAAATTGCGTATCATTGGTAAACACAAATTAACATTAATACTAAATTGATGTTATCAGTCTTTTTATTTGACAATTTAATGAAAATATACTATGTTCTTCAGCAGAATTGCTGGAGGCGAAGATTGACGATGAAATCTCTTCACGGTCTTCTTGGTGATCAGCGGGGTGACTCTGCAATCCAGTATGCATTGGTCGCCGGCCTTGTGAGCGTTGTGGTCTTAGTTGGCAGCCTTGCGTTGCGCGAACCGCTCATTGAACTCTATACCGATGTCGGCAACCAGGCTGGCAATGCCCTCTCCGAGGACGCCGAGGCTGGCCCCACGCAGGACCGATAAGGCGCCATGCCTTTCAGAACATGGCGACCGTCACGCAACTTGGCCTAGTTGAACTCGCCGACCATTTCTTCCAAGCGCGCCAGGTTACGAATAATCAGATTGCGGCCGCGCTTTTCAAGAATGCCTTCGTTGGTCAGGTGGCCGAATTCACGGGTTACGGCCTCACGGTGGGTACTGACCTGGCTAGCTATGTCGGCATGGGTCGGCGCCGGATAAATGTTAATGACCTCCCCACCACGGTGGCCATTAGCCTTGGCCAGCCTGAGCAATTCGGCCTGGATTCGATTGCGCACGCCATAGGTCGTGAATTCAAAGATGCGCTCGGAGAGCGAGCGAACCAGAAATGCGAGGTCCTGCATGACCCGAAAGCCGACATCGGGCATTTCGCGCATGATCGCCAAGATATCACTCTCGGTGAGCCGATAGAGCTCAAGATTGGAGAGGCTCACGGCCGAAGCAGATCGCGGCAGGCGGTCGATCGCCGAGATGACGCCAAAGGTGTTACCCGGGCCAAGCTGACGAAACAGGATCTCTTTTCCGGTTTCCGAGAAAATCGTGATCCCGACCCGTCCACTCTTGATGAAGTAAACATCGGCCGACACGTCTCCATAACTGAAGATGGTCTGGCGCCGTCGATACTTGTCCCTGCGGCAGCGTTTCGCAATTCCGTAAAGCTGATCCTGATCGAGATCCTTAAAAAACTCGACCGAAGCCAAGAGCTCAACAATGTCCTCCACGCACCACCTCCCCCGTTCCCGGCCGTGGCTAACGAAACTCTCCTATAACGCACCAATCACGGCGCGTCATGTCCCTTTGAGACTGAGAAAATTGGCCAGGAGCACCACGTTTCTTAGTTGATCGACAAACACAGGTTATTCGGCAGCGACGACGCGCTGTGACTTCTCCACCTTCGCCGCACAAAACTTGAACTCCGGAATCTTGCCGAAGGGATCAAGTTGCGGATTGGTAAGGACATTGGCTGCTGCTTCAGCGTAGCAAAACGGAATAAAGATCATACCTTCGGCAACGGCCCGATCCGACCGCGCCATCAGCTCGATCGAGCCACGTCGGGTTTCGACTTTGATGCGTTCGCCCGGCGCCACACCAAGACGACGAAGCTCTTTGGGGTTCAAACTGGCATTCGCTTCGGGTTCGAGCGCATCCAGTTTGCTCGCACGTCTGGTCATCGACCCCGTGTGCCAATGCTCAAGCTGACGGCCGGTGGTCAGCACCATGGGAAAGTCTTCATCCGGCAATTCGTCGGGCGGGATGACCTCTGCCGGCGTGAACTTGCCACGACCACTCATCGTCGGAAAACTCTCGGCAAAGACGATCTCGTTACCGGGACGATCCGGCGCATCACAGGGATAGGTAACGGCATCTTCCTCGGTCAGCCGATCCCAGGTGATGTTATCAAGGGAGTTCATGCCCTGCTTCATTTCAGCAAAAATATCGGCCGGACTTTGATAGCGCCAATCAAGACCGATGCGATTGGCGATCTCTTGAATAATCCACCAATCCTGGCGCGCATCGCCGGGAAGCGGAAGCGCCGCGCGCCCGCGCTGTACTTGCCGATTGGTGTTTGTGACCGTCCCGTCCTTTTCCGCCCATGCCGAGGCCGGCAGGACGATATCGGCATATTTCGCGGTCTCGGTTAAGAACAGATCTTGAACGACAAGATGATCGAGCTTCGCGAGTCCTGCCCGGGCATGGCCGGCATCGGGGTCCGACATCGCAGGGTTCTCGCCCATAATGTACATGCCGCGGATCTCACCGTCATGCACGGCATCCATGATTTCAACGACCGTGAGGCCGGGATGAGGATCGAGCTTTTGACCCCAAAGATCCTCAAAACGCTGACGAATGGTGTCATTGCCGACAGCGCCATAATCCGGAAAGACCATCGGAATGAGGCCGGCATCCGATGCGCCCTGCACATTGTTTTGGCCACGAAGAGGGTGCAGACCTGTTCCCGGCCGGCCAACCTGGCCGGTCATGAGCACAAGTGAAATCAGGCAGCGTGCATTGTCGGTTCCGTGCACATGCTGGGAAACGCCCATGCCCCAAAATACAATGCTGCGCTGTGCCGTCGCGAATTTCCGGGCAACGGTCTGAAGCGTCTCAACATCGATGCCGCAAACGGCAGCCATGGATGCGGGATCGAAGCCTTCGAGATGTTTCTTCATCGCCTCGAAGCCTTCAGTATGCGCCTGTATGTATTGCTTGTCGTAGAGCCCCTCTTCGAGAATTACATGCATGATCGCATTCAGCATCGCGACATCGCTGCCCGGCTTGAACTGCAGCATGTGGGTAGCGTGACGCTTGAGTGCCTGACCTCGGGGGTCCATGACGATGAGCGTCTTGCCGGCTCGCGCCGCTTGCTTGAAATAGGTCGCGGCAACCGGATGGTTTTCGGTCGGGTTCGCACCGATCACGATGATAACATCGCTATCCTTCACCGCAGTGAACGGTGCCGTCACCGCGCCCGAGCCGATATTCTCCATCAAGGCTGCGACTGAGGACGCATGGCAGAGCCGGGTGCAATGGTCGACATTGTTGGTCCCAAAACCAGTGCGCACGAGTTTCTGGACGAGATAGGCCTCCTCATTCGACCCCTTCGCTGACCCAAAGCCAGCGAGCGCGCTGGATCCAAGGCCGTCCCTGATGTCCCGAAGTCCCTTTGCAGCGAGATCCAAAGCCTCGTCCCAGGTCGCTTCCCGAAAATGAGTCCAGGGATTGGCGGGGTCGATATCGTCATCGACCCGTTTTGCTACGCCTTCCTTTCGGATCAGCGGGACGGTCAAGCGATCCGGATGTGAGATGTAGTCGAAGCCAAAGCGCCCTTTCACGCAAAGTCGATTTTCATTGGCAGGGCCATTTCGGCCACTGACATAACGGACTTCGTCGTCCCGAATGTGAAAGGTGATCTGACAGCCGACACCGCAATAGGGACAGACACTGTCGACTTGACGATCAATCTGGACATCGCCGACCTGGTGCTCATCCACCATCGTCGCCGGCATCAAAGCGCCGGTCGGACAGGCTTGCACGCACTCACCGCAAGCAACGCAGGTCGAGGCACCCATTGGGTCGTCCATGTCAAAGACGATTTTCGCCTCGTTGTTGCGATAAGCCATGCCAATCACGTCATTCACTTGCACCTCGCGACAAGCGCGCACACAGAGATTGCAGTGAATACAGGCATCGAGATTGACCGCCATGGCCGGATGACTGGTGTCACTCGGCGGCCCTGACCGTTTCGGGAAGCGACTAGCGCTAACCCCGAGAGCATCCCCCGTCTCCCAAAGGCGGGAGGTCGGATCATGAGCGACGGCACGGTCGGGCTGATCGGCCATAAGGAGCTCGATCACCATCTTTCTGGCTGTCTTGGCGCGGTCACTGGCCGAGCGAACCACCATGCCTTCCGTCGGCGTACGAATACAGGATGCCGCCAGGGCCCGCTCCCCTTCAACCTCGACCATGCAAGCACGGCAATTGCCGTCAGCGCGATAGCCAGGTTCCGGAAGCCAGCATAGATGAGGGATCTCAACACCCTCACGTTCGGCAACCTGCCAGATCGTTTCACCGGCCGAAGCCTCAACCGATCGGCCATCAAGGGTAAAGGTGATTTTGTCGGTCATGGAACAGCCTCAAACCCAACTGCGCATGTCGCCCCCAGGGACGTCGGCGACGTTTTGGTCGCCATGCCCCTTAGATACGAGGATTCTAGCGAAGTTTTCCCTGGTATACCAGAGCCCAAAGCAGCGACTTTATCGCCTTTCAGATGATAGATGCTATTGGGTTTTGGTCTCCACCTGTTCGAGGCTGGACTGCACGGCAGCGTAGTTGGGATGATCGGGCCCAAGAACGTCGAGCACACGACGCCAATGGGACTTTGCGTCATCGATTGTGCCTTGCTGGACGGCAGCGAGACCGAGGTACCAATGAGCCTCGGGGTCATCGGGGTCGATCGCAACAATCCTTCGATAGAGATCGACGGCTTCTGCGCCAACCAAGGCCGTATTCGTCTCGGGATGCCGTCCGCCGAGTAAACTTCCCGCATAGGCACGAAGCACATCAGTGTCGTCAGGCGCCTGCTCCATCGCACGCTCGTAGGCTTCCTTCGCTGCGTCGGGCTCGCCAAGAACGGTTCGGGATTGAGCAAGACGCAGCCACCCCTCGATGTCGGAGGGATCGTCTTCGAGGCGTGCTGCCAAACCCTCAACCATGGCGCGAATTTGATCCGATCGATCTTCCGGCGATAGCGCAGCCATCGCGGCACGATCTTCGGCCGTCGGCTGCGGCCCACCGGCGGGCCGTTGCATCGAACCATTCGGCGCAAGCGTCGGTACACCTGCGGCGAGGGCTGCCGCCGGCTCGTCTGTCTCAAGAGCGGCAATACGCGCCTCAACAATGCCGTAATCGTCGGTTCCATCCTCGAGCAGGCTCAACAGATCCCGCCAATGAGCGATCGCCCCCTCCTTGTCGCCCGACTGCGCTGCGGACAACCCGAGTAGCCAGCGAGGTTCAGGATCGTCTGGCGTAAGCTCGACTAATTGTTGATAGATCGCGATCGCCTCGTCGCCGACCACCGGATCGCCGCCAGGCGTCTCACTCGGCTCAAGGAGGCTTGCAGCATAGCCAAGCAAAACATCAGGATTGTCGGGAGCAAGTGCGCGAGCCCGCTCAAATGCTGCCTTCGCCAAGTCCGGCTCGTCCAAGACCATGCGCGATCGGCCGAGCATCAACCAACCCTCGACATCATCCGGCTCGCTCTCGAGACGGGCGGCGAGGCCCTCAACCATCGAACGGATCTGCTCGTTTTCGGCATGAGGACCGGCATTGCCACCCGTTGCGGCTGTGCCTTCGGGAAGGCTCGCGATGATCGCATCAGCAGGGCGACCATTCGCTTCGAGAACACCGCGAATCGAGCTAACGATCTGAGAGCGGAATGGGGCGTCACTCGGGCTGATGGCCAAGAGATGGCGCCAAGTATCGACCGCGCTGTCGACATCACCTTCTTGCGTGGCCGCTAGACCGATATAGTAATGCGCACGCGGCTCGTTTGGTACGCTCTCAAGAGCCGTTCGAAACTGTTCAAGAGCACCGCGCGTTACCAGGCCCTCGGCCCCCTGCACGATCGCTTCGCCCATTTCGATTCGGAGCATAGGACTGCCGGTAAGCTCGATCGCTTTGTTGTAGGACCCTGCTGCATCGCCATAAAGACCGGCCTGCAGTTGCGTTCGCGCGAGTTCGACCCAAAGGGCGGTATCGTCCGGCGCCGAGTCGACCCGGTCTTGTAAGCGCTGAATGTTAGCAAGCGCCACTTCGCGACCACCGGACGGCTGTTGCGGTATCGTTCGAGAGGTGATGGGTTGATCCCGAACCGCGGGCTCTCCGATTTGCAGATAGAGAAGAGCGGATGCAACCGGGACCACGAATATCAACGCCGCTGTGACCGCCAATCTGACCGTAGAAATGCCGTTCCAAACGGAGTCGGCGGCATCGCCCTGATCGGCAATCGCCAGGATACGGCGCTCAATTTCAAGTCGGGCGCCACGCGCCGCCTCATCATCGATGATCCCGCGCTCGAGATCACGTTCCAACTCGCCCAGCTGGTCACGATAGACATTGAGGTCAAACGCCTCTCGCTTGGGCACGGCCCTACGGCGAAGGAAGGGAAGCGCCAGCAGCGAAACGGCGATCGCCGTCAGGAATAGAAAAGGAAGAAGTGCGGTCATCTCGGATCGGCGCCCTGTCGTTCAAGCAGTCGATCGAGCCTTGCCTGCTCATCGGCGGACAGGCTGTTTACCGGCGCTTCAAGGGGTTCATTCCGACGGCGTCGGACATAAAAGAAAACAGCGATGCCGGCCAACACAAAGATGGCGACAGGGCCATACCAGAGAAGCCAGGTCGATGGCTTCATCGGTGGGCGAAGCAGGACGAAATCGCCGTAGCGTTCGGTGGCGAAGGCAAGAATTTCCTCATCGGTGTCGCCAGCAAGCAGGCGCTCGCGCACTAGCTGCCGCAGATCGCGAGCGAGATCGGCATTCGAATCATCGATCGACTGGTTTTGGCAGACAAGACAACGGAGTTCCTTCGACAAGGATCGCGCTCGTCGCTCCAGTTCCGGATCTTCCAAGACCTCATCCGGGCTGGTCACAGCTAAAGCGCTTTGAACAAGGACCTCACTGTGCGGCATGACCGCGCCAAGCGCTGCCAGCATGACGACGGCATAGAGACAGACAATCTTCTGTCTCATGGCTTTAGATCCTCAATGACCGACATAATTTCTTGAACTTGACCATTCGTCGTTATGGGTCCGACATGCTTGTGGCGGATCTTGCCCTCCGCATCAATCACGAAGGTTTCAGGCACGCCATAGACACCCCACTCGATACCGGCTCGCCCATTGCGGTCCGCGCCGATCCGTTCATAGGGATCACCGAGCTCGCTGAGGAAATGTGCGGCATCCTCAGGGTTATCCTTGTAGTTAAAACCCTGAAGGATCACGCCTTCACGGGCCATGCGCATCAGGAACGGGTGCTCGATCCTGCAGGGCCCGCACCAGGACGCAAACACGTTAACCAATTGCACCTTGCCTTGGAGATCCGCGCTTTTAAGGCCTGGCTTGTCGATGCCCGCTGCCTCAAGGGCCGGCAGATCAAACTCGGGAACAGGCTTGTCAATCAAAGCTGAGGGCAAGGTGCTCGGATCACGGGTTAGACCGATCCCAAGGCCAAGGCCGATCACCACGAAAACAACAACCGGCAAGAGATACCCAAGACGGCCATAGGTCCCCTTGCTGGCTGAAGCCGTTGGCGTGCCGGTCCCGTCAGGGTCGACTGATTTGGCGGTATCACTCATGCTGCCGCTCCGGCTGTCGCACGACCCGTCTTGTCACGCTTCGCCTTCGCCGTCGTCGGGGCACCGACACGATGACGGCGGTCAGCCAAAGAAATCGTGCCAGCCAAGCCCATCATGACCACACCACCCCAAATCCACGTCACGAGCGGATTATGATAAATGCGCACGGTGTAGCCGGCTTCCGCAGCGGTTTGGCCCTCGGGTGGATCAGCGAGAACGCCGTAGAGATCGCGGAACATATTGCTGTGAATGCCGGCTTCAGACGTCGGCTGTCGCTCCACGGTGTAAAAACGCATTTCCGGCTGGAGAACCGCGACCTGATCGCCCTCATCGGTGACAACAATGCTTGCACGACGCCCGATATAGTTCGGTCCTTGATACTCGCTGACATCATTAAGCCTGAAGTCATAGCCTGCGAGGTCGATGGTATCACCTGGCTTCATCACCAAAATGCGTTCGGACTGCCAGGCACTCGACCCGACGACGCCGACCATCATTACCCCCAGCCCCATATGAGCGATCGCCATGGCATAGGCGGAGAGGGGCAGACCTTTGGCTCGGGCAAGACTGCGCGCAAAGGGAACCCTAAACAGCTGGACGCGATCAGCCAGTTCAACCAACGAACCGAAAATCACCCACCAGGCGATGCCCAGTGCTATCACCGCAAGGGCTCCCTTGCCTTGAGTCCAAAGCAAATGGCCGATCACAATCACGAGCGTTATGGCGATCGCCGCTTTGAGCCGACTGAGCACCCCCATGAGATCACCGCGCTTCCATGCGATCATCGAGCCGATCGGCACGACGATGAGAAGCGGAATCATCAACGGCCCGAATGTCGCGTTGAAGTAGGGCGGGCCGACAGAAATCTTTTGGCCGTTGATCGTTTCGAGAATTAGAGGATAGAGCGTACCGAGAAGCACGGTAGCGCACGACGTCGCGAGGAGGAGATTGTTCAGCAGCAAAGCACCCTCGCGCGAAATCGGTGCAAACATCCCACCGCTCTTGAGTTCAGGCGCCCGCCAGGCATAGAGAACAAGCGAACCACCGATGGCAACGATGAGAAGCCCGAGGATGTAGACGCCGCGTGCTGGGTCAACGGCAAAGGCATGAACCGAGGTCAGGACACCGGAACGCACCAGGAAGGTGCCAAGAAGGGACAAGGAGAACGCCAGGATCGCAAGGAGGATCGTCCAGCTTTTGAGCGAACCCCGCTTTTCAACGACAATCGCGGAATGGAGAAGAGCGGTCGCTGCGAGCCAAGGCATGAAGGACGCATTCTCGACGGGATCCCAGAACCACCAGCCGCCCCAGCCCAGCTCATAGTATGCCCAATAGCTGCCAAGAGCGATACCGAAGGTCAGGCAAACCCAAGCGAGCAACGTCCAAGGACGGACCCATCGGGCCCAGCTCGCATCGACACGCCCTTCGATCAAAGCAGCGATGGCAAAGGCATAGGCCATCGAAAGACCGACATAGCCCGCATAAAGCATAGGCGGATGCGCGGCGAGCGCCACATCCTGCAACAGCGGGTTAAACCCATTGCCGTCGATCGGTGCCGGGATAAGGCGCTCAAATGGGTTGGAGGTGAACAGCGTGAACGTTAAAAACCCGACACTGATCAGTCCCTGCACGCCAAGGACTCGAGCCTTGAAGGCGGGCGGTAAGTTCCGTCCGAAGATCGCGACCAGAGCACCGTAGAAAGCGAGGATCAGGATCCAAAAGACCATCGATCCTTCGTGATTCCCCCAACTCGCAGCAATTTTAAAAATCATCGGCTTTGATGAATGCGAGTTGGTCGCAACATTGATGACCGAAAAGTCAGAGACTGCGAACGCATAAACAAGCGCTGCGAAGGCCAGAACCATAAAGATGAACTGACCAATGGCCGCGCTTGGCGCGAGGGCCATCAGCTGGGGGTCATTTCGTGAAGCGCCCCAGAAGGGAAGCGTACTTTGAACAATGGAAAGCCCGAGAGCTAACACCAGAGCATAATGGCCGAGTTCGGTGATCACTTCGCCATCTCCGACGCCTCAGCTCCAGGCACAACGCCATGGCCATCGCCGTCATTCCACATGCCGGCTTGCTTCAAGCTTTCGGCGACCTCAGCGGGCATATAGTTCTCATCGTGTTTGGCCAGGACTTCACTTGCCACAAAGGTGCCATCGTCACCAATTCGGCCTTGCGCGACGATCCCTTGCCCTTCGCGGAAAAGATCGGGGAGGATGCCTCGATAACTCACCTCGACGTTGTTCGCCTGGTCAGTCAGTGCGAAGGTTACGACACCGTCGTCACGACGCCCGACGCTACCATCGACTACCAGCCCGCCAATCCTGAAGTTCTTGCCCGGGTCAACCTTACCCTCAGCGATATCGCTGGGAGTGGCAAAAAAGGCGACGCTGTCTGACAGGGCGGTCATCATCAAGATCGTGGCGCCGCCCAGCAAAAGCACAGCGACAACGGTCAAAACCAATCTTTGTTGTTTTCGAAGACGCATCTCTCAGCTTGCTCCGCTGCTGGCATCGTTCACAGTCGTCTTGGGCGCGCTGCGCGCAAGTTCGGGCTCACGCAGCGTTGCCGAGGAGGGAACACGGCGTTCACTCCGAGATAGCTTTCGCACTTGCTCCAGCTCGGCCTCCCGCGCTCGCGCGCCATGCCAACTCCAAGCGAAGAGCAGCAGCAATGAGAGCAGGGTTATGCCATAGGCTGACCAAACATAGGCGCCATAGCCACCCATCGCCAAAAATTCATCCACGACTTGCTCCTGAAGGTCGGGCGAAAACGTCGACATTGCCCTCGAGCCCCAACATTGGAGTCCGGAGGGTTTTGCATGCTATTTACGTCGTCTTTCGGATGGGTCAACCACTTATGCCGGTAGTGTATAGCACTACTCGACTGGGCAAATTTTATCCAAAATGCCGAAGACGTCGTTGATCATCCGTGGAATGAACGATATCCGCTAGTGCTTTCTTCCTTCATTTTGGATGAATTCTTCTCCATGTCCTTCAAGAGGGCACGCTGTTATTTGCCAATGCAGAAAGATGAAAAAATCTGATCAAGAACGCTTTCGACATTCACCTTGCCAGTGATCCGTCCCATCGACTGCATGGCCATGCGGACATCTTCAGCGATCAGCGCCAACTCTGGCAGTGCCTCAGCGTCCTGGACCCGCTTAAGCGCGCCGACGACATCGGCCAAGGCCTGCCGATGGCGTAGTCGGGTGAGCACGGGCAGGTCGCCAGGTGCCATCGCTCGAGCGGCACGCTCACCCAAGGTCGTCACCAGGTTCTCGATGCCGTCGCCGGTGTGACAAGAGATGAGATGCGTTTCACGGCCCTCAATCCGATGATCATCGTTTCGTAGCAGCAGATCGGACTTATTCAGGGCGACGATGCTTTCATCATTCATGAAGGCCGCGGTCGTCGGATCGACCTCAGGCCAGTGAGCCCCATCAAACAGCAGGAGCCTAAGATCGGCGTCCGCAGCTTCCGAATGCGCGCGCTCTATACCTAAGCGCTCCACCGGGTCTTCACTCGTGCGAAGCCCGGCCATGTCGACAAGGACAACGGGATACCCCGCGAGGTCGAGGGGCGTCTCGAGCACATCACGCGTGGTTCCGGGGATATCGGTGACGATCGCGATATCACGCGCTGCTAGGTGGTTGAGAAGGCTCGATTTGCCAGCATTTGGCGGGCCGATCAACGCCACCCTCAGACCGTTCCTTAGGCGTTCACCGCGGCGATTGTCAGCGAGATGTCTCTCGATCTCAGCGAGCAGCAGGTCCAGTTTTGGTAGCACTGTCGCCAACAGGTCGTCGGGGACCTCCTCCTCTGGCGCAAAATCGATCTCAGCTTCGAGCAACGCGAGCGCCTCAAGCAAGCGGGCATGCCAATCGCCATAATGCCGTCCGAGCGCACCATCCAGTTGTCGCCTGGCCTGTCTTGCTTGCTGACGCGTTTCCGCGGCGACCAGGTCTGCCAAACCTTCGGCGGCCGTGAGATCCATTTTGCCGTTCATGAAGGACCGCCGGCTGAACTCACCGGGATCGGCTGGGCGGACATCGCATCGTCGCTGCATGGCCTCGAACATCATCGCCAGAACCGCAGGCCCGCCATGGAGATGGAATTCAAGAACATCTTCGCCGGTGAAGCTCGCAGGTGCCGGAAACCAAAGAACGAGGCCCCGGTCGATAATCTCGCCATCCAACGGGCTGCTGATGGTGACGAGTTGCGCCTTTCGCGCGGGCGGCGGTGGAGCGCCCGTCAGCTCTTGGCAAACGTTCGATGACGCTTGGCCAGACAGTCGGATGACAGCGACACCGGCTCGTCCGACCCCGCTCGCAAGAGCGAAGATCGTCTCTTCGCTGCGGTGAAGCGACTCAGAGGCCATCCTGGCACCCAGCGAGGAAGCGTATCAACTCCGGAGGAACGATGATCGCTGCACCGAAAAAACGGCGCCAATCGTTCGGTGAGGCGTCGATCCTAACGTCGATGTTCATGACAGGTATATCCAGTTGCCCAATGACGATGGACGGGCTCGACCCTGGTCTTTTGATCAAAGACGCCATCTTATAGTGCGTTGCGTCCCCGTCCGCCATATCGCTTGCTCTGACGATCAGATCGGATAATGCCTTGAAAAATCGCCTCAGTGATACGACCAGCCCCTATCTGATCCAGCATCAGAGCAATCCGGTTCACTGGCAGCCTTGGGATGAAGAGGCCCTGATCGCAGCTAAAAGAGCGGACAAACCCATTCTTCTTTCCATCGGGTATTCCGCCTGCCATTGGTGCCATGTGATGGCTCATGAAAGCTTCGAGAATGAAGCGATCGCCGCCCTCATGAATGAGCACTTCGTGAACATCAAAATCGACCGTGAGGAACGACCTGACCTCGATCAAATCTACATGCGCGCCCTCCATCTATTGGGTGAGCAGGGCGGTTGGCCCCTGACCATGTTCTTAACCCCAGAAGGTGAGCCGTTCTGGGGCGGCACCTATTTCCCCCCTGAGAGTCGCTACGGACGGCCTGGATTTCCTGATGTCCTTACGACGATCGCCAGGATCTGGAACCAGGAGCGGCACAAAGTCGACAGCAACAAAGCGGCGCTGGTCCAAGCACTCGCCGGACTAGCGGAACCAACACCAGGCGACGTGCTGGCGATCGATGAGGTTGACCAAGCTGCCCGTCAGGTCGTCGGCGTCTTTGATCCTCTTCATGGCGGGCTGCAAGGCGCTCCTAAATTTCCGCAATCACCAATCCTCGACTTTATGTGGCGTCGGGCATTGGCCACAAACGACAGCGACATCAAAAAGGCAGTGATCTTCACCCTGAATCGCATCTGCCAGGGCGGGATCTATGATCATCTCGGCGGTGGGTTTGCTCGATACAGCGTCGATGATCGCTGGCTCGTGCCGCATTTTGAGAAGATGCTCTATGACAACGCACAACTTCTCGCGCTGCTGGCTGATTTCTACCAAGTGACCGGCGAGCGGCTGTTTGCTGCACGTGCCCAGGAGACCGTCGGTTGGCTCAAGCGGGATATGATGGTGAACGGCGCCTTTGCAGCGGCCCTCGATGCCGACAGCGAGGGCGAAGAGGGTAAATACTATGTCTGGCAGCAAACAGAGATCCACGACGTTCTAGGGCCGGACGACGCCTTGAGGTTCTGCGAAATCTTTGACGTCACACCGCCGGGAAATTGGGAAGGAAAGGTTATTTTAAACCGATCAGCGCAAGACGGTCTCTTGCCTGAAAAGGACGAGGACGCCCTTCGGGCGATGGCGGGCAAGCTCCTGGCCATTCGGGAACAACGGGTTCCTCCCGGACGGGACGATAAGGTCTTGGCCGACTGGAATGGGCTGATGATCGCGGCACTCGCAAGGGCAAGTGCGGTTTTTGACCGACCAGATTGGCTACACCTTGCAGAGAACGCCTACCAGTTCGTGATCGATCAAATGCAAACAGGCGACCGTCTAGCCCACAGTTATCGGGACGGACGCACACTCGATCTAGGCTTCGTCGAAGACTATGCAGCGATGGCCGACGCGGCGCTCAGTCTTTATCAGCAAACACAACGTGAGGATTATCTAGAACGCGCTGAAGCTTGGGTCGGCATTTTAAATGAAGATCATTGGGATGCGCAGGCCGGCGGGTACTTCCAGCCTCCTTCGTCGGCAACCGACCTGTTAGTGCGTCCCAAAACGGCCCAAGATGGACCTGCCCCCTCAGGCAACGGACAGCTGGCTTCTGTGCTCTCACGGCTCGCCGATCTCACCGGCGACCACGCCTATCGAACCCGGGCCGAGGCCCTGCTCGCCGCCTTTGCCGGCGACGTCAAAAAGAATCCGCTTGGTCACACGGCGCTTCTGTCGGGTTTAACAATGCTCGCTAGCCCACAACAGATTGTCATCGTCACTCAAGCAACACCGCCGGCGAGCGACGATCTCTTTCGAGCCGCCGTTGCAAAGGTGCCGCCGGGGGCGACCGTCATCGCCATCGGCCCGAACACGCAACTCCCCGCTGACCATCCCGCCCACGGCAAAGGTCAGATTGATGGCCAATCCACCGCTTATATCTGCGAAGGCATGATCTGCCAGCTACCGGTGACGGATGTCGAAGGCCTGATGAAACACATCCCCACGCCGCCCAATTCGCTCCCGACCCAGCATTGAGACACCATCCCTGCGAGAGACGGCAACGGCAAGACGCCTCGATCGATCCTAAAAAGAACCCGGGAAAGACGTTAAGAGCTCTTCGATCTTAGAGTAGGCCAAGCGATCGAAAACGCCGCCGCCGCCTCAAGATCAATCTGATCGGAAGCCGACCAATGTTGAGGTCGTGGCCGCAACGCCTATCGCCTTGGTCATCTGCTGATCCTCTCACGTCCTCACCATCATGCCATCCGCCAACGACAGGCGATAGGCGCGGAGTGCCGGCAACAAGCCGGCAAGCAGGCCAGCAATGACGATCGCAAGCAGTGAGAGGAGTTCGCACTGGGACAACCAGCCGATCTCCAAATAGAGCCCGAATTCAGCATCGACCAACGGTCGGATGATCAAGAGGGCGACATAAAGGAGCACAACGCCGAGAAGGGTGCCCAGAAGACCGAGCAAACCTGCTTCCGCAACCAGCAAGGTGAGGACGGTCCTGGGCCGCGCACCGACGGAACGGAGAATGGCCATCTCCCGTCGTCGTTCGTTGAGCGTGGCGAGTACCATGGTAACCATCCCGAGAAGAGCCGTGACCACGACCATGATCGAGATCGCGCCAAGTGCCGTTTCCGCCGTGCCGATGAGTCCCCAGAGTTGCTGAAGGGCAGCACCCGGCAGGATTGCGGACAGAGGTTCCTCAGCATACTCGTTGATCGCACGCTGCAGCTTGAAGGTCGAGAGTTTGGACTTGAGGCCGACAAAGGCCGCTGTGACAGCATTCGGTTTGAGATCCATTGTTCGAACCTCATCCGCCGAGACGGTTTGCCCGGGAATCTGGGCGCCGCTCTGCCAATCTATGTGGATCGCCTCGATCGCCTCCAGGCTGACATGCACCGTCCGATCCACAGGTGTTCCCGTCTTCTCAAGGATGCCGGCGACAACGAACGGCTTATCGTCATGTTCGGCGAAGCCAATCTCGCCCAGACCATGCGCGACAATGATCGCATCGCCGAGCTCATAATCCAGGGCAGCGGCAACGTCCGCGCCCAAAACCGCATCGAACAGATCGTCGAAAGGCGTCCCAGCGGCAAAGGTCAGCTCGCGATCCCGGCGATACCGATAGTGCTCAAAATAAGCTTGGCTGGTTCCCATGACGCGAAAGCCACGATGGCTGTCGCCGAGGGACACCGGCACAATCCAGTCGACGGCCTCATCTCTGGCAATGTCCTCATAGCTCTCATAGGTCATGTTGTTGGTGGCATTGCCGATTCGAAAGACCGAATAGAGCAAGAGCTGTAAATCGCCGCTCCGTGCGCCGACGATCAAATCGGTGCCGGAAATCGTGTTGGCAAAGCTGCTCCGTGCTCCCGTGCGCACCTTCTCGACACCCAGCAACAGCATGACGCTGACGGCAATCGCCACTATCGTCAAAACCGCCGTTACCCAACGGTTCAACAAGCTTCGCCACGCCAGCCGCAAAATAATCATCACGCGATCATTGATCCGTTCTTACGAGGATGTCGGTCAGATCGACGACACGGTCGAATTCTGGGGCGAGGGTTTCGTCGTGGCTCACCATGATGACGGTCGTGCCAGCACTTTCCGCCTCGCTAAACAGCAATTCGAGGAAATGACGCTGGTGCTTTCGGTCGAGAGCTGATGTCGGCTCATCAGCGATCAAGATCTCTGGACGGCCGATCAAGGCACGCGCTGCAGCGACCCGTTGTTGCTGCCCGACGCTTAAGCGCGCAGCCGTGCGCAGAACCAGTTCATTGGTTTCCAACCCCAGGCGTTCCAACAAGCGATGGGCCTCAGCGCTGACAGAGTGCCGTTCGCTCGCCCGTTGGCGCCGTGTCTTGGAGAAGGACAAGGGTAAGAGGACATTGTCGATGACGGAGAGATAAGGCAGGAGATTGAACATCTGAAAGATGATTCCGAAATGCTCTACGCGGGCGTCGTCCCGTGCTGCGGCATTGATCGTTCCGAGATCGGTATCGAGCACATGAATCGTCCCTTGATCCGGCGTGAGGATACCGCAGAGCAGACTCAAAAGGGTCGACTTGCCGCTGCCGCTTGGCCCGACCAGCAGTAGTTTTTCCGATCGTGCGACATGAAATGCGTCGATTTCGAGCGAGAACCCCTTCGATCCCGGCCATCGAAAACGGACAGCATCGACCTGGATGATAGGGGCAGCTGAGCCCTGCTCAGGCTTGTTGCTGCCCTCTGACGTGACCGTATCGTTCACTTGCCACCTTGGCGGTTCATGGCCGACAGACAACGCTTTGGCAAAGCGCTAGCCTTCCTCGTTGCTATCAAGACCATGCTACCGAAACGCCCATATTGCTCACCTGCCATCTGGTCCGCCACCCCACAACGGCGATCGTTGCCGTAGGATCATCGGGGGGCTCAAGGACAACGATGGCGGCCTTCATCACCGATGCCTTTGGTCTAGCACGGCTACGGATGCGCGTGATGCTGGCAGCAACGGCGAACGCCATGTCGAATGGCGGGCCGACGCACCCAAGCCAGATACCTTGTCGCGCTTGGTTTATCAGCCATCGAATATCAAAAACGATATAGGATTACGTTACAAACTTTGGCAAGGGTGACCGGTGTTGGCGATGGTCCTGGCAGAACAGACCTTCGGTTCGACATTGGTTGCAGCGCGGCAAGTGGACTGTCCACTCCCGCGCTTAAAAAGGCCTTGATGGCTCCCGCCGGCATCGACGAGGAAGCAACCCACGAGCTCGCCAAGCAATGTGAATCGCCCCCCCCTCAATTCAAGCATGCCCTCATGCTTGGGATCACCAAGCGTCGGATGATGCCGTTGCCCTTGGCGTTCTTTCGGCTTTTCGCTAGCCTCGCGCCAAGTGAGATTGAGGAAACAGCGGAGATCGATAATGGCGGGGGCGATACGGGTTCATGCGACAGGTGGTGCGGATACACTCGCCTATGAAGAGGTCGAGGTCGGGTCACCCGGGCCAGGTCAGGTACGGCTTAAGCAGACGGCCATTGGGTTGAATTACATCGATGTGTATTTTCGAACCGGCCTTTATCCCGCGCCAGGCTTGCCCTTTACGCCGGGATTGGAGGGGGCTGGCGTCGTCGAGGCCGTCGGTGAAGGTGTGACTGATCTCAAAGCTGGGGATCGGGTAGCCTATGCTTCACCACCTCTTGGGGCTTATGCCGCTGAGCGGCTGATGCCGGCGGACAAAGTTGTTCCGGTGTCGGATGGCGTCTCGGACGATCAAGCAGCAGCCATGATGCTCAAGGGTATGACAGCTTGGTATCTCCTGAGGCGAACCTTCCCCGTTCAAAAAGGTCAGACAATTCTGTTTCATGCGGCCGCAGGCGGCGTCGGTTTAATCGCTTGTCAGTGGGCCAAAGCGTTGGGAGCGGAGGTCATCGGTACGGTTGGCAGCGAGGCGAAGGCCGAGCTGGCTAAGGCGCATGGATGCGCCCATGTGATCCGCTATGATCAGGAGGATGTGGCCGCGCGTGTCGCCGAGATTACCGAAGGCAAGAAAGTGCCGGTGGTCTATGACAGTGTTGGAAAGGACACCTTTGAGGCATCCCTTGATAGCCTGGCGCCGCTTGGCATGCTGGTCTGCTTCGGCCAGTCCTCGGGGCCGGTGGCGCCGTTCGATCTCGGCGTTTTGAACACAAAAGGGTCGCTCTTTCTTACGCGACCATCGCTGATGGCCTACACGGCGGCTCGCGAAGATCTGCTCACAGCCGCAAAGGATCTGTTCGGCGTGGTGGGCGATGGGTCCGTCAAGATTGAGATCAACCAACGCTTCCCGCTCAAGGACGCTGCCGAGGCTCATCGGGCGCTCGAGGGCCGGAAGACAACGGGCTCGACCTTGCTTATCCCCTGACGTGCGCCTGTCAGTCGAACGGCTTACCCTCTTGAAGGGCTCGCCACGAAGACTGCTGTGGATATATCCAGCTGCTGGCCGTCCGGTACGCGATCGATAGCTTGGGTGAATGGAGTCAACGCCGAGTTCAGTCGCCTATCAACGATCTTATGGGTTGATTATCCCGAGGTTTGCCGAAAGTATCGATGGTGACCAGAAAGATCTGGCACCAGCTTTTGGTCTGCATTTCGGAGACCCCTAGCAAGAGCAACCAGGCGCCCTAACTGGGTGCGTATGGTGATCGAAGGGAGTGGCTTAGACGATGGACAATAAAGCTTTGCTACTTGATTTGCTTGCGTGGGTCGGCGAAGCACCAAAGCCCTATGACGACGTGATGGCGGCTTGGCGCACATCTTGTCCGCGCCTTCAGGTCTGGGAGGACGCTGTCGATCATGGGTTTGTGGTCCGGCGAGATAGCGTCACCAATGGGCAGCTCGTCGATGTGACGGCCAAGGGACGGGGTTTCTTGGAGGAAAATGGACGGGCATGATCAGGTCATGCAAAGGCGGCGCGCGGCTTTGTTCCGGGCTTCCTTGAGTTTCGGTAGATCAACATTGCTAAGCTTGCCGTTCTCGACCAACCATCGGCCGGCCACCATCACACGATCGGCAAGCCTCTCATCAGACAGGATCAGGTTGGTAACGGGGTCCGATCCCGCCGAACAACGCTGCTCGTTCAGTTTGAAAAAGGCGAGATCTGCCTGTTTGCCAACCGCGATCTTTCCGATGTCCGCCCGCGCCAGGCAACGGGCCGATCCCTCGGTGGCCAAACGGAATGCCTCTCGATGCGTCAAGGCGACTCGGCCCCTGCTTGATCGTTGATGCTGTAGGAAAAGACGGACTTCACGCATCAAATTCGACGACGCGTTTGCGGCTGAACTCCGCACCGCCAGGCCGATGGGAACGCCGGATGCTATGGCATCATTGACCCAGGATGGGTAAGACCCTCGCACCCAATGAGCTGTAGGACAGAAAGCGATCGCCGTGCCGGCAGAACCGAAACGCCGAATGTCAGCGTCGCTGAAATGGACACCATGGGCAATCCACGTTTTATCGGAAAGCCAGCCATGCTCCTCCAGATAGTCAAGCGGCGATAGGCGAAATCGCTCTTTGAACAAACGATCCTCGTCTTCGGTCTGCGCGAATTGGGTGTGCAGGCGACACTCCAGATGCTCAGCCATAACCGCGGTGGCACGCATCAACTCCGAGCTCACCAACAAGGGCGAGCAAGGAGCAAGCACGATTTCGATCATGGCGCCTGAGCGATCGCCAAGCAGGTTGTGCTTTTTCACCAGCCGTTCGCTGTCCGTGAGGATCGCCCAGTTATCCTGGACGATGTCGTCGGGCGGCAAGCTCCCGTCCTTGATGGATAGGTTCATCGAGCCGCGGGCGAACACGGCACGCATCCGAAGATCCGTCGCGACCTCGGCCTCAATGTCGATGGCATGTTTCAGGCCCTTCGGGAACACGTCGTGATGGTTGACGCTGGTGGTGCAACCCGAAAGCAGGAGTTCGCACATCGTCAGCTTCGCCGCCAAGCGTACATCCGATGGACGAAGCCTCGACCAAATCGGGTCGCGTATCATCCGCCAGGGGGCGGGATCGTACTTGGCGGTGACGCCAAAGCCGCGGGTGAGTGTCTGATAATAGTGATGGTGCGTATTGATCAGCCCTGGAACGATGACATGGTCGCTTGCATCGAGCCACCGGCTGAAAGTGGAGCTGGGTTCGCGACCGGCTGGAACGAGTTCGGTGATGACAGCGTCATCAACAATGAGACCACCGCCGGCATCCACACCATCATCAACAAAGATCCCGAGCGGGTTCTTGATCCATATCGCCATCAGCCACCAAGTCGACTATTTCCCTGGACTAGGCCGCACTTTCTCTTCCCAGAGGCCAATCGACAAGCAAAAGCTGACTTTAGACCTGCTCTTCAGTATTCGTACTTAACAGGGCCGTCCCAGACGATGTTTGTGCCGCTTGCAAAGATCTTGCACGGTACACTACCGGCTCGTCTCTTGCAGGAATACAGAGCGATACTTTGCCCACCTTGGCGACATTTTGTATCGGAGCAATAGCTATAGCCATATTGACGTCCGTTTTCGGAAACGGCGAAATGTCCAGGGTTCGATTCCTCTTTATACCGTTCGAACGCCTGTTCGACACGCTTGGAAATCAAAATAGGCCCCTCACCTTTCGGACTCTCTAAAGCCGCGCATCCGGCCAGGGAAGATCCAATAAGCAAACCAAAAATCAGTCGTTTGGTAACCATTTTTTTCCTTAATCGCAAAGATGCAGTCATTGATAAATATAGGGGCTAGATCGCAGGCAAAAATTTGTCAAACGAAATGAAATTTCATTTCATTTTATCGCTTTGTTATTTCTTTTGCTGACAAGCTTCCTCCACTTTAAATTGCCAGGAAAGCTGTTTTTTCTGTCATACTTTTTTAGTGCGCGTCGTCCCAATTCGCACCGGTACCGACCTCGACGGTGAGTGGTACGGAAAGGAAGGCCGCATTCTCCATCGTCTTCTTAACGAGATCAGCAACAGCGTCGACGTTAGCTTCGGGAACTTCGAAAACCAGTTCGTCGTGGACTTGAAGAAGCATTTTCGCGTTGAGATCGAGACGGTCGAGTGCGCGATCCACCTGAATCATCGCGCGTTTCATAATATCGGCAGCGGTCCCCTGAATGGGGGCGTTGATGGCAGCACGTTCTGCGTAGCCGCGCCGCGCGGGGTTGCTGGACTTGATCTCGGGTGTGGGACACACCCGTCCATAGAGGGTTTTGACGAAACCTTGCTCCTTCGCCTCGGACTTCGCCTGGTCCATGTAAGCTTTGATGCCGGGATAGCGTTCGAAATACGTGGCGATATAGTTCTTCGCATCCTCGAAGGGAATCCCGAGACGCTGCGATAGGCCATAAGGGCCGATGCCATAAATAATGCCAAAGTTAATGGTCTTGGCACGACGCCTCAATTCCCCGTCCATTTCGTCGAGGGGAACACCAAACATTTCCGATGCCGTGGTGGCATGGATGTCAGCCCCTTCGGCAAAAGCTCTCTTGAGCGCTTCAATATCGGCGATGTGGGCCAGGACGCGCAGCTCAATTTGCGAATAGTCGGCAGACATGAGAACGTTCCCAGGCTCGGCGACAAACGCCTTTCGAATCTTTCGCCCTTCCTCGGTCCTGATGGGGATGTTCTGCAGGTTGGGATCGTTGGACGAGAGACGGCCTGTGGACGTCACGGCCATGGCATAGGATGTGTGCACCCGTCCGTCGGCGTCACTAATCTCTTTGATCAGCGAATCGGTGTACGTGCCGGTGAGTTTCTGCAGCTGTCGCCAGGCAAGCACGGTCGAAGGCAGCTCATGGCCTTGTGCCGCCAGACTTTCCAGGATCTCTGCGCCAGTTTGGTAACCACCTGCCTTGGTCTTCTTGCCACCCGGAATGCCGATTTCATCAAACAACACTTCGCCGAGCTGCTTGGGCGAGCCGAGATTGAACTCATGGCCGGCCTGTTGATGTGCTGTCGCCTCCAACTCCTTCATGCGCTTGGTGAAATCCGATGAGAGCTGCTGCAGCACAGTGCGGTCGACCTTGATCCCGCGACGCTCCATTTTATCGAGAATGGCGACCAGCGGGCGCTCCAGGGTTTCGTAGACCGACGTGCGCCTCGCCTCGATCAGCTGGCGCTTCAAGAGCCCGTGCAGACGAAGGGTGATATCGGCATCTTCAGCAGCATACTCGCTCGCCTTCTCGATCGGCACGCGATCGAAGGTGATCTGGTTTTTACCTTTGCCGCATAGATCTTCGAAATGGATGGTCTGGTGATCGAAATGGAGTTCCGCGAGTTCATCCATGCCATGGCCATGCTGCGTACCGTCGACGACGTAAGAAAGCACCAGCGTGTCGTCGTAAGGCGTCAGTTCCAAGCCGGCACGGGCGAGAATACCCAGATCATACTTTAGGTGATGACCGACCTTCAGGATCGACGGATCAACGAGGATAGGGCGTAACCGCTCGATGACCATGTCGCGATCGAGCTGACCACCGATGACTTGGCCGAAGTCGTCCTTATGGCCGATGGGGATATAGGCCCCCTCGCCTTCCTCGATGGCGAGGCAGACCCCAACCAGCTCAGCGGCCATGACATCCAGCGACGTTGTCTCAGTATCGATCGCAAGAATTCCCTTATCCTTTGCTCGCGCCAACCACGCATCGAGGACAGCCATCTCATTGATCGTCACATAGGTACCGTCTGGGCTGGATTTCGTTTGCCCCGCATAACCCGGCACGCCACCGCCGCTCTCGATCAGAGCCTCTAAGCGTTTGCTCAGCGTGTTGAAGTTGTAAGCACGGGCGAACTCAAGAAGCTTGGCGTAATCGACGTCAACGGTTTCAATCTCGTCGAGGCGGTTTGGTAACGGCGCCTCCTCACAAAGCCCCACAAGCTGGTAAGAGAGGCGAGCAAGGTCGGCATTCTCGATCAAGTTTTGGCGACGCTTGGGCTGTTTAATCGTCTCAGCACCCGCAAGCAGGCCTTCGAGATCGCCAAATTGCTCAAGAAGTTGGGCTGCAGTCTTCGGACCGATACCGGGAACACCGGGCACATTGTCCGATGAGTCACCAGCCAAGGCGAGGACGTCTCGAACCTTCGCCGGCTCGACCCCAAACTTGGCCATCACCTCGTCAGGACCGATGTCCTTTGCCTTCATGGGATCGAACATCTCGACCCCGTCGCCAATCAGCTGCATCAAGTCCTTGTCTGATGAGACGATCGTGACCGGGCGGCCGTCAACCGCGGCCTGCTTAGCGTAAGTCGCAATAATGTCGTCGGCTTCGTAGCCTTCGAGCTCAACCACGGGCACACCGAACGCGGCCGCAGCATCGCGAACCAACGGAAATTGGGGGCGCAGATCTTCGGGCGGCTCATCGCGGTTCGCCTTGTAGTCCGCATACATCTCGTTTCGAAAGCTGTGCGAGCCTTTGTCGAAGACCACAATCATCTGCTCGCCTGGGCGATCCTGGGCGAGTTTGAACAGCATGTTGCAAAAGCCGAAAACCGCGCCGACAGGCGTCCCGATCTTGTCGGTCAAGGGTGGCAGTGCGAAATAGGCACGAAAGATGTAGCCCGAGCCGTCGATCAAAAGGAGACGAGGCTTTTCGGAGGCGGCGGGCGCCTTGAGAGCAAGTTCGGCCATGGCGTTTACCGGTCTGAAATGGCAAGGAGTTCGGCAGCATAGTCGAGCGGCGATGCGATCGCCAGGGCATCATTTCTGCGAGGTCGGCAAGGGGCAGTCGGTCTTCTCCCCCACGCGAGCAATGACCTGACCAAAGCGACATTCAAAGCTTGTCATGATGGCCTGAAATTCTTCATCCGAGACAATCATTTTGCCGCGATTGTTCTCAAATTTACTATTGAGCCGCCAAGCATCTACAGCGCGCAAAGTTTGGGGCCCGAGGTCACCGTCGATCGGTCCTGGATTGTAGTTGTCGACCGTCAAGGCCATCTGCAGCCGACGAATGTTCCCGATGGTGTCGGGAAATCCGTCTTGCTCGTCCTTGACAAAGCGAGCCGCCCCAACGGCCGTCTTGGTGTCGGGTGAGGACGACGCGACCTGGATAGGAGCCCTACCTGGACCGACGGATTGAGGCTCGGCGTCAGGTTTCAAACGACCCGAATCGAGGGTGTGAAGGGGCCGGTCACCACCATCCACGATGAGCGCGGCCTTCAGAGCGGGCCACGTGCCCTGATGCGTTTCAACGTTGGCATGAAGGATCCGTCCGGACCCGCAGCCTGCGCTCTCAGCTGGGCAGCCAACATGGGACGCCCCATCGATCATGAACCCGCCTGATGGTGAGGTGATCGCGTCGCAGTTCAACGCACAATGTGTACCGTCCTGTATCACAGGCCTGAGCAAAGACTTGCCGAAGAACCAGAGCATCGGCTGAAAAACGGTCCAACCGACATCGAGACCTTTCGACGAGTCCTGAAGCTCAATGTTCCCATCGCCTGCAGCCCAGGCACAGGCCGCCAAGTCGCCGTCTTCGCTGGCGAAACGCTCCACCAATCGGTTGACATAAGGAGAGATGTGACGGACAGCAAAGCGGCAAATAGAGGACTCTTTCGCCACTGCACGGGTGGTGTCGATCGGCGCTTTGTCGCCTGATCGTCGACCTTCGGGGTCGTCACCGGTCGCCGCCTCCTTAGGCTTGGAGGGGTCGTCCGCTTTGCCGCGTTGCTCTTGATCAGCCTTGCGATGGTCAGTATCAACCTGCCCGTCCGGATCAGCAACGCTGGGGTCAATACAGTCTTTGGGTTTTGGATCGGCGTCGCAGCGCGTTGTCCGCTCGACCGACGTCACATCAGGGTTTGGTGTTGCGGGTCTCCGATCAGTTGCCGGCGCATGTTTGTCGCCGCTGCTTTCCTGTTCTGACTTTTGTTGGCTCTCCTTGCCCTCAATCTCCTTGATCGGCGTGTTGTCCGCGCGCGCCTGTTGCTCGTCCGGCTCGCCCTCCTCATGCTCGGATAGGTGCTCAAGCCGTTCCAAGCTCTCCGCGTTCCTGCCTCGAAAGGCTCGCTTGAGCGTGCTTGCAATCGCTTGGCTCCGAGACCCCACAACCCGGACATGTTGCTGCCGCCCCCATTGGAACCGAGCCGCGTGATTGATATGGTCGTTCACATAGTCGGCGAGTTCTCCTAGCTCAATGAGATCATCGCCGTCTTCGTCCGCCTCACCCTCGATGACGCCTTTCAACAGAAACTTGGTGAACAGGGGCTCCTGGATTTTGTGCAGGATCTCGTCGAAGTGATCGCAGTGAGGCGGCTGAACAGGCGTCGTCGCTGAAAGCTCGAGACTGTCCGTCAGGTTCCAGTGATCGCGCGCAATCCGCCGATAGTTCTGGCGGACGCGGCGAAGCGAATCATGGATCAAAAGCGGATCGTCGCTCGCGCAGGGCAGTGGCTTTGGTGCGAAGCTCGTATCCAACATCACGAGCGTCTGTCTCGGATTCGCCATATCGAGCATGTCGTGAAGCCATTCGACCGAATAGGGAACGACATCGCCCTTGCTGAGCGCGTTTCTATCCTCGGTCCTGCGGAACAGAAGCTGGCGCTCCAGGCCTTCGACACGACCGTTGCCGATATAGTAGACAAACAGACGTGCCTCTTCATTACGTGTGATTTGCCAAAGAACGGGTGGGAAGGGATTGAGCGGTTCAATATCGCGAGGACAGCCGAAGATGTCGCAAACCTCCTGAATTGTCGGTCGATCCAGCAGAATCACATGGTCGAAGAACATCTGCCGGTCGACCATCTCGAAAAGCTGATCAATGTCGTCCTTCGCAGCAATCCTTGTCTGTTGGGCTAGACGTCGCGCATGTCTCTCCTGAGCGTTTGAGGCGTCAATGGCAGCTTCACCATTCGGCAACACGCGGTTTTCGATGATGATCGCAATGTCGAACGCATTCTTTTCGGGCTCTTCTGCGCGCAATGGTTCGAGCAACAGCGTCACCAAAAGGACGGCGATCACTAGGATAAGGTCGGGCTTAAGCCTTTGGTTGTGGGACATAGTTTGTCTTGGCCTGGAGTCATGCCCTTGAAAAGAGAGCATCCGAGCGTCGGACCTGCGCTCGTCACGGCGGCGCCATAATCGGTAAGGCATATCCTCGATCGTTCTCTAGCCTCGCCCTTTCTCTGGAGAGCTCTTGATCGCTTCAAAGGGTTTTAGAAAAACTCCTGGGCTGTTGGAAAGGCGGCATCAAGGAAAAAAAGTCTCAGGCTCCAGATCGATTTGCAGACTTCGCAGGGCGCTGAGGTCATCGTATCATTCGTGTTATGTCCGACCATCATGATCGATCCGCTGGTGTGGCCCCTGCGCCCATAGCGATAAATAAGCCCGTCGCGCACGATAGTGCGTCGATGCATGTGAGCGGCGAAGCACTTTACGTCGATGATCTGCCGGCGCCCGCACGAACGCTGCACGCAGCCATTGGCCAAAGTCACATCGCCCATGCGGAGATCGAGCAGCTGCAGCTTGATGCTGTGCGTGAAGCCGACGGCGTGATCGCTGTCCTTACGGCAGCAGATATTCCAGGCGAGAACGATGTCGGCCCTGTCTTTCCGGGCGATCCCTTGCTCGTCGACGACATCATTGAATACGCAGGACAGGCGCTCTTTTTGGTCATTGCCGAGACCGTCAATCAAGCGAGACGCGCAGCACTCTTGGGCAGCATCACCACAAAGCCGCTGCCAGCGATTCTGACCATCGACGAGGCGATGACAAGCAAGTCATTCGTCCTACCGACTTACGAAATCCTGAAAGGTGATCCTGAGTCAAAACTAGCTCAATCGCCGCATCGCCTGAGCGGGCGGCTCAGAATCGGCGGACAGGATCATTTCTATTTGGAGGGGCAGGTGGCCCTCGCCATTCCTGGCGAGGCTGGTGATATGAGCATCATGAGCTCTACCCAGCACCCGAGCGAAGTCCAGCATCTGGTTGCCAAAACGCTCGGCCTCGCTGATCACGCCGTGTCGGTCGAAGTCCGGCGGATGGGCGGTGGCTTCGGAGGCAAAGAAACCCAGGCTGCCGGCATCGCTTGCCTGGCGGCCCTCGGAGCAGCGAAGACAGGACGGGCCGTTAAGCTCCGGCTCGATCGCGATGTCGATATGACGCTGACCGGCAAACGCCACGGTTTTCGCATCGACTACGATGTCGGGTTCGATGCGGAAGGCGGCATTGAGGCCATCACCTTCGATCAAGCCGCCGATTGCGGCTACTCGCCCGACCTTTCGGCAGGCATCGCCGATCGCGCCATGTTTCATGCGGACAATGCCTATTATCTCCCTGACGTGCGCATCACCTCACACCGTTGCAAGACCAACATGGCGTCAAACACGGCCTTTCGAGGGTTCGGTGGGCCACAGGGTATGATGGGAATCGAGCGGGTGATGGACGTGATTGCACATCATCTCGACCTGGACCCGCTAGGTGTACGAAAACGCAACCTCTACGGCCCCCTCACCACGCCTGGATCATCGGCCGATCATCGTGGAGATCAGCGGGATCGGACGCCTTATCAAATGAAGGTCACCGATAACATTCTGCCCGAGTTGATCGCCGAGCTTGAGGTCAGCGCCGATTACGATCGGCGACGGCAAGCCATTCAGCAATACAATCGGGAGAACCATGTTCTCAAACGCGGCCTTGCCCTTACGCCCGTGAAATTCGGGATTTCCTTCACCACCAGCCATTTGAACCAAGCAGGTGCGCTGCTTCACGTGTATACGGATGGATCGATTCAACTCAATCATGGCGGCACCGAGATGGGCCAGGGACTGATGATCAAGGTCCAACAGATCGTCGCCGAGGAGTTACAAATCGACCTTGATCGGGTGAAGATCACCGCGACTGCCACGGGTAAGGTTCCCAATACGTCCCCAACGGCAGCGTCCGCCGGCACCGACCTGAATGGGGCTGCGGCCTTGGCGGCAGCGCGAACAATCAAAGGCCGGTTGATCGACTTCGCAGCGGCGCATTTCGATGTGCCTTCGGACGCGATCCTGTTTCGAGACAACCACATCTTAGTGGGGAATCGCACCCTGGCCTTCGATGAGCTGACGAAACTCGCCTATCTCAATCGCGTTCAGCTCTCAGCGACAGGTTTCTATAAGACCCCAAAGATCTGGTATGATCGCGACCGCGGGTGTGGTCGGCCTTTCTACTACTTTGCGTACGGTGTTGCCGCTGCTGAGGTGGTCGTCGACACGCTGACGGGCGAATATCGACTCCTACGTGCCGACTTGCTCCATGACGTCGGGCGTTCGATCAACCCAGCCATCGACAAAGGGCAGATTGAAGGGGGATTTGTCCAAGGCATGGGTTGGCTCACGGCAGAGGAGCTGTCGTGGAACGCTGATGGACAACTGACGACCCACGCTCCCTCGACCTACAAGATTCCGACCGCAGGCGACGTCCCAGCGGCGTTCAACGTCACCATTTACGAACGAGGCCTCAATAGCGAGATGGCGGTGCATCGTTCCAAAGCCGTCGGTGAACCGCCCCTCATGCTCGGCATGTCGGTCTTTTATGCGATCAGCGATGCCATAGCGAGCCTTGGCAGCCCAGGAACCTGTCCACCACTCGACGCGCCGGCGACGCCGGAGCGCGTGCTCGCGGCCTGCCAGGCCATGATCGAGGCTAGCGCGTGAAGGACTGGCTCAAAGCCCTTGAGACTGAAGCCGCGGCAGGTCGCAGCGTGGTGCTGGTCACCATCGCCGATGCTAAGGGCTCATCGCCACGCGAGGCAGGCGTCAAGATGCTGGTCACGCCGACAGTGACGGCGGGAACTGTGGGCGGCGGTAATCTCGAATATCAGGCAATTCGGATCGCCCGTCAGATGCTCGAAGAGGGACGATCAGCATCAAAGCTTGAGCGGTTCGCCCTTGGCCCCTCTCTCGGTCAGTGTTGTGGTGGTAACACACAGCTCCTCTTTGAGTTCATCGAACGTTCAACCGACCTCGCTCAGCGATCCGCTGGCCTCATCGAACCATTGAGAGCGTTCGCACAGGCCAAGACGCCATGCGTTCTCGCCAGTCCCATGAAGGGGGGGGCATCTCGCAAAACCCTTGTGAGTGCTGAAGAGATCAATGGCGCACCTCCACCAAGCGGTCTAGTGGAGGTCGCGCGCGAACTCCTTAGTCGTCCCACCAATGCAGGCACCCGTCTTTGGAAGGACAGCGACGATAACCCGTATCTATTGGAGCAAACGCCTGGACGGACGGGGCATGTTCTCCTCATTGGAGCTGGCCATGTCGGCAAGGCCATGGCCCAGGTTCTCGGCACGCTGCCCTTTGCTGTGACATGGGCCGACAATCGGCCAGATCAGTACCCAAATGAGATCCCTGCGAACATCGGAGTTCAATGCACACCCCATTTGGAACGGACCGTCGATGACGCGCCTTCGGAAACGATCTATTTGGTGATGACCTACAGTCACGATCTCGATTACGCACTTTGTGCCCGCGTGCTCAAGCGCGGTGACTTTCGTTATCTCGGTCTGATCGGCTCCAAGACAAAACGGGCCCGTTTCGAAAAGACAATGACAGATCTCGGATTCGAGCGCGAGTTGATCGAACGTGTCGTTTGTCCCATCGGACTTGAAGGCATCAATAGCAAGCAACCGCAAGTAATTGCTGTGGCCACAGCAGCTCAGATTTTGTTGTTGGACCAATCGACGTGAAGTGATTGAGAGCGATCTTGCACCACCCCCAACCCACCCAATGTTCTGCCTCTTCGATCAGTCAATATGTTGGGCCAGAAGCTGTTCGATCTGGCGTGCACACGCTCTTCTAAAAGGCTGGTTTTGGCTCGACGAGGATCGAGTGCCCTACCCATTGACGCCGCGGACGGCACGGTGCGACAGGATTTCTTTCGATCAGCGGTTTGCTACTCGACGACGGCATCGTCCTCAGGAACAGTCACCTTGCCCTTCAACCGCTCAATGACATCGAACGCGGCATAGGCATTCCGGTCGTCTTCAGGTTTCTCACCCTCATGGACGACAATGTCGAGGTAGGTGACATAGCTGTAGTCTGCGCGCCCACCACCACCGAAGACCGTGGATAGGCCGACACCGAGATTGCCGCCGCCCCCACCAATCCCAATACCGATACCGGGCGAGATGCCGCGCACCGAGCCGACGATCGGTTCGACTTCTTTCGACACGACTTTAAAGTAGTCATGGCCGGTCTGAAGTGTGAGTTCGGCAGCGCGGTACAGAGCGAAATCCTCGACAGCTTCACGCGACGTTGCCTCATTGCCCTCGAACTTGACGCGGTAGCGGTCGGACTCCAGCTGCTGATCACTATAGCCACCGTCACCGTCTGCGATCTGATAAGGCGTTGGCGCTGTGGCGCAGGCAGCGAGCCCAAGCATCATTAGGAGAGCCGAAGCACGAAGGCCTCGAGCAGGGAAGTTTGCAGTCATGGCATCAACTCTTCATCTAAAACTACGAGGCTGATCGTCATTCTTATTCAGCAGCATCGCTAGCACCGGGATCATCATCGGTACGAATCAACGGTTGTAAACGTTGCAGCACATCGAGGGCATCGTAGGCATCTGCGTCGTCTTCAGGCTTATCACCCTCGGCCATGACGATGACGGCAAAGCTCGAATACTCGTTCACGGGATAAGCATTGGCCGAATAAAAGCTCGGACGATAGAAACGTCGAATACCGCGCCGGCTTCCGAAGCGATCATAGTAGAAGTTATCGGAAAAACCTTGGGTGTAGTACCGAGTCGACCGCTCCAAATCCCGATCAACCACAGTGAAATGGTCGAAGCCCTTCTGTATGGTCAACTCGGCAGAACGATAAAGCAGGTAATTCTGGACGGTATCTCTTGGGGTTGAAGGATTACCGCTGAAGGTCACGCGGTAGCGCGTCTCTTCAATCTGTTGTTCGCTATAGCCATAACGGCCTTCGCTTGGCTGATAAGGTGTTTCCACGGCACAAGCGCCAAGTGCCAAGAGCAGCGACGACGCGAGAAATCCGCGTGGACGTCTAGCGATGAATGACAGCATCTCGATAAACCTTTCCGCGTATTGAGGCATGAATATGGCGACAATGAGACCTCAAACCAAGTCAATATCGATAAACTTGGCAATATTCACCAAGTTCGTTTGTGTTGTTTTACGTATGACGCCTTATGGTTGCTTTGTATCAGCCGCAGATCATACTGATTTACTAACGAGGTAGCCCCTCAATCGGTAGACTAAGTCTAACGCTTGCTTGGCCGTTAGCTCATCAGGATCAACCTCCTCCAATATTGCCTCAACGGAGGATGGTGGTGGCGTCTCTATCTCTGCTGTCGGTTCGGCAGCACGCCGCGCTGCTGCTTGGAAAAGGGGAAGGTCATCGGCAAGCACCGCAGGGGCCGCCTTAGCCTCTCCCTGTTCGAGGCGCTTTAGCACTTCTTCCGCACGCTCCAAAACCGCTTGCGGCAACCCCGCAAGCCTGGCGACATGAATACCGTAGGAGCGATCTGCAGAGCCTTCTCCGACCTCATGGAGAAAGACGACGTCGCCACGCCATTCCTTGACCTTCATCGTCCGGCAAGCCAGGCGGCTTAGCTTTGCGGCAAGGGCGGTAAGCTCATGGTAGTGAGTCGCAAACAAGCCGCGGCAACGACAGCTTTCGTGCAAGAACTCGACTACAGCCCAAGCAATCGAGAGACCGTCATAGGTTGCCGTGCCACGGCCGATCTCATCAAGAATGACCAAGCTCTTCGGCGTTGCTTGGTTGAGAATCGCCGCGGTTTCGACCATTTCAACCATAAACGTGGATCGACCGCGCGCGAGCTCATCGGCAGCGCCCACGCGCGAAAATAAGCGATCGACGACACCGATCGTCGCGTGATCAGCGGGAACAAAGCTTCCCGCCTGGGCCAGCACAGCAATCAGCGCATTTTGACGGAGAAAAGTGCTCTTGCCAGCCATGTTCGGACCGGTCAGGAGCCAAAGCCGCTGCTCGTCGCCCAGATTGGAGTCGTTCGCGATGAAATGCGTTTGTTCTTTTCGTAGCGCTTGCTCAACAACGGGATGGCGGCCGCCATCAATCGCGAACCCTTCACCATCGTCGACCTCCGGACGAACGTAGCGTTCGCTCTCGGCAAGGTCGGCGAAGCCGGCAGCAACGTCGGTGCGGGCAAGCGCCTTCGCCGTTTTGGCGATGCTGTCTGCAGCAGCAAGGACGTCAGCGACGAGACGATCATACTGCTCTTGCTCGAGGGCGAGAGCACGGTCAGCTGCGCTTGCGATTTGTGTTTCAAGCGCCGCCAATTCTTCGATCGAGTAACGCGTCGCATTCGCCATACTCTGGCGCTGGACAAAATTCGGCGGCACCTTTCCGCGATGCGCTGCGGTAACCTCAATGAAATAGCCGAGCATGTTGTTATGGCGGATTTTCAACGAGGGGATGCCGGTCTCACTTTGAATACGTGCTTGCAGCTCCGCGATATGGCGCTTGGTTTGATCGCGAAGACCACGATATCGATCTAGCTCCTCAAGCCATCCTTCCCGAATAAATCCGCCATCGCGTGCGAGAACGGATGGTTCGTCGACGAGGGCCTGTCGCAATGTCTCTTTGAGGTCATGATGGTGCGCGATGTCCTCGGCCATGTCGGCTAGCGGCGGCCCTGACTCGAGCAGGAGGCTCTTGATCGATTCCGCAACGTCCAGACCCTGACGGATCGCTGCAAGATCGCGCGGGCCACCACGACCGAGCGACAGACGCGAAAGCGCGCGCTCTAAATCGGGACACCCCTTAAGGCTGGCCGTAATAGAAGCGCGAAGGGTCTGATCATCAACAAAGGCCTGTACGGCATCAAGACGGCGCCGTATCGGGGCCGCCTCGGCAAGTGGTGTCGCGAGACGAGCAGAAAGCAATCTGCCGCCAGCACCCGTGACGGTGCGATCAACCGCGGCAAGTAAACTCCCCTGGCGCTCGCCAACAAGACTTTGCAAAAGTTCCAGATTACGCCTCGTTGCGGCATCGATGATCATGTGGCTACCAGGCATGATCCGTCGAGGCGGCGACAGATGGGGAAGGCGTCCCTTTTGGGTCAGTTCGACGTAATTGATCAGCGCGCCGCAAGCGCCAAGCTCCGCGCGTGTGAACTGACCAAAGCCGTCGAGAGCCTTCACATCGAAGCTCTCTCGGAGCCGCCGCTCGCCCGTCTCGGACGTAAAGTCACGATCGGGGAGCGGACTTAGGCGATCATCCCAATCCTGCAGGCGCTCGCGAACCCCTTCGTCCCCGAACATCGCATCGGCCACCAGAAGCTCGCCCGGTTCAATA
Source organism: Geminicoccaceae bacterium (assembly GCA_028285265.1). Lineage (GTDB taxonomy): Bacteria > Pseudomonadota > Alphaproteobacteria > Geminicoccales > Geminicoccaceae > JANQPX01. The sequence goes on from JANQPX010000035.1 coordinate 158,455, forward strand.
CGGGCCAGCGCTGGCCCAAGGCCACCATTCACGATGGGTTCGGTTAAGAATTCGCCGGTCGACATGTCGAGCCAGGCAAGCCCTAGTTTCTTTTGACTGGATGCAATGGCGGCAAGGAAATTGTGACGGCGCGCTTCAAGGAGGCTGTCTTCGGTGAGCGTTCCGGGGGTGACCAACCGGATGATCTCTCGCCGCACCACGGACTTCGGACCGCGTTTTTTCGCTTCGGCTGGGTCCTCGGTTTGCTCACAGATCGCGACTTTGAAGCCCTTTTTGATCAAGCGCTCAAGATAGCCTTCAGCGCTATGGACGGGCACGCCACACATCGGGATGTCGTCATCACCATGCCGCCCACGCTTGGTGAGCGCTATGTCGAGGGCAGGCGCGGCCTGCTTCGCATCCTCGAAAAAAAGCTCATAGAAATCACCCATCCGGAAAAACAATAGACAGTCCGGATGCACTGACTTCAGCTGTTGGTACTGGGCGATCATCGGTGTCGCCCGGTGACCGTTCGCCACCTCACGCTCCTTACAAAATGCCTTAAGGCGTCGCTCTATATCACGGGTGCGGGTAAATGCACGACAGGAACGAAACGCGATTTCTCCGACAAGAGGTGGGTTGCACAATCTTCGCGGCTTGACGCCAAGACGGCATGGGATAGGCCGCGAAACCTCATAGCACCTCTGCTTGGCCTATGGCGTGGCTACGCATTGTTTGTACGGCCTTCAGCACCTGCCCCATGGTTCACGAGACTGAAGCATAAGCTTGTCGATCATCGGCTATCGCCCGCTTGGCATCGCGTGGACGGACCGGCCATATCGGGCCAAGCGCTATGGAATGACGTTGAGTGTCGGCGCCTCTCTTACGGATGACGGACCTCGAGCAGGCGCACGTCGGCCGATCAGGATCTCAAAAACGAATGCCGAACTGGGTTTGCCAGAACTCGTAAAGCTCAAGGGAGTTCTCGTCGCGACCATTGCTGTAGGCAAAAGAGAGTTGATAATTCTCGCTGCCTGGGAAGATATAGGCGATTGCCGCGTCGAACTGATTGATGTCGTTCAGGTTGGTGTCGACATTGTGGAGATAGCGATTGGCGATTTGAAGCTCGAAGGGTCGAAAGAGCGTCTTTGGAGCTCCTCTTATCTGCATCGACGCCTGGTTACCCAATCTAAAGAACGTTCCTTCGCCATCAAGATTATTGCCATCGCCCTCAACAAAAACACGCCCTGCATCGGCGAGAAAGTCGAGACCGAAACGCAGCTCGACAGGTCCGAACGGATGAGCAAAGCCTAGGGGAATACCGGTGACTGGTGAGAAGGACGGTGTCCAGCGAAACTTCATTGTGCCGGTCTGGCTGTCGAAGTTGCTGTCGGTGCGATACAAAGGCGTTACGGCGAATTCCGAAATCAACTGTCCCGGCCAGTTGATCGTCGCTGCCTGCTGAAATCCTGCCCCCAACGTATCGATCTGCGTTGTCGATCCGCTGGTCACACGTTCACCCTCAATGAAAGGGATAAACGTGGTGACGATGTCGTCACCACCGTCGACCTGAAACGCGTAACCGGCAACAGCGTTAATCCGATAGGCCGTCTCGTCCTCGATCAGATCACCGGTGATGCTGAGTTGAGCAGCCTTCACGGCGCCAAGCGCGCCACGGCTCTTGTTCAGATTGTCAACGTCCCCAGCAAGCCTGAAACCGCCGTCACGTTCGCGGGCTTCATGCCAGTAGGTCTCATCACCCAAGGCCTCCTCCTCGACCGGAAGCGGCGTGCAGCGAATTTGGACCGTCGGGTTGTGTTGGATCAGGAGATCGCGGGGTTTTATGACGTCTGTATTTTGCAGCGTGGTGCGACCTGTCCCACCAATCCTCTCGATATCGTAGCCAATCCCGCCCTTTGCAGCGATGAAGGCTTGCAGCTGCTGGCGTGCGCTGTCCAGCATCGCCTGGTCGTCGTCCGTGCAGGCCTTGGCTGTCGATGAGCAATACTTCTCTTCGGTCAGCGCACGGACTTTCTCCTCGACCAGCGTATTGCCATCTCCATCGGCATCGAGAATCGAGTCGCGCACCTCATAATGATTGAGAAGCCAAGCGAGGAGGCTCTGAGGCGAAACGATCATCCCATCCGAGAACTCGTGATCGGCATTCTGGCAGAGTTCGGCCTGTGGAAAGAAGAGCGAGGCCTCATCCGCCCGGGACGGAGGCAAAGGCAACGCAAGGGTCAAGGACAACGTCCAGGCGACGAAGGCGAGATATCGCCGAAGCAAAACAGGCAAGTGCTTTGGTCCGCTGCGGTGATGGGCAAGGTCACTGGCTGGCCAGCGCGATGCTAACACCGTTGCCGCTGGTTCATTTCCTAAAATTATCGACGATTTGCCAGACTGGTGACGTGGTGTTGCCGAACCGTGGCATTCTTGCTGGGCTCGCATCGGCGGAACGACGGTCGATAACAGTCATCAGAGCACGTACCATCCGTCCTTCAGACGTCAGATCTGTTTTGGATATCAAGACGGCCGCCGGCTAAACCGACGGCACGCCTTTTGAGTTCAGGGGCCGGAAGACTCTCGAGAGCCTATAGCGTGATCGAACTTCGTGACGGCCCATCGGGACCAAGGTCAGTTTGCTTTGCATCACGTTCGGTTCAAGAAATGACACTGGAGGATCGTGTCTCTCCGGTGCCTCGACTGCGTCGCAAAGCCGCGATCAGCTGCGATGGCGCCGTCGGACGCGGCTTACGCCGGGATCGCACAATCAGCTAGGCGATCATCTGCCCGCGTCCGGTCTTCTTTTCTACGAGCGAAGAGCCCGCTCAGGAGAGACGCAAAGGCCTCGGACCTCAGCCGTCGTCCCTGCACCAAACCCTTTTCGATCGCCTCCAAGTCAGGCCTTTCAGTTGCGGCAAAGCTTCGATTCAGTGACATGGTCATCTCCTCTTTCGGTGGCCTTCCTGCGCGATGCATTCCGGCCGTGTCATCTGAGAGGCAATGTAATTCTTGGCGTGAAAGTTGATAATATACTGATTTATGATAAGATCTTTGCGTAAAATGCACAGATAAAGATCATCCCATGAATACCCTTGAAGCCATGAATCTCCTGGTCGAGGCTGTCGATGGCGGTAGCTTTTCTGCCGCAGGGCGGGAGCTCGGACTCGCCCCATCCTCGGTCGCGCGCGGCATCAGCAGTTTGGAAGACGATCTCGGCATACGCTTGCTCAACCGAACAACGCGAAAGCTCAGTCTAACCGAGGCTGGACGCCTCTATATCGAACGAGCAAGGCGTATTCTCAACGACGTTGAGGATGCTCGACTCTCGATAACGCAGCTCGAAGCCGACCCGCGCGGAACCCTCAAATTAAATGCTGCGACAGCGTTTGGGCGCATTCATGTCGTGCCCATGTTGCCGGCATTTCTGCAGCAATACCCTGAACTTAGCGTCGATCTCACCCTAACTGACGCCTTTGTCGATTTGGTTGAGGAGGGTGTCGATCTCGCAATCCGAGTGGGCGAGCTCAAAGACAGCAGCATGATTGCGCGACGCCTTGCGCCAAATGACAGGGTCCTTTGCGCAAGCCCAGACTATTTCGATCGCAGGGGAAGGCCTGAGTCCCCAAGTGATCTGAGCGACCATGACTGCCTGATCTATAAGCGCGGCAATGACCGTCCAATTTGGCACTTTCGAGGTCCGGATGGCGTCATCCAAGATGTACAGGCCAGTGGTCATTTTCAAACCAACAATACGGAAGCGCTGTATGCCGTGACCCTTGAAGGTCAGGGCGTGACAATCCTACCCACCTGGCTAATCGGACAGGATCTCGCAGAAAGACGCCTGGAAACCGTTCTCAATGACTACACCGTCAGTCCCACAGCGCTGGACACCAGTATCTACGCGATCTTTCCTTATAACCGTCACCTATCGCCCAAAGTTCGCGCCTTTATCGATGCCTTGGTTGACCGCTTTACGCCCACGCCACCATGGGCGACAGCTGCGCAGAATCCATGACAGCAACAATATCCTTGGCTAAAGATACGTGAGATCTGCAGAATACTGACAGCTTGTCTTGACCTCAGCGCTCGAATCGTGTTGATCACGATCGTTCGTTGTGCGCGCGTAGCTCAATTGGCAGAGCAGCTGACTTTTAATCAGCGGGTTCTGGGTTCGAGTCCCAGCGCGCGTACCAATACTTTCATTGTCCATAGAGGCTGTCTCGAGCGCGAAGCAGTCGCTCAATTCTTGCGTGATGCCTTTATGAATCTCCGCCCCCACGCTCGATGCTTTGTCTGGCAGGGGTGGCAAAACGCCATCGTGCTCCTAGGTATGTATGAGCTTTCGAGCCTGGTGCGCAAAGCCTACCAACGCTGCCTGATCGACCCAGGCTGGACCCTGCCCGATGAATTTGAAGCTGATCTAAAGCGCCATATAGATCAGGAACAGGCGGGCATCGACGATGAATACAGCCTCTTTGGCGACACGATCGAAGAGCTCTCCACCTGGCATTGGTCCGAAGAAGGCTTTGACGATATCGAGGACCCAAGCTTCCTCGACATGATCGACCCTTCGGCCCCGACCACCAATCCCTTCAGAAACGTCGGACGCAACGATCCTTGCCCTTGCGGCAGCGGCAAGAAATTCAAGAAGTGTTGCCTCCATTAAACGAACAATGGGCACGTGCCAGAGACGCCACGCTTACCATGCCTTCATCACGGAAGAGCATGGGGCTAGCTGCGGCGTTACAGGCAGTCCTTTCATCGATGACTGCGACGACGATCAGGCAGGCAATTTGCTGGCCAGGATTTACGGACCGCTCGATCCGCCTGTAGATCCACCAACCGGCCATCTGATCGAGTTTGATCAACGTGAGTTCCTGGCCAATCCCACCGACCATGGATTAGGTGAAACCGGTTTCGTCTATGTTCCTGTTGAATGCGCTGACGGTGCAACTTGCCGCGTGCACATCGCCTTTCATGGCTGCAAGCAGACGACCGATATGAACAATGAATTTCCGCTCCCACTGGTCAAATCAGGTGTGGTGAGTTCGATCGAATTTGAGCTGCTGGACGGCGTCGCAACGATATTGCTTGACGGGCATAACAATCCAGGGCTCAGAGCGGAGGACCGGTCGTTTTCATTCCCAACGGTCTCCCTGTCGGTGGCCCAAATCAATTCTGTGCCACTGGCTCCGTGTCTGGGTATCCAAGCTACCGCGAACCGGTTTTTGATCAGAAAGGCAATGGAACTGATCATTTCACACAAAATAGTCCAGGCTTTATAACAGCTTACGACATCAAGTGCCCGAAAGAGATAATCCAAGCGAATCCCATAGGATTTCGACTTTTGTAGCAACCTAAGGTCATGACACCAAGTTATCGTCCCACTTTTGGTCTGGAACCTTAATAGCATTTGGGCTGTCATCCGCAAACATCGCCCCCCCGCTTCAACCTTTTGCCTCGCGAGGGTTCGCTCGCAGCGAACTCATGTGGCCACTGCTGCTATTCGCATTCTGACCCGTTCAACGCCTTCAACCATTGCCAGGGCGAAATTCGCGGATGATGTGGTGCCTTGATCGGTCAAGTGCTGAGCCAAGTTCACGACATCCAGGCGGTGATCAGTTGCTTGGGGAAATTCGTCCGAACTTGGTAGGGGCTGTTTCAGTGAGACAGGAATCGTTTTGGCCTCGCCGGTTTGCAGGTTGCGTTTCTTCTTGGTCAACAGCGGTCCTGCATTCGCGCACATCGATGTCGGCGCTTCGTTTCTATGGTCGAGGCCGAAATGGACCGCCTCGGCTTTGAGGTGGATATCGACGAGATCGGGCTTGCCGGCAAACAGACAAATGAGCACGTTTTTACTAAGACGATCATGGCGCAACTCGGTAAGTCGGACGAAAATCTCATTACCGTCCATGAGCACTTTCTCAGCCAGCCTGTCGGTTTCGTCTAGTATCTGCCAGCCGTTGGCTTTGGCATTCAAACTGTCGGTTGCCACGGCCTCGATCGTGTAGCGATCGGTGGGAAATATCCCATGGGTGGCAAGCGCTTGGCGCAAATCGGCCTGGTTCGCTATGCTGTCCCGACCGCCCAACGACTGCGGCAGTGTTTGGGCGTCGCAGGCCAATCGGCCAAAGGCATCGACCTTCAGATCCGGCCATCCGGAGACCAACTGGGAGCGCAGCAAGATGCCGGAGGCGGCATCGATCGGGGCCCGATCACCGTCCGCACGGGCCATCGCGAGCGGCGTACGGCCGGCGTCGTAATGGTCCGCGTCTTTCGCCCGATCATACGCGATGACCCGCCCGACGCTGCAGGCGCCGTCCAAAAGGCACTCGATCCACAACCGATCCAACGCAAACAGTCTGACCGATTCGCGCGGCAACATGGCCTCGTCGGGCACGAGATAGGCGAACGGCACGTCTTTCAAGAGCGCCAGATCGTAGAGCCAACGGCCGAGCTCCATCGGCAGCTCCGGCAAGGAGCTGTGGGTTTCGAGAGGCAGGTCCACCAGGCGTTTTTCCAAATTAGCCAGATGCCGCGCATGCGCGCGCTTCCAGGCGAAGAAATCGCTGGAAAACCGCTTGTTGCGCAAGGCCATCAGGCGACCGATTTGCCAGGCAGAGGCAAGCGACATGTCGAGCATGTCATGACCGGCATCATAGCGGATCAGCGCTTCGGCACCCAGGACGGGCAAGGACAAATCCGCGCCGTCATGATGTCGGCCCACCAGCGGCCCGCGATACCAGGAAGCGGTCTTGGCGCCGTTGCGCAGATCATGGCGTCTCGGCGTAAAGCCTTGTGTCGTCCACGGATCGTGCTGCGCCTTGCCCCCGTTTCTTGGCAGGCGCATCACATCCCGATCCAAATGCTGGACAAGCCAAAGGAAGTTGGCCTCTTGCTGGCAATGAAAGCGCCAGGATTTGAGGCTCACCAATTGTGCTTTCTGGCTCGTGCCGAGATCGGGCCCGCCATCTGTGGTGTAGAGATTTTCGAGCGAGACCAGATGCACGATGCTTGAGGCCCCCGCTCTCGGCAAGCGGCTGGCCATGATGACGGCACGATCTCCACCGAGTGCGGCACCACTTTCGTCGGTCCATTGCCGGGAATGCACCAGCAATCGCAGTTCGTCGGTATTGGCGGGCAGCAGATATTCAAGGAGTGACCGGTCGGCTTCAAGAATGCGGACGCGTTCGTCGGCGCGATAGCCGATTTCCTTGAGGCGGGCATGCGCCGGCAGCTCGCCCGCCTGGACGACGCGCGTCTCGATCGTCTCCGTTTCATCGAAGAGCAATAGGGCCAGCCATGGTATTGTTCTTCGCTTGGCAAGCGCTTTTCCGTCTCCCGACTTCCTTTGCGCGCTCCGCTCCCAAGGCAAGGTATTCCGGCCGATGACGATGTGCGGCAGGACATTGGCGTGATCGCCGTCGCTGTCGGCCGGCGGAAACACCGCCAAGATCTCTTCGGGCGCCAGTGCATAGCGCTCGCCCGAGACATAGAAGAGGCGATCCGCAGCCGTGAAGCGTTCGAGTGGCTGGCCGTCGTGTTGGACTTCTTGTTCGAGTTTGAGGATGTAGTGGCCGTCTTCCAAAGGCGGTTCGTGCCGATCGACGAACTCGATTTTCCGGTTGCTGGCGGGGTCGCTCATCGCGAGCCTCCATTGGCCGATTTCGACATCGCATTTTTGCCATTTTGCCAGAGATAGGCGGCGGCATGGCGGGCCCCTTCGGCCCACGTCTCGCGCTCGTCCTCATCCAGCCAATCATGCAACAGGCTTCGGTGGCGTTCGGCGGCATGGGACGCAGGTTCGACTGTCGGGCGGACAGCCTCGGGCTCGTCCAGGCCTGCCCAAGTGAAGGCATGATCGATCGCGGTGGTACTGAAAGCCAGAAGCCGTTCGTCGATCGGATGCGTCTCGCCGATCTTGTGCTTCTTGTTTGGCCATACGGCCTGCGGCCGCATGGCAATGCCCCCCAAGAGGCCATCGACGGTTTTCTTGCCATTGACGTCAGGTGTGAACTCGTTGCCCCATAAGCCTGCGGGCATGTTCTTGGTGATCGGCTCGAACTGCAGGTCTTGGGTACCGACTTTGATGCCGGCTTCGTTCGTGAGCGTCACCTTTAGGGTCGATGTCACACCGCGGATATCCATCGGCGCAATCCCGAAATGCTTCGGGAAGCTGGTTGAGGTAAGGTCAACGCCATCGACCTCCGTGATGGGAATGGCGCTGTCGATGGCGATGTCCAATTGCTTGGCGTTGACGATCCACACCGTCTTGCCGTCGATCTCGACCGATTTGACCAGCCCGCCCCTGACCGCAGCGCCGAGAATTTTCTTAGGATCGGCCACATCGCCGGTCGCCGGCAGGAACGAATTTCGAAAGCCCTTGATCTGATCGACATCGTACCAGCCGATGGGCGCAGGCTTATCGACCTGCGGCCCGAAATGGATGGTGAAGGATGCGATCCAGATATGGATTTTAGACTTGCCGCCGAATTCGGGGCCATGGACCTGCAAATCGGCTGACAGCGTGACGCTGATATGGTGCGTGCCGAAGAGATGGATCGTCACCCTTGCGCCGATTTCGATCCGCATCTCGGCTTCGTAATGGAATGGCTTATAGCGGATCAGCAAATCCGCGTTCGCCCGGATGTAAGCTTCCAGCGATTCGCTTTGCCAAACCGCATCTAGAAAACCGCCAGCCATCAACACATGGCCGGTCATCGCGAAATAAAGCCCGCCCTTGATGGAGAGGCAGTCATTGAACCGCCAGCTCAAGCCCAGCCTTGGTACTTTTGGATATGCCGCCGGTACCTCGAAGCGGGGATGATAGCCGCCGATCGTGATCACGAATTCGCCGGCCTTCTGCCCGTCCGGTCCGGGCTGGTCCTTGGTCCAGTTGGCCAGCGCCATGCCACCCGTCAGGTGGCAGTTGGGATCGTATAGATGCGAATTGTTGGTCAGGATGGCCCGGGCCCGAAATACCCCCTCATCGGGGCGAAACACGGCGCACGAGACGATCTCAACCCGCACCAGCGCCGGCACGCCGTCGGCAGCGCCTGGTGGATGCGAGAACGAGGTGAGTCCCATTAGATCGACTTCGAAGGGATGCCCGAATTGCACGGCCACCATGAGGAAACTGTCGATGATCTCGAAGGAACTCACATGCAAGCCGACTGTCAGGAAATTCTGCTGCAATTGGGGCGGAATATATTCGTGCAGCGCATCGATCTCACGCATCAACCGGCCGCGCACCGGGTTGCCTTGCGGTTTGTCCTTGGCAGCGCTTTTCCCGACTGCCGGTTTCAGGGGCAGGTCGCCGACGATCGATGTCTTGGCAGCGCCCGGCATTGCCTCGGCGACCAGGGGGAAGGACAGCATCTTCTCGAGCGGCGGCACGATGAGCCGCCGGTTGTAGCCAAAGCCGGCCGCCAGGCCCTTGATGTAGAAAAAGACCGGCCCGCCGAGCGGATAGTCCAAGGCTGCATAAACGAAGAGCGACGGATGGCCATGATATTTGGCGTAAGAGCCCAAGACCGACAGCGACAGGGTCGGCGTCCTGAGCACCGCCATGCCGTCATATTCGTCATATTCGTAAACAACCGGCTCGCCCTTTGCGTCTTTCTCGCCGGTCTCCTCCTTGACGTGGTAGTGCATGAATATGCCGGCGAGCTCGATCGGCCCCTCCTTGAAGTCGATCCCGAGCCCATCGAGCGAGAAGACCGGATCAAATTTGGAGAGCTTGGAGCCCACCGCGAGACCGTCGAGGTCCAGGGTCAGGCCAGCGAGCGAGATCGAGGCGCTCATCGGCACCCACAAATGCTCCTCGCCATAGCGCAGGCCAATCTTTTCAAGGTAAATCGGGCCCAGGGCGCGTTGCACAGAGATCCAAATGGTATCGTCCGGCGGCCGGCTGGTCGTGTCTACCCGCAAGCCATGATCCACACTGGTGGTGGCAGCGACACTCGTCCCGCTCGCCGTCGGCAGTGAAAGCGGCAGAGAATCGTCGCCGAGATGGAGCCGGGCCGCAATGTTGAGGCCCTTCTTGGCGCCCGTTCTTTTCGCTTCGGGCGTTGCAGGATCAAGGCTGACGCCACCAATCCAGCCCTCAGCGGCCGCCGACAAGCGGTCATCGGCGGCAGCTAGCCGCCGGTAGACCTCGTCCATGGTTGCTTGATCGATGTCCTCGCTCACGAACAGCAGGCGGAGATCGTCGATCGAGGCATTCATGGCCTTGGGCAGCTTCTTGCCGATCAAAGGCAAATTCGACAGCGAGATGTTGGCACTCAGATCGACGGCCGCCATCCGGAAACGGTCCGCGCCTTCTCTTATCGCGGGCTGTCCCTGGCGCGCCTGTTTGCCTTGCACGAAGAAGGCGTCTTTGAGCCGAATGTCGAACGAATCGATCAGCTCGATGCCGGTCATTTCGTCGAGCAACCGGCCGATATCCACGTGCAGTCGCCCCGACTCGTCCGCCACGCTGGCAAGGAGAAGCTGCTCCAAATCCCAAGACGGCACCGCCGGTTCGGAAACGGCCGACACTGGCACCTCCTCGTCGACCTTGGGCTTCGCGCTACCCCCGGTCAGATCGATCGTGAAGGTCAAGCCTGCGACCTGCAGCCGGCCGCGCAGCTCATAGCTGTGGCTGCTCGATTCGCGATGATAGCCGATCTGGAGCTCGAGTTCCCGATGATCCTTCCCGAATACAAGGCCGATGGCGCAGTCGAGGGCGAAACGCCCAGTCTTGCGATCATAATCGAGCTCGAGTTCGTCGATCTCAAGATTTGCGAGCACGTCAGGAAGTTCGGCCCCTTCCTTACCAATCTTGCGGGCAATCGACTTGACGAGCTGACCCACCGGTATGTCGCTCGCGGCCGATCCGCCGGCGAAGTGCCAACCGGTTTCGGACTGATACTCGGCCTCGACGAAGAGCGGCAGGAATGCGCCGTCACCGATATCGATGTCGATCCGCCCATAGAGCCGACATGAAGGCTTGCTGGCGCCGCCGAGACTGCCTGAATAAGCAAGATCGACCTCGCAATCGGCGAATGCGAAGGGGCCGACCTCGAACAGATCGCCGACTTCCAAATGCGCCAGAAAGTGGCGCTGCCGGAGCGCCATCGCCAGGCGCAGGCTCTGCAAGACGGGACCGGAGCGCCGATCCTTATGATCGATCTCCGGCACCAGGGCGCGAAGCGCGCGGCCGCCCGGCTGGCGCTGCGCCATCTCCGCTTCCAGCGTGAGGTCCGGCACGTCGATCAGCACGTCCAGCTCGACATCATGGATCGCCATCGAGGCCGCGAATTGCGCCGATGTGCCGAGATCTCCGGTCTTGATGGCCAGTCGCAGGCCCGTAAGCTGAAATCCTTGATCCGCCTTGGCCGGAAAGCGCTGCTGCTCGTGCCAGCTGACAACAATCGCGATCTCGAACGGCCCGGACGCATCGGCATGAAAGAGGTGGAACCGCTCGAGCGCCAGATCCTGCAGGGAGAGGTCGAGATGCTCTTTGGCGCCATCAAACAGCGATTCGATTTCGGGCCTGCCAATTGTCTGCAGGAGAACGGCAAGTTTCGCGAGGCGCAGTGGCGGCTCGGCATCGAGGAACAGACCGGTGCGTTCGCCGCGCTCCGTCGCGTAGTAGAGCCCGGGCTGCAGGCTCTCGAAAAAGTCACCGGCAGCGTTGGCCACATCCGTGGAGGACGGTTCCTGGTTTGCGCTTCTTTCCATCACGCGGCCGTCTGATCGGGCTGGGCTGGCGCGGCTTGGGCGGTCGGCACAAGTCCCTCGACCGGCGCCGCCATCAAGATCAACGGCGGCACCTGTTCGTCTCTGCCGATCATCTGCGCCCCGTTGTCGTTGTTGTCGTCCTGGTTCTCGTCTGGCGCGAGCTCGCGCCTGCTACGCACCCAGAGATTCGTGGTGCCCGTCGATCCGTCGATCGAGCTTGCGGTCAGGTCGGCGTTTCTCGCGACAAAGCCAAGCTTTTCTGGCTGGTTCCCTCCCCCTCCGCACAGATCGCAATTGCGCACCCGCAAGCGCAGCTGCTCGAATTGTGGGGAAAGTGCGTTGCCGTCCAAAAGCGGCAGAAAATCCCCGACGGCGGGTTGGGCGAACAGATCGCTGGGCATAAACACATTGACGCCGTCTCTCTGGCCGACCGCGACGTCGGCGTTACGGCCTTCGGGGAAGGCGAAGCTCGCCTCAAGCAACACCTCCTCGATCTTCGAATGAGCCTTGCGAGGGTCGAGCGTATCGGCCTCGCAGCCCTCGAGGAAGCGGCGCACGATCGCCTCAGGTAACCGCAATTGCCGGGCTAGGCTGGGCACAGCGTCGTTGCCCTGATAGTTCTCAAGGCGCTCGAGATTGATCGAGCAGCCGAAAACGACGCCGCTGCCCGCCCGCAGCGGCACGGTCGAGGCCGCTTGGCCATTCGGATAGAACCAGCGCGCGACGACAGCACTGTAGGTCAGCGTGCGGTAGAAATAGCCGTCAGTATTGTCCGTGACCTGAGTTCGCAGCTCTGTGTTCCGGGGGCCGTGCCCGGCGGCCCTGGCGGCAGCGACCTGCCGGTAGACCAGCACCGAGTCCTGGGTCTGGACGAGCGTGGCATTGCCGTTATCGACGGCCGACTGCAGGCGGTACACCACGGGACGCAACGCCGAATTGTCGCCGACGACGGTATCACCCGCCACAAGTTCCAGAAGACGGGCATTGGCCTGATCGCCGTCGGGCTCGAACTGTGCCGCCATATCGAGCATCGTCAAGAAGCGGCCGGGATCGACGGGGGCAGGTGGCGGCTGGTTGGTCACCGAGGCATTGGCGGCGGCCTGCGGCAGCTTGGCCTTGAGAAGGGCGCCATTGCCAACCAGATCGTGATAGGCGGCCTTCACGCCCCCGGGCGCGCGCTTGAGCAGAGCAAACGCCCGATCCAGACGGTTTAGGTAGCCTAGCCAGTCCGCGACAGGGTTGCCGTTTTCGTCGCGCAGGTTGGTCAGATCGACGTAACGTGCCAAGGTTTCGTCGGCCGTGATCTTGCGTTTGGTCTTTTGATCGTCGTTGGTGACCGAGAAGGTCCTGAAGTCGTAGGTCGTCGTCGATTTAACGCTCTGGTTTTTCGTCGTTTTGCTGAAAAACTTGGCTTTGGGTGTGGTGCCGCTGCCTATCTTGTCCTGCTTGAGGCCCCCTACGGACGATTCCGGATTGGCCGTGGCCTCGGTGGATTCCGGTCCGTGATGATAGCCGACCGGGTTAGCGGCTCCGGGACCTGTGGTCTCCAACCCGATCTCCAGCGCACCTGGGTCCTTCGCGCCGACGATTGGCATGCCTTTTCCGGGCGGCCGGTAGCCGATGAACATGTGGCCATGCCCGCCATCCGGCAGGATCACGTCGCCGTTGAAGTCGGTCCGGCCCAGACCACCCATGGGCAAATCGATGCCCCAGGTGGAGGTCGATGCCGTTGGCCCCCAATTGTTGAGCGCGGCCATGCCACCGCCGGTCTCAATCATCTCAGTCTGGCCGTGGTTGCTCTCGCGCAGCTCGACGTGATGCGTGCCGAAGGAGCGCCAGATGACGACATCGCCACCAAAGACCGGCGAACCTTGCCGTTTGCCGTCCTTGGTCAGACCGAGCCAGTCGGTGAGGGCGTGGCGCGATTGGCCGCTGGCCCGCGGCGGAATCTTGATGTTGACGCGCCCGCCATGCGACAGCGCCCGGCAGACGCTGCCGTCGAATGCGACATGCCGATTTTGGTTCTTGTCGTAGATGTTCAGACCCGCATGCAGCAGTAACAAGACCTTGCGCAGGATTTCCAGCGCTTTCGCATTGCGGCGGAGCGCCTTCTCGGTGTTGTGCTTGATGCTGAACGATGCGTTCAACTTGCTGTTCTTGCGCATGCCGCCCTGTTGAATGGCATGGCGCGCGGCTTCGGGTAGTCCGCCGCGCTCGGGCTCATCAAGGATCTCCCGATCGAACGGCAAAAAGGTCCGATACCACTCCTTGCAGATATCGTCGTCGATCTTCCGCGCCAAGTCCGCGCGCGCCGCCACGGTCCGGTCGGGCCAGCCGGCATACTGGCGACAGGCCATCGACCGGCCGAGCCGAAATGAAGGCGTTGCTGCCACGTGATCGGTGCGCAGACGTTCTTTAGGGAGAAGAGGTTGCAAGAGGGCGTTGATCCGATCGATTCCCTCGAACGCCACCGATGCCATCACCACCCGGGTCGCGGCATCCAGCTTCAGCCAGTCGTAATATTTGTGCTTGCGCAGATAGTCGACGATTCGGTCAAGTGTCATCAGCCCAGCCGCCGCCAGCCAGTCCCGGCCCGCATAGGCGCCCGTCTTGGGCTTGTTCGAGAGATTGGCTATCAGCTCAAGCTCCTTGTCGAGCAATAGAGGACCTTGTGGGAATCGTCGGGTCAGCAAGGTGCCATAGAACCATGGGCTGGCGAACCACTCGGGCTGGCCGTCTCTACCTCCGCCCTTGACCCTGGGCAGGCTGGCTGGAGGGTATGCCGAGGAGACCGCCTGCAACCATTTCATGACATCGCGATCGCCGAGCGCCCAGGATTGCCGTCTACGCATCTCCCGGAACATGTGCTTGAATCTGTACCGATGAGTCTCGTCGAACAACTGCTTGAAGTTTGCTGCCTCTGGCTCGGGACGTGGGGCCGAATTCCGCAGCACATAGAAATTGTCGAGATTGTCTTGCGAGATCGCATGATAGCGCTGCATCGCCTGGTTCAGACTATTGGGCAGCTCGATGTCGGCCTTGCCGGCGGCCTTTTTGAGCTCTTCTTCGACTTCTTTCGATTTCACGCGCTGCCGTCTTTGGACAAACTGCATGAACTCGTCGATCCGCTTCTGTATTAACTTCTCGGTTTGCTTTTTCAGCTGCAAGTCCGGCAGTAGTCCGCTGAATTCAGCGAGTGCCGCAAGCAGTCGGGCGGCCAAAATTTCGATCACTGCGCTGCTGACGTCGCTACGTAGCTGCGTACCCAATAGGCTCGATTGATACAGGCTGGGTGAGCGGGCCAGAAACCGGGTCAGCCGGAACCGGTGCGTGGCTGCGTGCTCGTGTAATTTGACCTCATGTCCAAGGCTATCGACACCGGCCAGCGAGACGCGATTGGCGGTGGCGAGGCTGATGATCGCCTGAAGGATTTGCTCTGCCGGCTGCTGGCGCTGGCACTGGCTTGCACCGTCGAAAGGCACGAAGGCCAGCGGCCGATGATTGACCCAATCCGGATCGCCGCCGCGTTGGGGCGCCGAGTGTCTGGGCAGCATCTGCAAGAGAAAGTTGGCGTGCACGCGCTCGACGCCAGGCAAGTGTCCGGCTGGTTGTGGGCCGGCCCCACCGCCGGCCGGCGGCGGGGCGGCACGGCCCGGCATGACACAGCCTGCGGCATCAAAATCCACCGCCTGCGCGGGCATCGATCCTGGATCCACAAGCGCCGTTGCCGCCATGCCGGCCGCCGAGAACGCCTCCTGGCCGAACTCCGGCTCCGCGAGCAGCAGCCAATTCAAACAATCCGCCAGCGAGCCCGCCCGCGTCCCGCCGGTCTTCTCGTAGGCTTCGATCGTGTCTTTGAGATTGTTCATAGTATCAGCGGCCCTGGTGGAATTTTGGATTAGTCATTTCAGATCACCTGGACACTATCGACACGGCAGGTCGCGAGCCGGGAAAGCTCGAAGCGTTGTTCGGGACGGACCTTGGGTTTGTATTCTGCTTTCCTCGGCGCCGCTTTGCCTATATTCTTTTTTCTTCTCGTCTTTGGAGCCACGATTATTCACCTTTTCTATTTAGGTATTATCAATGCATTGGCGCGCATAAGATATTTCCGCCGCTCCATATCATTCATTTCTATCAAACCCATATTTCGACAATAATCACCCAATTTACCTTGAACGCGTTGTCCGCCAAAGACAGAGCCATGTTCTTCTTTGGCGCTATCAAGATATTCATAGCAACGTTTTATTGCCCAGTCGTCAGTGGACAGCATCCCATACCACCCCAAGTATTTTCTAGAAGCTGTCGAGCCGTCCATAGAATACACGTATCGAGCAACAATTCGCCAAGCTGTTTTTTGGCTGTTGGCAAATGCTTGGAGAATCATCATTTCTAAAGCATTGTCTTTGTTGTAACTTTTCGTAACCTGTTCAAGACGGCCAAAGTATATCGGTGACAAAAAGACATTGTAGAGATCGGTACTTCCGCCACAGCCGGGAACAATGTCAGAGCCGTCCGTCAGATCTCCAATAAATTGGAGATAGGGTTTCTTCGTCCGATTGCCATTTTCGAGCTTTCGTAACGATGAAACATAGGGCCCATCCAAGATTGAATCTTTGAGAGTAAGTTTTTCAGATAAACCTCCAGTAATATTCGGTTCATGAATATTACTTTTTTGACTATCTTTTGAATCTTTACCTAAGTCATACCCCTTGATTGTCACGTTCGACAATTTTGCATTTTGCAATTCAGGGCCACTAAGGCCTATGGCAGTTTTCGACGAATTCATTTTGAGCTGTTGGGCGTCTGACGCATCGAACCGGACTTGTACTTTTTCGATCCGCAAAACCAGTTCACCGTCGGGGATCCGTCTGTCGTCAGACTTCTTGACGTTTTGCCAGCGGAGCCTCAGCGTCGACACACCGGGCTGAGTGTTCGGTGTGACATTCGTGATGCGAAGCGACAGCGACTGGTAAGCATCGAGTTCGACAGCCCTATCTTCCGGAGCAACCGAAAGTTCGTGTATCAACGCGCTCGTAGGCTGCGGCCAATCCCCTGCCTGCGCCCAGCCGTCGGCCTCGATTTCCAAACTCTCTCCATCGGCATGGCGGGAAAGGGTCCAGCCAAATTCCTCGGTCGCGTTGTCGGTCTCGTAGGCGACGATCCAGCGGCTATCGGCATCGTGATCATTGGCGTCGCGCGCAAATTTGAGCTTCGTCGTGTCGCCATCCGGCGGCAGGTAGGTGATGTTCACGTCCAAGCCGCACTGCTGACCGCAAATCATCGAAGCCGGTTTGCCATCGCCGACAACGGTCACGCTTGCGCGAAATGGTGGCAGGGAATTGTCTGCGGCCGGCGGTGCTTTCAGGTGTTCGATATCGGCTGAGATCGTCGCCAAAGTCCGCAAGAGTTTCGCGTTCTTGGTCTTGAGGTTTGCCACCTCTTTGGTCAATGCGGTCAGATCGGGCGGCGAAGGCAAATTGTCGATGCGTTTACCCAGAGAGCCGATTTTGGTGTGGAGCGAGGACACCTCGTCCGCGCCGGCCTTGCTGTTGGTCACCTGGTCGATTTGATCGCGGATGTCCTGCAGGAGGTTTCGCCGCTCGTGGCTCTCCTCCGGCGCCTTGGCATTGACCACGCTCATCACCTGGGCGCGTTGGCCGACAAGTTTGCGACCGTGATAGGTCAGTTCGCGATAATCGAATTCGACCCGTGTATTCCGCGCGCCTCGCGCGCCATCGGTGGTTACCTTTTCGAAGGTGAGCTCCCAACTCGCTTGCACGCCAAGCTCGCCTTGTCGCCGACGCTTGAGATTGAGGGCATCAAAGCGGCTCAGGACATTGGTCGAAGCTTGCCTACGCCCTGCACCATCGTTCCACGCCTTCGCCGTTAGCGCCCATTCCCTTGCGGTTTCATCACCGAGCGCGATTGCACTCACGTTTTTGAGAATGCCCCTGGGAATCCGTAAGGTGAGGTGGTGGCCGCGACCCAACTTCGGAAAGCCAATGGCTTCGCCCGCGACATTGTCGATCCGCAGCCGCAAGCGCTGCCCGGCTTCGGCCATTCCAGCAAGCGCATGATGGTCGTCATCGTCGACAAGCTCGAAATCAAGCGGGTAGATGTCCTTAAATGGCGTCTCATTGGTCACACCGGGCTCGATCGCTTCGACCTCGTTCGATCCCGACGATCGATCATCAACGGTCACCTTCGGTTCGGGTGGAGTGACGACGGGCGCCGGCGGATTGGGTGGAGCTGCCGTTGGTGGCTGTGCCGTGGGTGGGGCTGCTACTGGCGGCCATGCTGCGGGTGGCGCATCCCGACGATGCTTCTTCGCCTCAAGGGCCGTCTCGTTCTTGCCGTAGTCAGGGAAAACAAGGGCGACGGCGATCCGTGCAATTTCGCCTCGGGCTGGAGCGAACAACTCCTCTCGTCCCGAAAGCGTTTTGACGAAGGTCATCATGGCCTTGCTTTTGGCAGCCTTCGGGTCGACGGCCTCGATCGCATTGATAAATTTCTCATCATCAATGCCAACAGCTTCGGGCGCACAGCGCAAATATCTCGAAGCCCGCTCTTCGGAAACGTTTCCGCTTCTGGCCAATCGATCGGCAAGGCGCGAGAGCGTATTGTTTCTTTGATCTTTTGGCCATTGTGGCTGCTCTTGTGCAGGGTCGGCACCGCAGGCCAGCCTGATAAAGGGAACGATATTTTCGGCTTCTTGCTGCAGGTCGGTTGCGCGGAAATAGTCCTCCGGGGTGATAACTCCAGTATCCTTCAAAAACTTAACCATGAAGTTGGGCGCATCGCGATTTCGAACGCTAAATAACAATTCAGAGAGAACTACACTGAAAATTTCGGTGCGTTCCTTGAGGCTGACCTCGCTGAAGGCCTGCGATATTTGGCGCACATACTCGTTCATCCCATCACCTCGAGCGTATTCTCTTGGTCGCCAAGCCAGATCATGACGTTTCCCCATCCCTATCGATTTCAACCTCGCTCTGCCCGCGCTGCAGCAACAACCAACCGTCGCGCAAATCGAAGCGATGGCGGAAATTCGCGTCCGGATCGGGACGACCGACGCCGCCGGGTTCTTTGTCTTCAATCGTATCGATCCACCCCCAATGATAGCCGGGCTCCTCAGGCACCGGCAGTTCGACCGCCGGATCGTCGGCGTCGTTTGTTCGTTGGGGGGTTAGGATTCCGGTGGCGACGAAACCTATCTCCAAGGCCTCGAGCGCCGGCTTGAATTGATCGGGTGGAATGTCGATGACCTTGACCGGTAGAACGCCGGTTGTGGCATGTAGTTTGCCGCGCGGATCAAAAAGGACCGTCAGCCGCTCAGGCGCTGCGTCGAGACTGACTTCGAGATGCATCTCCTCAAGCGACGCGTTGTTGTATGTTGCGATATGCCGCTTACCAGTGCGCAAAGGAGCATCACCTTCCCGCTCAAATTGCGGCGAGCGCATGACATCGATTTCGCCCTCATTACCCTCCAGGAAATAGCCCAGAACGCCATCGTCAAGCTGGCGATGCTCGCCGATCCGCAAGGGCACACGGACTCGTTCGATCCGGCGCGAATGCCGCCTGCCGTCTTCGACGTCCTGACGAAAGGCCAACGCGCCGTGATCGATCGGGATCAGGCCGCGCTGGCGCAGCTGCACTTGCGCACGGACAATGGCGACGGGCCGGCCGATCAAGAGGCTCACATGCGCATGCTGGTAGGTCGAGGCCGGCTCGACGCTACGCTGCGCATTGTTGATGGTTGAGATGAAGTCGCTGAGTTTGTCTCTACGCCCCGCCTCGTCCTCGGGCCGGCGGAGCCAGACGATCGTGCGCTTGAGATGCGGATTGGCGATCGCCTCTAGCGTCTCGATGCCGCTCGGCGTTGGCGCCCGCCGCCATTGGCAATTCCGGTCTAGATAGCCCAAGGCCTTGCCGTCGGTGCGATAGACCCAAAGGCTCTCGTCCAGTTCGTTGACCACCAGCCAGCCGCAGACCGGTGTCGTGGCCGGATGGGCGTTCATCTCGATCTCGCCATTGTCGGACGCCAGCCAGCGCAATTCGAGCCGTAGCGGCATGGCGAAGCGCGGCGCCAGCTTGATTTTGGCGGGATCCGTCGGATCAATCATGGCGTGCGGCCGAGCGAGCCCTTTCGGCTCGACGTCCCGCCATTGGCCGAAGGTGTCGATGAGGCGCAGACGCTTGATCGCCAGCCTGCCGGCCCGAAGCGGAGCAAACTCGTCGAGCAGAACGGGCGAGACCCGGTTCGCGCCGCCAACTTTCTCGGCGACCTTGTGGGCGAATTCCCGATAGGTGAGTGGCCGATTGTAGCCGTTCGGGCCCTCGACAAGTTCGGGTAGCCCTGCCGCATCGGGTAGTGCCAAGGGATCGGCCACCGGCAATTGCATGGTGGTTTTGTGCCCGAGCAGCGCCGCATTGAAGCCGGTGAGCGCCTGGGAGAGGACGTGGAAGGTCGGCTCTTGGCGCTGCCAGTCGCTGACCGCATGGCGCACCTTCACCATATGCCGCAACAGCCGTTCCCGTGCCGCCGCTTCTTCGCCTTGAACCTCGGCCTCGCCCAAGCGCCGGTCGGCCGCGTCATCAAACCAGTCAAGGATCGCATCGCGATGCTTGGCGTAGTAGCCGGAGGTCAGTTCCTCGGCCTGGTGCGCCTTGTCCGACAGCCAGTAGGCTTTGGCGAGCCTCGACTGCAAAAACACGTCGAGCTGATCGAGCAGGGCGGGCTTTGCATGCGGGCTCAAGAGACAACGGCCGAGATAGAGATGGCTGAATTGGTAGCCCGTCTCACCCGCTCGCTCGGCAAGATCGACATGCACGCTGTCCAGTTCGTGGGTCTTGGCGATTTGCTCCGGCAGGTAGTCGTAAGCATCCTGGAAATCGCGCATCGGCGTGAATTCGAACTCCCAATCCAGCATGAAGGGGGTCCAGGGTCGATGGCGGCATTCTCGACGTCCGGCAGCCCCGACCAGACCGCCCGGGCCGAAGAGACGATCAGCGAGCGTTTGCAGTTCCGCTGAGCGGTGGCCCAGCACCATGGCTTGCGGTGAGGTATCGAGTTCGATCAGCGCGCAATCGAGTTTGCCATCGCGCGTCTGCCCATGGCCGTGGCGGTCCGTCGGCGCAACGGCTTCGCCATGCAGGAGCACGACCGGTTCCGTCGGCTCGAAATAGCGCGGGGCTGCGACCTGATGGAGTTGCAAAGGCGGTCGCCTGCCCAGGCTAGGAAACACAGCCTGCAGGACGATGCGATTGGCCCGGCGAAAGCTGATGGCGTGGCGATCGCGGCCAGCTTCCTCGGCACTTTTCGGCACAGATGCCTCAGGCGGATGGCCGGCGGGCAGCTTGAACAGGTCTTTGAGGTCTCCGCCTGTCAAAAGCCGATTCAATTCACCAGTCAGATAGGCGCGTTTGGCGGACGGCTCGGTAATCCTAGCCATAGCATCGCGCATTGGGCTCAATAGAGATTCCTCGCGCGCAGCCAATTCGCGAGCGAAGGCGTTCAAATCGTATATGTCGCTGGCTGCGAAAAGCTGCGCGTCTTCGAGCTTGGCCAGCATCGCCGCCTGCTGGCCGGCAAGCTCCGCCGCGGCCACCGCCAGCGCCTGCTCTTCCTCAATCACCCGTGCCAAAGTTTGCCGCTCGATTAAGTCCTTGACCTGATCGATATCCGGCAAGTCGAGGTAGCGAGCATCCAGCGGATAGGCGATCAGCATATAGTGATACCAATCGGCGTACAGCCGCTCGCGCCGGTTCTGCAACTGAGCCGTCCGGCGATCATAGGCTTGTTGCGCCAGATTGAGCGCGTTCAGGGCGTGGGCAATGGCCGTTTTGAGCGGTGTTTCGCTATCCTCCGCCATCAAGTCTTCCGGCATATCGAAATGGGGCTGCGTGTGCGCCGCATCGGCCTTAGCGCCTGCGGCTTTCAGCGCGCGCACCACCCACAAAGAACCGCCATCGACGGCGCGAAATCCCTTGTGATGCCGGGCTTCCCTGAACTTGGCGCCGACATCGATCGACCGATGTTCGAGGTCGCCCGCCAAATGCAGAGCCTCGAGCTGGTCCTCGATCTCTTCGCTGCTTCGGCCATCGGCGCGGGCACGGGCGACATCCTTTTGCGCCAGCAATGCGGAAAGCGCTTCGGTCGCCGTGTTGCCGACCGCCAACTCCAGGTCCTTGGCGAAGGAGGGATGCGGCGATCCGGCGCCGCTTGCGAGCCGAACCTCTCCTGCCAATAGGGTTTGCGTGGCCTTGTCGCAGCGCTCTGCCGGGTCTCTCGGGGCTGACACGATCCAACCGTAATCGCCGGCCAAATCCTCTGGGCTCAGACCGCCGTGGCAAGGATCGTTTTCAGCCAGGCGATACCATCCCATCACGGCATAGCTGGTCTCTCCATCGGCTGCTGGATGATCGGGATCGTGAAAGCCGAACACATTGGGGCAGTTGGGATAGAAGGCCGCGAAATTGGGTTCGCCATAGCCGAGCGCCGTCAACGTGGTCCGGTATTGTTCCGACGAGATAATGTCTGCCGTCCAATCCTTGGCGTTCAGGCAGCGCCCAAGATAGCGAAAAGGCGGTTTGTCATCGCTCTTGTTCGGCTCGAAGGGAAAGATCGGAAACGGCCGGCTGCCTGCCGCGGCAGCGTTTTCCGCCTCGTCGACGGGCCAAAGAAAGTCGCTCTCGACGATCCAACGCCGCACCAGCCGCCCGGCGTCGCGACGCTCGATCAGCCAACAGGTCGGTACGGCAGGAAACTCGATTCGGTCGCTGCTCTCCCTGATCGGATGACTGCGGGTCAGCGCATCGGGCAAAGACCAATGCAGGTGAACGCCGGGGCGAAGCAAAAGGCTGTCGCTTACCATCGGCTGTGCGGCAATATGTTCGCTCAGATAGGCGGTATTGGCATTGGCATTGTGGTTATGTGCTGGATAGGCCAGATAACTGAAATCAGCCATGGCACGGACAACCATCCGTTGCCTCTGCGAAAGGTCACTGCCCAATACCAACGCATCAAGGCGAATGGGAACGACGACCCAGCTCACCTACAAGTCGCCGTTTTGGCGAATGCGGCTTCATTAATCATTTCCGCCTCTCCCCCATCCGCCAACTTGTCCTCGTTGGCTGGCCAAACCATGTACCCCACGTCGAGGCAGACTAGGTTTTGGACACCTAGAATTTGACACCGAATCAGTTTGGTCAATCCCCCATTTATTGGGGGGGCGAAGCTCTGGATTTCACATAGTCTTGATTGTAGCATCTCACCATCGTGGCATTGCGCAATCCATACGATACAGTGTGACCAAATCGTATCTTCACATCATGCCTTAGCCGGCGCTCGGAACAGTTGTGAGACACAAGAACAAGCTACCAAAGAAGCCGTCGAGCGTCGGTGCCGGGATCGTCTGTATGTTGTTGTTCCCGCCTGATGCTGCGCTGGGCCAAGCCGGTGGCGAGACGAGCCCAGTCGATGATGAAACCATCTTCGATGCTCCCCAATGCGCCGATCCTAAATCCGAGCCGAATTGGCTGAAGGTGCCGGTCCGGGCCCGTATTATCGAGCCCTTGTGTGTCAATCGGGACCATCGCTTCGTTGCCTCATAATTTCCGATCCGTTTACTGGGCATCCGATCAATCGGTTGCCCCCTTGGCGCATCGTGGCATCACCGCGCCCACGGGTCCGAAGACCTTGCCACAAGCGGCTGCATCGCGCTGCCATCGACCACCGATCAACGCTGTGCGCTGATCATTGTTCCAACCCACGACGGGCATGTCAGACCCGTCACAGGGTCTTCCAAGCTCGTTCTCGTTCAAGAGAGACATCTATGACCAGATATGAGAACCCAGCAGCGAGCCGAGAGGCGATCACAGAGGAGATCTCCAAGCTTTCCGCTGCATATCCGAGGAATGCCGAGCGTGTTGCTCTTGTCTAGCTTCCAGCAATCCCTCTAAGCCATCCAGTGCCATATTGGCGATGGTTGGGGAGATAATGCCACCTTGTGGGGTGCCTGCCTTCGTCGGCGACAGGCGACCAAACTCGATGACACCGGCCATCAGCCATTTGCGCAGGATCACTCTATCCAGTGGGATGTGACCCAATAGCCAAGCATGTGACGGGTGATCAAAACAGCCTCGGATGTCCGCTTCGAGCACCCAACGAGCGCAGTACTTCTGTCCGTACAATACCTTAATGTTGAGCCCCTATCCAAGCTATACCGCCTGGCTTTCGCTTCCTCCGGCCTCCCTTACCCCCATCACCAACAGCGTTCCTTGCGGTCGGCCTGCCTCACATCACGCGAGATCTGAGGCAGTAATAGGGGCTTACACTGTTCCATAATATCGACAAGGGTGACGTAGGATCCGACTATCCACCGGTGGCGTTCGCGTCGGCGTGTCGGCCAAATAAAGATGCCGCTACCTTAGCCACATGCCATTTTGGCTAGAGTCGATAGCAGCCGTAAGCTCTGCGTGCGTGACGGTGTTTAACAACGGTTCACCTCTGTTATCCCTATCAACCAGCCTAGCCTCTCAAGCCGGTGCTGCTCCGGCCGTCAGATCCGTGCCTCACGGCATGGATCTGCCTTTAACGGTTGAGACATTGTTAGGGCGCTCCACACATGGCCGTTGCCAACCACGCGCTGCCCATAGGCTACTGCTAGCTGAATAGCAGGATCGCTACACCGAGTTGTCAGTTCAACGCTGAACAATCGCTATCATGGCTTATGGTCTCTTGAAGTCTTGCTACGGGCTGACAAGCCTCCCCGACTTCAGCTCAAACGACCTCGGGTCGCACTTATCTCACCGCACCCCAGGCCAAGCGATATCGACCGGGTGCACGCACCATCAATGACAGAATAAAGAGCAGCCAATAACGGCGGCACACCGCCTACGCAAGGGTTTTGAGCCCATGAGATTTGTGAGAGCAGAGTTGAGCAGTGTCAACCTTGGCGGTACCCCTGCCCTAACGATCAAGTCTGTTACGAGCGGCTAAGTCGTCGAATAGAGTACCCTTTTTTCAAATTAAAACGATCACCGCCTGCATTTCGTGGTGCCGGTAATGCCAACAATGCCAGGATGCCCTTTGATCGAAATGCCAATGCCGTCGGTCTCGCTTTCTTTGATCGCTCGAATTTCCCGCGTTCCATTGCTGTGTTGGATGTCTCGGATGAATTCGTAATCCCGCTTAGTCAGCCAAGTTCGAGAAGCCTCGAAAACTTTCACATCATCGATGTCGTGACCGAGAGCTTCAGCCCTTAGATCGAGCGTGAACGAAGTCTGATATCCATCGATAATACCATCGGCACCAAAACAGCCAGCTTCAGGGAAAAGATCTTGGTCCCACGGCGTATCCGGGGCAAATGCTTTGGCGAGAGTCGTTACCGTTTCGATGGCATAGGCCTGATCACTCAAAAGCAGCTCTTTAAGAACCTTAGGTGAGTCTTGAGCTTCAGACGATGACATCGACATCACCAAAGCTGCAACAACAAGTAAGGAACGAGAGAGCAAGGCTACTCCTCAGCCGCAATCGTAGCAGTTCTACCGATGATGATGTCAGCGAGCATCCAAGGGGGCAAAATCGTCGCCATGGGGTTCATTTTCGTCACTTTGAGGCTTATTCCCCGGGGGGGGCCGACCGTCACCACACGATCGCCTGGCTTGGATGTCATGGTGGCGATGATGCTGCCCTCTGTCTCCAGCGCAAGCTTTAGACACTATCGCGGCAAAGCGCTTGGCAAAGGCAATGGACACCCCCTCCACCCAGGGTGAACATCGACATGTCAGGATCATAGACCTGAAACCCAAGCGCCCGCATTTTGTCGTTGAGTTCGCTGGCCCCCTTCATCGACAGAACTTTTCCATCACCCAGCGCCACAAGATTGACACCCAAATTCCTCGCTTCTCGATAGGGCACATCGACGAAGTCGAATCCCCAGGTTCTCAATTGCGCCACGAGCCATGGTTCCATGGCATCCAGACACGCAACCAACAGCTTCTCAGCTAACGGGACGACAAGGCCGTCCATATGCACAAATTCCCGCGAGATTGGAGCGGTGATGGCATCCCAACCTTGATCACGAACGAATGTAGCCACCTGCTCAGCGCCGGCCTGCTCGGATCGTTCACCGCAGTAGCCAATGAGAACACGGCCTGGCTCCAAGATGACGAAGTCGCCGCCTTCGAAGTGCCCAGCTGTCGCATACTGCCAGATCGGAATGTCATGGCTTTGATAAAAGCGGATAGCGGAGACGTAATCGGCGCGACGGACCTTGAGTTGCATGTGACAGATGAGTGCCCCCCAAGGGGTCATGGCAGAGCTGTCGCGTGCAAAGAAGTTACGATGGAGGACGGGATCGGCGTCGAGATAGTGACAGGTGACGCCTTGATCTTCATAGATCGATACCATCTCGGCATGCTGTGCCATGGCGACCTGCAGATTGAATGTCGCCCCGGTTTTGTGAGCGTTTTGCAAGGTGCGCTCAATGAGGGGGCCTGCCTCTATCCAGCGGAAGTAATCCGGCCGTCCGAGCAGGACGTCACGAAGTGGCATATAGTCATTATCAATCCCCCAGGCCCGACCGTTCATGGCTTCCTCCTTCGTTCCAAAGCGACTCCATCATTATGAAGGGCAGGTTGAGCCTTATGATGCAATGCCACGTCAGGCTTTTCTTGCTCCTCAAAACCGACACAATGACCCAGCCAGCCAACTCAAAGAGTAGCGGTATCCGAATGGCACCTCTCTCGGCCCGGACCACACGCCCCTATGCCAAGTTCGGCGTTACGCCGCGCTGGCCGCAGCAACGTTCTTGTGCTGAAATCGCCCCTGACCACCGCCACGCCCCTCACCGGCAACGATGGTCTGATCGTTGCCAGTGAGAAGCCTTTCGCTTTTGGCTCCCATCAGCACGACATGCATCATCGATAGGTCGTGGCAAACAAGATAACCTTGAGGCCCCACGAGAACGCTGGTTCGGGTCCTTGCACGACGATACCGTCACAGCACTTGGGGAAGCGATGGTCCGTCGGCGAAAGATGCTGAGAGCCTCAATGATGAGAAAGTCCGTCCATGCGCATGCACCAAATCACGCCCTTTGTTCCCTGTTCATCCCTCGACCGTCAAATCGCGTTCTATCAAGATGTCTTGGGTTTCACGGTTGGATTTCAGGCGGACAACTATGCTTTTCTTCGCCGTGACGACGTCGCAGTGCGGCTGGTAGAGGTTGATTCGAGCATCAATCTCAATCATCCCGAGCGCGAAGGCTCTTTCTACATCGATGTGCGAGATATCGATGCCCTTTATGCCAGTCTGAAACCCAAACTTGAGACGCTACCACCGGAGCGCGTTCGTGCACCGTTCAATCAGGACTATGGCCAACGGGAATTTCACGTCGCCGACGACGACTGCACACTGATCTTTTTCGGTGAATCCGTGGGGCGCTGACCGTTTTGGCATGAAAGAATTCGAAGCCGACCAGCTTTCGCGCCGGCCTTCAGCTCAGCAGACGTGTCAGGTTCCTTATCCGCCAGCTCAAGATCCGGCAGAGATTGGTCATCACGGCAAGGGCGATTTCTGGCCTCGCGACTTTGATCGCCTCGAATTCACTCGCCGTCATGAGCATGGAGGATACATTGGTAACGGCGAGCACGTTGACCGATCGGGTGCCGCCATCGACCAAAGCCATTTCGCCGATAACGCCGCCTTGACCGACTCGTGCGAGTTCACCGCCACGATCCGTACGCACCGACACCTCGCCGTCGAGCAGGAGATAAAGGCCGATCGCCGCATGGCCCCGCTCGATCACCAGGTCGCCTCGGTTAAAGCCGATCTCAATACACCGTTCTTCGAGCCAAGCGACCCAGCTGGGCTCAAAGCCTTTCAACACTTCGTTCTGAGCGAGTAATGATGGCACAGTATGTTTCTTACTTGTTGCGGTTGGCCAAATTACAGGCGTAGTTAGCGAACGATGTCAAATGGAATGTCGAAAACACAGTGTATCTTACTACACACCGAGATCAGCTTGTTGCCGAAAACCGATCCATGGATTTTGCCATCCGAATATCGAGTGCTGAGACACCGTCAGCATCATGGGTCGTTAGGGTGACCTCAACGGTCTTATAGACGTTGAACCATTCGGGGTGATGGTTCATCTTTTCTGCAAGAAGGGCGCAACGGGTCATAAAACCGAACGCCTGGTTAAAATCACCAAAGGTGAAGGTCTTGCTAATGGCATTCCGGCCTTGCATCTCCTGCCAGCCGTCCAGGCTGGCGATGGCTTGTTTTCGCTCGTCGCCGATTAAGGCTGATGGATTGGTCATGCCGTTAGCCCTCCTCTTTCACGTCTATGGCACTCATCGATGATCAACGACTCGTTTTATCAAGCCTTTGACCATCCGCCACCCAGCATCGACGATTTTGAGCGCATAGGCCAAGAGGTTCTCGCGAGATTGCCGGAAACCTTTGCTCGACATTTAAAGGGCGTGGTCATCAGAGTCGAAGAGTTTCCGGACTCCGAGACAGAGAAAGCCATGGAACTCGATAGCCCTTACGACCTGCTTGGGCTCTATCATGGCGTTCCCGTCGGATATGATAGCGGCTTTGAACCGCCTCCCCAGCAGCCCGATATGATTTTCTTGTACCGAAAACCACTGCTGGCCTATTGGTGTGACCATGACTTCTCGCTCGCGGCCATCATCGAAAACACCTTGATTCATGAAATCGGCCACCATTTCGGCCTGTCAGACGATGACATGGAGCGTATCGAATTCCCCCCAAGCGCTGTGGAAAGCTGACATGATCAGGTCACTCGATCATCTGGTGCTAACTGTCCAAAATCTGGATGCGACGATCGCCTTCTATCGCGATGCGCTCGGCATGGAGGCAAGGCGCTTCGGCGAGAATAGTGAGCGGATCGCTCTTCATTTTGGCTCGCAGAAAATCAACCTACATGAGGTTGGAAAGGAGTTTGAACCGAAAGCGACCGTGCCGACGCCAGGCTCCGGAGATCTCTGTTTCCTGACCGATGAACCGGTTGATCGCCTCAGTACAAGGCTTCAATCCGCCGGTCAGATCATCATCGATGGTCCGGTTCAACGGAGCGGGGCAAAGGCGCGTTTGATGTCGATCTACCTCCGCGATCCCGACGGCAATTTGATCGAGATCGCGAATGAGATTTAGGGCACGTTGATCAACATGTCAGGCGACGGCTCGAGCCAGACCAGGTGAGGACCGTGACGTCTCAAGGCACGAATTGTTCATTGAGGATGCGCTCCTCAAGATCATGCTCGGGGTCGAACAGGAGCGTCAGACACTTGCTGTGATCTTCCCAAACTTCGACCTCGACCACATCACGGATCTCTGTGTAATCGGCAACAGCACTCACAGGCCGTTTTTGTGGGTTTAGCACCTCAAAACGGAAATGGCTGCTGCTGGGAAGAAGAGCGCCTCGCCATCGCCTCGGGCGAAAGGCGTTGATCGGCGTCAGGGCGAGGAGTTCAGAGCTGGTGGGAAGAATGGGACCGTGGGCGGACAGGTTGTAGGCCGTGCTACCAGCTGGCGTTGCGACCATGACGCCGTCGCAGACCAGCTCCGGCATGCGGGCAACGCCGTCAATCGATATTCTAATCTTGGCGGCTTGGCGGGTCTCCCGAAACAACGACACCTCATTGATGGCCGTGCCATCTTCGATCGAACTATCACGCCGCCTTGCTCGCATGCGCAGCGGATGCAGACCAACAGCAGCCGCCTCGTCTAAGCGTTCATGTAGGCCGTCGCTTTTGAACTCGTTGAGAAGGAACCCGACTGTCCCGAGATTCATGCCATAGATCGGAACAGGGCGGTCCATGGTGGCGTGCAGCGTCTCCAGCATGAAGCCATCACCACCAAGCGCAACCAGCAGGTCAGCCTCCTCGTCGTCGGCATCGCCGTAGCGCTTGCGAAGCTCCGAAAGGGCTTCCGAAGCTTCCTCAGTATCGGCTGCACGAAAGCCGATCCGCATATCGGCGGCTTTGATCTCGGGGACATTTGGAAGCGCGTCGCTCAAAGCACTGCTCTCCAGATCGAAGCCAAAGGCTGAGAACCAATGTAGGAAGTACCTTGATGCGAGTGCTCGCCGAAGGTCAAGGATTTGACGGCGTCATCGAAACCAAGACATTCACAGGCGCTGTTAAGACGCCTACATTAGAACCATTGCACCCGGCGATACGTTATACAAAGGTGCATCGCCTGCAAGACCTGCCGGCGAAACGACGAGTGAATGAGGGAGCGAGGGAGTGTCTCCGCCCATGATGATCGACCCCTTCGATCGGACTGTGAACTACATTCGCATTTCGGTGACGGATCGCTGCGATTTCCGCTGCGTCTATTGTATGGCGGAAAATATGACGTTCTTGCCGAAGAAGGATCTTCTGACGCTCGAAGAGCTGGACCGTCTCGCCAGCACGTTCGTCGAGCTTGGCGTTAAAAAGATCCGACTGACGGGCGGCGAGCCGCTAGTGCGACGGGATATCATGACACTGTTTCGTTCGCTCGGTCGCCACTTGCAAACCGGTGATCTTGAAGAACTGACTGTCACCACCAACGGCAGCCAGCTCGAGCGATTTTCGGAAGAGCTAATGCAGGCTGGTGTCCGCCGTATCAACGTCTCGGTCGATACATTGGACAAGCAGAAATTCGAAAGAATTACCCGTTGGGGCAAGTATGACAAAGTGATGGCGGGGATCGCCGCGGCAAAGTCTGCAGGTCTGAAGGTCAAGATCAATGCCGTTGCCTTGAAAGGCGTCAACGACGTTGAGTTCGACCATATGATCGATTGGTGTGGCGAGCAGGGCTTTGATTTAACCCTGATTGAAACCATGCCGCTCGGCGAGATTGATGAGGATCGTACCGATCAATATTTGCCATTGTCTCGGGTGCGTGCCGACCTTGAACAGCGCTGGACGCTGGTTGATCTTCCCGATCGGACAGGTGGACCGGCGCGCTATGTTCGTATCGAAGAAACAGGTGGCCGGCTCGGCTTCATCACCCCACTAACCCACAATTTTTGCGAGAGCTGCAACCGGGTACGCATCACCTGCACCGGACGCATGTACATGTGCCTCGGTCAGGATGATGAGGCTGATCTCTGCTCACCGCTTCGCGCCTCTGAAGGCAATGAGCTTCTAAAGGAAGCCATCCTTGAAGGGATTGGACGTAAGCCGAAGGGCCACGACTTCGTCATCGAACGCCGGGGGGACATGCCTGCTGTTTCTCGCCATATGAGCGTCACCGGCGGCTAGGAGAGCACCCATTTCACGGCGTCTGGTAGGTGTCCTAAGCATGGCTCGACAGGTCGAGTTTCGATACGGCTCGTCACGCCAATATCAACCCACGCACCGATAACGACATCGCCGCATGTCAACCATCCCTCGATGTTAGACCTTTGGCTGCCCCTGTCGAATGCCTCAGCCGCATCTGACACCGTGGACCAGGGATCGGCGGGTTAAGCGATGTCCACCCGAGAACTCGTCACCGCCTTTCCAAGGCTTTGGCGTTATTGCCTCGGTCTAACCCAGCGACGCGCTGAGGCTGATGATCTCGCGCAGGCAGCCTGCCTGCAGGCACTCGAAAACTTCACCCTTTTCCAAGCTCATCCTGCTAGGGATCGTTGGTTGATTCGAGTCGCTAGGAATCTTTGGCTCAATCAACTCAAAGCCGATCGGGTCCGTCAGGGTGGCGGGCTGGTGCCGGTGGACCGGATCGACCTTCAAGACCTGTCGCCGTCGCCCGAAGGCGACACGTTTGCTGCTCAGGTTTTTGCCGCTGTTATGGACCTGCCGGAAGCGCAGCGCGATACGGTCCTCCTCGCCTATGTCGAGGGTTTCTCCTATAAGGAAACGGCGGAAATTCTCGATATTCCTATTGGTACAGTCATGAGTCGTTTGGCTGACGCACGCCGAAAGCTGGCGGTTCTCAACCACGAGACAGCAGTTCATGCAGACCGTGTTAGCAAAGGACGGGAGCGGCATGGACAAGTCTAACTTCTCGGACGAAATGCTGACGGCGTTCTTGGACGGCGAGGCCGATGCCGCGTCGGCCAACCGGATCATGGCTGCCCTTAAGACGGATCCGCAGTTGGCAAAACGAATCGAGGCCCTCGACATCCCAAAGCCTACGATACGTTCGGCATTCGACATCGCTATGCAGGCAGCTCCGGTAGACCGGCTTGAAAAGACCCTCGACATCAAATCCGCCGATCTCACGATCGAGAACACTCAACGCGGAAGGCGCGCCATCGTCAAAATGGCCGCGGTTGCGGCGGTCTTGGCCTTCGCCCTGGGCTTAGCGACAGGTCGGTTCTCTTGGCAGCCTGCTGGCGGAGAGGATTGGCGTGTCTCTGTAGCAGAATATCAGGCGCTCTATGGTCCTGAAACCTTAAGGTCGATCGTCACGGATGCTGCCGAGAGCCATGAGTCCATTCGACATGTCGCTGCCCAAGTCGGCGCTCCTATCGAACCCGCCGTCCTCCAGGGCCTCAACGGCGTCCGGTTTAAGCGCGCCCAAGTGCTGCGATGGCGTGATGAGCCTCTCGCACAGTTCGCCTTCCTCACCCATGAGGACGTGCCGCTTGCTTTTTGCGCGACGCCGACCCAAGAGGCGAACCAACCCTTTGATCATCAGGTCTTGAAGGGCCTGGCCTCATCGAGTTGGGTCGCTGATGGCGTCGCCTATATGGTGATCGGCGGCGATGATGCCGTTCTCGTCAAAGCCCTCGCTGAGCAATTACGGCATTCGATCTAATATCGAAGCTTGGGTTTCGATGGCGTTTTCAGGTACGCATCTCGACGTGAGCAAAATTTATTCGACCTTTTCCGAATAATTTCTCCTTTTGAGTTGTCTTTAAAACAGTCGTCGCTGATTCATAGGCGACCGAACCAATATGGGAGACAAAACATGAAACGGGTTCTGTTATCTTCGGTAGTTGTGGCGTTGGGCTTGGTCGGACCGGCATTGGCTGGCGAAACACCATCTGCACCGGGAACCTCGGTCTATTTTGGCAATCTTAGCGATGGTGATGTGGTCGCCAGCCCGGTCAAAGTGGTGTTCGGCCTGTCGGGTATGGGCGTTGCACCAGCAGGCCTGGAAAAAGAAAATACGGGGCATCATCATGTCCTGGTCAACCGCCCCGCCCTCGGTGAGGGAGAAGACGGCGCCGACGAGTTCGCCTTCCCGATTCCAGCCGACGAGAATCATCTTCATTTCGGAGGTGGCCAAACCGAAGTTGCGCTTGAGCTGCCGGCGGGTGACCACACGCTGCAGCTGGTGCTAGGCGACCAAAACCATATTCCACATAATCCCCCGGTTGTTTCCGAGGTCATCACGATCACGGTGGAGTAACGGCCGAAAGCCAGTCCATGGCAGGGTCCTGACACGTCAGGTCCCACCGCCATGGACGGAGAGGCGCACGTCCTGGCTCGGTCGGGATGACAGCGTCGTTCAGGGGCGGCTAGTCCGCGAGTTCGTCCTAGAGCCAGCTAAACTGGGCTAGAGAATCCCGTCTTCGATTGCTGATTTCATTGATTGTCGTCGCCTAGAGAACCTATCGATCTAGCTCCACTCTTTTGCCGAGTGGCCTGAATGTCGTTGCTATAAGCGACCTGTGCATGTGCTGGGAGATAGCCTCCTCAGCATCGGGCGACGCGTGACCAAAACACACAATTTCACCTTTCGGCGATGGTTGTAGTGCCCATTTCCGCTTCTTATATGTCGATCCAGAAGTTGAACATGGATCGGACACACAGCCGAAGGCGCGCTTGAGTTGCCGATCCGCTTGAATGAGTCGAGCTCGTCTCGACGAAACAGTTCCGGGGCAGATGCCCCCTGAGCTGACGACCCAGGACAGACGAAAAAGTCTCAGGCGTGGAAATGTGGCATGAGCAATAAGATTATCGGTATCGATCTTGGTACGACCAACAGTTGCGTCGCGGTCATGGAAGGCAAGAATGCCCGCGTGATTGAGAATGAAGAGGGCATGCGCACCACGCCTTCGATGGTGGCCTTCACTGACGACGGCGAGACATTGGTGGGCATGCCGGCCAAGCGTCAGGCCGTGACCAACCCGACCAATACTGTCTTTGCCGTGAAGCGCTTGATTGGCCGTCGCTTCGATGATCCGATCGTCAAGAAAGACGTCGAGATGGTGCCTTACAACATCGTCAAGGCAGACAATGGCGATGCGTGGGTCGAGGCTCAGGGCGAGAAGCGTGCGCCTAGCCAGATCAGTGCTTCCATCTTGAAGAAGATGAAAGAGACGGCAGAACGCCACCTTGGTGAGACCGTGTCGAAAGCGGTCATCACGGTGCCGGCCTACTTTAACGACAGCCAGCGGCAAGCAACCAAGGACGCTGGCAAGATTGCTGGCCTTGAGGTCCTGCGCATCATCAACGAGCCAACGGCAGCTGCCCTGGCTTATGGCCTCGATAAATCGAATTCTCAAACGATCGCCGTCTACGATCTTGGTGGTGGCACCTTCGACGTCTCCATTCTTGAGATTGGCGATGGTGTGTTTGAGGTGAAAGCCACGAATGGTGACACGTTCCTCGGCGGTGAGGATTTCGATCTTCGCCTCATCGACTACATGGCCGATGAATTTAAGAAGGAACAGGGCATCGATCTTCGGGGCGACAAGCTAGCGCTGCAGCGGCTGAAGGAAGCTGCTGAAAAGGCCAAGATCGAGCTTTCGTCAACGGCACAGACCGAGATCAACCTCCCCTTCATTACTGCAGATGCATCGGGTCCCAAGCATCTCACCATGAAGATCAGCCGTGCCAAGCTGGAAATGCTGGTCGGCGATCTGATTGATCGCACGATTGACCCATGCAAGAAGGCATTGAAGGACGCAGGCCTCAGTCCTGGTGATGTCGATGAGGTCATCTTGGTCGGTGGCATGACCCGCATGCCCAAGGTCATTGAGACAGTTAAGACCTTCTTCGGCAAGGACCCGCATAAGGGTGTTAATCCGGACGAGGTTGTGGCGATCGGTGCCGCCATCCAGGCCGCCGTCCTCTCTGGCGAAGTGAAGGATGTTCTCCTTCTCGACGTCACGCCGCTCTCACTGGGAATCGAAACGTTGGGCGGTGTCTTCACCCGGATCATCGATCGCAATACCACCATCCCAACCAAGAAGAGCCAGGTGTTCTCGACCGCCGATGACAATCAAAGCGCGGTGACCATCCGGGTCTTCCAGGGCGAACGCGAAATGGCCGCGGACAATAAGCTCCTCGGCCAGTTTGACCTCGTTGGTATTCCGCCTGCCCCTCGAGGTATGCCGCAGATCGAGGTCACGTTCGACATCGATGCCAACGGCATTGTCAATGTTTCGGCTAAGGACAAAGCGACGGGCAAAGAGCAGCAGATCCGCATCCAGGCCTCGGGCGGTCTCGATGAGAAAGAGATCGAGCGCATGGTCCAGGAAGCGGAAGCCAATGCTGAAGATGACAAGAAGAAAAAGGAGCTCATCGAGGCAAGGAATCAGGCCGACAGCCTGATCTACTCGACCGAAAAGTCGCTAGGTGAGTTTGGCGACAAGATCGGTGCCGATGATAAAGCTTCCATCGAACAGGCGGTCAGCGAACTCAAGGAGGTCCTCGACAGCGAAGACGTCGAGACCTTGAAAGCCAAGACCGATGCCCTTGCACAAGCCTCGATGAAACTTGGCGAGGCCATGTACAAGGCTCAGGCCGAAAGCGAAGCCGCTGCAGGTCCTACCGATGATGGCGGCGGCGATGGTGATGGTCCCACCTCCTCCGGCGGCGGCTCTGATGATGGCGTCGTCGATGCAGACTTCGAAGAGGTTGACGACGATCAGAAAAAGTCAGCCTGAATGAACCGATAGGTCCAGGATGGTTTCGAGACCGAATGCCAAAACGGCATTCGGTCTCAAGTTTTTAACCGGGTAATTGGCGCTAGCGTTCGATAGACAACGGCATGTCGAAACAGGATTACTACGAAACCTTGGGCGTTGGTCGTCAGGCGTCAGCGGCAGAAATCAAGTCTGCCTTTCGCAAGCTCGCGATGAAGCATCACCCCGATCGTAACCCCGGGGATCAGGCTGCCGAGCAACGCTTCAAAGAGCTGAACGAAGCCTATGAGATTCTAAAGGATGATCAAAAGCGTGCGGCCTATGACCAATATGGCCATGCCGCTTTTCAGAATGGCGGGGGACGACCTGGTGCCGGCGGCGCCAATTTCGACTTTGGCAGTTTCGCCGACGTCTTCGACGATCTCTTCGGCGATTTCATGGGGGGAAGCCGCGGCCGTGGATCACAAAGCCGAGGCGCCGATCTTCGCTACAATCTGGAAATCTCGCTAGAAGAGGCCTTCGAAGGCAAGCAGGCTCAGATCAAAGTCCCGACGACAGTACGCTGTGAGACCTGCGATGCCACCGGAAGCAAAGGTTCAGCGCCGGGCGCCTGTCCAGGCTGCCGTGGCTCGGGACGGGTACGGGCACAGCAGGGATTCTTCACGATCGAGCGGACATGCCCGACATGTGGTGGCCAAGGCCGGGTGATCACCGACCCCTGCGATGAATGCAGTGGCCATGGCCGTGTCCAGCGAGAGAAAACACTGTCCGTTAAAATTCCCAAGGGCGTTGAGGACGGTACAAGGATCCGGCTCTCCGGCGAGGGTGAGGCCGGGATGCGCGGCGGAACCACGGGCGATCTTTATATCTTTGTGAGTGTCGCCCCCCACCGCATGTTTCAGCGGGATGGTGCCAATATCCATTGCCGTGTGCCCATTCCGTTGACCACCGCGGCCCTGGGCGGCCAAATCGAGGTCCCAACGATTGATGGCAAGCGTGCTCGTCTGCAAGTGCCGGAAGGGACCCAGACCGGGCATAGGTTTCGATTGCGTGGTAAGGGCATGACTGAGCTCAATAGCCACGCGCGTGGCGACATGTTTGCGGAGCTCAACGTCGAAACCCCGATAAACCTCACAAAACGTCAAAAAGAGCTTCTACGTGACTTCGAAGAGGAAAGTGGTGGCAAAGACACCCACCCCGAATCTGAAGGTTTCTTTGCCAAGGTGAGAGACCTCTTCTCAGGCGACGCTCGAGACTGACCATCAGCATTTGAGGGTTGTGAACGGTCCGACCAATGCTCGATTGTCGAGCTGGTCAACCGTGTTGATCCATCACGCCTGATGATCTTGGAACGTCGCTCACCCGATAACCTGGTGCGTCATCAAACCCTCAAAGATCAATCTCAATGGCGCCACCCGACTTGGCTGCCCGAGATTGACAGAGAATGAGCATCGTCTCCCGCTGTTTCTTAGAGAGCACGAAGTCACGGTGCTCAACCTCGCCCTTCAACAACGTGCAACTGCAAACGCCGCAGAGGCCATCTGAACATTTGACGTCGATTGGTATACCTGCTGCCTGAAGGGCTTCCGTGGCGGTTTGCTCGGCAGCGACGTGGACTTCGCGAGCCGATCTCTTCAACTGAAGTGTAAACGGGTGATTTTCGTAGTCGGGTGTCTCTGGGACCGAGAAATATTCGACATGGCACATGTCGTCAGGAAACCCTGCTCGCTCGGCTGCCGACATGACGGCGGACATATAAGCATCGGGACCACAAGCGTAGACGTGACAGCCATCTTCCCAATCACCCAAGATCTCGCCAAACGCAGCACGGGTCCCTTCTTCCGAGATGTGGAGATGGACTCGATCCTTCCAGGCGAATGTTGGAAGGTCGTTGAGAAAGCCGGCACTGGCTCGAGATGAGCATGAATAGTGCAACGTGAAGTCCGCCCCCATGTCATGCAGACGATGCGCCATCGCGATCATGGGCGTGACACCAATACCGCCGGCCATCAGGAAGCTGTGACGTGCTGATTCGTCAAGCGGGAAGTGGTTCATCGGGTGCGAGATGAACACCTTTCGGCCTACGCCAAAAATGCGATGCATGAGGATCGAACCACCACGGCCGTTTTTCTCATGCAAAACCGCGATCTGATAACGGGTCCGATCGGCGGGGTCACCCGACAACGAAAACTGGCGAAGGAATTCGGGGGCGACGACAACATCGAGATGAGCACCTGCCGTCCATGACGGAAGCTCGGCGCCATTCAGTGCCTTGAATTCGTACTTGGTAATATCGGGCGTCATCGTCTCGGCTTTGGTCACCTCGACACGAATGACGGGAGCATCGCCGTCGATGCTGTATTCGTGGGCTAAGCCATCGATGTCACCGCGTTTGACCTTGGCCTTGTAGACCTCCGCTGTGATCAGGGCCTGATAGGCTTCGATCCCCTTTTCCCGATCCATCGGATAAGGAAAGGGCCAAGGATGGGGCGCAAGATCGGCTGGGTAAACCGCGAGTGTTTGATCCTCGTAGTTGAGGTCCAAGTCTCGTTGGAGATGTCGTGCATTCACCGGCGCTTTCGCTGGCTGATAGCCGCCCTCGTCGGTGATCTCGAGATCCCACCACCATTTCTTGATCGGGTTCAATCCACCACGTCCGATGGCATCATCGAGCTTGGCAAGATAGGGAGCGAACCCCGGCAGGTTCATCGCCGCCCAGCGGAAGGGTTTTTCCGCAAACAGCCCCTCCAGGTTCCAGGGACAGGTTTTCATGCACCGCCCGCACATGGCGCCTCCCTCGGTCGTGACGCGATAGGTGGCGCATTTTTGGCTATCCGATTTCCAGATCTCATAGCCGTTGAACATCAGCTTCGGACCGGCGGTGATGGCACCAGAAGGGCATTCGCGTGCGCACTTATTGCAGCTCTCGCAAAAGCGCTGCATGCCGAAGTCAATTGGCCGATCGTGGGCCATCGGCATGGTTGTTGTGACCACACCAGATTTGAGCCGTGGCCCCAAAAATGGGTTCAGGATCACCTCGCCGATCCGGCTGACCTCGCCGAGGCCGGAAAGCAGCAGCAGCGGCGGCTGCAGCACATCACCATCAAGAACCGTATGAGCCTTGGCGGGATAGCCGAGATTTCTGATATGCTTCGCAATCACCCCGCCGAGCAAGGAAAAGCGGAGGTACGCGCGCATCGACTGGGCGACCGAAATCCAGTCGTCGCCTGACGCCCCCTCCATGGTTTCAAAGCCCTGATCGATGATCATCGAGATCGCTTGGTCATGCGGCGGGTCGATCGGCATGCCGAGCGCGTTGTGTGAGTACCAAGTCCAGTCTGGACAGCGCGAGATTCCAACCGCGTCAACGCCGAGAAAGTAACATGCTGCCTTCACGTTTTCAGCATTCCGCTCAGCATCTTGGGTTGACCTTGAGACGGCGCCTTCCGGCCTGCCGTCTTGCAGCAAGACCAATGCGCCCAAGGCTCTTCGTTGCGCCATCGAGGGAGCGGCCTTCCGCGCGTAATGGCCACCCTTGGCGTTGTCCTGCATTTTTTGGCCCATATCGCCGAACTGGGCGCGCGCAAACATGTCTGTACGCTTTGGCACTCTGGCGACACGAGGCTCATCGATGAAGGTGGTCGGTCGATCGACCCGTGTCAGGCGCTCGAACGGGTAGGCACCATCAACATAGCGTCGGTCGCGATAGGGCTCGCGATTGAACGCATTCTTCTGAAACCCAAATCCGGTCCACCAATGGGGGCCATGGGTTCTCCATTTGGGCTGGGCCGCCAACGGCAAAAGGGGCTGGTCAACCGACAAAGCAAACGATGTCGTTACCGCCGCAAGCCCAAATCGCTCTCCAACATATGGAGCGGTGAGGCGACCCTCGGCGATCGATGCCAGCCCAGCGGCTACGGCCTGACGGTGGAGGTTGATATCGGAGGCTGTGGGCGTGTGGGCGCAGGCATCATGGCCGAGCAGGCGAAGATAGTTGGCGATCACGACCGCCGTCTCAGAGGCACGGAGGCAAGCACGGCCTTCCTGAGCGTTAAGGATCCAGTCGACACCCGGTTCATGGGGATCAGGATCGCGCGGGTATTCGTAGAGGAAAACGATAGCGAAGCGATGATCCTCCATACCACCCGCAGGCGCTTCCATGCTGTCCTTCAGGTCCGCCATGATCAGATCGATGCCAGAAGCGAGCGTGGAGGTCTGGCGGGTGCGCAAATCCTCGGCGAGGCGGTCAATATCTGGGTTTCTGATCGGCTCATCAAGCAAGCAGGCCTCATTGATCGGACCTATTCCGACCATCGACGCATCGGAGAAGTAACCGAAGGCCTTGAGATGGTTGGCACGCTCTTGGGGATCCTCAGGGCATCCAGCTTGAGCCCTATTGACCAAGCCCACCCGGATAGCGTCGAGCATCGCTTGATACTCGGCCATCGCATGCACGATGCTGTCTGGTTGCTCAGATCGATGGAAGGGAATCGGTGATGGCTGCGGAATCTCGGTAAGATCCGGTAGGGCGGATGAGCGAGCGAGACGTTCCAGAGGATAGGGCCCAAGGTGAACAGGCCGGTCCTTGTCGGAAAAAAAGCGAATGGTCATGCCTATATTTGCCTCGACAGACGCTGATGACGCGCCTGATCAGCATGAGCGAACCTCGCCCTCCAATCAACGGGATGTTCCCGCGACTAGCGAATCAGCACGGGCGGCGCGGTCGCAAGACCGTCTGCCTTTAGGAATTCGAGCCAGACCGAGAACGTTCGAATCGCGATCAACGGCTGACGGATGAGATCGAGGGCTGTTTCCAACGGGCTCTTTGGCTTGGGGAAACGTCTGATGACGACGGGCTGATCTGGATCGAGGCCAATTTCCAATCGCGTGAGTTCAAGCGCCCGGGCAAAGCCGCCAAGATCGTCGACCAGCCCCAACTCCTTCGCCTGCAAGCCCGTCCAAACGCGCCCTTCGGCGATCGCATGGACATCCTCCTTGGCCATACCGCGTCCACGGGCAACTCCCGCGGTGAAAGCGTCATAGGTTTGATCGAGAAAGCTCTCAAGCCGCTCCCTTCCTCGCTCACCATAATCCTCATTGACGCTCCACATCGAAGCGTTGGCGCCACGACCGACGGTGCCCCACTTCACGCCAAACTTCGCCCAGAGATCATCCAAAACCGGCTTGCCGGCAAGAACGCCGATTGAGCCCGTTAACGTGCCTGGGTCGGCGACGATACGGGTTGCGTCCATAGCGATCCAATAGCCGCCTGACGCAGCGACATCGCCCATCGAGACGATGACAGGCTTTTTCATCTCGACCGCACGTCTAACTTGTCGCCCGATCGTCTCGGATGCGACCGCTGAACCGCCTCCAGACGACACACGAAACAGGATCGCGCGCACATCGGAGTCGTCAATCGCATCGCCAATGGCTCCGGCGATGCTATCGGCCCCCATCACCCAGCCACCGGGGCCATCACTATTCTTGCCTTCTTGGATTTGGCCAACACCCTCAATCAGAGCAATCACCTCTGTGGCCGACTGGTCGATGGGCACCAACCGATTAAATTGTTCAAGATCGATCAGTTCTGCCCCAGTCCCTGCTTCCTCTTCAGCACGATGCCGAACCTCGTCCCAATAGCTGAGATGATCAATCAAGCCATTTTGAAAGGCTTCATCGGCATTGTAAGGGCCGTTGTCGATGAGATCCCTGACAGCCGACAGCTCCAGTCCGCGGTCCGAAGCAAGACCTTCGACGATCTGATCGTACAGTGATGATGCAAGCCACTCGAGACTCTCTCGATGCTCGTTGGTGAGGCGATCCTCCGTGAACATGTTGGCAGCGGTCTTATACGGGCCACGCTTCTCACCGCTTGGCGTTACGCCAATCTGCTCAAAAAAGTCCTTCAGCAGTGGGGTTTCCAGATGGATGCCGGTAAGACCCACCGCTCCAAGTGGCTGGAGATGAATCTCATCAAAGGCACTCGCGAGATAAAGGCCCATGGTTCCAGGCCCGAACTCGCCAAAGCTCGTCGAGAAGGCAAAGGCGAATTTGCCTTGGCCTCGGAATCGGCGGATGGCCTCTCGGAGTTCTTGCACTTGTGCAAAACCGCCACCGCCACCATTGACCCGCGCGACCAAGCCAGCGACGCTTTGTTGCTCACCGGCGCGGTCAATCGCCATCACCGCTTCAGCCAATGTGAGGCCGGGCTCGAGATCGAGCGATGCAAGCGAAGCACCGCGTTGGGCCTCGGAGAAGCCCTGTCGAAGATCGAGGGTTAAGACCGTGCGCTCAGGTAGTCCTTCCTCCTCGGGGAGGAACATCCAGATGGCAACACCAACCCCGATGGCGAGCATGAAGGTCAAAAAGCCAAGCGAGGCAAGAATGCCGACGACGATCCGCTTCATGCGCCGCAACTCCAGTCGCTAAGCCGGTTCTAACGCACGCCGACGCTTGCGCTCACTCGCCGTCTTAAGTTGACCACAAGCGGCGAGAATGTCTCGGCCACGTGGGGTGCGAACAGGCGAAGGATAGCCACCACGCTCGACGATACGGGCAAAGGCCTTAATGCGTTCGGGACTCGAGCATCGATAGCCAGCATCAGGCCATGGATTGAAAGGAATCAGATTGACTTTCGCCGGTAAGCCTCTCAAGAGCCGGACCAACTCACGCGCCTCGGCATCACTATCATTGACACCATCCAACATGACATATTCGAACGTCACCCAGCGATCGCCTGACGGGTAGGCGCGACACGCGTCCATGAGTGTTTTGATGTTCCACTTGCGATTGATCGGCACCAATTCGTCTCTGAGATCGTCTCTGACCGCATGCAACGAAATCGCGAGATTGACGCCAAGCTCACGGCCGCACTGCTCGATCTTAGGAACGATCCCCGACGTGGACAATGTGATCTTACGCTTTGAAAAGGCTAAACCCTCAGGGTCCATCGCGATCAGGAGGGCTTGCTTGACGTTCTCATAGTTCAAGAGTGGCTCGCCCATGCCCATCATCACGATATGGCTGAGTTTGCGCTGTCCCTTGGGAGTCGGCCATTCGCCCAGCCGATCACGGGCGACGAGGATTTGTGCGAGAATATCGCCTGTTGAGAGATTACGGACCAACGGCATCGTGCCAGTGTGGCAGAAAGTGCAGGCAAGCGAGCAACCTACCTGGCTGGAAACACAAAGGGCACCGCGCTCGACGTCTGGGATATGCACCATTTCCACGTCTTGGCCGTCGCCGTAGCGAAGAAGCCATTTGCTCGTGCCATCCGTGGAGCGTTGTTCTTCCACGATCGTTGGTCTGTCAACGACGTACTGTTTGTCTAAGCTACCGCGAAGCGCCGACGGTAATGTCGTCATCGCATCGAATGATTGCGCACCACGATGGTAGATCCAATGCCGAATTTGACGCGCACGCATCGACGTCTGGGCAGCCGAGACGCCCGTTTCTTCCAAGAGTGCTGTCAGTGACGTCTGATCCACACCGAGAAGCGAAACCTTAGGAAGCATCGCGCCATCGCCGTTACTATCGGGTCGGCCTTCGTCGAGGCGGGAGTCAGAGGTCATCGAGCATTCAATAGGGCGCTAGCCAGAGCAGGCCGCAACCATGGCATTGTAGGCTTTGGTAAAGCCGAGAAGCGAATAGGTGTCAGTCGAGGTTGTGTTTTTGCTCGACTCCCCATCGACAACCATGCTCTCACCACGCTTCATCACATCGATCAACTTCTGATCTTCGCTCGTATCCTTGGTCCAGGCATGAGCGCCTCTTGTGAAGAGCACAAATCGGTTTTGGCCAACAGCAACGTTGACATTGCTACCTTCCAGGTAGGTATAGCCGGGTTGAATGCTGACCTCATCGGTGACCTGTGGCGTCGGGCGCCTCGTCACCAATACCGCCGGCTTACCACGACGCGTGTAATTGCCGTCCTGCTTCTTCGGTTCGCTAACGATGTAGCAGATTTTTTGGCCGCCTTCATCCAACTCCCAAACATTCCAGTCGGTATAACTGCCCAGCGAGTAAGGGGTCTGGGCCGCGACACCGCCAGCAAAGCCGGTCGAAAGGATCAGGACGGCGAAAGTGCGCATTGCGCGATCAAGGAAACGTGTTGTCATCATCTCGATCATCGTTAGCTGATGGAGGGTTGGCCTGTTATGTCGACAAATTTCGCGTGAATTGCAAGTTTTGTCTCATGGTTTTGCTTCCTGAACCACTCGATTTGATCACAAGCCT
This sequence comes from Geminicoccaceae bacterium, assembly GCA_028285265.1. Taxonomy (GTDB): domain Bacteria; phylum Pseudomonadota; class Alphaproteobacteria; order Geminicoccales; family Geminicoccaceae; genus JANQPX01. Next base: position 202,242 of record JANQPX010000035.1, read on the forward strand.
AAGCTTGCTCTCGGTCTTGCGTGATCTTAAGTTGCGGTATGGATCAGACCTCGCCAGCAGCTCAAATACGCGACGATCATGTGGCGCTCATTGAAGCGATCGTCAAGCATGGCGACCGAGAAGCCTTCGCCGACCTCTTCGACTATTACGCGCCCAAGCTGAAGGCTTACTATCGAAAAGGGGGTATCGAAACGGCGCTAGCGGAGGATTTAGCCCAGGAAACCATGCTTTCCGTTTGGCGCCATGCAGCCAAATTCAGCCCGACCATTGGTGGTCCATCGACCTGGATCTTCACCATAGCACGAAATGTGATGATCGATGCTCTGCGTCGTCAGAAGTCCAGAAGCGGTGATCTTTCCGATCCGAGTCTCCAGCCTCCGCCGATCGAGACGGCCGATGATCTAATCGATGCCCAACAACGTTATAGACAACTGAAAGCTGAGCTTTCGAAATTACCAGATGAGCAAGCGAAAGTGTTGAAGATGGCTTTTTTCGACCACAAAGCCCACGGAGAGATTGCTGCCGAAACCGGACTCCCTCTTGGTACGGTCAAGTCGCGGATTCGTCTGGCCATGCAGCGCTTGCGAACGGAGCTGGGGGACATGGCATGAGCAAAGTGGCCCCCTTGCCAGAAGCGCTCCTCTTAGATCACGCCGCAGGGACGACGAGCCCAGCGGTCGGTCTCCTGCTGGCCTCTCATCTCGCGTTATCGCCGTCCAGCCGCGAGCTCTACAGGTTCATGGAGACCATTGGCGGCGCGCTGCTCGACGATCTCGATCATGAGCCGCTCGAGCGTATCTCCGCGACAACGGCACTGCAGGTGCTCGATGACGAGACGGAACCTTTGCCGCAAGCTTCCCGATCCTCGCTCGGTCAAGGGATGGCGTCAGAACGGTTAACACCGCGCGCTGGCGGCCCTCGAAGCTTCAATGAAGATGATCTGCCCGATCCACTCAGGCATGCCGAAGCCTACGACCGAGGCAATCGGTCATGGAAAAAGCTTGGTGTCGGCGTGGCCGCCACGCAGATCTCGACGGCCGACACAGGCGAGCGTGCCCATCTGTTGTGGGCGCGAGGCGGGTCTGGCATCGCGATGCACCGACATGTCGGTCGCGAGGTTGTCTTGGTGCTCAAAGGCGCTTTTTGGGATGATGGGGTCTGTTATGGACGGGGCGACGTCGCCGTCAATGAAGATGGATCTGTCCATGCTCCCCGCATCGACGACAGCGAGGACTGCCTTTGCCTTGCTGTAACCGAAGCGCCGGTTCACTTCACAGGGCTCCCCGGCATCCTCCTCAATCGTTTTTGCCGCTTCTAGATAGATCAGACTGTTTGCCTTCAAGCGCACCTGCCGGTGCAGGGGTGGCGTCCCTTGCACCGGCGTTGAAGACGGATACCGTCAGACAGCAACTGATTTTCTGATGATGTTGTTGTCAGGGCCGATCGGGAACGCCGTGATATTCTCGGCGCCATCTTCCGTAACCACCAGGATGTCATGCTCGCGATAGCCACCCGCACCGGGCTCGGCTTCCGGAATCATGATCATCGGTTCCATCGAGACCACCATCTTCGGTTGGAGCACTGTCTCGATATCCTCCCGCAGCTCCAAGCCCGCCTCTCGACCATAATAGTGACTGAGAACGCCGAAGCTATGGCCATAGCCAAAGGTCCGCCGATCGAGCACCCCCTGACGTTGATAGATCTCGTTCAATTCAGCAGCGATGTCACAGCAACGTTTGCCGGGCTTGATCAGCTCGAGGCCCCGGTAATGCACTTCGGTGTTGATCGCCCAGTATTTGAGATGCTGATCAGATGCGCTCTCACAAAACAAGGTACGCTCGAGCGCGGTGTAATAGCCCGCAATCATCGGAAAGCAGTTAAGGCTTAAGATGTCGCCCAGTTGCAGCCGCCTCGAGGTGACCGGATTATGCGCACCATCGGTATTGATGCCTGATTGCAGCCAGGTCCAAGTATCCATGAGCTCAGCGTTGGGAAAGGCCTTCGCGATTTCACGAACCATGGCGCTGGTGGCGTGGAGTGCAATTTCGTGCTCGCCGGCGCCGACCTGGATAGCCTCGACCGCGGCAAACCCACCAATATCGGCGATTCGAGCGCCCTCCTTGATCAGCGCGATTTCTTCATCCGACTTAACCATCCGCTGAGCCATCGTTGCGGCCGCGATGTCGATGATCTCTGCCCGAGGCAACGCCTCCTTGAGCTTATCGAGGCGTTCCATGGTCATATGGTCAAATTCGATGCCTAGTTTGATTTTGCCATGATGGGAGAGGACTTCTTGGATCGCCTGGAAAAAATTGTCCCGTTGCCAGTCGGTATAAACGAGGTTTTGACCAAAACTCCTGCGCCAAGGCTGGCCCCCGTCGATGTTAGCAGAAATCGTCGTTGCATCGTCGTGCGTTATCACCAGCCCGTAAGGCCGTCCGAAGGCGCAGTACAGAAAGTCTGAGAAATAATTAACGTTGTGGATCGAGGTGAACAGCACAGCATCGATTTGCTCGGATGACATGTGGTCGCGGAGGAGGGCGATCCGCCGCTTCATTTCGTCAGCCGAGAAGGTGCCTTCAGCTTTCTGACCGTTTGGGATCGATTTGAGTGATTTCATCGCAGATGATGAGCCTTTGTTGGAGATCACGACAGCTATCGACCTAGCATATGTAGGACGAGGGCTTGCCCAATTCTTGCCGAAAAGAATCAAGCATCGGCGCCCTGAATGGTGCGTTGAGCGATGGTCGACGACGGGTGAACAATGCCTTCACACCAGATGGCTCTGCCCATCCCGTTGATCCAACGCGCCTCGCCACATCAGTCGACCGTCTATCAGTGACGTTGGCAAGGCCCCTTACCGCGTTAGAACGTTCCCAAGCCTGAGTATGGGCAAGGCTGGTTCCGACCAATGGCCGAATCCCATGGCCCGGCATGACGATCAGGGCCAACGCCTTTTGCCATGCGACAACCTCCGTCTTGATCACAGCAGACCAGGCGTTGGATCATAGGGTCTCCATCCCTCGTCTCTTAGCGTTTGGTTCCATTGACCTTTCCCAGAGACATGGCCACCTAGGAAGGCGCGATGCAGCTTCTTCAATATGAGCGATGACCGACACGGAACCCTTAAGTACCCTTGATTCCGCAGACGATCAGCGTCTGGAAGGCGTTCGCCTGATCCAGTCGAAGATTAGGACGCTGCCAAACAGCCCGGGCGTCTATCGGATGCTTGATGCGCGGGGCGACGCCCTCTACGTCGGCAAAGCAAAATCCCTAAGAAAGCGCGTGCCGGCCTATACAAAAATCAATGCCCTTAGCCAGCGGCTCCGGCGTATGGTGGCGTTGACGCGGCAGTTTGACGTGGTGACGACGGCGAATGAAGTCGAAGCCCTCTTGCTCGAATGCAATATGATCAAGCGGCTGCGGCCAGCGTTCAACATTCTGCTGCGCGATGATAAGTCGTTTCCCTACATCTATCTCGGCAAGCCAACGACCGAGCAGCCATTTCCAAAAATCGGTCGGCATCGCGGAGCGAAACGGAAGGACTGCGATTATTTTGGGCCTTTCGCGTCTTCGGGGGCCGTTAATGAGACGCTGGGCGCGTTGCTTCGGGCCTTTCCGTTGCGCTCCTGTGCCGACAGCATCTTCTCAAATCGCACACGCCCTTGTCTGCAATTCCAAATCAAACGTTGCACGGCACCATGCGTTGGTCGAATCGAACCCGACGCCTATGCGGAACTCCTAGCGCAGGCCCAGGACTTTCTCGCGGGCAGGAGCAATGCGGTTCAAGAACGACTACAGACCGAAATGTTGGCCGCCAGCGATGCCCTCGACTTTGAGCAAGCCGCGGCTATACGCGATCGCCTCAAAGCGCTCGCCCATATCACGACGCGCCAAGGCATCAATGTCAGCTCGGTCGGGGATGCTGATGTGATCGGCTTTGCACGCGAGGGCGGACAAGTCTGTGTTCAGGTCTTTTTTTACCGGGGTGGCCGCAACTACGGCAATCGCGCCTATTACCCGAGCCAGATCCAGGATGCCGACGACGCCAACCTGCTCGAAGCCTTTCTCGGGCAATTCTACGCCGAACGCCAGGCACCGAAGCTCGTGCTGCTGAGTCGCGAGCCAGGCTCGAAATCGCTCCTTGCCGAAGCCTTGTCGCTGCGCGCGGATCGTAAGGTCGAAATTCGTCAGGCGCAACGGGGCGAAGGTCGCCAATTGGTTGCCCAGGCCGAAGATAACGCTCGCCAAGCCCTTGCCCGTCGACTTGCCGAGAGCAGCGCGCAAGCCAAGCTCCTGCAAGGTCTCGCGGATAGCCTCGACCTTGCGGAACGTCCGAACCGCATCGAGGTCTACGATAACAGCCATATCCAAGGCACCGACGCGGTCGGTGCTTTCATCGTCGCGGGACCCGAGGGTTTAGACAAATCGAGCTATCGTAAATTCACCATTAAGGATGCTGATCTTACGCCAGGCGACGATTTTGCCATGATGCGCGAAGTGCTGGGGCGGCGTTTTTCTCGCCTGCAACGGGAAGATCCAGACCGCACATCAAACCAGTGGCCTGATCTCGTCGTCATCGATGGCGGCGCCGGTCAGCTCTCGGCTGCCATGGAGACGCTTGAGGGCTGCGGTGTCGTCGACCAACCGCTCTTGGCGATCGCCAAAGGACCTGAACGAGACGCCGGCAAGGAAACGCTGCATTTGCCGGAACGATCGCCGTTCAAGCTCGATCATAAAGATCCACTATTGTATTTCTTGCAGCGCCTTCGTGACGAGGCGCACCGCTTTGTCATCTCGACGCATCGGGCTAAGCGCGGCAAGTCCGTTGGCCGCTCAGCGTTGGATCGGGTACCAGGCATCGGCGCCAAGCGAAAAAAAGCGCTGCTTGGGCATTTTGGTTCGGTCCGCGCAATTGAAACCGCTGGGCTATTAGACCTTGAGCGTGTGCCAGGAATCAGTAAAGCTGTTGCTAAGGCTATCTATGATACCTTTCATGATGACCTCTGAGTTATGCTGACACCTGCCGTCAGACCGTAAAAAGTCGAGACGATCTACCTGTTAACAGGCGTTTTTGACCATCATAACGCGTCCCGGCATCGTAAACGCCTGGACAGAACCCGATCCACCGCGCGATCATAGCACTGGCAAGAAGGAGCTGATCCATGCTCACTGGCACGCCTAACCTTCTGACCATCGGTCGCGTCCTTGCCGTTCCGGCACTGGCAGCCGCGTTCTATCTTCCTGGCAATCTCGGCAAATGGGTGACCTGCCTGATCTTTTCGATCGCCGCGATCACCGACTTTCTTGATGGTTACCTCGCGCGCAGTTGGTCGATGCAATCCTCCTTTGGGCGCATGCTCGATCCGATCGCCGACAAACTGCTCGTAGGCGCGGCGATTTTGATGCTGGTGCATTTCGACCGTGCACCAATTTTGCCGGCCTTGGTGATTCTCTGCCGTGAAATCATTGTGTCCGGTCTCCGCGAGTTTCTTGCCGAGCTTCAAGTCGGTCTTCCCGTCTCGAAGCTTGCCAAATGGAAGACAGGCGTACAGATGACGGCATTGGGCTTTTTGATGGTCGGCAGCGCCGCTCCTTGGTGGACCTTTGCCGAACAAATCGGCTGGTACGGTCTTTGGCTCGCCGCCATTCTTACCGTCATTACCGGGCTCGATTATCTCTATGTTGGCCTTCGCCACACGAATGAGGAACCCGACGGTGCAGCCACAGTCCGATAGCAGAACCTGCCGACCCAGCCTGGACTTGGGTTCGGGTGCATCCTAAGTTCCTGAAACGATCGGGTATCGACAGGTTTTCGAGTGATGAACGTCAAATATTTCGCTTGGCTGCGCGCAAAAGTCGGCAAAAGTTCAGAGGACGTCAGCCCGCCGGCTGACGTCAAGACCGTCCATGACCTCATGACCTGGCTTGCCCAAGACCGGCCTGGCCTGGCTGAGGCACTGGCGCGCCCCGGAATCATCCGTGCAGCGGTCAATCAGGACTATGCCGAGCCTGATCATCCCGTCAAAGCAGGCGACGAGGTGGCCTTCTTCCCACCCGTAACCGGCGGCTAGCCTGGAGCCTCTGCACCGTGATCAAGGTTCAAGAGCAGTCCATCGACGTCGGCGCCGAATTGGCAGCATTGAGCGCAGGCCGGACGGATATCGGCGCCGTCGCAAGCTTCACCGGTCTCGTACGCGATATCGCCGACGAACAGACCGTCAGTGCGCTTACGCTTGAGCACTATCCCGGTATGACCGAAAAGAAACTCGCTGAGATCGAGGACGAGGCCATTCGCCGCTGGCCGCTGCAAGCAACCTTGATCATCCACCGTTATGGACGGATGGAGCCTGGTGAACCGATTGTCCTGGTGGCCGCAGCGTCAATGCATCGGGCCGCTGCCTTAGAGGCCTGCGCGTTTCTGATCGATTGGCTCAAGACCAAGGCCCCCTTTTGGAAATTGGAAGAAGGCGATGGCAAAGCGGCATGGGTCGACGCGCGCGATAGCGACGATCAAGCCGCCGCTCGCTGGCGGCCGCGGCAGACGACCGAGGGGTGACATTGCCCGGTTGCGCGTCGCGGCGATGGCGTGTTGTCGGGATGTCGAGCGTCATCACCCTCGCCTTCGCACTTATCTGCTCTTCGTTGGCCAAGGCCGACCAGCCGGGTTGGGAAGCAGCGCAGCAACCGGGTGTTGTGCTGCTGATGCGTCACGCACTCGCACCCGGTACCAGCGATCCAGCAAACTTCACGCTCGACGACTGTTCCACCCAACGGAACCTTAGCGACACCGGCCGCGAGCAGGCGCGCCGCATTGGTGATGCCTTCAAAAGCCGTGGAATTGCCGTTCAACCCATCCTGACCAGCCAATGGTGCCGTTGCCGCGAGACCGCAGCAGGTCTGGGGCTCGGCCCCGTAGCAGACTTTCCCCCACTGAACTCCTTCTTTGAGAACCGCTCGTCTGCTGACCGGCAAACCCGGGAAACGCTCGAATACCTATCGGCATTACCTGACGATCAACGCCCGATGCTTGTGACCCATCAGGTCAATATCACGGCAATAACAGGTGTTGCTCCCAGGTCGGGGGAGGTCATTGTCATCGACGTCGCCGACAACGGCCATGTCAACGTGCTCGGCCGTATTATGGTGGATCCCTAACGCAACGTGCTTCGGCCTTTAGCCCGCTTTCGCCGCCATGATGTAGAGTTCACGAAGACGTTTCGTGATCGGTCCGGGCGTGCCATCCCCAACCGTCGCGTCATCGATGCCGACAACCGGCATGACTAGGTTGGTCGCCGATGTGATAAAGGCCTCATCCGCCGCCTTGGCCTCGTCAGGCGAAAACGGCCGTTCTTCGACGACAATATCCGATTCAGCGGCAAGGGCGATCAGGGCACGACGTGTGCAACCCGGCAGGATATCCGTTGATAGATGACGTGTTCTCACGACCCCGTTCTCGACGATATAGGCGTTGTTCGAGCTCCCCTCTGTCACATGCCCATCTTCGACCATCCAGGCATCATCAAAGCCAGCGTCGATCGCCTCTTGTTTCGCCATCGCTGACGCAAGCAACATCACTGTCTTGATGTCTCGGCGCTTCCAACGAAGATCAGGTGCCGTTTTCACCCGGATGCCGCGTCGGGAGGTTTCCGTGTCGAGAAATGGTACCTGCCGCGCAAACATGATCAGGGAAGGCTTGGGATCTTGGGGAAACGGAAAATCACGTTCGGCAACGCCCCGGCTGACTTGGAGATAAACCCGCCCCTCGGTCACCGAGTTTCGCCGCACGACGTCTTCTTGTATCGCATCGATATCGTCGATCGGTACAGGCGGCTCCAACCGGATCTCGCCGAGCGAGCGCTTCAACCGTTGCATATGCGCGGCTCGGTCCACGAGGCGACCGTCGATGACCGGCGTCACCTCATAAATGCCGTCCCCGAACAGGAAACCACGATCGAAGATCGAAATCTTGGCCTGATCTTCTGAGACAAAGTCACCATTGACATAGGCGATCTGACTGGCAACGGGCATGAAACGGGTTCCTCCAAGGCTCGGCGTTATCGACGCCTCATGTCTAGGCCTCGCGACCGAAACCGTCAGCACGAATCAGTCTATCAATTCGCATTTATCATAGCCGGTCCGTCCAGACCTTTGTTGATCGATTGCCGACTGACAGCTCACACACCCTATCGCGCGCCCTTGATTTCAAGGCCTCGTCATCGTGATTTAATCGAAAACATCAATCAATAAGGCATAAAAAATCGAATAGTTTTATCAGAATCAACCCCCAACTTGGTAAGTAGTCGTGTCGAAGAGGCCAACCATGACCCCCATCAAGATCGCCCCTGTCGTGCTCTTTGCGTTCTTTTCGGTGTCGCCCGCATGGGCTAACGCCGATTGTCACCAGGACATGAAGGACCTCCTTGAAGGAACGCTTGAGGTTGCGGCGGATATCGAGGCTGGCTCAGAGCAACCAGCAGAGCCAGACGAGTGCACGCTTGCGTCTTGGAACCCACAATGAACCACCTCGCCCTTTCTACCGAACTGCAGACCTTGCCAGTTTTAACGAGCGGACCAGCCATGCAACGCTTCAAAGACATCCTCGTCGTCTATGATGGCAATGTCGGCGCAGAAGATGCGCTCAACCAAGCGATCATGCTCGCCAAGGCTAACCAGGCCCGGCTGACCTTGGTCGATTTGGTCGAGGAGGGCCGTTATACCGCCCACAGCGTCAATGAGCGGCAGCGGAGACTCAAGCGGCTCTTACCGGCCATCAAAGCTGACACCATCACCTCGGTCGATGCCAAAGTTCTCGTTGGCATTCCCTTCCTCGAGATCATCAAAGAGGTTCTGAAGAACAAGCATGATCTCGTCGTTGCGAGTGCTGAGGGCGGACGTGTAGTCGAAGCGGTCTTCTTCGGCAGTACGGTGACCCATCTCATTCGAAAATGCCCTTGTCCGGTTTGGATTGTTAAACCAGGTCAACCCGTACCTTACGGGCGCATATTGGCGGCCGTGGACCCCAAGCCTCATGATCTCACAAGCGATGACCTCAACCGTAAGATCATGGATCTAGCCACATCGCTCGCACGCATGACCAGTGGCAGTCTCGACATTATCCACGCTTGGGATGTCTCCGGTCAGGATCAAGATACGCTGGCGTCCGAAGCCCCGAGCTCGGTTTATAAAGCGATCCTGCAGCAGCACGAAAACCAACATCGCGAGCGTGTCGAAGCGCTGCTGCAACATTACGACCTCGATGACGTGGCTCACCAGCTCCTGTTACCACGCGGCCTTCCCCACAAGAGGATCATCGAAACGGTGCAAGACCACGATGTCGATTTGATCGTCATGGGAACAGTCAACAGGACGGGCATTCCAGGCCTGTTGATCGGTAGCGCCGCAGAAACCGTGCTTGAGGCCGCCCATTGCGGTGTTTTGGCCGTTAAGCCGGCTGGCTTCGCCACGCCGGTGGGACTGCACTGACAAACGAACGTGGTTGTCCCGCTCAAGCTTGAAACGATGGCGTCCTGACATCAGCCCTGCTGAAAGAGGCAAGGCCTTGGTCAGGTCGCGTCAGCGGCAGCTCGCTCTTCTGATTAAGTGCCGGACGGATCGCGCACAAAGATTCCGTCGATTTCCAACATCCGTCCGAGCTTTCGCTCGAAATAGCCGGGCAGCACCAGGTGAAGGCTGAGCCCATCGGTTTTGAGCCGCTCTATCATGGTGAGATAACTGTGCTCGCCTGCATAAATCGGGAGGAGCGACATTTCAAGTTGGATGCCGATGAGCTGAGGTAACAGCGCTGTGGCACCATCGAGGACTTGTGGCTCGAAGCCCTGCGTGTCAACCTTGAGGAAGGTCTTGTCGACCCCGTCGACATAATCTCCGATGATGCTGTCCAAGCGGTGGATGGGAACGCGCTCAATCGATTCGACGGCGGAGCTTGGTGAGATGTCGCGCATGAGGTCGGACTGCGGGAGGATCGAGCTCATGTCCGTTTCGGCAGAGACCTGGATATCGATCTCACCATCGGCGTCGCCGACGGCCATTCGCGGCGCCACGATCCATCGGGGATCAGATGCAGACTGCAACAATAATTGCGCATGTGCGCTCGCAAGAGGCTCGAAGGAGATGATGCGGCCTTCGTAGCCCCAATCGCGTAGCCGCTGACCGTACTGGCCGATATTGGCGCCGACATCCAAGACCGTTTCGATCTGATGATATTGGAGGAGTGCGACGAGCTGGGCGTTGGGAGACTTGGCCTTCTTCCGTGGCGTCAGATCATAGCCGAGACGGCGTGCGATATGTCGGAGCCAGATCAATTTAAGCGGCCCGCTTGGGAAGGCTAAAGACTTCGATCTCGTCTGGAATGCCTTTTAAGCGGTGCTGCCCCTGGCTTTCAAGCGCTATATCAGCATGCAGGTTCTGCTTGAAAGCCTCGGATATCAGGAGATCGATACCGAGTTCGGGGCAGAGACCTTCGATACGCGACGCAAGATTGACCGCCGGCCCAATCACGGTGAAGTCGAGACGCTCCGTCGAACCAATATTACCGTACATCACCTCGCCAACATGCAGTGCCATGCCGGCGGTAATGCCAGCTTCGCCCTGCTTTGTCCGCCGTTCGTTCAGCGCCAAAAGAGCTCCCTTTGCCGCAATCGCAGCGTCGAAGGCACGCTGGCAGGCATTCTTGTCCGTGAGGGGGAAGATCGCGAGCACCGCATCACCGATGAATTTGAGAATTTCACCGTCGCAATCGGCAATAGGGCCGGTGATCGCATCGAAATAGTCGTTGAGAACGGCCAGGAGTTCATCTCTGCCCTTGGCCTGGGATAATTCGGTGAAGCCACGTAGATCCGAGAACCAGATCGCGGCCGGAATGCTCTCACCACTGCCACGGGTAATCTGACCAGACAGAATGCGCTCGCCTGTCTGTCGACCGACATAGGTATTGAGAATATTGACGGCGATACGTCGATTAAGATGGATCTCGATCAAGAGTCCAAAAATCGGAAGAATGCTCTTGATGAGGGCGACATCACTGTCCCGAAATCCTCCTGGCCTGTCGGTCGACCATGTGGTGCCATGGATCTTGCCATCACCAAACCTTAGCGGCAGCGCCAGATAGTCCGTCATGCCTTCATCCTGAAGCTCGACGAAGCGAGGCAGGGGCAACGTTTCGGCCGGCACCTCGAGGGACTGCCGCAGTTCGTCGACCTCCTGTTCAAAGATGAAGCGAAGTGGACTTCGCTGATAAAGCGCCGTGTCGCGAATCCCATGTTGTGCGGGGAAAAAACCGACGTCCTCCTGACCACAGTGCCAATAGAACCCGACGCCAAAAAACTGTGGATGCAAGGTTCGCAAATGCATGGAAGCACGGGCTAGCTGCAGGCCGGCCTCATTGAGGCGCAGACCGAGTTCCTTCAGCGTCGCCGGGCCATCGGGCAGACTCCGTGCTTCGCCAAGAAGCCAGGAAATGACCGGCCCAGCCGCTGCTGGCGGTGAAAATGAGTAGTCAACCATCAGCCTTTGCTTCCAATCGATTGTCGGAGACCCGATGGCGTGCACCCGACAATCGACTCTATGTCGATCGCCCTTTCAAGTAGGTGATCAGCGCCGGCATCACATCGGTCAGGTTTTTGTAGATTTGCATTGGCCTTGGCATCTCATCAAGCCTTGCGAGGAGGGCGTCGGCAGACTCCGACCCATCGATCGCCGCCGCAAGAGGGGCAACATAGGTGCGAATGCCGAAGACGACGGCTTTGGTCTGTTGGAGGCGACGAAGCGTTTGGCGCTCGACACGAAGCCATAACTGGTCACCGATCTGATCTGGGCTGATTGTGACTTCATGGCGCCGATGGGCAGGTGGCAGATAAAGCGAATCGGTGTCGACCAGGCTCCAATTCAGCCGCTCGACAGGACGTTGGGCATCGAGCTTATCGAACAATCGCTCCACGGGATTGCCGAGCTGTTCGGCAAAGCCCGGTACCGGCGCGTGGATATCGATCAGCGGCTTGCCCAGCTTTTCTAAAAGGGACCAATGTGCGGGAAAGCAAAGCACGGCGGCCGTCAGGGCGTAGTGCCCGTGTTGCTGCTGCAGGAGACAGAGATCTTCTTGAACCAATTGTCCTGCTAGGCTCAATGCCGATGTCGCTGCCCGTCGACATGACCAACCGGTTGCGCGCTCGATCACCTCGTCATCCCCGATCTGATAACGATCGGTGACAACATGCTCCAAATGCTCAAGCAAGAGTGCCAACAGTTCTTCCTGTGCTGCCTCGGACCCCGGCAAGGCAGTAAGAACATCGCCTGGCCGCTCTTTGATGAGCTGGCGGCGCTCGAACAATTGCTGCGAACTATCGTCACCAAACTGAAGCCAGTCGACTGGATCGAGCGCCTTCATCCCCATGGCATGGCGTGAAGCGCTTTTGAAGAACGGCCGATAGTGCGTCATGTCAACGTGCTCACAGCGATGAACCGGCGGCCGCCATTATGGTGCATTGGACCGATCAACACAGCCGCTCGACAAGCCCATTGTGCGATTTCCATGTTGTCATCGGCGAAAGAGCGCCCGCTTGGGGCGTTGAGCGGTCTTGGTCATCAAGGCGACATAGCCCCGGTACCGATCCCGCCTGTCGGCTCACTGACCTCGGCGAAAAGCCAGTCGCGAAATGCCTGAACCTTGGGGCGATTGAGGTAATCGGGCGGACACACGAAATAATAGGCATATTCCGCCGGCAACGCGATGTTGAACGGTCGGACGAGTCGGCCGTTGGCCAGCGCGTCAGCCGCCAAGACGCTCCGGGCAAGGGCAACGCCATCTCCCTGCTCCGCCGCCTGCAAAACAAGGTTGGAATGGTGATAATGCGGCCCACGCTCGACATCGACGCTTGATTCACCCACAGCGTTCAACCAACGCCGCCATGTCTCCAGCCCATAGTCGTGAAGGAGCGTATGATTGGCGAGATCCGAAGGCTTCTCCAGCCTCGGACCTCGTTCCAAAAGGATGGGCGCGCACACCGGAAAGATCTCTTCGGTCATCAACCGCTCGGCATGAACACCCGTCCAACGGCCAGCACCATAACGGATCGCCAGATCGACATCGCTTCTGGCAAAATCGACGCTGTCATCAGACGTGGCGATGCGCACATCGATATCCGGATGCTGGCTTCGAAAGCGGCCAAGACGTGGCACCAGCCAAATCGCAGCAAATGAATCGAGCATCGTCACAGCTAGGCCGCCAGACTTGTCCTGTCGCTTGAGGCGGGCGACGGCCGAACCCATCATGGCAAGAGCTTCGCTCACCGCGGGATAAAGCGTCTGTCCGGCATCGGTCAACATCAACGCGCGGTTCAAGCGTCGAAACAGAGGCAAGCCTAACTCATCCTCAAGCGCTTTGACCTGATGGCTGATGGCGGCTTTGGTCACATGCAATTCGTCAGCGGCGCGCGAGAAGCTAAGATGCCTCGCAGCCGCTTCGAATGCCCGCATGGCATTCAACGAAGGGAGCCGATTGACCATAAAAAAATGCTAAGAAATACTATCCCTCTAGTCAATCGTTGTTACAAATTTCAAATTTTTATCATTATAAATCAAACAATTAAACATTGAACCCATACATTCAGATTAGTTTTTCTATACCGATCTACAGAAAATGTCGTTTGTTCAGCCCTGTCGGGGATCGTAAATTCGGGGGGTCAAGCACGCAGGTACCGACCATGAGCGGAGAGCAGTGATGAGACAGGCTCAGATCACCATTGGACCACGCCGCACCCAGTTCTATCGGCATCGCTCGGCTTTCGGTGGCGCCGCCCTGGGCTCCCTGACACATCTCCTGGACATGGTGCCACGATGGTTGGACCTTTGGCAGCAACGACAGGCGCTTAGACTCCTCGACGACCGCATGCTGAAGGATGTTGGGCTTAACAAGAGCGACGTCGATCACGAGCTTCGAAAGCCCTTCTGGCAGCTTTGAGGTGGCTCTCATGGCTTGAGGATGAGGTGATCGAGCGCTCGAGATGGCCCTGAAAAGACGTCTAGGCAGCATGGCTCATAGCGCAAGCATGCCTCGCCGAACGAGCGTTGTCGCCGATCAAAGCGGCCACGCCATTGGCAAGATCGACCGGCGTTCCTCGCCAAAAAGGACGGGGCAGCAACCGCGCTGGACCCCGGCATGATCAGAGGCACCGTCGACAAAGTCCACGCCAAAACCTCAAGTTGCTCGAATTTTGGCCGTCAAACACGTTAGACCAAAAAATCCCGTTGCCATTTCGTCGCAGTCTGATGACACTCAGATGATCAGCCGATGGCCGTTGGTCGATCAACCAGCTGCCATCGGAAGAAAGGTAATAGGATAAACAGGGAGATCGTGATGACGGGAGCCGAAACGGTTCGCAATGTCGCCTTCGTTGGACCCAACGGGTCAGGCAAAACGACGTTGCTCGAGAACCTGCTCTATGTCGCTGGCGCTATTTCGCGCAAGGGCAAGACCACCGAAGGCACGACGGTCGGTGATGCGTCGCAAGAGGCGCGCAATCGACATATGGGGGTTGAAGTCAACGCTGCGTCTTTCGACTATCAAGGTTTACACTTTACGATTCTCGATTGTCCGGGCTCGGTTGAATTCGTGCAGGAGGCCCGAAATGCCCTCCTCGGCATAGATGCCGCCGTCGTGGTGGTCGAGCCGGTACCGGAACGCATGATTTCGATTGCGCCCATCCTCAACTATCTCGACAAGAACCAGATCCCCCATCTGGTCTTCATCAATAAGATGGACCGCTCGGAGGTGCGTTATCGTGATCTCCTGGATAGCTTACGCGCTGTCTCAGACCGCCCTATCGTCCCGCATCAATATGCAATCGGCCGTGGCGATGACCTGGTCGGCTATATCGATCTGGTGACCGAAAAAGCCTATGCTTACAAGACAGGTGCCCCCTCCGAACCGATCGAGCTCCCGGACGAATATCAAGAACGCGAGCAAGCGGCGCGCCAGGAAATGCTGGAAACCCTCGCTGACTTCGATGACGACTTAATGGAGCTTCTGCTCGAAGACCAAGAACCGCCGGCTGACGACATTCTCCGCCACATGCAAAATACGCTCGGTGCGGATCAGATCGTCCCGGTGTTCATGGGCGTCGCGGAGCAGGAAATGGGTGCCCGCAGGCTCTTAGAAGCTTTGGTCAAAGAAGCCCCGGCACCAACCGTCACCAATAAGCGTCTCGGGATCGATCCGGCGGGCGAGACCATTGTGCAAATCATCAAGACTTATCATCTACCCCATGCGGGCAAGCTCTCCCTTGCACGTGTCTGGGCTGGCGAAGTCAAAGATGGAATGACGCTGACGAGCCCTGCCGGCGGCGATATGCGGCTTTCAGGCGTCTTCAAGATGTTTGGCAATGATCAAAAGCCGATCGGCAATGCCGGGCCCGGGGAAATCGTGGGCCTGGGGCGTTTGGACGCCGCCAAGACCGCCGACATTCTGCTCAATGGATCCGGCGGTGCCCCCTCGGAGATCCCGGTTCCACGCGCCTCGCCCCTTAAGCCGATGTATGCCTTTGCCGTCTCCGCTGAAAACCGGAACGACGAGGTCAAGATGTCCGGCGCCTTCTCAAAGCTGGTCGAGGAGGATCCTAGCCTTCGCTTTGAACAGGATCCGGAGCTGCATCAAAGCGTCCTTTGGGGGCAAGGCGAGATGCACCTTCGCGTGGCGCTCGACCGTCTCCGGTCAAAGTATCACGTCGACATTAAGGGCGAGGTGCCAGAGACGCCCTATCGGGAGACCATCAAGAAGAGCGCCGATAGCCATGGACGGCATAAGAAACAGAGCGGAGGACACGGCCAGTTCGGCGACGTCAAGATCAAGATCGATCCGAAACCTGCCGGGGCCGGCTTCGAGTTTGTCGACAAAATCGTCGGGGGCGCCGTGCCGCGTCAATATATCCCTGCGGTCGAAGCGGGCGCGAAAGAGTTTCTGCAACGCGGCCCGCTCGGATTTCCCGTCGTCGATGTCGGTGTCACGCTCTATGATGGTCAATTCCACAGCGTCGATAGCTCGGAAATCGCCTTCAAAATGGCAACGGCTCTCGCGCTGAAGGAAGGACTGCCTCAATGCCATCCAGTCCTGCTGGAGCCGATCCTGACCGTCAATATCTCCGTGCCGAGTGACTACACGTCGAAAGTGCTCCAGATCATCTCGGGCAAGCGAGGACAAATACTTGGCTATGACGGGCGTAAGAACTGGCGCGGCTGGGATCAGGTGCAAGCCCATATCCCCCAAGCCGAGATCCACGATCTGATCATCGATCTCAGATCATCGACCCAGGGTGTTGGCTTCTTCGACTGTCAGCACGACCATTTCCAACAAGTCCCCGATAAGGTCGCCGAAACCGTTGTCGCCAAACGTCAGGAAAAGGCGGCTTAAGATCATGCCTTAGGGGTGAGCAATAGCCATCGATTGCGGGTCCTGATCTCGCCGTTCAGGACCCGCTTTTCTTGGCCCCATCAACAAGTTGGCGCCTGCAAGCTACGGCATGGAGGCGCCACCGGGAGGTGCGCAATATCAGCCTTCGATATCGTAACCGGCGGCACGCCAAGCGTTCATACCACCGAGCATATTGGTGACCTGCTGAAACCCCATATCCTTCAGGGTCTTACCAGCAAGCGCAGAACGTCCGCCGGACGCACAAACGACGACCACATGCTTGTCCGGGGTGAGAGAGGGATTGTGCATCGGGCTATTGGAGTCCGCGATGAATTCCAACAGACCGCGCGAGACGTGAAGGGCTCCAGGGATCTTGCCTTTGGCAACCTCAGCCTCTTCACGAACGTCAAGAATGAGAACGTTGTCAGCTCCAGCAAGGTCCCTTGCCGCCTCGATGCTCATCGTGTCGATTTCGGCATTGGCTTGCGCCACCATGTCGCCTGCTGACTTCCCCATGCTCCGATTCCTTCGTAGGGCTGATGATGTTACCGATAAATCATGCCCCCAACGTAGCAAAGTTGTGACAAATTACGATTGCCAACGTTAGTCTGATCGTCGGCATGAAAAAACCACACGCAATGAGAGGCGACATGGCGGCATATATCTTGGCACAGCTCGACGTACATGATCCCGAGATGTTCGAGCGCTATCGAGAGAAAGTCGCTCCCTTGGTTGAAGCCTTCGGCGGTCGCTATATCGTCCGCGGCGGCGAGATCACACCGCTTGAGGGCGAACTTCCCCATTCACGGTTGGTTATTATTGAATTTCAAGATCGCGAGGCAGCCAAGCGCTGGTATTTCTCCGATGCATACCAGGACATCCTCAAGCTACGCCTCGACAGCGCGCACGGAACGGCGGTGATCGTTGATGGTATCTGACAAGCCGTCTTTTTGCCGCTGACAAAACACCGCATCGACATCGCCCCATGGTCTCATCGTCATCGTTAGGCCTTCAGCTGCGGAGACACGATCTATGACTCAGCCAACGGCCGGTCCCATGGGTTCGGGCTGGCGTACACCGCTCGTCATTATCATTACGGGCTGCCTCATCTCGACCGTCGGGTTTGGTCTTCGCTCAGTGTTTGGGCTGTTCTTAGAGCCCATGACCGTCGACAATGGCTGGAGCCGCGAGACCTTTGCGCTGGCGCTGGCCATTCAGAACCTGCTCTGGGGTGCTGGCGTTCCGATCGCCGGCGCTCTCGCTGATCGGTTTGGCCCGGCGCGTGTGTTGGCTGTCGGTGCGGTCGTTTATGGGCTCGGCGTTTTCGGCATGGCTGAAGCGCAAAGCGGCTTGATGCTGCACCTCTTTGCTGGGGTGGTCACCGGTCTTGGTGTCGCGTTTACGGCGTTTTCGATCGCCATGGCAGCGATGGCACGTGTCGTCGGCCCCGAGCGGCGATCGCTCGCGCTTGGACTCGGCACGGCTGCTGGGTCCTTTGGCCAGGTGCTGTTCTCACCGCTGGCCCAAGCCTGGATCCAGAGCTACGGTTGGCATGATGCACTGCTCATCATGGCAATGGTTGCCGGCCTCATCATTCCACTCGCCTTTATTTTGCCCAACAACACCGCCGTTCGTGGGGAGGCCGACAGCGATCAGGGCTTTGGCGACGCCCTAAGGGAAGCGTTTGGCCATAGCGGTTACGTGCTCTTGACCATCGGCTTCTTCGTCTGCGGCTTCCACGTCGCCTTTATCACCGTCCATTTTCCCGCCTATATCAGCGATCTCGACCTTCGCCCGGAAGTCGGTGCCTATGCCATCGCCCTCATCGGTCTCTTCAATATTCTTGGCTCCTTTCTCTCCGGCCTGATCGGTCAGCACTGGAGCAAAAAATCCAGCCTGAGCGTGATCTATTTCCTGCGCGCGATCGCGATCACCGCCTTGCTGTTTGCGCCGAAAACTGACCTCACGATCTATCTGTTCGCAGGCGCTATGGGCATTCTTTGGCTCTCAACCGTGCCGCTCACCACCGGCATCGTCGCTCAAATCTTCGGCGTACGCTACATGGCGACACTTTTCGGCATCGTCTTCTTCAGCCACCAGCTCGGGAGCTTTCTCGGCGTGTGGCTGGGCGGCTTTCTCTATGACCGCATCGGTAGTTATGATCCTGTTTGGTGGGCAGGCGTTGCCCTCGGCCTGGCCGCTGCCATCATCCATCTGCCGATCAACGAACGGCCCCTGCCAAGGCTTGCCGCTGCCACAAGCTAGGAAGCCAGCCACTGCAACAATCGTCGCGGTGCCAACCCATCGTGCTGATGGTTAGAGATGGCGCTTCAGATGCCGATGGATCGCCGCCGAACATGCGGCTTGATCGCGTGCAAGCGCTCCCTCAACGATCGCCTGATGCTCGATGATAATCGCTTCGAAGTCATAATTTCGAAAGCTTTGTTGTTGCGCCGCAAATTGCTGGCGAAACCTGAGATAAATTTGGGAAAACGTCTCGATGAGAAGCGGTGAGTCACTGGCCGAAATCAGGGTCTCATGAAAGGCGCGCTCAGCATCGGTCCAAAGCGGCATAAAGGCACCGATATCGCCAGCATCGGCGATGCGCTGTTCAATATGGGAGAGCTTGTGATGAGCCGCCGCAAGTTCCGCCTCCCAAGCCACACCGCCACGTTCCATGGATGTGGCTGCCCCCTCACGCTCGAGCAATAGACGAAACCGCGCAACGTCACGCATCCGATCCGGCGAGCTGGGGGTCGCACGAAATCCCTTTTGCATCTCGAACTCAACCAGACCAATGGTACAAAGCCGCATCAAGACGTCGCGCAGGGTATTCAGGGAACAGCCATAATCCTTCTGAAGGTCTATGGGCTTTAACTTACCGCCCGGCGCCAAGGCGCCGGTGACCAGCTGGGCCTTCAGCTGCTCATAAATATCTGCCGTTTCCGCACGTTTGACGATGACGCTCCTCCCATTTTCGCTAACAATAGTTAAAAATATTGATTATTTCAAATAATTTCGAAATTCTCAAAATTTCCAGAATCGTGTTGTGACTGTTGAATACGGTTGCTAGGCTCGGGCGATATCTTTCCAGCCACGGACTGTAAAGGAACCGGGCACCCATCAAACTGGGAGGTTTGACTATGAAATCGCTAAAACTCGTTGCGGCTGCGATCAGCGCCGTTGCTCTAATGGCCGGGACCGCGTCGGCCCAACAGACTAAGCTTCGTATTCAAACTCACTTCTCGCAAGAAACCCTCTCCGGTCAAATGGCCGAGAAGTACATCGATGACGTTACGGCCATGTCCAATGGCGAAATTGAAATCGAAATGTTCTATGCCTCAGCTGTCGTGAAGTCCGCTGAGACGTTCGACGCTGCTGCAACTGGCATTCTCGATTGCGACATGACAGGTGGCGCCTACCAAACCGGCAAGAACCCCGCATTCCAATTCTCCGGCGATTTGATGGGCGGCTATGCCAATCCCTATCAGCAGATGTCCTGGTTGCTTCATGGTGGTGGCCGCGAAGCGCTGAACGACCTGTATAACGGCCATAATATGGAGTTCGTTGGCTGGTGGATTCCGGGCCCCGAATCCCTCTCCTCGACGGCCCCGATCCGCAATGTTGAGGACTTCAAGGATTGGAAGTTCCGTTCGCCTCCGGGCATGGCGACACTGGTCTTCAAAAACCTTGGCGCCTCGCCGATTGTCATGGACTTCAACGAGATCTTCACCGCCCTCGAAACCGGCATTATTGACGGCGCCGATGCGGCAAACCTGACCAACAATGTTGGCCTTGGTCTCTACGACATCGCTGAGCATACCAACTATCCCGGTTTTCACTCCATGCCGGCCGACCATCTGGCTTGCCGGAAGGACATCTGGGATGCGATGCCTGATCATCACAAGCGCATCATGACCGTCGCCATGGACAGCCTGGCGCTGCACAACGCGACCATTAATGAGGTCAAGAACGCGCAAACCGCGAAGGACCTCCGCGCCAAGGGCATCAATCTCTATGAGTGGAGCCCAGAAGAGCTTGGCAAGTTCCGCGAAGCTGTGAAGAAGGGTTGGGAAGAGTTCGCCACCACACCAGAAGCTAAGGCGCTCCTTCAAAGCCACATCGACTTCCTGACCGATCTCGGCGCGATGCAGTAGCCGGATAGGTCGTTTGATGACAGATCGGTGGGGTGGTTGCGCCCCACCGATCCAATCGAAAACGAGACGTTCGTCAAGCAGGCCCCTTAAGCCCGGGGGCTGACATCCGTTTTACGTCCGGATCAGGGAGGCAGGCGTGGCAGAGAAGACCGGCAGCCTGATGGAATGGGTCATTCCCGCCGCGTTCGTTACCTGCGTCGGCTGGGCAGTCTGGCACACACCCGCCTATATCTTAGACTTTATCCCGCCTGATAATCCCAGCCTCGTCGATCAGATGAGCGCTCTTCATTTGCGCAAGGACGTCACGCCTGGATGGGCGGGCCTCTTTGGCGGGACGGCTGACTTGATCGACTGGGCAGCCCTCATCCTGATCCCGATCTTACTCGTCATCGGTGTTCGTGGTGTTCGTGTTGCCGAGATGGAATTTCAGGACTGGCGACCGATCGATCGGGTCGCCCTCTTTGTCGGCCGGGTCACCATGATCCTCATCATTTCGATGACCCTGGTCATGCTCTACGAGGTCTTTCTGCGTTACGTGGTGCGGCGGCCAACGCTTTGGGCGAATGAATTGACGCTTTGGATCGGTGGTTTCGTCTTCTTGTGCTCCGGTCTCTACGCCATGCAGCAGCGCTGCCATATCCGGATATTCCTCCTGTATGACGTGGTACCGCGCTGGCTGCAGCGGACTTTCGACATTATTTGGGCGGGACTTCTCGTGGTCTTCGCCTTCTTCTTGGTTTACGGCAGTTTCAAGCAAGTCTTTGTGACCAAATTCTACAACTGGGAAATGTTTGGCACCGCCTTTGATCCTCCGATACCGGCAACCGTCCAACCCGCCATCTTGATCATCATCTCGCTGGTCGCCATCCAGGCGGTGATCAATCTCATCTCGGATTGGAATCAGGAGCCAACATCGCACACCGCTGCCGATGAGATCGATGAAGATGAACTAAACGCTATCAAACGCAGCCTGGGGACTGACTGATGGACGTTGGCATAATTTCAATCGTCCTGGTCCTGGGGCTGATTTTTCTTTTAGGCATTGGCATGCCGCTCGGCTTTGCGTCCGCTTTCCTGGCGCTGGTCGTCATGATCATGAAGTTTGAACCGAGCCTCTTGCTCAACCCCTTGAGCTTCGGCGAGGGCCTTTTGACCGGCAATCCTGGCACAGGCCCGCTCTATATTCTCACGCAGAAAATCTTCGATCTCTTAACCGAATATGTCCTAATCTCGGTGCCGCTTTTCATCTTTATGGCAGCCCTCCTCGAGCGGTCCGGCGTTGCCAAGCAGATGTATGATTCGCTGGACTTCTGGCTATCCCGTGTGCGGGGTGGGGTTGCGATCGTGACCTCGTTGATGGCGGTGATCATGGCAGCGATGTCCGGCATCATCGGCGGCGAGGTTGTGCTGTTGGGCTTGATCGCACTGCCACAAATGCTGCGGCTGGGCTACAATCAAAATCTTGCCATCGGTACGATCTGCGCCAGCGGCTCGCTCGGCACCATGATTCCACCCTCGATCGTTCTGATCATCTTCGGCTTGATCACCGAAACCTCGATCAAGGCACTCTTCACGGCGGCCTTCCTGCCCGGCTTCATGCTGGCGAGCTTCATCATCCTCTACATTGTCGTCAGAACGCAGTTGAACCCCGATCATGCCCCTTTACCGGAGCCACGTGCTGACGATCCCTCTGGTGGGCAGAAGGTCGTTCTTTTCGGCGCGTTTTTGACAGTCCTTGGTGCGGGCTTCGTCGCCCTTCTGCTGGTCCGCGCTGTGTTCTTAACGCTAACCGGGGAAAATGCAGCAGGGGGCGAGGATTTTGAGCCGATCACGCTCGGCATGCCCCATCACATCGCTTGGTTCATCGGCATCATAGCTGGTGCCTGTGCGATTCTCTTCTTGGTCTTTGGCAAGACTCGGACGCAACTCGCATGGGAGCATGGCAAGGGCTTGGTGCCGCCCTTTACCGTGATTGGTGTCGTGCTGGGATCGATCTATGGGGGCATTACCGGCATTACGGAGGCAGCAGGCATGGGCGCGCTCGCGGTCTTCATGATCGCGGCTTTCAGAGGGGAGGCCTCCGTAGCCCTGATGTGGGACAGCCTCATGAGAACACTCCGCTCGACTGGGACGATCATTTGGGTCACCGTCGGCGCTGCCGCCCTGTCCGGTGCCTATACCCTGGCAGGTGGTCCTCGCTTCATCGCGGAACTGATCGTCGGCTCCGATTTGCCAACGATGGCCGTTCTCCTGACCATGATGCTGATCCTGTTGTTCATGGGCGCGTTTATGGACTGGGTCGGTATCGTGCTGCTGATCATCCCCGTCTTTCTGCCGATTGTGCAGCGCCTGCCCATCGAGGAAATCGGCCTGCTTGGCCAACTTGAGCCGCGCTATGTTGCGGTCTGGTTCGGTGTTCTGTTCTGTATGAACATGCAGGTCAGTTTCCTAAGTCCACCCTTTGGACCCGCTGCGTTTTATTTGAAGTCGGTAGCGCCGCCGCATATCTCGCTCACCGATATCTTCCGCGGGTTCCTGCCGTTCATCATGATCCAGCTCTTGGCGCTGAGCGTGCTCTTGATCTGGCCGCCCATTGTCACATTGCTCTTGTCGTAAAGGGCGTCGACCATGCTCTCAGAGCGCCAGATCGATCGATTTCAGACGGAAGGCTACCTCGTCGTCGAGAATCTTCTTGATGAGAACACGATCGATGCGGTTCACCAGGAATATAGCGATTTGATGGACCGGCTTTATCGGGGCTGGCACGCTGAAGGACGGGTCAAAACATCGCCAGAAGGGCTGTCATTTCGGGACAAATTGGACCGATGCCATCAGGCTGCGTTCGATTGGTACCAACCCCTCGACATCAGCCTCCCTCACAGCGCAATTCAGGCTGACACACCCATGCATATCGGGCCGGCCGTGTTTGACATGGTGACCCATCCGTCCATTCTCGATGCTGTCGAGTGCCTCATCGGTCCGGAAATCACATCGAACCCGATCCAGCATGTCCGAATCAAACCGCCAGCGCGCGCTTTACCCCGTTCTGAAACCCGCGCGCACGTCACGACGACGGACTGGCATCAAGACATGGGTGTGACCCTCGAGGAAGCCGATGACACCCGCTTCGTCACCGTTTGGCTCGCGATGACGGATGCGACCGTGGATAATGGCTGCCTGCAGGTTGCGCCGGGCACGCGTGACCACATGCTGCCGCACTGCACGAAGACTCAGGTCGGTATTGCTGACGCCTTCCTGCCTCAAGATGAAGCCGTCGCAGCACCGGTTCAAGCAGGTGGAGCCGTGCTTTTCCACCCGCTGACACCTCATGCCTCTCTACCCAACAACAGCGATGGCTATCGCTGGTCCTTCGATCTTCGCTACAATGTCACTGGCCAACCGACGGGCCGAGGTCAGTTCCCGGCATTTATTGCGCGAACGCGCGCGCACCCGACGTCGGCGTTGCGCGACTGGCGAATATGGAAAGAGCATTGGGACGCCACGCGTGACCGCCTCGCCCAGGAACCTCACATCCCTCAGCATCGCTGGAGCCAGGATTCACCGTATTGTGCTTAGGTTCCATCGCCCAGAACACCGGCGAAGGAAACACGAAGGCGTCGGCCCGGAACGACCTTTGGTGCGCATAAAGAAGACGGCGCAACATCGTCGAGTCGGTCCCATCACGACAGGGCAGATCGTTACCGGTGCTGATTGATTCGAGAAGATCCACTGTCTGACGAATACTCATGGTCTATGGTGATGACTCAATCAAAGGATACAAAAAAGAGCAGGAAGGACGTCGAGGGCTTTTGTAGCGTGTTGCGAATCACAACCCTACGCAACGGCCATGCCCGATGAACGTGGAAGAACGGACAATTTCGGCTCTAAAGAGGGTTATGAGGCCGCTCGTTCGTCTTTTGATTTCTCGTGGCATCCAATTGCCCCGGGTCGTTGCTGCCCTAAAACAAGTCTATGTTGATGTCGCGGAAAC
The DNA here is from genome assembly GCA_028285265.1 of Geminicoccaceae bacterium. Taxonomy (GTDB): domain Bacteria; phylum Pseudomonadota; class Alphaproteobacteria; order Geminicoccales; family Geminicoccaceae; genus JANQPX01. Next base: position 226,813 of record JANQPX010000035.1, read on the forward strand.
CGACTTCAGACTGGAGGACAAGTCCCCAACCGACAGTCGGATCAGTGTGTTAACGGGCCTCTACAGACGAGATGTCGGTAATATTCGGCGGGAGGGAACACCAACATCGACACCATCACCGATGTCGCTGAGCGCGACGGTCATCGGTCGCTGGTTCGGCGATCCTGCTTATCAGGATAAGCAAGGCCAGGCCAAGACACTCTATCGATCTGCTGATCAAGGCTCCCCGAGCTTTCAAGAGCTCGCCTACGGATGCAGCAAAGATGTCCATCCAAGAACGATCCTCGACGATCTGATTGACCAAAAATTGGTCGAATGGGACGAGGAGGAAGACATCATCACCCTTACGAAGCGCGCCTTCGTGCCGGATAGCGACAGCGAAGAGATGATGCGTTTCTTCGAGATGAATCTTCACGACCATTTCGCCGCTGCGGTGCACAACGTGTCCGATGATAAGAGCAACACGGCGTTTCTCGAACGTGCGGTCTACTACAACAAGCTCACGCCGGAAGCGATCGAACAGCTTGAGTCCATCGCACGAGATCGATCCGACGAGCTCCTCCATGAGATGAATAGGGAAGCGCTTCAACGACAAGATCAAGTTCGTCAACACGATCAGGCGGACCGACGGTTTCGCTTCGGTGTGTTCTTCTATTGTGAGGATGAGAAGAAGCACGATCGGCAACACTGACTGCCTCGCCATGCCCAAAAGCGGTCTTGGTCCTTGCGTCAGCGATCACGATCTCGGGAAGGCTAGAGCACGCGCCGAAGGCCTGATTGGGCTTTCAACAGGGATGGCAAATAATCACGGGCGAGATCCGCGGGATCGCCTTGGGAGGCTGCCATGCCGCTATTGAGAGCGGCCACCACCTCACCGCGTCCATTGTAAACCGGTACGGCGATTGAGCGCAGGCCGATTTCGATCTCCTGGTCGATGATCGCATAGCCTTCCGAGCGGCAAAGAGCGATCCGCACCATGATCTCGTCCGGCTCAGTCAGACTCATGGCCGTACGCGGTGTCAAATCAGAGGCGTCGATCAACATCCGAGCCTTCTCCGGCGGCAGCGCCGCCAGGAGGACTCGCCCCATCGATGTGCAAAAGGCAGGTAGGCGCGAGCCTGGCATCAGACCAATGGACATCACTCGTTTCTGCGCAGCGCGGGCGAGGTAGACGATTTCATGACCATCGAGGATCGACACCGAGCAGGACTGCCCAATGCGCTCGGCTAGCTGATCAAGCCAGGGCTGCACAATCTGTGGCAGCGGCAGGGATGCGAGCGCGCTCATCCCCAGCCGCAGGACTTGTGGTGTCAACGTGAAATACTTGCCGTCATAATCCGCATATCCCTCAGCATGCAGCGTCAGCAAGCAGCGTCTTGTCGTTGCCCGATCAAGCCCCGTCATGCCGGCAACATCCGATATGGAAAGGCGTGGCGTTTCGCCGCCGAAACAGGCGATGACACGCAGCCCCTTTGCGAATGAGGCAATGAGATCCGTCGATTTGTTCACCATGCGCACACAATTTGACATGAATTGAACAAATTTCAAAATACGCACAAATCAGCTTGGCTTGTTGGCCCAGGCACCCTATCGCTTCCAAGAGCTGCGCATGATAACGCCCGCACGATACCTGCCAAGGAGGCCGCATGAACAAGGTGATCGCCACGCTTGCAGATGCCGTTGTTAGGATAGACGACGGCGCTGTCTTGATGATTGGTGGCTTTGGCGGATCGGGCGCTCCCATCGAGCTGATCCATGCGCTGATCGATCGGTTCAAGCGAACCGGTGCGCCCAAGAACGTGACGGTGATCAACAATAATGCCGGCAATGGCAGGATCGGTATCGCCGCGATGATTCAGGCGGGCATGATCAAGAAGATGATCTGCTCCTTTCCGCGCTCGTCCGATCCGATCGCCTTTACCGAAAAATATCTCGCAGGCGACATCGAGCTTGAGCTGGTGCCGCAAGGCACGCTCGCCGAACGGATCCGCGCAGCAGGGGCCGGCATTCCGGCCTTCTACACACCGACAAGCTATGGCACTGAACTTGCCGAAGGAAAGCCGACTGCCGAGTTTGAAGGTCAAATGTATGTCCAGGAACGTTGGCTCAAGGCGGACGTCGCGCTGGTCAAGGGTGCGCTGGGCGATCGCTTTGGCAACCTCACCTATCGGCTTGCTGGGCGTAACTTCAACCCGCTTATGTGTATGGCCGCCAACACCACGATTGCCCAAGTTTCAACGATCGTCCCCCCAGGTGGAATCGAGCCTGAAGCGGTCGTGACGCCTGGCATTTTCGTCGATGGGGTCGTCGAAGTTGCCATGCCGGAACAGGAAGAAGCCCTGATCCGTGCCGGGAGGGAATACGCATGAAGAGTATGAAGCTCGCAAACGCTCAGATCGCCTGGCGTGCCGCCCAAGACATTGAGGACGGTGCCTATGTGAATCTTGGCATCGGCCTTCCAGAGATGGTCGCGCGCTTCCAGCCAGAAGGACGCGAAGCGGTGTTTCATACCGAGAACGGCGTGCTCGGCTTTGGCGAAGCACCGCCGGCAGGTGATGAGGATTGGGATCTGATCAATGCCGGCAAAAAGGCCATCACGCTGAAGCCTGGTGCGGCCTTCTTCCATCATGCCGATAGCTTTGCCATGGTGCGCGGCGGCCATCTCGATGTCGCCATTCTCGGCGCTTTCCAGGTTGCGGAAAACGGAGACCTCGCCAATTGGCGACTGGGCTCCAAAGGCGTGCCTGCCGTGGGCGGCGCGATGGATTTGGTGCACGGTGCCAAGCGCGTTGCCGTCATCACCGATCACACAACGAAAGATGGCAAACCGAAGCTGGTGGCGCGATGCGCGTTTCCTTTGACCGGCGTTGGTTGCGTCACCCGCGTCTACACGTCCCTTGCCGTCGTCGACATCGAGGACAACCAGTTTGTCCTTCGGGAGAAGTTGCCTGGCCTTTCCTTCGATGAACTCCAAGCATGCACCGGTGCGGAGCTCAAGGTCAGAGGCGATATCGCTGAACTCACCGCACCGGAGATCGGATGATGGCCGAGGCTTATATCTGCGCCTATGTCCGCACGCCAATTGGCCGATTTGGCGGTGCTCTATCGTCGGTACGAACCGATGATCTCGGGGCCGTCCCGCTCAGGGCGCTCATGACCAGTCAGGAGAGGGTCGACTGGGATGCGGTCGACGATGTGCTGTTCGGCTGTGCTAATCAGGCAGGCGAGGACAACCGAAACGTCGCGCGGATGGCGTCCTTGCTCGCAGGCCTTCCAGAAACCGTGCCGGGTTCAACCATCAACCGGCTTTGCGGCTCCGGAATGGATGCGGTGATCACCGCGGCTCGAGCCATCAAAGCCGGTGAAGCCGACCTGATGATCGCAGGCGGCGTCGAAAGCATGTCGCGGGCGCCTTTCGTCATGCCTAAGGCAGAACGGGCGTTTTCGAGGGATCATGCCATCTACGACACCACGATCGGTTGGCGGTTCATCAATCCCTTGATGCAGCGGCAATATGGCGTCGATTCGATGCCAGAGACCGGAGAAAATGTCGCCGAAGACTTTGGCATTTCGCGAGAGGACCAAGACAAGTTCGCGCTCCACTCGCAAAAGAAGGCCAGCCATGCCGTCGACAGTGGCAGGCTCGCCAAAGAGATCACGCCCGTCACGATTCCCAAACGAAAAGGCGATCCGATCGTCGTCAAGGCCGATGAGCACCCACGACCAGAGACAACAAGCACGGATCTCGCGAAGCTGCCGACGCCCTTCCGGCCAGACGGAACGGTGACGGCAGGCAATGCGTCGGGCGTCAACGACGGCGCTGCCGCCGTGATCATTGCATCGGAGGATGCCGCGAGAAAGCACGGACTCAACCCGATAGCCCGTATCGTCGCCGGGGCAACCGCCGGTATCGCCCCTCGAATCATGGGATTTGGTCCTGCGCCGGCATCCAAAAGACTAATGGATCGCCTCGGCCTCGCGATATCCGACATGGCCGTGATCGAGCTGAACGAAGCGTTTGCCTCTCAAGGGCTTGCGGTCACACGCCATCTTGGCCTCGCCGACGACGATCCGCGCGTCAATCCCAATGGCGGAGCGATCGCCCTTGGCCATCCACTCGGTATGTCGGGCACACGCATTACCGGCACAGCGGCGATGGAGCTGCAACTCACGAGCGGCCGATACGCCCTTTGTACGATGTGTATCGGCGTCGGTCAGGGCATCGCAATTGCGTTGGCGGCGGTCTAAGGCGGTAAGATCGCGGGATTGGGGTTTCCCCTAACGCCGCTGACGCCTCTTCGCTTGCCGCCCCAGGGTTTGGCCAAGTGAAGCGAGAGCCCGCTTGAGATCATCATCCCCGACCGTTTGAACCGTTTCGTCGATCAACGCGACGTCCGCAGGATCGAGCGGTGGTGGAGGTGTGGTTTTGGGCGTTAGTGTTCGCCTCTTGGGCGGCGACTGGCGGAGACGTAGGCGCGAGACCACCGGTTGGCCGAAAAACATGTTGATGCGCTCAATCACCTGAAATTCGGCATGCTGCAATTCCAACGCAGCGCTTCCAGCAACATCCAGGAGCAACACGCCCTGTCGGCTTAAGCTGATCGGCTGACAGCGCGACGCGATTGCCTCACCAATGACCATCTCCCACTCCGTCAGGAGTCGCGCCTCGGCAAGACCACGTCGTTTGGCTTCGCTGCCCAGCACTTTGCCGAGCAGGTCGGGCATGCGCCTAAGCCCCGAACGTGACCTCGCAGCCTTGCGGTCTCCCGGTGCCCGCTTCTCCTGAAATGACCCTCTGCGATTTGTCATTCTTCATCCACGTGGTCGCCACGAAGCGCCCGCGATTCCGTCACGGGGACGCGATGTCCCTATCAAATTTGCCGCGACCTCGCTACATCCGAACGCTGGATAAATAAGGGGCATGCAGCCTTGTCGGACGTCATGAGATCCAAGACATCAGCCACCGTCGACGATCATCGCCCTGTGGCGACATCGCTCAGTCAGAAACTTCTTCACTGGTATGACCAACACCGCCGGCATTTGCCCTGGCGTGCTGAGCCCGGCGCTGCTGCCGACCCCTACCGGGTTCTGGTCAGCGAGCTGATGCTGCAGCAAACGACGGTTGCCACAGTGACAGGCCGTTTCGAACCGTTCCTTTCACGGTTTCCCGACATTGAATCCTTGGCGAACGCTGATGAGTCCGATGTCCTTCATGCTTGGCAGGGACTTGGCTATTACCGCCGCGCTCGGGCCTTGCATGCCGCAGCACGTGATGTGATGTCCAAGCATCAAGGTCGCCTACCTGAGACAGCGGAAGCTCTGCGCGATCTTCCCGGTATCGGTGACTACACCGCGAAGGCCGTCGCGGCGATCGCCTTCGGTCAGCCCGTCCTACCGATCGACGGCAATGGCGTTCGGGTCTTAGCACGGATCTTCGCTATCGAGACGCCTCTGCCGAAAGCAGCGAATGACGTCAGAGCTTTGGCCACTGCATTCGAGCCAACGGAACGTCCAGCCGATCTGGCCCAAGCGGTCATGGATCTTGGCGCCACGATCTGCCGGCCCCAAAAACCTTTGTGCGAGGTCTGCCCTTGGCAGGATGAATGCCAAGGGCGGCGCGCTGGATGCGCGGAGAGTCTTCCTAAACGTGCGCGGAAAGCGAAACGACCTGTGCGTCAGGGTGTCGCATTTCTACTGACCCGTTCGGACGGCGCCATCCTGTTTCGAAAACGTCCGCCGCGTGGTCTCCTTGGCGGACTCCACGAGTTGCCGACGAGCACCTGGCTGCCAGCGCCTCTCGATCGCGATGCCGCGATCGCCGAAGCACCAGCACAGCTAAATTGGCGCTTTCACGAGCAACCGGTTCGTCATGTTTTCACGCATTTCACCCTCGAACTCGACCTCGCCGAGGCCGAAACGCAGCATCCGCCGGAAGGCCTTTGGCAGTCATGCACAGCCCTGGAGCAGCTGGCCTTGCCGACTTTGGTCAAAAAACTTTTGCGACAAGCCGGACGGATGTAACCGTGCTCTATCAATTGTTGCGACAAATTCCACGCGCAACGCTTGCGTTTTCTCGGCCCTCGGTTCACGTTTCCGCCAGCGTTGCGCATCGCCTGCAACCCGACGGGACGAGCAGGCATGTTCCCGAAATTCTTCCTTCTAGGCCTCGGAGGTATAAGTGATGTCTCGAAAAATTGAGCTGCTTATGGCCGGCTCTCTCCTCCTGGTTCTCGGTGCCTGCACCACGGCACTGTCACCTGAGAAGACCGAAGCTTTAGGCCAACCTTTCAATGAGGAGTTGAAAGAGCGTTATCTTCAGCTCGCTGCGAGCAGGCGCAGCAGCCTCGATTTCGACTACTTCCATTTTAGGGATAAGGCCGATTCCGCCCTGCTCGGCGATGTGGTCATGCCGGACTCCGTCGCCGACCATGACATCTGTCTCGGCTGGCAGCCGGATGTTTTGTCGACCCGTGAGCAGCTTGTCGGTCTGCTCGAAGACGGCGGCCGTTTCGGCGCTCCCGCAACCGCGGCAGAAGCCCAGGTGGATTTCGACTGCTGGCTGGATGAGCTCGAGGCCCAATCGCAGACCCAAGCCTGTCCGGCGGTGACCAACAACACGGCGCCACCAGCACCGACCCAATGCGGCGACCGCCTCATGACCAGCCTTGCGGCCCTCACCAATGAGGGAGCACCGTTTAGCGTGTTCTTCGCGAGCGGCGATACCGGGATCGATGATGACGGGCGTGAGGTCATTGAGCGCGTCAAGCGCAGTGCTGACGTCTCCCAGCCATCCCGTATTGTCGTGACAGGCTACGCCGATCGCCGTGGTATTGCTGCTGACAATGAGCGCCTTGCTGAAGAACGAGCTCGGGAAGTTGCCAAAGCACTGATCGAAGAAGGCGTGCCGGCAGCAGCGATTACAGTCGATGCTTGGGGCGAAACTGTGAGTGCCGAAAGCCTCGACGAAAATCGCCGCGTTGAGATCACCTTTCAGAACTGAAGCTGCCTGCAACCCATCGACAAGGTGTCCTTTCGGGGTGATGTGCCCCTTGGGATGCCGATCCCGCCGTTCGTCATGTCCAACTAGAACCCTTCGGGCCGTCCCAAGCACTGTCGTTTGCGGACGGCCGACATTTCCGTGCTCAAGCGAGATCTGGTTATGTATGCTCTGAAGTCCTTATCGCGACGTTTTGGTTGCTGTGTGGTTGCCGTCATCACGCTCGCTGGCTGTACCGGTGAGGACGGAGCTGCTTGGCAAACAACGGCCGGAAATGTGCTGCAAGGCGTCCTCAGCACAGGCACCGGCGACCTCGGTCAAAGCGAGATTGCCGCCGGTCTAAAGGAAGCCCTCCGTGTCGGTACCGATCGTGTTGTCGACAATCTCGGCCAAGTCGATGGCTTCAACGCCGACCCTAAGGTCCGTATTCCGCTGCCCAAAGTCTTATCGCAAGCCCAATCCTCGCTTCGGCTGATCGGTGCATCCGGGTTGGTCGATGAGCTTGAACTCCGCATCAATCGCGCGGCCGAGACGGCAACACCGGTTGCCAAAGATATCTTCTGGCAAGCGATCACCAGCCTCACTTTTGAGGATGTCAATGCGATTTATCGCGGTCCCGATGACGCCGCGACCCAGTATCTGGACCGCACGACACGCGGGTCCCTTACCGACGCCATGCGGCCGATCGTCGACGACGCACTAGCAGACGCCGGTGCTGTGGCAGCCTACGACTCGATCATCGAACGCGCCCAAGTCGCGCCATTCCTGCCAGATCTCAAGACAGACCTCACCAATCACGTGCTGGATCGTGCCATGGATGGCATGTTTACCTATTTGGCGGAGGAAGAGGCTGCGATCCGTCAAGATCCCGTGAAGCGCACCACGACGCTCTTGAAACGGGTGTTCGGCGCACCGACCTGACGGCAGTCGGGGTGACAAGCGATCGTCGCCCCGTCTTCCGTCGATGAAAGCTTTTGCTTTCACAAACCGCTTATCGACCAACCGGCGAGACGATCATGAAAAAACTTTTCCTGGTTCTTGGTGTGCTGTTGGTGCTGCTGGTCGGTGCCGTCGTCGCCGCTCCGTTTCTTGTACCGGCCGAGACCATCAAGTCCCAGCTCACCGCCCAAGTCGAAGCCGCGACGGGCCGACAACTCACCGTCGACGGTGAGCTTGATCTGTCAGTATTACCCAATCTCGCCGTCGCTATGGGTGATGTGCATTTTGCCAATGCTGAAGGCAGCGACGTCGCCGATATGGTGTCACTTCGCGAGCTGAAAGTTCAGCTCAAAGTCCTGCCCTTGCTCACAGGCGCTGTTGAGATCGATCAGTTTGTCCTGCTGGAGCCCAAAATCCATCTTGAGATTGACCAACAGGGCAAGCCCAATTGGGAACTCGCTGGCGGCAATGAGGGTGGCACGATCTCTGGCGCAAGCGACGGTGGTGAAGGCGGCGGTTTGCCAATTACGGACCTCAAGCTTGGCGATATCCGCATCGAGAACGGATCCTTGGTCTTCATCGACCATATGGCAGGAAGCCAGGAGCAGCTTGATGCGATCAATATGACGGTCGCGCTCGCCGACATCAAAAGCCCGCTCAAGGCCGACGGCTCGCTGGACTACAAAGGTGAGACCATTGAGCTCGATCTCGACATTGCTGCCCCTTACGACGTGCTTCAGGGCAGCGGTTCGGCTTTTGGCATGGGGATCAAATCAGCGCCGCTTCAACTCGGCTTCAATGGAGATCTCAGTAACCAAGGTGGCCCGAGCGCTGCCGGCGACATCGATCTCTCCATTCCTTCGGTCAAAGGCCTCGCCGCATGGCTTGCCGATCCGCTGGATCTCGAGACCGAGGCCCTGGAAACATTGACGATCGCCGGAAAACTCAACGGATCAGCTGAGAAGATTTCGTTTACCGACGCGGTCATCACCCTCGATGCCATCAAAGGTAATGGCGAAGTCACCACGGACCTTGCCGGCGCGACTCCCAAGATCAATGGCCGGCTCGATCTGGGCATGGTTGACCTGAACCCCTACATGCCCGCCTCTGAAAAGGGTGATGGCAACCCGTCCGAAAACACGGGTGAAGCAGTTGATGCGCCAGCACCCGCAGAGGGCGAGGCGACAACGGCGACAGACTGGTCCGATGACCCGATCGAGCTTGGACTTGGTGGTGTCGATCTGGCTTTCGAGCTTACGCTTGAGGGTTTAAAGGCGACCGATGTGACACTCGGTCGAACCGTGCTGGCACTGACGATGACGGGACCGAAACTCGTCGCCGATCTCAAGGACTTCAACCTTTATGATGGCAAGGGGCAGGGTCAGTTGACGGTCGATGCCGGCGATGGCGCTCCGCGGATCGAACAGCAGTTCACGTTAACAGGTTTGGAAGCGCTTCCGTTTCTGACCGACGCCGCCGATTTTGATCGTCTCGAGGGCAAGGCGGATGCCACGTTTTCGATCAACACAACCGGCGGAACCGAGCGCCAACTGGTTCAGAATCTCAATGGCGATGGCCAAGTGACCTTTGCAGATGGCGCGATCGTCGGCATCAATATTGCGGCAATGGTGCGGAATGTTGGCAGCGCATTTTTGAGCGCTGAGGCCAACGAAACCCGAAAGACGGATTTCGCCGAGCTCGGTGGCACCTTCACCATTCAAGATGGCATTCTCACTAACGAGGATCTTCAGCTCCAAGCACCGGGGCTTCGGATCAACGGTGCCGGCACCGTCGATTTGCCATCGAGAATGATCGACTATCGGGTCGAACCCAAGGCCGCAGCAACCCTCGAAGGTCAAACGGGGGCGACCGACGTTGCCGGTATTCTTGTCCCCGTTGCGGTGACCGGCTCCTTCGACGATCCCAGCTTCAAGCCCGATCTGAGTGGCTTGGTTGATCAGGCTATTCAGGATCCCAAGGCGCTCAAGAAAGAGGTGAAGCAGCAGCTTGATGCGATCGGCGGTTCGACCAAGGATCTCAATTCGGCCAAAGACCTGAAAAAGGCCTTAAAGAACGTCGGTAAAGGCGACGCAAAAGATTTACTCAATAGCCTGACCGAAGGCGACGGCGATGCCGAAGAGTCGCCGGCCGGTAGCCTTTTGAGAGGACTGCTGAAGGACTAAGCGACCAACTTGGCTCAATCCGCCAACCCGGCTCAACAATCCAATGTCCTGATCGGCGTCACGTCAGCCCTCGCCGTTGTCTTCATTTGGTCAGGATTTTTGGTGTTTTCCCGGGTTGGCGTGGTCACAAGCCTAACGGCGTTCGACATCACTGGGCTCAGGTTCGCTGTCGCTAGCGCCTTGGTGCTGCCTTTTATCAGAGGCTGGTGGCCCGGACATCTCCCTTTGCGAGCCAAATTCATCATTGCGCTCTCCGGACCAGGCGCCATCTATTCGGTCTTGATCGTCCTGGGATTAGGAGAAACCTCGTCGGCCTATGGCGGCGTCTTCGCCAACGGCTCGTTACCGATTTTCACGATGGCCCTGGGTGCGCTCGCTGGACAGCGCCCGAGCCGAGGTCAGCTTTTCGCAGCCGCCGTCATTATCGCAGGCAGCATTTTGTTGAGCTTTCGCGGCATGACAAACCATGGCCCAAGCGCGCTCACTGGTATCGCATTGTTTTTGAGCGCATCATTCCTCCTCTCCGTCTACATCATCAGCATTCGGCATTGGATGATCACGCCAAAGCAGGCACTCGCGCTGATCAACCTGCCCAATGCGTTGATGTTTCTCCCTGTTTGGTTCTTCTTGTTGCCAAGTGGCCTGGCAGACGCACCGCTGGCTTCGATCCTGTTTCAAGCCCTCTTTCAAGGTTTGGGCCCCGGATTCTTAGCCGTCATTTTCTTCGCGCTGACAACTGTTCATCTCGGCCCGACAGCGACGGCAGGCTTCTCGGCAGTCGTACCAGCTACTGCGGCTTTACTGGCCATACCTGTCCTGTCTGAAATACCGACACCGGTGGAATGGAGTGGAATCATCACGGTGACGGCTGGTTTGGCCTTGCTGATTTTCCGGCGCTGATGTGCTTATCGAGTTTCCAAAGAGTTCTTGCCAGATGCCTTCGCCTTCGGGCGCCCGCTCGTCTTGGCTGACGATGTCTTAGCACGACTTTGCGCCGGTGGCTTTCGCTGCCCATCGAGGCTCTGCCTGAAGGCCTCCGCGAGATCAGTTGGCGGCTGGAGCGTATCGTCGTTTGCTGGTTTAGCGCCGACGGACGATCGTGTCGGCAGCGGTTGATCAGCCGTCTCTCCATAGGCGAGCTTTTGCTCGATCAGCGCTTTCACGGCTGCTTGGTAGCGATCTTTGAACATATGGGGATCGAAGCGGCCAGACCGCATCGCAACCAACTGTTCAGCAAGGTTCAACAACTCGATTGAGGGGTCGCCGCTAGGAAGGCTTTCGAAGAACGCGTCGGGATCACGCACCTCGTCGGCAGTGCGTAAAGTCATCAAGAGAAAACCACGGCCGCGCGGCATCAGTGCGGCCAAGCGTTCTCGGTGATGGAGCACGAGCCGGGCGATCGCTGCACGACTCCGCCCCGCCATCGCGCCCTTCAGGACATCGAGCATCTCGATCGCCACATCGCCATCCGGTGCCAGAAAGTAGGGTTGATCGATATAAATGGGATCAACGTCGCTGGCCTGGACAAAACTTTCGATTGTCAGCGTTTGATCGGAAGGATCGGTGATCTCGCTGAGGTCGTCGTCGGTCAGCACCACATATCGGTCGCCGCTACAGGGATAACCGGTGACGAGATCGCGGCGGTCGACTCGACCAAGATCCGGATCGTACGGGATCATGGAAATGCGGTTCTTGGTATCTTTGTGCAAAAAATGTCCGGAGAGTTTCTCGGCTTGGCCAGTCGCCTTGTAGAGACGTATCGGACAGGAAAGCAGCGCAAGTTTTAAATAACCCTTCCAACTCGCGCGAACACCTGCCATAGCCCTCCTCCTTCCTTTGCAAGGTAGGACGAAGTCGATCTCTGTCCATGGTCCTGTCGGTGTTCGCTGACAAGAGACCGACATAGCCTGGCCCAACAGATCGATAACCTTCTCGAAAGCAATTTGATGATAAGATCCGCATCCACACAAATCCTGGCAATCCTGAGAAGTCGACTAGAGAAACGAGAAAAATTTAACCAAATGTGATCGATGATGAATTTCGAAAAATTCTCTACTTTTTCTCATTTTTTATGAAGTTGCTAAGATTTGCGTGTTATCACTTGCAGAATGACTTGAGTTTTCCTACTGCCTGACTGGATCAAGGTTCGCGAAATATGGAGGTCTTGCCGTTCTCCTGTCCAAAGAAAGCGCATGACTTCAAGAAATCGACACCGTTTGACGACAGGCGGCCCTATTTTTGCGCTTGCGGTCAGGTCATTCTCTCGGCGACGGTCCTCGATTATCTGGAACCGTTACTGGATAAAGATGGCCAACGCGCCAAGCTGGTGCTCGACCTCATCACCGAGGCGTGGGATGGCAACAATTTAGCCCCGTATATCAACGCCCCTCTCTTTGATCGCCGTCTCGCTGAGGTTACGCGACCAAGCGGTTTCTGGGGCAGGCTGTTCGGATGAGACCTTAAGCGACGGCTTGACGCCGTGCCTGCCTCTTGCGCTCGTGCGGATCAAGATAGCGTTTTCGAATGCGGATGGACTCCGGGGTGACCTCAACCAGTTCATCGTCGGCAATGTAGGTCAACGCTTGTTCGAGCGACAAGCGTGTGGGCGGGGTGAGGAGAATGGCGTCATCCTTACCGGCGGCGCGAATATTGGTGAGTTGCTTGGCCTTAAGCGGATTGACCTCGAGGTCGACCGGCCGGTTGTGCTCGCCCAGCACCATGCCCTGATAGACTTTCTCGCCGGGTCCAATAAAGAACTTGCCGCGATCCTCCAGATTGAAAAGCGCGTAAGCGACGGCTGTGCCTTGCTCCAGTGAAATCAGAACGCCATTTCGGCGGCTCTCGATTTCGCCTTTGAAAGGCGCATAGCCGTGGAACAGGCGGTTGATGATGCCTGTCCCCCTTGTGTCGGTTAAGAAATCCCCGTGATAGCCGATCAGGGAACGCGACGGTGCATGAAACACCAAACGCTGACGACCGACGCCCGCCGCCTTCATCTCGATCAGCTCAGCCTTGCGGCGAGACAGTGTTTCGACCACCGTCCCGGCAAACTCCTCATCGAGGTCGATCACCACCTCTTCGATCGGCTCCAGTTTCTTGCCAGTCTCGGGATCATCTTTGAGTAGGACACGGGGGCGCGCGACCGAGAGTTCATAGCCCTCCCGCCGCATGGTTTCGATGAGAACACCGAGCTGAAGCTCCCCACGACCGGCGACCTCGAAGGCGTCCTTGCTCGGCAACTGCGTGATACGAATAGCGACATTGCCTTCTGCCTCGCGCAAAAGGCGTTCTTGGATCATTCGTGTCGTGACCTTCGAGCCTTCTTGCCCGGCAAGCGGTGAGTCGTTCACCGAGAAGGTCATGGCCAGCGTCGGCGGATCAATCGGCTGGGCAGGCACCGGCTCGCTCACCGCTTCGTCACAAAGCGTGTCAGCGACGGTTGCTTTGGTGAAGCCGGCCAGCGTGACGATGTCACCGGCCTCTGCCGACTCCAACGCCTCACGCTCCAGGCCGCGAAAAGCGAGGATTTTGGTGACACGTGTCTGCTCGATCAACTGCCCATCACGGGTGATTGCCTTCACGGGCTGATTGGCCTGGACGCGGCCGGACAAAATGCGGCCAGTGAGCAGCCGCCCAAGATGCGGGTCGCGCTCAAGCGTGGTCGCCAGCATGGAGAATGCCCCGGCTTCTTTGACGTCGGGAGAGGCAACATGGGCACAAATCAGCTCGAACAACGGTGCCATATCGTTATGGACCGGGCGCTGGGGGTCACTGCTGACCCAACCGTCCTTAGCGGATCCAAACAGCGTCGGAAAATCGAGCTGATACTCGTCAGCATCGAGGGCGGCAAAGAGGTCAAACACCTCACCATGGACCTCGTCGGCACGCTGATCCGGACGGTCGACTTTGTTGATCACCACGATCGGGCGAAGGCCCAGCTTCAGCGCCTTGCCGAGCACGAATTTGGTTTGTGGCATCGGCCCTTCCGCGGCATCGACCAACAACAGAACGCCATCCACCATGCTCAGCACGCGCTCGACCTCACCGCCGAAATCGGCATGGCCAGGGGTATCGACAATATTGATCCGCGTGTCCTTCCAGACGACCGACGTGCACTTGGCGAGAATGGTGATCCCGCGCTCGCGCTCAAGATCATTGTTGTCCATCGCCCGTTCCGCCACCTTTTGATGGGCATGGAACGTCCCGCTTTCTTGAAGCAAGCGATCGACCAGGGTGGTTTTACCATGATCGACATGGGCGATGATGGCGATATTGCGCAGATTCATGGGTCAGGACCGGCCAAAAAGAAGGCGGCCGGAAGGGTCCGCGCCGCAGATGTCCCAGATATAAGAGCCTGCCTTCGGGACGCAAGCGCCCAACAGTCCGAAAGGCCGTGTTCGCTGCTGCGACAGATTTGATATTTTCAGATGAGCTGACGCACGTCTGCAACAGCGGCGCAGATCGCCGTGACAGCAAATATTCCACAACATCTTAAAATCAGGTGATTTTTTCCATACCTTCATCATCAGCTCATTGTCTTCCGGTTCAACAAAGGATTGAAGTCCAGAATTATAAGGACAGAAAAGGAATGGGATTGAGCGATCCCCCAACAACTTGGCACGCAACGAGCGACCGAAGATAGAAAATTCTCCCTTCTATAGTTGTATTATCCCTCAAGGGTTGACGGGCTTGAGGCTTGCAGCCTTGGTGCCTGGCGGTTGTGTATAGGGAAAAGCCTCAATCAAGGATCCCTATCATGATGCGCATGTTTTTTATGACTGTTTCTCTTGTTTCATTACTTACCCCGGCCGCCGCATTTGCCCAAGGTACCAGTGGTGTTTATGTCGGCCTGGCGGCTGGACCGGCCTTCTTTCTCGATCAAAAGATTGATGCTGACATCAACGGTGTTTCCAATCTCGCTGACATCGACATTGAGTATGACCATCCCGGCTATGTCATAGCGGGTCAGCTTGGCTATGCCTTCGCGACCAACATCCGTGCGGAGGCCGAAGTGTCCTATGCGGCCTCGACGGGCGAGGCGACGCTGTCGTCTATTCTTCTACTCAACGATGTCGTCAATGACGTCGATGTAGAAACGCTTAGCGGCACGGTTGGTCTGTTTTTTGACTTGTGGCCGCTTGGCGCTTTTGTGCCCTATGTCGGCGGTGGCATCGGCGTCGCCTATGTCGAAGTTCAAGAAGACGGCGCCTCTGCCGATGACCAGAGCCAATTCACCGCCTTCGGCGAGGCCGGCATTCCATGGAGCCTGACGCCGGAAGCCGCCATCGTCCCGTCCGTTCGCTTCAACTGGATCGCAACCGAAGAAGAGGCAGAAGACCTCTTTGCAGACAATCTTTATAATACGCAGCTCCGCGTCGGTTTCCGCTACAGCTTTTGATCGACGTCGCGGCCGAACCTGTGATCGACCGTAAGGCCATGAGCTTGACCCCTGCGCCAGGCGCGCTGAGAATGCGCGGTTATGGACAA
Organism: Geminicoccaceae bacterium; assembly: GCA_028285265.1. Lineage (GTDB taxonomy): Bacteria > Pseudomonadota > Alphaproteobacteria > Geminicoccales > Geminicoccaceae > JANQPX01. Next base: position 242,419 of record JANQPX010000035.1, read on the forward strand.
TTATGCGCTCAAACCTTCGCCAGATGATCCAAGGCTGACCCAGTCGGTCTCTGGCATTGATCACGAGGGACGGCCTGTTGAAACAGCCGTGGTTTACGAACGGCCGCTGACGTTGTTTTTGAATGGGCAAGAAATCGTCACGATGATGACGATTGGCGATCATCCCGACTACCTCGCCGTTGGTTATTTGCTCAATCAAAACATGCTTCGGTCGGATGATGAGATCATCGGGATCGATCATGACGATGAGCTGGATGTGGTGGTCGTCAGGACCGCCCGCGAAACCAATTATGAGGAAAAACTGAAAAAAAAGGTCAGGACATCTGGCTGTGCTCAAGGCACGGTCTTTGGTGATCTGATGGAGCGCTTCGACGAGATCAAGTTGGATCCGCATGCGATCCTCAAGACCTCCTGGCTCTATACCCTCACCAAAGCCATCAACACGACACCGTCCCTCTATTTGAAGGCGGGCGCGATTCACGGCTGCGTTCTCTGTGAAGAGGACAAGCCGCTCCTCTATATGGAGGATGTTGGTCGACATAATGCCGTCGACAAAATCGCCGGCTACATGTTTTTGAAAGGTCTCAGTCCTCAGGGAAAAATGTTCTACACCACCGGTCGCCTTACCAGCGAAATGGTCATCAAAACCGTGCAGATGCAGATCCCGATCCTGATATCGCGCTCTGGCTTTACCGCTTGGGGTGTCGATCTTGCCCGTCAGGCCAATCTAACCTTGATCGGTCGAGCACGTGGCCAACGTTTCCTGGCCCTTGCCGGTGAGGATCGCCTTCGTTTTGACGCCAACCCCGCCGACGTTGAGCATGAGGCGAAACACCACCGGCGCAAAGGTGCCGAACCGGACGCGCGATGATGGCTTCAACCACGGTCAAACCGTCGAAGATCGTTGGGGTTTTGCTCGCAGGTGGTAAGGCCAGGCGGATGGGCGGCGGTGACAAATGCCTTAGACCTCTGGCAGGGCGGTCCATTCTCGCCCACGTCATTGAACGCATGAGGCCGCAGGTCGAGGCACTGGTCCTCAACGCCAACGGCGACCCCAGGCGCTTCGATGGCTTTGGCCTGCCGGTTGTCGGCGACGTTATCGATGGCCAGGCGGGACCGCTTGCCGGTGTCTTGACCGGTATGGAATGGACCCTAAAACACCAACCCCATTGTGAATGGGTCGTCAGCATCGCCACGGACACGCCATTCTTGCCAGCGGATCTTGTTGAAAGACTGGCAGGAGCGATTCACGACGAGGAGGCAGAACTTGCTTCGGTCATCACGGCAGGGCGCACGCATCCCGTGATCGGCCTTTGGCCGGTACGTCTTGCCACTGATCTGCGCCATGCGATGATCGATGACGACACGCGAAAGATCGACCGCTTCACAGCTCGTTATCGCCTCACCAATGTCGTCTTCCCGACAGAGCCTATCGATCCATTCTTCAATACCAATCGGCCAGAAGACCTGGAGGAAGCGGAACGTCTGCTTGCCGAGGACGCGTCGAAGGCGACCTAGCCCTGTCGCTCTAAGCACCGATGATAAGAGGGGCCCTAGTTGACGGCCTCATGCATCGTCGACGGATCGTCAACGGGCACGGGCGCCGTCACGGCACGCCGGTCGGCCTCGGGCCAAGCTGGGCGAAGCGGCAAAGGAGGCCGGCGCGGCGCGTGCAATCCTACGCTGTTACTCGGATTGTACAGTCCCAGCTGGCGTCCGATTTCGGTCGCCGGCACCGGCCGACCGAAATAGTAGCCTTGGGCCACGTCGCAATTCTCCACGTGTAATTGCGCAAGTTGCATGTCGGTTTCGACGCCTTCCGCGATCACCTGCATCCCAAGGCTCTTGCCCAACGTGACGATCGCGTGAACGATCGCCGCATCGTCCCGATTACCGCCGAGCTCGCGGATAAAAGATCGATCGACCTTCAAACGATCGAACGGCAGATTGCGTAAGCGATTCAGCGACGAATAACCAGTGCCAAAATCATCCATCGACAAATGAATGCCGAGCCTTCTTAGTTTCCGGAGCTTCGAGATGGTGGTGCGGCTATCCGACATGACGATGCTCTCGGTGATCTCTAGGTCCAGTCGGCTCGGCGCAAGTCCGCTCATGCTGAGCACATCGCCGACCAGGTCCACCAGATTGGTGTGCCCGAACTGAACCGCTGAGATGTTCACCGAGACGGACACGTCTTCTGGCCACGTCGTGGCGTCTGCCGTTGCCTGCTTGAGGGCCCAAAAGCCGAGCGGCATGATCAGCCCGGTCTCCTCGGCGAGCCCAATGACCTCGTGAGGTGGCATATGGCCGTAGCGCGGATGATGCCAACGCAACAACGCCTCGAAACCGACGATGCGTGCGGACTTTAGCGATACCTGCGGCTGGTAATGCAAACGAAGCTGATTGTTCGCAATGGCATCCCTCAAGTCTTCCTCAAGCGAATGACGAACGACGGAACGTGCCTCCATATCGGGCGTGAAAAATCGGTAGGTCGACCGTCCAGCATCCTTGGCTCGGTAGAGTGCAATGTCCGCTTTTTTCAACAGATCGTCGGTCGCGTTGCCATCTCGCGGCGCGAAGACAACGCCAATACTGACGCCGATGACGACATGGTGTCCCTCGACGTCAAAGGGAACGGCGAGCACTTGGATGAGGCGTTGTGCAAGCCTAGCGGCTTCATTGTCGCAAAAGTCCCCAGAGAGAAGCAACGCAAACTCATCACCCCCTAGCCTCGCAATGGTCCCATCATCCTCGAGGCAATGTCTCAGACGATCGGCGACCTGACAGAGGAGCGCATCGCCAATCGGATGACCAAGCGCATCATTGATCGTCTTGAACCGATCGAGATCGAGCCAAAAGAGCGCAGTCACCCCTTCTCCGTCAGTCGCCACCGCTAGGGCATCATCGAGACGTTCACGAAAGTGCATACGGTTACCAAGCCCTGTCAGCGGATCCGTATGCGCGAGATCCTGGAGACGCCGCTCGGCAAGCTCACGCTCTTTGGATTTTCGCCAGACCATGGTCATTGGCAAGGCCATCGCAATCAGAATCAAGAGGATCAGGCCACCGACAAATGCCAAAAAAGCTTGACGATAAAACTCAGCCTTAGCGCTCTGGTCGAGATAGACCTCAGCGACTCCTTGAACCCCGGAACCCGTCTCGAACGGCAGCACGATCCGTCCGTGAATCGGGGGTTCAGCCCGCGCATCGCTTTGACCTTCTCCCGCAAACGATGTGTCATCACCGTCCTGTTGGGTCTCGTCAGCAGCACCGATGGTGCCACCGGTTAAGATCGCGATAGGTGGCTCTTCATGGTCAGATAATGATTGATAGATTGGCTGTCCAAATTGATCGTAAAGACGAAAAAAAGTGACGTCTTGTCTTCCGCCTGCGTCATGCAATGCACGGCGACTCAGCGGCGAGAGGAAACCGGTCGTCAACATCAGGTCAAGATCGTTGACGCTGGCCGTAAGGTCTTTCACCCAATCCCTTGCCTCGATTTGCGCGTCATAACGGAGAAGGTGAGTCGCCGCTTGCCAGGTCAAAGCAACCGCAACGGCGACAACCATTGCACTGGAGAGCACCCAAAGCATAAAGAACCAACGATCATGGCCGATCGTCCCGTCTCTAAGCCGTCTCATGCGGATTCCGAGGCTAACGTGCCAACTCATAATACTCTTCATTCATTGGATTGCAGTGTTAAAGGTATAAGCAACAACGGACTAGATGATCGGTGTTGCCATGAAAGCGTCACCAGGCGTAGATTTTCGACACCGATCTTTTGGAACAAGATTATCAATTTTAACTCCAAATTTTACGCAAAATCAATCGACTTTAAGTCGAAATTATTGAAAACTTGGAGAACAAATCATGATCCTTGCCAACTCTCTGGATAGACTTGGCACCGAAACCGCGTTCGATGTCCTTGCGCGGGCGCAGAAGCTTAAAGATGCCGGACAGGACATCATCAATCTCGGCATCGGCCAACCGGACTTTCCGACACCTGACAACATTGTCGAGGCAGCCGCGAAGGCGCTCCGCGATGGCCAACACGGCTACACGCCGGCGAACGGCATTCTGCCGCTGCGCGAAGCCGTTGCCGAGGACATGGCCCAACGACGGCGCGTGACTATTGATCCCGAGCGCATTGTGGTGGTGCCGGGCGGCAAGGTGACGATGTATTTCGCCATCACGATGTTCGGCCAGCCCGGCGTCGAGATCATGTATCCGGATCCGGGCTTTCCAATCTATCGCTCAGTTATCGAGTTCTCAGGTGCCAAGGCCGTACCGATTCCGCTTTATGAAAACAGCGGATTCTCATTCTCGGCGGACGAAGTACTGGCCAAGATTACTGATCGGACACGACTGATCATCGTCAATAGCCCCGCCAATCCCACGGGCGGCGTGGTGCCCAAGGAAGAACTCGACAAGCTCGTTGCAGGCCTTGCAGAGCATCCCGACGTTGCCATCATGTCCGATGAAATCTATGCGCGCATGGTCTATGACGGTGTTCCCCATGCCAGCCTTACGGCCTATCCAGAGATCGAGGATCGGCTCATCCTGTTGGACGGCTGGTCCAAGACCTACGCCATGACAGGCTGGCGTCTTGGCTGGGCGGTCTGGCCGGAAGCCTTGGCGCCGATCGCAACGCGCCTGGCGATCAATGTCCATTCATGTGTGAATGCGGCGACACAATACGCCGGGATTGAAGCGCTGACCGGCCCGCAGTCGGCGGTCGACCAGATGGTCACTGCCTTCGATCGGCGTCGCGGGGTGATCGTCGAACGCCTGAACCAGCTGCCTGGTTTTCGCTGTCAACGCCCGGGCGGGGCCTTTTATGCCTTTCCCAATATCGAAGCCACTGGCCAAAAGGCCATCGCGCTTCAAGAGCGTTTGCTCACTGAGGCCGGTGTTGCCGTCATTGCTGGCACCAGCTTTGGCGCACAGGGCGAGGGCTATCTTCGCTTCTCCTATGCGAATTCCATCGAGAATATCGAGCGGGCCATCGATCGGATCGCTGACTTTCTTGCCTGACAAGAGGTGCCGACAGCGTCGGTTCACTTAGGAACAACCGAGACTTGATTACGCTCCAAGATGCCATTGGCCTTGCATGAAATGCCTAAGGTTCTGGCACCTCGCGCAATGATGTCGCGCGATCATTGCGATGCGTAGAAAACCTCTCTTTTTTCAACAGCTGCAGCACGACCATCCATGACAATCATGCGCGATTTCCCCATATCTGAAGCGTGCGTGACACTTCATTAACGACCACAAACACGCCCGCTATCGGCATGTTGATGTGACCGCTGATACAGTCACTCGACCCCGCTTTGCCTAGAAAACGCTGACGTCAACGAGCGTCTTCCCGATCAGGCCGACGCCCCTCGTCACCCACATGGAGATCTCGCTTATGAGCCTGCAAATTGGTCAAATCGCTCCCGACTTCACCGTCGACACCACTGAGGGTCAAATCACGTTTCACGAGTGGATCGGGGACAGCTGGGCTGTCTTGTTTTCCCACCCGAAAGACTTCACCCCCGTCTGCACCACCGAACTCGGCTACATGGCACGGTTGAAGCCAGAGTTTGAGAAACGCAACACCAAGGTCATTGGTCTTAGCGTTGATCCGGTCGAACGCCATGCCGATTGGGCCAAGGACATCGAGGAGACACAAGGATTTGCGCCGAATTACCCGATGATCGGCGACACGGATCTTGCCGTGTCCAAGCTCTACAACATGTTGCCAGCAACCGCGGGCGATAGCGCGGAGGGTCGCACAGCGGTCGACAACGCCACCGTGCGGACCGTTTACGTCATCGGACCCGACAAGAAGATCAAGCTTATGATCTCCTATCCGATGAGCACCGGACGCAATTTCGACGAAATTCTACGCGTGCTCGATTCGCTTCAGCTTACCGCCAAACACCAGGTCGCCACCCCGGTCAATTGGAAGAACGGCGATGATGTGATCATCGTCCCGGCCGTCTCGGATGAGGATGCCAAGGCCAAGTTCCCAGAAGGTTGGAAGGCACCAAAGCCTTATTTGCGTATCGTTGCTCAACCCGAGGGGTGATAGGTCACGGCCGCTAGGAGGCTAAGCGGCGACATTGTGCGCAAGCTCTGCCCGCTTCCCCTCAGGATCGATGGAGCGGGAGCGGCAGACGCGCCAATACCGGTCACGCCATGGGGTAACATCGTTGCCCCTAGCGGCCGGAAGTCAGATGTAATCGTCAATAACGTGACGGGGACAGGGCGGGCTTCAGCGTCAGTGAGCAGCAATGCTCCGAGGACGCTTTTGCCGCTGGCGCCAAACGGACATGAGGTAGCACGCCGCCATCATCTGTAGAATGCAGGCGATGAGACGCGGCGCCATCAAGTCGATAAAGCGATACTCAGGACTGGCGATCGTTGCCACCAGCTCCATCAACAGCCACAGATTGCAGGTTGCGAGTACCAGATCCAGGCGCGTGCGGACCAACGAGGCAAAGCCAAGCGCAGCAATAAAGGGCACCAGGTCGGTGGTAAGGTCGATCACCGTCAAGAGAAATGCCCAAAAGCTCATTATGCCTATTCTCCAACAGATGCCCCTGAACGGGCCGACGAATTTGTAAAACCAATAAGTAGAATATCTTAATAAACCACAAAACGTCTATCTGAAATCGAGCCACGACATCACTTGTCAGCAGGCAACAGGTCTGACAGGTTCTCGCAACGAGACGTAGCGCTTGATATGGAGGCGAACTCATCATGGACGTCAGGGCAGCAATTGCGCACAAGGCTGGCGAACCGCTTTCGATCGAAACGGTTCAGCTGGAGGGCCCAAAAGAAGGCGAAGTCCTCGTCGAGATCAAAGCAACAGGCATTTGCCACACCGATGAATTCACACTCTCGGGAGCTGATCCCGAAGGTATCTTCCCCGCCATCCTCGGCCATGAAGGTGCCGGCGTTGTGGTGGACTGCGGTCCCGGCGTGACCACGCTCAAGAAAGGTGATCATGTCATCCCGCTCTACACGCCGGAATGTCGGGAATGCGAATATTGTCTGAACCCCAAAACCAATCTTTGCCAAAAGATCCGGTCGACGCAGGGCCAGGGCCTCATGCCGGACGGCTCGTCCCGCTTCTCCATCAATGGCGAGAAAATTTTTCATTATATGGGCACGTCGACCTTTGCGAATTTCACCGTGGTGCCCGAGATCGCCCTCGCCAAGGTTCGTGAAGACGCCCCTTTTGACAAAATCTGCTATATCGGCTGCGGCGTCACCACGGGCGTTGGGGCGGTGATCAATACGGCCAAGGCCGAGCCCGGTTCGAATATCGTCGTTTTCGGGCTAGGAGGCATTGGCCTCAACGTCATCCAAGGTGCCAAATTGGTGGGTGCCAATATGATCGTTGGCGTCGACCTCAACCCGAAGCGCAAAGAGATCGCCGAGAAGTTCGGCATGACTCACTTCGTGAATCCCAATGAGGTCGAGGGCGACCTCGTTCCCTATCTCGTCGATCTTACCGGCGGCGGCGCCGACTATAGCTTTGAGTGCATCGGCAATGTCGAGGTGATGCGCGCTGCGCTCGAATGCGCGCATAAGGGCTGGGGCGAGAGCATCATCATCGGCGTCGCGCCCGCTGGCGCTGAGATCAGCACGCGTCCCTTCCAGTTGGTGACGGGCCGGTCCTGGCGCGGCACGGCTTTTGGGGGTGCGCGTGGCCGCACCGACGTGCCGAAGATTGTCGACTGGTACATGGACGGCAAGATCAATATCGACGACTTGATCACCCATACGATGCCGCTCGACGACATCAACAAGGGCTTTGATCTCATGCATGCGGGTGAGTCCATTCGAAGCGTCGTCGTCTACTAGACGACAGAACTGACCTATTCGGTGAACAATGGCTGGCGGGAAACCGCCGGCCATTGTTACATCTTTCGGAGAGAGCAATGGCGCTTGAAACGCTCAAACAGCATCGGATGCATGGCGGGACACAAGGTGTCTATGCTCACGACGCCAATGAAACCGCCTGTCGCATGGAAGTCGCGGTCTATCTGCCACCTCAAGCTCAGGAGGGACCGCTGCCGGTCTTGTACTGGCTATCTGGCCTGACCTGCACTTGGGCGAATATGACCGAAAAAGCCGGCGCACAGCGATATGCTGCAGAGCATGGCGTGATCCTTGTGGCACCAGACACCAGTCCACGCGGGGTGAGCCTTCCCGGTGACGATGACACCTATGACTTTGGAAGCGGTGCTGGCTTCTATGTCGATTCGACCGTCGCCCCTTGGTCCAATCACTATCGCATGTACAGCTATGTCACCAAGGAGCTGCCGGCGCTGATCAATGACAATTTCCCGGTCGATCCTACCCGTGCCGGTATTTTTGGACATTCGATGGGGGGCCACGGCGCCCTTACGATCGCATTTAAGAACCCTGATCACTACAAAAGTGTCTCTGCCTTCGCCCCGATCAGTTCTCCCACTCGCTGCCCATGGGGCGAGAAAGCCCTCACCGGCTATCTCGGCGAGGATCGAGAACGCTGGAAAGACTACGACGCGACCTTGCTCGCGGCGACGACGCGCTGGCGCTCACCGGTTCTCGTCGACCAGGGGACCGCTGACGACTTCCTAGAAGGCCAGCTCAAGCCCGAACTCCTGAAGGAGGCCTGTGAAACCGCGTCCATCCCGTTGACGCTGCGTATGCAAGACGGCTACGACCATAGCTACTACTTCATGGCGAGTTTTATCGGCGAGCATATCCAACATCACGTCCGCCTTCTGAAGGGCTAGTCGCGCTTCCTTGACCCGAGGTTGGTCAGAGGCGCCAGAAGATGAGCGCAAAGTATGATGCGAGTAGGCGAAAGCGGTCCACGTCAATGAGGTGGCCACGCCACATGGAGTGGCAATGACCCTCATGGAGTTGGCGGCCAGCCCGGAAGCCTGGGCAAGCTTGGCGACACTCGCCGTGCTCGAGATCGTTCTTGGCATCGACAACATCATCTTCCTGTCGATTGTCACGAACAAGCTGCCAGACCATCAGCGCGCGCGTGCCCGGTTCATCGGCCTGGCGCTTGCCCTGATCGGTCGTCTCGCCCTCCTGTTCAGCTTGGCCTGGATGACCAGGCTGATCCACCCGATTTTCCACATCGGCGAGTTCGGTGTCTCCTGGCGGGACATCGTGCTGTTCTTCGGCGGCGCGTTCTTGATCTATAAGGCGACCGTCGAGATGCACAACGAGCTCGAAGGGGGCGATGAGTACCGCGCCGACGTCAAAGCGGCGAGCTTTGGCTACGTTATCTTCCAGATCATGATCATCGACATGGTCTTTTCGTTAGACAGCGTGATTACCGCCATCGGCATCGCCGAGCACATCCCTGTCATGGTCATTGCCATCTTAATTGCCATTGCCGTCATGCTGTTTGCCGCCGGACCGGTCGCTGGATTCGTCGATCGACATCCCACTGTCAAAATGCTCGCTTTGGCCTTCCTTCTTCTCGTCGGCGTCGCTCTTGTTGCTGACGGCCTCCATTTCCACATCCCACGCGCCTATCTGTATTTCGCGATCGGTTTTTCGATCGCCGTCGAAGCGCTCAATCTCTTTGCCGCCAGAGCGCGCAAGCAAAAGGCGATGATGGACGATCGGGGCGATTGACGGACCGTCTCAGACGAGACGTCCAACCGGCTTGATCGAGAGCGTGACCGTTGATCGACGGGCAAGAACCTCAACGGGGCGACGTCGTCTTGGTTGAATGTCATGCCGGGGATGATCATCACAGCCGGCAAAAATGACGACACCCGCTCGGCCGAAACAGGTGAGCAAAAGAGGTCACCCTGGACGTCCGTTCACCCCTCGGCCTGCAGAGAGCCAGGTGCGCCTCGATCCTGGCGATGAACGATCGCCATCAACGTCAATGGATTGAGAGGGTTGGTGCCCCCGGCCTGACTCGAACAGGCACGTCCGTGAAGACAACAGATTTTGAGTCTGCCGCGTCTACCAATTCCGCCACGGGGGCTCGTGATGGCGTGATCTTAGGCCGTTGATAGGGTTGGTCAAGAGGCCGACTGACGTCAAAGGCATTTCACGTGTCGGATGAGTTTCGATCAGCCGGCCTGACCTGAAGCAGCGTACCGTCAGCTCCGGTGATTTCGACCAAGTGGCCGGCGGGTAAATCTGGACCAGCGACCGCCCACGTGCCATCGCCAAGTTTGATCCTGCCCCGTCCATTGACAATCGCATCGACCACGGGAGCTCGTCGGCCAATTAACTGTTCAGCGCGTCGATTGAGTGTCGGCTTGTCACTTTCGACCGGACCACGCTTGAGCCAGTAGAACCAGAGAAAGACGCTCAGCACGGAAAAACCTGCATAGGCGAGCAGCTGATACGCGAATGTCAGCTCAGGCCAGACCAGGAGCAAGAGCCCGACCAGAATGGCGGCGAGGCCAAGCCAGATCAGAACAAATCCGGGCACCAGAATTTCCAGGACACCGATCAGGCCGCCAAAGGCCAGCCAATGCCAGAATTGGATGTCCTGAACGAAAGGCAGGTTCATTGCGACGTACGTCCCCCATTGGCAATGGGCGTGGTCGGGGCGTCCTTGCCAAAAATGTCCTTGGCAATTTCTCCAATGCCGCCGAGCGATCCGACCAATGCACTGGCTTCCATTGGCAGGAAGACGACTTTCTGATTGGGCGAGCTGGCGAATTGACGAAAGGCCTCAACATATTGCTGCGCCACGAAATAGTTGATGGCATTTCGATCGCCACGAGCGAGTGCTTCGGAGAGCATCGACGTGGCTTTCGATTCAGCTTCGGCTTCACGTTCACGCGCCTCAGCGTCCCGAAACGCCGCCTCACGCCGCCCTTCCGCCTCAAGAATTGTCGACTGCTTTTCACCTTCCGCCGTCAAAATCGCCGCTTGGCGAAGACCTTCCGCTTCAAGAATAGCGGCGCGCTTATCGCGTTCGGCCTTCATCTGTCGAGCCATGCTGTCGACCAGGTCGGTCGGCGGCGCAATATCCTTGATTTCGATACGAGTTGCCTTGACGCCCCATGCCGTCGTCGCTTCATCAACGACGGTCAGGAGCTGGGCGTTGATCCGATCGCGCTGGGACAAGAGCTCGTCGAGATCCATCGAACCCATCACGGTACGAATATTGGTCATGGTCAGATTGATGATGGCGCGCTCAAGATTGGTCACCTCATAGGCAGCACTTGCTGCATCCTGAACCTGATAGAAAACAACACCATCGACCGTGACCATGGCATTGTCTTTGGTGATGACCTCCTGTGAAGGCACGTCCATCACCTGCTCCATCATGTTAATCTTCGCGCCGATTCGATCGATGAACGGGACGATGAGATGGAGACCAGGGCGAAGGGTGCGCGTATACCGGCCAAAGCGTTCGATGGTGTATTCGCTGCCTTGCGGCACCGACTTTACACCCATAAAGATCAGCGTGAGCGCGACCGCGAGAATGGCGAAGACAAAAATACTAAATCCGTCAAATATCATCATTGGCTCCGATTCGATTATTGTTGGGCAGCCTATGCGCAACTAAGCCTTGCATTCAGCCGGATCTGCCATCTTGGCGCTTGCACGCTTCGCCTGTAAGAGCTTCGCTCTAACCTGTCAAAGAGGTTACCAGGTTTAAGGTTAATCTATAATGAACAGTACGCTATCGATCTGAATTCATCAGTTGGTTATTGATTCGTCTGGTCGCTATCAGCGGGCGTCAAAGGTTGTTCAACCGAACCGCGGTCGTCATCAACACTGGCCTCGATCAACCCGACCTCAGCATTCACCGAAGGAGCACTCGAACCATCGGTCTGTGCAGGCTGGTTGAGCTGATCCGTGTTTTGCGCCTCGGCGGCCCTGTCAGGCAGTGACGCATCTTGCTGCTGGTCAGCGGGCACTGTCTCCGGTTTCGTCCGGTCGAGATCATCAATGCGGGTGGCCGGGATGCTTTCGATCGCGAACTCGCCGATATGATATTGATGACATTGCGTGCAAGCGTCACCGGCTGACTGCTCAACATGGCACTCGGCGCAAGCCTCCCGCTGCATCGGCGCAAAATTCGGGTGGAACTGAAGCGGGTCACGGCCGACAAACGCCTCCTGATACTTTTGATCTTCGTTCAATCGATGACAGGCGATGCAGCCGTCATCGCCAACGGCGCTGAAGTGGGTTGCGTGCACGAAGGTGGTGAATTTGCTTTCACCGACCACGGGCTGAAAGGTACCCCAATTGATCGCAAGGCCGCCGCCGATTTGTTGATCGACACTATGGCATTTGGTGCATTTGCCCGGCGTGTTTTTATCCGCAAGGAGCTGGAACACCGCATCGCCATAGCCTTGGGCCGGCGTGCCAAAGGACTGCCCACTAATGTCTAGCCAAGTGCGGAGGACGGCATCCTCATGACCGACGGGCCTGTAGTAGAGAATATAGTCTTTTCGATACCACCCGCCGGCCTTGGCCCACTCCTCAGGATCGAGGGTCGGCAGGCCTAGCGCTTCGTTCTCCAAGGCGGGATCGACAGGTACGGGCGAAAGGTTCTGAACCTCAATCGATCCGGCTTGGGCGAAAACCACGCTGGGGTCTTGCTGGCCATTGTCAATGATAGGACGGTCATTGCTTAGATCGTCATTAGCACCGGTTCCCTGGATGCCGGGCGCAATCTGCGCCTCTTGTTTGGCTTTACGATAAGCGACCACTTCCTGTTTCAAGTTTGGGAACCAGGCAGCGGCGGCGGCGGCGATCACATCCTGGGGAATGTGACCGACCAAACGTCCGACGGTGTCGGTATCTAAGGCCTTGTCCAAACTTGCTTGGACCTTCTCCTCAAGGATATCGACGCCTGAAATGCTGAGGTCAAACAACAGTTCCTTGATGGCCATCGCGACACGTGCCACCGATAGGATTTCGGCATCGCTAGCATCGGTCAAATCCTGAAAATCGGTCTCCGCAATCAGCACCAGGTCTTCTGCAATCGTCTGATCCGCGGCGATCAGAAGCTTGGTGTAAGGAGAGACATCGATCGCGACTGGGAATTCAGGCCAGTCGCCGATCGGAAAGCCGCGTTCAGCGAGAGTCTCGAGATCCAACTCCGGCACCGCGATAATCGGTGTCCCCTTCGGCCCTGCGACGGTCTCGCCAATGATATCTTCGCTATGACAAAGTGCGCAGGTATCCTCGAAGTCCTGCGTCAGCATGTACTGGCCCGTTGCATCGGGAGAATGACAACTGTCGCAGGTCTCGGGCGGTCTCACGCCCTGCTTGGCCTTCTCAGGAAAATTCTTTCGATTGTGCGAATCATGGTCGAACACGATGCGCGTGCGCCGAAGATAGGGGTAATTGCCAAAGGAGGGATGGCCGTCAGAAAATGCATTGAACGTCACTTGATGGCAAGATTGGCAACGTGCATTGCTGACGTGTAACAAATCGGCATCTTCGCCTTTGTGCTCTTTGTGACAGGAGCCGCAGGCCAATGGTCCATTACGCGCTTCAAGCGGCGTCGGAAAAACTGCTCGGCTCATCTGCACGGACCAGGGTACCGGCGCTGTCGCCGCCGTCTGCTCGAATTTGCCGATTAAATCGGCAAGTTCAGACCGGGGGAGCGTATGTGCGTTGGCGGCATCGGGCCCCCATTTGTGACACGCAACGCATTTGTCATTATCGGCAACCGGATCGGCATCGGCAAAGGCAGCCGTCAACCAACGGATCGGTCCGCCATCAAAATTCACATGGCAATCGCTGCACGCCTCGACCTCCGCATGGCCTGCGTAGACGGTGCCTGCATCGATCAAGTCCGTGTTGATCCTGCTACCGACCAGGAGCAAGAGGAGGCCAAAGCAAAAGAGCGTGGCCACCGCGGTGAAACGCCCTCGGCGACTCCGAAGCGACCGCACAGGAATGCACGCGGGCAGGCTTCGACAACATTGCCCATTCGGCAAGGGGCCACCGTCGCAGGGGCCACCGGCACTTGACGGACGATTGCAGACCCACTCTTCACCATGTCGACGTGGTCGGCATTCGCTGAGCGTGCGGCACTGTCCCGTTTGGTTGGGGCCGAGGGCACAAGGCCTGCCGGTGCTCGCTCTCCCGCAAACCCAGGTTTGCGAAGGTCGCTCGTAGGCGCTTGACCGATGGTCGAACTTTTGTAGGCGCGGCTTCATGGCGCCCCCGTCGCGAAGGCGTAAACAAGAACGATGTGGACCAAGGTGAACAGCATCAGACCGTAGTTGAGAGGCAGGTGAAAGAACAACCAACTCTTCAAGGTCGACTGCATCGCATACTGATAATCAAGGTCAGCTTTTGCGGAAACCAACTGGTCGATCTCGCCAAGGATTTGCCGGCCGCGCTCGTCCAGATATCGCTCCAGCTCGCGGATCGCGACATGCAAGCGACGCTCCGGCCGATTACCACCGATTAAGTGCAGCACAAGATGCTTGGGCCGCTGCAAGTATGGAGCAAGCTCAGCAACGTAAAAGTCGGCGATCGTCGATGCGCGAGTCTCTTGGACTGATGTCATGGCAAGCTTTTCGATATCTCTTGCAATCTGCGCCCGCATGACGGGAATGCGTTCGAAGATCACGCGTTCACCGCGTGCACTGATCCGATGCGGCAGAAGGCGCGACAGAGCAACCCCGATCATGCCACTGATCGTCATCGTCATGTAAAGGATCCAAAGAACGATCTCGAAGGGGCCGTTTGGTAACGAAAAGCTTGTATGAAGCAAAAACAACAACAGGCAGATGAGACCGGTGTAGATGTGGAGTTGCAGCCAGCTCGACATGCGCATCAGCGGCAAAATGTTGAGCTTCTTTCGAAGATTGAAGATAGCGAGCAGCACCATGCCCGCGAACAGCGTCCAGCCATTCAAGAACGCCGCGTCGCGAAGCGACATGTCATAGAGGAGCTCGATGGCCAAAATTAGCCCGGCCATCATGCCGGTAAGCGCAATATTGCGGAGACGGCGCTGCCCGAATGTCGTCATCGCGCCAACCAATCAACCAGCTGCTCTCGATCCCTGAGATCGATCCGAACAAGCGCATCGTGGGGACAGGCTCGCTGACAGGCAGGCCCCCCAGGTTGCTCAAGACAAAGATCACATTTGGTTGCTTTGACGATCGGCAGTTGGGTCTCCTGATCAACGATAAAGTCACCCTTCTCGTCCCGGATCTCGACCATACGGATATTGTCGTAGGGGCAAGAATTGGCGCAGGTTGCGCATCCGATACAGGTGGTGTCGTCGATCGTGACGAGGCCGTCTTGGGTACGATGGATGGCACCTGTGGGACAGCCGATAAGACAGACCGGGTCGACACAATGCATGCAGGCGTTGGCCACCATAAGATTGTCGTGCTCTGGCCCGTGACGGATAAAACGCGGATTGTTGTTATGCGCCGCTGCGCAAGCGCGCACGCAGTCATCGCAGGCCGTACAACGATCCGTGTCGATGAACATCGCCGCTGTGCCGTTAATGGTGCGGTTGTTCATTAAGAAATTGATCGTCGCCTGCTCCAGTGGCAGTTCAGCCTCCCATTTGAGATCGGCTGACATACGAATGCTGGACGAGTTCGCCGGTCCTGGCAGTTTATGCGGAGGAACATTCGGCAGCACATAATCTTCGACGAGCGCTGTTGGCACACGCAAGAGATCGACGAAGCCGACAGCGCGGAGCCCATGGCGCAAACGAAGGTCCTGACCATCCCGCCAATGCTCAACGATCTCACGCAGGCCGAAGACTTCGTTGTGGGTGACGTAACCGACGGTGCGATGCCCATGATCGAGACGCTCACTAATCCGACCAAAGCCGTAGCGGATCAGCAGAAGACCATCGAGATAGTCGCCGTGTTCGGCAATCACCGGCTCTGAGTGGAAAACGTCCAAGCCAACTTCCGTCGCCAACCCTTTAAAATCACCGGACCATTCGAATTCACCGTGGGTTTCGAAAAGCGTATGTCGGGCGATGTGCTCGAGGGCGGTCTCGTGCAGTCCTTGGAAAAGGGGCGACTCCCTCAAATGGGCCTTAAGGCTAGAGGCCCGGTATTGCGCATCGATCTTCTCACGAAAACTCTTGTCTCGGCGACGGATGTCGCGAAGGCCTTGCCAGCGAAGCTCAAGCACTTCGACATCGGTTTCAGCAATGACCGTCGACAGATGGGGTGCCCGCGACAACGCTGCGACTTCACCGAACATGTCCTGCTCGGTGAGGACTCGGGTTGGCACGCGGCTGATCAATGCCTCGATACTGTCAATCGATCCGCGGCCATTGCCACGGCCAAGGGTCTTATCGTGTTGATGGTGCGCATATTTGCCGATATCGCGCTGCTCCGGCGTATCAGCCTGTTCCCACCATTGCCGAAGCGTACCGAGAAATCCGCGCCGCTCATGGGCTTCGTCATCGGCCGTCGCATCGAAGTCGCTTTGATCCAGGAGCTCGCGTACGACACCCGAGATGATCACAAACAGCGCGTTACCGTAGTCACCCTTCCGGATAATGATTTCGCCGCGGCGGTAGCGATGAATGCGGGCATCATTACGGATGATGTCTTGAAGCGACAAGGTCGATGGGAACTGCCCCTGGTCGATCGCGCCGAACACCCGAAGGGTGAACAAGACACGAAGAACATCGCCTTCGGTCATATCCGGCGCGAGTGGGCGGTCCCATCGCCTTGGGCGCGGTATGGCTACGCTTACAGCCACGTGTCACCGACGGACGCTGGGGTGGGCGCGAAATGGCTGGCCGATCATTGCGACGGCTTACCCTTATACTGATCGGGCCCCGGAAGCAGGTTGTCCATGGCAGCAAGCTCTGTTCCGTCATGGCTGCTGGCCAGTTGCTTTGCCGCAGCAGCAACGCGATCAGCGGCCGCTTCGAGAGCGGGACCGTTGTTGAGTTTCAGATTGGCCGAATGGGCTGCACGCAGCATTTCCATGAACTCAGGCATGGGCAATGTCTTGGCAGCTTCACGCAGTTTTTTCCTTGCCGCGTGGGCGCGCTTGGCCATGGCGACGGCATACCGGGCAGGTGCAGTCGACTTGCCGACGGCACGAAGGGCCTCTTCCAATTCGACGGCAATACCGACGGCATACATCAGCCGCTTGCGTTCGGTGCTGGCCTCGGGATTCTCTTTGCCGCCATTATGCCAGGTGTTGTGTCGGATCTCGCCCTGCGACCATGAAACCAGTTCAAACTTGCTGCCCGCGGTGTGACCGCCTTTGTTCACCAACTCTTCCTGCGGAACGATGTGGCAACTGTAGCAATTCTTCGTGAGCTCATAGACCATGTGCGGCCGGATCATGCCTGACGCTTCGGCATCAGCCCATCGCTGTTGCGCCTCCGCTTCCGACTCCGTTTCCTTTTTCTTTCCACTGAATTCGCTGTGACGCTTCATCCAATCAGCGCCAGCGCTATGGCAGGACTCGCAGGTAATGCCGGCAACGGGTTTTGGTTTGCCCTTGCGCACTTGGCTGGTGAAATGACAGCTCAAGCAGACGCTTTCCGATTTGATGCGTTTGAGACCGAGCGCATCAGTGATCTTTTTTGCGTCATCACTCCTCGGGAGCGACGAGAACGTCTTGTAGTGATGCGTGTCCTTCCAGTTCTCGGTCTCCTTCTTATGGCACTCAGCGCACTCATCTGGCCCCTGAACTTTCTCGAAGTTTGGTGCGCCCTGGGCGAACGCGCCATGACCAAGCGTCGACAACAGGATTACAACACACGCCGCCAACACCGAATGACACACGTCGGACGGCCACCGGCAAACCCTCATTCTTTCACCCCTCGTCGCAGATATCTGGCGATATCTCGTATCTAAAGCCCGTGATATACGGAGTTAGCATGTATTTAGATCGTCACGCATCGAGAACCAGCCCCTCCTTCGGAATGGCCATGCAGGTCAAGCATGTGCCCGGAGGTGGCTGCGTACCCGGTTCCTCCAAATAGCGTACAGCCCCCTGTTTGATCGCGGTCGCGCATGTTCCACATTGGCCGGCACGACAACCTGAGTCCAAGGCCACCCCTGCCGCTTCAGCGACATCAAGGACGGTCTCTTCTTCAGACGACCATTTCCCAACTTTGCCGGATCGTGCAAACACGATCTCAATCGGTTCGACTGTTCGAACATTGTCACCAACAGCGGGAGAGGCCCGTTTCTTCCCTTTGCGTTTGCCAAAAGACTCCCACTTAATGTCTTTTTCAGCGACGCCCCAGTCCCGAAGGTCGCCAATAATCGCATCCTGCATCGGCGGTGGGCCGCAGAGGTAGAACTGGCAATCGGTGCTGGGAAGAAGACCTTCAAGCAGACGGCGGTTAATTCGACCGCGATAGTGGAAGTCCCGACCTTTGACGCATTCTCGCGTCGGCTCGGCATAACAAATTACAACATTGATATTCGGATGATCACGCGCAAGACGCTTGAGATGACTTGGCATGACATGCTGCTGTTTGTTCATCACAGCATAGAAGAGCCAGACTTCGCGCTTGCTCTTCGTGTAAGCAATCGTGTTGGCCATGCTGAGCATGGGGGTTAGCCCAATGCCGCCAGCGATGAGCACAACCGGACGCCTGTCAGTCATGTCGAGATAGAAGTTGCCGCCTGGAGCTTTGACGTCGACGATTCGATCAACTTCGAGCATGTCATGGAAAAAGCACGAACCGACGCCATCGGGGATGCCCTCTGACCCGGGCGGTGCGCCTAACCGTTTGATCGACACACGATATTGGTTTTCGTGGATGGGAGCGTCCGATAGCGAATAGCAGCGAATGACGGGTTTAGATTGCCCTGGAATCTGCAATCGAAAGGTCAGATGCTGTCCTGGCAGATAGCGTGGAACGGGCTTGCCGTCATAAGGCCGCAGATAAAACGATGTAATGCCATCCGCCTCATCGACCCGCCGGTGGATGTAGAATTTCCGAAAACCGCCCCAGGAGTTGGCCTCAGCGATATTGGCCGACTGGGCTTGGGTCAGAAGGTCGCCAGTCGCTTCACGAAAAGATGCCAGCGCACTCATCTCATCGCGAACCACCATCTTGCGGTGACGAAGGCTCGCGAGCAGACCGCGCCCTGCTTGGAACAGGACACCGGTCGCCACCAGCAACGCGGCGATCTCTGCCACTGTCGGGATCATCGACCAAGTCTCTGCAAATATCGTGAAACCGTTACTTGAGGGCGGCGCATTGTTGTGAGAGCAATTCGCTCCATAGCCAAAATCCAGAGATGGCCCTTCAGACCGTTCATGGCCGCACTCGGCCCGATCTGAAGGTGACAACGGCCCAATATTCCGAATTTATGGGTTTTCGGATAGACTGCCTGCCGATGTCGCTGAGGTGCTCGCGGTAGGAAGATACTCACCTATGTCGGGATGTGCAACTCAGGGCCGCCACCAATCTTTGATCTGGCGGCTGTCTCGAAACGCCTTATGTTGAAGAATTTGGTGAAATCAAGAAGTTTGTTTCGATGATGCAAGGGAAGAAATGCTGCCGCATTGGGCTATTTGTTGCCGTTTTGGCGGCGATGACAGCCATCGACGACCTCGCTATTGGTCAAGACGCGGCTTGGGAAGGATTGATTAACGCTGGTCGTACTGCGTTACAGCAGAAGAACTTTTCTGAAGCCGAACGTCATTTCGAGGCGGCGTTGGAAGCGGCCGAGCGTTTTCCGTCGGGCGACTCGCGCCTGGGGAAATCCTATAACAATCTGGCGGCCGTCTACTACGCTCAGGAGGACTATGAGCGCGCAGAGCCGCTGATGCGCCGCGCGCTTGCCCAACTTCGCGAGACGATTGGCCCGGAAAACACCGACGTCGCCCAGACCATGAAAAATTTGGCGGCACTCTATTATCTCCAAGGAAACCGAAGCGAAGCCGAGGCCTTGCTGAAGCAGTCATTGGCGATTTTGGAGAAGGTCCACGGCCCCAATCACGCCTTCGTGGCGACGGTCCTGAGCAATCTTGCCGGCCTCTATCAAGCCGAAGACCGCTATTTGGAAGCGGAGCCCTTGCTGACGCGTTCTCTTAAGATCTGGGAAGGCCTGCTCGGCACGGAACATCCCGACGTCGTTCGGAGTCGCGAGCTACTCGCGAAGGTTCGCGAAGCCAGGAGTGGCGGGCAGCCAGAAGACCCCCCAACTATCGCGCAAACAAACACGCCGACCCAACTCATCGTTCCGGCAGAAGGGGCCGCGAACAATGAGCCGACCAACAACGCTGAGAATATCAGAGAACTTGCTGAGGCCACGGCTGCCCTCGAGGCCTTAACTCAATCCCAATCATCAGCTGAACAAGAGGTCGATGGTACGGACCAGCGAAACGTACCGGCGCCCACACTGAACCCAATCGGTGATTTGGCGGCAGTCGAGCCTGCGGCACCACCTGCTGCGAACGGACCCCGCCGCTCGATTGTTGCGCCCGATCGCCTGACCGAGCCTGAAGATGAAGGGTCGACGCCGGCACCAGGAGCTTTGCGTACGCAGGAAGAAACGACAGCGCTTCTGGACAACGCGCCCTCGGCCAGTGATGTGTCCTTTTCGGTGTATCTATCGACGTTGTGGTCGATCGAAGAAGCACAGCGGTATTGGCAAGCCATGCAGAACGCCATGCCCGAGCTTCTCAGCAATAAGCAGATGGAAATCGAAGCAGTTGCCGCGGCGAACGGTAACGATCCGTTCTATCGCGTGTTGACGGTGCCCTTCCTATCCGACGCGGAAGCCGAGGCTGCCTGTGACGCGATTAAATCAAAATTGCGGACCCATGACTGCAATGTGGTTGTTCGCGATAAGACCGCTGACGGCTGAGGGATGACGCAAGCCGCACCAGCTAGAAACCTCGGACGCGGCGTTGCTTTGGCATCCTTGGGAACCGACTGACATCTAACGGACTGCCCGACGATTGACGAACCTAAGAGACGGCGCCGCGCCAATGTCTTTTTTGCCGTCAGAGTCCAATCGACGTCAGTTGGGCAAGAGCGGCCGCTAGAACTGGTAAAGGTACTCGAGACGACCGCCATAAGCGTCACTGTCAACGTCATTGTCACCTTCACCTTCTTGTAAGGCATAAAATCCCTCAAGCTGGACGAGAGACTGTTGCGTGACTTGATGTTGAGCCTGGAACCCGACGCCGACTTGCCATTCAAATCCTTGCTGTAGCTCGTCTTCTAGACCGATGTCCTTAAAGCCCGCGATCTCCAGGCCGAGATTGGTCTTGTGATCGTTCCAGAACGCCTGATAGCCGATGGCAGCGCCCGCGTTGTCATTCGCCTTATTGTCCAGTTCGGAACCAAAAGCGCCGATGTTTGGCGAGGCATACAAGATGCCTAAGGCTGCAAGCGGTCCACCACCGTCGATATTTTCACGGCCGGCTTGACTGAAGTTACCGATCGTGACGAAGGGGTTGATCCAAACCGTGTCATCGGACCGATGCGGTGTCCAAGAGAATTCGGTCGACAGCAGAACGCCATTCGTGACCAAATCACTCTCGTCCTCAAGGGCATAGGACCCATTCGCACGCCAGGTTAGGCTGTAACGACCGATGCGCTCGGCAATTGAGAGGCCGGCGTGAAGGCTGTCGCCATCATCCACCTCGCTATTGTCGTCACTGTCGAGCGTATAGATGAAGTCGGCGTTCCACGTCTTGAACTCGGTGTCAAAAGAATTGAAAAAACCAATTTGTTGAAGATCTGACTCATCTTCAACCGAATTATCGATCCCGGTAGCACCGCGATTTACGGAATTCCAGGAGTAATTCAGACTTGATCGCCAATTCGAGACTCCCGGCAGACGAATATTATTGCGCACGATGCCGACGGTATCCTGCGTGTCATTCAAAAGGATGCCATCTTGAAAGATGAGTGGCTGGCGACCGACGGTGAACCCAAAATCCAGCCATGTTGTCCCTTGCTTATCCAACACTGGGAACAAACTGCCGAAATCACCCTCCGCAAAGAGCGTTCGGATATTGCCATTGGTGAAGTTTAAGAAGCCCTCATCATCGCCATTGACCTCACCTTCGAACCTGTAGCCAGAGAACTGGCCACCCCGATTTTTATCGAGAGGTCGAATCCCGAGGACGATCTTCTCCGTCGCGGTGAGCTGAAGATTGGCAAAGAAATCAAAACGATTGGTCCAATCGGTCACCCGTCCACCGCCACTGATGCCGGTATCGATCGTCTGAAGCGCCGACCGCAAGGTTCCAAAAACCCAAAGCGCCGGGGCCCAAACCGCACCGGTGGGCAACTCGAAACCTTGTTGCAAGTTGCCTTCACCAAGAAAGTTCTCGCCCCATTCAATCAAGAGCGCCGGACGTTCCGGGATATCACCTTCGGTAAGGAACTTTGTGGGTTTATCGTTGATTTTGGTATCGCCACGGCTGGCGCCCAAAAACATCTCCGCCGAAGCGCCACTGATGACCAACGACGTGACCGACACGATGGCAACGCTCGCGCCGATGACCTTACGAATGGACCGACCATCTTTATTCAGAATGCTGCAGAGTGCCAAGAAGCCCTCTCCCCCAAAAAGTCCACGCTCGCGGAATGTGGTTTTGATTGGGCTGCCGCTCTCGTCAGACTCGATCGAGAAACGGCCTCCATTGGGGCAACGGGAGGGCCGGCTTAAACCGAACCTCCCGTTATCGGATGTTGAAACATCAAAGTTAGAATCTCATCAATCGAGCCGTCCTACTGGCGAAGCTGGCCTTCGATCCAGGCTTTTCCTCCGCCATTCTGGCTAATCGTGCTGTCATTGTGCACGTCGAAGGTCACCATCTTTTCCCAAAGGATATCGGCACCAGCGACGACAGCATCGGCGACTTCCTTAGCGCTCATGCCATAGTCGAAACCAACACGCTGGACGGCGGTGATGAGGTTGACCGGTACCATCTGCGAATTCAGGCGGACAGTCGCGGTATATGGCCCCTTCCCGGTGAGCTTATCGCCATCGATCTCGTAAGGTGCCCAACGATTGCCAAGTGGCTCGATACCCTTGCGGTGGTTCCGCTCGGTCGTTGGCTCGCCTGCAAACACCAGGGATAGCGTCGTCGGACGAACGATCGGCAGTGCGGTGACGGTGTAAGGGATTGGGATCACAGCCTCACGCTCACCGCCCCGCCCCTGGGTCACGACAAACTTGGACTGAAGATTAAAGAGGAACGGATCCTCAGGCAATTCGCCATTGTGAACATAGAGCGAGTGCAGATCGCGCAAATCACCATTCGGATCGCGATCGCCGGAGACGAAGACCACATTGCCCTCGGCATCTTTGACCGTCACCTCAAGCCAAACGACACGCTCGCCGGTGAAGCCAGTCGGGACATTGTGGCCATCGGTGATGTTCTTCACTTCGACCTCGAACTCGATACCGTCAGCACTGGCTTCCTCGATCCGAATGTCACCGAGATGATAACCGTTCCGGAGCACTTCGAGACGCTTCTTGCGAGCGAAGTCCAATCGCTCGAACTGCGTATCGAGAATCTCTCGGGCATCATAGCGATCATCGATCGATGCCCAGGACTCCGGAAACTCATAGTCAGACGGCGCGCTGTCCTCGAACGCATCCGTCCCCCAGCCAGCCTCGTGGTCGAATTCTAGCCATTGCTCCAGCGTCGCAAGCTGCTGCGCATCTGCATTATGGGGAAAGATCCCTGGATGGATAACCGAATAGTCCGGTCCAGAGAACAGATGATTTGAGAGCTTTCGAGGTTTCGTTGGCACACCACCGACAACCGCGGCCGGACCATAATCGAAATCGGAAGGGATGCCTTGGATCTTACCCATATGGCAATCCTGACAGGTCACACCACGATCGGCAGCGGGCGACAGCCGGTATTCGCTGAAGGCCTCTTCCAAGCGGAAGCCATTGAAGAGCGTCACGTCGTGGCACGATCCACAAAATGTCGGTGTCGAGATAGGCTCGAACTTCTTGGCTTCTGTATGAATTTTGCGGCCGAGTTCGTCTTCCTCGGTGACGACACGATACTTGTCGTCTTTAAGGACGCGCTCCATCTCGGCATTGCCTTCCGGTCCCATCACCGGATCAAGCAGGCTGCCTTCGGCCAATGCCAAGCGGCCGCTGACTTTATTGTACCCCTTGGTGATGCGGTGGCAGACGACGCAGGTGATGCCTTCCCGCGACGTCGGATGCCGCTCTAAGTTCGAGATGAATGGGCTCTCGCCGAGATTGGCACCAACCTGGTTGTGGCAGCGAAGGCAAAAGTCGCCCATCGAGCTCGACGTACTGAAATTCAGAAAATTGTTGATCGCCATATAGACGGGGCTGAGCTGTGCGTAGGAGTGCTGCGAAATCGCCCACTCTTCGTACTGCTTCGGATGGCACGTGCCACAGGTTGCTGCGGAGGGATACCGGCTTTCGCCGAAGAGATCATCGTGCGCGGCCTGGGCATCCTGAGGCTCATCGTCAGCATTGTCGACGACATCTTCCGTCGCAGCGACTTGGTACTCACCGCTGGCTGGGCCGAACGATCCTGGAGACAGATCGGCAAGCGTGGGAGCCTTGGTCACGACGTCGTCAGTCGGCGCGGCATGGACGGCGGCAGGCAGCAGAAGCATGCCGGCGAAAGCGACCGCCGTCGATACTGATCGTAACGATCGCAAGCGCTGCTCCACCCTTGTCTCAAGTCCCATGAAAATACCCAGTGTCATGTTTGACTCCCCCAAAGCAATGCCAGCCCGACACAGGCGTTCTTGATGTCCCACCGCTGATCTAATGCGCCAAGCCTATGGGACTAATTTCCAATTGTGAGCTGTTTTACTTAGACGATAGGCCCAGGGATGACAACCTACGGTGCCGACAAATATTAACAATTAGCAATGTCAATGCGGCAGACGCGTAAGACAAATAACATCGGTCATCTTGTGATTGCGAAACTGTTGTCATTGCTCTGGCGGTTATCATGCCTCAAATCCGAGGACCATTGGATTTTTTGAGGAGCACTTCACCGCTAAGGCGATCATCTTCCAAGACGTCATCCGTGTCGCCTCTGACGCGATCTTTGTCAGCATCATCGCCTTAACACGGGCGATCCCTCAGGTCAGTTCGACCCTCGACAGCTTTCGTTTGGCGCCCCCGTCTTGGTCTTGCCAAGGTCGCTTTTCCCGATTTGACTGAACACACATAACGGAGGCATAGCTATGGCATTGGCGATCGCTGGTGACGGTGTCCGGCTCTATTACGAAGAGGCCGGCAAGGGTGATGTGATGATCTTCGTCCACGAATTTGCCGGCGATCATCGCAGCTTTGAACCGCAAATGCGCTATTTCAGTCGGCGCTACCGGTGCATCACCTTTGCCGCCCGCGGTTATCCTCCGTCAGATGTGCCGGCTGACGCTGATCAGTACGGTCAGAAAATCGCTGCAACGGATATTCTGGCCGTGCTTGACCATGTCGGCGTCGAGCGCGCCCATATCGTCGGCTTGTCCATGGGCGCTTTTGCGACGCTTCACGCTGGTTTCGACTTTCCGAACCGCGCACACTCCCTCGTCCTCGCCGGCATCGGCTACGGCGCTGAGTTGGAACGTCAAGAGGAGTTTCGCGTGCTTTCGGAGCAGGCGGCGGTGGCGTTCGAGGTCCAGGGGGCGGAGGCCTTTGCCAAGATCTACGGGGCAAGTGCCGCGCGCGTTCAGTTTCAAGCGAAGGACCCACGAGGATGGCAGGACATGGTGGATGGGCTCGCTGGGCATGATCCCGTCGGCAGCGCGAACACCATGCGTGGCGTCCAGGCCAGACGCCCGTCTCTCTATGCACTTGAGGATCAACTCAGAGCGCTTGATCTGCCGACGCTCATTCTTTGTGGTGACGAAGATGACCATACGCTCCAGCCCGGCATCTTCCTAAAACGCATGATCAAGGCATCGGGTCTGATGGTGTTACCGAAAACCGGCCATGCCCTCAATCTCGAGGAGCCGGATCTTGTCAACCAAGCCATCGCTGCCTTTCTTACGCAGGTGGAGGCAGGGCGCTGGGAGCCACGCGACCCAAGGGCCGATCCCAATCAGATCATCAGAACCAAGTGAACATTGGCGGCGCTGCGTCGACCGCCGTTCAACCATTTCGCCAAAGACCGTAAGAGCGTGCAACGGGCATGGCCGCCTGCACGTCACGTCCGACGCTGTCATCCTGACTTGCGAACAGCCGCTCACTGGCATTGTCACCATTATCGCCATGAAGGCCACGCGGTCGCCAATCCCCCCGGTGGCTTAGGCAACGTCGATCGAGATCACCGATGCCATCCCACCCGCTAAGCGTCAGGACGCGGTCGATATCGTTCTTGAGAATTTCCAGCATGCGGCTGACCCCAGCTTGACCACCTGCGGCAAGCCCGAAGAGTTGCGGGCGTCCGACCAGACAGGCGGTGGCGCCGAGTGCCAAGGCTTTGACCACGTCGCTTCCGCGCCTAATCCCTCCGTCAATCAGGACGGGCACACGACCACCGACAAGATCAACAATGGGCGGCAAGGCACGAATCGACGAGATAGCGCCGTCGAGCTGGCGACCGCCGTGATTGGAGACAATGAGCCCATCAACGCCATGCTCCAGTGCCAACCTTGCCTCTTCGGGATGAAGCACCCCTTTGAGCAAAAAGGGTCCCGGCCAAATCGAGCGAAGCCAGTCGACGTCCCGCCAACTCATGGTCGGATCGAGAATGTCGGCCACATACTTACCAAGGGAGAGAATGTCGCTTCGTTCGTCCGTCACATAATTCGCCATGGTGATCTTGGGCGTGCGCGCCATGCTCAAGAGCCATGGCAGGCAGCGGATCATGTCAAATCCGTGTCGAAGCCTGGGTTTCGGTGGGATGACAAAGCCATTGGCTAAATCGCGCTCACGCTGCCCCAGAACCTGGTTGTCGATGGTGAGGACGAGCGCCTTGTAACCTGCATTTTTTGCGCGCTCAGCGAAGGATTTCACCAAGCCGCGATCGCGATACATAAAGGTCTGGAACCATTTCTGCCCGGTCGATTGATTGGCTAGATCCTCGATATTGACAGTTGATCCATGGCTCATGACGTAGACGGTCCCAGCGTCATGTGCTGCTTCGGCCGCCGCCACCTCCCCCCTCGGCCAAACCATACCGGCCAGACCGGTCGGTCCGATGAGAACGGGAAGCTCCAGTCGATGGCCAAAGAGCTCGATTGAAAGGTCTCGGGTCGATGTACCGTTCAGCGGCTGGGGCACAAACTCGAACGCATCAAAGTCGCTTTCGTTCCGAACACGGGTGACTTCATCTTCGGCGCCACCGTCGATGAAGTCGAACACCATGCGCGGCAAGCGCTTTTGGGCCTGCCGGCGAAGGACGTCGAAACTGTAGGCGCTGGTCACGCGATTCATCCAAAAGCCTTTATGTCATCAAGCTTATAGCGAAAGAACCGAAGCCGAACATCCAGCCAGCGATGCCTGGACGATGCATCCTGGTGGACCATAAGGCTTCTTGAGAATTCCACCAGTCATTATCGCTTTGCTACCCTCAATAGATAGGCGGAGAAAAGATACTCGCAGCCGTCGCATTGTCAGGACGATCAAAAGGCGACAAAATATAATTTCGGGCAGAGTTTAGGCTCTGTTTGGGGGGCGATTTCAGAGGGGTGAGCATTGGCGATTTCCAAGGCGACCTTGGCAGCGATTCAACAGGCTTATCAGGTTTGGGCTGAGACCAAAGGCGATGACGTAAGCGCACTGCTGGATCTCATGACCGATGATGTCGAGGTGACCACCTTACCGGATGGGCGAGAGCCTTTGGCGTTTACCAAGGCGTGCCACGGCAAGGCTGAAATGACCCAGTATTTTCATGCCCTTATCGGCGATTGGTCTATCGTGCACGCCGATATGGAAGACATGATTAGCGAGCGAAATCTGGTCGTGGTGCTCCTCACCACATGCTGGAAGAATCGGCGCACAGACAAGGAATTTACCAGCCCTGCCGCGCATGTCTGGCGGTTTCGCGACGAGCACGCCTACCAAATTCGGCTCTTTTTCGACTCGGCCAAGTGGAGCGCCGCGGCGGACGGCAAATCGCGTTAGTGTCGCGACGGCGACCGTGCGCAACAGAGCCCGAGATTGTCCTGTTGTCAGTGTAGATTGTGCAGCATTGCATCGGTTCGATTGAACACAGAAACATCGCGACAATCGTTGGTCTCATAGGGTCCTTGAACACGAAAAGAGGCGGCTTTCGCCGCCTCTCCACTGGCGGGGACAAGCGTGCAACACGTGTCCCCGCACAGTCATAGTCGTGTCAGTCTTGCCTCAACCTTCCCAGGACTTGATCAGCTCGTCGTAGTCGACGGTTTCACCTTGAGGCTTCTCGTTGTCAAGTTTGGCCTTAGGCGATCCTTCCTGATCGAGCCAGACGCTGGCATCCTGCTCGTCGTTCAGCTTGGGGCCACAGTCGCCTTGGACGCCGGCACGCTCGATGCGAGCCATCACTTTGTCCATTTCTTCAGCGAGATTATCCATGGCGGTGTCAGGCGTCACTTCACCGGCGACGGCTTCACCGA
Source organism: Geminicoccaceae bacterium (assembly GCA_028285265.1). Classification (GTDB taxonomy): domain Bacteria; phylum Pseudomonadota; class Alphaproteobacteria; order Geminicoccales; family Geminicoccaceae; genus JANQPX01. The sequence continues at coordinate 270,911 of JANQPX010000035.1, forward strand.
TGTTCTGCCACCAGAGCTGGGCGAGCTTGGGATAATCAGGGACGTTGGTGCCAGACGGCGTCCACTGGACGCGAGCTGGACTCCGGTAGAATTCCACCAGACCGCCGAGCTTCGGCGCTCTTTCGGTGAAGCTCTCGTGGTTGATGTCACTGTCCCGGATGATGGTCAGACCGACATGGCTCTTTTTCAATGACACCGTTTTCGAGACGGTGAACTGCGCATAGAGCCAGGCAGCCTTGGCGCGATCCTCAGGAGTCGACTTCATCAGAGTCCAGGAACCCGCGTCCTGATAGCCGAGCTTCTGCCCCTCTTCCCAATAAGGTCCATGCGGGCTTGGAGCCATGCGCCAGAGCGGGTTTCCGTCCGCGTCGACGGTGTTGTTACCTTCGGATTGTGGCGCCACCATGGAGGCGGTGAAGGCGGTGTACCAGAAGATCTGTTGAGCGACATTACCCTTCGCGAGGGATGGTAGGGACTGATAGAAGTCCATGCCCAGGGCACCTGGAGGGGCATATTTCCGCAGCCATTCCATGTACTTGTTGAGGGCGTATTTGGCAGCCGGGCCATTCGTGCCGCCACCGCGAGAGACCGATGCGCCGACAGGGTTGCAACCGTCAACACGAATGCCCCATTCATCGACAGGGATGCCGTTCGGCAGACCTTTGTCGCCAGCACCCGCCATCGAGAGCCAAGCGTCCGTGAACCGCCAGCCTAGATCAGGCGCCTTTTTGCCGTAGTCCATATGCCCGTAGACCGCGACACCATCGATCTCCTTGACGTGCTCGGAGAAATATTCGGCGATGTCCTCATAGGCTGACCAGTTGACGGGCACGCCGAGGTCGTAACCATAGATCTCCTTGAAGCCGGCCTTGATGTCGGGGTCGGTGAACCAGTCGTAGCGGAACCAGTAAAGGTTCGCGAATTGCTGATCCGGCAATTGGTAGAGCTTACCATCGGGACCGGTGGTGAACTCCTTGCCGATGAAGTCGTCAACATCGAGGGTAGGTAGGGTGACGTCGGCGCCCTCATTCGCCATCCAGTCCGTGAGGTTGCGGACTTTCTGATAGCGGCTGTGAGTACCGATGAGATCCGAATCATTGATGTAAGCGTCGTAGATGTTTTCGTCTGACTGCATTTGTGTCTGCAGCTTTTCGATAACATCGCCTTCCTGGATCAGGTCATGCGTGACCTTGATGCCGGTGATTTCCTCGAACGCCTTCGTCAGCGTCTCGGACTCGTAAGAATGGGTCGGGATGGTTTCGGAGACGACTTTGATCTCCATGCCCTTGAAAGGCTCGGCGGCGTTCACAAACCATTCCATCTCGGTCATCTGCTCGTCTTTCGAGAGCGTTGAGGGCTGGAATTCGCTATCGATCCATTGTTCGGCTGCGGCCATATCGGCCCATGCGGGCGCGCTAAGGCCTAGCGCCAGTGCCACTGCAGCACTGGAGAGGAGGGTTTTTCGAAGCATTGATGGTTCTCCCTGTTTGCTTCCCTTGGTGATCATAACAAACGGTCTTACCGCGCCGGTCATACGAGCCAAAAGACAATGGCAGCGTAGACCAAGGCGACAGCTAATCCACCCCAGAGAGGTGGACCGGCGATAGCGAGCCAGGCCAGGTTGATAAAGGCTGACCCAAGCAATGAAATAAAGAGGCGGTCGCCACGGGTGGTGGGGATCCCGAGGATACCGACGCGCTCAATCGTCGGGTATTTGATCTGGAGGATCGTGAACGTGATGAGCAGGAGCGCAATGACGACGAAGAAAATCGCCGTTGGTACCGTCCAGGCCATCCAGGAGAGATCAAGCATCTTTTGACATCACTCCCTTTGACTAAACACGACCGAGGGCAAAGCCCTTCGCCATGTAATTGCGGACGAAGTAGATGACGAGCGCGCCAGGCACGATGGTCAAGATGCCGGCAGCGGCAAGCAGCCCCCAATCGAGGCCCGTTGCTGACACCGTCCGGGTCATCACCGCAGCAATCGGCTTGGCTTCGGTGGTTGTCAGCGTCCGTGCCATGAGCAACTCGACCCAAGAAAACATGAAACAGAAGAACGCAGTCACGCCGATCCCAGTTTTGATGAGGGGCATGAAGACGGTCACGAAGAAGCGCGGCAAGCTATAACCGTCGATGTAAGCCATCTCATCGACCTCACGCGGCACCGAGGACATGAAGCCTTCGAGAATCCAAACGGCGAGCGGGACGTTAAAGAGACAGTGAGCGAGCGCGACGGCGATATGCGTGTCGATCAGGCCGACGGTGGAATAGAGCTGGAAGAACGGCAAAAGAAACACGGCAGGCGGTGCCATGCGATTGGTAAGAAGCCAGAAGAAAAGATGTTTGTCGCCGAGAAAGCGGTAGCGGGAAAAGGCGTAGGCAGCGGGCAATGCTACGGTCAGCGATATGATCGTGTTCAAGGAAACATAAATGATCGAGTTGATGTAGCCCGAATACCAAGACGGGTCGCCGAAGATTTTGGCGTAATTGGCAAGCGTGACATTCGTCGGAATCAGGCTGAAATTGCTCAAGATGTCGGCGTTGGGACGCAGCGACATATTCAGCATCCAGTAGATCGGCAACATCAGGAGAAAGAGATAGAACGCAAGCGCCAAGCTTCCCAAATGGCGACGAAACCAGCCTGGCGAATCACTCGCCTTAGGAACCGTTGCCGTCGACGTGATGGTGGATGCGGTTGCCATGTTAAGCCTTATCCCCCGTACCGACATTTTGAAGTGCCTGGTAGAAAAGCCAGGAGAACAGAAGGACGATGAGGAAGTAGATGATGGAGAGTGCGGCCGCGGGTCCAAGATCGAACTGCCCGACCGCTAGCTTCACCAAGTAGATGGACAGGAATGTCGTACTGTTGCCGGGACCACCACCAGTGAGGACGAAGGGCTCGGCATAGATGAGGAAGCTATCCATAAAGCGGAGCAGGATAGCGATCGTCAGGACCCCGCGCATCTTGGGAAGCTGGATATAGCGAAACACAGACCAAGCGGATGCTCCGTCAATCTTGGCGGCTTGATAGTAGGCATCTGGGATGGATTTCAGACCGGCATAGGCGAGGAGAGCCACAAGCGGCGTCCAATGCCAGACCTCCATCAGCATCAGTGTCACCCAGGCGTCAAACGGGTTGGCTGTGTGGTCGAATGGTATGCCGGCGCTATTAATGGCGGCACCGAACAAGCCGATGTCGGGGCGGGTGAAAATGATCCAGATCGTACCGATGACATTCCAGGGGATCAGCAAGGGAAGTGCAATTAGCACGAGGACGAGCGAGACAGTCCAGCCCTTTTTCGGCATGGCAAGAGCGATCAACACACCAAGCGGAATCTCGATCAACAGAACAAGACCCGAGAACAGAAACTGACGCCAAAGGGCTTCATGCAAGCGCTTGTCGGTGAGAACTTCACTAAACCATTCTGTACCGACCCAAAAACGTTCGTTCGGCCCAAAGATGTCCTGGACGGAGTAATTGACCACGGTCATCAGGGGGATAATCGCGGAAAATGCGACCAGGATGAGGACAGGGAGAACCAGAAACCAAGCGCGATTGTTTTCAGGCTTCATCACCTTGCCCCATCATCGTGACCGGTCGGCGTGTCGGCCGCCGATCTATTTTGACCATTGGCGCAACGCATGGCTGCCGCGTCCGGGTCACCGAGCCCACAAGCCGCGCCACGCTGAGCTGGGCTCTGGGTCATCGGCTTAGGCCACCAACCGGTCGTCGGCATAAATCTTCGTCCAACGGGCCGGGAAGCCGACATAGGCTTGTTCCGACGGCACGGGTTGCTCTTCCGGTAGCTTGATCGCCAACGCCTCATCACCCAACGTTGCGCGCACGATCTTGTAATTGCCGAGATCTTCGACGGCCGTGATCTTAGCGGGCAGACTGCCGTCTTCCGGCTGGTCGAGAAGCTGGACAAACTCGGGACGGATACCGAGCTTCAATTGGCCGGTTGCATCTCGTGCGGCCCGCACGGTGTCATGGGCTAGCGGAAGCGACATCCCACCGACTTGCGCCACACCGCCGTGAAGGTGGCAGTCGAGGAGATTCATACCGGGGCTTCCGATAAAGTAGCCGACGAACGTGTGAGCCGGATTCTCAAACAGCTCCTGCGGCGTGCCAAGTTGCACCACCTGGCCTTCGACCATCACGGCGACCTTGTCCGCCAAGGTCAGCGCCTCATTCTGGTCATGGGTGACATAGACCAAGGTCAGTGCAAATTCCTCATGGATTTCGCGCAGCTTACGCCTCAGCTGAAACTTAATCTGTGGATCGATCACGGTCAGCGGCTCATCGAACAGGATGGCAGCAACGTCAGAACGCACCAGGCCTCGCCCTAGCGAGATCTTTTGTTTGGCATCAGCCGTCAGGCCGCGAGCACGCTTTTTGAGATCGGGTGTGAGTTCCAGAAGGTCGGCAATTTCAGCAACGCGCTTTTGCACCGCGGCTTCGTCGATGTGGCGATTTCGAAGTGGAAACGCGAGATTATCGGCCACCGTCATGGTGTCGTAGATCACCGGGAACTGGAAGACCTGCGCAATATTGCGTTCCTGAGGCTCCAGTGCCGTCACGTCATTGCCGTCAAAGAGAACCTTGCCCTCCGATGGCGTGACGAGGCCAGAGATAATGTTTAGGAGCGTGGTCTTGCCGCAGCCGGAGGGGCCGAGAAGCGCATAGGCGCCGCCATCCTCCCAGACATGGTTCATCGTGCGAAGGGCATAGTCCTCAGCGCCCTTGGGATGGTCCATGTAGGAATGGGCGAGGTTTTCGAGGGTGATACGTGCCATGCGGTCCTCTATGCCACGTCGATCATGGCATCAGCCACGGGCGGCGATGCCTTGAGGGCGCCATCTTGGCCAAAGAGAAAGAGACGATCAGGGTTCAGATAGAGCTTGATCGGATCGCCGATACGGAGCGTATGCACCCCTTCCTCTTGGACGACCCAGTCGGTGCCGGCATGTTTGAGGTGAACAAACGTCTCCGAACCGCTGACCTCCGCGAGATCAGCGACGGCTTGAATCTCAACATCGTCCTCGGAGCGCCTCGACAGAGCAGCATGGTTGGCGCGAAAGCCAATCCGATAGCCACCGTTTTCGATCGTCTTGAGATGACCAGGCAGAGGTCCTTCGATCCCATCCTCTAGGGTAAAGCGACCATCGGCAACGGTGCCGTTCGCGAGATTCATCGGCGGCTCACTGAACACCTGCGTGACGCGAACGGATGCGGGATGATGGAATACCTCGAGCGTCGGGCCCGATTGCAGCACACGCCCCTGGTCGACCACCACGGTATGACCGCCGAGCAATAATGCCTCTGCCGGTTCGGTGGTGGCATAGACGACGATCGATGACCCGCGCTGAAAGATCGACTTGAGTTCGTTCCGAAGTTCCTCTCTCAGCTTGTAGTCCAGATTGACCAGCGGTTCGTCGAGAAGGAGAAGGTCGGCCTCTTTGACCAGGGCGCGCGCAATGGCGACGCGCTGCTGCTGGCCGCCAGAAAGTTCCGCCGGCAAACGATCGAGCAGGTGGTCAATACGTAACAAAGAAGCGGTTTCTTTGACCTTTTGATCGATGTCGCTCTTCGCAAGACGTTTGATACGAAGGGGCGACGCGATGTTGTCGTAGACGCTGAAGGCGGGATAGTTGATGAACTGCTGATACACCATAGCGACGCTACGTTCGCGTACGCCGACATCGGTAATATCACGGTCATCGATGATGACGCGACCGCTGGTGGCTCGGTCGAGGCTCGCCATCAAGCGCATCAGTGATGTCTTGCCCGCCAGAGTGAGCCCAAACAGAACATAAAGATTCCCGGGCTCGAAGGTTAGGTCGATGTCCTGCAAATGGATCTCTGACCCGACGACCTTACTCACCTGATCAAGCTTCAGGGTCATGCCGGCATATCCAGATCTGCGTTTCGGCCCAGCCATGCTCGAAGGCGTGCAGCGGTCTCATCGTCCACATGCAACCCCAGCTTGGAGCGCCGCCAAAGGATGTCGTCGTCGGTCAGGGCCCATTCGACCGACATCAAATAGCGAACCTCGGCTTCATAGAGGTCGCCGCCGAAATGCTCACCCAAATCGTCCAACGTCGCCGCCGTCCCGATCAACCGCTCCATCCTCGTCCCGTAAGCGCGAGCGTAGCGTTGCGCGAGGGTCTTAGGAAGCCAATTCCACTTCTCCTGTACGTTCTTTGCAAAGGCATCGAAATTCGCGTCATCGATATCGCCACCAGGAAGCGGCGCGCCGACGGTCCAGGCACCTTTCTCAAAGCCCATAACCGGCTGAAGTTGTTCGAGGGCATGCTCCGCGAGTTTCCGATAGGTGGTGAGCTTCCCGCCGAAGATCGACAGCAGCGGTGCTTGGCCTTCGGACGCCTGCAGATCGAAGACGTAGTCTCGTGTGACGGCGGACGCATTGCCTTTAGCGTCATCGTAGAGGGGGCGGACGCCAGCATAACTCCAAACGATGTCCTTAGGCGTCACCGACGTTTCGAAATAGCGATTGACCGACCCTAAGAGATAGTCGATCTCCTCGTCGTCGATCTCGATCCCAGCGACATCGCCGTGCACTTCTTTGTCGGTCGTTCCGATGAGGGTGAATTCATGCTCATAAGGTATCGCGAAAATGATCCGCCCATCGGGGTTTTGCAGGATGTAGGGACTATCATGGTCAAACAGCTTCTTGACGACGACGTGGCTACCCTTGACCTGACGGACCTTGCTGTCCGTTTGGCGCTGGAGACGCTTTTCCAGAAAGTCCGACACCCAAGGACCCGCAGCATTCACCAGGGCCCGGGCCCTGATCTGGCGTACTGGAACGCCACGGTTTGACGCCAACGTTGCCTGCCAAAGCCCCCCATCATTGCGCGCCTCGGTACAGCGGGTACGGGTGAGGATCTCGGCGCCCCGCTCGGCGGCATCCATCGCATTCAAAACGACCAGACGCGAATCTTCGACCCAGCAGTCTGCATAGGAGAAGGCCTTGACGACACCGGCCTTGAGCGGGGCCGCAGCCGGGTCGGTCTTCATGTCGATGGAACGCGAGCCCGGTAAGCGCTTTCGCCCACCGAGATGGTCATAAAGAAACAGTCCCGTCCTGATCAGCCAAGCCGGACGCTGTTCCGGACTATGCGGGAGAATGAAGCGCAGCGGCCAAATAATATGAGGTGCTGCCTGGAGCAAGTTTTCCCGCTCAATCAAGGCTTCGCGCACCAACCGAAATTCGTAATATTCGAGATAACGAAGGCCGCCATGGATCAGCTTCGAGCTGGCTGACGATGTGTGGCTGGCGAGGTCATCTTGCTCACAAAGCACAACCTTCAGGCCGCGACCGGCCGCATCGCGCGCAATGCCGACACCGTTAATGCCCCCGCCGACAATCAAGAGATCAATGATCTCGCTGTCGCTCACCTGCCAAGCCCCTCTGCGTGAACCTTGATGATTCTCGATCTTCACGATGCTTGATGTTCGTTTTGTTCGCAAGCGAAAATATTTTGTTTTCGATTTTTTCGTTTTAGCGTAGTGATGGCTGGATACGGTGGGTACGACAGGAACGCTGATGGCAGTTGGCACGGCAAGGCGCGGCGACATCGTCGAGACGGCGAGACAGGACGGCTTTGTCTCGATCGAAGCTCTCGCAGAGAAGTATGGCGTCACACCCCAAACCATCCGTCGGGACATCAATGAACTTTGCGAACAGGGGATTCTCGAACGCCTCCACGGCGGCGCCAGATTGCCGTCGAGCACGGAGAATCTCGCCTATCTCGAACGGCAAGTGCTGTTTTCGGATGAAAAGCAGCGGATCGCAAAACTGGTGGCCGAGCATGTACCCCATCAAGCATCGCTCTTCATCAATATCGGCACGACCAACGAGGCGATCGCCGAGGCGTTGCTCAACCACCGCGGCCTATCGATCATTACCAATAATCTCAACGTGGCCTCGATCCTGGCCATCAATCCCGACTTTCGCGTGATCATCGCTGGTGGTCAGGTTCGCCATCACGACCGCGGTATCGTGGGCGAGGCAACGCTCGACCTGATCAGACAATTTAAAGTTGATATCGGCATCATCGGCATCAGCGCAATCGAGGAAGACGGCGCCCTTCTCGACTTCGACTATCGCGAGGTGCGCGTTGCCCAAGCCATTCTCGAAAACTCCCGCAACGTGTTTCTCGCTGCCGACCACAGCAAATTTGGTCGAAGTGCTATGGCTAGACTTGGGTCGATCGAGCAGGTGGACGCCTTCTTCACGGACCGAGCGCTCCCTCAAGCGATCGCTGACAGGCTGGCTGGTGCCAAGATCGACGTCTATGTCGCGGATCGATGAACCTTGCGGAATGCGCATAGGAGCATCACCTAAAAACCTGCGACAATGCTAGGTTTTTGATCGAGGGCTTGTGCCCTTTCCAGAGGGATCCAAACCGTGTAGGGGTGACGGTCGTGCTTGTTTCCCGGCAAGACCAGCCTGCTGGAAAAAAGGTGAAGGAAGGAAGCGTTGAACGATATCATTCAGACCGACATGATCGTTATCGGGGCAGGCCCGGTCGGTCTCTTTGCAGTGTTCGAAGCTGGACTGCTCAATATGAGCTGCCATCTCATCGACAATCTCGACAAGGTCGGCGGACAATGTGCCGAGCTTTATCCGGATAAACCCATCTACGATATCCCGGCCGTGCCCCATTGCACTGGCCAACAGTTGACCGACCTGCTCATGCAGCAGATCGAGCCCTTCAATCCGACCTTTCACTTGAACCAACAGGCGGACGCTGTCGAGCGCACCAACGACGGGAAATGGCGCCTGACCACCAGCATCGGGACGGTTCTTGAGGCCCCCGCTGTCGTCATCGCTGCGGGCGCTGGCAGCTTTGTTCCGAGGCGCCTGCCCCTCCCCGGTGCCGCAGAGCGAGAGGACCAATCTCTTCATTACGCTGTTCGGCGCATGGAGGATTTTCGCGGCAAGTCTATCCTGATCGCCGGCGGCGGTGACAGCGCGCTTGATTGGACACTCAATCTTCAACCGCTCGCCGAACGCGTGGCCCTGGTCCACCGTCGCGATGAGTTCCGTGCGGCTCCCGATTCGGTTGCCAAGATGCGCGAACTTGTGGCGGCCGGCAAAATGACGCTGCATATCGGTCAGGTGACCGAGCTGCAAGGCACCGCCCCCGATCTGGACGGCGCCCTGATCAAAAGCCCGGATGGCGAAACCGTCGTGCCGTGCGATACCTTGCTCGCCTTCTACGGCCTTAAAATGGAGCTCGGTCCGATCGCAGATTGGGGACTCAATCTCGAGAAGAATTTGATTGAAGTCGACACCGAGACCTTCGAGACAAATGTTGATGGTATCTTCGCGATCGGCGACATCATTACCTATCCTGGAAAGCTCAAGCTCATACTTTCAGGCTTCCACGAAGCAGCGTTGATGTGCCAAAAGGCGTTCAAGTACTGTTACCCCGATGACAAGCTGGTGTTCCGATACACCACATCGAGTACCGATCTGCAAAAGAAACTGGGTGTTGCCTAATGGCGAAGATACACGTCACTGATCGCGAAGGTCAGAACCACGAGCTCGAAGCGACCAAGGGCTGGTCGGTTATGGAGATCATTCGCGAAAACGACCTTCCGATCGAAGCGGCTTGTGGTGGTTGCTGTGCTTGCGCCACCTGTCACGTCTATGTTGATGAGGCCTGGTTGTCGAAGCTCAAGGCGGCGGACGATGAGGAAGATCGCATGCTCGATGAGGCCTATCAGGTGCAGGAGAATTCACGATTAAGCTGCCAGATCTCCTTTTCTGAAGACTTGGACGGACTCAAGGTAACGCTCGCTCCCGAGTTCTGATGATACGATCGCGCTGTTAACCCGCGGGCGACATCCGTTGCGCGATGGCAGCGTGCCGTCATCTCCCACCTTGCCACATCCTGGTCTTGGCAAGAGTGAGTCTGCTTAAAACGGGCCGTTCTCGCGCGTGACGATTGTTCCCCAGCCGTCTCGGTCGGGGACGATCATTGTCGGCTGCGGTGGCGAGATATGACCAACTCCTCGATGGTCTTCTGTTCCTTAAGCGCGGCCTCAGCAGCGGCCTTTTCTGCGCGGCGTTCTGCCAGCCTCGCATAGCGCTTTTCCTCAACACGCTGCTGTCTCACACGTTCAAGTTGCAGCTCGAAGGCCTGTTGCAGCGCCTGGACACGCTGTTCCAGATCATAGATGCGAGCCCTGCTCGCTTGGAGATAGGCAGGGAGCGTTGCGCCCGATGTCTTGACGTCAAGCGATGCACCGGCTTCCTGTTCCATCGCGTGATGAGCGGTTTGGATTTCGGCCTTGAGGTCTTCGATCTCATTGCCAATGGCAACAAGCGCCTGACGCTCTTGATCGACGGCCTGCTTGGCTAAGCGTTGCAGGACCGCGAGCGACTTCAAAGACGACGTCCGCAGATCATCGCTACCAGCCCGGTCAAGTGACCGCTCCAGCCGCCTGCAAGGCCTGCGCCAACAATGCAAAATCGCCAGCGATCTGGCTGCGTTCCCGTTCGTCTTGCTTCATCAGCGTTTCGAGTTCGGGGCGTAGCGCAACGGCGCGATCGGTCAGTGGATCCGTGCCGGGCCGGTAGGCGCCTAACTGGATCAGCTCGGCTGCGTCCTCATAAACGCGAAGCAAATGCCGCGCTTCGTCGACCAACGGCCGCTCGTCCACCGCATAGCATCCTGGCGCCGTCCGGGAGAGAGATTTCAAGACATCGATGGCTGGAAACCGCCCTTGCTCAGCAATCCGGCGATCTAACACAATGTGCCCATCCAGAATGCCGCGCACGGCATCAGCGATCGGATCATTGAGATCATCCCCCTCTACGAGAACCGTAAAGAGCCCGGTGATGCTGCCCTCGCTAGCCCCGGGCCCCGCACGTTCCAATAGCTTCGGCAGCTCGGCAAAGACACTGGGTGGATAGCCCTTGGAGGTCGGCGGTTCGCCCGCCGACAGATAAATCTCACGAAGCGCCATCGCATAGCGTGTGACACTATCGAGCAAACAGAGGACGGAGAGCCCCTGATCACGCAAGGCCTCGGCGACGGCCATGGTGGTCTGGGCGGCACGCCGGCGCTGCATTGCCGGCATATCCGAGGTCGCAACCACGACGATGCTACGATCTCGTGCCTCTGGTCCAAGCCCCCCTTCGAGAAAGCTGTGCAGTTCGCGTCCACGCTCGCCGATCAAACCAAGCACCAGAGCATCGGCGCCGCTATGTTGAGCAAGCATCGACAACAGCGTGGTCTTGCCAACGCCGGTACCAGCAAAGATCCCAAGGCGCTGCCCCCGTCGGCAAGGCGTAAACAGATTGAGCGCGCGCACGCCCAGGTCCAAACGTTCACCGAGATCAACGCGTTTGTGGGCAGCGATGGCGCGGGCCTGTAACGGGTAGTCTTTAGGACCCTCCCGGAGCGGTGGCCCCTTGTCCAACGGACATCCGAGCGGATCAAGAACACGCCCGAGCCAGTCGAGACCAGGGCGAATAGCCGTGCAGGACCGTGAACGGCGGACAGTCGCTCCCAGACTGATGCCATCAAGCTCCTCGAAGGGCAGAAGGACGGCACCGTCTTCAGAAAGAGCCATGACTTCCGCAAGGAGCTGGTTCTCTCCCTTGGCACTCCCACCCGGCGACCCTGCCCCTTGTCGCTCCACGGTACAGATATCGCCAATGCAGAGGAAATGATGAAGCCCGCGACAGATCAATCGCGTTCCCTGGCAGGCACTCACTTCACCGCGAAGCTCGTAGCGCTCGAGCCGCGTCAGCTCCGCTTCCAAACTGCCAAGCTTATGCTCAAACGCGTTCAGCCGGTCGGCTGCTAAAGCCGCATCAGGCAATGACCGATCCCTTATAGCTTGGTGTCAATGCAATTGAGAGCCCCACGTTCATCTGTGCTTCCGCCAGTCTTCGATATTGAGGTTGATAATCTCTAAAAAAATACAACCGAGTTAACACTGTCTTAAGAAACTTCATCTTAAGGTTAGCTCATCGAAAGTTTCCATTTTTGAACTAAAGAGGTGTGAAGGCGATGCGGGCTCTAGTGGTTGAAGACGATCCAGTTTCAGCAAAACTGATCGATACAGCACTTCGTGGTGAGGGAATCATCGCGGAAATGGCAGCCTGCGGCGAAGATGCCATCGATCTCGCCAAGCACTACGATTTCGACATTATGGTGCTCGATCTACGACTGCCCGATATCGAAGGCTTCGAGGTCGTGCGTCGCATTCGGGCAGCCAAGGTGCGGACACCGGTGCTCATCCTTTCCGGCAAGAATGAGATCGACGACAAGGTGCGTGGCCTCAGCACCGGCGCCGACGACTACCTCACCAAACCGTTCCATAAGAGCGAGCTGGTTGCTCGGATCCATGCGATCGTACGGCGATCGAAGGGACATTCAGAGTCCGTGATTAAAACCGGCAAGCTCGTCGTCAACCTCGACACCAGGTCGATTGAGGTTGATGGACGCCGTCTCCATGTCACGGGCAAGGAATACAGCATCTTGGAGCTCCTTTCACTGCGGAAAGGCACCACGCTCACGAAAGAAATGTTCCTCGACCATCTCTATGGCGGCATCGATGAACCCGAGCTCAAAATTATCGATGTGTTCATTTGCAAACTCAGGAAGAAGATCGCTGTTGCGACCGGCCAGCATCACTACATCGAAACTGTCTGGGGTCGTGGTTATGTCTTGAAAGATCCTGACGAGGCAGCAGCACCGGTCACCGAATCCCTGTCCGCTGCCGATGACAGTGCGTCGGCGACCGAGGCGACCTTGGGTCAACGAGCTGCCGTCGCCTGACGCGGTAGGTCTTGGCCCTTGGGATGAGGCGCGTCCATTGACGCTGCGTTTCAACGTTGACCTCGGGCCAGCCAATGGACGCCTGAAAAGGGCGTCTTCGATACACGCTCGACAGACATGCCGAGTTTCTGGCAACGGGTCGAAAGCCGCTGGCAGCCCGGCGAGGTCGGCCCGATCCGCTATCCTGTTGACGACAAGACTCGCCGGACATTGTCAGCCGTGACGCCGGAGACACGAACGTCGGACTGAACCGTCGGACCGGCGATATGAGGCGTTAGAATCAGATTGTCCAAACCTTCGAACTTGGCCACGCTCGCCTTGGTCGGCGGTTCGATGGCGAGCACATCGAGCGCCGCACCACCCAAGCGTCCATCTTTGAGGGCATCGGCAAGCGCCTCCTCATCGACGATGCCGCCGCGTGCGGCGTTGATTAAGATGGCATCCGGCTTCATATGGGCGATCGCCGCGCTATCAATGAGATTTTCAGTGCTGGGCAGCCTTGGAACATGCAAGCTGACAATGTCCGACCGCTTGAGGAGGTCGGTCAGTTCCGTGACGCGTGTCACCGACTGCCACACAGCATCGTCTGCCGGGATATGAGGGTCGAAGGCGAGGATCTCGACATCGAGACCAAGGGCTTTCCTTGCGACCACCCTTGCGATCGAGCCAAAGCCAATAAGTCCCAAACAACGTCCTTGAAGTTCTTCGCTGAAGAAGTCACGCCTCGGCCACTCCCCATTGATGATGCGCGGTGTTGCCGTGAAAACGCGCCTTACCAGATGGAAGGCAGCACCGATCACATATTCCGCAACGGATGCATCATTCGCCCCAGTTGCCGGGAAGACCGGAATGTTTCTAGCCTCACACGCTGCCATATCCAGATTGTCGAGACCAACGCCAAGACGTCCGATGACACGAAGCTTCGGTGCGGCCTCCAATAGATCTGCGGTCACCTGGGTCTGATTGCGGACGATTAAGCCATCGGCATCCGGGACGAGCTTGGCGAGATCACCCGGGCGCTCAAAGAGGTCGGGTTCATAGATGACGTGAAAGTCACGCGCGAGACCATCAACGGCCTCTTGGGTCATGAATTCCGTGATGACGATTGTCGACAAGCTAAACCTCCCAAAAGACGCTCAAGGGCATGACGTCTTTTTGCCGACGGGTCAATTGGCATCGTTGGCGGCATCGTCACTTAAATCTTGAGATCAGCGATCCGTCGATTTCGCCGAGCTCTGGATCGAGGATCCGACGTGATCTCGATGCGGGAACCGAACGACAACGTGACCTGCCACCACCGGCATCCGCGATCGTCGGATAGCCGTCGCTGATCGTTGAACGGCGCGTCATCTCGGGCGCGCGGGTGGACGACCATCCCAGCTTTTGAGGTTGAGGGAAGTGTCCGAAAGGCTGGTCGGTTGAGGCTAGCAACGTCAGAGGATCTGGCCAAGTTGGCGGATTACGATCACAATTGCAGCCCATGTCTCGAAAGCGAACGCTGATCCTGGCGAGCCTCTCATGATACCTATCCGTGATTACAATCCGACAACCCGAACGCCCTACGTGACGATCGCACTGATCGCATCATGCATTCTGGTGTTCATTTGGCAGCTCAGCCTCGATCCGCGATCGAGCGACGTCATGGTACGCCAGTTCGGCTTCATCCCCGCGCTGCTTTTTGGTCAAGCGACCTGGGCGGACGGGATGGGACTCATCCCAAGTTGGACAACGCTGATTACCTCGATGTTTCTTCATGGCGGCATCATGCATCTCGCCGGCAACATGCTGTATCTCTGGATCTTCGGGAACAATATCGAAGATGTGATGGGCCATGCTCGCTTTTTGGCCTTCTATCTGCTCTGTGGGTTCATCGCTGCCATGGCCCAAGCCCTGCCCGATACCGCCTCAACCATTCCCATGATTGGGGCGAGCGGGGCCATCTCGGGCGTGCTGGGCGCCTATTTGGTTCTCTTCCCGAAGGCGCAGGTCCAAGTGATCATCCCGATCGGCTTCTTTATCATGCGTACCCTGTCGGCAGGTTGGCTTTTGGGCCTTTGGATTGCCTTTCAGGTGATCAGTGGCCTTGCCTCAGACCCGTCAGGCGGCGGTGTCGCGTGGTGGGCGCATGTCGGCGGTTTTGTTGCAGGCATGGCGCTTGTTCATCTATTCCGACAGAGCGACGTCGACACATCAAGCGATCCCGGCCTTCCTAGCGCGCGCGCGCCAACAATACCTAAGGGCCGGTCTCGTATTCCCGATAGTTCTAAAGAGTCATCACGTCCTTCCCCGAAGTCCCGCATTACGGAGCCACCGCCCCAACCGGAACGGCCTACCGTCCAGAGGCGACGTGACCCACCCACCGGTTCCCATCGAACCTGAAGGTTCTGATATCGCTTTGTCCGCTTACATCGACAGGGCGCCTAACCGGACTAGCGAGGCAACGAGCTGAACGACATGGGACAAAAGGCAGGTATCAGAGGTGCGTTGACATGCCGGTCATGATCCGTTCAGCACCGAAACGCTGCGCAGGTACTTACCTCCCCCCTTCGGAGTCCAATGCCAGGACCGTCGTCGTGCAAGCGTTCGTATTGTCGACATCGTCGGATAGCTTACCAGGAATCAAATTGTAGAGGTCAAACCGACAAAGCTTGCGCGACGTTTGCAGGTGCTTGAAGCCAACGCCGGACGCACGTCACATGTGGAAGGCTTCTGCCCGCCTAGAGCAGCCTTAAGAACATGATATCAGGTCCCAGTGCGTATCTGTCGGACGAGGCCGTTGTAGGCATCCAGATAAGAGGCCGTGACTACTTTACCTTGGTTCGTGCTGGTATAGCCTTTAAGGCTGCCCCAGCCGGGAAGGCCACCGAGAAAACCGATGCGCGCGCCAAAATCTGACGTTCGAGCACTTCCCTCGGCAATGCCTTTCTGTAGGCCAGTGCGCACGTCGACAATATAGATCAACGTCTGTGCATCACTAAACTTTACGCTTCCCGCGAGTGAGCTGATCGTATTCCCGAGTCCTCCAAAGGAATTGCCGACCAACCCACCGAGTGCGCCACCAAGGCCGCCTGCATCAGTGTCTGAAACAACGATCTCCGGCCGCAAAACAAAATCAGCAGCAACGAGCTGACCGTCACCGATATTGCTGCCCTGCTGAAGCTGGCCGCCCTGACTGAGACGACGCTCCTTTTCCAGGAGATCAAAAGCCTTGCCGCGTTCGACTAACGCGAAGCAGCCGCTTTGAGCGGCCAAGAGACGAAACATGGGTATCGTTGAATTGACGTTATTGCCCCAATAGCTGTGATAATGTTGGGAGGGCACATTGCTCTCGTCGAGAGTCACCGTGCCAAGCGGCTCATTGCAACGCTCCAGTCCAGCAGTCGCGTCTACGGCATTACCTGCCTCGCCTGCGGAGCCCTGGACCAACGATCCGCCACCGCCAAGCTGGGTGCTTGAGCAAGCGCCCAAGAACAAAACGGCGCCTAAGGCGAGACAGGTACAAATACTCTTGGACGGTGCTTGGTTCATCGGCATTCTCCTGGTCGTTTGCGGTACTCTGGCAAATCATGTGGGGCGGCATTCTACAAACCTTGATGAGAAAATAAAAACTGTGACTCAAAATCAATCGACTTTTTTGGCTAATCCTGACGCACCAGCGTGAATTCAGTGCATCCGGTCGTCAGCACTCGGCCTGCAATGATTGTCTCACCATTACCGATCTCGCCGCGGAGATCGTGACGTTGAAGACCGAACGATCGATCGATCCAATCCGTGCTCTTCAGGTCGACTTGATGGCGCCTAGAGTCGATTTGCCCGACCAAAGCATAGCTCCCCTCGGGAAAGGATGGTGAGCCTGGAAGTGGAAAGAAGCTGAACACACCCTCAAGAGACCGGTCGTCATGTTCCAACAGATCGATAGTCACGCCAACGACATCTTGCTGACAGCGATACTGACCGCTCCAAAGCCCGGTGAGATCCAGGGGTGGTGGCGACTGCGATCCTTTGATAGCAGCTAGAGAAGCGACGTCGACCGCGGGTGCACTTAGTCCAAGCAATGGCTGCCAAACAAAAGCGAGCTGGTCGCCCTCCAACGTGACCCGGTACCAGCTATCATCGGCAACGATGCCGTTGACTTGTACCTCAATTCCTGGATCAAGGGTGGTGATAATCGACGCCTTAGCCGACGGTTCTGCCCGAAAGTTGGCTCGTTCTTGAACATACATCAAGCGATCGAGCTCATCGATGACAGCGACGTCTTCCGCGCGGCGTGATGGACTGGTACTGGAGAGCGCCTTGTAGCGAGAAAGTGCAATCTGTTCATAAGCGCCATGGGGATATCTCGCCAAATAGTCTTCGAACAGTGCCGGATCATCACTGTCCTTGATGCTTTGCCAAAAGACCAGTTCTTGTTGCAGAGCGACATGTGCCTGGGGCTCAACAGCAGATTTAGCAGCTGCATCGACAGCGGCAATCGATGATGGCTCGCCTTCCTTGAAATAAAATGCACCGGTCAACGAAGAGGCTTCCCAAGGCACTTGGTCACCGCCGGTGGCATCGAGCACATCGACCCGCGTCTGACGAAAGACTTCTTCGACAGCGAGACCAGGGATCTGTAAGTTTCGGGCTAATGCAGCGCTATAAGGGCTGTTGCGCCCCACGCCGTCGACTGCCACGGCTCCAGGCGCGGTGGCGTAAGCGATTAGCGTGCCCCTTGGCGCATCAATCTGGGCAAGACCACGTGTACCTGAGCGCATACTGCGCACAATCGGGTTGTTGCGGCAGGCATCGAGGATAACGATATTCATCCGATTACCTGCAAATTCCATCTGATCAATCACCCAGTCGAGATTGATCGTCTCAACGGCTATATCGGTCTCGCGCATAATCGCAGCGTCGGTAGGGACCAAGAAGTTGATACCGTCAGCTTGAAGGCCATGTCCTGCATAGTAAAACAGCGCAACCGTGTCTGGAGCGGCTGCCTCCAACCGCCGCCCGAATTCCTGAATGGCAGTCTTCATACCGTCCATGTCAACGTCGACGGCGGTCAACACCTCGAAGTCCAACGACTTCAGTGTCGACCGCATCAACTCCATGTCATTTGGTGGATTAGGTAATGCCCCGATCGACTCATAGGCACCGTTGCCTATCACGAGAGCGATACGAGTCTCAGCAATGGATGGCCATGCCATCATCCAGCAGACAAGTAACGTTACAGTTTTAATCGACCTGAAGGCAATCACCGTACTTCAATCCGTTGTTGGTTGGATATTGCTTGAAGACAGGTGTGTTAACACGCCAACAAGAAATTGGCGATGGATAATGACTTGGCGTCGATACTCATAGTCAAGTATCAGACCATATTAGGTGCTTCAATGAACAAATCAGGGATAAAAGGCGAGCCTTAGCAACTTTACGATCTATGTGACTTTGTTCGGCACCTAGAAACAGGCTCAGATGCTAGGATCGTTCAGCAATAGTAGTCATTGGGATCGTTGACAGCATTGCTGCCATCGCCCCAAAGCCAGCTATCCCATAAAAGACGTGACGTCCCCGAATTTCGGCACTGCGTCACCAATGATGTGGCGGAAACCTAAGTCCAGAGGTCCAGTGACGTTCAGAGACAAGCTTCGCGCTCTCTACGGGGCGCTGATTCGTCGATACCGATCTCGAATGGTTTCGTTGTGCGCTTCCCGCCCTCCGACTAGGGCTCGTGCCTCAAGCCAAGCTAAACAGCCAGGCGATAAAGCCTAGCCAGAGCAAACCAACACCAGCCATCATGCCGAGCCGGACTGTCGCTGTCCTTAGGTCGCCGGGGCCTTTCCAAACCTCAGCGTCAAACTTGCCTTTCTCTTCATGCTTCCACATTGTGACCCCGAACGTTGTTCAAGCACCGCTCTGTCGCCTGACCGAAGAAAGCCAGAAGTGATCTTTGTGACCACACGGGAAACGAACAGTTTACCCAGCGTTTCATTCCTTCGAAGGTGAAAAGCTGGCCACTGGTCGTGAACAGCAGGCTCCGTTCCGGCCGTGACAAGTCCGGTCACAAAGCGCGCAATGCAGACAGACGTCAACAATTAAGAAAATCAACTTAAAGCCGAATATTGAATAGAGCGCTCAGGTCAGGCAGAATCCATCCGTCGGACCCTCTTACCCCATCATGACCACCAACATCAGGATGGCGACTGACGTTCCATGAAGATCGTGACCTCGGCAAAAACGATACCGAACTTCTTGATATAGGATCGGTTAAAAATCCGCTGATCATCAACGGCCCAAATCCAATCTTCGAAGGTGACGCGATACGTGCCACCGTCGACAGGAAGGTCCATTTCGTAGCCCCAAAACATCGCATTGCCGTAGGCGGTGCCGGCAGCCGATGGAATGTCGCCGGCCGAGCCGCTATAACGGTTATCCCCTTCCTTTTTGATCGTCCAAACCCGCTCCTTCACACCATCACCTAGGCTGTAGGCGAAGGTTTCATCGAGGGTCAAAATACCATCCTCGAAGGTCCCTAGGATGTCCGCTTCGAACTGTTGCAACAGGTTGCCAGAACGGTCTTGTACGATTCCCCAGGCCTTGACCTCACCGTCAAAGAAGCGCTCAAGACGAAAGTCAGGAGACTTGTCGACGTAAAGACTGCCGTCGATCGATGGTTTGCTACAAGCCGAAACGCTCAGCAGGACTGCGAAGGCAAGAATTAGGCGTTTCATGAGGATGCTCCCCCGATCAATTGGGCGCGAAGTTCGGGCTCTGATGTCGCCTGGCCGAGCCAGATGTTAAAGAAGCGCCGGCTGAACTCCGGATCGCGGATGATGCCGACCGCCACGCCATTTCGATAAAAACGTGCATGACCGTCTTGATCGACAATGCCGGTAAGCGTGGTCTGATCATCCACGTCGGTAAAGATGGTCGCCATATCCTGCCGCCAGCGTTCAAGCACGGCCTCATCCTCCATCCCCTGCTGCCGCATCTCTTTGATCGATGCTTCCACGATACTCTCACCATCGAGATCACGAAGGTAGCTCAGCGAGAGTGCGAATGGCTCATTCTCCGACCAGACACCGCCTGGCGCATAGAGCGCCGCGTCGAACACGCTCCAGAACAGGAACGTCAGCCGACCTTGCCCGACCAATTCGGCGTCGGGGATTTGCTGCCTGGCCGTGCGAAGATCGGCAGCGGCCTGGCTCACCAAGGCAAGACTGAAGATAAGGCTCAAGAAGGCAGACCTACGCATGTCGTATTTCCTTGAAGTAACCATGATACCGATGGGGACGATCTCGTTCGCCTCAGATCAACGCGACGTTAGACGGCGATGGCGACGGCGCATTCGATCGTCCGATTCGGATAAACACGGCCATCAAACCGGCCCACGTCAGGCCAATGATGATTGCCGTCATCGCAGTATCTAACCCAAAACTGACCGCCCCTAGACCCATGCCGGCGAGATAGCTTAGCGGCGCTGCGATCGCGCCAGCGGGAATGGCGATGAGCGGCTTTGCCAAGAGGTAGCTCATGCTATGGCGAAAGGTCGCGACAAAGCCGAGCCAAATGCCGATCAGCCAAAAGGGGATTGGCAACACTGACGGGATCGGATCGAAGATGAAGACACCGAAAAGCGTGAACAATGAATCAACGGCAATGCCGATGGCTGCGCAAGGGAGGATCACCATCAGTTCCTTGGTGCGATCCGTGATTAGGACGAGGTGCACCAGCACCAGCATGGCAACCACCCACTCCCACGACTCGCGTCCGAGGATGGCAGCGAACCAGATCGCCTGAAACAAGAGAAAGTTCAGCCATTTTGGATAGCTCAGCCTTCGCATTGACATCTCCACAGTTGGAGTTGATAGGCCCCCTGAATGGCATCAAGTTTCGGATCCTGTTGTCCCTGGCCTAAAGAGCGGCACTCGCCGACTTCACTTTCAGTCGTCGGCAGATCGGGATTTGAAGCGCCATGGGTAGCATCGACAAAGCACGCAGGATCATGGCGAAGATCGTGGGGAAGTAACCGGTCTGGGTTCCCCGTTCGATGTGGCGCATGATGGCAATCGCCGCTTCGCTTGCGCCAATACGCATCGGCATGGCGAAATCGTTTCGATCGGTCAGCGGTGTTTTGACGAAGCCCGGTGAAATCGTCTGCACACGAATGCCACGGTCGGTCAGGTCGACATCCAGCGTTTTTGCCAGATAAAACAGCGCGGCCTTACTTGCCCCATAGGCTTGGCTTCGTGTGAACGGCAGCAGGCGTGCCAAACTATCGACGAAGACCAGCTGCGTGCCGCTTTTAAGGCTGGGCAACAAGGCGTCGAGACAATGGACAACACCAAAGAAGTTGGTTTGGAAGACCCGCTCAAACATGGCGCTGTCCCAAGCATCGGCGTCGACATATTCGCAATTACCGGCATTTAAAAGCACCACGTTGGCCTCGACCCCTCGAAGTGCCTTTTGGCACTGTTCGAGATCCGTGACATCGAAAACCAGCGGGATGATGTTAGGGTGCTTGAAACGCATCTCCGTTAACTTCGCTTTGTTTCGACCACAAGCAATGACCTGCCAACCATCACGCGCGGCCCGAAACGCCGTCGCCTCACCAATACCGGAGCTTGCGCCGGTAATCAGCATACGCTTCATTGCGCCATCCTCCGTCGAAGCCCCGTGACGACAAAGCCGAGCAATGGCACATTCTCATAAACCATCGCCCCCATGTCATAGTAGTCACGCTGCTGCACGATACGATCATCGGCAATCGTAATCTGGCTCATCCCATGGACACGTATCGGCTTGCCCTGGCGAAGCTGCGCATGCTCGAACCTCATGATCCATGAGACAAAAGCGAGAGATGAGTCCTGACGATGCGTGGTCACGTCAAAGCTACAAGATTGGCATCTGCTCATCAGGCTTCGGAAATACCTGTTGAGGGCCGCCAGCCCCACATGCTCGGCCACAGGATCGATAAACACGACCTGTTCGTCATAGACATCGGCAAGCTGATCCAGGCTCCCGGTGGCGGGCCCTTGGTAAAAGTGCTCGAAGCGATCGATCACATCCATCGTCTCAATCCCTTTGCCAGTCCTAAGCATCGACCACCGGTATGGCAGCCTCTTGATTGTGTGGATGTGGAAGAAACATGAAGCCTGCGTAATGTTCGCGGAATGACAGCGATGCGATCGTCAGGCTGCAGCCTGACCTAGATACGGTCTGTCCGGAGATTTTACGAGGAAATCAGCTGCATAAAACGGATAGGCTGCGAACAGGCCGTGTCGTCAAAAGGCGTTCAATGCTGAGGGAGTTCGACAATCAATGACGGTAGGAACCATGACCGACCGGTCGTGCCCTGTAGGGGCTTCCCGAGGTTTCGTTTAAATTCAATGGGTTGTCTGGACACTTGCCCGACTTGAGACATAGGTGACATTTCGTTCCGGAGACATGGGTAACACCTTTAGCTTTTTAGCTGGAGGTGTC